>CAWIXF010000003.1:0-801788 GCA_963840065.1 uncultured Alphaproteobacteria bacterium | reverse complement strand
TAGTTTTTTGTGCAATGCAACTGTGTCGTGCCTTCACCTTAGGGATAGCGACAAAAAAATGGTGACACGTGTCTAGAGCTTTGTTGTTATGGATACTTGGGGTTGCAGAAGGAGCGGGGGTGGCTCAACTGTTCCGTCTGTAACAGGTTTTGTGACGTCTTCGTTGTGGCGATTCAATTCGCTGTGCAGATATAGCCATGTTTGATAATTCGGACACTATTTCCGACTCACGTTCGGCGTCCGTATCGGGTGCCGATGAACATACCGTATCGCATCACGACGCAGACGCCGCGTTTCTTGTCGTAGCGGACGCGCAACTCCTTTTTACCGCCGACTTTAAGCGCGCTGGGCCCGATCTAACTCTCACCGGTGCGGATGGTAGGAGTTTTCGCGTCATTGATTATTTCCGTCATGAAAAGCTGCCGAACCTGGCGTCACCCGACGGCGCGTTGCTCTCAGCCGACATGGTCGAGAAGCTGGCCGGCTCGCTCGCGCCTAACCAATACGCGCAGGCGACGGCGCCCGCGCCATCGGGGGGACAAGGCATCGGTCGCGTGGACAAGCTCACCGGCTCGGTGACGGTCGTACGAAACGGCGCTTCGGTCATTCTGAACATCGGCGATGCAATCAACAAAGGCGACGTCGTCCAAACTGGAAGCAATTCGACGGTCAACATCGCTTTTGTAGATGGAACCGTGCTCACGCTCACTGCCAATACGCGGATGGGCATGAACGACTTCGTCTATGACGCAAACTCGACATCGAATTCGGGCTTGCTCAGTCTCGTACAAGGCAGCTTCGTCTTTGTTGCTGGGCAAGTCGCAAAGACCGGCGGTCTCGACATTCAGACGCCAGTTGCGACCATGGGCATTCGCGGCACCGCTGGCGGCGGCTCCTGCGCGGACGCGGGCAGCTGTAACTTTTTCGCAGTGCCGGATCCCAACGGTCACGACAGCGTCTACACGCTCTACGATCATCCCGGCGGCACCGTGCTGGGCACGGTGACAGTCAACTCGGCTGCAAACGTCACAGCGACAGGTACCAATCAATTGGCGACTTTCACGCCGGTGCAGGGCGTGACGAACCTAACCGCCGAACAACAAGCGCTGGTTAATGCCGCGCAACATCTGGTGCAAACTTACCCGCAAATTTTCGTGCCGCAGCCGCAACAGCAGCAACAACAACAGCAAAACCAGCAGCACGACAATCAGAATCAGGGGCCATCGCCCCAATCCTCTCCGAACGGCGGGAGTTCGTCGCCACCGCCGCCGCCGACCAACGATGAATCAACCAACCCTCCGCCGCTGGCGACAACGCTGCCGCCGCCGACGACGCAGACCGTCATCCTGCCAACGACGGGATCCACCACTGACCTCACGACGTCCCCGACGAGTGGCAGCAACGGCAGCCCAGACAATATCGTCGCCACGGTGACAATTACGCCGCCGCCTACGGCGACGCTGACGGTCACCTCGATCAGCAGCGACAACGGCATTTCGGCGTCCGATTTCGTCACCAACACGACGACGCTGATGGTATCGGGGACAAACGGTCCACTTGCAGCGGGCGAGAAAGTCCAGATCAGCAGCAATGGCGGTGCGACCTGGTCCGACGTGGCGCAGAATACGACGACGAGCTGGAGCTATGACGACACGGCCACGCCGCACACCGCGAGCTTCACCTATCAGGTCCAGGTGATCAATGCGGCAAACGTTGTGGGCACAACCGCGCAGCAAGCCGTCACCATCGACACGACGCCGCCCGCCACTCCGGTGATCAGCCAGGTTAGCGATGACGTCGCACCGGCGACGGGTCCGATTGCCGACAGCGGCACCACCAACGATCCTACGCCGACGTTCAGTGGCACCGCGGAAGCCGGCAGCTTCATCACCATTTATGACGGGGCGACGTCTGTCGGCACCGGCCAAGCGGACGGGAGCGGAAATTTTGCAATCGCCACTTCGGTGCTGACGCAAGGTTTTCATACGCTGACCGTCACGGCGAAGGATTTGGCTGGCAATGAAAGCACCGCGGCCACCTTCCATGTGACCGTGACGACGTCGGCGCCAACGGCGGCGGTGGCCATCACCGCAATCACCGACGATACCGGGACCTCGGGTGCCGACTTCGTCACCAACGACACCTCGCTGGCCGTATCCGGCACAAACGGTGCCCTCGGTTCGGGCGAAAAAGTCCAGATCAGCAGCGACGGCGGCACGACCTGGTTCGATGTCACGCAGGGTACGACGACGAGCTGGAGCTATGACGACACCGCCAATCCGCACAGTGCGAGCTTCACCTATCAGGCGCGCGTGATCAACGCGGCCAGTGTCGTCGGTAACACGGCGAGCCAGCTCGTTACCGTCGATACCGCGGCGCCGGGCGCACCCGTCATCGCCAGCGCGACCGATAACGTCGCGCCGGTCACCGGTGCGATCGCCGACCATGGCTACTCCAACGACACCACGCTGACGGTCAACGGGACCGCAGAAGCGGGCAGCGCGGTTACGATCTATGACAACGGCAGTCCCGTCGGTATCGGGCAAGCCAATGCGAGCGGCCAATTCGCGATCACGACCTCGGTGCTGAGCGAAGGTGCGCACACGCTGACCGCGAGAACGGTTGATGTAGCCGGCAATGTCAGCGGCGTTTCCTCGGACTTCCACATCACCGTCGACACTTTGCCGCCTGCGATTGCGATCACGACGATTGAGGGCGGCGACGCCACCATCAACGCGGCGGAAGCGGCGGGCGGGATCGTCATTGCCGGCACGACGGAGGCCGGTGCCTCGGTCGATGTGAACGGGGTGGCGGCGGCGGTCGACGGTTCGGGCAACTGGACGGTGACGCTGGCGGCGCCCGGTGCCGATGGACCTCTGCCGGTGACGGCGACGGCGACGGATGCCGCCGGCAACACGGCGAGCGCCAGCACGACGCTGACGGTCGACGCCACGGCGCCGGCGATTGCGATCACGACGATTGAGGGCGGCGACGCCACCATCAACGCGGCGGAAGCGGCGGGCGGGATCGTCATTGCCGGCACGACGGAGGCCGGTGCCTCGGTCGATGTGAACGGGGTGGCGGCGGCGGTCGACGGTTCGGGCAACTGGACGGTGACGCTGGCGGCGCCCGGCGCCGATGGACCTTTGCCGGTGACGGCGACGGCAACGGATGCCGCCGGCAACACGGCGAGCGCCAGCACGACGCTGACGGTCGACGCCACGGCGCCGGCGATTGCGATCACGACGATTGAGGGCGGCGACGCCACCATCAACGCGGCGGAAGCGGCGGGCGGGATCGTCATTGCCGGCACGACGGAGGCCGGTGCCTCGGTCGATGTGAACGGGGTGGCGGCGGCGGTCGACGGTTCGGGCAACTGGACGGTGACGCTGGCGGCGCCCGGTGCCGATGGACCTCTGCCGGTGACGGCGACGGCGACGGATGCCGCCGGCAACACGGCGAGCGCCAGCACGACGCTGACGGTCGACGCCACGGCGCCGGCGATTGCGATCACGACGATTGAGGGCGGCGACGCCACCATCAACGCGGCGGAAGCGGCGGGCGGGATCGTCATTGCCGGCACGACGGAGGCCGGTGCCTCGGTCGATGTGAACGGGGTGGCGGCGGCGGTCGACGGTTCGGGCAACTGGACGGTGACGCTGGCGGCGCCGGGCGCCGATGGACCTTTGCCGGTGACGGCGACGGCGACGGATGCCGCCGGCAACACGGCGAGCGCCAGCACGACGCTGACGGTCGACGCCACGGCGCCGGCGGTATCGATCAATGCGATTGCAGGCGACGATGTGCTTAACGCGCAGGAAGCTCAGTCGGACTTGTCGATCAGCGGTATCACGACGGGTGTGGAAGACGGTCAGCATGTCACCGTCGGTTTCAACGGACAAAGCTATGATGCATTGGTGACGGCCGGCACCTGGACGGCAACCGTGCCCAATGCGGATCTCTTGCATGCTGTGCTAGCGGACGGCGACTATACCGTGACGGCGGATGTTTCTGATCTGGCGGGCAACCCGGCGCCGCAGGCGAGCCATACGCTGACCGTCAATGAGATTCCGCTGGTTACGCTCACGATCGTGACGGACAACGGTTACGACCTGCACGGGATCAATGGCGAGCTCGGCCATGCCGACGGGCATGCGATTGGCGCCACGCATGACGCCACCTACTACGACATGATCAATACTGGCTCTGGCCACACGATCCATCTCGTAGGGAGCGGTTTTACTTATGACGGTAGCGGCAACCTGACCGGCGGCACGATTTCCGAGATCGACATTTTCAACACCGCAACTAGCGACACGCTGGTGACCATGACCGGGTTTGCCATCGACGCGGTCGCATATATCGCGGCGGCGGCTGCGGTGCAGGTCGGTGATTTCAGCCAGCTCAATGCGATCTTTAACCAGTATGCCTTTAGCGAGACCGGCGGCGCCGGCAACGACGTGCTTCCGGCCTATGCCAATGCCGACACCTTCGATGGCGGCAGCGGGCTCAACACCGTCGACTATCTCCACTACCAATCTGGCATAACCGTCAACCTGGCCGATCCCAGCCAGAACACCGGCAATGCGGCGGGCGATACTTATACCAACATCAACAGCGTCATCGGCACCAACTCCGATGACATCCTTTATGGTGACGCCAACATCAACGCATTGGAAGGTGGCGCCGGTGCTGACGAGCTACATGGCAATGGCGGCGCGCTTGATTTTGCGTCTTACATTCATGCGGCGACCGGGGTGATCGCGAACCTTGCCGATCCCGGCCAGAATACCGGCGATGCCGCCGGTGACTCTTACTTCGGCATCAACGGTCTGATCGGCTCGAACTCCGACGACGTCCTAGTCGCTGACGACAGCGGCGTTTACCTGCGCGGCCGCGGCGGCGCTGATACGCTGATCGGCGGAACCGGTATCGACACGGCGGACTACAACAACAGGCCGTGGGTGCGCGTCGACCTGACCGCGCCCGGCAGCAACCGGGGCGATGCGTACGGCGACAGCTACGTGTCGATCGAGAACATCCGCGGCTCGCACTTCGGCGACGTGCTCAAGGGCGACGCCGGCGCCAATGTGATCACCGGTCAGGAAGGCGCCGATATTTTCATCTATAGCGGCGGCGCCGACACCTTCGACTTCAGCCAAACCGACGGCGATCGGATCGATCTTGCCGGCACCGGCATCACGAACTGGGCACAGTTGCAGCCGCTGATCAGCCAGAACGGCGGCGATACGCTGATTGATTTTGGTTCCGGTAACACCATGACGCTAACCGGCGTCACGGCGAACGCTCTGACGGACGCGGACTTCATTTACGGCGCTGTCGCACTCACCATCGTGACGGACAACGGTATCGACCTACACGGGCTTTACGGCGACATTTCCTATGCCGTCGTCAACACTGGCACCGCGACGACGACGCAATTTAACGCCATCAATTCCGGCTCCGGCCATACCTTGCATGTCGTCGGCACCGGCCTGACCTACGATAGCGGCCACCTCAGCGGCGGCTTGATTAGCCGAGATCGACATCCTCGACACGGCGACCGGCGACACGCTGGTCACCATGACAGGCTTTGCCATCGACGCGGCCGAATTTCAAGATGCCGCCAATACTTTCAGAAATGGCGTTCCGTCCGATTCGACCAGGGCCGCCCCGCTCAGCTCCATCTTCAACCAGTATGCCTTTACGGTCGTCGGCGGCGGCGGCAACGACGTCATCCCGGCCTTTGCCAATGTCGATGTGTCGACGGCGGCGGCGGATTCGATGCCGTTGACTATGTGCATTATGGGGCGGGCATTACCGTCAACCTGGCCGATCCCAGCCAGAACACCGGCAATGCCGCCGGGGATTCCCTGACCAACATCACCAACGTCATCGGCACCAATTACGACGACACGCTCATCGGCGACGGCAATGTCAATCGCTGGAAGGCGGTGCCGGCGCCGATGCGCTCGACGGCGGCGGTGCGCCTGTCGGGCGGCGGTCCTAGGGATTATGCGTCCTATATCCATGCGCCGGAGATTGTTTCCGGAAGCGGAATAGGTGTAGTCGCCGATCTCGCCGATCCCACTCTGAACACAGGTGATGCGGCTGGCGATACCTATAGCAACATCTACCAGCCTGATCGGCTCGAACTACGATGACGTTCTTATTGGCGATGGCAACGACAATTTCCTGCGCGGCCGCGCTGGCGCCGACACGTTGATCGGCGGCGGAGGAAGCGACACGGCGGATTATGCTTTCGGTCCGGCTGTGCGCGCGGACCTAAGCGATTTGTCGACCAATACAGGCTGGGCCTTCGGCGACACCTACGACGCGATTGCGAACCTGCGCGGCAGCGGTTTCGGCGACATCCTGAAGGGCGATGCCGGTGACAATATCCTGACCGGATTGAGTGGCGCCGACACCTTCATCTACAGCGGCGGCCACGACACGATCACCGATTTCAGCCAGACCGATGGCGACCAGATCGACCTGACCGGTTCCGGTATCTCTGACTGGGCGACGCTACAGGCGCTGTTCAGCCAGAATGGTGCCGATACGCTGATCACCTTCGGCACCGGCAATACCCTTACGCTCACCGGCGTCACCGCCACCAATCTGGCCGCGGCCGACTTCATCTTCCAGGCGACGGCGACATTGAACGTCGTCACGCCGAATGGGTTTGCCTTCTACTACACCGGCGATATCGCCAATGCCGATCCGACGATCGCCGGCACGGTGCATACGGCGACGCTGTCGCAGGCGATCAATTACGGCACCGGGCATAGCTATAATTTCATCGGCACAGGCTTCACCTACGACGCCAGCAACAACTTCACGGGCGGCCAAATCAGCGAGATCGATTTTTACGATCCGTCGTCGAACGCGCTGCTTGCCACACTGGTGTTCGGCAACGGCACGATCGACGCGGCGGCGCTGAGCAGCGCCATTGCCGATTTTCATGTCGACATCAACAACGCCGGCGAGGTAAGCGCGCTGTTCGGTGCGTTCTCGTGGGTCGAGCACGGCGGCACAGGCAACGATGTGCTGCCGTCCTATATCGGCGCGGACAGCTTCGGCGGCGGCGGCGGATCTGACTTCGTCAGCTATCTGCACTCGCCCGGACCGGTTACCGTCAACCTGACCGATCCCAGCCAGAACACTGGTGCCGCGGCCGGCGACACCTATAGCGGCATCACCAACGTCATCGGCAGCAATTCCAGCGATACGCTGATCGGCGATGGCAGCGTCAATGCGTTGGAAGGCGGGGCCGGCGCCGATGCGCTCGACGGCGGCGGGTCGTCCGCGGGCTACGGTCCCCGGGACTATGCGTCATATATCTTTGCGCCGGCCACCGATCTTGGTGCGGGAATTGGTATTCTCGCCAGCCTCGACCTCACCAATCCGTTCGGAGCGCCGACGGGCGATGCGGCCGGCGACACCTATGTCGACATCTACAGCCTGATCGGCTCGAACTACGACGATATTCTGGTCGGTGACGCCAACGACAATTTCTTGCGTGGGCGGGGCGGCGCCGACGCACTGCATGGCGGTGGCGGTAGCGACACGGCGGACTACAATTTCGGGCCGGCCGTGCGCGCCGATTTGAGCGATCCTTCGACCAATACGGGTTGGGCTTTCGGCGACACCTACGACTCGATCGAGAACCTGCGCGGCAGCGGCTTTGGAGACACGCTGAAGGGCAATGCCGGCGACAATATCCTGACCGGGTTGAGCGGTGCCGACACATTTATCTACAGCGGCGGCAACGACACCGTTACCGACTTCAACCCCGGCGAAGGCGACAAGATCGATCTCACCGGCTCGGCGGCGACCGACTGGGCGTATCTGCAGTCGGTCATGACACAAAGCGGCGCCGATACTTTCATCGACCTCGGTTCCGGCAACACTCTCACGCTCACCGGCGTCACCGCCGCTAATCTGACCTCGGCCGATTTCTTTTTCAGCACCTCGCCGGTCATCTCCGGCGATCTGACGGTCCGTGTGCTGCAGGGCGGCGCCGTGCAGCTTAATGGCTCTCCCCAGTCGGACGTGTTCGGGCTCGATCCCGACACCCCGGCGAACCAGCTTAACTACAGCGTCGATGCCGCGGCGAACGGCCATGTTGTCGTTTCCAACGATCCAAGCAGCGCGTTGACCGATCCGACGGCGTTTTCGTTCACGCAGCAGGATCTGAACGACGGCAGGGTATATTTTGTCAGTGATGGCGCGGCGCCGATCGGGCCGACCGGCCTCTTCACGGTGACGTTGACCGACGGGGTCGGTCCGGTGGTGACGGCGACGGTCACCGCGTTCATCAGCTCCGCACAATTCAATGTGCTGGCGGATCCGAACGTGATATCGGCCAGCGGATACAACTTCGACGCCGACGACCCGATCACGAAAATGGGTCTGGGCATCACGCAGATGGGCGGCGAAGCGGCGGTCGGAGCCGGCGCCACGTCCACGGCGATCTCGATCCAATATGATGGCGGCAGCGCTGCGGACGATCGCGTGTTCGAGTTCGTTGGCGTATTTACGGGACTGACCGGCTTTATTACGTCGATTACAGAAAAGGACGGAAACGGACACGCCCTTGCCGAATTTTTGTTCGCACCCAACACTCTTGCGGCAGAAGATTGGTTGAGCGCCGTCGAACACGCATCGCTAGGTGATTACAGCCTGGTCGACGCGCTCACAGCAACTTGGAATTTCAATTTCGCAAGCGGCTTGGGAAATGATGCCTTCAGCGCGAACGGACAGCAGGATCTCGTTTATCGGCAGCACTGGAAGCGATACGTTTGATGGCGGCGCCAATATAGATCGGGCCGTTTACACCGGCGCGGCCGGGTTTATTGTGACCGATCTCGCATCGGGCACTGTCGTCAAGTATGATGCGGGCAGTGCCGTGATTGGTACCGATACGCTGCAGTCGATCGAGTTCATCGGCGGAACCAACTTCAGCGATATTTTCGTGGCCACCGGCTTCAACGCGACCAGCACCAATGCCGGCAGCATCATCGGCGGCGATACCGACGGCAGCTTAAATCAGTTCGAGGGCCGTGACGGCAACGACATCATCGTCGGCAACGACAATACGCGCATTTCCTATGCTCATGCCTTTGCCGGCGTGACGGTCAATCTCGATGTCACCACGACGCCTACGGACGGACTTTATGGGCCGGCGGGAACGATACTCGGTCAGGCCTACGGTACGGACCCAGGGCAAATTGCCGGCGTTGGCATCGACACCTTCAGCCATGTCAATCGCGTTATCGGTTCGTACTACGACGATATCTTGATTGGCAGCGACCGCACCGATGTCACCGAATATTTCGAGGGTCGTGGCGGTAACGACTCCATCGACGGCAACGGCGGCGTCGACGTGGCGTCGTACGGCAACGACCCCGCGCAGGCCGACGGAATCCACGGAATCTCCGCTGACATGGGGCAGGGCACCGTGACCGGCGGTGACTATACCGGCACTGATACCCTGCGCCAGATCGAAGGCATTTTCGGTACGGAATTCGCCGACACTTATGACGCAAGTGGTTTCGGCCAACCCGGCGCGTTGAACATAGGCGACTACGGCACCTTCAATTTCTTCGAGGGCCGCGGCGGCAACGACACGATCACGGGCAATGGCGACACGCGCGTGCAGTACCAGAACGCGTCCGCCGGCGTCACCGTTACGCTGACGTCCGGCGGAGCCGGCAGCGCGCACGGAACGGCGCCAGGCGATCTCGCCGCCATTGGCACCGACACTTTCGTCTCGGGCGTCAATTCCGTGCGCGGCTCCGAATTCGGCGACATCATCACCGGCGACGACGCCTCCAACACCCTCGACGGACGCGGCGGCAACGACATCATCGATGGCGGCGGCGCCAACGATTCGCTGACCGGCGGCGCGGGGTCCGATATCTTTGTGTACGGGCTGAATAGCGGCGCTGACCGAATCCACGATTTCAGCGGCAATGACGGGATCGGCGAAGGCGACCGTATCGACCTCCGGGCGTTCGCCGGAATAAGCAGTATCGGCGACCTGACGCTCCAGGAAGGAACTGCTGTTTCCGGCGCGTTCAACCCGGGAGCTGGCGGGCCCGATACGAGAATTCTCGGATTCGGCTCAGGCAACAACCTGCAATTGGTCGGCGTGATGGCTGCAAGCTTGATGGCCAGCGACTTCATCTTTAGTGGTCAAATCGCTGTTACCGTCCAGGCTGCCGATGGCTACAACTTCAGCACGCTTTATGACGACCTGGATGGCAGCGTCGTCGCGGCCGTCGATGCCAGCCACTTCACCGCGACCAACGCAGGCCGCGGGCTCGTCTTCTCCATGACAGTCAGCAACGACGCGACCCCCGGCGATCCGTTGACCGGACATGTCGATGCAATCGACATTTACGATACCGCCGGCAATATCCTGGTCCACTCCGACGGCTGGGATTTTGCGGCCTCGGACCTGACGACCGCGCTGACGACATATCATAACACGGCGCAAACGACGAACCTGGATAACATTTTCCTTCACGTCAGTTACAACACTGTCGGCAATTTTGTTGCCGGCAACCAATTCAGCGACGCCGCTGTCAATTTCGGCGGCGATACCTTTGTTAGTGACGGCGCCCATGGCAGCGTCTTTAACGGCCTTACTAATGACGGCGGCGACTATGTCGGCGACACAGTGGATTATTCTCTTGCTGGATCGGCGGTGACCGCCAATCTTAGCACCCACGTTGCCCAGGCGGACGGCGCCAGCAATAGCGATATTCTTAATAACATTGAGAACTTGCGCGGCTCGATCTACGGTGACACGCTGACCGGCAACGGCAATAATAACGTGATCGAAGGTGGACCGAGCGACGACACGCTTAGCGGCGGTTCTGACGGATTCAACACAGTCAGTTATGAACATGCCGTCGCCGGCGTAACAGTCAATTTGCTCACCGGTATTGCTGACGGCGACGGGCACGACATGCTTACCAATTTCGAGGCCGTACGCGGTTCTGATAGCCCTGACATATTAACCGGCAACGGCAGCAGCGTGCTGGAAGGCGGTCCTGGCGGTGATCAATTGATCGGGCAAGCCGGGGGCTCGGATACCGCGAGCTACGAGCACGCAAATGCGGGCGTGACCGCGAGCCTCGCCAATTTCGGATCGAACACGGGCGATGCGGCCGGCGATACATATACGAACATTGCCAATTTACGTGGCTCACAATTCGGCGACACGCTAATCGGCGACAGCAATAACAATATACTGGATGGCCTCGGCAATTTTGACACCGCAGTCGATGTTCTTACCGGTGGAGCTGGTGCTGATACGTTCGTGTTCAACGGCGAACACGTCGTGATTACAGACTTCAGTCATGCCGAAGCCGATCAAATCGATTTAGGTTTCCTCAACTTTGGTACGGGTATCGACCAGGCATCACTGCAGTTGCTGATCGAACTCAGCGACGGATCCGAATGTGATCGATTTCGGCGATGGCCACACGCTAACTTTAAATGTGGCCGTCAATACCTTGGTGAACACGGACTTTATTCTGAGCCATACTGTGTAAAGTGCTGGCGTGAATTAGTTTTCGCGCGGGGTTGGGTTATTGGAATGCTGTCTGGAAGATTTAGCGGGTGGGCTGGCGGGCTCGCGGTCGCAATGATCGTGTGTGCTGTGGTGGTCGTGTGCGCGCCTGTGGTGGCGCGGGGGGAAACCCTCGAACAGGCCCTGGTCGAAGCCTATCGCAACAATCCCTCGCTCAACGCACAGCGCGCTGCGGTGCGTGTCACCGACGAGAACGTCCCGCAGGCCTTGTCGGGTTACCGGCCGAAGGTCACGGTTACGGCGAGCGGCGGCGAGCAGTCGCTCTCGTCCACCACGCGCGTGGTCACCCCCAATCTGCCGGCCAATAAGCCGCCCAACAGTCCGGCGATCTACGCGACGCAGAGCGGCTACAACAGTCCGTTCAATTACGGCGCGACCATCACGCAGACGCTGTTCAACGGATTCCAGACCGCCAACAAGACGCGGCAGGCGGAAAGTCAGGTGCTGGCCGCGCGCGCGACCTTGGCGAACACGGCGCAGACGGTGCTGCTGAATGCGGCGACCGCCTATATGAATCTCTTGCGCGACGGCGCGATCCTCGATTTGCAGCGGCGTAACGTCGAGGTGTTGCAGGAGCAATTGCGCCAGACGCGCGACCGCTTCAATGTCGGCGAAGTCACGCGCACCGACGTCGCACAATCTGAATCGCGGCTTGCCGCGGGACGCTCGCAGGTGTTGACGGCGGAATCGAACTACAACGCCTCGAAAGCGACCTACCGCCAGGTGATCGGTTCCAATCCGGGAAAGCTTACGCCCGGCGCGCCGGTCGACCGCTTCTCGCCGCGCTCGCTGTCGGCCGCGGTTGCCGTCGGCACGACCACGCATCCGTCGGTAGCGTCGGCGCAATACAATGTCGATGTGGCGTTGCGTGCGGTGTCCGTGGCGGAAGGCGCGCTGCTGCCGAACCTGTCGGTGCAAGGCAACTACACCAAGAACTATCTCGCCGTCGGCAGCCTCAACACCATCGAGAGCTACAATGCCTCGGTGCTCGGAACGCTGACCGTGCCGATCTACCAGGGCGGTGCGGAATACTCGCTTATCCGTCAGACCAAAGAGCAGCTTGCGCAGCGGCGGCTCGACTTCGACACCGCGCGCGATAGTGTCCGGCAAAACGTCGTGCAGTCCTGGGGCCAGCTCGCAGCGGCCAAGGCCAATATCGATGCGACGCAGGCGCAGGTGCAGGCGTCCGAGATCGCGCTCAACGGCGTGCGCGAGGAAGCGCGCGTTGGCCAGCGCACGACGCTCGACGTGCTTAATGCCCAGCAGGAACTGGTCAATGCACGCGTGTCGATGGTGAGCGCGCAACGCGACCGCGTGGTGGCGTCCTATACGTTGCTGGCTGCGGTTGGCCGCCTGTCGCCGGAGGTGCTCCGCCTGCATGTACCCTCCTACAACCCGGTCGTGCACTACGAGCAGGTGCGCGATAGCTGGGCCGGCGTGCGTATTCCTGACGGCAAATAAGTTTTGTAAATCTATTCGCACTTTTGGAGTTTTGGCCACACACAACTTAACGCGAACAGCTTCCGCACTTGACCCTTGGCGAAGCCAAATTAGGTCGATTGACGCTGCTTTCTGGATTACGCAGGCGTCATCACCGCGGCTTGGGGTGTTTGCGGAAAGCCCGATTAGTTCTCGTCACGCTCGACCTCTTTCAATGCGCTAATATTTGCCGTTAGGATGCGTTGCATTTTGACTTAATCGGAGCTGGGCTATGAAATATAGAACCCGGATGTTTGCTGTTGTCTCTGCGCTCCTTTTGTCGTTAAGCGCGCGAACATTTGATGCGCGCGATACGGATCTCGCCCATCACACCTTTGCGGCGACTCGGTCTGTAAAACAGAAATGCATTGATGCCTGCCGCACACGATATCGCGAGTGCCGTTCTCTAAAGCAGATTTCATCTACCGAATGTCGGAACATTTACCAGGATTGCGTCCGCTTAACTTGTAACGGCCTCGTTGACTGATGTGCGCCGGCGAGGCGCGGCTGCGCTCGAGCTTAACATTTCAACGTTGCAGCTTGACGGTGCCGACGAGGTCAACGAATGAATAGGCGATGTTCGCATTGGGTCATAGCCGGTGTTCAATTTGACACCAACAATTTCTGTTATTTGAAGCAGCGTATTTGACCTGACCTGGCTTTTCTGAACCAAGCGATGTGAGAAAATAGCTTGGTTCAGAAAAGCCAGGCAGGTCAATGAGAATAGCCTGAAAATAAGGGGCCATAACGTCTCAAAGAGACATTGTAATTCAGAACAGGCGGAACCGCGCTTGCGGTGCAGGGGGGCTTGGAATGGGTGGCGCGCGCTCAAGTAACCGGGCCCCACTGAGCGGCCCGATTGGAGCGTTAGTTTAGAGGAATATTCCTTCCAGTAAATTTCAAGCGCGAGCAATTCAATAACGGCACTTTGGGTTCGTTTTGCCAAAATTGCTATTTACTCGATTTCATTCGTTTTGTTGGCTTTTTCAACCGTACTCCAGGGCCGCCGCCGTTTTCAGCGATGAACTCGACGCCGGCTAGTTCGAGGGCTTGTTTCAGTGCAAAACGCGCCTCTTCTGAGACCTTTGGCCCTTGCTGTGTCTCTACGCGTTTGACTGTTGGCAGCGATAAACCCGCTCTCTTTGCAAGTTGAGTCTGCGACCAGCCCAAAAGGGCGCGCGCGGCCCTTAGCTGTTCAACGGTTATTGAAGAAATTGCGCTTGATCTCTTTTGGATCATTGGCTATGATCCCTTTTGGATCATGCTTGTAGAAGTAAGCGTATGGCACCGCCAAAATCGAACAATCGACCACATAGTCAGTCCGCAAACGCCTTTCTTTGAAGTCGGAGTGAAGACGAATGAACCTCGAATTCTCCGCCATCCACTACCGCGCACTGCGCGACCGCCTGCGGGCGGAAGACCCGCAGATCGACGAGCAGACCCTAGCCGATACCGTTGAGGGTCTCACTGATCTGCATGAGATCCTCACAGCTATCATTCGGGCAGCCCTGGCCGATGAGGCGCTGGCCACAGGGCTCAAGGGCCGGATCGCCGAGATGGAAGACCGCCTGGAACGTCTCAAGGACCGGGCCGCCAAACGCCGCCAGATCGCCAAAGACACGATGGTCGAGCTCGACCTGAAGAAGCTCGAGGCCCCCGACTTCACCGTCTCTGTCCGGCCCGGAATGCCGTCTCTGTTGGTCATCGATGAGGCCGCCGTCCCCAGCATCTACTGGGAACCGCGAGAGCCCCGGCTCAACCGCCAGGGCCTGCTCGCCGATCTCAAACAGGGCGCCGAGGTCACCGGCGTTCCGCTCTCCAACCCCGAGCCCGTCTTGAGCGTGAGGACGAAGTGATGGGGTTCTCAGCAAAACAAATGCAAGCGCTGCGCCGGCAACCCAATCGGGCTCATCTCCGCACCCGCGAAGCCCACGGCCGGGACTCACCTACCTCGAGGGCTGGTACGCCATCTCGGAGGCCAATCGCATCTTCGGCTTTGATGGCTGGAGCCGGGAGACGCTGGAGACCCGCTGCGTCATGACGCGGGAGACGCGCGGCACCTTCCTCGCAGTCTATCTCGCCCGGGTGCGGGTCACCGTGCAGGCGGATGGTGCGACCATCATCCGTGAGGGCCATGGCACCGGCGAAGGGCGTGGCACCTCACCAGGCGAGGTGCATGACATCGCGCTCAAGGCTGCCGAGACCGATGCCACCAAGCGGGCACTGGCCACCTTCGGCAAGCCCTTCGGGCTGGAGCTTTATCGCGGCGGCAAGACGGCGATGCCGCAAATGCATCTGACGCCACACCGCTGCTGTCACCGTTCCGCCGATGACTGCCCGCGTTGGTTTCCACCCCGATGACACCACGCCGATCCCGCGGCCGTCGCGCTACTACGGCCGGCGGCAAGACCAGATCGCTGAGCATTTCCGCGGCGAACGCCGGCGAACGGACCGCACCGCGGCCCCGCCTCTGGCGCCGCCTGATCTTGCTCCCGGACCGATCGACAAAAGCCAACTCACGATCGCCGAACCCAAGCGGCTGCGCGACAAGGCGCATCTGAAGTTTGTCGCCTCGCAGCCCTGCCTTGTCTGCGGGCGACAGCCGTCCGATCCCGCACCACTTACGCTTTGCCCAGCCCCGCGCCATCGGCATGAAGGTCAGTGACGAGTTCACCGTACCGCTCTGCCGCGGCCATCATCGGCAGTTGCATCAGGTCGGCAATGAATTGGACTGGTGGGCAAACAACAAGATCGAGCCGCTGCACACCGCCAGAGAACTTTGGGAACAAACGCATCCGAGGTCCGCGGTGACACACCAACAAAGCGCCGATGCGGCCGCAGCCAAACCCGAGAGCAAGTGACAAAACGAACCCAAATTAGGGCTGGCTAATCTCAAATGACGTCCGCAAAGCAAATCGATGCTAACCGCCGCAAGCCATCGCGGAGCGCCGGACACTGCAAGAGCTGATGAATGTGTCTCGCAAACTGCTTCGGTAGTTCAAGTAAATATTTAAGCCGAAAAAAATGATACGGGCTGCAGCAGACGACCGGCAAACACCGTTCTAAATTTCGAAATCCCCGATATGTTCGATCTGGTGGCAGTCTACCATCTCTACCAAGTGGCGGGGCACCGCTCGCATGCGCCGTAGAGCGGACCTTTGGCAAGCCTTTGCCGCAACGTTCTGAAGGCGTCCGTGTTCCACGCTTCATTCACATTTCTCATACCTGGCAAGCGAACTTCATCATGACCGGGTGTTCGCGTCATGTAGCAACAGGGTGTACACGCAAAAACAGCTCGTTGACATAAAGGTTGTAGTAAACCGCCCGGCATCGAAACGGCGCCTGACGACCGAGCGGATTCGTTTCGTCCTTTAATTGATCACCAAACTTTGGGTGTGGGTTTTGCTCCCCGCGAAACACACGTTTGTTGATATATGCATTGGTTGCGATTTCGCCGCGGCTCACGTCACGAAGCGCTTCCGTGCGAGAGATAATCGGTGGCGGATTTTGTGATATGTCACGGGTTAAAGGCTCGGAAAAGATAGGATTGGACCACGTCTCCGGCTCTCCGTAGACCGGGATCGGTGATGCCTTCATTGCCTTGACCGCATCCGATCTCAGATCTTCAAAACGGGGGTGAAGGTATGGCGGTAGCAAATGGTAGTTCAGGCCCTTTGTAAGAAAGGGCTGAGGCAACAATGTACGCAGATAGACAGAAGTCGCATTGATCTCGTTGCTTAGTTCAATGAAGGCCGGAATTTCGTGAATGTTCTGCTTTGTGACGACAAAAGTCGTGCTGACGGAGATCGAACGGCCCGTCGCCTCGCCGGACGTGATCCGTCGGAGGCTTGCGATGATGCGGGAAAATTCCTTGGGAGCGAAGCCCATGACTTCCTGGTGGGTTTCTGGTGTGGCTGCGTTCAGGCTGCAGGAAATAGAGCTGAGGCGCAGCCTATCGAGACTACCCTCCCATTTGTAGAGAATAACCGTTAGTAATCGTGTAAGACGCGGACCGCTCGTCGAGATGTTCGGAAAGCCGGTCGGCGATTTCTCCAAGCTTGGGATGGGAAAGGGGCTCGCCATGACCGACCAGACCAACATATATCGCTGTCCTGAGTACCGGCTCGAACAGGTCTAATTCCGCGATTGAGAGTTGCCTGCGGCCGGTAAGCCAAGACGTGCAAAATGTGCAGCGCGCATTGCAAACGTCAGAAATTGGCAACGAAATATTCCATGGCAAACTTTTGAGATTGGTGACGCCGTGCATTAATTCCCAAACACTCAAGATAAAATTCGTAAGCATGCGATCATGCGGGAAAAGGCCAAGGACTTTCCCGGTGGCTGCACCAAGCTCAGTTTCAAGACGAGCAAGTTGCTCCGGCGTAATCCTTGGATGGCCGGTCGCGCTGAGCAGTTGCTTTGCGTATTCGGTGCCGTCTGCACGAGCGAGCCACCGCCCGAATAGAAATTTCGGCATCGTTGCCCCCCGGCGTTCAGGAATGACAGGACGCTTCTCAAGGTTGTCGTCGCCGCAAGTATAGTCGCCAATATAACGCGAATGATGGCCTGAGATACCATGCAGTCGCGAACTGGAAATTGAAAATAGCCCAGATGAAGCAAGCAGACGACAGCCATCCTTATCTATCGCTAGCGGTCTGCCCGCAACAACCGGCCTTAGTCACTGACAGAGTAGTATTGTTGCACGCCTCGCCCGAGCAAAACGCGCAGAAAAATCAGGGGGTTGAAGGCTTGCGCGGCATAACTGAGGCGTCCTCTAAGAATGGGCGAACGGCCTCGAAAATCTTTGCGCTGTAGAATGACTTTTTGGCCGGAAGCACATGAGCGATCGTATCGCCAACATCAGACCACGGCAGGCAATAGGTGCGGCGAATAACCCGCAGGCCGGAATCATGGATGCGATCGAGGACAACATCCATAAATCGACCGGATGTTTCACATACGCGTGAATAAACCGGGCCCTGCATGTACACGCAGGCGATATTTAGGCGTTTACATGTACGAGCGATGTCGCGGGCGATGTCAACCTTTGGGCTGGATCGCGTTGACGGTGAGAGTCCGGATTTGGCCGTGCGACGGGCCTGGATTGCAGCGGCAATATTTGAGGAAGGTAATCGACTTTTCTGATCCTGCTTTCGTCAATGACTTCTGAATAGGGGGCAGGCCAAATCGTTCTCTTGACGACATCCCAACTGGCCAGCGCGCCGATGATGTTGGAGCACTCCCAACCGGCTGATGTCTTCAAGGCGCTCGGCAGTATACAAGTTTCCCATCCGGTTAGGCGAACGCTCCATCAGGTCGACAGTTTGCATAATAATCACCGCCGTCAACTTGTGATGCCTGGCAGCGCGAAGAATCATATTGAGCGAGCCATAGAGTCCTTGTAAACGCCGGTCAAAGCCACCGAAACGACGTTCTTGCCGGTTTTGTGTGACCATTGCTTTGCATCGACAGAATTTCCCAAATGAGCTGTCTCCGATGAGCAAAATGTCGATCGGCTGATCACCTTGTAACTTTTCGATTTGGTAATCGAGGAGGCTGCCAAACTGCCAATGGATCAAATTGTAGCGGATGGCGACGAACGATGCACACATGACGGCGGCTACAATGCAAAACCACGTAATCGCGCCAACCGCGAGAAAGCGGGTGTAGCTAGAACTGAAAATAGATGAACTGCGAAATGTCATTGAACAGCAGAACGCAAGCCGCGAAAGCCCCTCGAACCAATATTCCCGAAAGCACCGTTGGACGCCAAGCCCATCGTGTCAACCAGCCATCGTCCGAACATAATCGCGGATCTTCTATCAGGACCGGCTGATATTTCCTCATGATCGTCTGGGTGTTAGGGGCGAAGAGAACCACCAAGAGCGCCAATCGGAATTATAAACAGTGCTCCTAGCGGTGGAAGAAGGTGTGTTTGCTTCGCCGCTGCTCCGCCGCTGCCAAAAAACGGCGCAAAGATATCGGTAAGCGTTGCGCCATGAAGTCCAAGCATGCCGCTCCAAACTGAAGCCGCGACGCCTATCGAAGGTGCCCGAAAGGGGACCCAGAGCAGAACGACGATCAAGAGCGTTAAGAGCCACGCCACACGTTTTGGAGATCAAACGGTGCAAGTCGGCACCAAAGTTTTTGGATCACGAGGCAGAGTCCGTGCAAACTCCCCATAGCACGAACGTCCACCCGGCACCCTGCCACAATCCGCCCAGCGACATCGTGACGAGCAGATTTGCATATTCACGGAACTGCCCTTGTCGATTTCCACCCAGTGGAATGTAGACGTAGTCGCGTAGAAATCTAGATAGCGTGATGTGCCAACGATGCCAAACTCGGTAACGGACAGAGATTGGTAGGGCGACGCAAAATTCACCGGTAACGCTATTCCGGCCATATAAGCTAAGCCTATGGCCATGTCCGAATATCCCTAAAGTCGAAGTAGATCTGGAGACCAAATCTATCGCGCCTAGCCATGCTGGCAACATCGTCGGTGGGTGTGCCGCGGCCTGGTCGAACACCGAGCCAACGAGAAGGTTTAGATTATCGGCAAGCAGCATCTTTTTACATAAGCCGATCGTGACGATCGTCATGCCTACGGCGAGGTTTTTGACCGACGTCCGTGACGGAAGATTCGCGAACTGTGGAATGATCTCTCGTGCATGTGTGATCGGCCCAGCGATCAGTTGCGGGAAAAACAATACGAAAAGGGAAAAAGAAAAGTAGGTATGCGGTGGCACACGGCGGCGATAGCAGTCGACCAGATATGCAATTTTTTGAAAGATAAAGAAGGAAATCCCGAGAGGCAGAACGATATCGGGCCCGTGAAACGCCGTTCCAAACAGACCAATGATTTGCCCGACAAAAAAACCGTAGTATTTGAAATAGCCAAGTACGAAAAGATTAATCGCGACGCCTGCGGCCAGCAGCGAACGGGATGAGTTTTTGATCAAGGTTTGTCCGATCAAAAAGTTGATCGACAACAATGCGAGCAGCATTCCAAGATAGCGGGTGCTCCATTCTCCGTAAAAGATCGCCGACGCTAGGAGCAGGACAAGCATTGCAGTCGCGCGCGCCCTGCCAAAGACGAAAAGGGCGGCGAGCGTTAGGGGCAGGAAAATGAACAAAAATTGCGGACTGTTGAAAAGCATGCGGTCAGTTGGTAGCAAAAACTATGACGGAATTGTCTACCGGCGAACCGCGTAAACAGTTCGCAGCATTGGCTTCAGAGCTTTAGCCCTCAGTCTTTACAATCTTCCATTTGGTGCGCGGGGGCAGGGCGTCACGCAACGCAATGAGTTCCGGCATGAACTTTAGCGTTATTGCGAGTGTCGGCACAACGTAACGAAGCGCTTCAATAGTCTCATGCTCGAGCGGGCGACCGTCATCGGTGACATAGCGCAGCAACGCTTCGCCGGGTTCAACCTGCAAGAAATCGTATAGTATTATTCGGGCCATATGCTTGGCAAGAACTCCGTAGAGGACGGCGACCGTAAATCGTGTGCCGTCCCGGTCGATGAGGCTGTCATGCGCTCGACCCAAAATATTCGACATGTAAAGGGCACTCTTGCCGCATTCGGGGCATGGTTCGGCGGGGCCTGCGGTCAGGTCGCCGGTAAGATAGCCAATAAACAACGTTCCCAGTGCCCAAAAACCGGTTCCTACGATGTCAAGTAGACCATCCGGTCTTCGGCGCAGCGTCGTCAGTCCATGACCCGGTCGCTCTCCATAGGTGCCGCACGATGGACATCGCACCGCAAATGCGACTCCTTCAGAGAGCCCATACGTGCAAATGACCCTTTCGGCGATCTGCTCAGTTGTCTCGGACCTGGAACGGCAACACGTCCCGGAAGTTAATGCCACGCAAGCGAACCGGTATCGGCCGTCAAGCACGTCAACGAGCTTGGTCGAAGACGATGGGAATGTGTGCAGATATTTAGGTTGGTAAGCTCGGATCAGCTCCAACAACAAGGCAGGGTCGTGCAGTAGCGGGCATGAGCCCCACACCAAACTTCCCGCAGCTCCTGTCACACTAAATCCGCGGATGGCGCGCGCTCCAAGTACCGCCATTCGCGCTCGCCATGGGAACTCTTTGGGCGCCGCGTGAGCTCCCACGCGATTGCTGCCTGGGCGAGATGCGCCGCGCTTAAGGCCGTCGTAAACTGAAAAGAGAATGGTTGACCGGTAGTGCCCGAGGTTGATGCTGTTAGGGCATTTCGGCGCGGTAACCAAAATGCTTTTGGGTGGGCTTGAATTTGCTGCCTCGTGATGACCGGAATTGAACTGGCATCATCGATTGATCTCAAATCTGAAGGATGCCAGCCTTGAGATGTCCACCACGAGCGATAGCCGGGGCAATGTTCCCAAGCCAAAAGAGACAACGAGTTTCAGCCGCCGAAACCGTCATATCTTACCAAAGTGAGCGCACCGTCCCAGGTAGCTGCGCCAAATAGCGTCTGCCAGTGCGCCTTTAAACGGTCGGTCTTGAAAACAGTCATCAGGTAGATCATTGAGGCTCTTGCCCCATTCAGTCGCTGTCAGCGCCTCGTGCAAGGGCAATGCGTCTAAGTATTCTAACGTAACGGCGAGCGGCCCTCGCCTGACGCTTCGAACTATCAATTCGCGACATAAAGCAGGATTCCACAGTGTTAAATGGATCGTGCGGGTGCAGGGGCCTTCCCCAACGTAAATCTCTTCGGCAAGCCCATCGGCATCATACCAGCCAATACCCGCAAAACCCTCCGAGATCCTCAGTCGTACGGCCAGGGCTGCGGGTTGCGCCGGCAAGTCGTGAGGTTCGAAGGGCAGCGAAATAGCGGTCGCCCAAAGGGCTTCAGTGGTCCCGGATACCGGCAGTCGAGCTCTGGCATTTGTGAAAGCGCCAAGTGGCAACTTCGTGAATTTCTTGTGCCGACGGCTTTTTCGCTTGAGCGTCAGAAACGCGCGATAGTTTCGTGAAATTTCACCGTCGTATCGCTGATCTAGCCAGAATGATTGGCTATTGATGAAACTGCCGCTTGAACTTCCGCGGACGTTATCGTTGTGCCGATATTCAGTTCCATGGAAATTGACCATGCCTTTATGGTGCCATTCACCTGGGAAGGACTCCTTCCATTTTTTCGCGATGGAAGCATCCCGTACCAAAAGTCGTCCGGAATCCTTTTTTTTGCATTTCCAGCATTCCGATCGAGCGCTGGATGACACACATATTAAAGATAAGTACCCGAAGTAGATGAGATTCCGGATGCCGGCATCAGAGAGCGCGTCAACGGCAGCAGCATCGATGTCACTGGGTTTCCCCGGAATATTCGTCTCTCCTGCGATGGGATGCACTAGCGGATGAATGCTGCGATCGTGCGCGGCATGAATGACGGCCATGCCAGTCGATCGTAATGCATCGAGCGTTGGCGCGAGATTACTACGAATATTCGCTTCGACCCGTTCGCCAAGGTTGTACCAGGCATCGACAACGAGTGCCGCGGTGGCGGCGGTATTCAGCTCGACGACGGTCGTTTCGGATTCTCCAGTCTCTTGCGGCGAACGATCCAATTGCCGGCCGAAGGGCAAGCGAAGCTTGTGGCTGGGGCTATTGCTAATATTTATAATTTTTTCGGCTGGTATGTTTGTATGCAATACTTCGAATAACCGCTCGGGATGACTGTCCGGTAACTGCGAAATTGCGGATCAGAATGCCGTCGACGCCTTCCGTGCAAGGTAGCACGATTTCCACTGTCTGACGCCCACCGCGCGTGGTGATGCGCTCGGCGACTATCTTGCAATTCGCGGTAACGGCGGAAAGACCGAACGAACCGGCGATAACGTCGATATCGCAAACAAATACCACATGCCCCCCATAAGGAACCAACTGCACCACTGGAATTAATGCCGAATAGCCGCCGGAGGTGGGATCGGAAATCACCTCCAGATGACCATCGAAGCGGCAGACGCCGGCATTCAGCGGTACTGCGTCTTGAATGCGAATGTCGACGACAGATCAATTGACTTTGTGGTGTCGGCATTCGCTCCCGGACGGCTGGCGGCATTTGTATCCTTCACGAGGGGTCTCCTGGCGGCCGCCCCAACTATAGACGATACCGATGGTGACGAAATTTAAGTTTAGCAACACATATATCGGCCAATATAGGCGCCGATCCTGGAAAATTTAGCCAATCCCGGCGCACCCTATGACATCTCTTTTTTAAAGGTGCTGGCCGCGGCGGCGCCGGTTTTCATTATCTAAGCGGCACCGGACGCCGGTAACCCAATTCCTCGTATGCTTCCCACGCTTCCGGCAAAACGCAGTGACGCATCATGTTCCATTGCCAGTCCGGGCGAATTCGTCTGGCGCGGAATTCGAATTGCTCATCGCAGCCGCGGCGTCGATATTGCGCTTTGCGCCCAATCGATCCCGGCATCGACTTTTCCACGCGTGATGTGTGAAATGAAATCCGCCAGAGCCTTGGCATTCGTCGTTAAGTCCTCGCTCCGAAATACAAATCCCACCTCCCGTTCCGAGAGGATAGAGTTTAACATATTCACGCCATGGATCATCAGGCGTTCGTCCATCGTCAGAGAGGCTGGGTCGAGGCCGGCCCGGGCAGCCAAAATGTCGATGCCAAACCCGGTTGCCCCATGCCCTCTGCGCAATATCGTTCAAATTTCCCGAAGCATTTAGTTGGCGAAGCCGAAAGAGGCGATACTGGCTTTGCAGCCTCGGCAGCGGATCGCGAACGATAACAGCGGATTTCGTACCGTTTACCAAATTCTTGCCGCAGCAACGGGATTTGATCACGTGAGACGCCGTGCACGTTTCCGGCCGCAGGGTGTCCATAGCCCAGTGGGCCGACAAGGCGCATGTAGCGGACACCGTCGATTTTTGTGCATAGGCGAAAATATTCCATATCGTATTTGCGGCATGGACGCAGAAAGTCTTGGTGGGTATTCAGAGCGTGGGCGAGCCAATGCGTCGCCGCGCAGCCCCAACTCACCACCGAAAACAATTGCTCTGAGAGGTTGGACGTCGGACCATTGGCAATCAGTTCTTCATCGCTCTTGCCGTTGGCGTTTGAATTAAGTAGCTCATCGGCGATAAGCCTATCGTTTGCGAAATAACAAAGCTGTCTGGCAGCCATACGCTTGAGGAGTCACGGAGACAATTTCAGCGAAACTTGACCACTTACCGATAATAAAATCGATATCGTAGAAGCTATTCGAGTCAGGATCGCTCGAAAATGAAAATGACGGTAGTCCAATGAGCGGATGTCAACCGTATTGTCGAATTCGCTGATCAGGTGAATGCCCGCGGATGCGGTACCAGGCTCGCCATCGGGCTTTTCCCAATTCCGCTCAGAAGGGTCCATTGCCGCAATTTTTTCACTGTATCGGGACAGCAGAATGTCCATGCTGTTTTTGTCCTGGATCGTGATGAGGACATAGCCGCCCTTGCGCAGGACACGGCGCAATTCGAGAAACCACGAATCGGCAAGATCGGTAATGTGTGTGAAAACCGAACCGCAATAGATCAGGTCGAAATAATTATCCTCGAATGGCAAGTGGGGTGCCGTGGTTATAGTGGCGAAAAGGAACGGCGGAATTAATTGTTTTGGCACCAGCCGATATAGCGCGCATTGATATCGACGCCCCATAACTCCGACTTGCCGGGAATATCGGATAAAATCGTAAAAGGCGTCCGGCAGCGCATCCGAAATCCAGCACCTTGAGCAAATCCTCCGCAAGGTTTCCGGCTTTTCTCAAATCTGTTCGAAAGCAGCCATGTGGCGACGTCCCGACGCCAGATACTCCTGCTCGGTCAGACCGTAGCCCTCCCATATTTCTCTTGGAGGAGTAGGGAGCGCGGCGTTCGGCTCTTGCCGCAACGTCGTGGACGGTTTGAAGAGGAGGTGATAGACGCCCGTCTGGTTTGCAGGAAAGATTTTGCCGGCGATGTAACGATTTGAAATGATCCGGTAAAGTTGATCCTGGACAAAGTGATCAGTGTTATTTTTTTTGCGACGAGCGCGAGGAAGCAACCGATGCGAAATTTGTTTTAGCCAATTCATGAATTTGATCCAAAAATCTGACAGTGTCGGAAATTCTCAGCAGATCGATAATTCTCGCCATGAGCGGCATCATTCGCTCCCGCAGCGACTACTGTTATCACTTTGTTTTGTCGAATAAAATAGCGATTACCTTTGCAACAATAGCGACGCGAACCGGCTTGCGGCATCCGCGTTTTAGGCCGGGTTTCCGCGAACGAAACGGCGGCGATGGCGCGGTTGTCTGGCTTTTATCCGCCGCGGAAATCTTTCCAACGGGCCAAGGGACGTTCTCAGGCGCGTCGATACGCCGGCAACCCTAAACTCAGAAAAAGGTTATCTTCCGCGAGCATGAACCCGCGGGAGACAAAGCGATCCATAATGCCTTCAAGGCTATCATCATCGATATTCAGACCGAGAGAATCTCGTAAGTGCCGTGCAATAGCGTGCAGTGGGCGCGGTTGATCGCTGCAATATGCGTAGATAGCGTCAGCGGGTGCGCGATACGAAATCTTGACAGGATCGTCTGGTTTTTCTCTTCCGTCGCAAATTTGAATTCCGGCGTGCGTCTTAACGAACCTAAGAAAAGGCAAAACATCCATTTTCCATTTGGATTTCCACAGGTCGATGGCGGCATGTGTACTCTTTATCGAAATATCCGAAATAGTGTCGGCGCAATGACCCTCGAAAAAATATGCGGCTTTCCCAGGTCGACAGAAAGCGGGTAGACGTAGTTGTAACTCCGCTCGGGCCGAACGTCGACAAATCCAAATGAGGTGCTTTCGTTGTAAATCGGACTGAACCGCTCAAGCCAAATTCGACCGACCCCTGTAGGCGGCACCAAATGAAAAATTTGTGCAATGATCTGTCGTTGGCGTTCGTAGTCGCTCTCGGTTTCACCGGGAAAACCGTAGATTATGTTCCAAAGAACTTCGAGGCCGTAGTAATTCATCCAACGAAGGGCATTGACGTTTTGGATTCGATTGATTCCCTTTCGCATCAGCTTGAGGACATGAGTGCTCAAGCTCTCGATGCCCGGTTGAACATGTCTGACGCCCAAGTTGTACAAATTACAAATCTTGTCTCGCGTTAAATTCGCCTTGATTTCATAGAATAGCTCGTAGTCGTATTCACCTGCGGCGAGCGTCTCCGTCAAACCGTCCATGAGCTTTGGGCTCATGATATTGTCGACCGCGGTAAAGCGATTGATGTTGTGCCGTTCGGTAAGAAAAGTCAGCTCCTTCACCACTGTGTCGGTGCTTTTGGCTCGAAAACCCATTCCCAGGCCGTTGAGACCGCAGAACGTGCAGTGATTTTTTTCCCCCCACCAGCAACCTCGCGAAGACTAAAAGGGAATGTAGATCGGTCGCTCCAAATCTGCGTCCGTCATGCCATGGTGTGCAAGCGCCTCAAAATAAGCGTCATAATTTGGAGGCGGTAAATTGTCCATCGGATCCCCGTAGGATGCACGGGCCACGTTTTCGCCCTCGTTCAATTGCTTGCGGGTAAGGATCCCTTGCAGGCGCGGAACTGCGCGGCCGTTTATCAGAGCCTCAACCAGGGGAACGAAAACATGATCTGCTTCTCCCACGACGCAGGCATCAATCCAGGGAATTGCCGCCATGTAAGCGGCCCCCATGGTGCCGTCAAAATTGGCGCCACCGAACAGGGTCAAAATTGTGGAATCAAGCTTCTTGATCGCGCGCGCGGCGGCGACCGATGCAACGTTTTGCTCGAAAGTGGAGGTGAAACCTACTACGCGAGGACTTGTCGCGACGATATCTTCCGCTAGGCCGGTTACGAACTTCGGTGCAACAACCTCTCGCAAGTGCTGGAGCTCATCTGCTGAGACGCCGGCATGCTTCTCGATATGAGCGAACGCCTCCGGAAAATCCTGACGAAATGACTTGGCGCGGTCGACTTCCTCGCCAAATGCGGCAAAGGAAAAGAGCCATTCGCCGATCATCGTCCCGCGATGATCGGATAGGACATTGTATAGCGTTGGTCCAACGTGCCGGGCGAACGCGACATTGGCGTAATTGCTTCGGCAGGTGATATGGGCGGAATTGGCCAGAGCCTGCAAAAGCCCTAGTTAAATCGACGGGAACCGGATACCCGCAAAAGGCATGTTCACGAGGGTGAGTGCGCCACTCATTTCCCTACCGATGCGAACGGTACTCCCGACATCGGGACGAATTACCATTATCAAAAGAACCAAAGCGATCGACGTATCCATCATGAGACGATCGGCGTTTGCAAGATCGTTAACATGCATTCCTTAACAGCCCGCGTGGTCTTGTTGACACTTCAATTTATTCAAGACCACGGCATGGATGCTTGCCGTCTGACCAAAAGTCAAATGTACAAATTTACAAAAACAAAAAAGCTCCTCGCGCGTCAACCTGAGGGTTCACGCTCCGAGGCGGTAATTGCGTAAACCGCGAGCGGGTCGTTACGTCGTAACGGATGTCGGGCCCAGCGATCCGGTTTCAAGACCCGCGGCCTTGCGCACGGCGCGAACGCTCTCAATGATCGACGGCGTCGAAATCTTCAGATACGGCTGCTTGCCATCGATGAATTCGATTTCGTCCACCTTGATCTTAACTTGAGGGGCTTGTTCGAGGTTCGGCATGAAGCGCTCCATACGGGACATTATCAATACAAATAATCATATTTTGCCCACTACCGCAATCGGTAGGGCAAGGTCGGGAAATAGCTTATTTTGGAATAACTTGCAGTGGAGAACTTGCAGCGAGCGGGCGTGCGCTGTGCATACATTCCCAATATTGCGCAGCCGGAACTTTTACTCGATCCTGATAAGTCAATATTACTGGCCAATAGCGCTGCTGTGAGTGCTGCTAACGGAATGGCCAGTTTTCGAGATTTGCATGCCTGGATCCAATTCCACCTGCGAGGCTCCACTGGTCAGCGTGATTGTTCCGGCGCACAATCGCGCCGCCGTCCTCAAGCGGAGCTTGGAAAGCGTTGAGGCGCAGACCTTGAAGGATTTCGAAGTCATCGTAGTCGATGACGGCTCGACCGATAGTCCTGAAAGCACGGTGAAGTCGAGATGTCTCTCCAACGCGAAGCTCATCCGGCAACCACATAATCGTGGGGCTGAGGCTGCTCGCAATACCGGGATTGCGACCGTGTCCGGTCGGTTTGTCGCCTTTCTAGATTCCGATGACACGTGGCGACCAGACAGCTTGCGCAGCAGATGGAGGCCCTTCAACGCGCTGCCGCGAATGAGAAGGCATGTGCAACCGGGTATATTTTGCACAAGGGCAAACGTAACCTGACCATTTGCCATTCTCTGAAAAGTGGTCAATTTCAAACTGAAATTCTTTATGGGTACACGATCTCTCCGGGGACGACGCTCATGATCGGTCGTTTTGCTTTCAATTCTGTCGGTCCGTTCAACGAGAAATCTCGATCGGCTGGAAGATTGGGGCTGGCTTCTACGTTTTGCCGAGTTTTACGACATCGCTTTCGTTTCAAAGCCGCTGGCCGATATCTACGCGACCGAATGGACTGAACCGTCCTCGTCAGACGAAGACGATCTGACTTTGCAATCGATCCGACGGATTGCGGAAAAACACTTGCCGCGATTTTATGGCCGATGAGGGGTTGTTCTACGCCAATTTCATAGCACCCTATTTCTTGAAACCGCAGCTACGATGTATCGCAAACGCCAGCCGGTGGGCGCAATCTGCAACGTACTTCGGTCCCTTTGGGTCTACCCGTTGCGAAATGCCGCATTTTCGTACTTTGTGGCGTTCGGTCTGGTCGCTTGCGTGGGAGTAATGCCATCAAAGTTTGCTTTAGAGCGGACAATTCAATGGGCGAGGAACTCGTCGTTTTGACGGAATGAGAGTATAGTTCAATAGGCGTATCGTGCGACATGGTCGGATTGTTGTCCAAAGGTCGGCAAGCTCTTCGGCGTGCTTGGTGAAGCGTTATTGCGTAAAGTTGGGAGCGCGGAATCTATGAAAATCGCTGCAATGGGCAACTCCACCACTCAGCCTTCGACATCCAATTCAGTAATTGAGACTGCCGACAATGAGCGCGTTTAAATCCGTTCAAGTTGACGTAGTGCGGGCCTATTGGGATGCGCGGCCTTGCAATTTGAGGCATTCTTGTGAGCCTGTCGGGACACGCGCATACTTTGATCAAGTTGAAGCACGCAAGTATCGAGTTGAGCCACATATTCCGTCATTTGCGGATTTCGCACGTTGGAAGGGCAAGCGCGTATTGGAGATCGGTTGCGGCATCGGGACCGATACGATCAATTTTGCGCGTGCTGGCGCTAAATTAACGGCCGTCGACCTATCTCCGAAATCGCTGGAGATCGCGCGTGCCCGCGCTGAGGTGTTCGGATTGTCCGATCAGATCCGTTTCTATTGCGCTGATGCTGAGGAGCTGTCGGCAGTCGTGCCGATTGAACAATACGATCTCGTTTACACGTTTGGCGTAATTCATCACAGTCCTCATCCCGACCGCATTGTCGCGCAATTGCGTAGGTATCTGGCACCTGGCGGCAGGCTCAAGTTAATGATCTATCATCGGTACTCCTGGAAAGTCGTGTGGATCATTCTGGTCTGGGGAACGGCAAATTCTGGCAACTGGATGAATTGGTCGCGCGCCATTCGGAAGCGCAGACAGGCTGTCCGGTCACGTACATCTATAGCCGCGATGAAGGACGGCGCCTTGTCAAATCACAAGGGTTCAAGGTTCTCGATATTCAAGTCGAACACATTTTCCCATACCGTCTCCCGGACTATGTTCAGTACCGCTATGTCAAGGAATGGTATTTCCGATGGATGCCCGTCCCGTTGTTCCGATTGTTCGAACGAATGTTCGGATGGCATCTGCTAATTACGGCACAGGCTCCAGGTTGAGGAAGTCGTTGTCGTTCGAACGGGGTTCGCCTAGTTTATAATGCTGACACTGTTTTCGATCTCAAAGGCATTTTCTGGTTCGGCTGGTATCCTTCAAGCCAACGCCATTGGCAGCTGGATCCGGCTTGGCGCGGAATGCGACGTGATCTTGTTTGGCGACGAGCCGGGCATAGCCGAGGTCGCGGCGAAGTTCCGCGTGCGGCACATGCCGGAAGTGCAGCGAACCTCGGAAGGCACGCCAATCCTCAGTGACATCTTTTCCCCGCGCGGATGCGCTAGCGCGCTATCCGCTTCTCTGTTTCGTAAACTCTGACATTGTCCTGTTCAATGACATTCTCACCGCCAGTGAAATCGTTGCGGCTCGCCAGCGCAATTTTCTTATGGTGTCGAGCCGTTATAATCTTCAAATCGAGGAGCCGCTGGCGTTCGGTCCCGATTGGGACTTGGCCCTTCGAGAGCGAGCCATTGGTAGAATCTCGCATGTATCCGGCGGCCGGCAGCGATATTTTCGTCTATCCACGTGGCCTGTTCGGCACGGTCCCACCTTTCGCAATTGGCCGCGGTTATTGGGACAACTGGCTCATACGCCGCTCCGTCGAACTTGAGGCGAGCGTAATTGACGCGACCGGAACCGTCGTCGCCGTACATCAGGATCACGATTATCGCCACGTCTCATACGTTCATCCCGACAGCCCGAGCGAGGCGGACGTCCTGGCCTCCGCCGAAGGTCAGCGCAATTTAGCTTTGGCGGGCGGACGCGGTTGCCTCTACACCGGGTTTACGATGCAACAGAGTTACTAATGGCTGAAGTGGCCGGCTCGTCTCCAATGACGCTACGGCCGTTCTTGATATGGCGAAGGATCAAAGCATGGTTGCGCCGAATAATCGCGATTTCGGCACCTGTGGTGCTGCTTTGGTCGGTTCTGTTTGAACGTCCTCGACCCTCTCAGTTCCCTGAAATAGTTAAAACCAGTTGGAATCACAGTAGTTTTTGCCGTTGTTCCAATACGGCCGCTACTAAGTTCGCTAAGTAAGCCTGTGCAAAGCCTCGCCCCATGAAGTATTGTGATTTCCCTCTGGGTACGCGTAGGGGCGGTTTCATTGCGAATTTCAGTGGTTGGGTTGGGCAAGCTGGGTACGCCGCTTGCGGCGGTTCTGGCGGAGAAAGGTTTTGACGTCACCGGTGTCGACCTTAGCGCGGACACGGTGGCGGCACTGAACGCCGGCCAAGCGTCGATGCTCGAACCGGGATTGCAGGATTGCATTGATCGCGGCCGACCACGGCTGCGGGCAACGACCGACATTGCTGATGCAGTTTCACGCACCGACGTATCTTTTGTAATCGTCCCGACGCCAAGTGGGGCCGACGGTGTGTTCTCGAATGCTCACGTCATCGCTGCGATGCAAGCAATTGGCGCTGCTTTGCGTGTAAAGTCCAGCTACCACCTTGTCGTCATCACGAGCACAGTGATGCCCGGTTCGACGGGAGGGGCGATCCGTGAGGCGCTTGAAAACGCGGCTGGGCGAAGCGCGGGCGAGACAATCGGCCTTTGCTATGGTCCGGAATTCATCGCGCTCGGCAGCGTGATTCGCGATATGCTGAATCCGGATTTCTACCTGATTGGCGAGTTGGACATGCGTTCCGGTGATGTGCTCGAACGCATCTATAGCGCAATGTGCGACAATGCGGCGCCGATCCGACGCATGAGCTTCGTGAATGCAGAACTCGCCAAGATCGCGATCAACACTTATGTCACGACGAAAATTTCCTTCGCCAACATGCTATCCGAAATCTGCGACCATCTTTCCGGAGCGAACTCGACGGTCGTGACCGCCGCGCTCGGCCAGGACAGCCGCATCGGCGGCAAATATCTGGCTCCCGCTCTTGGTTACGGCGGTCCGTGCTTTCCGCGCGACACCATGGCGTTCGCATCCATGGCGGGCAAACTTGGCGCTCGCGCCGACATTGTGGAAGCCGCCGATCTGATAAACCGCCATCAACCCGTGCGGATGGTCGAACTTGTGCGCGAATTGCTTGCGCGCGGGACCATCGGGATACTCGGCTTGTCCTACAAGCCGAACACGCCGGTTATTGAGGCAAGCCAAGGCGTGGAGATTGCGATGCTGTTGGCCGATGCCGGTTACCGCGTGCTGGTGCACGATCCGCAGGCGCAGGATGCAGCGATGGCGGTGCTGCGGGACAGGGTCGAGGCGACCGATAGTGCAGAAGAATGTGCGGCGGCGTCCGATCTGTTGATTATAGCAACTCCATGGACGGGCTTTCAGAAATTGCCTCAAGCCGCGCTTGGGCGCCGTAGCAAGCGTCTGATTGTTATCGATTGCTGGCGCCTTCTCCCTGTGGCCGAATTTGCCGACTTCGTCGAACTCATATATCCGGGCCAGAATGACGATGATTCAATTGATGAGGACGGGTACGCGTTGAGCAGGGCAGGCGGCTGATATTGGTCAAGCCATTGTCGGTGTTGCGGCGTGGGTTGAAATTCGAAATCAAAATGTAGATGACCGTGAAAATCGGCAAGGATGATCTTATTGTCGTCACCGGCGCGGGTGGCTTCATTGGCGGTTGGCTAGTGCGCCACTTGCTGGAATTGGGCCATCGGCGGGTACGTGCAGTCGACCTAAAGCCAGTAAATGAATGGTTTCAGGCCTCGCGGGAGGCGGAGAACATCGTCGCTGACTTGCGCAACTATCCAACTTGTCTTGCAGCATGTCGCGACGCAGCGGCTGTCTACAATCTCGCGGCCGACATGGGCGGGATGGGATTTATCGAGGCGCACAAAGCGGAGTGCATGATCTCGGTCTTGATCAATACCCATTTGTTGATGGCGGCACGCGAAGTTGGAATACAGCGCTTCTTTTTCTCGTCTTCGGCATGCGTTTATGCCGCCGACAAACAGACCTCGGCCGAAGTCACGCCGCTGCGTGAGGAATATGCTTATCCAGCCATGCCAGAAGATGGCTACGGGTGGGAAAAGTTGTTCTCGGAGCGGATGTGCCGGCATTTCAGCGAAGACTTCGGATTGGCAACTCGAATCGCTCGCTACCACAATGTTTACGGACCGCACGGCACTTACGACGGCGGCCGTGAAAAAGCTCCAGCCGCAATCTGCCGCAAAGTGATTCAGGCGAAGCTCGACGGAAGCGGCCAAATCGAAATTTGGGGCGATGGTGAACAGACACGCAGTTTTATGTACATCGACGATTGCCTTTGGGGTACGGTCGACCTCACGGCAAGCGACGTCGCTGTGCCGATCAATCTCGGATCGTCGCGGCTTGTCACCATCAACCAACTCGTCGATATTGTGGAAGGCATTGCCGGTACCAAGTTGAGGCGGCGCTATAATCTCGATGCGCCAAAGGGTGTTCGTGGCCGTAACTCTGACAATACGCTCATTCGTCAATTGTTGAGCTGGGAACCGTCTATCCGTCTGGAAGACGGTCTTGAGGAAACCTATCGTTGGATTTTCGACGAAATGAGCACTCCAGCAAACGTTCGGCGCCGCGCTTATACCTGAAAATAGTCTACCGAAATATCGTTTACTTGTTTGCGCGCGCCGGGAAGCGGCGATGTTTCGTTTCTGCCATAGTAAAATAACCCATGTGGAACGCTGCCATTGGCGAGATCCCTAGCACCCTGCCAAGTTCTGCGAATGCATTCTTGTCTTCGATTCCCATGGCAACATCGACGGAATGAAAGCTCATTTCGTTGCGTTCGCAGAAGTCGAAAATGGAAATAACCTGCTCTGCGACGGACATCGCCCAACCGGCGACGACGTACGACATGTTGGAATTTGGCGAGTAATACGCGTCGGTACCACGCCAAATCGTCTTGCCGTTATAATCAAGAAAATTTCTGTTGATGTAGCTGACATCGTGACAAAGCACGATATGCTGCCGACCCGCGATAATCGGCAAGATATGGGCTAGAACTAGATCGGCGATTGAAAAGCCGTGCGCGTCCCAAAACACCACGACACTTTTCGCGTCGCCGATAAATTTCGAAAAATCGAGCTTGGTCATATCGCCGACGACAGGCTCCACATTCGGCGCAAACCCGTACTTTATCAACTTCGGCAGCGTAATGCGTGCCCACTTGTTGTCGATATCGAATGTATACGTCTTCGCTGTAGGACAAAGGGTGCCAAACACCGCAGCTGAATTGCCGAGCCCGGTCCCCAGGTCGAGGACGACATTTGGCGAGCGGGCAACGGTTATAGCGGCGAGTGTGTAGGCTTGTAGTCGCGTCAATTCATTTGGGGAATCGACAATTTCGAGGACACGATCAATCTGCTCCAGTATCCGGGCGTCTTTTCCAAAGTTGAGTAAAATATCTCGCATAGAAATACCATGGCCGACTAGGCGACCGCCCTTTCCTTCGGAAGGATGTCTCGTTCTGACAGACTGAAATTAGAGAGCCCCCATGTTCCGTCATTGAGAATTGCACTCTGTGGGTCTTCGACAAACCTAACCTGCCATCGATGCAATTCTTCGTTGGTAAGAAATGGGACGCCTTTGGTGCGTAATCCCGAGAAAAGCTCTGTTTCTCCTTGCGGAGACCAGCCGCCCGAATGGTCGATGTGATAAATGCGGTAATTTCCGTTCAGTACGATTTGACAAATCGCATTGGCGTTGGCCGCGTACGTAACAATAAGTTAAGGTGCCACGAAAATATCGGCCATTCCGCATAGCCACGCAGCCGGAACCAGTCATCACGCGAGAGGAGGGTGAAATCACCACAACCGTTTGTATGCAACCAACGGGATTGTCGGAATCGGATAGCAGCCATTGATTCTCTACGAGCCAATCCGAAAGTCCTGAAGATACGGACGATCGCTGACTTTCCAAGTCGCGCAAGTCGCCGCAAGTGCCGTGCAAATCGACCTAAAAGACGTTTAGCGAGAACTATAGATCGCCGGCCAAGGTAGTAGATGCGAACCGGCAGGCGCTGCAAAGGCATAATATTCCGTGCATACAGTTTTCCGGTCCGCATGATATTCCGCACAGCGCGAAATATTGTTTGGCCGACTTTCCGCAACGAGTTTCGAACAACTGATTGCAAGACAGCAACAGCAATCGGGTAATAACCAGATACCGCTTCTGTCCATTTGCGTGATGGTTCCCGAAACGGCCTCCCAAGAATTTGCAATCCAAGGATCACGCTCATGATGCTGGCTTCGATGCCGGTGGTCATACCGCGCAATCTCATTTCCCGCACGTCGAAAATGCCGTAACGAGTTTGGACTTGAAAAAACCGTGACGCGCAGTCGGCGAGCACTTGTTTGAAGGGGACGCCTGTAGCGATGTCGCTCGGCACGTCATAGCGGTCGACTCTCACCATAGTGCCAGGCCTCAGTTGCCCGCGCATGTAGCGGACGAGCGCGTCATCGAACAGGATATCGACATTCGTGGCGAGCACGAACCGCCCTCGCGCTCGCCGAATGCCAACGTTTTTTCCAATCATCTGAAACAAAGGCAAAGATTTGGAATTAGAAAATAGAGCATGCACGTCAGCCGGTACGCTGATAATACGCACCTGAGCGGGGCCGAAATCGTCGGGCCATTCGAGTGCGCTTTCTAGCGGCGGCCGATCGACGGGGGGATTCCATTCTACGAGGATGAGTTCGGCATTTAGCTGGTGCCGCCGGCATTGCTCGATAAAACCGGTCACGAAATGCTGCATACGTCCACGCATGTTTATGCCGTGATCATCGTTGCGTGTCACAGCAACTACAGAAAGGGTAGGGACATGTGCGCTAGCTTGGGCGACTTCAATATTCATCGATTTGGTAAGCCCAACGGCTCGAAGCTGTTTCGGAAAATTCCATCGAATGGTGTAATCGTAGTTTGAATTTTCCCGTGATGCTAGCGATGCTCAAAACTCTGTCTATGGGGCTTATCGGAAGTGTTGGCTAACGGAGCAATTACGCTTTTGGCAAGAACGGTTTGAGATATGTGAGGTCGGATTTTTTGTACGTCTGGTGCCGGTCTTGGCTTCTAAGCTGAGCGCCTCCGAGGGCACCGACGAAGCCGGCATAGATCGCGCCTTCGGTAAAATCGAACAGATGGGTGTTGAACAGACACCCCACAATGTTTTGCAGGACGATAACCAGTCCAAACCAGCCGGCTGGCCCAGGCCAAGGGGGCTAGACAGGCGGATGGGCTGAGTTTGTTAGCCCGTTTCTATCCAACTATTGAGACCGCCAGCGACATGGCGGTCTTTTTTTCGGGACGCAGCAAAAAGGGCGCCAAGGACACCAATTGAAGATCAAAACTTCTGGTGCCGATTCTGAAAAGCGGCCATTAAGATAAAAATTTGTGATTGGCTCATATCGGACGTGAGATTTATAAGCGATCAGTATACACCTACGGGAACGCGGAGCATGGCGACAGTCTGGCGGTCGATGCGGTCGTTCCGGAGTTTTCCTGATTTCCTTACTGTGCCCACGAGACGGCCCTTTCTGAGGGGAATGTTAAATACGTGCACGAGCGCTTGATCTTCGTCGGAACTCACCACAAGACCGGAACGATGCTCTTCAAGAGAATCTTTTCTGGAATCAGCACATCGCTGGGGCTACAGTTTTTTTCTGGTTGGCAGGCCGACCTTCCGCCAGATACCGACGTTTGGTTTATGGAGCACAGCCGCATCAATCTCGATCCCACCGTGCCCTTGCGCGGCATTCATGTCGTCAGGCATCCGGTCAACATTATTCTCTCCGGCTACCGTTACCACAACATTTGTTCAGAACCTTGGGCGGTCGACCCAAAGATCAAAACCTCGGCGGACGGCATCCAGTACGAATTTTCCGGCATGTCATATCAGCAGATGTTGAATAGTCTGCCTGAATCGGAAGGCATAAAACTCGAAATGCGCGGTCGCAGCTTTAACGCGATCATGGATGCCTATCGATGGGATTACGACGACCGGCGATTTCTGAATTTGCGCCTTGAAGATGTCGTTGCGGATTTTGATGCGCAACTATCACGAGCCTTCGCCTGGCTCGGCTTGCCGGCCGACCGCTCTCTGGAAATTGCCCGGCGTTACGATCTTGCACGTATGTCGAAGGAAGCGGTTGATAGCTTAAATCACATCACCGACAAAAGCCGGCGCGGCGACCGCATTGCTCGGCTCTCGCCGGAACTAAGCCGGGAGTTTGCCTCGATATATCCCGTCGACGTTGCGACGCGGCTTGGCTATCGGTCGCTGGACAGCCTCTGACACCAATACCTGTCCTACGTCAGACACGTAGTCTGACGCGGTCGATGTCCGCTGTCGGGGATAAGCCGACATGGCATATTGCGAAGAAAATGTCGGCCTAACGACCCAAAGTAGACGTGGATGGTGGATGCGTTTCGGCGGCTAACCACCAACGAGTTCTAGCCACGCCTTAAAGAGGGTGAAAACGGAGGCGGCCCTGCTTATAATGAAGACAACGTGAGAAGCAGGTCAGTGGAGATATATTGCCTATGAACATTCGATGGCCGTGGAGGACGCTCTCAGCCGACGAAGAATTTGCGGCTGGAACTGCCGCTGAGCGCCGAGGAAAATCGAAAGCAGCAATTGTTAGATATCGACGCGCCTTGGCTCTTAATCCCACACATACAGCGGCGATCGCTGCTTTGGGCAGGTTGCGTTTTGTAAAACCGCTGACGCCCGTGCTCGATCGCACGCGTGCAATAGCTGGCCCCGCGCCGTGCGAGGTGATGATCGAAGTACGTAATCCGTGCAACTATCGTTGCTTTTACTGCATCGCCAAAGGCCACAACAATGAACCAGTACAGCGTTTCGATTTCGAAAAGATCAACAATATTTATAACGCCCTCGGCCGCCGTCCCATCGTGACAGCACTCGATTGTGGTGGCGGAGAGCCGGCGGTGCATCCACAGTTCAAGGAGCTATTGGAACTCTGTAGTTACTATGGGGTGGTATCGATCCCTACCAACAATTCGCAGGACCCTAGCCGCTGGTTGCCGAAGCACGCGAATAGGCTTTTGTTTCGGTCGACCGTCCATCCTGAGGCTGAGGAAAAGATCGATCAGTACATCGCCCACGCTCGACAGATCATCGACGCCGGTGCGCTATTCGTTGCGCAATACGTCGTTCACCCGGAGCGCGCTCATCGAATTGCGCAGCTTCGCGAATTGTTTGCAAAACACGACATACGATTCCAGCCAGTGGCGTTCAATGGCGAATATGATGGCAAGCGCTATCCGCACGCGCATTCGGAGGAAGAAATGGAAATGCTAGGGCTGACTAGCGGCAGCAGGAGTTGGTACCACATCGTTGAACCACATACGACGCGAGTACGAAACTTTCGTGGTATTCCATGCATAGCCGGTCATAAGTCGCTCTATATCACACGCGGCGGAGAACTCCGACGATGCTTGTACGATCCCAAAACGATCGAAGCGCCGCAAGTACAACCGGAGCCGTGCGGCGTAAACTTTTGTGGGTGTGGTCTCGACTTAAAAGAGCTCAACTCAAAAGACGTGGGCAACGCGCATGAATTCTGGCGGCATTTTTCCGCTCCTAACACAACGCGACTTAATTTTGCGGCTTGTGCGCCCGGTGAGAATTGGAATGAGGCGGTCGCGCGCGAGCAGATGGCGATGTACGATGCCTTGATAGCCGCGTATGGCAAAGACGAGTTTCCTGAGCGGTAGCTTGACGAAGCTTTATCGCTTACTGAGGCGATAGAGAGAAAAGCTGATCGCACGACCCCCGACTCGGCAGTCTCTTTTTTGCCGTAGGCCGCAAAACACGCCAAGGACACTATTCAAAGCTAAAAAAATTCGTCCCTGCTCCGAAGAGCTGCCATTCAAATAGAAATTTGCTAAACTTACTCATTCGTTTGACTGCGTCCGCAAATGACTTGATGCGAACACAGACCCATTGCATACAAAATCACGATTGGCCTGCACCCGGTTCCGAAGACACCAAGTTTGGTGTGACAATGGGACCGGAGGTGGGTCATGGAGAGGCGAAAGTTTACGCGAGAGTTCAAGCTTGAGGCCGTGCGCCTGATCAGGGATCGGGGCGTCTCGTTTGTTCAGGCATCGCAGGACCTGGGTGTGCACGTATCTCAGCTGCGCGACTGGGTGAAGAAGTTCGCGGACGACCCGCAGCACGCATTCCCAGGCAATGGCCAGATGAAGCCGGAACAGCTTGAGATCGCGCGGCTCGAGCGTGAAGTCATCAAGCTCAAGGCCGAACGATACATCCTAAAAAAAGCCGCGACCTACTTCGCGAAGGAATCGACGTGAAGTTCTCCTTCATCGCGAAGCTACCCAAGGGATCTGGCCGGCGGATTGGATATGCGGGGCGCTCGGTGTCTCGCGCGGTGGCTTCTATGCTTGGTTGAGCGGCCGCGCAGCCGAAGCGACGAAGAGGTGGGCGCCAAGGTGCGGGCGAGCTTCATTGCGAGTGACCGGACCTACGGCGCCAAACGTGTGTGGCACGACCTGCTGGCCGAGGGCCTGGCCTGCGGGCTTCACCGGGTCGAGCGATTGATGCGGAGCCAAGGGCTTAAAGCACGCCCGCGACGGCGTCGGCTGCCGCCCGATCTGGGTGAGCGGCAGGCCTGCGCCGTCGCTCCGAACGTGCTTGGTCGCACCTTCGTGGCTCCCGCTCCCAATCGCCGATGGATTGCCGACTTCACGTATATCTGGACAGCTGAAGGCTGGCTCTACGTGGCCGCCGTGATCGATCTGTTCTCTCGTCGGGTCGTCGGCTGGTCGATGAGCACGGCAATGGCGTCCCAGCTCGTCACCGATGCGCTCGTCATGGCGATCTGGCGACGGGGCAAACCTGATGCGCTGCTGCATCATTCGGACCGCGGCAGCCAATACACCAGCGAGCAGTTCCAGCGGCTGATGGCCGACCACGGCGTCGTCTGCTCGATGAGCCGGTCACGCGCTTTACCGATACGGCGGGCTACTTTGTGTCAGAGGCTTCGGTCTACCGGCTGCTCAAGGCGCATGATCTGATCACCAGCCCGGCCTACATCGTCATGAAGGCTGCCGATGAGTTCAAGGACAAGACGACGGCGCCCAACCAGCTCTGGCAGACCGACTTCACCTATCTCAAGGTGACCGGCTGGGGCTGGTTCTATCTCAGCACGGTGCTGGACGACTTCTCGCGCTATATCATCGCCTGGAAGCTGTGCACGACGATGAAGGCGCAGGACGTGACCGACACACTGGACCTGGCTCTCGCGGCCTCAGGCTGCGACCAGGCTCGGGTTGTCCATAAGCCGCGCCTGCTCAGCGACAATGGTTCCAGCTACGTCTCGGCCGATCTGGCAGACTGGCTGGATGCACAGAACATGGGCCACGTTCGCGGCGCGCCCTATCATCCGCAGACACAGGGCAAGATCGGATAACGTACAGAATCTTTCGCACTTTTAGGATTGACGGCTTCTTCTAGAATGAAGGAGCAACCGATGAGTGACGAGAAGACGATGGGCCAGGTCATCCAGATCGACGAGGCTCGCATCCGGGAGCATCTTGGTGAGATGGTCCGCGGGACGGTCGAAGAGACGCTGAATGCGATGCTGGACGCCGAAGCCGACCAGCTCTGCGGCGCAGGACGCTATGAGCGCAGCAAGGCTCGGCAGGATACCCGGGCCGGCAGCTATGAACGGACGCTGCAGACCCAGGCCGGTGAGGTGAGCCTGAAGGTTCCCAAGCTGCGGCGCCAGACCTTCGAGACGGCGATTATTGAGCGCTACCGCCGGCGGGAGAGCTCGGTCGAGGAAGCGCTGATCGAGATGTACCTGGCGGGCATTTCGGTCCGGCGGGTCGAGGACATCACGGAAGCACTGTGGGGCACGCGGGTGAGCCCGAGCACGGTGTCCAACCTCAACAAGAAGATTTACGCCAAGATCGAGGCCTGGCGGAATCGGCGCATCGAAGGCGAGCATCCGTACCTCTATCTGGACGGGATCGTGATGAAGCGCAGCTGGGCGGGCGAGGTGCGCAATGTCTCCCTGCTGGTGGCCAGCGCGGTCAATTCGGAAGGGTATCGGGAGATTCTGGGCATCTGCGAGGGCGCCAAGGAAGACAAGTCCGGCTGGTCGGCGTTTCTGCGCCACCTGGTCGACCGCGGCCTTGAGGGCGTGCAGCTGATCATTTCCGATGCCTGCCGCGGCCTGATCGAGAGCGCTGCGGAGTATCTACCCGAGGCCCGCTGGCAGCGCTGCATGGTTCACTTTTACCGCAATGTTTTCAGCCACGTGCCGGCAGCCAAGGTCCGCGACGTGGCCACATGCTCAAAGCCATTCACGCGCAGGAGAGCCGCGAGGCGGCCGAGCAGAAGGCAAGAGCGATCATCGAGGAGTTGAGAGCCCGCAAGATGAGCAAGGCAGCCGACCTCGTCGAGCAGGCCGTCAACGAGACACTCACCTACTACGCCTTTCCAGACATCCACTGGCAGAAGATCCGGACCAACAACCCGCTGGAGCGGATCATGAGAGAGATTCGCCGTCGAACACGTGTGGTCGGCGCCTTTCCGGACGGCCAATCGTGTCTCAATCTCGCCGCCGCCAGGCTTCGCTACATCGCAGCATCGGCCTGGTCGACCAAGCGCTACATGAACATGCGACCCCTCTACCAATCGCAGGTCATGCAAACCGGAGCCGTCGCCTGATCAAATGTGCGAAAGATTCTGGACACTACCCAAGATCGAACGCTGGCATCAGACGCTCAAGAACCGCATCCTGCTGGAGAACTACTACCTGTCAGGTGATCTTGAAGCCAGCATTGGCCGGTTCGTCGACCACTACAATCATCGGCGCTACCACGAGAGCTTGCGCAATCTAACGCCGGCCGACGTCTACTTCGGGCGCGGTCAAACAATCCTGCTGGAAAGAGAAAGGATCAAACGAAACACAATCCATAAACGACGCTTGCTACATCAAAAGAAAGCCGCATAAACTAAAACCAGATGAGCCGGTCGATCCTGTTGTTCACGCTGCCATCTGTCTCAAAGCATTCGATGACGGACATGGTTGGCAATGAGATTTCTGCCGGTGATGTGAGTTCCGCCTGGGACCGACCAACTAATGTCCGCGTTGCATTTAGTTGGCGTATTGATACCTTAGCGACAGAATTTAAAAATTGCGACGGCAATGGTCGGAATTTATGTGATACTACTCATGTTGCTATAAACTGCAGCAACGCTCTTTAGATCACCAATTACACGAATGTGCCCCTGATCGAGCAAGATGGCGCGGTTGCACCATTGCTCCAGCAGTGGCATCGAATGCGAGGCGAGCACCATGACGCTCGAGCTGCGTACGAATTCCTCCATGCGCCGCCTCGCCTTTTCGAGGAAGCTGGCGTCACCCGCGCTCAGCCACTCATCCATCACCAGGATCTCGGGCGGCACGCAGGTGGCAATCGCAAAAGAGAGGCGCATGCTCATACCCGCGGAATAGGTTCGCACTGGCATGTCGAGATAGGGGCCCAGTTCGGTGAATTCGGCGATTTGTGTGACGTGGCCCTTCATCGACGCCGGGCGAATATTCATAAACATACCGCGTAACAGGATATTGTCATATCCTGTTGCATCGGGGTCAAAACCAACGTTGACGTCTAGCATGCTCGATATTGCGCCCGAAGTTTTAATCGAGCCCGTAGTAGGCTCATAAATCCTAGCCAGAACTTTCAGAAGGGTGGTTTTGCCCGCACCATTCGCGCCAATAATAGCGACCCTATCCCCCTTTTCGATGTCGAGCGTAATTTCATTGAGTGCGCGCACGCTGATTTTGTCGGCGTCGTTGCGCGCAAGATTGCGTTGCTTTCGTTTCGCGGCATCGAGCAGTTCTTTCTTCAAGGACGGGCTGCCCCCGTAGTAGACGGGAAAATCGACGCATACTTTATCCAAGCGCAGATACGCCATGTTAGTTGGCCCAATACGAGATGCGGGCGCGCCAGCGTGCGAAGAACAGAAAGGTGACCGCGCTGCCGAGCGCCGTTGTCGCCAGAAGCATTGGCCATGAGTAGGGCGAAGGGGCTACGCCGAGCAGCGGAGCGCGCATTACATCCAAAGCCGCGAACAAAGGATTGAAGTCTACGATCCAGCGTTCGGGGCCGAGCGCCTGCGGATGCCAGAACACCGGCGTTGCAAAGAATGCCACCGTTACAAAGCTGTTGACGACCGGTGGAATGTCGCGATAGCGCGCACTTGCCATGCCGAGCATAATGCCGATCCATACGCCATTGATCGCAACGACGGCGAGGGCAGGGATAATCAAAATTGCAGTCCAGCCGACGGGGACCGAAAAGATGACAATGACGAACGGGATCACCGCGAAGCTGTGTGCAAACACAACGAGATTGCGAAAGACCGAGCGGAATACGTGCAGCGAAAACGGCAGATGGACCTGACGAATAATTTGCTGCGCGCTGAGAAAGGTGTTGCAACCTTCGTTTATCAGACTCGACAGCAACGACCAGATCACCAGCCCGGTGGCCAGATAAGGTAGATAATCGAAAGTCGGGATATTAAGGATGCGGGGATAGATACCACCGATGGCCGCTACCATCACTAGCGTACTGATCGTGAGCCAGAAAGGCCTAGGATTGAGCCGCGATAGCGCATTTTGATGTCCTGAAACGCGAGCGTGACCCACATCCAGTTTCGGAGCACCCCTTCGCGAAGATCATCAGCGGCCAGCCGAATTTGTGCATTCTGAAATGGAAAGCAAGTGAATTGCGCCCTTCACCTGATATGGATCGAGATACTTAGCTTTCCCCCAAGTTGTACGTTCACCTAGTTCAGTTACGTCACCTTGGGTTCGTTTTGCCGAAGTTGCTACGTACCTGATTCCGTTCGTTTTGTCGGTTTCCTCAAGCGTACTCCTGGGCCGCCTCCGTTTTCGTCGATGAACTCGACGCCGGCTCGCTCGAGAGCCTTACAGATCGCCTGAGTCGCCTCTGCGGAAACTGGTCTTCGAGACCTTTCAAAATCAACGATGGTCGAAAGTCCCAATCGGGCAGCCGATGCCAACTTTGGCTGGGTCAAGCCCAGCAACCCGCGCGCGCCGCGACATTGGGCGGATGATATCACAAAATCAACATTTTTTGTTGACATCGAGCATCTGGATCAATATAAAATGTTGACGTTATCTGTTGGAGCTGTCCGATGAACCTCGAATTCTCCGCCATCCACTACCGCGCCCTCCGCGACCGCCTGCGGGCGGAAGACCCGCAGATCGACGAGCGGACCTTAGCCGATACCGTTGAGGGGCTCACTGATCTGCATGAGATCCTCACAGCTATCATTCGGGCAGCGCTGGCCGATGAGGCGCTCGCCACAGGCCTCAAGGGACGGATCGCCGAGATGGAAGACCGCCTGGGACGTCTCAAGGACCGGGCCGCCAAACGCCGCCAGATCGCCAAGGACACGATGGTCGAGCTCGACCTGAAGAAGATCGAGGCGCCAGACTTCACCGTGTCCGTCCGGCCCGGGATGCCGTCTCTGATGGTCATCGATGAGGCGGCCGTCCCCAGCCTCTACTGGGAGCCGCGAGAGCCAAGGCTCAACCGCCAGGGCCTGCTCGCCGATCTCAAACAGGGCGCCGAAGTCACCGGCGTTTCGCTCTCCAACCCCGAGCCGGTCCTGAGCGTGAGGACGAAGTGATGGGGTTCTCAGCAAAACAGATCCAAGCGCTGCGGCGGCATCCCAATCGGGCTCATCTCCGCACCAGGGAGACCCACGGCCGGGAGTTCACCTACCTCGAGGGCTGGTACGCCATCTCGGAGGCCAACCGCATCTTCGGCTTTGATGGCTGGAGCCGGGAGACGCTGGAGACCCGCTGCGTCATGACGCGCGAGACGCGCGGCACCTTCCTCGCCGTCTATCTCGCCCGGGTGCGCGTCACCGTGCAGGCGGATGGTGCGACCATCATTCGGGAAGGTCATGGCACCAGCGAAGGGCGTGGCACCTCACCCGGCGAAGTGCACGACATTGCGCTCAAGGCCGCCGAGACCGACGCCACCAAACGGGCGCTCGCCACCTTCGGCAAACCGTTCGGGCTTGAGCTTTATCGCGGCGGCAAGAGACGTGCAGCGCCACAGGAAGTCGCTGTCCCCTGCACCCGTCTCATCCGGCGACACTGATCCCCGGGTCGGCTTTCATCCCGATGACACGACGCCGATCCCACGACCCTCGCGCTACTACGGCCGGCGGCAAGACCAGATCGCGGAGCATTTCCGCGGTGAACGCCGGCGAATGGACCGCACCGCGGCCCCGCCTTTGGCGCCGCCTGATCTTGCTCCCGGACCGATCGACAAAAGCCAGCTCACGATCGCCGAACCCAAGCGGCTGCGCGATAAGGAGCATCTGAAGTTTGTGGCGTCTCAGCCCTGCCTTGTCTGCGGCCGACAACCGTCCGATCCCCACCACTTACGCTTTGCCCAGCCCCGCGCCATCGGCATGAAGGTCAGCGATGAGTTCACCGTACCGCTCTGCCGCGGCCATCATCGGCAACTGCATCAGGTCGGCAATGAGTTGGACTGGTGGGCAAACAACAAGATCGAGCCGCTGCACACCGCCAGAGAACTTTGGGAACAAACGCATCCGAGGTCCGCGGTGACACACCAACCAAGCGCCGATGCGGCCGCAGCCAAGCCCGAGAGCAAGTGACAAAACGAACCCAATTGCACCCGGCAAATCGACATGACGAGCGAAAAGCAATTCGAGGCAAACCGCCGCAATGCTTCGAGGAGTACCGGGCCCAGAACGCCTGACGGCAAACACCGATCCAGTCGCAATGCCGTGCGGCACGGTCTTACAGCAGAAACTGTTATCGTCGAACTGGAAGACCGGGACGACTACGACGCCTTCCAGGCCGCGGTCATTTCCGACTACGACGCTGAATCAGCTGTTGAGCGAGAAATGGTGCTGCGGCTTGCCAGTATCCTATGGCGACTTCGGCGTGCAACCGGGATCGAAACCTCACTTTTCAACTTCGCTGCGCGAGAAACAAACCAAAAAGACGAACCCTCGGAGCCTGTCCAGGTGGCTGGCCTGCTGGAGCATCAAACTAATGGCAGCGAACCAAATGCTGACGATGTAGCCTGGTTTAGCGGCGGCTTGGGCGCTCACGACAATATCGCCAATAGCTATCTACGATTGATCGCTCTGCCGACCTTCCCGCTCGATCGTCTCACGCGCTACGAACACATTCTCTGGCGGCAGGCCCGGCAGATTATTTTTACCCTGGAAACATTGCGACGGCGGAAACCGCTGCCAAGCCGTGCATCATTTCCATTTACGTTTCGCGCGAGTTCACGGTGATTTCTGCAGCTAAGTGTTCGTCGTAGACGAACTCATATTTGTGGAGCCTACTGTCCTGACGAATCGCGCGAGAAAACCTTTGCGCTCGCACGGTTGAACGTCCAAAGCAGCACGCTCACTAGAGCGCAGCCTGCGAGCAACGCTACGATCTGCAACGCAATTGTAACGTGAAGACTGATGGCCGCGAGCCCAATGAGCAACACGTTAATTGCAAAGACACGGCTTACGATTTGACCGACGCGGAAACCCTTGCGAGAGCGCGCTGATAGAAATGATCGCGATGCGCGACGGTAACAGACTCGCCGCGCGTCAGCCGTCGCAACAGGGTGATGGTCGCATCGGCGAGATAATAAAGCGGAAGCAGCAGCGCGGCGACCAGATGCCCGCTGCCGGCGAGCAGAGCGAGCAGCCAGAACAGCAATAAGCCGATCGGCAGGCTGCCGACGTCGCCGAGAAACAGGCTCGCCACCGGACGGTTGAACGGCGCAAAGCCGATCATGGCGCCGCACAGCGCGATCGCGACGACCGTCGCCGCCGGCGGCAGCGCGCCGGCAACCCCGAAGGCCGTGAGCGCAGCGGTGATCGGCACGACTTCGACGACGGTCATCCAGTCGATGCCGTCCATGAAATTCACCAGGTTCACGAGCCAAATGCCGCCCAGCACGAGGCAAATATATTCGAACCACCACGGCAGCATCGGCAGGATGCGCAAAGACGGCGGCAACCAGGCCGCGACGACGGCAACCGCGGCCGCCTGCAAGGCAAGGCGAGGAAAGACTTCCAAGGGACGGATATCGTCGGTGACGCCGACAAGGCCGAGTGCAAGCACGGCGGCAAACACGATGGCGAGGCGTCCCGGGTCGTCGAACAGTCCCGGCGCAAATAAAAGCGTCGCGGCGACGACGATGGTGGTCGCGGCAATCACCGCAAGCCCGCCGCCTTGCGGCGTCGGTGTCTCGTGCGAGGACCGTGCGTTCGGGCGCGCCAGCGCATAACGCACAAGCACCGGCCGCAAGATGACAATCAGGATTGCGCAGAGGATGGCGGCGGCCAGACCTGCGCCGAATGGAATTGCCCACGCGTTGAAACTGTCGGCCATCGGGTCGGTCACGGTTGCGGGCGGTAGTCGCGCGTCACGGTTTGGAATTGCGCAGAGCTTGCTGCATGCCACCGGACGATAGCATGGCGCGGTACAATTTCACGATCTCGGTTCCGATGCGGGCGCTGGAAAATTCGCGTTCGACGAGCGTGCGGCCGGCGGTGCCGAATTTACGGCGTAGATCGGCGTCTTGCGCCAGACGTGAAATCGCCTCGGCAAGCGCGGGTGGGTCGTCGACGGGAACGAGCAGGCCATTCAATCCGTGGCGCGCGATTTCACGGCATCCTTGCACGTCGGTTGCCACGATCGGACGGCCGCAAGCGGCGGCTTCCAGCAGGCTTTTCGGCAAGCCCTCGCGTCGCGACGGCAATACCGCGATATGCGCCTTGGCCCAGACGGTGGCAATGTCGGGCACATGGCCGAGCACCTCGACCAGCGGCTGCTTGCGCCAGGTGTCGATCTCGGATTGCGGGATGGATGCGGGGTTGGCGGGATCGGTTTCGCCGGCGATCAGCAGCCGCACCGTTTCGCCGCGCGAGGCGAGCAACGCTTGAGCGGCAACCAGGCTGCGCAGTCCCTTGTCGTCGAGAAGGCGGCCGACATAGGCCATCGTCACCGGCAGCGGCGGCTCGGGCAACGCGCGCATCACATCGGTGTCAACGCCCGAACCCGGAATGACGAAGGCCCGCTCGCGCGCAATGCCCAAGGAAATCATTTCGGCATAGTCGTCCGGGTTCTGCACCAGCACCGCGGCGCGCGGTCCGCTCAGCAGGTGGCGGAAGAAAGGCCGCAACACGCCTCGCACGACGCGCGCCTTCGGCGCGTGCGATGTGAAGGCAAAGCCCATGCCGGCAAGCGCCGACAGACGCGTGATGCCAAGACCCGTTGCCGCCAACGAACCGACGATGGACGGCCAGAAGGCGACCTGATGCACGAGATCGGGTTTGAGGGCGCGATAGACGCGGCGCACCTCGGCGACCGCGCTCATGAAATCGAACGGATTGGTGCTGCCGCGCTTCCAGGTGAGTGGGTGGAGCGCAAAGCCTTCGGCTGCGATGGCCGCGCCACCGTCGACGACGCGGGTCGCGACATGCACCTCATAGCCTGCCGCGCGCGCCGCGCGCGCCATCGGCAGCCGGTGGGAGAGAAAGTACCAGTCCTCGGACACGAGATAGAGCAGGCGCGGGCGCGCCGCGTTCTCGGTATTGGCGGCTTCAGGTTGGCTCATGTCAGAGTGAGCGGTTTGGCCAACGCTCCGACCAGGCGCGCAGCATCAGGATATTCCAGAGAGCCGTGCCATTTTGTTCGCGCTTCGACAAGTGCCGCTGCCACATGGTTTGCACGGCACCGGCATCGAGCAGGCCTTCGTTCGCAAGTTTCTGCGGCGACAACAGCTCTTCCGCCCAGCCGCGCAGCGGCCCCGCCAGCCATTGATCGAGCGGCACCGAAAAGCCGCGCTTGGGGCGGTCGACCATCTCCAAAGGCAGATAGCGCGCCAGGACCGATCTGAGCAACGCCTTTGGCTCGCGGCCGCGCCGAACCGCGCGCGGCAGCGACCAGACGAATTCGACCACGCGGTGATCGAGCAGCGGCACGCGGGTTTCGAGCGAGACCGCCATTGCGCAGCGGTCGACCTTGGTCAGGATGTCGTCGGGAAGATAAGTGACCATGTCGTCGGCCTGCATGCGCGAGGCGAGATCCGGCAGCGTTGAAGCGAGCCCAGGCAAACCGGCCGGATGCAGCGCGCCGGTTGCGCCGATGACGAGGCCCTGATCCGAACCGACGACATTCAGCGCAGCGGCCGCATCGTCGCCATTGCGTGCCGCCATCGCCGTGGCAAAGCGGCGGGCTTTTTCGCCGACGCGCTGGGCGCGGCCGGCATCGAGCATCAGACGCGCGGTCCGCGCGAGCATCGGTTCGGGTATGCGGGCAAGGCCTTTGCTTGCCAGCCTACGGACACCGTGCGGCAGCCGGCGGAGGCGCCGCCAGTTGGTCTCAAGCATGTCGTATTTTGGATAGCCGCCGAACAATTCGTCGCCGCCGTCGCCCGACAGCGCCACCGTGACGTGCTGACGTGTCATGCGCGACACGAGATAGGTCGGCAGTTGCGAAGAATTCGGCAAAGGGCTCGTCGAACCAGTCGGCGATGTTTTCGACGAGATCGAGCGCGGCCTTGCCGTCGAGCGAGATTTCGGTGTGCTCGGTGCCCAGCCGGTCGGCTACGTCGCGCGCATAGGGCGCTTCGTCATAGGCTTCCTCTTGGAATCCGATGGTGAATGTGCGCACCGGCCGATCGGCGCATGCCTGCATGAGCGCGACGATCGTCGCGGAGTTGGTGCCGCCCGACAAGAACGCGCCGACCGGCACATCGGCGATCATGCGTCTGCGGACCGCGTCGCGCAGCAGATCGTCGAGCGTGTCGGCGGCTTCGTCGGCCGCCATGGTCGCGTGCCGGGCCTTGGTCACGGCGTCGGCGAGGCGCCAGTACGGTTCGACTTTTGGCGCGCCGCCTTGGGCGACCGAAAGAATGCAGCCCGGCGGCAGCTTTGCGACGCCGTTGAAAATCGTGGCCGGCGTCGGCACGTAGCTGTAGCGCAGGAACGCCGACACCGCCTCGCGGTTCACCTGCGGGCGAAAGGCGGGATGCTCCATCAGTGCGCGCAATTCCGAACCGAACAGCAACTGGCCGTCGATCAGCGTCCAATAGAGCGGCTTGATGCCGAGCCGGTCGCGCACGAGATAGAGCGTGCGGTCCAAGCGATCGAAGACGCCGAATGCGAACATGCCGACGAAACGTTGGACGGCGCGTTCGACGCCCCATTCGCTGATGGCGGCCAGCATGACTTCGGTGTCGGAGGTGCCGCGGAAGGCGTGGCCGAGCGTTCTCAGTTCGTCGCGCAGCTCGCGGAAGTTATAGACCTCGCCGTTGTAGGTGATGACGTAACGCTCGTCCGCCGAATGCATGGGCTGGGCGCCGGCCGGCGAAAGGTCGATGACGGCAAGCCGGCGGTGGCCGAAACCGACACCGGCGTCGGCATCGCCCCAGGCGTCGGAACCGTCGGGCCCGCGATGGGCGAGGGTGTTGGCCATCGCCAGCGCGACAACGCTGGGGGCGCGGTTGCGGGACGTGCTGCGCAGATCAAAGACGCCGGCTATGCCGCACATCAGCCGCCACCTTTCTTATGGTGCCACACGATTATCCGCAAAGGGCGAGGCAATCCGCGCCTTTAAGCTCGTAGCGTTCGCCGGTACGAGGACATACGAGATCGGAGCCCAGCTTTTCGCCGGCGCGGCTCACCCAACCGGTGCGGCGAGCCGGACTGCCGACCATGAGCGCGTGCGGCGGCACGTCGCGCGCGACGACTGCGCCGGCGCCGATGAAAGCGTACTCACCGATGGTGATCCCGCACAGGATCGTAGCGTTGGCGCCGATGGTGGCGCCGCGTTTGATCAGCGTTTTGCGGAACTCGGTCTTGCGGCTGACCGCGGCGCGCGGGTTGAATACATTGGTGAAGACGCAGCTCGGGCCGCAGAAGACGTCGGCTTCCAGCTCGATGCCCTCGTAGAGCGAGACGTTGTTTTGAATCTTGCAGCCGTCGCCGATGCGCACATTGGGTCCGGCCATGACGTTTTGCCCGATGACGACGTTGCGGCCGATGACGGTGTCGGGAAGAACGTGCACGAAATGCCAAATCTTCGAGCCGGCGCCGATCTCTGCCCCGTCATCGATATAGGCGCTTTCGTGGACGGTGACGCCGGGGAAACGCGGACCCGAGCCCGCGGCCGTCATGCCATGTCCTCGCGTGCCGATGGATGGCGATCGCCCTTGTTCCATTCGATCGGGGCTTTGCGAAGTGCCGAAGCCATTTCGACGGACGGTCGCACATCATCAAGGCTGAAGCCGCGGCCGGCGAGAATCTCCTTGTAGCTTTCCGTGTGCAAGTCGGTGAAGCCTTCGGAGAACTCGAGCTCGGACCCGTCGATTTTGATCGACCGCCATGTCGGCTTTCCGTTCACATTTTCTTTCGGCAGGTCTTCTGCCGCGATCGACAAAAACCACCGCACTCTCGCTTTGGCGAGTTCCAGATAGCCGGCAGCCCGATAGGGCGTTCGGATATGCACGGTATTTGAGCGCACCGGCCCGAACACGTAAACGAGCATGTCGAACAGGTGGATACCGATATTGGTCGCGATACCGCCAGACTTGCTCTCGTCGCCTTTCCAGGAAACCTGGTACCAGCGGCCACGCGACGTAATGTAGGTCACGTCGACGTCATGCGTGGCATTGGGTTCATCCGCGATACGTTCACGTAGGGCTTTAATCGTCGGGTGAAGGCGTAATTGCAGGATTGTATTGATGCTGCGGTTCGTCCGCCGCGACGCCTCGGCTAAACCGTCTAGGTTCCAGGGATTCAACACCGAAGGCTTCTCGCAGATCGCATCGGCATCCGACCGCAGCGCAAACCGCACATGGGCATCGTGCAAGTAGTTCGGCGAGCAGATCGATACGAAATCGATTGGTTCGTCTGACCGGCGCAACTTGTCGATATGCCGATCGAAGCGTTCGAATTCGACGAAAAACCGCGTGTTGGGGAAATAGCTATCGAGGACGCCGACGGAATCATTGGGATCGAGAGCGACCTTGAGTTCGCCGCCAACATCTCTGATCGCGCGCATATGTCGAGGCGCGACATAACCTGCGGCGCCGATCAGCGCGAAGGATTTCATTCGGGAACCAATTTTCTTGTCCAGCCGGCCTTAACCACGGCGGCGACGGTCACGCCGCCATCGCCGTGACATACCATAGAGTTCATGCTATGAACACCGCAAGACCTTTCTGGAAGGCAGGGTTAAGCCGTGGCCAAAACCGCGCGGAATGGCGAAAAAGAGGCCGATTCCTTCGACAACCACGACGAGATCCTGCTCGGCGTGCTGAGCGTCGTTGAGCGCGATGCCAATACCTCGCAACGCGGCATTTCGCGCGAACTCGATGTCGCGCTGGGGCTTGCCAACGCTTATTTGAAGCGTTGCGTTCGCAAAGGCCTCATCAAGATCAAGCAGGTGCCGAGCAGACGCTATGCCTACTATTTGACGCCACGGGGCTTTGCCGAGAAATCCCGCCTGGCCGGGCAATATTTCTCCGCGTCGTTCACTTTTTTTCGCCGCGCCCGCACCCAAATGGCCGAGCTCATGAGCGATTGCGACAAGCTCGGATGGCGCAAGATTGCCTTTGCCGGAATTTCGGAGCTGGCCGAAGTCGGCGTGATCTGCGCGCACGACTTTCCGATCGCTGTTATTGCCGTCATCGACCCAGCGCGGGCGGGGGAGAAATTCTGCGGTCTTTCGGTCGTCGCTTCGCTCGCCCAATGCGGGTCGGTCGATGCGGTGATCGTCACCGACTTGTCGAAGCCGGAGCAGGTCTATCGGGCCATAGGCGGAGAGGTGGGAGCCGACCGCGTCCTGGCGCCGCAGCTCCTGCGAATTGCGATGACGAAGGCTTCAAAGATCGATTCCACGCGGGCCGCCGAATGAAGCAGTGGTACGCCGTCTACACGCAGCCGCGAAACGAAGAGCGCGCGCAGGAGCACCTGGCGCGTCAGGGCTTTGAGGTCTTCCTGCCGCGTTATCTCAAGCGCCGCAGCCATGCGCGGCGGGTGACCGTGGTACCGGCGCCGTTGTTCCCGCGCTATCTTTTCGTTTCCTTCGATGCGTCCCAGCAGCGCTGGCGTGCAATTCGCTCGACGCGTGGCGTCATCGATCTGGTCAGCAACGGCGAAACGCCGGTCCCGGTGCCGCAATCGATAATTCACGAAATGGAGCATCGCCGCGGCGAAGATGGTTTTGTGGTGCTGGCGCGCCATCTCGACCTCAAGCGCGGCACCAAGATCCGGATCGATTCCGGACCGTTCGCCACCTGCGAGGCGATCTTCGAGGCCCAGCGCGATGCCGACCGCGTTGTCGCTCTGCTGTCGCTGATGGGCCGCGAAGTCGTGGTGCAACTGCCGATCGACGTCGTGATGCCGGTGTAATTGCGCCGAGTGCGCTATTTTCCTGACGCCCAGTTGCGGGGGTCAAGGAGCTGCGGGGGCACAGTCTTGGCAATTTCCGCCAGCGCTGCCCGTTGGTCCTCGGTGAGTGGCGGTTCATTCGCCGCCGCGATCTGCACGCCGAGATGGTCGGGCTCATAGGCGCCAATCACCGTGGATGTTATGCCGCGCAGGTCGCGCACATAGCGCAAAGCGATGCTGGCGCGCGTCGTGTTCGCCTTCCTGCATAACGCTTCCAATGCGGCGAGCGGCGCGCTCAGACCCTCGAAACCGGCCGGAAGACGGTCCGGCGCCATCAACAGCGCGCCCTGAAGAAATACGCTGCGTGCAAAGACGGTGACGCCGACGGCAGCGCAAGCGGCGAGGGCGCCGTCAATTTGCATTCGCTGGTCGAATACGCTGAGCGGAATCTGGATGGCGTCCGGCGGGCCGGCCGCGAGGGCGGCGAACACGTCGGCTCCCGTGTAGACCGACAGGCCGGCCGCTCCGATGGCGCCGCGCGCCGCCGCCGCGTGCAGCTGGTCGCGGACCGCCGGCCGTAGATAGTCGGCCGCGCCATGGGTGAGGTAGCTGGCCGGGGGCAGGCCGAGCCGATCGGTCGAGCCGCGAATGGCATCATCCACGGCCTTGGCCAGGCCGGCGGAGGGCACGCCGGCGAGGGAAGGCAGCTTGGTTGCGACATGAGGGACGATGCCCCGCCGCTTGATCCAGCGGCCAAGCCGCTCCTCCGCCTCGCCATAGCCGGGCGCCGTATCGAAGGCCGTGATGCCGGCCTCCCAGGCCCGGTCGAGCATTCTTTCCACGGTTTGCGCCGGCAGCGTTTCCGAGGGATTGGCGACCCCGTAGGGCATGCCAAAAGTGGCCGTTCCCAGCGTTAAAAGCGACGGTTTCGGGTGGCCTGCCACGATTAACCCCAACGTTCGCGCCGTGAACAATCAGCTTGACCGCACTGTTCACTTGATGAACATTGTGCGGGTTCAGGCCCGGCTGGCAAGGAAAACCTCTTATCCATCAGCCCCCGGGCCGCCCGTGTCGACGCCGAAGGGGTGCGGATTTCGCATTCACCCTAATGGCGGTAGCGTAGAAAAACGAGTGCCCCGAGCCCCGTTTTGGTCCTTCGACGCGCCACTTGGATCTCAAGACTAGCGAACGTCCATGAATTCCGCGACCAACGTACGTGAACGTATCGGCTCGCTGTCCGAGCAGGCGCTCGAGCGGTTGATCTATGTGGTCGGCTCGGCGCGCGGCGGCACGACGCTTGACCAAGAACGTGATCGGGCTGCACGACAACGTTATTTCGTTCGGCGGCCCGACGCATTTCCTCAACCATGTTTGGCGACATCGAAATCGTGTCGAGGAGCGGCTGTGGCGCGTCATTTTCTGGCTGCCCGACTCGGTGCGGCGCGACGAAGTTCGCGACTTCGCTGAGCGAAGACCGGAAGGTTGCCTATATCCAGCACATCAATCTGGTTTTGGAGCGTAAAAATCTTCGCGAACTTTATCAGCTCTATCCACTGGTCCGTGGCGTCGATCCGGAGGAGCCGCGCGATCCCGATGTAGTTTGTGCATGGCTCGACAAGGGCAACGACTTCTGGGGCGTCGATCTCTTACCGGCGCAGTTTCCTCAGGCGCGGTTCGTGTTCGTGGTGCGCGATCCGCGCGCGGCGGTCGCTTCGCTTTCCAAGCGCATCGCTGACGCGCGTCCGGACACCGAACTTCGGGTCGAAGCGCGCGATGTCATTGCGAGCGCAATCTATTGGCGCAACCTCGCGCAAAAAGAACTGCGCTTCGCCCGGCGTTATCCTTCGCAGACCGTATTCTTCCGCTATGAGGATCTCGTGACGTCGCCATTCAAGATAGTCCCGCGGCTCTACGATTTCCTTGGGCTGCCGCCGATGTCGGAGGAGAAACTTCGCAGCAAGCTCGCCGGCGTGCTTTATGGCGCAAGCCTCGATAGCAACGAAAAGGGGGAGGGCCTTAGCACAAAGCCGATCGAGCGTTGGCGCAAGGCGCTGTCGGACGACGCGGCCGATCTTATTGCTGAAATTTGCGGAAAGACAGCGCGGCGTCTGGGTTACAACGTTGTTCCCAAGAACCGCCACAGTATCCAACAGATCGCCGGCTTGGTGCCGGGCACGAAAGCGCAACTCACTACCGCCGCGAAGCTCGCTTATCTCGGATTGCGCGAGCTTGAGCTTGGCAAGATGGCGCCGTCGTTTTCGCCGTTGCGGCTTTTGAACGCGGCATGAACACGTCGCGCATTCCGCTCAGCATTCCCGACCTCGGCGAGCAAGAAAGGATGGCGGTTGCACGTTGTATCACTGATAACTGGGTATCGTCCGCCGGTCCCGATGTCATTGCGTTTGAGAAACGAATGGCAGCGTTGGCCGGATGCGCGCACGGCGTTGCGATCGTCAACGGAACAGCTGCCCTTTATCTTGCTCTGCGCGCCGCCGGCGTCAAAGCGGGCGATCGGGTCCTGCTGCCCGATTTCACATTCGCCGCGACCGCCAACGCGATCTTACAAGCCGACGCCGAACCTGTTTTCCTAGATGTTACGGAAGAAAGTTGGACACTCGATCCAACGCTGCTTGAGAACGCCATCCGCAACCACCGACCGAAGGCCGTGCTGCCCGTGCATGTGCTCGGTCATCCGGTCGACATGGACCCCGTCACCGCGATCTGCCGTGCGGCCGACGTCGCAGTGATCGAAGACGCAGCCGGCGCTATCGGCGCCGGCTATCGCGGCCGACCGACCGGGAGTTTGGGCGACGCCGCGGTGTTCAGCTTCAACGGTAACAAGACCGTGACTACTGGCGGCGGCGGCATGATCGTCACCGACAACACGGCTTGGGCGGAGCATGTGCGCGCCTTGTCCATGCAGGCGCGCGACGGCGACCGCTACCGCTATCGCGAAGCCGGATTCAACTATCGCCTGCCCAATCTTAATGCCGCGCTCGGACTTGCACAGCTTGGCCGGCTCGATGTGATGTTGGCGGCGAAGCGCGCGATTGCGGCGCGCTACGACGAAGTGTTTGCGTCACGCGATGATCTCGCTCCCATGCCGCGTTGCGATTGGGCTGAAAGCGGGTGCTGGCTCTATTCGGTGCGGTGTGCGAGCCGCAACGATGCTGACCTGCTGGTGCGCCACCTGGATACGGCCGGCATCGATGCGCGCGTGTTCTGGGAAGCTTTGTCTGAGCAGGCGCCCTACGCCGCCGCGCAGCGCTATTTGACTGGTGTTGCCGCGCGTCTGTCCGGGACGGTGGTTTCGCTGCCGTGCTCGAGCAACCTTTCGGAATCGGAGCAAAACCGCGTCATCGCTGCGCTGCAATCGTGGCGCGGGCAGCGCGCTTTTCGGTCGGCCGAGGCGTCGGGCCGGCTACCACAATCGAATCTCGTCCCATGAGTTCTTCCTACGACAACATTATTTTGGAACACTATCGCGGTGAAGCGCAGCGGCACGGCGACGCCGCGACATCGACAATGTCAGATATGCGTACGCGAAAGCTGGAGACAGAATTTCTGCTCGGCTTCATCGCGCGCTATGTTCCTGCCGACGGCTCGGTCGCGGATTTTGGCTGTGGTAATGGCTTTACCCTCCGGCAAATTCGCGATGCGTTCCCCAAACTGAACTTGACAGGATTCGAATTCACGCCCGAGCTTCGCAGCATCGCGACTGAGCGCTTCGCTAGCGATCCAAATACGGCGATCATGGCTGGCGATATCCGGCAGGCGAGAAGTGAAGCGAGTTATGACGCAATTATCTGTCAACGCGTTCTGATTAACCTGCTCGATCCGAACGATCAGGCTGCTGGATTGAATAACCTCGCCCGTTCGCTTGTGCCTGGCGGCTATCTTGCCGTGATCGAAGCATTTGATGCGCCGCTCAAGAACTTAAATACTGCCCGCGCTGAGTTCGGATTGCCACCTTTGCCGCCGGCCCATCATAATCAGTATTTGTCTGACACAATTTTCGAAAACGAGAAGTCGTTAGAATCGGTAAATGATCCAGAATTGCCGGAGAACTTCTTGTCCACGCACTATTTTGTCAGTCGCGTGTTGCACCCGCTCGCTCTTGCAGACCGTCCTTTCGTGCGAAATTCGCATTTCGTGAGCTTTCTTTCCCAGGCGCTGCAGCCGGCGGCTGGCGATTATTCGCCTGTTCGCGGTCGCATACTGCGCAAGAGTAGCGTGCAAAAATGATTACGCCGATTGTAATCGCCGAGGCCGGCGTCAATCATAATGGCAGTCTTGTGCGAGCGCGTGAAATGGTCGCCGCGGCGGCCGCAGCCGGTGCGGATCTCGTCAAGTTTCAGGCGTTCGACGCCGAAGGCTTGGTGGCACGCGGTACAAAGACCGCTGCTTATCAAGCGGCCAATACCGGCCAAAGCGACCAGAGTGAAATGTTGCGTACATTGCAATTGCGAGAAAGCGACTTTTCTACACTTGCCGAAGACTGCCGGCATCATCGCATCGGATTTCTCGCAACAGCTTTCGATACCGACTTGATTGAAGCGCTGATCGGCATGGGCATGGACCGGATCAAGGTCGCTTCTGGCGAACTCACCAATACGTTGGCGTTGCGGCGTTTTGCTGCTCTCGGTTTGCCGGTGATGCTGTCCACGGGAATGGCTACCCTTGATGAGGTTGGGGTCGCTGTCGACACGCTCATAAGCGCTGGCGCGAAAGACATCACGCTACTGCAATGCACGTCACTGTATCCGGCGCCGCCTCATTCGCTCAATCTCAAGGCCATGACAACAATGGCAAATCGTTTTGGGCTGCCGGTTGGCTATTCCGATCACAGCCTGGGCGATCACTCGGCAATAGCGGCGGTTGCGCTGGGCGCCACCGTCATCGAAAAACATTTTACGCTCGATCGCACGCTTCCGGGGCCTGACCACAAAGCTTCGCTCGAGCCGGTTGAGCTTGCCGTCATGATCCGCAAGCTGCGGGAAACGGTTGCGATGTTGGGCAACGGTGAAAAGCGGCCGGCGCCCGGCGAGTGCGAGACCGCCGCGCTAGTGCGCCGTAGTTGGCATGCAGCGCGCGATGTTCCCGCGGGGACAATTCTCTCGACCGACGATTTGGTGCTCAAGCGTCCGGCCGATGGACTTGCGCCCAGCAACTGTCCTGCCGGCCATCGTCTCGCGACCGGCTTATGCGCGGACGAGGCTGTCCGGCCCGAGCATCTTGCAGAAGGCAAGACGGCGTGCGCCGGATCCTGAGCGTCTCGTCGAGCCGCGCCGATGTCGGTGCGCTTGCGCCGGTGTGGGGGGCGCTCGTCGACGACCCTGGCATCGAACTTCATGTTTTCCTCACCGGCATGCATATGGCCAACGACGAGGCAGCACGCGCGGCGTTGCCTCGGCTGCGGTTGTCCACGCCGGCGGCGCCGACCTTGGGGGCGCTTCTGCCCGCCGCGGCTGCTGCAGCGATGGCGCGGATCGAGACCGATGCAGCCGCGCTGCTCGCGAAATCGAACCGGACCTGGTCTTGTCATGGGTGACCGTCTCGACATGCTGCCTGCCGCAACGGCTACCCTGCCGTTCAATCTCCCGCTTGCGCACCTGCATGGCGGCGAAATCACCGAGGGCGCAGTCGATGATCGTATGCGTCACGCTCTTAAGCAAGCTCGCTCATATCCATTGCGTGTCCACAGAGGGCGCCCGAGCGCGGCTGATGGCGATGGGCGTTGACGTTTCGGCCATCCATGTCACCGGCGCACCGGCCTCGACACGTTGAAATCCATGCCTGCGCTCAGCGCGATTCGATTTTGCTCGCGAAACGGGATTGAACGGTGTCGAACGGCGACATCAGGGGCTTGCGCCTTGTCACGGTGCACCCGGAAACAAATTCCGACAATCCATTAGCGCCGCTTGACGCGGTGCTCGGCGCTTTGGAAATGCGCCCGATGCCGACGCTTTTTACCGCTCCGAACAGCGATCCTGGCGGCGCTGAAATTCGATGGCTGATCGAGCATTTCGTCGAACGTCATCGCTGGGCAGATTTTCCGCGATACGCTCGGCGCGCAGCTTTATGCCAACGCATTGCGTCATGCGGCCGTGATGGTTGGTAATTCGTCGAGCGGGTTGATCGAAGCCGGGCTATTCGGATTGCCGGCGATTAATGTGGGTGACCGGCAGAAGGGGCGTGAGCGTGGCGACAATACGATTGATGTGGAGAATGATGCCGATTCCGTCGGCCGCGTGCTCGACAAGCTCGGTCGTGAGACCGTCGCGCCTTGTCGCATCATCGCCTTACGGCGACGGCAAGGCGGGCCCGCGAGTTGCCGACGTCCTTGTGAAATTCGCGCTGTCTAATGAGGAATGTGTCCGCGCCGCGAATGCGCGGTTGGGTCGGGTTAAGACCGATGCCTGATTTTTCGCGTATCTTGCTCCTTGGGCATTCGCAGTATCGCTATCTCTACGTTGAGCTTGCACGCAAGCTGAAGGCAAAGCACGGGTCTGAAATCTATCTCTATTGTGCAAAAGAGCAGCGCAGCAAATTTTGGCATGACAAAAACAAAGACGGCGTGTTTTCCGGCATCATTGCGAATGAGACTTTATACCGTGCAGTGGCATTGCCTGTCGACGACACGGAAGGTTTGTTTAAACGCGCGAGCGAACTCGAAGCTTGGCTCGGTACGACCATCAATGCTCTTGCCGTGACCGATCGGCATCTCGGTCGAGGCTATGCGCTTGCCGGCTTCAATCATCCGCGTTCCTACGCATCCGAACAGACGAGTTATGCGCAGATGGTCGCTGGCTTTGTCGCGCTGATCGAGTTCTGGCGCAACCAGTTCGAAACGAAGTCACCGACTTTGGTAATAGATTGCGGCAAGGTTGCAGCACTGATTTGCAGGCGGATGAACATCCCTTATCGGACGCTGGCCGGCTCCCGATATAAAAATCTCCATCAATGGGCGCACAACGAATATTGTGAGAACCCTCGGATCGAGGAACGTTACCGCGAATTGGAAAATACGAATGTTACGACAATTGATTCGCCCTACCATTCCCACATGACGTTGCGGCGTATGTTTAATCGTAACGTCACTGTGTGGGGGGTGCTCGGGCAAATTTACCTAATCCTGAAGCGGCAGTTGTACAAGCGCATTCGACGCCCCGAAGACAAGTCTGGATATTATCTACTGGACGAAGTCCGCTACGTCTGGCGTCGAAGAACGGATATGCGGCGATTGAAGGCGTTGTCAAAGCCTCTGTCGACGCTCGAAGGAGAAAGTTTTGTCTATTATCCACTTCATACAGAGCCTGAAACCGCGCTGCAGACGCTCTCGCCAGAATACTTTTTCCAATTGTCCTGTATTGCTGCACTGTCGCGCGATTTGCCCGCAGGCGTTATACTTGCGGTGAAGGAGACCTACGAAGCGATCGGACGCCGCCCTGCCGATTTCTACCGTCAACTCGCAGATTTCAAGAATGTCGTGATCATCGACATGATGGAGCTTGAACTCGAAGTTGTGCGCCGGGCCGCCATTGTCGCGACTATTACCGGGACCGGCGGTTTTGAAGGCGCGGTCATGGGCAAACCGGTCATCACGTTCGGGCGTCACAACCAGTACAACTTTCTTCCGCATGTCTCGGTCGTTGACGACGAGGCAAAGCTGAAGGATGTACTACATGCAGCTCTGGTTGGCGACAAGCACAGGGATAGCAGCAAGGTCGCCGGAGCGCGGTTTTTGCAAGCCGTATGCGACGAATCTTTCGATCTTCGTGATTACGACTATATCAGGCTCGACCGGTTCGACTCGGGAGTTGTTGAGGAAGCGGTCGCGTTTTTAGAACGCAGTTTAGAGCAATCGTGGAAGCCGCCGAAAAAATTATTGCGCACGCGATTGTAACGCGCGGGTCGCTTGCGGCTGATGCGGCGACGCTCGGCGTCAAGGACGGAAATTGCGTTTGCGTCCATGTCCGGATGAGCGCACTTGGAATCTGGAGGAAGAATTCATTGCCATCGCCGATAGCTTCCGCACACCGTACCTATGGGAGAAGACGGCCGACGGCTGGAAGCTGCGTCATCAGGTGGAAAATATCTGATCTGAGTGCCAACATTTCGTTCGGGTAATGACCCCTTTGTCACTTCTAGTCGTTGTGCCTGCCCGGGGCGGTTCGCGCCGTTTGCCTGGAAAAAACCGGCGACTTTTAGCGGGCAAATCTCTGCTCGCTCGCACTGCCGACGTTATCAATGAGGCGGCGCTCGACGCGCAAGTCTTGTTGACCACGGACGACGAGTAGATCGCAGCGGAAGGTAAACGTCTAGGCTGGATGGTGCCTTTCCTTCGCCCGGCTGAACTTGCCACGGACGATTCCCCGACGATCGATGCTGTTATGCATGCGTTGGACTGGTATCGTGATTATCGCGGCGGATACGACCCTGCCTCTATTATGGTATTGCAGCCGACATCGCCTTTGCGTGGGAGCCGCTGCCTAACTGTCGCTAACGAGTTGATCTACACGCGCGCGGATGTTGACAGTGTCGTCACCATGACTGCGATCGATTTACCCGCCAGACATGTATATTTCTGTGGCGAGGGCGGTCTTGCCTCCCCAGTGTTGAACGACAACCGGAAGCCGGTCTATGTCCCGAATGGCGCGCTCTATCTCGCGCGGACCTCGGTCGTGCGCGCCGAGCGGAGCCTTTTTACATCAAAGCTTCTGCCACTGGTGATCGATAAGCTCCGATCAATCGATATTGACACGGATATTGACTGGCGGCTTGCGGAAGCCGCTCTTGCGGCGGGGTTGCCTCTGGACAAAGCCACGGCAGCGGCGTGTTCAATTGTGGAAAAGGCCTGATGTTCATTATTGGCGAGGTTGCCCCGCATGTTTGCGCGCCGGAAACGCCGATCCGCGAGGTGTTGGGTCGTATCGACCGCTCTCCTTATCTGTTCCAGGTCATCATTGACCACAATGGCCGGCTTTGCGGCACGGTCACCGACGGAGATGTCCGTCGGGCCATGTTGCATGGCGTTGCGCTGGATGCTCCGGTACGTGAGTGTATGCAGGCAAAACCGGTAGTCGGTCGCGTCGGCGAGATCGAAGGTAACCTCGAAAAGGTTCACAAGACGGGAAGCAGCCGGGCATTCCTGCCAGTCGTAGATGACGCCGGAGTGCTTCGCGAAATTCACATTGAGCAAAGCCAGCCGGACAGCGGTATTCGAACAGCCCTAATCATGGCCGGAGGCGCCGGAACGCGACTTGGCGAACGCACGCGCCACACTCCCAAACCTCTGCTGGACGTCGGCGGCCGCCCCATCCTCGATCATGTTCTTGAAAGGCTTGAAGCGAGCGGCATCGACACCATCTTGGTGTCGGTCCACCATCTTGGCGACAAGATAGAAGAGTTCCTCAAAAGCCGAACGAGTCGCGCTACGATCCAAGTCGTGCGCGAACCAAGCCGGCTTGGTACCGCGGGTGCGATCGGTCGCCTGGGCCCCGCGATCACATCTTCGCCGCTTCTTGTCGTCAATGGCGACATACTCACACAGGTCGACTACGCGGCGATGCATGAATTCCACGTCCGTCACGGGTATGACGCAACCATCGGCGTTGCGCGGTATGACATCGATATTCCGTTCGGGGTCGTCCGGTACGGTAAGGACGGGATTTTCGCCGGTGTCGAGGAAAAGCCGCGCATCACGAATTTCATCGCGGCCGGTGTGTACTATCTGTCGCCGCAATTCGCGGATTTGGTGCCGCAGGATCGTCCAATCGATATGCCGGAGCTATTGAATATCGGCCGCGACATCGGTCTGCGAATTGGTCTCTTTCCGATACATGAATACTGGGCCGATATTGGACGGCCGGCTGATCTCATCCGTGCCGACGATTGGCATAGCTCGCGTAGCCTCGCCAAATGAACGCGTGCCGAACCGGCAACACGCCAAAAGCGGTTATTTGAAATGGTTCTTCCCGGTTACCTAGATCACGCGCGCACGCTCGGTTACAGGCGAAGGTGGATCGCGACAATTCTGCTGATCCAAATCTTTGCCGTGTTCTTCGAGGGCGTCGGCCTTGGCATAGCGCTTCCGATCCTCCAGTTCATAAAATCGAACGGAGATACCGTGAAACTCGCCGCAAGCTCCAGTCTCTGGCGCTGGATGCTCGACGCAGCCAAAAATATCGGCATTTCGGTCAATCTGGTGACGTTGCTGTGCACAGCCTTCCTGGCAGTCGCAATGCGTCAAGTCTTCCTGTACATGCGCGACATCTTTACAGCCCGCGTGCAATTCGAGCTGCAGCGCAAAATCCGCAACCTTGGCTTTGACCGTTTTATTCATGCCAACCTCGACTATCACGATCAAGTCAGGGGCGGTGATTTTGTCAACGAATTGACGACCGAGCTTCAGTACGCAGGCTCTGCGATGTCCGCGGCCTCATACTTCATCGGCTACGTGATGTTGGCCGTTGCCTATCTTGTGGTTGCCGCGCTGCTGGCGCCAATTCTAACGCTGATTGCTATTGGCGTTTTCGCGATCGCGGCCGTCTGTCTTCTGAAGCTGATGCAGCGTATGCGCCAACTCGGCGTTCACGCCACGCGTTCGAACCAGGACATGTCGAGTTTTCTCGTCGAAAGGTTGAAGTCGGTGCGGCTTGTGCGCCTTTCGGCTGTTGAGGACGCTGAAAATGCGTTGATGGCTTCGAAAACGCGGGAGCAATATGACCGCAACATGGACCGTCGCAAGGCGCACGGCCGCCTCAGCGTGCTGGTCGAGCCGATTGTCTTGGCCCTGGCGTTCACGCTGCTTTACCTGTCGGTCACAGTCTTCCAGCTTCCAATCGAACGCATCATGGTGTTCTTCTTCATTCTTCTGCGCCTCGTGCCCATCATGAAGGAGGCGATGCTCGCGCGGCAAAGCTACGTCTCGAACTTGGCGTCGGTCGAAGTCATCGAAGACCGACTGCGTGGTCTACGCGCCGCGCGCGATGCGCCTGGCGGGGTTCGTGAATTTGACCGGCTCGACCGTGGGCTCGAGCTTCGCAACGTTACTTTCGACTATCCCAGCAAGGCGCAGACCGAAGGGCGCGCTTCCGCGCTCGACCGGCTTTCGCTCACCATTCCCGCTCGCCGTATGACCGCCTTAGTCGGTCCGTCTGGCTCGGGAAAGTCGACTCTGATCGACATGCTGCCGCGGCTGCGCGTGCCAAAGTCCGGCGAAATCTTCTTCGACGGCGTGCCGCAGGCGGAATTCTCAACCACCAGCCTCCGCCGCGCCATCTCCTTCGCGCCGCAAACGCCTCAGCTGTTCAACGTCACCATAGCCGAACACATTCGCTACGGTTGGCCGGAGGCGAGCATGGACGACGTTCGCCAGGCCGCTCGGCTCGCCCAAGCCGCCGATTTCATCGAGGCGCTGCCGTACGGCTACGAAACGATGCTCGGTGAGGGCGGCGGTCACTTCTCCGGCGGCCAGCGCCAACGCATCGATCTGGCTCGTGCGGTCGTACGGCGTGCGCCGATGCTCGTGCTCGACGAGCCGACCGCCAATCTCGACTCGAACGCCGAAGCCATGTTCCGCGAGGCGCTGGAAAAGGTACGGCGCGAGACCGACATCACGATCATCATCATAGGCCATCGTCTCTCGACCGTGATGTCGGCCGATCGCATCGTCGTGCTCGATGCCGGCAGCGTCGCGGAAATCGGTAGCCATGATGAATTGTTGGCGAAAGGTGGCTGGTACGCGCGCGCCTTTGCGCGCCAGCATGGCCGCGTAACGGTCGCTGCGGCATCCTGACTAAACTTTAGGAAGACCATATGCAGGTTCGCGATTTCGACAACCCCAGCCCCGACCTCAACGGCAAAAGCATTCTGGTGACGGGCGGCACCGGTTCGTTCGGCAATGCTTTCGTTGCCGCGGTGGTCAAACGCTATAAGCCGCGCAAGCTGATCATCTATTCGCGCGACGAGATGAAGCAATATGAGATGGAGCAGCGCTTCTCGCAGCGCCAATACCCATGCTTGCGCTACTTCATCGGCGACGTGCGTGACCGCGACCGGCTCGAAATGGCCATGCGCGGCGTCGATATCGTGATCCATGCCGCCGCGCTCAAGCATGTTCCGGCGGCCGAATACAATCCCTTCGAGTGCATCCACACCAACGTCCTGGGCGCCGAAAACGTCGTCAATGCGAGCATTCGCGCCGGCGTCGAACGCGTCGTTCGCCCTGTCGACCGACAAGGCGGCCAACCCGATCAATATCTACGGCGCGAGCAAGCTTGCCTCCGACAAGATCTTCGTCGCCGCGAACAGCATCGCAGGCGCGCGATAGCACGCGTTTCGCCGTTGTCCGCTACGGCAATGTGGTCGGCTCGCGCGGCAGCGTGGTGCCGTTGTTTCGCAAGCTGCTTGCGGAAGGCGCAACCAAGCTGCCGATCACCGACGAGCGCATGACCCGGTTCTGGATCACGCTGCCGCAGGGCGTCTGCTTCGTGATTTCATCGCTTGCGTTGATGCAGGGCGGCGAGATTTTTGTGCCGAAGATCCCGAGTATGAAAGTCGCCGATCTGGCCTCGGCGATGGCGCCCGGCGTGGCGCAGGAAATCAATCGGCATCCGGCCCGGCGAAAAGCTGCACGAGGTCATGATCACCGTCGACGACGCGCGTTTGACCCTCGAGATTCGACGACCGCTACGTGATCGCCCCGGCCTTTCCGTTCTGGACGGGCGATCATTTGAATATCAGCGGCGCTAAACCGGTGTGCGAAGGCTTTTCCTATTCGAGCGACGGAAATGCCGAGTGGCTGTCGTCCGATGCGTTGCATGTCATGTTGGGGAAAAATGCGGCCGCAGTCTGACGCCTTTCTGCCTTACGGCAGACAAACGATCGACGACGCGGACGTTGCTGCCGTGACTAAGGTTCTGCGCGGCGATTATCTGACGACGGGCCCGGCGGTCGGCGAGTTTGAGGCCGATTTTGCCCAGGCGGTTGGCGCGAAATACGCCGTAAGCTGCTCGAGCGGAACTGCGGCTTTGCATCTTGCCGCGCTGGCGCTCAAGCTCGGCGAGGGCGATGTCGTCATTGTCCCGACGCTCACCTTTCTCGCGACCGCCAACATGGCGCGTTATGTCGGCGCCGAGGTTCAATTTGCCGACGTCGATCCGCAGACCGGGTTGCTGACACCGGAGACACTCGATGCGGCGATCAAGGCGGCGGGGAAGAAGGCAAAAGCGGTCGTGCCGGTGCATCTGAGCGGGCAGTGCTGCGACATGCGCGGGATCAAAGACGTCGCCGGCCGACATGGTTTGGCCGTGGTGGAGGATGCCTGTCACGCGATCGGCGCTTCAGGGGTCGGCGCCTGCGAGTATAGCGCGATGGCGGCGTTTTCGCTGCACCCGGTGAAGACGATCGCGGCGGGCGAGGGCGGTGTCGTCACCACGAACGACGCCGCATTGGCTGAGCGGCTTTCCCGTATGCGCAATCATGGCATGGTACGCGACAACAAGCGCTTCGAACTCGCGGACGAGGCCTTCGACAAGGCCGGCAACGCCAATCCCTGGTATTACGAGATGCCTGAGGTTGGCTTCAATTACCGCCTATCCGACATCCACGCGGCTCTTGCGCGCAGCCAGCTTGGCAAGCTGGCGAAATTCGTTGCGGCGCGGCGCGCCCTTGTGGCGCGCTACGATGCGGCGCTCGCAAGTTTCGCGCCTGAAATTCGTCCGGTCACGCGGATGCCCAACCAGGATCCGGCCTGGCATCTTTATGTCGTGCTGGTCGATTTCGATGCCATCGGCATGGAACGTGCGGCCTTGATGCGGCTGCTGCGCGAACGCGGCGTCGGCTCGCAAGTCCATTATCTTCCGGTCCACCGGCAGCCCTACTATCGCCGCCGTTACGGTGCGCTCGCCCTGCCGGGCGCCGACGCCTATTACGCGCGCGCGCTGAGCCTGCCGCTTTATCCGGCGATGGGCGAGGCCGATGTCGAGCGCGTCGTGGCTGCGCTCAAACAGGCGGCCGGCCGGGCATGACGGCGCGTACCGTTGTGTTCTGCGCTGATGCTCGTCCCGAGGCCGGCGGCGGGCATATGAGCCGCTGCATCAACCTGGCGCGGGCATTGCAGCCGTCTTGCGCGATCGCCTTCGCGCTGGCAGCGGACGCGGCGCCGCAATGGCACGCGCAGCTTTGCGATGAAGGCATCGACATCGTCGGTGACGGCACCCGGAGCGATGCGGCCGTGGCCGTGCTCGATGGCTATAAACTTCAGTCGCGCGATGTCGAGGACTGGAAGCGAAATGCCCGCACGCTCGTCATGATCGAGGACCTTGGCCGGCACTTTGCCGGTGTCGACCTCTGCATTTCGTTTGCCGGACCGCCGCCCGCCGGTGCGCGTGTGCTGGCGGGCCCGCAATTTGCGCTTCTCGATGCGCGTTATGCGCGGCCTGTAAAGCCGCAGAGCGGCGATGCCGGCGGCGTTCTTGTCACCTGCGGCTTGCGGGATTCGGCCGGCCTCACCGGGTTCTATCTTGACGCGCTGGCGCGGTGCGGCGGTATATCCGGCAAGGCGATCACTGTCGTGCTCGGCAGTGCCGCGCCGCATCGCGATTCCGTACAACGGCAAGCGCAGGATCTCGGCGCCCGGCTCCTGTTCGACGTGACGGACATGGCGGCGCTGTACGACGATGCGGGTCTGGTTCTCGGCGCGGGTGGCATGTCGCTTTTCGAGCGCATGGCGCGGGGGCGGGCATCGGTGACCATCGTTGCGGCCGAAAACCAGGCCTACGCCGCGGCGCAAATGGCGAAGCTTGGGGGGACGTTGCTCGCGGGTAACGTAGAGACAATCAACACGGCCGCAATGACGAAGTCCATCGCGGCGCTGCTGGTCGATCGCGAGGCGCGCGCCAAGATGGGTAACCTCGCGCGGCAGGCCATCGACGGCTTGGGCACCGAGCGGGTCGCGCGCGAAATCCTGGCGCTGACGGCCGATGCCGACCACTGCGCGCCGGCGGCTGCGGGCAACTGAAGCGACGCCGAATAGAGGTTCGAGAATGTTCGTAGAGACGCTCCTCGAAAAGCTGCGCGGCCGGCACAAATCCATAAGATATCGCTTCTGGGGAATCCCGAAGGAGCATCTGAAGCTTTGCTTCTACCGTTTGCGGGGGCGTTCTTGGATCGACTACTACGCCGATCACCTGGACACGAAGGACACCGAAGTGCTGCCTCAGGAGGCGAGCTATCTCGACGTCGGAAAGGAGTTCCTGACCTATCTGAAGGAGCACGGCTTGCGTCCCGAGCATTACCTGCTTGACTACGGGTGCGGAATCCTTCGCGGAGGCCTCCAATTCGTCCCCTACTTGCAGCCTGGCCACTACGTTGGCGTTGACATTGCCGGGACGCGGCTCGAGCAAGGGCGGCGTCTCATGGATGAGGCGGGCATTGCCGGAGATCGCTACGCAACGTTTTTGGTCCATGACTGCTCGCTCAAAGAGCTCGGCGACCGCAAATTCGACTATGTCTGGGCGCACGCCGTGTTGATGCATATGCCCGAGGCGGACATCCGAGCGCTTCTGTCGTCTTTGAAAAAGCACCTTAATCCCGGAGCGGAGTTTTTCTTTACGTTCTTTCCAAGCGAAAAACTCGGCGCTAGATCGGATTGCAAAAGATCAAATTCGGGATTTCTACTATCCGACAGAATATCTCAAAGGTATATTCGAAAGCATGGGGTACGATTTTGTTCGTGATGCCGAAAGGCTACAAAGAGAACTGGGGCATCCGCACGCGCGCGCGACTGATTGTGGATCAACAGTCGTGAACGAGTTTCAAAAACATGATCGCGAATGGATTTCTCCATTGACGTCGCCTCAGCAATCAGAACCCCAGACGGCCGGGCTCGCATCGCACGTGGCGCTCGACGATCTCCGCGTCGAGCACGTGGGTCACGGACTATCACGCCTGGCTCAACGACCCCGATGTCATGCGGTTTTTGGAAGCCCGGTTCCGCGCGCATACGATCGACAACATCCGCGCCTACGTGAAAGAGATCAATGCGTCGGGGACGGATCATATCTGGCGCATCCTTTGCGATGGGCGGCACGTCGGAAACGTCAAGCTTGCGGGCATCAACGCGCGGCATCGGCGCGCGAACCTGTCGCTTCTGATCGGCGACCGGCGTGTCTGGGGGCAGGGCGTGGCGACGGAAGCGATCCGTCTGGCCACCGCCGCGAGCTTTAAGAAATACGACCTGTTCAAGATTTTTGCCGGAATTTACGCAGACAACATTGCCAGCGTCCGCGCCTTCGAGAAGGCCGGCTATGTCGTGGAGGCCACCCTTCGCGGCCATCGCTGCCTCGACGGCCAGATGGTTGACGAGGTGCTGATGGCCTGCTTCCAACCGCAAGTTGGCTGAAATTTCTGCATGCCGGCAAGCGACCATCTCTCGGGCGAAACGCGATGCGCCGTAGCATTCGGAGACGGCAATGGCCAATGACTATCTGAGCACGCTGCTCACAACGGAAAAATACCAGCGGCACAACCAAGTCCTGCTGAAGGAGCGCGTATTCGTCACGTTCGACAATCTGCTCGCGTTCGGCGGCCTCGGGCGGTTGCAGCCCGGCCAGATGCTTCTCGACCTCGGCACGGCAGATGGCGCGCTGGTCGAGGTCGCCCGCTCCAAGGGACTTCAGGCGCGCGGGCTCGATGTGACAGACAACATCGACTTCGAGGCCGATGCGCTGCCGCTTGCCGACAATTCGGTCGATGTCGTCACCGCTGTCTCGCTCATCGAGCACCTTCGGTCGCCGCGCATGATGCTGGCCGAGACGCTCCGCGTTCTCAAGCCCGGCGGCGCGATGATTATGGTCACGCCGAATTGGCGGTACAGCTACCGCGAATTTTTCGACGACCCGACGCACGTGCATCCCTACACCGAGCGGTCGATGCGCTTTGCGCTGAAAAGCGCCGGGTTCGAGAAGATTCTGGTCGTGCCATGGATCGTCTGCAAGCCGGCCTGGATGTGGACCATGCCGATGGCATTTGAGGCTGGCTCGCGCCATCCCGTTCCGATGGTCGCCGACGACACGCCTCCCGAGCGCTCTGACGGGAAAATCGAAATCGATACTTGCGCTCGGCGTGAAGCCGGGGCCGAAGGACTGAAGGGGAGTAAGTGAGTAATGAAAAGCACCGATGACACGCTGTCTGTCGTTCCGGCCGAGCACGATGTTTCCGCGATCGTCCAGCGAGGTCCACGAAAACGGTCTGTGCTGCGTGCCGAATGTTTTCAGCGCGGGCGAATGCAAGCTGTACTGCGACATCCTCGATAAGACGATCTCTGAATCTGGCCTCGCGCGGCGGTTACTTCGGGTCACGCAAGACGCAGGTGATCTACAATTACTTCGCCCATGACGAGCGGCTCTATCAGTTGTTCGCGCACGATCTGATAAACGCCGTCATGACGGAACTGATCGACAAGGATTTCGTCCTGATCTCGCCGTCGGCGCGCAACCCGCGACAGGACCCGGATCTCCCCTATGATCGCGGTCACCTCCGGCGAAGGCTGGCATATCGATTCTAAGGATCTGCGATCCACGCACCGGCGCGCTATTCAGGCCATCGCTCAGCTACTACGCCGTGATAGCTCTTGAGCCCTTCAGCCGCGAGAACGCCGCGACCCAATACATCCCGAAATCGCACCTCGAGTACCGCAAGCCGCCTGATCGCAATGGCGATTACGCCTACGAGGTGATGGAGGCCGATGCCGGCTCGATCGTCTTCTTCAATTCCGCGCTCTGGCACCGCACCGGCGCTCCGACCGAAAAGTCCCGCTGGTCCATCTTCAACATGTATGGCCCGTGGTTCATGAAGCCCTACTTCCGGTTCAGAGAGAATTTCACCGCTGAGCAGATCGCGCGGAATGCCGCCGGTCGTGAAGAAGCTACTCCACCTCCACAGCACGCCGCCGGTCGATCCGAACACGCGGATCAATACCGTGACAGTCGAGCCGGTTCTCGATTGACAGAGCCCGTACTAACGCCCTCTGGTGCTGAAGTCGGTAGCGGCCGGGCAGCTGACGGATTGAAGGTATGCGTGGACCTTGATCAGTTCACGACAGCGTTTTGCGACAGCGGCGCCGCTCTTCGCTCGGTTACCCAGGAGGGCCTTTCTGGGGACTGCCGTGTTCTTACGGCATCGCCTTTTCTGCATATGGCGCTCGGGACGCGGGCGGAGTTTCTGCGGAATCGGATCAACTCAAGGACGATTGGCCGAAATTCATGGCTGCGCGGCCCGATCTCCAAAGGCGCGCGCTACAGAGCGGCGCGGGCAACGCCGGAAATTCGTGACTATGGCGAGATCGCCGCGTTGACGCTTTTGACCTCGCTGGACTTCGTCGTGTTGGCTGCCTGCCTGACGCAAGCCGACTGCACGGAGCCAAGGCTCATCATCGTTACCAAAACCGGGAATGCGCGCGCCGACCGAGGGTGCAATGGCCCGTGGCCCGCTCTCCTGGCCGGGAACAAGGAGGCCTGCGTCAAAGACGTCAATGTGCAAATCGAAGGTTTGGATGCCGCATCCCACGGTGCGTCGACCGGCATTGCTCGACCGTCTCCGCGTCGCGGGTTGGCGGCGCGCGGCTTTCCGCGTCATTTCCGCGCTTGGCGCGCAGTGGCCGGCCCGGTCCGGGCGCGAAGCGCTGGTGCTGTCCGAGAACGAGCTGCTGCATGAGACGGCGTTTTCCCTCGCGTTGCGTGGCTGGGTCCTGCGCAATGTCCGCCTGTCGGCGAAGCCGGCCGACCTCGATGCCGCCGAAACATCCGCACTGACGTCCGTGTGCCGCGAGGTCATGACGCCGTATTGCGAGCGCTGGGTGGTGGAGCCGGTGCGCGAGCACCTTATCGCGCTGCTCAGCGAACGGTTGCTGTCGGCGGCTCGGACGCAAAAGACCGCAGCTGCAAATTTCGAGCGCCTGCTGGCCGAGCTTCCGCGACGTAATGAACGCGTGATGCTCGCAAACTTTCCGGCCAAGCCCGTCGATCCTCGGCGCCTGGCATGTTGCGCGCCGGCACGGCATTCCTTTGTTTGGATTTCAGCACAGCGTTTCTCACGAAATCTGCGATACGCAAGACGAGACGTTCATGACTAAGGAGGTCATGAACTGCGACCGCGCCTATTCGTACAATGAGCGCGCCGCCGCCATCGCCAATGCAATTCCGGACCGCCGAGCCGTGTCGGTCCCGGTCGGAATGCCGGGGGATTTGCGGCGCATGAATGGCGCTCGTCATCCATTCCGCAAGCGGCTGGCGACGATCGCCTTCGTTTCGACGGCGGTTTACAGCGGCTACTGGGGCCGGCTCGCTTATGGCACGCGAAACGACGCGGGCATGTTGGCGTTCGAATTGCAGATGATCCGCGACGTGCTCGCCGGGCTGCGGCATGACGTGCTCTACAAGCGTTATCCGTCGCTCCGGCTGCTCGATCCCGATCCGGCCGCGGCGGCCGCGCAAGCCACACCAAACATCCGGGTTTATTCGGATCATGTCGACATGCGTTATCTGATCGGCGGCTGCGAGGTGCTGGTCACCGCGCGCGCCACCAGCACGCTGTCCTGGTGCCTGATGTCGGACAAGCCCGCTGGTGTATGTCGATATCGACGACGATATGCGCTTGCGCGAGGACGCGCGGCCGGCTTTTGAAAAGGGCTTGTTCCTGTTCTCGACCGCGCAACCGGGATGGCAAGCGCGGCTGCACGCGTTCCTCGACCGGCCGATCGCCGACATTCAGCGCGAATGGCAGGCGAAGGCGGACGACCGGCGCGAACTGGTCCAGCGCTATTTCGACATGGGCGGGGCCGCAGGCTCGCGCGCGGCCAACGACATCACGGCTTATGTCGGCCGCATGAGAGCCGGCGACCGGACGGTGGCCGCCGGCATCATGACGCCTGCAAACTCTGCATCGGTCGCAGCCATCGGCCCTTCGCCTTCGGCACGCGCAAAATCGGCCCGGCCGCGCCCGCTTTCGTCATCGCCGAGATCGGCATCAATCACGAAGGCGATGCCGCGACATGCGCGCGGATGATCGAGGCGGCAGCGCGTGCCGGCGCCGATGCCATGAAGTTGCAGACCGTCGACCCGGACGAAAGCTACGCGCCCGGCACCGAAAGCCATGCACTGTTCTCGCGCGCGGTGTTGTCACGCGAAGCAACCGCCGAGATGTTTGCGCTGGCGCGCCGGCTGGGTCTGGAGGCGTTCACGACCCCGGGCGACCGGCCAAGCATCGATTGGGTGCGCAAGCTTGACCCTGCCGGCTACAAGATTTCATCCGGGCTGCTCACCACCACGCCGCTGGTCGAGCATGCCGCACGCCAGCGATTGCCGTTGCTGATGTCGACCGGCATGGCGGACATGGCGGCAATCGAACGCGCGATCGCGGTCGCGCGCGGCGCCGGCTGCCACGACATCGGGCTGATGCAATGCACGTCGGTCTATCCGGCACCGCCGGCGGCTCTCAATCTCGCCACCATCCGCACGCTCGAACGGCAGTTCGATGTGCCGATCGGTTTCTCTGACCACAGCCTGGGCATCGAAGCCGCGCCACTCGCCGTTGCGGCCGGCGCGACCATGATCGAGAAGCACATAACGTTCGACAAGAGCCGACCCGGATTCGACCATCACCTCTCGCTGGTGCCCGATGAATTCGCGCAGATGGTCGCCGCCATCCGCCGCGCCGAGGCGATGCTGGGCAACCCCGAAAAGACCCTTGGCGCGCAGGAGCGCGACAATGCCGCCCGTTATCATCGCAAGCTCGCCGCCCGCAAGGATTTGCAGGCGGGACACCGGCTCGATGAGCAGGATATCGGCTTCCTGCGCATGCCGGTGGGTGGCGAGGGCCTCGACCCCGACAGCTACTGGACCGTCCTCGGCCGCAGGCTCAAGCGTCCGGTCGCCCGTCATCACGCCGTGGTCGCGGAAGACCTCGAATAGTCATGTCGGCCTTTACCGTCCTGGTGACCGCGGCCAGCGGTCCGAACGTGCCACAAGCGATCCGGTTGCTGAAAGCGAGCAAGCGGCACGCGCTTCGCGTGATCGCCGTGGACATGGAGCCGAAGGGCGCCGCCGGACATTTCGCCGACGCGTTCCTGAAGGTGCCGTCGGGCGACGATCCCGGCTATGTGGACGCGATCCGCGCGATCGCTCAACAGCAGAAAGTCGATCTGGTCTTGCCGTGGTCGGACGAAGAGGCTTTGGCCCTGGCGAATGCGCGAAGCGCGATCGAAAATAGCGGAACCGTGCTCGCCTGTGCGCCGGCTGAACTGCTGCGCGACATGAGCGACAAAGGCAAAGCCTATCAGCGTCTGTCTTCGCTTGGTCTCCCGGTGGCGCGCTGGGCGAGATCCGACAGTCGCGACGCGATCGCCGAGGCGGTCCGTGACATTGCGCGTGCAAAGGGCGAAGCCGCGGTCAAGCCGGCAACATCGCGCGGCGGCCGCGATATCTTCGTGATCCGCAACGACGTTCGCGGCGCGCACGCCGTAAACTATGGTCGCGAAACGCACCTCGATCTGGCAACCTTCCTGGACAAATATCTGGACGTGGCGGCCGCACTGGCGCCGGTCGTCGTCATGGAGCGGCTGTTTGAGCCGATTTTCGACATCGACGTCCTGGCCTGGCATGGCGAGGCCAAACGCATCGTGCCACGCCGCCGGCATAATCCGGGCGGCGTGCCCTTCGAAGGCAATGACGTCTTGCCGGAGCCGCGGCTGATCGAGCTTGGGCGAAAGACCGCCGCCGCCATCGGCCTCAACTGGCTTTACGACTTCGACGTGATGACCGATGCACAGGGCAATCCGGTGCTCATCGAGCTCAATCCGCGGCCGAGCGGCAGCATGCCGGTCTCGATCGTGGCGGGCGTCCCGCTGCTTGACGACTTGATCTCGCTCGCGAAGGGCGAGGCGCTGCCGGATGTTCCGATGCCGGTTGCGCAGTCGATTGTGCCCTATGTTGCGCTTTCGGCCGTGCCGCTGGAGTCCGCATGAGCGCGAATACCGTCGCCATTATCCAGGCGCGCATGACCTCGACGCGCTTGCCGGGCAAGGTGCTTGCCGATCTGTGCGGACAACCGATGCTCGCGCATATGCTGGCGCGCGTCGCGCGCGCGCGCCGGCTCAAGACTGCCTGGGTGGCGACGACGGTCAATGCTGCGGATGATCCGGTCGCGCAGCTTTGCCAATCGCTCGGCGTGCCGGTCTTTCGCGGCGATGAAAATGATGTGCTCAGCCGCTACGCGCAGGCTGCGGCGCAGGCCAAAGCCGATGTCGTCATGCGGCTGACCGCCGATTGCCCGATGATGGATCCGGCGTTGATTGACGAGGCGGTGCAATTGTTCGAGGCGGGCGGCTATGACTATTTCTCCAACGCGATCCAGCGCACTTATCCCGACGGACTCGACATCGAGATATTCACGCGCGCCGCGCTCGACGAAGCGGATGCCGAGTTGCGCGAGCCGTTCCAGCGCGAGCATGTGACGCCGTATATGCGCAGCGGCGCCTACACCGACGTAGCCACCGGTAACTTCCGGGTCGGGCAGATGCTGGCGCCGGCGGACTTCGGGCATTTGCGCTGGACCGTCGATACGCCGGACGACCTGGCGCGGGTACGGCGGCTCGTGCGCGATCTGCCGGCTGATTATGGCTGGATGGACGCGGTCGCGCTGCTGACGCGGCGACCGGATTTGCTGACCGAGCGCGTTGCCGAGTTGGCCAGCATTCGTTTGCGGCCGGCGGTCGAGTCAGATGTTGACGTGCTGTTCGAGTGGGTCAACCGGCCCGAAAAGCGGGCGACCGCGCTCAAGACCACCGGTCCGATTTCGCGCGAAACCCACGCGGCCTGGTTTGCCGCCAGATTGTCCAGTCCCGATGCAGCGATCTGGATCGCGCAAGACGACCACAACATGCCGATCGGTCAGGTCCGGGTCGAACACCGCGAGCGCGCGCTCGAAGTGGATATCTATGTCGTGCCGTCGGCGCGCGGGCAGGGCGTTGCGACCGCCATGCTCGATGCACTGCGCGCCGAGGCTGCCAAGCGCTGGCCCGGCGTTGCGCTGCTCGCACGGGTCAGGCCGGACAACTGGGCTTCGCGACGGCTGTTCGTCAAAGCGGGCTATGGCAACATCGTGATGGCGCGCGAACACATGATTCTCCGTCGTGAACCCGCTCGCCCCGAAGAGGCGGCCTGATGACGCGCAATTTCGCCAAGTCGGCCTCGCTTTACGAACGCGCGCTGAAGACGATCCCGCTCGCCTCGCAGACCTTCTCGAAGTCGGTCATGTCGACCGTGGAAGGGGCGGCGCCGCTGTTTCTGGAACGAGGCGACGGCGCCCGTGTCTGGGACGTCGACGGCAATGCCTATATCGATTTCGTGCTTGGGCTCTTGCCGGTCGTGCTCGGTTATCGCGATCCGGATGTCGATGGCGCGATCCGCGCGCAGCTCGACAAGGGCATCTCCTTCTCGCTGGCGACCTCGCTCGAAGCCGAACTTGCCGAGCGGCTGGTGGATCTGATTCCTTGCGCCGAGATGGTGCGTTTCGGCAAGAACGGCTCCGATGCGACGACCGCCGCCATTCGCCTGGCAAGAGCGCATACCGGCCGCGACAAGATTGCGGTCTGCGGTTATCACGGCTGGCACGACTGGTATATCGGCACGACCGCGCGCCACCTTGGCGTGCCGCAGGCGGTGCGCGATCTTTCGGTCGCCTTCCCCTTCAATGACGCCGACGCCTTGGAAGCGCTGCTCAAGCGCGAGCCTGATTCTTATGCCGCCGTGATCCTGGAGCCGGTCGGTCTTGAGACGCCGAACCCGGGGTTCCTGCAGAGCCTGCGTGCGCTCTGTGATCGCTATGGGGTCGTGCTGGTGTTCGACGAGATCATCACCGGCTTCCGCATCCATCTCGGCGGGGCGCAGGCCGTCTATGGCGTGACGCCCGATCTCGCCAGCTTCGGCAAGGCCATGGGCAACGGCATGCCCATTTCGGCAATCGTCGGGCGGCGCGACATCATGATGCGCATGAACGACATTTTCTTCTCCGGCACCTTCGGCGGCGAGACGCTGTCGCTCGCCGCCTCGATCGCCACCGTCGACAAGCTCAAGCGCGCGGACGGCCCGGCACGCTTCGCCGCCATGGGCGCGCGCCTGAAGCAGGGCATCGGCGGCGTCATCGACGCGAACGGGTTGACGCAGGAGTTGGTCGTAAAAGGCGGCGATTGGTGGCCGGGTGTGTTGCCGCGCGGAAAGGGACGGGCGGACGCCGTGCTCATATCCAGTCTGCTGAAACAGGAATTGATCGAGGCCGGCGTGCTGATGGGCGCAACGTTCAATCTCTGCCTCGCTCACGGGGCAGACGGCATTATCGATGAGACGCTCGCCGCCTGGCAGTGCGCTGCCGGCAAGCTTGCCGAGGCCCTCGCCAGCAACGATCCGGCTGCAAGGCTGCGCGGCAAGCGTATGCAGCCGGTGTTCCAGGTGCGTCAACAGCGGACGGAGAGCTAGCCATGCCGCGCAAAGTCGCAGCGATTTTCGCGCATCCCGATGACGAGGTGCTCGCTTGTGGCGGCACGCTGGCGGCGCATGCCGATGGCGGCGATGAGGTACGCATCTTCATCATGGCAACCGGCGCGACTTCGCGTGGCGGCGAGCACGCCGCCTATATCGCCGCGCTGCGCGAGCAGGCGCATGACGCCGCGCGTATGCTCGGCGCCAAGGACGTAAGCTTCGGAGATTTCCCCGACAACCGCATGGACAGCGTGCCGCTTCTCGATGTGGTCAAGGCGGTGGAAGCGTTTCTTGTCCCGTTTCCCGCCGACGTGATCTACACCCATCATGGCGGCGACATGAATATCGACCACGCCGTGGTCGGTCGCGCCGTCGCTACCGCCTGCCGTCCGTTGCCGGGGTTGCGCCCGCTGGAGATCCTTACCTGCGAGATCAATTCCTCGACCGAATGGGCGGTCGCGCCGCTCGCTCCGTTCGTGCCGACGGAGTTCATCGGGATCGCCAGGAGTTCTCGACCGCAAGGTCGCCGCGCTTGAATGCTACGCGCGCGAAATCCGCCCCTGGCCGCACCCACGCTCGGCGGAGGGCGTGCGGGCGTTGGCGCGCTGGCGCGGCAGCCAATGCGGCATGGAAGCGGCCGAAGCCTTCGCGCTGATGCGACGCGTGAGACACAGCCTGTGAGCCTCGCCGAATCCGTTGTGCGGGACGCGGCCTGCCGGATCGCCATCCGTGGCGAATTTGGCTGGCGGCGCCATGCCCGCGCCGATGTCGAATTGTGGACGAAAGGTTACGGCCGCGTCGAAGACGGCGCAGGCTTGCTTGGCCGCCTGAGCAAGCTCGGCCGCAAGCCCGCGGTGTCCGACATTGCCGGCGTGCTGGCCGATTTCGACGGGCATTTTGCGCTGGCCGCGTCCGGGCCCGGCTGGGTCTTCGCCGCGGTCGATTACGTGCGCAGCATTCCACTCGCCTTTGCCCGCTGCGGCGGGCAATGGTGCATCGACGATCAGGCCTTGCGCCTGCGCGACAGCGCCGGCCTCGGCACCCGCGACGTCGATCCCGATGCCGCGCTTGCTTTGGCGATGGCGGGTTACACGATCGATGTCGCGACGCTCTATCGCGGCCTCCAGCAATTGGGGCCGGGCGAACTCGTGCTGTTCACGGGCGACGGCGAGCCGCAACGTCATCGCTATTACTGTTACCGGCCGTGGCGCGCCGACAAGCCGGCCTACGATGCGGCGAGGTCGCGCAAGGCGCTGAGTGAAACGACGCTGGCCTTGATCGACGGCATGATGAAGGGCATCGGCGATCGTCCGCTCGTTGTCCCGCTCTCCGCCGGCCGCGATTCGCGGCTCATCGTCAGCGCCGCGCACCATCTCGGCTATCGCAACATCCGTACCTTTGCGTATGGCCACCCCGGCAATCATGAAGCCGAAGCGAGCCGCGCCATTGCCGAGCGGCTGGGATTTCCCTGGCGCTTCGTGCCGACCGGTATCCCGATGATGCGGCGCTATTTCCAGAGCGAGTTGCACGCCGCTTATGGCGCCTTTGCCGACACTTTGCAGTCCGCGCCTTTCGTGCAGGACTTGCCGCAGATCGCAAGTCTGAAAGACGACGGGTTCATTCCGCCCGACGCCGTGCTCTGCAATGGCAACAGCGGCGATTACATCAGCGGCGCGCATATCATGCCGGAAATGCGCGACGTCGCGGACGGTCTTGCCGACGAACAGCGCCTCAAGCGGATCACCGGCGCGCTGTTCAAGAAGCATTTCGGGCTGTGGCGGTCGTTGCAGACGCCGGACAACCAGACGTGCATCGAGCGGCAACTGCGCGGCTCGCTCGCGCGCGCCGGCGCCACTCTCGGCGATCCGGCCGACGACTACGGTCTTTACGAATACGCCGAGTTCCAGGATCGCCAGTGCAAATACGTCATCACCGGGCAGCGCATCTATGAGTTCCTCGGCCATGAATGGCGTCTGCCGTTGTGGGACAAGGTCTATCTCGATTTCTTCGAGGCGGTGCCGCTCGCCGGCAAAGTCGGCCAGAAGCTTTACGCCGACATGCTGGAAACCGCGAACTGGGGCGGCGTGTGGCGCGGCCTGCCGGTCAACGCCAAGACGATACGGCCACAGTGGCTGCGCCCGATCCGCTTCGCCGCGAAGCTCGCCTGCGCGCCGCTAGGTCGCGACACCTGGCATCGCTTCGAGCAGCAATATTTTCAATATTGGATGGAGCCTGGCAGCCAGATCGCCATCCGCGACTATGGCGCGGTCGCACGCGACCGGCGTGGCGCCCGACACGGCATTGCCTGGCTGACAGAAGCCTATTTGGGCTCGCAAAGGCTCCGCTTCGATGGGACGCCGTTCCTTGCCTGAGGGCTTCACGCTTGTGGGATACGAGGCGCTCATCGGTGAGTTGCTCGCTCGCGGCTATCAGGTGCGTGGTTACGACAATGTGGATCCAAAAAAATCAGATCTGATCCTGCGTCACGATCTCGACATGTCGCTCGACGCGGCGTTGCCGATCGCTGAGATCGAGCGGCGGTTGAACGCTAAAAGTCACTTTTTCGTTCTGATCCGGACGGAAATGTACAATATCTTTTCGACGCGGGCAGTGCAGGCCATCCGTCATCTGCAAAGCCTCGGTCATGAGATCGGTCTGCACCTTGACGCTTCGTTCTACGGCGACGAGGCGTCGAGTCTCGAAGCCGGCGCACGGGCGGAATGCGATGTGCTTGAACAGGTCACGGGCGCGCCGATCCGGATCATTAGCTTTCACCGGCCAGCGAAATCGCTACTCGGTTACGCTGGAATGCTGGCCGGACGCCCGCACGCCTATGAGCCACGGTTTTTCTCGGAGATCGGCTATTGCTCGGACTCGCGAGGCGACTGGCATCACGGGCACCCGCTCTCCCACGCGGCCGTCCGGGAGCGGCGCGCGCTGCAACTCCTGACGCATCCAATTTGGTGGCAATCGGACGGGGCCGATGGCGCGGTGGCCATCCTCAATCGATTTGTCGACGAGCGCGTTGCACTTATGCGAGATGAACTTGCGGCAAACTGCGAGCCTTATCGTTCTGCCACCAAGGGCAGTTAAAATTGCGAATTCATCTGCTCACGTCAGATCAAAGCGGTCTGGAACTTGCGAAGCTGCTTGTACCTCGTGATCAAATTGTTGCGGTCGTCGTTCCCGAAAATCGAATGTCTTCGCCAAAAGTGCGAGGTCTGATAGAAAAATCTCACTGCCCAATCGGTTTGCACCAAAAAAAGGGACAGATCCCCTCTGATCTCCCGCGAGCGGATGCAGCGATTTCCTGGTTGTATTCGCAGCTTCTGCTCGAAGAAGACATCAACAAGTATCCGGCCGGAATATTAAATATGCATGGTGGCAAGCTGCCGGAGTATCGAGGTGCAAGCGTATTGCAGTGGGCAATAGCGAACGGCGAAACCGAGCTCGGCATTACATGGCATCAAATTCTTGGGGCCGTCGATTCAGGCCCCATATGGGCCGAGACGACAATTCCCATCCCTGCAGACGCAGGCGCCCTCGAAATGCGCGAGGCCATGATCAAAGAGGGACTCCGCCTGTTTCCACAGGCCTGGAAACGCTTCACATCGGGGCAGATGCCAATCCGGGTTATAGATCCATCAACTGGAAAAATATGGTCTCAGCGCCGGCCGCAAGATGGAAAAATCGGTTCCCGTTGGCCGGCAAAAAAAGTCCGTGATCTTATTCGCGCCCTGCCGGCTCCGTGGCCCCGTCCGACTCTGGAAGTGAACGGCCATCCGTTTGATGTCATCGGGATTGAATCAATCCACTCCGACGAAACGGTACCGTATACAACGCAAGAGGGTGCAATTTTATTCTTAAAAATCGATCTTCGTAAGCAGTGAATTTCGTCGCAATCCACCAGCCGAACTATGCGCCTTGGCTTGGCTATTTTCATAAAATGGCGCGGGCCGACGTCTTTATCCTCCTTGATGACGCGCAGTTCAGCAAAGGCAGCTATACCAACCGCGTGCAGATTGCCGGCCACGGCGAGCCGCGTTGGTTGACTGTGCCAGTACGGCATGCATTCGGTTCAACCATCAATGCAATCTCACCGGCACGGGCCGATTGGCCGCGCGCGCACCTTGATAGTCTGTTGACGGCTTACCGGGAGACGGCCGAATTCCGGACCGTGTGGCCGGAAGTCCAGGCAATTTATGACGATCTCCCAGTTGAATCGCTAGCCGCTGCCAACAGCATGCTGGTTGGACGCTTGGCAAAAGCCCTCGGCATTGAAACGCGGACGGTCCAGGCTTCGCGCTTCGACACCGGCGCCGCGAAAGGCGACGACCGGCTGATTTCTCTCTGCCGGCAGTTCGGCGATGACGTTGTCTACCTGTCTGGCCGGGGAGGTGCAAAATATCAGGACGAAGCGAAGTTTTTGGCCGCGGGGATCAAGCTCGAGTATACCGACTTCGAACAGCGCAGCTATCCGCAAGGCTCAGCGACTTTTGTCGGCGGTCTGTCGGTGTTCGATGCGGTCTTTCATCTCGGCTGGAAGGGTGCTGCTGCTTTGGTGAAACCTTGAGCCTCAGCGTGCTTTGCCTCGACATCGAAGGCGGTTATGGCGGTTCGTCCCGAAGTCTGTACGAAAGCCTGCGCCATCTGCCACCCAATGTGACGACGGAAGTCTGGTGCCGCAAACAAGGCCCTATCCAAGAGCGCTACGCCGCCATTGGGATTCCATGCCGGGTCGTGGCGGACATGCCGCATATCAGCTCGCTGCCGCGGCTGTCGCGCAACCTCTATATCTATGCAAAGTTCTTGCTCCGCTGGCACGCGAGTGCTTCGTTTCGCGATGCGCTGCTCAAGGCGTCGGCGCGGTTCGATATCATCCACTTTAATCACGAAGGGTTGTTCTTGCTCGCGCGATGGCTGCGCCGCCGGCTGGGTCGTCATCGGCCCGGCCTGACAATGCACATCCGGACACACTTGCCATCGTCGCTATTTTCGCGCTGGCAATTCCGCACGATCGGTCGCTCGGTCGATCAACTTGTTTTTATTACGGAAAACGAAGAGTCGCGTGCCGAAATGCTGGCCGGCCGAACGCTTACCGGCAAGACGATCTACAACGTGGCGAGCGCGCCCTCGATCGCGCCGGACGTGCCCGATGCGCTTGTGGGCGAGACGCGGTTCAAGGTCGCCGCAATAGGTACCTATGCTTATATTCGCGGTTTCGATCGCTTGGCCGACGTCGCCATTGAACTCAAGCGCCGTGGCCGAGAGGACATTGTTTTTGTCATTGCCGGCGACATGACGATTCGTTCATCGCCTGGCGATCTGGGCGAGCTTGCCAAGCGCGGCGGCAATCTCCGCGACTATGTCGAGGCGCGCGGCGTCGCTTCGATGTTCCGCTTTCTTGGCCATGTCGCTGACCCTGAGCGGGTGCTCGCGCACTGTGATCTCGTTGTCCGCCCGTCACGCGGGAGCGACCCTTGGGGCCGCGACGTTCTGGAAGCGATGGCCTGTGGTCGCGCCGTCATGGCGACCGGCCGCTACGACCGTTTCGTCGAGAATGGGCTGACCGGCATCCTGCACGACACATTTGATCCCGCGCTATGGGCGGACGAGATCGATGCGCTGTCCCGCGACCGCGCCTTGGCGGCACGGCTCGGCCGCGCGGCACGTGAGCGCGTGCTGCAACTGTGCGATGGCCAGGCACGCGCGTCGGACCTCACGCAGCTCTGGCAATCGGCGCGCCGCGCGGGCAAGCGAGTGACCTTCGTGCTGCCCGATTTCGAGGCTGGCGGCGCGCAGCGAGTCATCGTTGCCGTCGCCAATGCGCTCGACCGCGCGCGCTTTTCGCCCTCGATTCTCGCGCTTGATGAGCGTGGGCCCTGGCGTGCGCTGGTGGCCGAAGACGTGCCTGTCACCGGGCTCGGCCGTGCCCGCCTGCGCCAGGGGCTCATGAAGCTGCGGCGCGCTCTGCGGGAGGCCGCGCCGGATATCGTCGTGTCGACGATCGGCTACGTCAATCTCGGGGTGATTGCGGTCCGGCCGGCGGGGTGCAGAGTTGTCGTGCGTGAATCGAATACGCCCAGCCACGGTTCGGCCGGACGCTTGGCGCAGACGGCCAAGTGGCTCGCCTATGCGGCATTCTATCGTCGCGCCAATGCCGTGATTAGTCCGAGCGGGGTCATCGCCGAAGAACTGGCGCGCGATTATCGTGTACCGCGCGACCTTATTAATGTGATCCGCAATCCGGTCGACGAAACCGCGCTGCGTGCGGCCGCCGCGCCGCCGCGCCGCCGCGCAAGCGAGGGCGCCCGCTTCGTCGCGGTCGGACGCCTTTCGCACCAAAAGGGCTATGATCGCCTGCTCGAGACGCTGACCGGCCTCGCCGGCGACTTTCATGTCGTTGTTTTCGGCGAGGGTAAGGAGCGTGCCGCGCTCGAAACACAAGCGCGTATGTTCGGGCTCGCCGATCGCATCACCTTTGCCGGCTTCGATCCGAATCCAGCCCCTTGGATCGCCGGCGCGGATGCTCTGCTGCTGGCGTCGCGTTGGGAGGGCCTGCCAAATGTCGCGCTTGAAGCGCTTGCATGCGGTACGCCGGTTATTGCGACGCCAGAGTCCGGCGACATCCATGAAATTGCCAAGGCGGCCAAACCGGGCGCCGTTACCGTCGTGCCGATAGGGTCGGAATTCGTGGCGGCGATGGCGCGCGCGCCTCGCAATACGCAAGCGAATCTGCGTCCATCGTTACTGCCGGAAGGATTTCGCATAGCCTCTGTGGTCGGCGAATACGAACGCGCACTGAGCACGATCGGAGATAGCCGCCCATGAGCCGCATCCTAGTCACCGGGGCCGATGGATTTATCGGCTCACATTTGGTCGAAGAGCTGGTTCGTCAAGGCCGTAGTGTGCGCGCTTTCGTGCTCTATAACTCGTTCGATCATTGGGGCTGGCTCGATTCGGCTGATCCTGAGGTCAAAGCGTCGATCGAAGTGGTTGCCGGTGACGTGCGCGACCGCAATTGCGTCGACGCCGCGCTGAGCGGCTGCTCCAGCGTACTGCATCTCGCGGCGCTCATCGGCATTCCCTATTCCTATCGGGCGGCGCAGAGCTATGTCGATGTCAACGTGCACGGCACGCTGAATATCCTGGAAGCTGCGCGCGCAAAGGAGCTTGAAAAGGTCGTCGTCACCTCGACAAGCGAAGTCTATGGCACGGCGCAGTTCGTGCCGATCACAGAGGAGCATCCCTTGGTCGGGCAGTCGCCTTACGCGGCCACCAAGATTGCCGCCGATCAACTGGCGCTGTCCTACCAGAAATCCTTCGGCGTACCGGTTGCCGTCGCGCGCCCATTCAATACCTATGGTCCGCGTCAATCGGCGCGTGCCGTCATCCCGACAATCGTCACGCAAATCGCCGACGGATCCTCCAAAATTAAACTGGGCGCATTGCGCCCCTCGCGCGATCTGACTTTCGTTGCCGATACCGCGCGCGGTCTCATCGCCGTGCATGACGGCGCGAAATCGGTGGGCGAGGTGATCAATCTCGGCACCGGCTTTGAAATCACGATCGGCGAACTGGCGCGCCTGATCGCCGACGTCATGGGCCGTGAGATCGAGATCGAGAGCGAAGAGGAGCGGTTGCGGCCGGCGGCGAGCGAAGTCGAGCGCCTCTGCGCCGATGTCGGCAAGGCGGAACGCCTGCTCAACTGGCAGCCGAAGCTGCGCGGCCTCGATGGCCTGCGGCAGGGTCTGGCAAAGACGGTGCATTGGTTCGCCGATCCGGCGAACCGCGAGCGTTACCGACCCGGCCGCTATACGGTCTAGCCCGCCCATGCGTTTGTCATATCTGCTATCGCTGACCCCGCTGGAAACTTGGCGGCTGGTGCGGCATCGCGTGCCCGGCCTCAAGCGCGGGCCGGCCTGGACGCCATCCGAATTGTTGTCGTCGGCGAAACACGGCCGTGGCATCCGCTTCGCGGAATTATTGTTGCGCCAGGAAGCCATCGTGCGGCAGCACAGGCCTTGGCAGCCGCTCGATTTCGACGGCAAACGTGTGGTCGAAGTCGGCTGCGGACCGCTTGCCGGCTATGGTCCGCTCGCGATTTTTTGTGGCGCGGACACTTTCGAGAGCGCAGAACCGGAATGGGACAATGACCTATTCCAGTCGGAAGCGGTCACCGAACGTTATCTCCGCATTTTCCACGCCGACCTCGTCGCCCTTTACGGACCTCGCATGGATTTCGCGGCGTTTTGCAAGGCGTTGCGCGAGCGGCTCATCATTCATCGCAGCGGCTTCGAGGCCGCGCCGCTTCACGGGCCGGCCGATATTGTCCTCTCGCAATCCTGTCTCGAGCACGTCTTCCCGCTCGAGGCGACGGTTGCGAAGCTGGCGTCCATCCAAAATGCGCAGACCCGGTTTCTGCACCTCGTCGATTTCGGCAACCATTATCCGACCGGCAATCCCTTCGATGGCCTGTACGCGCAGCCGCCCGACGAATACCTGGCGCGGCGCGGCAAGGCCATCAACCTTTTACGGCCCCGGACATTCTCGAGCTTTTCATTCGCCATGGCATCGACACCCAGTTGATTGCATCTCGTACGGTCGAGCACCGGCACGGCGAGAATATCCATCCCTGGTGGACCGAACACTACGATAAGGCGGCGTTATCGACCCAGCTCGCTCTTGTTGTCGGCCCGGCCGCATGAACGTCGTGGCACGGCCAAAGTTAGAATGCTGAAGCAGTGACGGCGTTGAACAAAAATAATGAAACGGCCAGGCTCTTTTGGGTACTGGCACTCGCGCTCGTCGCGCGGGTGGCGGTGTTCGTGTTTCTTCCGGATCAGCATTTTCCTGACGCTGGGTCTTATCGTTCTGCAGCCGACGAATTCCGCGGTCTCCACCTGATGGCGAACAACAACATCATGCCGCTGTATCCGCTGCTGATAGCGGTTTTTGGCGGCGGCTGGGGACAAAAGTTGGCCGACTTGGCCCTGTCAATGTCGGCGGTCTGGCTCGTCTATGCGATTGCGTTGCGCATCTATCGCGACGAAGCAATTGCGCTTGTTGCCGCGTTGTTTTGCGCGGTATGGCCACATTTTGCGTTCTTTGCCGCAGTCGGACTGACCGAGACTCTTGTTCATTGCTCTGGTTCTTGCGGCGTTTTTTGCCTCTACGATGGGCGTTTCGTTCTCGCGAGCGTGTTCCTTGTGCTGGGAATATCTCGACGCGTCCGGCGATCGAACTTCTTGCGCCGATACTCGTCGTGTGTTTCCGCTGGTGATCCACCGCGAGCCACTCCGCTCGCATGAAGAGATTTTGCGACTATTTGTTTGTCTACGCTGCTTTGATGGCGCCTTGGTGGGCTTACAACTATGCGCGTTACGGCCAATTCGTGCGCCTCAATCTGGCGGGCGGTATGGTGCTCTACACTGGCAACAACCCGCTCAATATCAGCGGCGGCGGTGTCGACGCTGGCAGGACGTTAATCTTGGGCGCCTTCGCAAAGTATTAAGAACCCGGTCGCAAAGGACGCCGCATTCACAATGGCGCAATCGATTACATCATGGTCCGACCCCTGGCACTTCTTCGCCATGATGCCCGTGAAATTTGCTCGGCTATGGCGGCCCTGGCCGCATACTGGCGAATACAGCAATCTCGGTGTGGTCCTGTTTTCGCCGTGATGAGTGCCGTACCCACGTTTGTTCTTGCGCTGGTTGGACTCGCGCTCACGTTGCGAACGTATTTCTCCCGTTTCTTCCATGTTTTGCCTATCTCGGATTTCTCACCTTTGTGCACGTCGTGACGTTTGGTTCCGTGCGCTATCGTGTGCCGCTCGAGCCCTTCGTGTTGATCTTGGCGGCGGCGGGGCTTGTCGAATTGTTGAGGCGGCTCGACGTCGGCCGGCGGGTGCTCGCGTATTGTCCTCCGGAGCGGTGAGAGCTCGCTGCAGATGGTCTTTCGCATGTCGATTGCACGAGCAAGGTAACATCGTGCTGCCGCTCTTCTGTCTTGCGGCGGTTGTGGCAAATCAAGCGATTTTCCGCCTCGGCGCGATGTCGCCGGTCTGGGCACTTGTCTTATTGCTGACTCTGGCTTCGCTTTATCTTCTGGCGCCGCAGCTTGACACCGCCGTTATTGCCAGGCCCAGCGAACCGTTACTGCCACGAATATTGGCATCGGCTTGCTGGCATCTTGGCGCCGATTGTCGCCAACCTCGTCATTGGCTGGGATCGTGAGTTCCCCTTACAGCGGCGACGCCTACTTCCACGTCGGGCAGAGCTATCGCATTGCTTTCTGGTGGTTGTCACCGGTTGCGAGCGCAGTGGTGAAAGTGCCGACGCTTGATGATGTCAGGCACCATTTGGTGGCAAAGCCATTCGACCTGCTCGGTGCGCGCATAATTCTCTTGGCGATACTCACGGTTGCGACATTTCTGCTCTATCGACGCTGGAAGACCGCGGCGCTCGCTTTTGCCGTGATCGCGTTCATGGCCTGGGGCTTCGCCGAAGCCACGATTTTCCTGCGCTATCCCGGTGCGCGCTACCTGCTTGATTTGCCGTTCCTCGGCCCTGCTTTTGCATTGAATGACCTTGAGCTGGCCGGCCGGCTGTCGAATGTCGTCATCGCCGTCGTCTGGCTATTCGTGCTGCGACCTTGGCTGATCGGCCGTTGGCCCGATCTCACGATCCTGCCGGTCGCGCTGCTCTTGTTTTGGCAAAAGGACGTCATTCACTATTTCAACTCGGTCTATTTAGAGCCGACGGGACTGATTTTTGCCCTGTTGGCCGCCGAATTGCTGATCGTCAAAGGCCGTGTTAGCGCGCCGGTCGCCTGCCTGCTGATTGGTGTTGCGGCTACCGTAAAAGAGCCCTTCGTACTGGCGCTACCATTTACGTGGCTGGCGGGGGAGCCATGGCGGCGAGACTGGCGTTACTTCATGCGGCTCTCCGGCGCCGCAATCGCGGCCGGGCTGCCGTTTGTTTTTTACGTCGCGGCCCGTAGAAGCATCGACATTGCCGATCTCGGCAGCAACCGTTCTGTGCAACTCGACGTCTCAATAAAGGGGCTGAGCGAATACGCGCACGGCTTTGCGGAGCAGATTGGTCTGGCGTTTCCCGGTACCAGCGGTGTACTGGCGATTGGTGCGCTGCTCGTCATCTTCGTCATGCTGATGTTGAAGCCAGATCGGCGCATTATCCTGGCCTGTTTGCTGGGCGCGGCCTGCTTAATCGCAGCGTTGTTCATGGTCGACCGGGTGTCGCAACGCTGGGCCGGTTATTTCCGTTTTGTCATGTATTCGCTGCCATTCCTGACTGGCGGCGTGTTGCTGCTGAGTCAGATCATGTCACCACGCTGGGCGCTCGCCGTCAGCGGTGCGGTTCTGCTGCTACAGGTCCCGAGCGCCTACACCGCACTTGCATTTGCGCTCGGCCCGCCGGCTGGACGCAACTTCACGGAGCACACCAATTCACCGCTTGTTTTTCCTATCAAGTCCCTGATCGGCGAAGCGCGCCGCGCGGGCGTACTGCCGCTCCGCGCGCCGGTCGCGGCCAATCTTGTCGACGGCACGTTGCGCGCTTTGCCGGGGTCCAACATCGATTTTGGTCCACTTGGTGAGCTTTATTGCTCTTGCGAGGCGAGCCGACCCAATGTGCTTGCTTTGTTTGTACGCTTTACGAACATGTCGAGTTTTCTGAAGGATCATCCCCAGCAGCCGGGCGAACGCTTTGGAATTTGGCAAAAGACCGATGCGCAGCGTCAGTCGTGCTTGATTGACTTGAAGCGGACTTGCGGCCATGTGTTCACCCGCTTCGAGGCGGGGGAACTGGTCGGCGCGCTTGGGACGCAGCACTAGAACTCGGCGCGTGGCAGCCAATTTTTTATCAGCCGGACAGGATATGGCTCACCAACGAAAAATCGCCGTCATCGGTCTTGGGTATGTCGGCTTGCCGGTGGCCGTGGCGTTCGCGCGCGCAGGCGTGTCGGTGGTCGGCTTCGACATCGATCGCAAGCGCGTCGAAGAGCTGCGCAGCGGCTACGACCGTACGCGCGAGGTCGAGCCGGCAGACCTGAAACAGCGCACGTTACGCTATGAATGCGAGCCGGCCGGTCTCGCGGCGGCTGATTTCTACATCGTCACCGTACCGACGCCGATCGACAGCGCGCGCAAACCCGATTTGGGCGCGGTGATGGCGGCGTCCGCGACGGTCGGTGGCGTGCTCAAGCGCGGTGACATAGTCGTTTATGAGTCGACGGTCTATCCGGGCACGGTCGAAGAAGAGTGTGTCCCCGCACTTGAACGGAAATCCGGCCTCGTCGGCGGCCGCGATTTCACGGTCGGCTACTCACCCGAGCGCATCAATCCCGGCGACAAGACGCATCGCTTCGAATCGATCACCAAGGTCGTCGCAGGACAGGACGCCCGCACGCTCGACATTGTCGCGGACGTCTACGGTTCCGTGGTGAAAGCCGGCATTCACCGTGCGCCGTCGATCAAGGTCGCCGAAGCGGCCAAGGTCATCGAGAATACGCAGCGCGATCTCAACATCGCCTTCATGAACGAGCTGTCGGCGATTTTTCATGAGCTCGGCGTCGACACCGCCGACGTGCTCGCCGCCGCCGGCACCAAATGGAATTTCATCAAGTTCGAGCCAGGGCTGGTCGGCGGACACTGCATTGGGGTCGATCCTTACTATCTGACATTCCGCGCCGAAAAGGCGGGCTACCACCCGGAAGTCATTCTGGCCGGCCGGCGCATCAACGACGATATGGGCGAGCGGGTGGCGCGCGAATGCATGCGCGCCCTGACGCAGCGTGGATGCGGCAATCCAACCGTGACGATTCTCGGCATGACCTTTAAAGAGAACGTGCCGGACATTCGAAATTCAAAGGTCATCGATATTGTCCATGCGCTCGGACGTGCCGGCGTCAACGTGCAGGTGCACGATCCGGTCGCTTCGCCGGAGGAAACCGCTCACGAATACGACGTAACGCTGATGGCGATGGAGAACTTGCGCCCGGGCGACGCCGTCATCCTGGCCGTCGCGCACAAGGAATACGTGACGGAAGGCTGGCCGTTGATCAAGCGGCTGCTCAAGCAGGGGCAGGGTATCGTCTTCGATATCAAGTCAAAGCTCGACCGCGCGCAGAAATCGGAAGGGATCGATCTGTGGCGGCTCTAGTCATTATCCAGTCCGGCGCGGGTCTGCCTCATGTCTGACAGCCCCATTCTCGTCACCGGCGCCGCCGGCTTTATCGGCTACCACGTCTCGCGCCGGCTGCTGGAGAGCGGCCGTGCTGTCGTTGGCCTCGATAACTTGAACGACTATTACGATCCGAAATTGAAAGAGGCGCGCCGCGTCGAGCTCGAAAAACTGGGTGGATTTCAATTCGTCAAGCTCGACCTCGCCGAGCGCGGCGGCATGGCCGCCTTGTTTGCGCAGCACCGTTTTTCCCGTGTGGTTCATTTGGCCGCGCAAGCCGGCGTCCGGTACTCGCTGGTCGATCCGAACGCCTATGTCGACGCCAATCTGGTCGGCTTCAACAATATTCTCGAAGGGTGCCGCCACAACGGCTGCGAGCACCTTCTGTTTGCGTCTTCTTCGTCGGTCTACGGCGCCAATACCCATATGCCGTTTTCGGTTCACGACAATGTCGATCACCCGCTCAGCCTCTATGGTGCCACCAAGAAGGCGAACGAATTGATGGCGCACGCCTACGCGCATCTATTCCGCTTGCCGGCGACTGGCCTTCGCTTTTTTACGGTGTACGGGCCGTGGGGCCGGCCGGACATGGCGATGTGGCTTTTTACATCCGCAATTCTCGATGGCCGCCCCATCAAGGTGTTCAACCACGGAGATATGCGGCGCGATTTCACTTATATCGATGACGTCGTGGAATCGGTCGTGAGACTGGTCGACCATATCGCTGCGCCGAATCCGAAATGGGACAGCAATGCGCCCGATCCGAGCTCGAGCAACGCACCGTGGCGCATCTATAATATCGGCAATCACAGTCCAGTCGAATTGATGAAGGTGATCGGCCTGGTCGAGCAGGCGGTTGGGAAAAAGGCGATCATCGAGATGCTGCCGATGCAGCCCGGCGACGTGCCGGCGACCTATGCCAACGTCGATGCCCTCATGCGTGACGTCGACTTTCGGCCGTCCATGCCGATCGAGACGGGCGTTGCGCGATTTGTCGAATGGTACCGCCGCTATCACGGCTTGTGACGTCACCAACGCAGCGCGAGCATGACATGACCTTTCGCTTGCCGCTGACGGCGAACTTGCTCGGCGAGAAAGAAATCGCCGCCGCCAAGGCCGTGCTCGATTCCGGCTTTGTCACCATGGGCAAGTTGTGCGCGCAGTTCGAGCGCGAATTCGCCGCCTACATCGGCGTCAAACACGCGGTCATGGTCAATTCCGGTTCTTCGGCCAACCTGCTCGCGCTGTTTGCGCTCGCCAATCCGCTGCTGGCGCCGGAAGGAGGCCGCCGCCGGCTGGCGCCGGGCGACGAGGTGATCGTGCCGGCGCTGTCCTGGTCGACCTCCATCTGGCCGGTGCTGCAAGCCGGCGCAACGCCCGTCTTCGTCGACTGCAACCCGCAGACGCTGCAACTCGAGCCTGACGCCGTCGCCGCCGCCATCACACCCAAGACCGCGGCGATTCTTGTGGTGCATGTGTTGGGTGGCGCTTGCAATGTGGCCGAGACGGCCAAGCTCGCGCGGGAGCGGGGCCTCTGGCTCATCGAGGACACCTGCGAATCGCTGGGTGTCGCCTGGGACGGCCGCAAAGTCGGCGCCTTCGGCGACATCGGCACCTTTAGCTTCTATTTTTCCCATCACATCACGACTATCGAAGGCGGCATGGTCGTGACCAATGATGCGCGGTTGGCCGACCTGCTGCGCGCGATGCGCTCGCACGGCTGGTCGCGCGCCATGAGCAACGCCGACGAGATCGCCGCGCAATTTCCCGACATCGATCCGCGCTTTTTGTTCGTCACCACCGGCTTCAATGTGCGCCCGAGCGAGATCAATGCCGCGATCGGGATCGAGCAGATCAAACGTCTCGACGGCTTCAACGCCCGGCGGCGGGAAATCGCGGCGCGCTTCGACCGTGGTTTTGCCGCCTTGCAGCAGGCGGGCGACCTGCAGCTTATCGGCTGCGACCCGCGCTGCCTGGCCGCGCCGTTCGGCTATCCGGTGCTGTGCCGCACGCCGCAGATGAGGCAAGGCTTTCGCAGGCACCTGGAAGCCGCCGGCATCGAGACGCGGCCGATTATCTGCGGCAACATGGTGCGTCAGCCGGCATTCAGGCACCTGCCGCACCGCGTGAGCGGCGGCCTCGACGGCGCCGACCGGGTGATGGATTGCGGCATCTATTGGGGGCCTCATCCGGGCATATCCGACGAGGACGTGGAGACGGCCACCGGCATCGTGACGGCGTTCTTTGAACACGGTGGCCGGTAGCGCACGAATGGCAAGCGCGATGGACAAGCGGGCACATATTCTCGTTACCGGCGCGAGCGGCATGGTCGGCCGTTCGTTGGTCGCGCGTTTGCGCCGCGACGGTTACGACGATCTGCTGACGCCGTCGTCGCGGCAGGTCGATTTCCGCGATCAGGCGGCGGTGGAACGCTATTTCTCCGACCGCAGAATCGACTACGTCTTTCATCTCGCCGGCCACATCGGCGGCATCGGCGCCAGCGTCACCTTTCCGGTGGAATTCCTCTACGAGAACATGATGATCTCGCTGCACGGCATCAACGCCGCGCGCCGTGCCGGCGTGACCAAGCTGCTTTATCTCAGCAGCTCCTGCGTCTATCCGCGCGAGTGTCCGCAGCCGATGAAGGAAGACGACATCCTCACCGGCGCATTCGAGCCGACCAACGAGGGCTACGCCATCGCCAAGGTCGCCGCGATGAAGCTGTGCGAATATTCCAACCGCGAATACGGCACCAATTTCATCAACCTGATGCCGTGCAATCTCTACGGCTATGGCGATCATTTCGAACCGGAAAAATCGCACGTCGTCTCCGCGCTGATCTACAAATTCCATGAGGCCAAGCGACGAAACCTCGCAAGCGTCGAGGTCTGGGGCACCGGTACGACGCGGCGCGAGCTCTTGTTCGTCGACGACCTCGCCGACGCTATGGTCTATTTCATGAACGAGATCGACGCCGAGGCCATTGGCCCCTTCGTCAATATCGGCCTGGGCGAAGACATCGCCATCCGCGATCTCGCCGCGACCATCAAGGATATCGTCGGTTATGCCGGCGAGATCGTTTTCGATGCCAGCAAGCCGGACGGCATGCCGCGCAAGCTGATGGATGTCTCGCGTGCGGCGCGGCTCGGTTGGCGCGCCAAGGTGGGGATCCCCGAGGGGCTGAAACGCACCTACGACTGGTTCCTGCGCAACGTTGCCGCCGAAGCGGGGCCGCAATGACCACGCGGCTCACCAGCACGCTGTTGCTGCCGACACTGAATGAAATTGAAGCGGCGCAGGTCGTCATCCCGCAGATCAAACGGGATTGGGTCGACGAAATCCTGGTGCTCGACGGCGGCTCGACCGACGGTACGGTCGAGTTCATGCGCGGGCAGGGGCTCACGGTCCTGACGCAGCGCGGCGGCTTCGGTCGCGCCATGGCGCTGGGGCTCGCGCAGGCGAAAGGCGATATCATCGTCGAGTTCACACCGGACGGAAACTCGATCCCCGAGGACATCCCGCGCATCATCGCCAAGGTGAACGAGGGCTACGATCTCGTCATCGGCTCGCGTTACCTTCAAGGCGCGCGCAGCGACGACGACGATTGGCTGACGGCGCTGGGCAACCGGCTGTTCACCGCCGCCGTCAATATCCTGTTCCGCGCCCATTACACCGATGTGCTGGTCGGCTTCCGCGCTTTCCGGCGCGAGGCCGCGCTCAAGCTGCATCTCGACGCGCCGGGCTTGAGCTGGCCTTGTCAGAGCTCCATGCGCTTTGCCCGCGCTCGCTTGCGGGTTACCGAAATTCCGGCTAACGAACCGAACCGGATCGGCGGCGAGCGGAAGATGCGGCCGTTCAAGACGGGCTGGGAAATCGTCAAACTTATACTCAGGGATTTTGTCGGCTTCCGGCCGCAAAAAGCGAATTAGCATGTCGTCAACCGCCCGTGCCCTGCTCGAAAAGCCGTACAAGCTGCTGCAATGCTGCAAGGTCTGCGGCTCGCCGGCGCTGACGGACGTCATTTCGATCGCGCCGCAGTTTCTCTCGCCGACTTTCACGCGCGACAATGCCGAGGAGGGCGAGCTCGCCAACATCCGCGTGCCGCTGACCATGACATTGTGCGACCGCGGCAAGAATCCGGACGGCTGCGGTCTGTTGCAATTGCGCGAGGAGGTCGAGCCGGACCTCCTGTATCGGCGCTATTTCTACCGTTCGGCGACCAGCGAGACCATGCAGAACGATCTGCGCGAGGTCATCGCCGACATCCGCTCTCGTCTTGCGCTTCAGGCCGGCGATATCGTGGTTGATATCGGCGCCAACGATTGCACCACGCTCGGCTTTTATCCCGCGGATATCAAGCGTGTCGGCTTCGAGCCGGCGCGCAACATCGACTGGTCCGGCGTCGACAAGTCCATCACAATCATCAACGATTATTTCAATGCCGCCGCGTTTCGAAAGCAGTTCGGCGATGCCAAGGCGCGTGCGGTCGGCTGCAACGCCATGTTCTACGATCTGCCCGATCCGAATGGTTTCACGGCAGAGGTCAAGTCGATGCTGGCGCCGGACGGCCTGTGGTGCATCCAGCTCAGCTACCTGCCGTTCATGCTCACCAACATGAACTTCTACGATATCTGCCACGAGCACCTCTCCTATTATTCGCTCGCTGCGCTGCAAAAGCTGATGGAACGCAACGGGCTCACCGTGGTCGATGCCTCGACCAATGCCGTCAACGGCGGCAGCCTGCGCGCCTTCATCGCGCACGCGGAAAATCCGGCCATGCAAACGACGGCCGGCAGCGACAATCTCGCCAGGCTGGCCGCCGCCGAGAAGGACTTGAAGCTGGAAGACCCGCAAACTTTTCGCGCCTATTTCGAAAAGATCGAGGATCTGGCGCGCCGCGTGCGCGGCTATCTCGACGCAGAGCTCAAGGTCGGCAAACGCGTTTTCGGTCTTGGCGCCTCGACCAAGGGCAACGTTCTGCTGCAACTGTTCGGCATCACCAAGGAGATGATGCCCTATATCAGCGAACGCAATCCGGAGAAGGTCGGCTTGCGCACGCTCGGTACCGATTTCGAGCTGATATCGGAAGAGCGCGCGCGCGAGCTCAAGCCAAGCACGATGCTGGTGCTGCCCTGGTACTTCAAGAAGGAGATCGTCGCGCGCGAGCAAGGTTATATGAAAGAGGGCGGCAAGCTCCTCTTTCCCATGCCGCACGCCCATGTCGTCACCGCGCAAGGGGAGATCGCGCTGTGAAGCGGGCGCTCATCTCCGGCGTCACCGGCCAGGACGGCTCCTATCTCGCCGAGTTCCTGCTTGAAAAAGGTTATGAGGTGCACGGCATCATTCGCCGCTCGTCGTCGTTCAACAGCGGCCGCATCATTCACATCTTCCAGGACCTGCACGAACGCGATCCGAAGTTCTTGCTGCATTACGGAGATCTGACCGACAGCAGCCGGCTGGAAAAACTGATCGACATCGTGCAACCGGACGAGGTCTATAACCTCGGCGCGCAAAGTCATGTGCGCGTGTCGTTCGACGAGCCGGTCTATACGTCCGACGTCGTCGCCATGGGCACGCTGCGCTTGCTCGAAGCCATTCGCAATGTCGGCGCTGTTCAATCCGTCAAGTTCTATCAGGCCTCGAGCTCGGAGATCTACGGTCAGGTCAAGGAATCTCCGCAGACCGAAACGACTCCCTTTCACCCGCGCAGCCCCTATGCCTGCGCCAAGGTCTTCGCCTTCTACCAGGTGCAAAACTACCGCGAGGCCTACGGTCTGCATGCCTCGAACGGTATCTTGTTCAATCACGAAAGCCCGCGGCGCGGCGAAACCTTCGTCACGCGCAAGACCACGCGTGGCCTGGCGCGCATTCTCGCCGGCAAGGACAAGAAGCTCTATCTTGGCAATCTCGATGCCGAACGCGACTGGGGCTATGCCAAGGATTATGTCGAGGCGATGTGGCTGATGCTGCAGCAGGACAAGCCCGACGATTACGTCATTGCCAGCGGCGCCAAGCACAGTGTGCGCAGCTTCGTCGACAAAGTGTTTTCAACGGTCGGCTTGAACTGGAAAGACTATGTCGAGTTCGACCCGCGTTACCTGCGCCCGACCGAAGTCGACACGCTGCTCGGCGATTTGTCGAAGGCGCGCAAGAAGCTGGGTTGGGAGCCGCGCACGAGTTTCGACGAACTCGTCCGCATCATGGTGGAAAACGATCTCGCGGCGGAAGGCCAGCTCCACCATTTAAAAAAGACGCCGACGCAAGCAAGCGCTTGATCCTGAACAAGCCTGTCCCCGGCTTGATCGGGGGTGAGAACCGGCTTGCGGGAAAGATCATGCGCAAGATTTAAGTGTCGAGGGCGGGGACCGGACCCGTCTTTCGCTCGGTGCGATTGACGGTCAGGATCCAGACCAGGCCGCCGACAATGCCGACGACGAAAAAGCCGGCCCCAAACAACAGTGACACGATCAGGCCGTCGCTTTGCGACAGCCCGGCATAGGCGAAGGCCGTGATCATGGCGCCCTCGCGCACGCCCCAGCCGGCGATCGAGATCGGCACAACGGTCACCAGAATGACCGGTGGGATCAGAAACACGCAGTAGGCCAACGGGAACTCGGCATCGATCGCGTGCGCCGCGCACCAGCCCGCAAATGCGGTCATCAGATGAATCGTAATTGACAAGCCGAAGATCAGGCTTGTCGTCCGCGGCGAGCGCAGCATTGCGGCCGCGACGGTAGCAACGGCGGCCAAGTGACGGGTCAGCGACCAGCGTTGCAGGATACGCAGGCGCTGCCAGGACAGGCCGACAAAGACGGCGCCGGCGGCGATGAACCCGATGCCGATCAGCAGCAGTGCGGCACGGCCGACCGGGTCGCTCACCAGCCTCAGTGTCCACGGCAGGCAGACGACGACCAAAGCCGCCAGCGCAACGACGCCGATCACGCGGTCGAGAAGCACCGAATAGGCGGCAATCCGCCAGTTGCTCTGTTTGCCGAGAAGCCAGATGCGTATGGCATCGCCGCCAACGCTCGACGGCAGGGTCTGGTTGAAAAAAGCCGCGATCAGATTGAAGCGATAGGCCTGCGGCAGAGCGAGGTCGGCGCCGCAGCGAAAGACGATCTGCCGCCAGCGCACCGATAGGATGAACAACTGGGCGAACAGCACCATGAGCCCGAGCCCGGCCCAACGCAGATCGATACGGCTCAGGCGGTCGGCCACCGAGCCGATATTGACCGAGCGCAACGCGAAATAGAGCAGCAGGCCGGATACCGCCACCTTGATCAGCAGGGAAAGCGCCTTGCGCATCGCGGTTCCTGGAGATTGCGTGCAGATTTTACCCGGGACGCAATTCGGTGCCGGGTCGGTGCCGGGAAGTCAAGCTGCCCACCGAAAACGGCAAGTTCCGCATTTGATCGTCTCGGCCGCCGCCTTATAGTGGCCGGCAAAAGCGGTTTGCGGAGGAATGAAAACCCCATGGCGACCTCGATACTGGCGACCCCGACACTGGCAACGCTGAAGGTCAAGCTGTTCACCGATGGCGCCGACAAGGCGCAGATCGTCGAGATGGCCAAGCAATCCTGGATCGCCGGCTTCACCACCAATCCGTCCCTGCTGAAAAAAGCGGGCGTGTCCGATTATGAGGCTTATGCCCGTGAGCTCGTCGCCGCCGTGCCGGACCGGCACATCTCGTTCGAGGTGTTCTCCGACGACATCCCCGACATGGTGGCGCAGGCGCGCGTGATCACGGCCTGGGGCGAGAACGTTCACGTCAAATTGCCGGTCACCAATACGCGCGGCGAGCCTTTGTTCGAGGCGGTGCGCGCGCTCTCCCGCGATGGCGTCAAGATCAACATGACCGCGATATTCACCGCCGACCAGGTTGCCCGCGCGGTCGACGCGCTCGACGGCGGCGCGCCGGCCTGCGTATCCGTGTTTGCCGGACGACTTGCCGATTTCGGCATCGACTATCGCCCGTTGATGCAGGACGCGGTTGCGCGCGCCCGCAAGGCGAAGAACATTGAGATCATCTGGGCCTCGACGCGCGAAGTCTTCAACGTCGTCGAGGCGGACGCGATGGGCTGCCACATCATCACTGCGCCGGCCGACATGCTCAAGAAGCTTGCGTCCCTCGGCACGAAAACCGACGCCGAATTGTCGCTGGCCGCCGTGCAGGCTTTCCGCGAAGACGCCATTGCCGCCGGCCTGCACCTCGACGTGCCGGCGTCACGGGCGGCTGAATAGACCGCGCCTTTGGCCGACGCGCGCCTGTAACGCATTGACTCAAAACGTGTTCATCGTCTTTTTCGCGGGCCGTCGCCTGCCGACGCACGGCATGCTAGGGAAGTGAAAGCGGGCCGAGGCGGTCTGGGGACTGCGATAAGATTATGAATTCAGGGGTAAATTCGGATATGGGGCGCCCGTTGCGGGTCGGCGTAATTGGCGTCGGCGTCATGGGCAGCAATCACGCGCGCGTCTTGTCCACGCTGCCGGACCTCGAGCTCGTCGCGGTGGCCGATCCGGACGCCAAGCAAGCCGACTTCGTTGCCCGCACGCTCGGCTGCGCCGCCGTCTCCGATCTCCGGCAATTGTTCGAACTCGGTCTCGATGCCGTGACCATCGCGGCGCCCACCCATCTGCATCACGACATCGCGCTCGCCTGCATCGCGCGCGGCATCCACGTCCTGGTGGAAAAGCCGATTGCGTCGTCGGTCGAGGAGGGGCGCGACATCATCGAGGCCGCCCGCCGTGCCGGCGTCACATTGATGGTCGGCCATGTCGAGCGCTTCAACCCGGCGGTCGAGACCGTCAAGGAAGCGTTGCGCAACGAAAACATTCTCTCGATCGCGATTACCCGCGTCGGTCCGTTCCCGCCGCGCATGTCGAATGTCGGCGTCGTCATCGATCTTGCCGTGCACGACATTGATCTCATCCGCTGGTTCACCGATTCCGAAATCGTCGAGGTGCAGCCGCAGCTCTCCAGCGCGGTCGCCGAGCGCGAGGACATCGCGCTCTTGCAGTTCCGCACCGCATCGGGCGTGCTGGCGCACATCAACACGAACTGGTTGACGCCGTTCAAGGCGCGCAGCGTTACAGTGGCCACACGCGGCAAATACATCATGGCCGATCTGTTGACGCGGCAGGTGACCGAATGTTTCGGCTTCCAGCCCGACGGCAGCTATTCCATGCGGCATCTTTCCGTCGGTCACGCCGAACCGCTTCGCTCCGAACTGCTTGCCTTCGTGCACGCGGTGCGCGTGGGCGGGCCGCCCGCGGTCACCGGCGAAGAGGGCGTGGCGAGCCTCGAGATCGCCATCCAATGTCTGGCCGACCGGGCGTGGGGCGTGCCGACGGCTGACGAGCGCCAAGTGCCGCGCGCGGTGGCCGGCTGAACCTGATCCCTGGCGAAGCAATAAATCAACATACGAAAATGAACCAGCACACGAATATGCCGCCAATTCCGTTCATCGACGTGGCGGCGCAGCGCCGCCGCCTCGCACCCGCGATCGATGCCGCGGTTGCGCGCGTGATGGCGCATTGCCAGTTCATCCTCGGTCCCGAGGTCCGCGCGCTGGAAGACGAGCTTGCGAAATTTTGCGGTGCGCGGCGCGCGGTCACCTGCGCGAGCGGCACCGATGCGCTGATGCTGGTGTTGATGGCCAAGGGCGTCGGCCCGGGCGACGCCGTGTTCTGTCCCTCGTTCACGTTCTGCGCGACGGCCGAGGTCGCGGTGCTGCTCGGAGCCACACCGATCTATGTCGACGTCGATGCCGAAACCTTCAACATCGATCCCAAATCGCTCGCCGCCGCGCTGCCGGCCGCCAAGCGTCTCGGCCTTACGCCGAAGGCGGTGATCCCGGTCGACCTGTTTGGGCTGCCCGCGGACCACGACGCTATTGCGGCCATCGCGAAGAACGCGGGGCTCTTCATGCTCGATGATGCCGCGCAAGGATTTGGTGCGACCTATAAAGGCCGCGCGCTCGGTACCTTCGGTGGAGCGACCGCGACCAGTTTCTTCCCGGCCAAGCCGCTCGGCTGTTTTGGCGACGGCGGCGCCGTGCTGACCGACGACGACGAATTGGCCGACACCCTCATCAGCCTGCGCGTGCACGGCCAGGGCTCGGACAAATATGACAACGTCCGCATCGGCATGACCTCGCGGCTCGACACCATCCAGGCCGCGATCCTGATCGAAAAGCTGAAGATATTTCCGGACGAGATTGCCGCCCGCAACGCGGCCGCGCGGCGCTACGCGCAAGCTTTGGGCGATCTGGCGATCGTGCCGAAGGTGCCGGACGGTTCAACCTCGGTCTGGGCGCAATACACGATCCGCATCGACGGTGGCCGGCGCGACAAGGTTGCGGCCCAGCTCAAGGCCGAGGGTATTCCGACGGCGATCTACTATCCAATCCCGCTGCATCGCCAGCAGGCGTATCGGCAGTTTCCGGCGGGGGAAGGCGGTCTTGCCGTGAGCGAGCGCCTGGCCGGCGAGGTGCTCAGCCTGCCCATGCACGGCTATCTTGACGCGGCGACGCAGGAGCGCGTCATCGCCGCGGTTCGCCGCGCGTTGGCGCGCTGATTGGCCGGCCGCGCGAGCGGCGGCTCACGTTCGCTTGTAGACGTCTTCGATCCGCTCGATGTCGTCCTCGCCAAGATAGCTGCCGGTCTGCACCTCGATAAGCTCGAGCGGGATCTTGCCTTGGTTGGCGAGGCGATGGACGCAGCCGATCGGAATGTAGATCGACTCGTTCTCGTGCACCGCCTTGCGCTCGTCGCCGATCGTCACCTCCGCGGTGCCGCGCACCACCACCCAGTGCTCGGCGCGGTGGCGATGCTTCTGCAATGACAGCATGCCACCCGGCGTGACGACGATGCGCTTGACCTGGAAGCGCTCGCCCATGTCGATCGATTCATAGTAGCCCCAGGGACGGTGCACGCGTTTGTGCACGGTCGCTTCCGGCCGGTTCGCGGCCTTGAGGCGGGCGGCCAGTTCTTTGACCTCTTGCGCGCGCGCGCGCGGCACCACCATCACCGCGTCCGAGGTGCTCACCACCACCATGTCCTCGACGCCGACTAAGGCGGTTAATTTGCCGTCGGAATGGACGATGCAGTTGTGGCTGTCCATAATGAAGGCCGGGCCCTGCACGACGTTGCCTTGTGCATCGCGCGGCGTGATGTCGATCAACGCATCCCAACTGCCGATGTCCGACCAGCGGAAATCGCCTTCCACGACGGCGGCGCGCTCGGTCTTTTCCATCACCGCATAGTCAATCGATTTCTGCGGCGCGCGTGCGAACGCGTCGGGCGCAAGCCTTAAGAAATCGAGGTCGGTCGTCGCGTTCTTGACCGCCGCTTCGATTGCTTCTGCCATCTCCGGCTCGTGCCTGGCGAGCTCGGACAGCAGCGTGTCGGCGCGGAACAGGAAGTTGCCGGAATTCCACAGATAGCCTTCCTTGACGTATTTCAACGCGGTGGCGGCATCCGGTTTTTCGACAAAGCGTTCGACCCGGTGCACCTGCGTGCCGTCGATCGGCTTGCCGGGAAGAATGTAACCGTAGCTCGTCTTCGGTTCCGTCGGCTTGATGCCGAAGGTGACGATGAAGCCTTCTTCGGCGGCGGCGCGCCCGGCCATGCAGGTCGCGCGGAATTTCTCGACGTCGAGGATGATGTGGTCGGCGGCCAGCGCCAGCACGACCGCGTCCGGATCGCGTTGCCGGGCGATGGCCGTTGCCGCTGCGATCGCCGGCGCCGAATCGCGCCGCAGCGGTTCGATCACCACAGTCGCGTCGACGCCGACGTCCTCGGCCTGGCGGCGCGCGAAAAAATGAAACTCCGGCCCGGTAATCACGATCGGCGCCGCAAACATCGGGTCTTTCACCCGCAGCAGCGTTTCCTGATAGGTCGAGCGGTCGCCGACCAGGGGCAGGAACTGCTTGGGCAGGGCGTCGCGCGACACCGGCCAGAGTTGCGTCCCGGTGCCACCGGCCAGCAGAATGGGAATGATCGGCGAAGGCATGGTTTAGGGGCGGCTGGTCCGGGCTATGTTCGGGCGAAGAATTGTCTTAAGGCAATTCGGCGGGTCGGCCTTTTGTATTGCACAAATCCGTTTCGAAGCCGTTTCAAACGGCTTGATTATGGTACCACAAAACGATGATTGAACGCATCCTCACGGTCGGCGGCTTTACGCTGCTGTCGCGGGCGACCGGGTTCGTCCGCGATATCGTGCTGGCCGCGATTCTCGGCGCGGGGCCGATGGCCGACGCGTTCTTCGTTGCTTTGCGTTTGCCGAACCATTTCCGCGCGATTTTCGCAGAAGGCGCCTTCAACGCGGCCTTCGTTCCGGCCTATGCGCGCATTCGCGAGCAGGGCGGGGCCGGGCGCGCCGGCATTTTTGCGGACCGAATTTTCACGCTGCTGCTGGCCAGCCAGATCGTGCTGTTGGCGGCCGCCTTGGCGTTTACGCCCGCCGTGCTCGATGTGCTGGCGCCAGGCTTTTCGGACGATCCCAAACGTTACGCGCTGGCGGTCGAGCTCACCCGCATCACCTTTCCATACCTGCTGCTGATCACTTTGGTCACGCTCTATGGCGGCATCCTCAATGCGTTGCAGCGTTTCGCCGCCGCCGCCGCCGCGCCCATTCTGCTCAATCTGTCGATCATCGTCGCGCTCTTGCTCGCCGCGTTCTTCCCGGACGCCGGTCATGCGGCGGCGTGGGGCGTGCTCGTCTCCGGCGTGTTGCAGGCGCTGCTGGTCGGTGGCGATGCGTTCCGCGCCAATGCGCTTGCGTCCTTGCGCTGGCCCGAACTCGATGCCGATGTGCGCAAGTTCTTCCGCGCGCTCGGGCCGGCGACCGTCGGCTCCGCCGGCGTCCAGCTTGCACTGTTCGCCGACACCATCATCGCAAGCTTCCTGCCGGCGGGCGCCATCTCCGCGCTTTATTATGCCGACCGCATCAATCAGTTGCCGATCGGCGTCATCGGCATCGCCGCCGGCATCGTCGTGTTGCCGGAAATGTCGCGCCGGATCGCCGGCGGCGACGAGGCCGGCGCGGCCTTGGCACAAAATCGCGCGGTGGAGTTCACGCTGCTTTTGGCGGTGCCTTTCCTGGCTGCTTATTTCATCGTGCCCGAATTGATCATGCGCGCGCTGTTCATGCGCGGCGCCTTCACCGATGCCGATGCGGTCGCCGCCGGCCGCACGCTGGCAGCCTATGCCTTCGGCCTTTTGCCTTTCGTCTTGATCCGCAGCGCGGTGGCGACCTTCTTTGCCCGCGGCGACACGGCGACGCCGGTGAAGGCTGCGCTGATCGCCGTTGCCATCAACATCGGCTTCAAGGTGTTGCTGATGGGGCCGCTGGCGCAAGTGGGCCTGGCGCTCGCCACTTCGATTGGCGCATGGATCAATCTTGCGCTCGTGGTCTGGTTCGCGCATCGGGCCGGACACCTGCGCATCGACGACCGGCTCAAACGGTCGTCGATCAAGCTGGCCGGCGCCGGTCTTGCGCTCGCGGCCGTCCTTTGGTTGTGCCGCGGGCCGGTTATGACATTTTTTGAAGGATGGCATCAATTCCGCGATCCGGCGGCGCTGGCGGCGCTCATGGTGATCGGCGGCGGCCTCTACGGTGCAATTGTTTTGTCCATATTTGGCCGCGATTTGCTGAAAAGGTTTCGTGCCGGCACACGCCATTGAACGTTAATTGCGCGGGTTTTTGTTACATTTCGTAGAGTGGACATTGCTGCGCCGCAACGTTATGGGGTGCGGCTGGCAATCCCGCCTGACGTACCGATATAGCCTATATATGTGCCCGTTTCCTGGTCCACGGTCGTTTCGTATCGCCGCCATGCTGGCGTTTGCGACCATCGTCGCAAGCTGCGACCAGAACCAGCAGCAGAAGCGGGGCGGTGCGCCACCCCCGCCGACGGTGACAGTGGCGCAACCCATCAAGCGTACGCTGTCCGATTTCGACGAATATGTCGGCCGCTTCACGGCGGTCGATACGGTGGACGTGCGCGCGCGGGTATCCGGCTATCTCGAGAAGGTGCATTTCAAAGACGGGCAGATGGTCAAGAAGGGCGATCTGCTCTTTACGATCGACAAGCGGTCGTTTCAGAACGCCGTCGACCAGGCGCGCGCCAATCTGACGACCGCGAAGTCCAATCTTCAATACACCAGGTCCGACCTCGAGCGCGGCCGGTCGCTGGTGACGGCGAAAACCATCACCGAACAGATATTCGAGCAGCGCTCGCAGGCTTACCGCAATGCGCAGGCGTCCGTGAACGGCGCGGAAGCGGCGTTGCGCCAAGCCGAGCTCGATCTCGAATACACCGAATTGCACGCGCAGATCAGCGGCCGTATCGGCGACCGCAAGGTGTCGCCCGGCAACCTGGTGGTGGGCGGCAACATTCCGAGCCCGACCCTTTTAGCGACGATCGTGTCGACCGATCCGATCTATTTCGAGTTCACCTTCGACGAGGCCTCGTATCTGCGTTACGAGCGGCTTTCCAAGGATGGTGGCGACGTCGCCAGCCGCAACGGCGGCGTCAAGGTGACGCTCAAGCTGATCGACGAAGACAAGTTTGTGCACACCGGCAAGATGGATTTCGTCAACAACGTGATCGACAGCGGCACCGGCACCATTCGCGCCCGTGCGGAGTTCGACAATCCGAACGGCGTATTTACGCCCGGCATGTTCGCACGCGTGCGCGTACCGGCTTCGGCGGCCTACGAGGCGCTGCTGGTGCCCGATGCCGCCGTCGGCTCCGAACAGACGCGCAAATACCTACTCGCCGTCGGCAAGGACAACAAGGTGGCGCAGAAGTTCGTGACGCTCGGGCAAGTGACGGCCGGCAATCTGCGTGTCATCAAGTCCGGCATCGGGCCTGACGATCGCGTGATCGTCGACGGGCTGATGCGTGCGCGACCGGGTCAGCCGGTGACGCCGCAGGTCAAGGGAGCAAAGCCCGCGGGCCCGCCAAAACCGGGCGTCCAGTCGTCCGTCCGGAAATAGCAGCGGCACGCCGTCATGCGGATATCGCACTTTTTCATCGACCGGCCGATCTTTGCCTCGGTGCTTTCGATCATTATCGTGATCCTCGGCGGCGTCGGATTCTCGCGGCTGCCGATCGCGCAATATCCTGACATCGCGCCGCCCACGATCACGGTCCAGGGACAATATCCCGGCGCCAGCGCCGACGTTGTCGCCGCCACGGTGGTGACGCCGATCGAGCAGCAGATCAACGGCGTCGAGAACATGATTTACGTGTCGTCGAACTCGACCAGCGACGGCAATTTCAATATTTCGGTCACTTTCGATATCGGCACCGATCTCGACACCGCGCAGGTGCAGGTACAAAACCGCGTCTCGGTCGCCTTGCCGCGTCTGCCGGCGGACGTGCGCGCCATTGGCGTCACGGTGAACAAGAGCTCGCCTGACATCATGATGGTGGTGCACCTCTATTCGCCGGACAAGTCGCGCGACACGCTGTTCATGTCGAACTTCGCGACATTGGAAGTCACCGACGCGCTCGCGCGCATCGACGGCGTCGGCACCATCGCCGTGTTCGGCAGCCGCGATTACGCGATGCGCATCTGGCTCGATCCCGACCGCCTGCAATCGGTCGGCTTGACCGCAACCGATGTGGTCACCGCCTTGCAAGGCCAGAACCTGCAAGTCGCGTCCGGCGTGCTGGCCGCGCCGCCGGTCAGTCATCCGCGTGCCTTCCAGCTCTCGGTGCAGACGCTCGGCCGGCTCAAGGACGTGTCCGAGTTCTCCAACATCGTGGTCAAGCAGTCCGCCGATGCGGTGGTGCGCCTCAAGGACGTGGCGACGGTCGAACTCGCCGCGCAGGACTACACGACCAACTCCTATCTCGACCGCGATCCGGCCATTGCGCTCGGCATTTTCCAGCGCCCGGGTTCTAATGCGCTTTCCACCGCCGACAATATCCAGAAGACGATGGAAAGGCTGTCTCAGCGCTTTCCGACGGGCATGAAGTACACCATCGTCTACAACCCCACGCAATTCATCGCGCAGTCGGTCACGGCGGTGGAAGAGACGATGGGCGAGGCGATCCTGCTGGTCGTACTCGTGGTCATCCTGTTCCTGCAGACGTGGCGCGCCGCCGTCATTCCGATCGTCGCGATCCCGGTGTCGCTGATCGGTACATTCTTCGTGATGTCGATCTTCGGCTTCTCGTTGAACAACCTGTCGCTGTTCGGCCTGGTGCTCGCCATCGGCATCGTGGTCGACGACGCCATCGTCGTGGTCGAAAACGTAGAACGCAACATCGAAGCGGGCCTCAGTCCACGCGATGCCGCGAGGAAGAGTATGAATGAAGTCGGTACCGCGCTGATTGCGATCAGCCTGGTGCTGTGCTCGGTGTTCATTCCGTCCGCGTTTATCACCGGCATTTCCGGCGAGTTCTACCGGCAGTTCGCGCTCACCATCGCCGGCGCGACGGTCATCTCGCTGGTCGTGTCGCTGACACTGTCGCCCGCGCTCTGCGCGATGCTGCTCAAGCCACACAGCGAGCGCGGGCGTACCCGCTGGTGGAACGCGCCGCTGCACGGCTTTTTTCGGCTGTTCAACCGCTTTTTCGGTGCCGTAACGAGAGGTTACGGTTGGCTTTCCGGCCGCGTGGTGCGCATCGCGGTCTTGATGCTGGTGGTCTATGCCGCTGTTATTGGCTTCGGCCTCAACGAGTTCCGGCGTACGCCGGTCGGGTTCATTCCGCAGCTCGATCGCGGCTACCTCATTATCGTGACGCAGCTGCCGCCGGCTTCTTCGCTCGCCCGCACCGACGATGTGAACAGGCGCGTCGTCGACATCGCCTTAAAGACGCCGGGGATCGCGCATGCCGTCAACATCGTCGGCTTTTCCGGCGCGACTTTTACGCGCGCGCCCAATTCCGGCGCGATTTTCGTAACGCTGGCGCCGTTTGAAGAGCGGGCGAAGAAAGGCCTGTCTGCCGCCGCCATTCAGGGCGCGCTGTTCAGGCGCTTGTCTTCCATACAGGACGGCCTTGTCCTGGTGGTCGCGCCGCCGCCGGTGTCCGGCATCGGTAACGCCGGCGGCTTCCGCATGATGATCGAGGACCGCGCCGACCGCGGCTCGAAGGCCTTGCAGGGCGCGGTCTATGCAATGATGGGAGCCGCGTCGCGAACGCCCGGGGTAAGCCGCGTCTTTTCGCTATTCGAAACGAACACACCGAAGATCTATCTCGATATCGACCGCACGAAGGCCCAGCTTCTCGGCGTTCGCATTCCGGACGTGTTCGCCGCGTTGCAGATCTATCTGGGCTCGGCCTACGTCAACGATTTCAATATTCTCGGCCGCACGTACCGCGTGATGGCGCAAGCGTCCAGCCAGTTCCGCAACGACACCAAGGACATTTTGAACATCCGCGTTCGCAACGACAAAGGCGCAACCGTTCCGCTCGGCGCGTTCACGACCGTGGACAATATTTCCGGACCCTATCGGGTGCCACGCTACAACCTTTATCCGGCGGCCGAACTCGATGGCGCGGCGGCGCCCGGCTATTCCCAAGGCCAGGCCATCCAGATCATGCAGCAGCTTGCCCAGAGGGTGCTGCCCGAAGGCTTCTCTTACGAATGGACCACGCTTGCCTACCAGCAAATCCGCGCCGGCAACACGGCGATCTTCGCCTTCGTGTTGGCCGTCGTGTTCGTGTTCCTGGTGCTGGCCGCGCAGTTTGAAAGCCTCACGCTACCGCTTGCCGTCATCCTGATCGTGCCGATGTGTCTGATCGCCTCGATCGTCGGCGTGGTCTTGCGCGGGATGGACAACAATCTCCTGACGCAAGTCGGCTTCATCGTGCTCATCGGTCTGGCTGCCAAGAACGCGATTTTGATCGTCGAATTCGCCAAGCAGCTCGAAGATGAAGGCCGCGACCGCTTTGCCGCCGCGGTCGAGGCCGCGCACTTGCGTTTTCGGCCGATCCTGATGACCTCGATGGCCTTCATTCTCGGCGTCACGCCGCTGGTCTGGGCCGTTGGCGCCGGCGCCGAGTTGCGCCAGACATTGGGCACGGCGGTGTTTTCCGGCATGATCGGCGTCACCGTTTTCGGCCTTATCTTCACGCCGGTGTTCTATGTGGTCACGCGCTGGCTGGCGCTCCGCCTGGGCGGCCGCCGGCAACGGGGGCATGATCAACAACCGGCCGAGTAACGTGGACGGACTATTGCGATGAAGTTCGGTTTCGGGCAGGCGGTCAAACGCAAGGAAGACGAGGCGTTGCTGCGCGGGCAGGGACGCTATGTCGCCGACGTCAGCCCGCAGCCGACATTGCACGCGGTGGTGCTGCGTTCGCCGCATGCGCATGCGCAGTTTGCGATCCAGGAGATTGACCGCGTGCGCGCGATGCCGGGCGTGCGCCTGGTGTTGACCGGGGAAGACGTGGCCGATCTCGGTCCCTTGCCGACGCCCGGTGTGCTCGAGGATGTCGATATTCCAGTCCCGGTCTATCCGATCCTCGCCTTTGACGAGGTGCGCCACGTCGGAGACAGCATCGCCTTTGTCGTTGCCGATACGCTGGCGCAGGCGCAGGACGCCGCCGAAGCGATCTCCATCGATTGGATGCCGCTGCCGCATGTCACCGGCGCCATGGCCGCACTTGCGGCCGGTGCGCCGCGCGTATGGCTCGACCGGCCTGGCAATCTCGCCTTCGAGACTGAAGTCGGCGACGCTGCCGCCACCAGGGCGGCGTTTGCGAACGCCGCGCGCACTGTCGAACTCACCATCGTCAACCAGCGGCTGGTGACCAATTACATGGACACCCGCGGCGTCGTCGCCGAATACGACGGCGAGCGCTACACGTTGACGCTCGGCAGTCAGGGCAGCCACATCATCCGCGACATCATCGGCGGCGCGGTGATGAAACTGCCGCCGGAAAAGATGCGGGTGATCACGCCGGACGTCGGCGGCGGCTTCGGCACCAAGCTGTTTCCCTATCGCGAATATGCGCTCGCCGCCGTTGCGGCCGAACGGTTGCGCAAACCCGTGAAATGGGTTTGCGAGCGCTCCGAGCATTTTCTCGCCGACAGCCACGGCCGCGACAACATCTCGACCGCGCGGCTGGCAATCGACGAAAAGGGAAAATTCCTCGCGCTCGAACTCGACATTGTTGCGGACATGGGCGCGTATTTGTCGTGCTACGCGCCTTACATCCCGTGGCTCGGCGTCGGCATGGCGACGGGCGTCTACGACATTCCGATCGCGCATGTCCATTTGCGCGGCGTCTACACCAATACCGTGCCAGTCGATGCCTATCGTGGCGCGGGGCGGCCGGAAGCCGCCTATCTGATCGAGCGTACGGTGGAGGCGGCTGCGCGCGACCTCGGCATGGCGCCGGATACGTTGCGCAAGCGCAATTTCATCAAACCCAAAGCGATGCCTTACACCACGCCGGTCGGCAAGACTTACGATTCGGGCGACTTCGCCGCCACCATGGTGCGTGCGCAGGAGTTGGCCTCCTGGGGCGGCTTTGCCAAGCGCGTCGCGCAATCCAAACGCGCCGGCAAGCTGCGCGGTATCGGTCTTGCGACCTATGTCGAAGCCTGCGGCGGCAATGGTCCGGAAACCGCGACCATTAATCTCGATCGTGACGGCGGCGTCACCGTGCTGATCGGTTCGCAATCGACCGGGCAGGGCCATGCCACCTCCTACGCGCAGATCGTCGCCGACAAGCTTGAGTTGCCACCGGAAAAAGTGCGCGTGGTGCAGGGCGACACCGACAAGATTGCAACCGGTGCCGGCACCGGCGGATCGAGTTCGATCCCGGTCGGCGGCGTTTCCGTCGATCGCGCGAGCAAGAGTCTCGCCGATCAGATCAAGCAGCTTGCTGCCGACGCGCTGGAGGCGTCCGCCGGTGATATGGAAATCTCCGACGGCGCCGTGCGCGTGGTCGGCACCGACCGGGTCATCTCCTTTACCGATCTCGCCGCGCATCCGCGGGCCACGCCCGAACGCTTGCGCGCCGAAAGCGATTTCAACCCGGACCAGCCGACTTTTCCGAACGGTACCCACATCGCCGAGGTCGAGGTCGACCCGGACACCGGCGCCACCGAAATTCTCAACTACGTCATCGTCGACGACTTCGGCGCCACGCTCAATCCGCTCATGCTCGCCGGCCAGGTGCACGGCGGCACGGTGCAGGGCATCGGCCAGGCGCTGTTGGAAGACACGGTGTACGACGCATCCTCCGGGCAACTGCTGAGTGCGAGCTTGATGGACTACGCATTGCCGCGCGCGGGCGATGCACCCGACTTCCAGTTCGAGACCCGCAACGTGCCGTGCAAGAACAACCCGCTCGGCGTCAAAGGCGCGGGCGAGGCCGGCGCCATCGGTTCCTGCCCGGCGATCATGAATGCCATTCTCGATGCGCTTTGGCGCAGCCACCGCATCCGTCATCTCGACATGCCGGCGACGCCTGAGAAGGTCTGGCAGGCGATCAGGCGCGCGCAAAAACAAGCGGCTGCCTGATGCTTGGGCAGCTTATCACGCGTTCGTGATGGGGTGCGGCAAAGCGCGCCCGCGGGAATGCCGGAATAAGGCCGTTACTTTGGTGTTCGCGAATTGGAAATATACAAAGGGGACTAACGTCATGAGACTTGCTTTGGCATTCGCCGTCGTGTCGGCCGCGGCCGTCGCCTTGGGTGCGTCGGTGGTCAGCGCGCAGCAGAATCCGATCGAGGCGCGGCAGGCCTTGATGAAGGACAACGGCAAGCACGCCAAGATGGGCGCGGCTATGGCGAAAGGCGAAGCGCCTTTCGATCTCGCCAAGGCCAAGGAAATCTTCGCGACCTACGAGACGGCGGCACAGAAGATGCCGGCGCTGTTCCCGCCCGACTCCAAGACCGGTGGCGACACCACCGCGTCGCCGAAGATCTGGGAGAATAAGCTCGACTTCGATGCCAAGTTCGAAAAGCTCGGCGCTGACGCCAAGAAAGCCAGCGCCACGGTGACCGATCTCGCCACCTTCAAGACCGCCTTCAGCGCGCTCGGCAAGGACTGCGGCGGCTGTCACGAAACCTACCGCGTCAAAAAGAACTGATTCGGCCGGCAACGGCGCCTTCGAGAGCGGCCGCCCGGGAGGGCGCGCCGCTCTTGTGCTGAATCGCGCCCGATGCGTAGGATTGCCACGAGGCGTCGCAGGAAAGGGTCATCATGCTGCGCAAGATTATTGCCGTGGCGGTGGTGGCCGCCGCGCTCGGCATTGCCGCGTTCTGGGTAATGACGATTCCACAAGTGGTGCCGGCAAGCGCGCTGCCGCCGCACAAGCCGAATCTCGCCAACGGCAAGACGCTGTTCAACATCGGCGGCTGCGCGTCCTGCCACGCCACGCCCGACCAGAAGGACCGCACGCTGCTCGGCGGCGGGCTCGCGCTCGAGTCTCCCTTCGGCACGTTCTATCCGCCCAACATCTCCTCCGATCCGAACGACGGCATCGGCGGCTGGAGCGAGGCGCAGTTCGTCACCGCCATGGTCAAGGGCACATCGCCCGCGGGCGAGCATCTCTATCCGTCATTTCCCTACACGTCCTATCAGCACATGAGCTATCGCGATCTGCGCGACCTGTTCGCCTACATCAAGACACTGCCGGCGGTGCAGGGCACGAACCGTCCGCACGATCTGGCGTTTCCATTCGACATTCGCCGCCTCGTCGGCGGCTGGAAGCTGCTGTTTCTCGACGGCCAGCCGTTCCAGCCCGATCCCTCCAAGCCGGACGACTGGAATCGCGGCGCCTACCTGGTCAACGGTCCCGGCCATTGCGCCGAGTGTCACAGTCCGCGCGATTTTCTCGGCGGCATCATCGCGAGCGAGCGTTTCGCCGGCGGTCCCAATCCGGACGGCAAAGGCTGGGTGCCCAACATCACACAATATGCGCTGGCGAAGTGGTCGGCCAAGGACATCGCCTATCTGCTCGAGAGCGGCATGACGCCGGACGGCGACTCCGTCGGCTCCACCATGACCGAGGTCGTGCGCAACACCTCGCAGATTTCCGACGACGACCGCGCGGCGATCGCGACCTACATCAAATCGCTGCCGCCGGTGGAAGGCCCGACACCGCCGAAGAAAAAGTAGCGCGGCGCGTCCGTCAGCCCGTGAACGCCTTGAAGGTGATGATCGTGTAGGTGTCCCGGATGCCGGGAATGCACTGCACCTTCTCGTTGACGAAGTGGCCGATGTCGGCGTCGGCATCGACATAGAACTTCACCAAGAGGTCGTAGTCGCCCGCGGTCGAATAGATCTCGGAGGCGATTTCGGCTTCCGCCAGCGCGTTCGCCACGTCATAGGACTTGCCGAGATCGCATTTGATCTGGACGAAAAAGGGGGTCATCGCGAAAAGCCTCCGCAAGCCGTAAAGCCAAGGCCTGCAATCCAGCAAAATCAGGCTCCGCTGGCAAGGCGCACCCAATGCGTCCGCATGGTGCCAATTTGGCGTCCAGCTAGCGCCCTTGCCTTGAGCACTCCTGCGGCCTAGGTAGTTGCCAGCAATCTCGTGGGGTGCCCGGCTTGCCCGGGCTGAGAGGCTTTCCAGGCCAACCCAACGAACCTGATCCGGGTCATGCCGGCGGAGGGAAAGAGAGATGCGGTCTCCGGAAACCGCGCGCGACGACGTGATCGAGGCGGCCAACAGGCTGCTTGAGCGCATGCGCGCGCGCAGCCCCCGCGTCCATTGCATCACCAACGCCGTGGCGCAGAATTTCACCGCCAATGCGCTGCTGGCTGCCGGCTGCGTGCCGTCGATGACGATTTCGCCGGACGAGATCGGCGCCTTCGTCGCCGGCGCGGACAGCTTGCTTGTCAATCTTGGCACCTTCGATGCCGGCCGCCGCCAGGCGGCGGAGATCGCGGTGGCGACCGCTGGCAAGGAAGGCGTGTCCTGGGTGCTCGATCCGGTTTTCGCCGACCGCGCACGGCCGCGTGCGCAATTTGCGCGCGAGATGATCGCGCGCACGCCGACGGTGGTGCGGCTCAACCACGCGGAATTTACCGCACTCGCAAATGCCGAACCGTCGCGCGAAGCGGTGGCGGCGGCCGCCGGCAGCAATGGAATCGTCATCGGTCTTTCCGGCGAAACCGATCTGGTCGGCGACGGCAAACGTGTCGCGACCATCGCCAACGGTCATGCGCTGATGGCGCGCGTCACCGCCATGGGCTGCGCGGGCTCGGCGCTGGTCGCGGCCTGCCTCGCGGTTGAAGACGATGCCTGGCTGGCGACCGCGGCCGCGCTCGTCATTCTCGGGGTCGCCGGGGAAGTGGCCGCCGGCAAAGCACAAGGACCGGGTACGTTTGCGGCAAACATTCTCGACGCGCTCTACACGCTCGATGCGGCAACGGTGAGCGCGCGCGCGAAGGTCGGCTCATGACCGCGATTGCGCTCACCATCGCCGGCTCGGATTCGAGCGGCGGCGCCGGCATCCAGGCGGATCTGAAGACGTTCGCCGCGCTCGGCGTCTATGGCGCCTCCGTCATCACCGCGTTGACCGCACAGAACACGCGCGGGGTCAGCGCCATCCACGACGTGCCGGCCGACTTCATCGCGGCGCAGATCGACGCGGTGTTTTCCGATCTCGATGTCGCGGCGGTGAAGATCGGCATGCTGTCGCAGACCGCCAGCATCGAGACCGTGGCGATCGGGCTTGACCGCCATCGCGCCAAGAACATCGTGCTCGATCCGGTGATGGTCGCCGGCTCCGGCGACCGGCTGCTGGCGGCGGATGCTGTCGCCGCGCTGCGCCACGCGCTATTTCCCGCCGCGCTGGTCATCACGCCGAACCTGATGGAGGCCGCGGCGCTGCTGGACGTGCCGCCCGCGCGCACCGAAAGCGAGATGGAAGCGCAAGCGCGTGCGCTGCTCGATCTCGGCGCGCGCAACGTGCTGATCAAAGGTGGGCACGGCGAGGGCACCGAAAGCGTCGACCTTCTGGTCGGAGAAGGCGGCGCGCAACGCTTTGCCGCCAAGCGCGTCGCCACCGAGAACACGCACGGTACCGGCTGCACCTTGTCGTCGGCCATCGCCGCCGGTCTCGCCAAGGGGCTCGATCTCACCACGGCCGTCGGCGAAGCGAAAACTTATGTCACCGCGGCGATCGCCGGCGCCGATACGCTTGCTGTCGGTCACGGCCATGGCCCGCTGCATCATTTTTACGCGCAAGCGCATGATCCCGAAAAGTGGAACCCGGTTTTCGGGAAAGATCGTGCGCCAAAGAAAGGAGACGTGTCATGACCACGCGCCGCACGTTCATTGGCACGGCCGCCGCCGGACTTGTTGCCGCGCCGTCCGTCGCTCGCGCACAAACGCTGAAATGGAAAATGGTGACCTCCTGGCCGAAACGCTTGCCCGGCCCCGGTATGTCGGCCGAGCGCATCGCGGAACGCATCCGCAATCTTTCCGGCGGGCGCATCGACATCACCGTCTATGCCGCGGGCGAAATCGTGCCGGCCTTCGGGGTGCTCGACGCGGTCGGCAATGGCGTGGCCGAGATCGGCCACACGGCGGCTTTCTATTGGCAGGGCAAGATGCCGGCGGCTGCGTTCTTTACCACCGTGCCGTTCGGGCTGACGCCTGCCGAGCACGTCGCCTGGATCGACGCCGGCGATGGCCAAGGCTTGTGGGATGCGCTCTACGCACCGTTCGGCGTCAAGCCGTTCATGGGCGGTAATACCGGCGTGTGCATGGGCGGCTGGTTTCGGCATGAATTGAAATCGTCTTGCCGATCTGCACGGCCTCAAGCTGCGTTCGCTCGGTCTCGGCGGCGAAATCTATCGGCGGCTTGGCGCCACGCCGCAGACGACGCCGCCGGCGGAAATCCTCACCTCGCTGCAATCGGGCGTGCTCGATGCCGCCGAATTCGTCGGTCCCGGCACCGACATCGCGCTCGGGCTCTATCGCGTCGCGCCGTTCTACTATTATCCCGGCTTCAACAAGCCGAACGGCACCGGCGAATGCATCGTCGCGCTCAAAGCCTGGAATGCGCTCTCCGGCGAATTGAAGGCGATCGTCGCGCATGCCTGCGCGGCGGAAGCGAGCTTCGCGCTCGCCGACATGGAGCGGCTCAATGCGCAGGCGCTCGAAGCGCTGACCACGCAACACAAGGTCAAGCTCGCCGCTTTTCCCGCCGATCTCGTCGCGGCCGCGCACAGCCAAGCCGACGACGTGCTGGGCGAGCTTGCGCAGCGCAGCGCCATCACCGCAAAAATCCACGCTTCTTACACGGCCTTCCGCGCCCGCACCGCGCCCTGGTCGCGGGTGTCGATCGAGGCTGTGCTGCGCGCGCGTGGGGTTTGAAGTCGCTGCAAAACCCGCCACAAAGCCCCGCCATCGGCGGGGCTTTTTATGGTTAACCCCGCCTTAATGATTCGCGCGCTGTGATGCCTCGCGTTCGCGCGCGCGTTTCCGCCGCGTTGTCCAGCGCATTCAGCGCGTCGTTTCGTGTTTTCCGTTCACACGCGTAGCCGGAACCGGGTGGGGTCATCCGCCTGCCTGCCATTCATTCGCGAAAGTCAAAGAGCCGCACCCATGCAGATGAAACCGATCCTCTCCGTCTTGGCCGCAACGCTCGCGCTCTCTATGCCGCGCGCCGCCGCGGCCGCCGATATGGGGCTGCCACCGCCGCCGGCTGCCTTCGTCTCGCCCGTCTTCACGACCTGGACCGGCTTCTACGCCGGTCTCAATGCCGGCTACGCTTTCGGGACCTCGGATTGGGATGCGCCCGCCATCAGCGCCGACCCGGATGGCGCGGTCGTCGGCGGCACCCTCGGCTACAACATGCAGCACGGCTCCTGGGTGTTCGGCCTGGAAGGCGATTTCGACTGGGCCGATATTACCGGCAGCAAGACCTGCGCGCTTGGCACCTGTGAGACCAAGGCCGACTGGTTTGCCACCGCGCGCGGCCGCGTCGGCTACGCCTTCAACAACGCATTGATCTATGCCACCGGCGGCGGCGCCTTTGCCGATGTGAAGGCGTCCAATTCGGTGTGGACGAGCACGACCAAGACCATGACCGGCTGGACCGCCGGCGCCGGCGTCGAATACGCCTTCCAGGGCAACTGGAGCGCCAAGGTCGAATATCTCTACTCCGATCTCGGCACCTTCGACTGCGGCGCGACTTGCGCCAACGTCACGCCGGGCGATATCAGCTACACCACCAGCACGGTGCGCGGCGGCATCAATTATCGGTTCTGACCAGCGAACAAGGAAAGCGGCCAAGGACGAAAAACCCCGGGCGGGGAGCCCGGGGCTTTTCTTTTATGGGGCATGACAACGCGCGGCGCCGTTTATGCCGCACGCGATGGCGTGCGGGGCTTGTTGTGCCCGGCTTATTGTGTCTGCCTTGGTGGCGCATTACGGTTCGGACCTTGCGGTCCGCCGCCGCCGGTGGCGTGACCGCCAACAGGGGGCTTTCATGAAACGGATGATGGTGCTCGCCGCCGCGGCGACGATTGCGTTTCTGCCGCTGGCCGCGCAGGCGCAGGCATTGAAGGCGCGCGCGCAGAAAGTCGTCGCCACGATCGGCGGCGACAAGGCCAAGATGAAGGTCTATTGCGAATTGATGACGGTCGGCGAGCAGCTCGACAAGGCCGACGAGAAGAAGGACGAAAAGGCGGTCGATGCGCTGGCCGCCAAGATGGACGCGCTGGAAAAACAGCTCGGTCCCGACTACACCGCCTTGATGGACGGGCTGCAGAAGCTGAAGCAGGATTCCAAGGAAGCGCAAGAGGTCGGCGACGTCCTCGGCGCGCTCGAGGACAAGTGCAAATAAGGGTGGCGCGGGACGAACGCTAAGGAATAAAATCCTTGACGAGCGTGGCGCTCGCCCGCTAGGTTCGGCGCAGCCTCGGCCGTTTTGCGCCGCTCCCCGAACCCGCCATCGCCATGCCGAAAACCAAACCGCGCGCGCGGGCGCCCAAGCCCGCGCCCAAACCCGTGCCCAAGCCCGCGCCCGACGCCCGCGCCCAAACCTCCGCCGTTGTCGCGCCGCTACCGCTACAGCCCCGCGCTGCTGGCCGACGGCCGCCGCCGCTATGAACAGACCGACGAGCCGGCCACGACAATCGCCGCCGATTTCGGCATCAATAAATCGACGCTCTCGCGCATGGCCGGGCGCGAGGGCTGGGTGCGCTACGTTCCACCGGTGCGCGACCTGCCGGCCGCGGCGCGCCTTGCGGCGGAGGCCGACGCGCTCACCCAAACTCCGTTCATTCCCGCGCCAGCGGAAATCCGGGCGCCGGATCGCCATGTCGATGCGAGTGGCCCTGGGTCGCCGCTGTCGCGGGGACGAACGGATGAATTCGCTCCGCCGCAAGACACCGTCGCCCGCCTGCAGGCCGCCGTGCTGGCCGAACTGACCAGCGTCGAGGCGATGCGCCTGGCGCTCAAAAGCCTGCCGCAGAAGCCGGCCGACGCCGCGCGCACCGCGCGCACGCTCGTCGCTGCTCACCGACACGCTCTGCCAAGCTGCAGCGCCTGCAGGCCGCCTGCGCCACAACAGGGACACGCCAATGACTTTGCCAACGACATGCCCGCCGACATCGATGAGTTCCGTCGACGATCTTGCGCGCCGCATTGACGCGTTCGTCGCAAGCCGGACTGAGCGGCGATGCTGACGCAGACTGACGACGCTCCGCGACTGTGCTGACGCTGACGTGACTTCGTCACGCTCGCGCACGTGCACCAGGAGCCGCCGGTCTGCGCGCAACGGGGACGCCTGGACCATCTGGCTGATGCTGGGCGGGCGCGGCGCCGGCAAGACGCGCGCTCGGCGCCGAATGGGTGCGCGCGCTGGTTGCACGGCACGCCGCCTTATGCGCAGCGCGCCTGCGCGTCATCGCGCTGGTCGGCGAGACCGAGCACGACGTGCGCGAGGTGATGATCGAGGGGCCGGCCGGCCTCTTGCGCATGTCCGCCGCGCGGCCGAGCGGCCGGAATGGACCGCCACGCGCCGCCGGCTGGAATGGCCGAACGGCGCGGTCGCTTATGCCTTCTCGGCGGAAGACCCCGAGCAGTTGCGCGGGCCGCAGTTCGACGCCGCCTGGTGCGACGAGCTGGCCAAATGGCCGCACGCGCGACGACACCTTCGACATGCTGCAATTCGGCCTGCGGCTGGGCGCGCGCCCGCGCCAGCTCATCACCACCACGCCGCGGCCGATCGCGCTGATCAAGCGGCTGCTCGCCGATCCGCGCACGGCGGTGACGCGCGCGGCCACGCAGGCCAACGCCGCCTATCTGTCGCCGGCCTTCCTCGATGAGATTCTGGCGCGCTATGCCGGCACGCGGCTGGGGCGGCAGGAGATCGACGGCGAGGTGATCGAGGACCGCGCCGACGCGCTGTGGACGCGCGCCGTGATCGAGGCCGCGCGGGTGGACGCAGGCGCCGCCGCTTGCCGCGCATCGTCGTCGGCGTCGATCCGCCGGCCTCGGCGCGCAAAGGCTCGGACGCCTGCGGCATCGTCGCGGCCGGCATCGCGCGAGAGACGGCGTCGTCTATGTGCTGGAGGACGCGAGCGTGCACGGGCTGGCGCCCGCCGGCTGGGCGGCGCAGCGCCGTCGCGCTTTATCGCGCGGCGCGAGGCCGACGCCATCGTCGCCGAGGTCAACCAGGGCGGCGACATGGTGCGCGCGCGTGCTGGCAGCAGGTCGACGCCGCGGTGCCGGTGCGCGCAGGTGCACGCCACGCGCGGCAAATGGCTGCGCGCCGAGCCGGTCGCCGCGCTCTACGCGCAAGGCAAGGTGAAGCATGTCGGCGCGCGGCTTCGCCGCGCTGGAGGACGAGATGTGCGACTTCGGCCTTGACGGGCTTGTCGTCGGGCCGCTCGCCCGACCGGCTCGACGCGCTGGTCTGGGCGGTGACGGAGCTGACGCAGCGCGGGCAGGGGGCAGGGGCCGAGGATTCGCAGCTTCAGCGAGGGGCGGCTGGTGCCGGAGTGGTGGCGCGGGATGTTTCGGTCAGGCCGCTAGGATGGCGCAAGGGCTTGCAGGCCTAAGGGTGGCAATGCAAGCTCTGCTTTGCAGGCCAGAATTCGAAAATTTGAAATTTATGAGCTCCTACTAAAGGTTGCGGTTGTACCTGTCGCAACCGATCTGCCTGTGCCATCTTTGGGCAGAGCGATTCAAGGGGGGAGCATTAAATGGTGCTAGGCGAATTCGAACGGCAAGCTCTGCTTTTTAATTTGCACGTTGAGATCGTTCCCGACGAAGCCAGCGATCATGCGGGGGAATGACAACCGCTGAAGCTGTTTCGATCTTATACGATATCTATAGGTCCGGAGAGGCAACGATGCGGATATCCGAATACGTGGGTGAACCGGACGAGGATGATGCGGAAGAAGGAGAAAATTCGCTCGGCCAAAACGTTATTTTAATACGTGATATGAGCATCGATAAAAACGGTATGGCGACGATTTTGCTTCAGCACGGCGATGCTCAAGCGGCAGACCCAGCGTTGATGAAAATAAGGACCGGTGCAGTTCGCACCGCCGGCAAAACTGATGACGAAGTTGTAGCCTATGCAGGTCACCTCATCATCTCCACGGACCGTCACATTTCAAATACGGGCCAATGTCGTGCACTTCTTGAGCGTGTTCCGAACTTAGGGCGGAGCAGCGTAGTTGCTTTTTAAACCGTCTCCTGCGCAGACACGCGTCTGAAAAAGATTTTCGGTACAGAGACCCAGATACGAAAAAGGAAAAGAAATATCACCCAAAGCTCGTGTCGCTACAGCAGCTATCCCACCGATTAAAATCTGATCTCCAAGAAGGCAAGCTCAATCGCATCGAGTTTATTACGCGGAAATCGGTCGCTGTGACCTGCCACTGAGTATTTCCTCCACGCGGAGTTAGAGTCCGGCCTCAATAAGGGGACGGACGATGAAGCGGATCAGGTTCACCGAAGAGCAGATCATTGCGGTTCTGCGCGAGCACGAGGCCGGGGCAAAGACGGCCGATCTGGCGCGCAAGCACGGCATCTCGGAAGCCACGCTGTACAACTGGAAGGCCAAGTACGGCGGCATGGACGTGTCGGACGCCAAGCGTCTGCGGTCGCTGGAAGACGAGAACCGTAAGCTGAAGAAGCTGCTGGCAGAGTCGATGCTCGACCAGGCGGCGCTGAAGGAACTTCTGACAAAAAAATGGTAGGGCCCGCCGCCAAGCGTGAGGCTGTCGCTCATCTGCGGAACGTCCTGCAGATGAGCGAGCGCCGGGCCTGCACCCTCGTATGCCGCCGATCGCAAGATGATCCGCTATCGCTCCCGTCGGCCGCCCGACACCGAGCTGCGTTGCCCGACTGCGCGAGCTTGCCAATCAGCGCCGCCGGTTCGGCTACCGGCGACTGTTCATCCTGCTGCGGGAACAGGGCGAGCCCTCCGGCGTCAACCGCATCTATCGGCTCTACCGGGAGGAAGGGCTCACGGTTCGCAAGCGCAAGGCCCGGCGCAGAGCCATCGGAACACGCACGCCCATCCTGGTCGAGGCCAAGGTCAATGCCCGCTGGTCACTCGACTTCGTCCATGACCAACTCACCCAAGGCCGACGCTTCCGTATCCTCAACATCGTAGATGACGTCACGCGCGAATGCCTGGCTGCAATCCCCGACACCTCGATCTCGGGCAAACGAGTTGCACGCGAGCTGACTGCACTGATCGACAGACGGGGCAAGCCGCAGATAATCGTGTCTGACAACGGCACCGAGTTCACTTCGAATGCGATCCTGAGCTGGGCAAAGGAGCATCGGGTGGAGTGGCATTACATCGCGCCGGGAAGACCGATGCAGAACGGCTATATCGAATCCTTCAACGGTCGCATGCGTGACGAGCTTCTCAACGAAAGTCTGTTCGTCAATCTCGACCAGGTTCGCCAGCTCATCGGTGCCTGGGTCATCGACTACAACACCGCGAGGCCGCACTCCTCGCTCGGCTACAAAACACCGGCGGCCTATGCCGGTACACTGACCGCGCCAAAGGGCGTAACATTGGCCGAGGCTCTAACCGCCGCTGGATGAAAGTTCAGTGGCAGGTCAAGCTTCATAAACATCGGTAATTGCCCATTCACTGCGTGCAATCGGCCACTCGACTGGCACGGCGCAATTCTAAGATTTCGCGCTTCAACTGCTCGAAATTAAACCCTTCGCCCATATCCAAACCTCCGCAAGCAAGAGGCGAGAATTGCTCCTGAAAGTTGCAGAGTCAAAATATATGAGCAGGTACGACATCATCGGGGCGCCGAAAGTAAGCGGCTGCCTCAGGGGCGAAAGCTCGAGTCTCTGTGTTCCCGGGGATGGGCTGGGCGCTATTTCGGCGGTGATCAATTAAGAACACCTACTTCCCCTTCACCACCTTCTGCCGCTGTTCGCCCAAGCCATCGATCCCCAAGGTCACCACGTCGCCTTCTTTCAGGAACTGCGGCGCGGGCTTCATGCCGAGGCCGACGCCCGGTGGCGTGCCGGTGATGATGATGTCGCGAAGGCTCCATGACGGAGGCCTGCGAGCAGGACGCAAAACGGACATGTCACAGGTCCCGTTTTCGGGGTGTTTTGGCTTGATTTAGAGGCTTTTGTCGCCTTTTTCGGTGCATTATTTTGACAAATGCGTATTGGTGTGTATATATACACACCAATGAGGAGCCGAGATGTCATTTCGGCGCTCACAAAGGATGGATGGAAAGAGGTGGCTAAGCGAGGCAGCCATGTCCAGTTCAAACATCCAACCAAGCCTGGGCGCGTCACCGTTCCTCATCCGGAGCGCGACATCCCTATTGGCACCCTCAAAAGTATCGAGAAGCAGTCAGGTCTCAAACTGAGGTAACGACCGTGAACTATATTGGTCTTATCCATAAAGACGCCAAAAGCGACTATGGTGTTTCGTTTCCAGACCTACCTGGCGTTGTGACCGCCGGGAAGGACTTGGACGATGCGCGAGCTATGGCTGAAGAGGCTCTCGCTCTTCATATCGACGGGTTGCTGGAAGACGGTGAAGCTATTCCTGAGGCTTCAAGCCTCGAAGAGGTTATGTCCGATCCCGATAACAAGGACGGCTTTGCCATCCTCGTCGCCGTCAAAACGGATGCGGCCAAAATGCGTTCGTCGTCACCTGTGACATTACCCGAAGACGTGCTTGCGCAAATTGACAAGTTTGCGAAAGAACGAGGGTTGTCGCGTTCTGGTTTCCTCACGCAAGCTGCGAAAAGAGCTATGGAGCAGGCGGAAGCGGTCTAGCGGCTTCGCTCGAGGCGTCCTTGCTACTTCCCCTTCACCACCTTCTGCCGCTGCTCGCCCAAGCCATCGATCCCCAAGGTCACCACGTCGCCTTCTTTCAGGAACTGCGGCGCGGGCTTCATGCCGAGCGCCGACGCCCGGCGGCGTGCCGGTGATGATGATGTCGCCCGGCTCCATGACGAAGAACTGCGAGCAGTACCAGACCAGGTGCTCGCAGCCGAACACCATGGTGCGCGTGTTGCCGCGCTGGCGCTTCTCGCCGTTCACGTCGAGCCACATGTTCAGGCTCTGCGGGTTCCTGATCTCGTCCTTGGTGACGAACCAGGGCCCGATCGGCCCGAAGGTCTCGCAGCCCTTGCCCTTGTCCCACTGGCCGCCGGAGCGCTCGATCTGGAAGGCGCGCTCGGAGACGTCGTTGGACAGGAAATAGCCGGCGATGGCGCCCTTGGCCTGCTCCTTGCTGAGATAGCGGCTGCGCTTGCCGATGACGATGCCGAGCTCGACCTCCCAGTCGAGCTTGGTCGAACTCGCGCGGGATCAGCGTGTCGTCGTTCGGGCCGCAGATGCAGGTGGTCATCTTGTTGAAGATGACCGGCTCCTTCGGCACCGCCATGCCGGCTTCGGCGGCGTGGTCGGAATAATTGAGCCCGATGGCGATGAAGTTCTTCACGTTGCGCGATGCAGGGGCCGAGCCGCGGCTTGCCGGCGACCGGCTTCATGCGCTTGACGTTGAGCTTCTTGATCTTGGCGAGGCCGCCGGAGGCGAGCATCGCGCCGTCAATGTCTTTGACCACGCGCGAGAGGTCGCGGATCTTGCCGTCTTCGGCGATGATGCCGGGCTTTTCGCGGCCGGGCGCGCCATAGCGGACGAGCTTCATGAGCGGTCTCCCAAGGCTTTTCTTCCGACCCTCGCCCCTTTGTGGGAGAGGGTGGCGCGCGGAACGCGCGCCGGGTGAGGGGGTGCCATCCGGTTGCGGATGATGTGAAAGGCGGGTTCGGCTCGGACTATGCGATGGGCAAAGGCACTCGGCAAGTGGGGCCTTTTGGCACAAGGGACTTTTGGCACAAGGCCTTTGGCACAGGGCCTTGGGCAAGCCCGCCGGGCGGGGGCCGGGCACAAGGCCGAAGCGGCGGCCCTAGAGCGTGTGCCGCGCGCGGCGGCCGATCGCCAGCAGCGCGGCATAGGCGCCCAGCGCCAGCGCCATCAGCGCCATCCAGTTCTGCGCGGCGACGCCGAAGATTTCGAAATTGCCGACGAGCCAGTCGAGCATGAGGGCGGGGTCCGGTGATCCGTGCGAGCGGCCGCCAGTCTAGCCGCGCCGCAACCGGCAACTTCGTAAATAGACCGTAAAATGTGGTGCCTTGCGCGGTGTCATCGTGTAGCGAAGGCCCGCCGATGGTGAACGAAGGGTGACGAAATCCCGCGTCTTTCGAGGATCAGTTGCACGATCGGATAAAATTTGCGGTGTAACGTTCGACGCATCGGTCAAGCCGTCTGACCCGCAGACGGGAGGCGACAATGGACGAACGACGTAAAATACCGCGACACCGCACGCTCAAGGGCGGCATCATCGGCTTCAACCGCGGCGCCGGCATCGACTGCCGCGTGCGCAACCTCTCACCCGCCGGCGCCTGCCTCGAAGTGGCAAGTCAGGTCGGTATTCCCGACGACTTCACGCTGGTGGTCGAGAGGGATCACCTGCATCAGCATTGCCACGTCATTTGGCGCACGACGACGCGGCTCGGCGTCGAATTTCGGGCGCAGTAAAGCTCAGAACGCGCCGTTGAACGTGCCGCCGTCGATCAGCAGATTCTGCCCGGTGATATAGCCGGCATGCGCGGAGCATAGAAACGCACACGCCGCGCCGAATTCGGCCGGATCGCCGAAACGCTTGGCCGGTATCGTGTTGATGCGGTCGGCGGCGACTTGCGTGACGCTGCGGCCTTTCTGCTCGGCGGTCTTGCTTAACACGCCACGCAGACGATCGGTATCGAAAGCGCCCGGCAGCAGATTGTTGATCGTCACGTTCTTGTCGGCCACCGTGCGGGCAACACCGGCAAAGAATGCCGTGAGGCCCGCGCGCGCGCCCGATGACAGATCGAGACCGGCGAGCGGCATCTTTACCGAGCCGGAGGTGATGTTGACGATGCGGCCGAAACGTCGCTGCGTCATCGGAGGGATCACTTTCTGCGCGAGTTCGATCGCCACGATCATGTTGGCGATCACGCCTTCGATCATCTGCTCGCGCGTCAGCTCCTTGAAATCACGCATCGGTGGGCCGGCATTATTGTTGACGAGAATCTCGGGTTCCGGGCAGGCGGCGAGCAATGCCTTCTGACCTTCCGGGGTCGCCACATCGGCAACGACCGGCGTCACCTTGGCGCCGGTCAGGCTGGTGATCTCGACCGCCGCGGCATCGAGCTTCTTGGCGTCGCGCCCGTTGATGACCACCTCGCAGCCGGCGTCGGCCAACGCCCGCGCGCAGGCTTTGCCGAGCCCGCGGCTGGAGGCGCAGACGATGGCCTTGCGGCCTGCAATTCCGAGATCCATAGGGGTCCTCTTAGACCTTCTTGGGCGCTCTTGGGCGCGCAAATCATAAAAGCGCCGCAAGTCTTAGAGGCGCCCGCACCCCGGTTCAAGTGCGCTCCCAAGGGCGCTCCCAAGCACTTCTCTTGTCTCCCAACTGTCGCAAACCGTTGCTACCCGGAATTCGGCAACGATTTCACGATTCGGAAGGGGGCTTCCATGTTGCGCGATCCGGACCGCCAGGTGATGGAAAAGGCCTATGCGCGCTGGGCGCCGGTCTATGATGCGCTCTGCGGGCCTTTCTTTTTGAGCGGGCGGCGTGCCGCGGCGCAAGCCGCGCGCGAGGTCGGCGGGCGCATTCTCGAGATCGGCGTCGGCACCGGGCTGTCATTCGACGACTACGATGCCACGGCCGAAATCACCGGCATCGATATGTCCGAGCCGATGATCGCGCGTGCACGCGAACGGCTTGCCACCGGCCGCTACCCTCACGTCAAGGCGTTGCACGTCATGGACGCCCAAGACATGTCATTTGCCGAGGCGACATTCGACTGCGTGGTCGGCCAGTTCGTCATCACGCTGGTCGAGGATCCCGAGCGGGTGCTGTCCGAATGCGCCCGCGTCCTCAAGCCGGGCGGCCAGATCATCTTGGTCAACCACCTCTATTCCGAGCGCGGTCTTGCAGCCGCGATCGAGCGTCTACTGGCGCAGAAGGCGCGCAAGTTGGGTTTGCGGCCCGAGTTCCCGTTCCAGCGGCTGGCGGCCTGGGCGCAAACCCATGGCGGCACGGAACTGATCGATCGGCGCAAGGTGAGACCTTTTTTCACGTTGGTGCGGTTCCGCCGCGGAGAAGACGAAAGTGCCGCTGCGTAAAGGTTGTGAAGGTTAACAAATCCTTAATACGGCTGTCACAAACCTGAGATGCTGGCTTGCTATCGGAACCGCATGATCCGCAAGACAATGAGCCGCGCAGCGTGAAGGACCCCGCTACGACCCGCCATCGCGCGCTTTTCATTTCCGACGTTCATCTGGGCACGCGCGGCTGCCAGGCCGACAAACTGCTCGATTTTCTCCGCCACCACGAAGCCGACACCATCTACCTCGTCGGCGATATCGTCGACGGTTGGGCGCTACGCTCAAGTTGGTATTGGCCGCAGCCGCACAACGACGTGGTGCAGAAGCTCCTGCGCGCGGCGCGTAAAGGCGCGCGCGTGATCTATATTCCCGGCAATCACGATGAATTCCTGCGCGGTTATTACGGTACCCATTTCGGCGGAATCGAAGTGGTCGAAAGCACCATTCACGAAAGCGCCGACGGGCGTCGCTATCTGGTCGTGCACGGCGACATTTTCGATCTCGTGGTGACGCAGGCGAGGTGGCTCGCGCTGCTCGGCGACAAGGCCTACGAGTTCGCGCTCACCGCCAACCGCGTCTTCAACGCCTTCCGCCGCATCTTCGGCGCGCCTTACTGGTCGCTGTCGAAATGGGCGAAGCACAAGGTCAAGAATGCCGTCAACTACATCGGTGCTTTCGAAAAGGCGCTTGCCACCGAGGCGCAACGTCATGAAGCCGATGGCGTGATCTGCGGACACATTCACACGCCCGCAATCCACGATGATTTCGGCATCCGCTACATCAACTGCGGCGACTGGGTGGAAAGCTGCACCGCCGTCGGCGAGCGCCCCGACGGCACCTTCGAGATCATCACCTGGGCCGCGACCCGCGACGGCCGCGAACCGGCGAGGGCGATCGCCGAGCAGCGCGCCGCGTGAGCAAGCCTAATTTTCCCGTCCGTTCGTCCCCGCGCAAGCGGGGACCCAGTGCGACGAATCCCGCCCTTATTTGGTTTCTGGGTTTCCGCTTGCGCGGGAACGAACGGAGGTGATTTTGAAAATCCTCGTTGTCACCGACGCTTGGCACCCGCAGGTCAACGGCGTGGTGCGCACGTTGAGTCACATGGCGCGCGAGGCACTCTCGCTCGGCGCGCAGATCGAGTTTCTCGCGCCCGGCGAGTTTTTCACGCTGCCGATGCCGAGCTATCCGGAAATCCGGCTGGCTTTCCCGCCGCCGGGCGCGGTTGCGCGCCGGCTCGACGCGGTCAAGCCCGATGCCGTTCATATCGCGACCGAAGGGCCGCTCGGCTGGCGCATGCGCCGTCTCTGCCTCAAGCGTGGACTGCCGTTCACGACCAGCTTTCACACTCGTTTTCCAGATTACGTTGCCGAGCGTCTTCCCTTTCCGGAGAAGTGGACGCGTTCGGTGGCCTGGGCCTGGCTGCGCCGTTTCCATGCGCCGAGCGCGGCGGTGATGGCGGCGACGCCGACGCTCGCCGAGGAACTTGTGACCCTCGGTTTCAAGAACGTGCGGATCTGGCCGCGCGGTGTCGACGCCGATCTGTTCCGCCCGCGCAAAGGTGCAACGCTCAATCTGCCGCGGCCGATTTTTCTCACCGTCGGCCGCCTGGCGGTCGAGAAGAACGTCGATGCTTTTCTCGCGCTCGATCTGCCGGGGACCAAGGTCGTGGTCGGCGACGGACCGGCGCGCGCCGGTCTCGAGCGCCGCTACCCGGATGCAAAATTCCTCGGCGCGCACCAGGGCGAGGCGCTGGCGGAAATCTATTCGGCCGCCGACGTCTTCGTCTTTCCTAGCCACACCGATACGTTCGGGCTGGTGCTGCTGGAGGCGCTGGCGAGTGGCGTGCCGGTGGCGGCGTTCCCGGCCGCGGCGCCGCGCGACGTCATCGGCGAAGCGCCGGTCGGCGTGCTCGATAGCGATCTCAAGCGCGCCTGCCTTGAGGCGCTGGAATGCTCACGCGAGGAATGTCGCGCCTTTGCGTTGAAGATGACTTGGGAAGAGAGCGCCCGCATCTTCCTCGATCATGTGGCGCAGGCAAACAAAGTGGTCCGCACCAAGCGCGTGTGGCTGAAGCACAGGCGGCGCAAGGCCACTAAAAAGTCGCGCGATAGCGCTCTCGTGGCCGAGAAAAAAACGCGCGTCAGCCGGAGTCGCACCTTTATCGCCAAGCGGCTTGCACGCCGGCGCGCGCCCTGATCAGGCTGCCGCGCGCGCCTTCTTGCGCTTCCTGCGCCAGGTTAGCAGGCCTAAGCCGCCGAGACCGGAGGCGAAGAGCGGGACGGTCGCTGGCAAAGGCACTGCTGATAAGTCTGCCGGTTCGCCGAAGATTCGGACGGACAAGTTGCCACTCGGCGTCGGCATAGGCTGTCCAGATGGCGCCGCCATCCTGCGAATTCGCGTACGCCGATAGCGGGTTTGGAGCTTCTCCGTACCAGCTCCCACAGAAGTTGAATGGACAGTTTGTTCACTGCCAAAACCACCCAATAGTCGCCAGCACCAAGAACCCAGCTTAAGCCGGTAAACGTTGCCATGCCGAGCTATGAGTCGATAGAGGACCAAAGGTCTGATTGTAGATGGACGTAGATGGCAGACCGCCGGAATTGGTCCATATCTCGAGCGAGAACGTGGGGCCATTGGCCGTCGAGATATACGCGTCAATTTCTGTAATCGCATATGGAGAACTTAAAGAAAACTTACTTGCCAGTGCCCGATTGGTCGAAAATGCCCAAGGACTGATCCCAGGTGGAAAAGGCGGTAAAAGCCCCGGATCTACGCCGGTGTCGACCAGAGTGATTGCGTGTGCTTTGTTCATATGAGCGTCGAATGCTGACGACCGGCCATGACAAGCGCGAGCGCGGCGAAGCTCGTCAAACGCAATTGCACCCGCGACCTTGGACATTCTATTGGAAAAACATCGCAAAAATCGATAACCGCGATTTTGTTAAATGTAAGTTGCCGCCAGTGCGGTGACACCAAAGGTTTCGAAATCCGTCATTGTTGCTCACCTCGAAAAAGATTGCGCGCTCAAATAGTCTTGAATTTTGACATGCGAAGCCTTCCCGAAGTCATGAGGCTTGCTTAGTCCAATTGGACTAGGGTTCTGCAATTGCGAGATTGAGCGTGCGCGCTCAAATCTGCGCCAGACCGCCATCGACAAACAGCTCGACGCCGTTGACGAAACTGGCATCGTCGGACGCCAGAAACACCGCCGCCTTGGCGACCTCGTCCGCCTCGCCGATGCGGCCGAGCGGAACGCGGGCGGCGAGCGCGGCCTTGAACTGCCGCCGCTGCGCGTCGGTCTCCGCCAGGCTGTCGAGCCCGGGCGTATCGATGGGGCCGGGGCTGATCACATTGACGCGGATACGGCGCGGCGCGAGGTCGAGCATCCACTGGCGCGCGAAGCTGCGGATTGCCGCCTTGCTGGCGGCATAGGCGGAAAAGCCGGCAATTGCCCGCGTGGTGATGATCGAGCCGAGCAGCACGATGGCGCCACCGTCGGCCAACAGCGGCAGCGCCTTTTGCGCGGCAAACAGCGTGCCTTTGACATTGGCCGTGAAACTCTCTTCGAAGTGCGCCTCGTTGATAGCGCCGAAAGGTGCGGCGGCGCCAAAGCCGCAATTGGCAACCACGACATCGAGCCGGCCGGCCTTGTCGCGGACCGTGTCGTAAAGCTGGTCGAGATCGGCAAGGTTTGCGCTGTCGCCGCGAACGGCGGTCGCCTGCGGGCCGATTGTTTTCACCGCTTCGTCGAGCGCCTCTTGTCGTCGGCCGGTGATGAACACGCTGGCGCCCTCGGCGACGAAGCGCCTGGCGATGGCGAGACCGATACCCGCCGAGCCGCCGGTCACGACCGCGACCTTGCCAGCGAGCTTGCCGGTCATGCCGAACCGTCGAGCCGGGCGAACTCGCACAGGATACGCACCAACTCGACCTGCGAGCGAGCCCGGGTCTTGGCGAAGATGCTGCGTAGATGCGCGCGCGCGGTGTTGTGGGCTATGCCGAGGTCGCGTGCGACTTCCGCCAATGGACGGCCCTGCACCAGCCGCTGCGCGACGCGCACCTCGCTCGGCGAAAATCCCAAGGACCGCAGAGTGGCCTCGCTCGGCGCCGCGCGCTGGTCGGGATCGGCGATCAGCACCAGCGCCGCTGGCAATTCGGAAGCCGCAAACGCGGCGCCGGTCGTGCTGGGCATCACCCGCAACACGAACGGCGTGCGTCCGCTCGGCCGCGCTAATGCCACCGCGCCGCCGGCATTCGGCGGTGCATCGGGTCCCGAGCGCAGCACGCGGCCGATGATCTCCTGCAAGGTGCGGTCGTTGGCCGCGCGCGCGGCGCGCAACTGTCCATCCGTCATCGTAAGCCCGTCGCCGCTGCTGATCGCTTGTTCCGCGGCGGCGTTCATGAACAGCACGCTGCCGTCGGCGCGTAAGCCCACCAGGCCGCACAGCCGCTGACCGGCCAACATTTCAATCAGGGTCTTGGCGCTTTCGAATTGTTCGATCAGCCCGGAAACGCGCCAGGCATTGGCAATGTGCGGGGTAATTTGCGTGAAGACCTTGACGACATCCTCGTCCGCGTGGCCGTGCCGCCGGGTAAATTCAACCGACGCCAGGAGCGAATGCGGTCCGTCGTCGTAGATGCGCGAACCGACGAAATAGCGCAGCCCGTGATGACGTCCCAGCCAGTCGTAGAATTCGTTGCGGCCCAGCGCCGCCTCCGGCAACACGCGATAGTCGGTGAGCACGTGCGGTCCCGGCAGCTTCATCGAATACTGCGTGCGTGGATTGATCTGGCTCATGCGCGCGATATATTCGTTGACGGTGTCGTCGACGCCATAGACTTGGATGCGTTCTATGCGGGACGTGGTTCGATTGTGCCCGATCACGGCCGCAGCACCGCCGCCGATCGCGTCGGCGGTCGCCTGCAAGGCTCTGGCCCACGGGACTTCGCCGAAACCGGCCCCGTACCAAAAATTCACCACGTCGCGTATTCGATCTTCTTTGGCCACCGTTGCGCCCCCAACCGGTGACTTCCAGTCGTTACTATAGCACGTCGACTCGCGCGCCTCCAACAAAGACACTCAACGATCGCCTCGGTGCACAACGACTTGATTCGACAAGCGATTGGAAGGCCTGCCGTGTGACTTGCCGCGCCGCTCGTCTTAGCGCTAGCGTGCCGCCATGAGCGTCATCGAGAAAGCGATTTTGCCGGACGTCGCCGCTATTGATGCGGCGGCTGAGCGCCTGGCGGGCGTTGCCGTGCGCACGCCGCTCATCAATGCGCCGGTGCTCGACGAGCAGCTTGGCGCACGGGTGTTTCTCAAGATCGAAATATTCCAGCGCACCGGCTCGTTCAAGTTTCGCGGCGCCTACAACAAGATTGCTTCAATCCCGCCAGGCAAACGTACCGCCGGCGTAGTGGCCTATTCGAGTGGCAACCATGCGCAAGGCGTTGCGGCCGCTGCACGTCTGCTCGGAATGCCCGCCACCATCGTGATGCCGAGCGACGCCCCGCGCGCCAAGCGCGAACGCACGCAAGCGCTCGGCGCTGAGATCGTGCCCTACGACCGCGACACCGAGAACCGCGCCGCGATCGCAATGCGCATCGCGCAAGGGCGCGGCGCCACCTTGGTGCCGCCTTACGACGATGCGCTCATTATTGCCGGGCAGGGCACCATCGGCGTCGAGATCGTCGACGATCTGGCTGCGCTCGGCTTGCGTCCGGACATCGTTCTGGTCGGCGCCTCCGGCGGGGGGCTTGCCTCCGGTATTGCGCTCAGCGTCAAGGCGCGCTCGCCGACGACCGACCTTTACATCGTTGAGCCCGAAGGTTTCGACGACACGCTGCGCTCGTTCAGAAGTGGGCAGCACGAAAAGAATACGCGGCTCAGCGGCACCATCTGCGACGCGCTGATGAGCGCAACACCGGGCGAATTGACTCTGCCGATCATGCGCGCGCTGATTGGCAAGGGCTTCACCGTTACCGACGAAGAGGTCAAGCGCGCGATGCGCTACGCCTTCGAGGAGCTCAAGCTGGTGGTGGAGCCCGGCGGCGCCGTCAGCCTGGCGGCGCTGCTCGCCGGCAAGGTGAAGGTGAAAGGCAAGGTCGTGATCGTCGTGCTCTCGGGCGGCAATGTCGACGCCGAGCTGTTTTCGAAAATCATCACGTCTTAGCTGTTTCGATGCCGCGTGAACGCGTCACGTAAACAATGCGATCCGCTCTTCTTCACTCAGCAATAGCAGCGGCGCCAGCGGATCGGGCAGAGGCGCCGCGACCCTGGCTTCCGGTTTTTCCGGCGGCTTCGCCGTTTCGGCCGCGGCGGCCGGCATCATGGCTGTGGGCGGTGCCGAATACGCCGGCGCCGATTGCGGCGTTCCCATCATGTCGGTGATGGCGAGCGCAATGCGATCATTTTGCGCGCTGGCCGGTGCGACAGGCGCGACTGGTTTCGCCGGCGAAGGTGCCGCGTTTTGCTTGGCCTGCGGTTCGGACTCGGCAATCGGCGGTGCGATCGTGATCGCCGGCGGCTGCGCGGCGGGCGAAGGGATCGGCAATTCCGGCTCCTGCGACGTCGGAACGACGGCAAGATGCGCGCGCGCCGCCGGTGTTGCGGTGCCGGCCGCATCGGGATCCGCGATTGAGGCGAGGCGCTTCTCTAAAATGTCGAGCAAGACGCCGAGCTTGGCCGCGCGCGTCGGCAACGCGCTCTGGTCGATACCGGGCCGTGCGCCGCGGATGTTCGCAACCAGCGTGCGCAACTCTCCGCGGACCGTGTCGGTCGGCGGCGCCGCATTATTGCGCACCAGCCCCTCGATCCGGGCAAGGGCGGCCAGCAGCATCTCGGTCTCGGTAGCACGGCTGCGCCGGACATGCTCGGCCAGAAAGGTGCGGCCGCGCTCACTCGCGGCCAACACCTCATGGAACGCTTCGTAATGTTCTGCGGCGGCATTGCGCTCCTGCCGGGGCACCGCGACCGCCAGTGATTCATTCGCCATGTTCGTTCGCCACGGTTCGCGCGCCAGGGTTCGTGCGCCAGGGTTCGTGCGCCATGGGCAATCCGTTCCAGCCAGTTTATCAATCAGCCGGCTTGATTCGGCTAGCCGGTATAGTGGTCCGGACACAACATGCAGCTTGGCTTTGCAACCCGTCTGGCGGCGCTCTATGCCGCCATGTTTGTTGTCCTCGGCATCCACCTGCCGTTTTTCCCGGTCTGGCTGAAGGCGAAAGGGCTCGATGCCGGCATGATCGGCGTGATCCTGGCCGCCCCCATGATCGTGCGGGTGTTCTCGATCACCTTGGCGGCGCGAATTGCCGATCGCCGCGAAGCCCTGCGCGGGATCATCGTGGCGGCGAGTGCGGCAAGCGTTTTGGGCTACCTGCTGGTCGGCCTTGCCGCCGCCCCGTTCGCGATCCTGGCGGCCTATGTCGCGGCGTCACTTGTCTATACGCCGTTGATGCCGCTGGCGGAAACCTATGCGCTCAAAGGCCTCGCCGCGCGCCGGCGTGCTTACGGGCCGGTGCGGCTGTGGGGCTCGGCCGCCTTCATTGTCGGCAGCTTCGTTGCGGGCTTCGCCACCGACCTCATCCCGACAAGCCAATTGATCTGGCTGATCGTCGCCGGCTGCGCGATTACCGCCTGCGCCGCGCTGCTGCTTGAGCCACTCTCGTCCGGTGCCCCCGCGTCCATTACACAACCTATGCGCGGCCTGCTGCGCGATCCCAGCTTTATCGCCGGCGTGATGGCAGCGAGCCTGATCCAGGCGAGCCATGCCGTCTATTACAGCTTCTCGGCGCTGCAATGGCGCGGCGAAGGACTCGACGGCACGACGATAGCGGGGCTGTGGGCGCTCGGCGTGGTCGCCGAGATCGTCTTGTTCGCTTTGCAGGCACGGTTACCGCCGTTCATGACGCCGGCGGTGCTCTTGATGGTCGGTGGGGCAGGCGGCACATTGCGCTGGGCGGCTATGGCGTTCACGCCGCCGACTGCCGCGCTACCATTCCTGCAATTGCTGCATGCTCTGTCGTTTGGCGCCACCCATCTCGGCATGCTCGGCTTTGTCGCGGCGAAGGCGCCGCCCGGCCGCGGCGCGACGGCGCAAGGCTATCTTGCGGTCGTGCTCGGCATGACTATGGCCGCCGCGACGGCATTGTCCGGTGTGTTGTTCTCGGCGTTCGGCAGCTTTGCTTACGCCGCGATGGCGCTAGCGGCGATCGTTGGCTGCATTGCCGGCTACGTAGCGCAACGGACGGCGGCTGATGCCTAAGCTTCCCCGACTGCGTGTTGAAGTATGTGCAACTAGCCGCCGCGGCCCATGGCTTGCGGTGCGTTCCGGGCCGCGCGTGCAAAGCGGCACGACGGAACTTAGATCGGCGCCTTGCAAGAAGATCATTTTGCGCGACAAGCCGCCGTGGCGAGTAATCCAGCGCTGCACCGACGCGGGATAGATATTCCAAAGCGCGCGCGTGCCGGACGCGCTGGTCACCGGCCGGCCTTTGTTGTCCGGCATCCAGGCGGCGTGAAATCCGAAACGGGCGCGATGGGTCGCGCACATGCGGCCGCGCGGGATGACTCCGAGGATCAACGTGCAGGCGGACAGACAATTGCCGTCGATGATGATGCGTTCGCCGGTCGAGCGCATCATGGCGAAGCTTTGTAAATAATGGCCGATCTGTCCGCCGCGATCGTTCGCAATGCGGATCTCGGCGAAGGCCGACGTTGCGCCGGTCGCAAGTAGGGCGGCAGCTAGAACGAAGCCGCTTAGACGCATTGACCCCTGTCCCCGTCACTCTTTTTGTCCGCCACCCGCGGGCAATATTGCCGCAAGTGTAGGCCAAGGACAGGGGGTGCGGAAAGACTTGGTTAACTAAAAAGCTGGGTAAAATACGCCCATAAAATCGGGCATTTTGGAACTTTCGGCCGCTCGCTAGTGCCGGGTGGCGGACGCAGCGTCGGTCATTTCGTCCGCGATCTGCTCGGCGACACGGTCGCAATTGCCCGCCATCCGCCTGAGCGTGGCGGCTGCCTCTTCGCTCCAGGTCTCTTGCGCGACCTGCTCGCACAAACGCGCGTGGGCGCGCAGCTTTTGCGCGATCACCGCGGCATTGCTTGGGATGGCTTGATTTATCTGTCGTCGCATATCGCTTGATGCGGCAAGCCGCGAGCCAACACATTGATCGAAGTCAATTGCGGAGTCGTTTCTTAGCCCCACAGTGCAGGTTGCGGCGGCGACACCAGACTGTCGTCATATTCAAGTCCTGGAATGCGATCCTTCGCCAGCAGCAGCGGCCCATCGAGATCGACATAGCGCGCGCCCTGCGCCGCCAGCACCGCCGGCGCCGTGGCGAGCGAGGTCGATACCATCGACCCCACCATAACGATCAGGCCAAGCTGTTTCGCTTGCGCGATCATCGCCAACGCTTCGGTCAGTCCGCCGGCCTTGTCGAGTTTGACGTTGACTGCGTCGTAGCGGCCGACGAGTCGTGGCAATGAGGTCAGGTCGTGTGCGCTTTCGTCGGCGCAGACGCAGACCGGTCGCTGCATGCCGGCCAAAATGTCATCGCCGCCATCCGGCAACGGCTGCTCGATCAGTTTGACGCCGGCCTGCGCGCATGCCGCCATATTGGCCGAGAGATTGTGCGCATCCCAGCCTTCGTTGGCATCGACGATCAAACTCGCGCGCGGCGCCGCGGCGCGCACGGCGGCGATGCGCGCGGGATCGTCGCCGTCATTGCCGCCGAGCTTGATCTTGAGCAGCGGGCGGGCCGCCGCCTTGGCGGTGGTTAGCGCCATGTCCTGCACAGAAGCGAGGGAGATTGTGAAAGCGGTTGTGACCGGATGTGGCGCCGCCAGTCCCGCGAGCGCGTGCACCGGTCGCCCGCTGCGCTTGGCGTCCAGGTCCCAGAGGGCGCAATCGAGCGCATTGCGCGCCGCGCCCGGCGGCATTGCCATCTGTAATGTGACACGGTCAAGACCGTCGGCCAGCCGGGACCGCATGGCTTCGATCTGTGTGCAGACGCTGTCGGCGGTCTCATTGTAACGCGCGTAAGGCACGCATTCCCCGCGCCCAAGGTGGACGCCGTCGGCAAGTTCCGTCACCACGACGATCGCCTCGGTCTTGGCGCCGCGGCTGATGGTGAAATGGCCGGCGATCGGCCAGCGCTCGACGGCAAGCGTAAGGGTGAGGGGCCTGTGGGTATCCATGGGTGCGGGCCAACCCTCGACAGGTTCTCGTGCAATGGTCAAGTATGGCGTTCGCTTGGATCGAGGGGCAGGACCGATAAGGCGAAAGGACAGCGCGTGAGTGACATATTGCTCGAAAGCACGGCAGAGGGGTCCCGGTTGAAGTTGGCGGCCGGGGGTGCCTGGATCGCCAAGAATGCGCGTAATCTGGAGGCGGAGATAGACTCCGCGACCCGGCGCGACGGGACCATCAGCGAGGTCCGCATCGACATGGCCAAGGTCGAGCGGCTCGATACCTTCGGCGCCTGGCTGCTCGAGCGGCTGGTGCGCGCCTTTTCGGCGCGCGGCTGTGCCACCCAGGTGGATGGCCTCAACGCCGACTTCCGCTCGCTGGTCGACGAGGTGCACAACGTCAAGCTGGACGAGGAGCGCCGCCGCCGCCCCAATCAGTTTGCCTATGCGCTTGCCTCCATCGGGGAAAGCGCCGCGGCGGTCGGCAATTCTCTCGGCGCGTTCGTCAATCTGCTGGGTGCGCTCACAATTGCGCTCGGGCGCGTCGTCGTGCATCCGCGCCGCTTCCGCTTTACGCCGCTGGTACACCAGCTCGACAAGGTCGGCTGGCGCGGACTGCCGATCATCCTGCTCATCACATTTCTTGTCGGCGCCATCATCGCGCAGCAGGGCATCTTCCATTTTCGCAAGTTCGGCGCCGACATCTACGTGGTCGACATGGTTGGCATCCTGGTGCTGCGCGAGCTGGGCGTGCTGATCGTCTGCATCATGGTGGCCGGCCGCTCCGGCAGCGCCTATACCGCCGAGCTCGGCTCCATGAAGATGCGCGAAGAGATTGACGCGTTGCAGACCATGGGATTCGACCCGGTCGAAATTTTGCTGCTGCCGCGCATCGTGGCGCTCATTATCGGCGTTCCGATCCTGACATTCTTCGGCTCGCTGGCCGCGCTTTACGGCGGCGGACTGGTGTGTTGGCTCTATGGCGGCATCGAGCCGCACGTCTTTATCGAGCGGCTGAAAGAGGCGATCTCGCTCGACCATTTCAAGGTCGGCATGATCAAGGCACCGTTCATGGCGCTGATCATCGGCGTGGTCGCTTGCGTGGAAGGATTGTCGGTGAAGGGCAGCGCGGAATTGCTCGGCATCCAGACAACCGCTTCGGTGGTGGAGTCGATCTTTCTGGTGATCGTGCTCGACGGCCTGTTCGCCATCTTCTTCGCCTCGATCGGGATCTGAAGCGATGGCCAAGGCGCGCGGCAACGGCAGGGAAACCATCATCGAGGTGCGCGATCTGGTCGTCGGCTTCGACGACCATGCCGTGCTCGACGGCATCGATCTCGATGTCTATCGCGGAGAAATTCTCGGCTTTGTCGGAGGCTCAGGTGCCGGCAAGTCGGTGCTGATGCGCACTATCATCGGACTGCTTCCCCGGCGGGCGGGGACCATCCGCGTGTTCGGTGTTGACATCGCGCGCGCCTCGGATGCCGACCGCCACGCCATCGAGCAGCGCTGGGGCGTCCTGTTCCAGCAAGGCGCGCTGTTTTCTTCGTTGAACGTGCGCGAGAATCTGCAATTTCCGATCCGCGAATATCTCAAGCTCTCGCCGCGACTGCTCGACGAACTGGCGGTCGCCAAGCTCGAAATGGTGGGTCTCGACACCAGCGTGCTGGACAAGTTTCCCGCCGAATTGTCTGGCGGCATGACCAAACGCGTGGCGCTGGCCCGCGCGCTGGCGCTCGATCCGGAAATCGTCTTCCTCGACGAGCCCACCTCCGGCCTCGATCCGATCGGTGCCGGCGATTTCGACCAACTGATCGCCACGCTACAGCGCACGCTGGGGCTGACTGTTTTCATGGTGACGCACGACCTCGACAGTCTGCACACGGTCTGCGATCGCATCGCGGTGCTCGCCGATCACAAGGTGATCGCCACGGGCACCATGGAGACCATGCTGGCGTCGACGCATCCGTGGCTGCATGCGTATTTCCACGGCACGCGCTCGCGGGCCGTCCAGGAGGACAAGTCGAGCGGGGCGCGGACCTAGAGGCCCACGTCCGCCAACGAGCAAAGCTGCGGCTAGTTCATACGGCCGAGCGCGGCGCCGCCGGCGGACGCAAGCTGCGAGTTGTCGTCCACCTCGACCGCCTCGATCCCGGTTTCCTCCACCTTGCGCCGGAAGACGAGCCAGTAGCCGATAACGGCGATCACCGCGAACGAGACGATCGTCGACAGGACATCGTTGAACGAGAACAGGATGTAGAGCGCCATGGCGGCCAGCACCGCGCGGATCGCCCTGTCGTTCAGAGCGCTATCGGAGAACTTCGCCTGCACACTGAACGTTAGGCCAATCGTCGAGATCATGACCAGATAGGCGGCGCCGAGCTGATCGATGCCCGGTTTCTCCACTAGCTCCGGATGGATGAAAACTGCCACCATCAGCGTGAACAGCGCCATGCAGATTTGGAAAGAGCGCCATAGGGTTGTGTAGAACGACGCTCCGGCGATTTTCGAGGTGATCGCAGCCGTTATCGAGGTTGGCGGGGTGAGTTCGCCGAACACGGCGACGAAGAAGGCGAAGAAGTGCACCACCCACTGGTTGACGCCGGCCTGCATGAAGGGCGGCGCCAATCACGATGGCGACCAGAATGTAGACCGGCGCCGGCGGCAGACCCATGCCGAGTACCGCACCGAAGATGAAGCCCATCATCACCATGGCGGCGAGATTGATGCCGGCGGCTTCAACCATCAGAAACCCGAGCTTAGTCGGTACGCCCGTGATCACCAGCGCGCCGGTCATGACCGACAGCGTGGCGAGCAGGAGCGTGATATCGGAAATCATGTCGATGTAGGAATTGAGGAACCGCTGCAACGGTGCGATGAACTCGCGGAACGACCAGTTGCGCGCGGTGATGATGATGTGCACGGTCAGAAGTCCGGCTGCGACCCAGCAAAACATGTCAAGCGCGGCAAATTGCGGCGCCATGAACAGGGCCGCCATCAGTCCAACCAGACCGCCGACGGTGGCGACGAAGGCGAGCAGGTTGATCTTGTCGCGTACATCCAGCCCGCGCGCTTTCTTGTCGATCACCATGCGCGTGCGATGGTGGATCGCGAGTAGGTACACCGACAGCGAGACGCCGGTGAAATAGATCAAGGCCGGCACCCAGCCGCGCGCCACCACGTCGAAATAGTTTACGCCTAGGAATTCCGCCATCAGGAAGGCGGCGATGCCCATGACCGGCGGCATCAATTGTCCGCCCATGGAGGAGGCGTTTTCGATCGCCGCCGCAGTCGCCGGCGGCAGGCCAGCGCCGATCATGGCGGGAATAGTAGCCGAGCCCACGGTGATCGAGTTGGCTGCGCCCGAGCCGCTCACCGTACCGATCGCCATCGAGCCGATTACCGCCGATTGCGGAATGGCGTGGTGCGAGCGGATGGCCACGCGCTTGGTCGCGCGCAACAGCGAATCGATGCAGCCGAAGCCGCGCAGCACGCTCAAGACGAGCAGGAACGAGCCGATCAGTGTCAGCGCAAGCTGCGGCAGGTTGGAGAAAATACCGGTCGCCATTTCGATCGAGGAGGCGGCAATCACGCGCTGCCAGGACAGGCCCGCGTGATAGAACATGCCGGGGACGAAATAACCGTAAACGGCATAAAGAATGAGAATGAGATTGAGGATGAATAGCGGCATATGTCGTTTGCGTGCGTATTCGATGATTAAAAGCGTCATTACGCCGCCGACGAACAGATCCTGCATGTTGGGAATGCCGGCGCGTTCTTCGCCGAGCGCGCGGTAGTTCGTGTTCATGTAATAGGCGCAGTAGAGCGAGAAGACGATGAACACCGCGGCGATGACGTAGTTCACCGCGAGCGGCAGGCGCGGATAAAATTCGTTGTTACGAAGGGACTGCAGGACGAAAAGGATATAGACGATCGGCACCATCGTCATGGCGAGTACAACGGGTCCGCCGTCGCTCGTCCAGTAGTAGTAGAACATGTAAAGCGAAAACGTGATTGCGGTTGCGTAGTAGAGCCAATCGACGGCCGGGTGCACCCGCTTGTGTGTCGGGTGTCCGATCATGGCATAGGCGGTCGTGGTGGACTCGGTCATGGCGGGCCTGCCTGTCTCGCGCAACACGTTAAGGCGGGTGCGTCGCGCGCACCCGCCTCTCTTGCTTCGGTTCAGCCTGTCAGGGCGTCAGCCCTTGGCGATGTTGGCGTCCCACTTCTTGTCCCACAGGCCCTTTTCCCGGAGGTACTTAGCAAGGCCGGGGTGGATGGGAACGAGCTTCCAGGTGGACTTGAGCGCGCGCGCCTGGAACTTTGCGAAGTTGCCGCCGCCGATCTGACGGAAGCTCGGGTCGAGCTTGGCGAGCTCGTCGGCGTTCTTCTCGATGATCGTCAGCATCTTGTAGAGATCGTTCTCCGGTACGTTGAGGCCGACGTCGAAGCCCCAGAAGAAGGGCAGCAGCGTGATCGATTTGACGTAGTCTTCCTTCTTGTGGAAGTTGGCCGGTGGCACCTGCTCGATGTCGAAATCGTCCGCTTCCAGCTTTTTGACTTCATCCGGCGTTGGGTTGAGCGCCGACCAGTCGACCGCAAGCGAAGCCTCCGACAGCCACGGCGGTGGGGTCTTGCCACCGGCGGCATAGATAATCATCGCATCGATGGTGCCGTTCTTGAGCTGCGAGCCGGCCGTCTTGAGGTCGACTTCACGATAGATGTGGCCGACGCCGAGCGCCTTCATCGCGTTCTCGAGATGCTTGCGCGTATCGAACGGAAGCGGGCCGGTATAGACCGCCTTGCCCTTGAGGTCCTTCCAGCTCTTGATCTTGTCGCGGTTGGCAGCATTGATCGCGAGGCCGACGTCGAGCGTATAACACCACATCGACTGCACCGGCACGGTTTTGACGTGCGCCTTGAAGCCTTTGAAGCGGCCGGAGTCGGTGGCGTATTCCTTCAATGCCACGTCCGAGCCGTAGTAGCCGTCAAACTCGCCGGTGGCGAAACCTTTCACGGTGCCGACCGCGCCTGGCGTCGGCAGCACGGTAATTTGGTACTCCGGCATGTTCTTGTTGAGGATGTTGGACAAGACGACCAGCGCCTTGCCGCCGGAAGAACCGGCAGGGCCGGTGCCCCACTTGATGTCCTTCGGTGCCGACCACGCGGCCGTGCTCGCAAGCCCGGTGAATGCAAAGGCAAATGCGGCGAGCAGGGCCGCACTCAATCCGCGCACAACGGTTGCACGCGTAGCAAAGACGCACTTCGGCATGGCTTTTCCTCCCAGATTAGCCGTGTATTTCATCATGGCGTCCGTCGACGCCTGGAACTAACTCCTCCGTCGTCTCCGTTATTTTTTTGGACGACGGTGTATCTTTGTCTTGAGTACTTTTTGACGCTGCATGATCGCTCATGCAGCGCCGGACCGCCGTAACTATCCGATACTCAGCGTCTTGTGGCAAATCGAATTTTGCCGCGAGCAAGCCCAAAAATAACGCATGCGGCGTTGCGGCGGACTGTGCCTCAATTTCGCGCAGCGAAAAATGAAGCCTCAGTCGAAACGGCCGGCCGCGTGCGCCAGCATGGTATAAACCTTGCCGGTTTCCGAGGTGAGGTAGGTGCGCGCAACCACCTGGCCGCGGTCATCGTGCGACACTTCCTCAAGCAGACGCTCGAATTCGCTGATGTAGCGATCGACAGTCTGCTTGAATTCGCGGTCGCTGCGGTATTTGCGGCGGATCTCGTCGAACGCCTTCTGGCCCTGCAACGTATAGAGACGGCGGGTAAAGACGTTGCGCTCGCCGCGTTTATAGCGGTCCCACAGGTCGGCGGCGGCGTCGTGATCGATCATGCGCGCAATATCGACCGACAGCGAATCCAGCGACTCGATGGTGTGGCGCGGCGTGCGCTCCTCGGGCCGCGGCGGTGCCTCACGGGGAAAATCGCGTGCTTCCTCGTCCTCGCGCGAGGCGCGGGTGAGCAATTCACTGAGCCAGCCCCGGCTGGTTCCGCTTTGTTGCGGCGTCAGCGAGGGCGCTTCGGCGCGACGCGGGGCCGGCGCGAAGCTGGCAGGCTCCGGACGCGGCGGCGGAGGAGGCTGGGGAGGTGGCGGCGGCGGCGCGGCGCGCATCGGCGGTATCTCGTTACGGCCACCGACTACTGCGAGCGTTGGCTCTTCGCGCATCGGGCGGCGCATCGGCTCGACGGCATCGAGACTGCGGCCGTGACGGGCGACGATACGGTTGAGTTCGGCCAGCGCCTCGATCTGATCGACGATGACGCGGCGCATTTGCGCAGCGCTCTCGGCGGTTTCGTGCGGAAGTTCGAAAATGCCGCGGTGAAGCTCGGAACGGGTCGATTCCAGCTCATGCTGCATTTCCCCCGCCATCTGCTTCATACCCTGCACCAGGTCGGCAAAGCGGGTGTTGGCTTCGTGGAACAACGCTTGCGTTTCGCCCACGCTCTGTTCGTAAACCGAACGCATGGACTCCGAGGAGCGACGGCGTTCCTCTTCGGCGAAGTCGCGCGCGCGCTCGTATTGTTCGGTTATCGCGCGGCCGCCTTCGGCGCTCGATTCCGAAACGACGCGCGCCACTTCGCGGGCGCGGCTCGACGCGGCCTCCAGCGATTCGTCGAGCAGGGCGGCAAAACGCTTGAGGCGTTGATCGAGGTCATCGGTGCGGACATCGAGCGACGACAGAAGTGAATCGAGCTGCACGCGGCGGTCGTTGATCGTGGTGCTGGCACGCTGATTGCTGTTGTCGATCAGTTCGACCGCCGTGGCGAGTTCGCGGCCGTGGCTGTCGAACTGGGTGGCGAGCTCGCCGAGATCGGTGACCACGCGCGCGGTCACGTCGCCGAAATCGTGGATGGTCGATTGCAGGCGCGCGCTCACGTTGTTCGTGGAAGAACTCACTTCGTTCATGGAATTGACGAATTCCGACACGCGCAGCATGAGCGTATTTTCCAGCGCGCTCATGTTTTCGTGAGCGCCGGAGAGAACTTCCTGCAACATGATGTTGGCTTCGCGCAGCCGCTCGAACAGGGCGGTGGTGTCGGCGCGCAGCATGTCGTGGGTTTCCTTCATCTCCTTGACGGTGGAGACGGAGGTGTCCTTCGAGCGCTCGATCGCGCGATGCGTCGTTTCGTGCAGCTCGTTCATTGTGCGGGTGACGCTGGTGGAGGCGGCCTCGCCGGCGGAATTGATCAGGCGCGCGATCTCGGCACTGTTGTCGAGCATCGTGCGCGTGAAGGTCAGTCCCCGTTCCTCGATCGCGCGCACCGCCGCGTCGGTGGCGGTGGTCACATTGCTGGCGAACAGCTCGCTCTTTTCGGTGATAGCCGAGAGTACGCCGCCGCTCTTGTCGGAGAGGATCGCCGTCATTTCGTTGGCGCGCCGGCTGACCACATCGGCGATCTCGTCGGCCCGGCCGGTGAAATCCTTGGCAATCTCCTGGCTGACGCTCGTCAAGGTGCGCTCGGCTTCGGAGGCGCTGACGCGAATCGCCTCGCTGGTGGAGATGGCGAGCTGGCCGAGCGAGCGTTCGGCTTCCGTGGCGTTGACCTTGATAGACTGCGACAGTTGTTCCATCCGCGCATTGAGTACGTCGGCGGCGGCCTTGCTGCGGGCTTCGATCTGGCCGGTGACCGCTTCGGCGCGGCCGACCAGCAGGTCCTCGAAGCGGTCGATGCGGCTGTCGAGCGTGCTCGCGACTTCGAGCGCGCGCGTGCCCAGCGTCTGGTTGAGCTCGGTGGTCTTGGCGGCGATCGCGTCGGCGACGGCATTGCCGCGCGCATTGATCGTGTCGGCGACGCCGCCGATGCGCTGCTCGAGCGTGTCCACCACTTCCTTGCCGCCGACCATGAGGTTGCGGGTGAGGCCAGCGACGCGCGTGTCGATCTCCTGTTCGAAAAGGGTGAGTCGCTCGTTGAGCGAGGTCGACAGCGTATCGGACCGGCTGGTCACGCGCTCATCGAAGGTGTCGATGTAATTGCGCATGGCGTCGGCAAGATTCTGCGAGCGCTCGCCGAGCCGTTCCACCAACTCGCCGCCGTAGGTTTTCACGGTGCGGTCGAATTCGGCGATGTGGCTAGTGATGAGGTTGCCGAGAGTCGTGGTGTCGCGCGAAATCTTCTCGGTCAGCGCCGTGCCGCCGTGATTGAACATGTCCTCGAAGGCCTGCAGTCGGACCGCCAGCATGTCCTTGACGGACTCGCCGCGCGAGTTGAGCGCCTGCGCGAGCGCTTCGGCGTTCTCGCGGAACGTATCGGCGACGGTGTTGCTGCGAGTGACCATCGTATCGGTGATGCGCTGGCCGGTCTGTTCCAGCTTCGAGACGACGTCGCCGCCACGCAGCGACAGATCGAGCACCAGGGAGTCGCCGGTCGAGCGCAACGTCGAATTCACCTCTTCGGCGCGGGCGGCAATGGTTTCGGCCATCTGCGTGCCGGTCTCGTTCAACGTGGTCGTGAAGGCCTGCGAGCGGCTCGCCATGGCTTCGATCGTTTGCGCCGCCTTTTGGGCAAAGCCCTGTGCGACGGAATCGAGCCGCGCCGTCATCATCTGCTGCAGGTTGACGGCAAGCTGGGCGAATTCGTCGTGGACGTGCTCGGTCTTGAAGCTGAGGCTGTCGTTGAGGCGTTCGCTGGCCGATGAGATGGCCGAGGTGGCGCGGTCGCTGGTAGTTTCCAGGCGGTCGAGCAGGCTGGAGCCGCGCTCGCTCAGCGCATCGATCATCGAATCGCCGGCATGTCCGAGAGCGAGAGTGATGTGCTCGCCTTTCTCGGTGAGCGAACGAGTCACGCGATGCGCCACCTCGTTGACTTTGTCGGCCACCAGGTCGCCGACCGAGGTGATGTCGTGGGACAGATCGAGATGGACGCTGGAGATTGCGTTGCGCACCTGCTCGGCCTGGGTCACGAGCGTTTCACGCTGGTTGGTGAGTTCGCTGAGCAGGTCGCGAATGCGGATTTCGTTGTCGTTGTAGGCGCGCTCGAGCGCGGACACTTCGTTGTGCACCAGCGCTTCCAGTTCGGCGGCGCGCGCCAGCGCGCGCTCGACGCCGTCGCCCATGGCGGCGACCTCGCGTCGAATGGCCTGGCCGACCGTGACGATCGACTCGTGCGCGGCGGTTTCCGGCTGCGCCAGCCGCATCGCCACTTCGGCCATCGATTCCGCGACCAGCCGCAGGTCCTGTGAACGGCGGAAAATGTGCGCCAGCACGAGGAAGAAAATGGCGGGCAGGAAAATAGCGCCCGCGATGCCGAGCAGCGCGGCAAAGCCGGTGCGCGGCGACGAGAGCATGCCTTGCAGTTCGGGCTGGAACAGGAGGACGGTGCCGACGCCGGCTGCAATCCAGAGCGCGGAGGCGGCGCCGCCGATGAAATAGGGCAGACGGGCGCGGCGGCCGTGCAGGGTTTGCAGAATCTGGCCGATACTGGCGCGGTCGTCATTGGCGGGACGACGCGGCGCGCTCTCGTCGGTCATCCAGTCGCGGGCCGGGGTGGTGTCGTCGGGGAACAAGTCGGGCGAGTGAAGGAGGTTGTCGTCTTTGGCGTTCTCGTGGCGCTCCGGCTGCGAGTTGAGCGCTTCCTGAATGGCGGACAGTGCTTCCTCTGTCGGGTCCTTCGACTTCTGTGGGATATTCGCCATTTCGGTCGTCGCCTCGTCGTTACGCCGGAACTGCACGCGCAGGCCCTGCGTGGTCGTCACAGGGCCGCGCCACGAGCGCAGGATTGGAAGTCACGGGCTAAATGGTGCCGCCTCGACCGCCGTGGTTAATCCTATCGGCTTGGCAATGCGAAAGAAACTGCGGTCGTAAGGACTTTTTTAACATCGTTAACTTCTGATTAACCATTGTTTTTCAGCATCATCGCGGCGTCCGCCGCCCGCTTGAGGAGGCACGCCGATTGCGGCGGCGGCGGGGCCGAAGGCCGCTCGCGGCCGGACCGGTGAGGCCGCATTAACCAGGTCTCGCTTGCTGCGGCGGAATTCGCGTTCCCGGCGCCTCTTATTTACCCGGATTTTGTCGTGGGCGGGCCAAACTCGCCAGCAACAAGAATGGCAAGGGCACGTTTCCGGGAGGCTCTTATGACGCAAGTTGCAAGTGTGGCGGCCGAGCAGAACGCCGTGGCCGTGTCGCCAGTGATCGATCGCGGTCATCTCAAGCGCATGAGCTTCGGCGATGGCAGTCTTGAGCGCGAGCTGTTGCAGTTGTTCGACCGGCAGGTCGAAATTCTGGTCGCGCGTATGCGCGCAAGCGACGCGGGCGTCGTCGCAACCTTGGCCCATACGCTGAAGGGTTCGGCCTTCGGCGTCGGCGCGATCAATGTCGCCGACGCGGCCGATGCGGCCGAGCGCGCGGCCGCCGGTTCGCCAGCCGATCTCGATTCCGCGCTTGCGCGGCTTGCCCAAGCCGGCAACGAGGCACGGGCGCTGATTGCCGAGATGCTGCGCGCGCATCATTAGGCTCAAAATCCGTCTCAATCGGGCGGGGCCGCGCACTGGCGTGGGCCGCCGAATGCCTATATAGAGGCCGCGCGGCGCGCCAGTTCGGCGCGTCATTGTCCCTCCTTTTTGGTCAAGATGCCGAAGATCACTTTTATTGATTCCGGGGGCACTGTCCGCATCGTCGAGGCGGAGGTCGGCTCCACGGTCATGGAGACCGCCATCCGCAACTCTGTTCCCGGCATTGAAGCCGAATGCGGCGGCGCCTGCGCATGCGCCACCTGTCACGTTTATGTCGACGAGGCGTGGCGCGAGAAGACCGGCGAGCCGTCACCGATGGAAGAGGACATGCTCGATTTCGGATTCGACGTGCGGCCGAACTCGCGGCTGTCCTGCCAGATCAAGGTCACCGAAGAGCTCGAGGGGCTGGTAGTTCGCACGCCCGAGAAGCAGGCTTAAAAGACGAGCCGGGGCGCGGGTGGCCTTTCTCGTCCGGCATGAGCCGGGCGGCGATTGCCTGAACCGGGAGGGAGGCGCCCATGCCTGCCAGGAACATGCCTGCTGCCAGGAAAACGCCCGCGAAAAAGACCACACAAACCGCCCGCGTGACAGCGAAGCCATCCGGTCCCAGTACGATCAAGACTACCGCTTGCGTCGTCGGCGGTGGACCGGCCGGCATGATGCTCGGCTTCTTGCTGGCGCGCGCCGGCGTTCACACCACCGTCCTGGAAAAGCACGCCGACTTCCTGCGCGATTTCCGCGGCGACACCATCCATCCCTCGACGATGGAGCTCATGTACGAACTCGGTCTGCTCGACGAGTTTCTCAAGCTGCCGCATTCGGAAGTGCGTCATCTGGCCGGCGAGGTCGGCAAGACCCGCTTGCGGGTCGCCGATTTCACCCATCTGCCGGTGCACTGTCGCTTCGTCGCTTTCATGCCGCAGTGGCACTTCCTCAATTTTCTGGCCGAGCACGGAAAAAAATATCCGGACTTCGATCTGCACATGCAGACGGAAGCGACCGATCTCATCGAAGAGGGTGGCCGCATCGCTGGCGTGCGCGCCAGCGCGCCGCGTGGCAATGTCGAGATTCGCGCCGATCTCGTCATCGGCACCGACGGCCGCCATTCGACCGTGCGTGATCGTGCCGGCTTCCAGGTCGACAATCTGGGCGCACCGATGGATGTCTTGTGGATGCGTTTCAGTAAAAGGCCCGACGACGGTTTCGAGACGCTCGGCCATATCGGCGCGAGCCACGTCTTCGTCATGCTCGACCGCGGCGACTACTGGCAATGCGCGCTGGTGATCGCCAAAGGCGCCTATGACGGCGTGCGCAACAAGGGCCTCGCCGCGTTGCGCGATCAGATCGTGAGGCTTGCTCCGGTGCTGCGCGACCGCATCGACGAGATTGGAAGTTTCGACGACGTGAAGCTGTTGACGGTGGCGGTCGACCGGCTGCCGCGCTGGTACCGGCCGGGCCTGCTGTGCATCGGCGATGCCGCTCACGCCATGTCGCCGATCGGCGGCGTCGGCATCAATCTGGCGGTGCAGGACGCCGTCGCCGCCGCCAATCTCCTGGCGGGGCCTTTGGTCCGCAAGGCGGTGACCGTCAACGACCTCAAGGCCGTGCAGGAGCGGCGCTGGCTGCCGACGCGCATCACGCAAAGCATCCAGTTGTTCCTGCAACGGCGCGTGATCGCGCCGACGCTGGCGCGCACAAGCGAGCCGACGCCGCCTTTACCGCTGAAAATGGTCGACAAGTTTCCCATGCTGCAGCGCTTGCCGGCGCGGTTGATCGGCATGGGCATCCGGCCCGAGCACGTGCACACGCGCGATGCCTCGCACGCGGCAGTCTGACAGCGCGCCTTAGGTCCGCTCGAACGGAACGCAGATGATCGCGTAGGGCGAGGTCGGATTGTTGGTGATCGCCGCGCCCGTCAGCGCGACCCGTTCCAGCGCGTCGTCGGCAACCTCGTGGTTGAGGATGGCGTCTTCACTGAAATCTGAGCGGATGTCATTGTCCATGGTTCTGGTCCTCCGAATCTCGCGTTAGGGCACAATCCATTTAGATTGAATCATTGTGCTCCCCTGACATTTTGGTTGCGCACGACCTTTTCCGAAAGCCGGTTCCCACTTTTCGGGATCATGCGTTATGGCTTCATCCCCGCCGGCGCGACCTGCGAAGCTTTCAGACCCATCTCGTCGAGCGCCTGGCGCACGAGGCCGGACGCTTTGACCTCTTCAATAAATTCGCTGACATAGTTGAGCGCATCAGGCTTGCCCTTGGGAATGCAGATGGCGGTCGAGGATTTCAGGAACGCCTCGTCGAGCACGCGCGAACCGGGAATCTTCGCGGCAAGACCGGTGAGCGATTCCCGCGACAGCGCAATCAACGCGATGCGGCCTTCGCGCATGGCTTTTGCCGCGGCATCGACGCCGGAAAAATCGATATGCGTCGCCTTCGGTGTGGCGCGTTTGGCGGCGCGAAAGGTCGCGGTGTTGGCGACGCCGCCGATGGCGATGCCCCTGGTGTCTGTCTCGGCCAGCGAATTGATTGTGGCGCCCGGCGCCACCAGGAACGTGCTTTGCAACAGATGATAGGCGTTGCCGAAGTCGACGAGCTTCTTGCGCTCCTCATCGACCGGCAAGAAGGCGACGTCCCAGCGTCCGGCGTCGGCGGAATTCTGCACTTCGCCCGAACTTTGGTGCGCGATAATTTCCATCGGCACGCCAAGCTTGTCGGCGAGTGCGCTGCCCAGTGTCACCGCGACGCCTTTATACGCGTCGCCGTCCTTGATCGCGAATTGCGCCGATGGCGAGGGGGCGACCGCGATGGCGACGCGGAGCTTTCCGGTCGGCGCGAGCTGTTGCATGACGTTGGCGTCGGTCATCGGCGTTATCCCCCCTGAAATCGGCCGCCAGTGTGGCGCGCCGCGCTCAGGCCGACAAGGCGGGGGTCTCGTCGTTCGAACGGTTTTGCATCATGCGGGCAAGCGCAATCAACGCAACCAGAATGGCAATCCAGGCGATGCGTGCGCCGTAGCGGCTGTGCGCGGTAGCGAACATGCCGAACACCGCGGCGTTGCCAAAGACGGCGAGCGTTATCGTGGCGGCGAATTCGCCGATATCGGTGAGGTCTGCCCGGCGCAGCGCGAAGATGGCAACGAAAGGTGACAGCGCCATCGCCAGCCATGCGATCGGAACCTGCCAGCGATTGATGAGATCAAACGAAATACCCACCCGCTGCTGACGCGCGGCCCGCATCGCCGGCACCGCACCTGGCGCATGCAAGTTGATGACGCCGTAGGTGTTCCATATCCAATTGACCACGCCGGCGCCGGTCTCGACCTCGGTGAGTTGTTTGACCGTCTCGCTCGCAATCGACTTGAGCTGGAGCCAGGGATAGTCGGTGAGGCTCGCCAGCGCGATCCGATGCATTTCTTCGCGTAGCCCGTCGAAGCGGCCAAGCTTGTCGAAAATGCCTTCGCCCCAGAAGAAATCGTCGGCATCGTTCGGCAGTTCGGCACGATAGGGGCAAAGCTTGAGAGAGCGGTCGGGGCAATGATCGTTCAGATATCGGGTGACGATGCCGTCCTCCAGCATGCGACCGAACGACAGCGCAAATCCGCCTGGCGTCCAGCCGAACCGGCCCGCCACCAGCCAATTGGCCGTCATCACCATCGCCGTGCCGAGCAGCAGTGCGGCCATGGCGCGTGCAATTCGCGCATAAGGAATACGCGCGCTGTCGATTAGCCACACGATCGTGGCGCAGAGCACGAGACCGAGCAGCAAGAGCATGGTGCCGCTGTGCGTTGCCGCCGCAACCGCCGTCAGCGCCAGCAGGCCGAGCCGTTCGACGCGGCCGAGTGTGTCGTCGCGAAAGAACAGGAGATAAAGCGCGAGCACGCCCAGCCCCGCGAAAATGTCGGTGAGCAGGATGCCGGTCAGCCACGGCAGCGTGCTGAGAAGGCAGAGCGCGGCCACCAGGGCAAGCAATAGCCAGGGCCTGCCGCCGAGCCGGTGCGCGCGCAGCGTCAAAGCCAGCACCCAGACCGTCGCTGCGGACTGCGCCACCACCACCGGCCAGAAATTGAGTGGCGCGCCCATCACCAGCAGCAGGCCATAAGGGACGGAGCGGTTGATCCCTAACACATGCTCGTACCAGGGCGAGAGATAGCCGCCGGTGTCGAATTGCAGAAGCGGAAAGCCGTTCCAGACCGCCGGCGCGATGAGGAGCAGGATCGAACCGGCAATGGCCAGCGCCCACACGGCGCGGCGGTGAAAGGTCATAAATGAAGTCCCCGGCCGCGCCTTGTTAGCGGCTTGACGGGGCGGCGGCTAGGGCGGAATGCTCCACCCATGTTCGTCAGCTTCTTCCAGGAGCTCAAAAGCGCCGGCGTGCCCGTCACGCTGCGCGAGTATCTGACCCTCATGCAGGCGATGGAGGCCGATCTTGCCTCGCGCCGGGTCGAAGACTTTTATTATCTGTCGCGCGCGGCGTTGGTGAAGGATGAGCGCAATCTCGACAAGTTCGATCGCGTGTTCGGGCACGTGTTCAAGGGGCTCGAACTTCTCTCCGACGGGGCCGAGGCCGAGATCCCCGAGGAGTGGCTGAAGAAGCTCGCCGAGAAATACCTCACCGAAGACGAGAAGAAGCAGATCGAGGCCATGGGCGGGCTCGACAAGCTGCTCGAGACCCTGCGTGAGCGTTTGAAGGAACAGAAGGGCCGTCACCAGGGTGGCAACAAATGGATCGGCACCGCCGGCACGTCTCCTTTCGGGGCATACGGTTACAACCCGGAAGGCATCCGCATCGGCCAGGACGAAAGCCGCCACAAGCGCGCGGTCAAGGTGTGGGACAAGCGCGAGTTCAAGGACCTCGACGACGATGTCGAGCTCGGCACCCGCAACATCAAGGTGGCGCTGAGGCGTTTGCGCAAGTTCGCCCGCACCGGCTCAGCCGAGGAACTCGACCTCGACGGCACCATCAAGGGCACCGCGCACAAAGGCTATCTCGATATCCAGATGCGGCCCGAGCGCCACAACGCCGTGAAGGTGTTGTTGTTCTTCGACATCGGCGGCTCGATGGATTGGCACATCAAGGCGACGGAAGAGCTGTTTTCGGCCACGCGCTCCGAGTTCAAGCACATGGAGCATTTCTACTTTCACAACTGTCTCTATGAACGCGTGTGGAAGGAGAACCGCAGGCGTTATCAGGAGACGACGCCGACCTGGGACGTGCTGCACACGTACCCGCACGATTATAAAGTGATCTTCGTCGGCGACGCCTCGATGAGTCCTTACGAGATCGTGGCGCCGGGCGGCTCGGTCGAGCACTACAACGAGGAGCCAGGCACGGCCTGGCTCGAGCGCGTCACGCGCACCTATCCAGCTTGCGTCTGGCTCAATCCGGTGCCGGAGAACGAGTGGGGCTACACCCAGTCGATCCCGATGATGCACCAGCTGATGGGCGGGCGGATGTATCCCTTGACGCTGGACGGGCTGGACCGGGCGATGCGGGAGTTGGTGCGGTAGTCAGTAAGCCAAAGGAATGGCTTCCGAATCTCCTCACGCCTCCTATATGCTGGCAATTGTCTGTAACAACCGAAAGGAGGTGATCCAGTGTCTCATTGTCTATTGCCGCGGTCGCCGGCTTGCCTGAACTGGATCCTCGCCTCTGCCGAGGTTCAAGTCTGGTAGTTTGGCGAGCTGACTTAACCGTCAGCTGGCGTCACGCGCGCACTGGCTAGCTATCGCCGGGCGCGACCGGGCCACGGCCTGACAATGGAAGGGCTGTCCGCGAGGGCGGCCCTTCTTTGTTATCGGAGCTACACCGCCAGTGAATGCCGCTTCTGACTGGCCGCCAGATAGGCGTCGAATACGCTGGCCGCGATGCGCACGAAGGGACGGCCGTCTTCAGTGACGGTGACACGGGTGCCGTCGATCGTCACCAGCCTGTTATCGGCAATTGTGTTGAGGCGCTTGAGCTCCGGCGCAAAACCCGCCGCGCCACCAAATTCCGCGAGATCGACTTCGAGATCGCACATCAGCCGCTCAATGATGGACGCGCGCAGGCGGTCATCGTCCGACAGCGTTAAGCCTTTCACGGTCGCGAAATGGCCCGCTTGCACCGCGCGCGCATAGCTCGCTAGATCGGGCGCATTCTGCACGAAGCCTTGCGGCAGTTTTCCTATGGCTGACGCGCCGAGCCCGATCAGCGCGCTGGCGTCGTCCACGGTGTAGCCTTGAAAATTGCGATGCAGCCTTTTCTCGCGCGCGGTCACGGCCAGTTCGTCTTCCGGCAGAGCGAAATGATCGAGCCCGATGCGCTCATAGCCGAGGCCGCACAACGTCTCGGTTGCGACTTGCACCTGCGCGAGCCGTTCGCCGACGCCGGGCAGGGACGCATCGTGGATCAATCGTTGGTGAGTCTTGAACCACGGCACATGCGCATAGCCGAACAGCGCCAGCCGTTGCGGTGACAGCGAGGCCGCAAGCTCCGCACTTCGCGCGGCCTCGCGTGTGCCCTGCAGCGGCAGGCCGTACATGAGATCGACGTTGAGCGCCTCGATGCCGGCCGCGCGCAACCAGTCTGCGGCGCGCTCCACCATGTCGAAGGGCTGCACACGGCCAATGGCGCGCTGCACAGCCGGCGAGACATCCTGCACGCCGAGGCTTGCGCGCGTGACGCCGATCGCGCGCAGCGATCGCACCAGCGGCTGGTCGAGCCGGCGCGGGTCGAGCTCGATGGCGTGTTCCGTCAGTTCCGACAGATCGAACAGCGAGGCAAGTGTTGCGGCAATTGTTTCCAGCAGCGCGGGGCCGAGGATCGACGGCGTGCCGCCGCCCCAATGCAAATGGGTGAGGCGGCGCCCTTTGACGTCGCCGAGAAGCGCGATCTCGTCGGCGAGCCGCTCGGCGTAAGCTTCCACCGGCTCGCGTTTGCGCACAGCGCGCGTATTGCAGCCGCAGTAGTGGCAAAGCTCGGTGCAGAACGGCACATGGATATAGAGCGACAGCGTTGCGTCGTCCGGCAGCGCGGCGAGCCATTGTGCGTAAGTCGCGGCCGCCACAGCGGCGGAAAAATGTGGCGCCGTCGGATAGGAAGTGTAGCGGGGAACCTTGCTTTCGGCGAGGGCGAGGGTCTTGTTCATCGAACCTGCTTCATCGAGCTTTCTTCATCGAACTTGGGCCTCAGTGCGCGGAACCCACATATCGCCCGCTTTGACGTAAGAGCGCTTTACTGCTGCCCAGGCGATCATATGAGCGCGCTGCTCGCGGCCGGATTCGCCGGCATGAGCGCGGTAGGCGTGGTTGAAGGCCTCGCGATAGATACTTTGCGCGTGCTCCGGCAAGTGGCTGCGGACGGAATTCGGAAGTTCCTCGTTGACACGGTATGGCATGGCAGATGTCTCGGCTCCCGCCGGTGACGCAAATACTATATCGGCCACAAAGCATGGCTGCTTTGCGGTAAATCAAGTGCGGCCCGCTTCGTTCCATTGCCCCAAAATGACTTCGCCGGGCACATGGCCCGGCGAGGTATGGCTTCTTGGGTGTTCCTCGGCCTTTGGCTGCGGTCAGGCGGCGTTGGCCGCCCGCGGCTGGACGCCGGTCTCCAGTTCCTGCTGATTGCGCTGGAGCGCCATAACGTCGCGCATGACGCGGGCGAGGTCTTTGCGCGCGGTTTCCAGCGCGCCTTCCGTTACAGCCCGCTCGAGCTTCTCGCGGCGCAGCGCCGAATTGAGTTCCTCGATGGTGTCGCCGGAGGTCTGCTTCTGGGCCGCGATTGCCTGTTCGAGCTGCGAGATGCGGTCGCTGAGAGCGCCGATAGTGTCCTCGGCGCGTTCGAGCGCGGCCTCTTTGGCGGTGAAGGCGCGGGTCAGCGCACCGCCACGCTCCAGCAGGCCGGAGCGGGTCTGCATGAGCTCCTGGATCACCGAGTCCTGGTGCACGCGCTCGGCTTCCAAATCGGTCAGCCGCGTCTGCAGGGTGTCGCGCTCGAGGGCAATCTCGCCCTGGTGCCGGTCATATTCGCGGATCTCCTCGGCGCGAGCGAGCAGATGGCCGCGCGCCTCGCCGAGCAGCCTGTCGGTCGCGGTCATGCGGGCCTGCAAGGATTCGTAGCGCGAATGCTGCGTGGCGCGCTCGTGCTCGCTGCGCTCATTGGCTTCCTCGAGCGCACGGGCAAGGCGCGCGCGCTCGGTATTCACTTCGGCGAAATTGCCTTCGACGTGGCGTAGCCGGCTCTGCGAGGCGTTCAGGCTCGCTTCCAATTCGGCGAGCTTGCGAGATAGCCGGGCGGATTCCGCGCTCGCCTTATCGAGCATGCCCTGTTGCGCACGCTTTTCATCTTCCGCAATCAGCAAGCGCTGACGCGCGCTGTTGAGATCGGATTCGAAAGCGACGATGCGCTTCTCGGCCGCGGTCAGCCGCTCCTCAAGACGATCGTTCTCGTCGTGCAGCGCCTTGTTGTCGCCGACCATCTGGGCAAGCTGGCTCTCGAGCTCGGCAATCTGCGCGCGGCGCGCGGCGAGGTCGATGGCGATCTCGGACCGGGTCGTTTCCGCCGTGCGCAACATGGTTTGCGCATTGGCAAGGTCCTGGCGCAGGTCACCGCAGTATTGGTTGGTTTCGGCAAGCTTCTTTTCAAGCTCGGCGGCTTCGTTGCGCAGCTTGCCGTAGGCTGTGCGCGTATTGTTGAGCACCGTCTGCATGGCGGCGCGCTCGGACTTCTCCGCCTCGATCGCGCGCAGCGCCTTGGAGACCGGATCGACCAGTTTGCCGACGGCGCTTTTGATCTGGTCGAGCTCGCCGACCTTGGCGTTGGCGTCGAGCAGCAGGCTGCGCAGCGCCTCGTTCTCGCCGCCGATCTGGGCGCCGATCGCCGAAAACAATTCCTCGTCGAGTTCGAGCGAATTTTCCGCCGGCGCCTGCGCAGCCGGCGCAGTGTCAATCAGCGGGTCCGGATTGGCCTTGCTGTTGCGCGCGAGAAAGGCCCCGAATCTTCTCATTGTCGTGATCCCCATGCGCCGATCCGCCCGGCCAACTGCGACGCCGAATCACACTCATATGTATCTCTACCAGAATGTGGATAAGTGTGGGGATTGCAATAGAAAACGTTAAAGAATCAGAGCGTTGTGGCGTCGCCCCGAATCAAAAAACGCGCTTGAACTCGATCTGCAAGTCAGAATCGCCGCCCGCCTGCTGCGGCTAGGCGCGTTTGGCGATGAACAGGCCCTCGCACAAACGGAAGGTGAGGTCGCCGCCGTTTTCGCTCGGCTCGAGCACGGATTGCACCTCGGGCGTCACTTGCTTAAGCATGGCGCGCAACAGCGCCTGCATGGTGGCGTCGTGGCGCGCGGCCCAAGCCTTGAATTCCATCGTTTTATAGATCTGCTCTTCGTGGGTGACCGCAAGCCCCGCTTTTTCGAGCGCGGCGCGCCATTCGTCCATGGTCCAGGCGCGCAAATGGCTCGGGTCGCGGAAGCGTTCGAAGGCGTTGACGTAATCGCCGGCGCTGCCCGGCGGCACCACATTGTCGACCAGCGCGAACACGCCTTGACCTTTGAGCACGCGGTGCACCTCGGCAAGGAAGTCAGGGATTGAATTGAAGTGGTGCGGCGCGATGCGGCAGGTGACGAGATCGAAGCTGGCATCCTCGAACGGCAGCGCCTCAGCCTTGGCATAGGCGGTGCGTATGTTAGTCAGCCCACGCTTTCCCGCCTCCGCGCGCACCATATCGAGCATCTCTTGCGTGATGTCGGTCGCCCAGACGCGCTCCACATGCGGCGCAAGGGTGTAGGCGACATGGCCGCCGCCGGTGGCGATATCGAGCGCGTGCCAGTCCTTCTGCGGTGAGGTGAGAACGACGAGCCGTTCCAGGCTCGCGCCTTTGGCGTGCGGGGTCGAGGTGAGATAGCTGGCGGCGGTCTTGCCGAACTGTTCCTGGACGAGGGTTTTGGTCATGGCGGTGTCACGGCATTGAGGGAATGGCGTGGGCGCATTGATAGCGCCTGCCGCGCCCGCGCGATACGGGGGGTTCTCGCCGGACAGCTTTTCCAAACCGCGCTGAATGTCAGTGCTGGCGGCCGTCGCCGAGATCGTCGTAGCCGTGCCGGCTCGAATAAAAAACCAGTGCCATCAGCCCGCCGCCGACCAGCAGGGAAAAGAAGACTCCTCCGCCGATTGCCAGCCAGCCGTAGAGCGGGATTGCGGTCATTGCGGTCGCGGACAAATGCACCCAGCTCGTGACCGCGAACCAGACGGCCAAGGCAAGCAAAGCGAACAGGGGCGTCAGCAGGATCCACTTGCGCATGGGACCGATATAGGCAGGCCGCCGGGTATTGTCACGCGGCGCACGCAAACGGCACCCGGCCGTCTTGACCGGGTACCGCACGCGCAAGCGTGGCTATTTGTTCTTGTTCATCGTCGGCATCGTGTCGCTGCTCTGGCCGGTCGTCTGCGGCTGACCCGCCTTGTAGTAGGCGAAGGCCGGCGCATTCTTCAGCTGATCCTTGCTGTAGCTGACGGTGATCTTCTGGATCCCGCCGGAACTGCGATCACGCTGAATGTTGAGCGCCGTAAACGGCAGGGCGACGTTCTTCTCGCCGACGCCCAGGAAACCGCCGACACCGACCACGACCGCGCGGATACGGCCGTTATCGCCGACCAGCACGTCATTGACGTCGCCGATCGAATTGTTGTCGGGCCCGTAGATGCTGGCGCCGATCAGCTTGCTGCCGCGCCACTCATTGGCCGTCTGGTTGTGCATGAAACCGGCAGACTTCGCGTGCGTCGTCATCGATTTGTCCATGGCGGATGGCTTGTCCACGGTCGACGGTGTCTGCGCAAACGCAGGCGCGGCCAATACTGCGGCAAGCGCCGCTACAGTCATCGTTCGCTTCAACATTTTTTCTGCCTCCACTTCTGTCATTCGAAAAACGAAACGTTGCGATGCGCCGCGAACTCGACGGCTACGCGACGTTCCAAATGCAAAACGCGGGACTTGCGCCCCGCGTTCCAGAAAAAAATATAATATTGGTAAGGTGTGGAGCGTTACCGCACGCGGCTTAGGCCTTGTTGCCGGCTGCGGCGGCGGGCTCCGCGCCTTTGCTACGCTTGCCGCGCGCCGGCGTCTCGTCGCCTTCGTCGTCATCGCTGCGGCTGAGAAGTTCCTCGAGCGGCGCACCGCGGCGCAACGTCGAGCGCAGACCGGCGACTTCGTGTTGCAGGCGCGAATTGTCCTTGCGCGCCGCTTCGAGCGCGCCTTCGACCACCGCGCGTTCCATGCGCTCGCGTTGAAAGGCGGCACTGAGTTCCTCGACGCGCTTTTCGATGTTGGTGCGGCTGACCTGGACGTCGGCTTCCAGGTGCGCGTTGCGCTCACTGAGCGAGGCGATCTTTTCTTCGGCGCGCGCCAGCGCCGTTTCGCGCGTCTTCAGCGTCTTGCTCAGCGCGGAATTACGCTCGGTCAGCGCTGCGCGCGCGGCATCGAGGTCTTTGATCTGGCGCTCGCGCTGCTCGTGCGATGCCTCGATCTGGGCCAGCCGTTTATCGGAGTTGTTGCGCGAGATCGTCGCCTCGACCGCTTTGCGGTCGAAGGCGCGCACTTCCTCGGTGCGCGCGATCAGGTTCTGCCGCGCTTCGGACAGCAGCCGCTCGGCGGTGGCCGCGCGCGATTGCAGCGCGTCGAGACGCATGTTGAGGCTGCTGCGTTCGGACTGGTGCAGTTCCTTGGCTTCGTCGAGGGCGGCGGCCAGGCGGCCGCGCTCGCCATACGCTTCGGCGAAGCTTGCCTCGACCTTGCCCAACTGGGCGCGGGTGGCGGTCAGCGTGTTTTCGCTTTCAGTCAGGCGGCGGGTGAGGCGGGCGGTTTCGTTCAGGGATTGATCGACGGCGATCTGCAGCGAACGCTTTTCGTCGTCCAACAGCGTGAGCTTTTCGCGCACGGCGGCCAGTTCGCCTTCGAGCTCGACGATGCGCTTTTCACCGGTATCGAACTGCTCCTGCAGCGTGCGTCGGCTTTCGCTCAGCGAACGGCGCTGGCTGGTTTCCTGCGCGAGCTGGCGTTCGAGGTCGGCGACGTGGGCGGAGCGCGTCGAGATTTCGTCGGACAACTCCGCGCGGGTGCTTTCAAGCGCGCGACCCTGCTCGCGGGAAATTTCGAGATCTTCGCGTAGGCGTTCGGCTTCGGCCTCGAGCGAATTCGCTTTCTTCTCGACTTCGTAAAAGTCGCCGCGCAGCGTCTCGTAGGCCGCGCGCGCCTCCTCCAGCATGTTGGAAAGGCTTAAGGTCTGCGACTTTTCCTGTTCGAGGGCGCGCAGTGTCTGATTGAACGGCGTGACGAGTTTGTCGAAGGCTTGCTTGAGTTCGTCGAGCTCGCCGATCTTGCGGCCGGTATCGGTCAACAGGTTGCGCAGGACCTCGTTTTCCTCGCCCATGCGGGAACCGACGGTGGAAAAGTTCTCGACGGAAATGTGCCGAGCGCCTTCGCCATTCCCGTTGCCCGGCCGTGGTCCGCCCACGCCAAGCTCGTTCTCCTTGCGACCAAACAGGTCCGACAACTTCGCCATGACTTACAACCCCTTAGACGCCGACGCCACTTAAGCCGAGCGGACAACCGTTAAGGTATTATATACGTTTATGAATTGGAAACCATGCGCGTTTTCGGTTGTCCCGACGCAGCAAGCAATATGGTTAATCATGGTTAATGGTCGAAATGCGCAGAAATTAGGCGCATCCGCGCGTTTGTGACAGGAAATCCCGCATGACCACGGACGCCACCGACCCGGTTTACGCCTATCGGCCGTCGCTTTTAGGCGCGCCGGCCGAATTCCGCCTGTCGGGCGACCGCTTGCATTGGTCGGTGGCCGGTAATGCCGGCTCGGTTCCGCTTTCAAGCGTGCAGGAGGTGCGCATGACGTTCAAGCCCGGCAATATGCAGACGCATCGCTTTCTCACCGAGATCTGGGCGGACCACACACCCAAGCTCGTCCTTGCCTCGAGCTCCTGGAAGAGCATGGTCGAGCAGGAACGCTACGACGCGCCTTACACCGCATTCGTCACCGAGTTGCACCGGCGGCTGGCGGCAGCCGATGCGCCGACACGATTCGTACAAGGCTACCCGGCCTGGATGTACTGGCCGGTGCTCGTCGCCTTCGTTGTCTTAGGGCTGCTGTTCGCCGTTCTGGTCGTCCGCGCGCTGCAAGTCCACAGCCTCGGCGCCGCGGCCTTCTTCGCCGCGTTCTTCGTGCTGTTTCTCTGGCAAGGCGGCAACTTCTTTCGCCGCAACAGGCCGGGCCGCTACCGGCCCGACGCGCTGCCGCCGAAACTATTGCCGATAGGCTGACGAAGTTACCGACCGCGGTCGCGATATGTTGGCGTTGTGCCTTACGCAGGCCTTGTCCAAATGAGGCGACGAAAAAAGGAAGGCCGCCTACCGACGGCTTTTCCGGGGTCCCAGCTTTGGTGAGACGATCAGGCCGCGAGAATATCTGAAGCCTTTCGCTTCCGACGCCAGCCGAGCAGACCCATAGCGCCCAGTCCGGTTGCAAAGAGCGGCAATGCAGCGGGGAGCGGAGTGGCCGCCACGTTGCTTACGGTCAGAACCGCGTCTTCGCTGATGCTGATCGGCCCGACATTGTAAACGCCCGACGTCGTAAATGCGCCAAGCGCGAACAGCAATTGCCCGGCACCGCCGCCGGAATTGTCCGTGTTGACCCATTCAAAATCGATCTGGTCCCATTTGTCGCCAGTGTTGGGAAAGTCTTTGAGTTCCGCCGGTCGAAAAAATGCCATCCCCGAGCAAGCAAACGCACTGCTGCTCGTCGAGCAACTGTCGAGCGTTACCTGCTGAGTTGTCGTGATGAAAGCCGGCGCCGTGTACACGAATTGAAAGCTCATTCCGGCTTCAGGCGAATTAATCACGGTGCCTGATAGTGTGTACGTGACAGCCTGCGCGGCATTCATCGCCGCACCGAAGGCGAAAAAAGTGGCAATCAGCAAAGCTGACAGACCGGATTTTTTAAATGCGCGCGCGCGGAAACCTCGAGCGCACGACGGCGCAAGCAGTCGTCTCATCTTTTGTCACCCCAAACAGATTGCCACCAAGGTGAAGCTGGCATGCGAAAAATACCGCGCACATCCCCTAAATAGAGGGGGCCGCAGCTATGTTTTATTGCGAACCTTGAGTTGTAGAAATGCTTTTCGCCGCCGTTGTTCGCCCTGAATTTACTTGAGTTGTTTGCGGCCCCGTATAGCTTCACAGCCTTGGACATTTGTGCGCGCGGGGGCGGCACCGTGCTGTCACGAACAGCGTTTGAAATTTCCGATGCCGTTTCAGCCATTCTGGCCGAATCCGATCCGAAGGCCTGCACGCGCGTCTTCCAAAAGACGATTGCCGCGTTCGGGATCGACACTTTTGCATGCGGCGAGGTCGATCTTGCAAATCTTGAGCGGTGCATATTTTACGCCATTGGCTGGCCCAACAGCTGGCGCAAGTTCTATCTCGAGTTGGGCCTCGTCCAGCGCGATCCTATTCTCGATGCCATGAAGCGGCGCCACCTGCCGTTCACCTGGTCCGAATTGAGACGGGACCGGAAGCTGTCAATTCTCGGCAGCGAAGGGTTGCAACTCATTGCCGCGCACGGGTGGACCGAGGGGCTTGCCGTCCCCATTCCGCGCGGCGATTACCGGTTCGGACTTGTGAGCCTGGCCTGCAAGCGCGGCCCATTCAGCGACAAGGAGAAATCGCTGCTCGCTATGCTATCGCTTTGTTTTCACGAGCGCGTTCGCAATCTTGCGCCGAAACACGGCTGCGCGGTTGCCCCGGTCGGGTTGACGAAGCGCGAGATCGACGTCCTGCAACTGATTGCGCGCGGCACGACCGATCGGAAAGTTGGCCAGAAGCTCGGCATTTCGCCGTCGACCGCCCACGAGCATTTCGAGAATGCCAAGAAAAAGTTGAAAGTGTCGACACGCGCTGAGGCAATCGCGATCGCGGTTTCGCTGGCGATCGTGGCGCCCTGAGAGCGCGGCAACCCCTGTTATGGGTTGTCAGCGGCTCCGCCGCGATGTCCGCAATAAATCTATTTTACTCTCGAAAATGGTCGTCAGGTATGCGCGGGCGACCTCAGCCGTCATTATTGCGCACCACCAGCACCGAGCAGGGAGCATAGCGCACCACGTGCCCGGCATTGGAGCCAAGAAAGTAAGTGCGCATCGCCGGGCGATGCGAACTCATCACGATCAGGTCGGCGTTGATCGCCTTCGCTTCCTCCAGCACCTCGTGATAAATGCCGCCTTGGCGCACCGTGTGCGAGATGCGGCCCGGTTCGATGCTGCAGTTGCAGGCGACGGCCGCCAATCCTTCTTCCGCCGACTTGCGTTGCTGCACGTCGAAATCCGGCGGCACGTATTCCGCCAGCATTACCGGCGTCATCGGCATGACATTGACCAGACGCACCGAGCCGCCCGACGCTTTGGCGAGCCCGCAGGCCGTTGCGATTGCCGGCTGGGCGAGCCCGGGATCGGAGAGATCGACCGGCACCAGGATATGTTTGTACATGACAGCGCCCCACGTTTCGCTGCACTGGGGCTATCATGGCATGTTTTGGAAGAGAGGTTGAGCGAATTAATTCGCCGCCGCATCCAGCGATTTTGGGCTGACGAAGCGCTCGAGCCGCCCGGAGGCCGGATGCAGCCGCGCCCAGTCGTCGATCGCGAAATCGATAACCACCAACCCTGAGGTCGGCATCTTCTCGCGCAGCGCCTCGCGCGCATCGATGTCGCCGGTGGCGATCAGCATCAGGGCGACTTCCTGCACGCCGGGATTGTGCCCACACACCAGCAATGAGTGGGCTGAGGCCGATGCGTCCTTGATGACGGCGAGGATCGCGTGCGGCGTTGCGTCATACAGCTTCTCGGCCGACATTGCCGCCGGCGCCGGCTTCATCGGGTCGGAAGCATATTTCCAAGTCTGCTGGCAGCGTGCCGCCGGCGATAGGATCACCCGCTCTGGAATAAGTCCGTGGCTTGCCATATAGGCGCCGAGCTTGCCGGCATCCTTGCGCCCGCGCTCGATCAACGCGCGGTCGAGGTCGGAGGCGCCGGCGACCGAGCGTTCGGCTTTGGCGTGGCGAAAGAGCAGGAGGCGGCGCATGATCGAATTCGGCCCCTTTAAACAGCGGGGTGGATTGATTCGAAAGCGTCGATTTCGAATTCAGAGAAGTTTAGCATCCCTATCCCCGCGCCCGTGAGGCCGCATTGACACAACGCAATGGTATGAGCGAGACCGAATCCATCGCAGAGACGTGGTACGAGGCGACCCGGGTTGCAAGCCCGGAGCGCCCGCGGCTGACCTTTGATCATGATGTCGATCTATGCGTCATCGGCGGCGGGCTCGCAGGCCTGACCGTCGCGCGCGAGGTCGCCAGGCGCGGCTGGTCGGTCGCGGTCCTCGAAGCAGGGCGCATCGCCTGGGCGGCGTCGGGGCGCAACACCGGTTTTGTTCTGCCGGGTTTCCACGAAGACACCGCCACCATGATCGAGCGTATCGGGCTCGATCACACGCGGCAGCTGTGGGCGCTGTCCGAGCAGGGCGTCGAATACGTGCGCCGCACGATTGAAGAGACCGGCATGCCGGGCGTCGATCCGGTGCCCGGCTGGCTGCATGTCTCCAAGACCGAGGACGATGATGCCGTGCGCAGCAAGGTCGAACGCTTGCGCTGGATCGGCGGCGACGTCGAAGCTTGGACGACTGGGCAGGTGCGCGCGGTGCTGCCCAATCCGCGCTATTTCGGCGCCATGCATTTTCCGAACGCCTTCCATATCCATCCGCTCAACTATGCGCTCGGGCTGGCGGCCGACGCGGAAAAGGCGGGCGTGCGCATCTTCGAGGAAACGCCGGCGCTGGCGATCGATCCCGCCGGCGTTCGCAAGCGCATAACGACGCCGAACGCGCGCCTGCGCGCGCCGCAAGTCGTGCTCGCCTGCAACGTGCATCTCGGCGACCTGATGCCGGAACTGTCCGCCACGCTATTGCCGATCACCACCTTTGTGATGGTGACCGAGCCGCTCGGGCCGCAACTGGCCGAGGTGATCCGCTATCGCGGCGGCATCAGCGACACCGAGCGCGCCGACAATCACTATCGCATCGTCGGCGGCGACAATCCCGACGAACAAAGACTGCAATGGTCCGGGCGCGTGCGCTTGTGGGAAGCGGAACCGCGCTTTATCGGCCGCAGTTTGCGCAACGACATTCGCCGCAATTTCCCCGAACTCGGCAAGGTCGAGATCGCGTCTCTGTGGAGCGGCACGCTCGGCCGCGCCATCCATCGCATGCCGCAGATCGGCGAGATCGATAAGGGCCTGTGGGTCGCGAGTGCTTTCGGCGCGCACGGCCTCAACACCACCGCGCTGGCCGGCGACGTGATCGCGCGCGGCATCGTCGACAACGACGACACTTGGCGCATGTTCGCGCCTTACGAACTGGTCTGGGCCGGCGGCAAGGTCGGCCGCGCCATTGCGCAGGGACTCTATTGGGGCAGCCGGCCGCTCGACCGCATTGAGCAGGTAGCGGCGCGCTATCGCGAAGGCGCGCGTGCGCGCAAGGCGGCGCGGATGCTGGCGCGCGCCAGCGGCATCCCGCCGACCGGCGTGGCGGCGGCACTCGCCAAGATCGCGGACCTGGCGGCCGCCGAACAGCGCCCGGTGACGGTGCCGCCGTCACACGAAATGATGGCCGCCGCGGAACCTGCGTATGCGTCGGCAGCGCCGGTCGAGCCCAAGCTGGAAGCGCTGCCGCCGGAAACGATGCCGCCAGAGGCAATGCCATCGAACGTGATGGTGCCTGACGTGACGCCGCCTGCAGCCGACCAGGGGCCACCGGCGCAAGCAAGCCCGTTTGCCGCGTTCTCCCGAGTCTTCGGCCGTCGCAAGCGTCTGCCGGAGCCGCCGGCTGACTCGCCGCCCGAGGCCGAGTGAGGAGAGACGACGGCGTTCTCCGCGAAGCGAAGAAAAGGGGCGATGGCGCTTGGCAAAATTTCGGACCTCATCCTTCGGAGCCGCGCGTAGCGCGGAGTCTCGAAGGATGAGTGTAAGCGCCATGGCTTCATGGTTCGAGACGCGCCCTTAGGACCCTCCTCACCATGAGGAGAAAGTGTCAGCGCCCCTCGCGTCTCGCCATGAACGCCAGCCGCTCGAACAGATGCACGTCCTGCTCGTTCTTGAGCAATGCACCGTGCAAAGGAGGGATCAGCCTCTTGGGATCGCGCTCGCGCAGCAATTCCGGCCCGATGTCTTCCACCATCAAGAGCTTGAGCCAGTCGAGCAGTTCAGACGTGGACGGCTTCTTCTTCATGCCCGGTACGTCGCGGATTTCGTAGAACAGCCGCAACGCTTCCGCGACCAGCCGCTTCTTGATGCCGGGATAATGCACCTCAATGATCGCCGTCATGGTGTCGGCGTCGGGAAAGCGGATGTAGTGGAAGAAACAGCGGCGCAGGAAGGCGTCCGGCAGTTCCTTCTCGTTATTTGAGGTAATGACCACGATCGGGCGACGGAGCGCCTTCACCGTCTCGCCGGTCTCGTAGACGAAGAACTCCATGCGGTCGAGTTCCTGCAACAGGTCGTTGGGAAACTCGATGTCGGCCTTGTCGATCTCGTCGATCAAGAGGACAGGGCGCTCGTCGGCAACGAAGGCATCCCACAATTTGCCGCGCTTGATGTAATTGCGGATGTCTTTGACGCGCTCGTCGCCGAGCTGGCTGTCGCGCAGGCGCGAGACCGCATCGTATTCGTACAGGCCCTGCTGCGCCTTGGTGGTCGACTTGACGTGCCATTCGAGCAGCGGCGCGCCTAAGGCCTGCGCGACCTCCAGCGCGAGCACGGTCTTGCCGGTGCCGGGCTCGCCTTTGACCAGCAAAGGCCGCTCGAGGGTGATTGCCGCATTGACCGCGACCTTCAGATCGTCGGTCGCCACATAAGACTGGGTACCTTCAAAACGCATGAAATTCCTCGCTTTTCGGGGCGACCCTAGCAGGTGGCGACCGCCCGGCAAGACGATTTGGCGGGCAGGGTGCGTGCAAAACGCCCTCGCACAAGCGTGATGGGAGGGTGATGCACAAGTGAATGGCGAATATGCGCAAAGGTTATATGTCTGGGAGCGAGACAACCGGGAGGTCGCAATGCCCCGTCTGCTTCTGGCTTTGACGTTTGTGCTGGCAAGCCTTCTTGCTGGCGTTGGCTTGGCGAGCGCGCAAATGGCGCCGCTGCCACAGGTGAAGCCAGGCCAGGCGGTCGCCACCTTTGCCGGCGGGTGCTTCTGGTGTGTGGAAAGCGATTTCGACCACGTGCCGGGCGTGATCTCGACCACCTCCGGCTATACCGGCGGCACGGTGAAAAATCCGACTTACCATCAGGTCTCCGCCGGCGGCACCGGCCACGCCGAGTTGGTGGAGGTGATCTACGATCCGAAAAAAGTCAGTTACGCGCAGTTGCTCACCTACTTCTGGCGCCACGTCGACCCGACCGTGAAGGACCGCCAGTTCTGTGACGTCGGGAACCAATACCGCACGGCGATTTTCGTGCACGGCGCCGAGCAGAAAAAACTGGCGGAAGCATCGAAAAAGAAAGTCGAGGCCGAGCTGAAGGCGCCGATCTATACCGAGATTGTGGATGCCGGGACGTTCTATCCGGCCGAGGTGTATCACCAGGACTATTACGAAAAGAACCCGACGAAGTACAAATTCTATCGCTGGAACTGCGGACGCGATCAGCGCGTCAAGCAGATCTGGGGCACGCACAAGGGAGACAGCTGATATGATCGACCGGCGCAGCCTTCTGATGACGGGCGCGGCTTTCGGCGTACTCGCGGCCACCAGCACATTTGGCGAGGCAGAGACAATGACGACGACCGACACCATCGACTGGGCGAAACTCTCCGACGCCGAGTGGCGCAAGCGGCTTACCCCTACGCAGTACAACGTGCTGCGCAACCACGGCACCGAGCGCCCCGGCTCGAGCCCGCTCAATCGCGAAAAGCGCAAGGGCACTTTCGCCTGCGCCGGTTGTGATCTGCCGCTGTTTTCCTCGGACGCGAAGTTCGAAAGCGGTACCGGCTGGCCGAGCTTCTTTCAGCCGCTGCCTGACGCGGTCGGTACCAACAGCGACCGCTCGTTCTTCATGACGCGCACCGAAGTGCATTGCGCCCGCTGCCTCGGCCATCTTGGTCACGTGTTCGAGGACGGCCCGCCGCCGACCGGCTTGCGCTACTGCATGAACGGCGTCTCGCTCAAATTCGAGGCGGCGACCGAGCCCAAGAGCAATAGCTAAAGCGTCAAACGCGGCGGCGCCCCGACGGCGCTGCCGCAGCCATTTCGGCGCTAGACGACTCAGCCATACTTTTCTACCTCTCGACGACGGACCGTCGCCGAGATGTCGCAACCGCTCCCAAAAACGCCGCCCACAAACGTCGCGCAATTGCTGGCGCAGGCGTTGCAGCATCACCATGCCGGCCGGTTCTCCGAGGCCGAGCCGCTCTATGCGCAAATCCTCACGGCTCGCCCGGACCATTTCGACGCCTTGCAGATGATGGCGCTGGTCAAGCTCGCCAAGGGCGACGCGGCGGAAGCGCTGCAATTGGTCTCGGCCGCGATGCGCGTGCGCAAACCGTCGCCGCAGGTTCTGCTCAACCACGGCCTTATTCTCAATTCGCTCGCGCGCCATCAGGAAGCGCTCGACAGCTTCGATCAGGCCATCAAGCAGAAGTCGAAATACGCAGACGCGCACAATAACCGCGGCGCCGCGCTTGCCGCGCTTGGCCGCAACGAAGAGGCGCTCGTCAGTTTTGCCAAGGCCATATCGCTCAAGCCCGATTACGCCGAGGCGCACTACAACAAGGGCTCGTCGCTGCGCGTGCTCGGGCGCTACGACGAGGCGCTGAAGAGCTTCGACCGCGCTCTGGCGCTGCGTCAGACTTATGCCAAGGCGCACAATAACCGCGGCAACGTGCTGGAGGCGACCAACCGCCTGACCGAAGCGCTCGACTGCTACGACAAGGCGCTGGCACTCGATCCGGGGTTCGCCGAGCCGCGCAAGAATCGCGGTCGCGTGCTCATCGGTCTCGACCGTGCCGAGGAAGCGGTCGAGAACTTCACGATCGCGCTGCGGCTCAATCCGCGCAACCCGGACGCTTGGTATCAGCGCGGCTCCATACTTTTGGAGCTCAGCCGCAACGAGGAGGCGGCCAGGGACCTTGCACAGGCGCTTGCGCTGGAGCCCGGCCATGCGCAAGCGCGGCTTGCCGCCTGCCTTGCCGCGCTTCCGGTCGTCTATACGCGGACAAGTGACATCGCCGCATGCCGCGCGGCTTACGAGCAGAAGCTGCGCGCGCTGGCGAACGACTTCGACAGCGGCGCGCTGCAGGGCGATTTGGTCAGCGCCATCGGCAGCCGGCACCCGTTTCTGCTCGCCTATCAAGGGGCCGACGACCGCCGCTTGCAGGAGATCTACGGCGGCATGATCGCGCGCATCGTCGGCCGCAGCTATGAGCCCGCGCCCTTGCCGCCGCCGCCCGCGCCCGGCGAGCCGATCCGGGCCGGTATCGTCAGCAGCTTTTTCTATCGCCATTCCAACTGGAAAATCCCGATCAAAGGCTGGGTCAGCCAGCTCGATCGCAGCCGCTTTCGGCTGACGGGCTATCACCTCGGCATGATTCACGACGAGCAGACGGATGCGGCCGCGCCGCTGTTCGACCGCTTCGTGCACCATTCGCTCGATACCGAGGGCTGGCGGCGCGAAATCCTCGCCGACGCGCCGCACGTCTTGATCTATCCCGGCCTGCTCATGGACACGTCTTCGCTACAGCTTGCGGCGCAACGGCTCGCGCCGGTGCAATGCAATTCATGGGGCCATCCGGAAACCAGCGGCCTGCCGACGATGGACTATTTTCTCTCGAGCGACCTGATGGAGCCGCCGGAGGCGCAAAGCTACTACACCGAAAAGCTGGTGCGGCTGCCGAATCTATCGATCTATTACGAGCCGGTGGAGAGCGAGCCGGTTTCGCTCACGCGCGAGGAACTGGGCCTGCGTCCCGGAGCGACCGTGTTTTGGAGCGCGCAATCGCTGTTCAAATATTTGCCGCAATATGACGACGTCTTCGTGAAGATCGCGCGCGCGGCCGGCGACTGTCAGTTTGTCTTCTTGCGTCACTTCGGTGTGCCGCGCATCACGCAAATCATCCGTGAGCGGCTCGATCGGGCTTTCGCGGCCGCCGGGCTCAAGGCCGACGACCACTGCGTCTTCCTCAATCGCTTAAGTCAAAGCAAGTTCGTCGCGGCGGCCGGCCTGTGCGACGTCTTTCTCGACAGCATCGGCTGGTCCGGCTGCAACTCCGCGCTCGAAAGCCTTCCGCACAATCTGCCCATCGTGGCTATGAATGGCGCCTTCATGCGCGGGCGTCACAGCGCGGCGATCTTGAGATTGATGGGCGTGACCGACACGATCGCCGAGACGGTCGACGATTACGTAGCAATCGCCGCGCGGCTTGCCAACGCGCCGGCCTACCGTCAGACGCTCAAGCAGCGCGTGGCGGATAACAAGCACAAGATCTACCGCGACCGTGACTGCATCACGGCGCTGGAATATTTCCTCGAACGCGCCGTGCGCGGCGAGGCGATTTAATCAACCAAGCGGCTAGCCTTCACTTCGCGCCTGTCCGGCAGAAATTGCCGGCTTGCGGCAGAAAGCGCTCTGCCCGGTACCGCTCGTTATCTCATAAACTATTGATATTGCTAATATATTGTATTGGCACAGCGATTGCCAGAGAGAGAGCGAATTCGTTTGTGCCCCGTCGGGGCGGTCAGTTTGTGGAGCAGTTGTTATGGGCTTGTTCAATGCTCTGAATGCGGCAGTGAGTGGTTTGCAGGCGCAGTCCTTCGCCATGCAAAACATCTCCGGCAACATCGCCAACTCGCAAACCATTGCCTACAAGGGTATCAACACGAGCTTTCTCGATCTCGTGCCCGGGGATTCTATCCCCTCGCAGCAGGTTGCAGGCGGCGTGATCGCCAGTTCGCGCGCGACCAACACGGTGCAGGGAACGATCCAGGCGACGGAGTCCAGCACCGACATCGCCATCAACGGCAACGGCTTTTTCCAGGTGCAGGCCGCGTCGAGCTTTAATGGCGGCTCTCCGGTATTCACCGGCGTTGACTACTACACGCGCCGCGGCGACTTCCACCTCGATGCCAACGGTTACATGGTCAACGGCGCCGGTTATTATCTCGAGGGTATTCCAATCGATCCTATAACCGGTACGCCATCGGGCAGCGTTGCGGCGCCCGTACAGTTCAACAGCAACTTCTTGCCGCCGAGCGCGACCTCGCAGGTCACCTATGCGCTCAACCTGCCGGCGCTTCCGCACACCAATAATTATTCTCCCACTACTGCGAACTCCGAACTGCTGAACCCGGCCGATTTTACTGTCGATCCGACGACAGGCGGTACCGGAACCGTGGTTGGCAATGATATTTCGACGTTCGTCAACGAAACCGTCGACGGCGGATCGATCACCGCATATGACGCGACTGGCAATCCGGCCAATGTCCAGTTCCGCTGGGGCAAGACCGACAGCGTTGCGGCCGGCGGTACCGATACATGGGAGCTGTTTTATCAGACCGATTCGACCGCGGCCGGCGCCACCGTCGGCTGGGTCAATTCCGGTCAAAGTTTCGTTTTCAACGGCAGTGGCCAACTCAACCCGGCGATCACCAACTTCACGCTGACCGGCGTTTCGGTCGACGGCACCACGCTTGGTAACGTCTTGGTCAGCTCGCCGACCGGCTCGATTTCGCAATTCGCGAATGTCAGCGGCCTTGCGAGCGTAAACAACTTGCAGCAGAACGGCTACGCGGCCGGTCAGCTCGAAACGATTCAGGTCAACGAAACAGGCGATATTACCGGCACATTCTCGAACGGACAGACGGTTCCGCTCGCCTACATACCGCTCGTGCACTTCAACAGCCCGGACAACCTCAAGAGCCTGGACGGCGGCGCCTATCAGGCGACGGAAGCGTCCGGTGCGCCGCTTGCCGGCGCCTCCGGCAACATTATCGGACAGTCGCTCGAAGCGTCCAATACCGACATTGCGACCGAGTTCACCAAGTTGATCGTGACCCAACAGGCCTATTCGGCAAACACGAAGGTCGTCACGACGGCGAACCAGATGTCGCAAGACCTGTTGAACATCATTCGGTAGTGGCGGTTGCGGGACGGCTGATCGGAGCTAACACATGAGTCTGACACAAGCGCTTTCGACCGCCCTGTCAGGCTTGCAGGCCAACCAGGCGAGTCTTGCGCTGGTTGCGTCAAACGTTGCCAATGCCGATACGCCCGGTTACACGCGCAAGACGATCAACCAGGTTGCCACCGGTGGAAGCGGCGTCTCGATCGGCGTGCGCGCGAGCGACGTGCAGCGCCAGCTCGATCAATATATTCAACGCCAGTTGCGCACGGAGAACTCCGGCGCAAGCTATGCCGACGTTCGCGCCAGTTACCTGAGCCAACTACAGGATGTCTACGGCCAGCCAGGCGGCACCAACGCGCTGGAAACGGTCTACAACAATTTCACCAACGCCTTGCAGGCCCTGTCGACCAGTCCCGACGATTCCGCCGCGCGCACCTCGGTAATCAGTCAGGCGCAGGTGCTGGCCCAGCAGCTCAATCAGATGACGAGCCGCATCCAGGGGCTGCGCAGCGATGCCGAGCAGAGCATTTCCGATGCCGTCGCCCAAGCCAACAATGCGATGACCCAGATCGCTTCGATCAATCAGAAGCTGACGGGCATGACCAGCAACGACAGCGCGACCGCGACCCTGCTCGACCAGCGCGATGCCTATATCGACCAGCTCTCGCAACTAATGGACATCAACGTGATTCAGGGTGACAATAATCAGGTCACCATTCACACGACATCGGGTACCCAACTCGTCGGCTATGACGCTGCGCAATTGAGCTTCAACGCGGCGGGCTCGGTCTCGGCATTTTCGCAGTGGAGCTCCAATCCGTCGCAAAGCACGCTCGGCTCGATCACGCTGACCGTCGGAGCGAACTCCGTCGATCTTACACACGCGATCCGCTCCGGCACACTCGCCGGCCTGGTGCAGTTGCGCGACCAGGATCTGGTGCAGGCGCAGAACCAGCTCGACGCTTTTGCTTCGTCGATGGCGTCTGCGCTGTCCGAAAAGACCACCGACGGCACTGCGGTTACGGCCGGCGCTCAAAGCGGTTTCGACGTCGACATCGGCGCATTGTCGGCCGGCAACAAAGTCACGATCAACTATACCGACGTCGGCACAAGCACCGCACATACCATCACCCTGGTGCGGGTCGACGATCCGTCCATTCTGCCGCTGTCGAACACCGCGACGTCCGATCCAAACGACACCGTCTACGGCATCGATTTTTCCGGCGGCATTGGTTCGGTCATTACCCAGATCAACACGGCGCTTGGCGCAACCGGCATGACGGCCTCCAATCCGTCGGGCACGACGCTGGAAATTCTCGACGATGGCGCGGCCAATACGGTCAATGTCGATGCGGTGAGCACGACGGCGACCGTCAGCTCACTTGCCGGCGGAAGCGCCGAACTGCCGTTTTTCACCGATGGCACGACATCTTTTACCGGTGCGATCGGCGCGCTGGGCTCGCAAAGCGTCGGTTTTGCCGGGCGCATCACCGTGAACGCCGCGCTTGCAGCCGATCCGTCTGCGCTTGTCGCCTACGCTTCAGGGACGGCGGCCGGCGACAGTACACGACCCGATTTCATCTATCAGCAACTGACTGGCACGGCGCTCTCGTATTCGCCGGACACCGGCATCGGCACGACCGCGGCGCCTTTCTCGGGCTCGCTCTCGACCTACCTGCGCCAGGTCATCAGCACGCAAGGCGAAGCCGCGGCTACGGCCAGCAATCTGAAACAAGGCCAGGACGTCGTCCTGTCGACGTTGCAGCAGCGCTTCAACGAGACCTCCGGCGTCAATATAGACCAGGAGATGGGCAACCTTTTGACCTTGCAGAACGCTTACGGCGCCAATGCGCGCGTACTGTCGGCGGTCAAAGACATGCTTGATATGCTATTGAAGATGTGAGGACGGCATGAGTATCTCGGCGCTCGGCGCACAATCTGGGCTCGCGATTCAGCAGCTCACTTCGATGCGCAATCAGTTTGACGACTTGCAGCGACAACTCAGCACCGGCCAGAAGTCCGACGACTATGCCGGTCTCGGCACCGATCGCGGAATTGTCGTCGGCCTGAACAGCCAATTGACGGCGATCAGCGGCTACAACAATACGATCAACACGGTCTCCACGCGCATCAACCTGATGAACGATGCGCTCGATGCGATGGGCACCCTGTCGAGCACGGTGAAATCCGCGATGGTGCAGTCGGCGAGCGCGATCGATAGCACCGGACTCATATCGACACAACAGACCGCGCAGAGTTCACTCGACCAGTTGCTCGCCCTCTTCAACACACAAGCCGGCGGCCATTATCTCTTTTCGGGCCGCGCCACCGACCAGCCGGCAACCGAAACGCTTGATCACATCCTCAACGGCGACAGCACGCGCGCCGGCCTCAAGCAGCTTATCTCGGAACGCAATCAAGCCGATCTCGGCGCCAGCGGCCTCGGTCGACTGGTCATCAACGCGCCCACGGCAACCTCAGTCGCAATCGACGAGGATTCGGCCTCGCCGTTCGGTTTCAAGTTGGCGTCGGTCACCTCAGGGCTGACCAATGCGACGGTGAGCGGGCCCAGCGGCTCGCCCGCTTCGCTCTCGGTCGATCTCTCTGGCGGCAATCCGAACGCCGGCGATGCCCTCACCGTCCGCTTCGACTTGCCGGACGGAACCAGCGCCAATCTGACGCTCACGGCGACGACCGATTCCCCGCCCGGTGCCGGTCAGTTCACCATTGGCGCGACACCTGCTGCGACCGCGACCAATCTGCAATCAGCGCTGACCGGCGCGATCGGCAAGCTTGGCGCCACCTCGCTGACGGCGGCATCGGCGGTCGCGGCTTCCAATGACTTTTTCAACGCGGATGCGAGCAACCCGCCGCAACGCGTCGCCGGTCCTCCCTACGACAGCGCGACCGCACAGATCGCCGGCACCGCCGCCAATACGATGATCTGGTACACTGGCGAAACCGGTGCGGATTTGGCGCGTTCGACTTCGACGGCGCGGATCGACCAGTCGCTGGTGGTTTCTTACGGCGCGCGCGCCAATGAAGACGGCCTGCGAACGTTGGTGCAGAATTTCGCGACGCTTGCGGCGGTGACGATTTCCTCGAGCGATCCGAACGCCGCAGACCTAAGCGCCGCACTGAATCAGCGGGTCACTGCAAATCTGGCGTCGCCCGGCGTCAAGACGGTCGCCGACATTCAGACCGAGCTTGCCGGCGCCCAGACCGCCATCAGCACGGCGCAAAGCCGACATCAGCAAACGAATGCCACCTTGGGCGACTTCCTGCAGCAGGTTTCGGGCGTTTCGAACGAGGAAGTCGGTTCGAAAATCCTGGCGCTGCAAACACGGATGCAGGCCTCGATGCAGACCACCGCGCTGCTGTTCCAGACCAGCCTGGTCAACTACCTCTGATAGCCGTTCACCGGACGAAAAAAGACCGCGGGGGAAATCCCGCGGCTCGGATGGTGTGCGGTGCCGGCTCAGGCGCGGCCGAGCAGTCCCGCCGCCAATTCGCGATTGATATAGATGAGCGAGCCGAGCCTTTCCGGCTTCGGATCCGCCAGAACCGTCATGGTCTGCTTGAATACGAACAGGCCGATATTGGCGACGTTTTGCCGGACCACCGCCGGCAGAGGATTTTCGGGGCTGGTGCACGAGGTCACGAAGATCGACCAAAGCTTGCGATTATAGAGCAGCGCGGCGTTAAGCTCGGCGCTGTTGGCGTCCCAGCCGTCGCGAATTGTCTGCAGCTTCGCCGCCGCATCCAGCAGCAGATCGGCTTCAAGCTCACGCGGATTTGCGGTTTGCTTGGCGACCGTGCCGTAGGCTTTCGCCGCGTGGTGCATTGTCGAGTAGCTCCTTCTCGTAGGCAATTAGCGCCTTGGCGCTTTTGAGGGCCTTGTACATTTCGCCGGCCAGGATGTGATTGCTGACCGCGACCATGTGCGGCCATGCGCTCGGCGCCGCCTGCACGAGGTCGCGCATGAGCGAGAAATAGGCGTCATGATGAACACGCGGGTCGCGCGACGTATACATCAGCTGGACCGCCAGATAGATGCGCTTGGCCGGAGAATTGGCCTGCCCCGGCAGCATGATATCCTTTTCGCGCAAGATCGGCGCTTGGCCCTCGATGAGCAGCCGTGTGCGTTGACTGCCGTTGGTCACCAGGCACTCGCCAAGAATGAGGCGCTCACCCGGCTTCAATTCAACCTTGAGGCCCATATGATTTCCGTTTCCCGGCGAGCGTGTTTCGAGATTACTGGAAGAGCCGCAGCACGTTCTGGTCGGCCTGCGCGGCGAGCGACAGCGCCGTGGTCGACAATTGTTGCCGCGTCTGCAACGCAAGGAGGTTGGCGCCCTCCTCGTTGGTATCGGCCAGCGTCAGGCTGTCGGCGCCGGAGCTCAGCGTATTGACCATGGCCTTGGTGAAGTCCTGACGGATCTGCACGACCTGCAGGTTCGAACCCAAGGATTGCGTTTGGGTGCGCAACGTCGTTAGGGCTGTAGACAGTTCGCTGGCGGCGGCATCGAGATCGGTCGAAGCGGCCCAATTGTTGGCCGCGCCGGAGATACTGAGAGCGCTGGCAGTCGTATCGGTATAGCCGGTAATCGTCGTCGTCGACGAGCCGGTCTCGTTGAGGTTGATGGTCAGATTGTCGCCGTTGAGCAGGTTAATGCCGTTGAAGCCCGAATCCGCCGCAAGCTGGTCGATCTGGCCCAACAGGTTGTCGAACTGCGCGGACAAAGTCGCGCGCACCGCGGAATTGGTTGTTTGGCGGCCCTGACTGACCAGCGATTGCGCCGACTGCACCAGCTTGGTGATCGCCGAGATGCCGTTGTTGGCGGCCTGGATCGTGTTGATGCCCGTGGTCATGCTGTCGAGCAGCGAGTTCAGGTCGTTCGCGCGTGAGGACAGGCCCTGGGCCGTGAAATAGTTGATCGGATTGTCGAGTGCTGAATTCACGCGCTTACCGGTGGAAAGCCGTGTCTCCGTCTTGGTGATCAGATCCGATGTCTGCTGCAATTGCAGAAGGTTGGAACGGACCCCGGCCGAGAGTACAATGTCACTCATGGCAGACTCCTTGCGCGCAAAGGTAAAACCCCATTCCTGTCGATAATGATTTGTTATGGTTGATGGATGGTTAAGAAACGCCCATTAACCATTCATTAACCATAAAGTGAACGCGCAAAAAAAACGGCGGCCCGAAGGCCGCCGTTTCGCAAGTGTTTGGACCGCTTCTTAGCTGAACAGACGCAACACGTTCTGGTCGGCCTGCGCGGCGAGCGACAGTGCGGTGGTCGACAGCTGCTGGCGGGTCTGCAACGCAAGCAGGTTGGCACCTTCCTGGTTGGTATCCGCAAGCGTGAGCGAATCGGAGCCGCTCTGCAGCGTGTTGATGGTCGCCTTGGTGAAATCCTGGCGAATTTGAATGACCGACAGGCTCGAGCCCAAGGTCTGCGATTCCGAGCGCAGCGAGGTCAACGCGGCGGTCAGGTCGTCGGAGGCTGCCGTGATATCGGCAGAGGCGGCCCAGTTGTTGGCCGCTCCGGCGACGCTCAACGGCGAGGCGTTGGCATTGGTGTAGTCGACGCCGCTGACGGTGGTCGTCGACGTGCCGGTCTCGTTGAGGGTCACGGTCAGGTCGTCGCCGCCCAGCAGGTTGATGCCATTGAACCCGGAGTCACCAGCCAACTGGCCGATCTGGGTCAGCAGGGCGTCGAACTGCGCGGAGAGGGTCGCGCGGGTCGTCGTATCGCTGGTCTGCTGAGCCTGGCTGACCAGGGACTGCGCCGACTGCACCAGCTTGGTGATCGCCGTGATACCGTTGTTGGCGGCCTGAACCGTGTTGATCGCGTTTGACTGCGAGTCAAGTAGGGAGCTCAAGTCGTTGGCACGGTTATCGAGGCCCTGGGCCGTGAAGTAATTGTTCGGATTGTCGAGAGCGGAGTTGACCCGCTTGCCGGTGGCGAGCCGGGTCTGTGTCTGGTTGGTGAGGTTCGAAGTCAACTGCAACTGCAGCAGGTTCGACCGCACGCCAGCCGAAAGAGTGATGTCGGACATCTTACGCTACCTTTCTGGTCAAGGTGCCATACTGGCAACTACACGTGTCGATCCAGGGGATCGGCGAATGTCATCGCATACGGTTCCGAATGGTGCGTAAAAGTTCATGGTTAACGCGCTTTAACTCGCCTTTGTTATCGCGCTTAGGTCCTTCGGCACGGGAATATGGTTTGCGGCTCGTTAGGGCCAAGTCTTGGATGGTTAAGGATTTGGAAAGCTTCATACGTTGTTAAACTTTGATTCTTATACTGCGTGCATTCCGGAAGATGCCGATGACGTCAGTGAGCAGTGCAGGTTCGGTTTTGGGCGGTCAGTCAAATTGGCTGAACGATACATTTGCCGCCATCCAAAGTTCGCAGACCTCGGCCGGTATCCTCGGCGCGCTGCAGAATGTCGGCGACGGCAGTGTCAGTTCTTTTCTCAGCCAGAGCTCGACGATCGCCGGTAACTTTGCGACGATATCGCAAAATAACCAGAGCAGCGCGTCTGCTTACTACGCGCAATTGGCGTCGCAAGCCCAAGACCAGCGCAATAAGGATGTCTTGCAAAAGCTGCTGAAGGATCTGACCGCGTCGCAGAACCAAGTCAAGGAAGAGAACGTTCTCGATTCTTATATCTATTTTTCCGACGGCACTAGCATCGACACCAACAACAACATCATGACGCGGCCAGACGGCAGTCAATATGACACGGTCACCGGCGCGCCTTATGTCGATCCGGCAGCCGTCATCCAGCTTGCCAACGGCGCCTATGTCGACACCAAAAACAATATCATGACGCTTGCCGACGGCACCAAGATCGACACGGTGACCGGCTTGAAGATCTCGACGCCCGCCTGATCAAATCCGCCGCAAAAAACCGTCGGGCGAAGCGGTGATCATCAGCTTGTGCTCGATCGAGTAATCGCGCTCGAAGCGCAGCACGGCTCCGTCGCGCGCCTTGCGCCCTTCGCCGTCAAGGCGTCTCAGATATTCCCAGACGGCGGTTTTCGGGTTGTTGCCTTTGCCCCAGGGCCGGTCGGAACACAGCTCGTCCGGCAAGTCCTCGACGCCGGTGTCCCACACCACACAATAGGAGCCCTTGCTGACATAAGGCGCGTACAACTCAAGCTCTTCCAGGACATGGTCGTGCGTATGATTGGAATTGAGGAATACCATGACGCGCTCATAGCCCTCGGCATGTACAGCGACCTTGTCGGCAATATCGCGAGCGAGCGAAGAGCCCTGAATGGTGTTGATCTTGTGGTGCAAGGGGTGGGTCTCGATGCCCGCCCGGTTGTGCGCCCGAATGTCGATATCGACCCCAACCACTTTGCGGCGGCTGGCCTTCGGGTCAAGCACGCTGCCTGCTTCGACTGCATCGCAATAGTCGAGCAAGGCCAACATTGACGCGCTCATGACCAGCGAACCGCCGTGGGCGATGCCGGTCTCGATGATCAGGTCGGGGCGGCAGCCCCAGATCAGTTCCTGGATGGCGTATAGGTCCTGCGGGACCTGGATCGCGGGGCGTCCGAGCCAGGTGAAATTCTGCGCGTAGTTGTGCCGGATGCACTCTCGCACCCAGATTTGCGACAGTCCTCTAAATCCTTCGTCTTGCCCGGCGCTCTCGATATTGCGGCGGACGAAGGTGGCAAACGTCTGCTCTTCGGATCGTGCGCTCATGATTTGTCATGCGCTCCAAGGTGCGTGCAGTGGATGTCCCACCAGTGGCTGCGCGGCGCCAGGCGATTGCCGGCAAAGTCGCGCACAGTCGTTGCGTACTGCTTGACCATGTCGTCGTGACTGAGCCAGCTGCCCGGCAGGTCGTTGCCGAACGGCCCCGACGATCCGGCGGCAAACGCCTGTCCGCTTGCTGGATCGGTCATTTGCAGGACAGTCGATTGATCGAGGAGCTTGTAGCCGTCGTAGCCGCAAGTCTTGAGCAGTTCAATGTACTCGAAGCCGAACCGGCAGTCCTCGACGCTGACATAGAGGGGCAAGAGGCCGCTGCCCTGCAATTGTTCGAGAATGCTTTTATCGACGCCTTCCACGTCGATCTTGAGATAGTGCGGCGTGCCGAATTCGGCGAACAGGCTGGCCAAAGTGACGCAGCAAACGGTGATGCTCCTGTAGCGGCTGGCGTCGCGTCCGGCCCAGCCGCTGTCCAGGCTGCTCCAGTGGTCATTGTCGAGGTTGATGTGGAATGTCGCTTCACCGTCCGTGTTCCAGATCGCCGCGTTAAGGATCGTCAGTCGGCCGCCGGCGATCTCGCTCGCAAATCGCGCGCGGGATTGTTCGCAAAGGGCAGGATTGGCCTCGACGGCAATGACAGTGAATCCACGCCGCAGGTAATAGGCCGAGTCATCGCCATTGTTCATGCCGAGGTCGAAGATGAGCGTGCTGTCGGTGGCGTAACGGACCATGATCAGCCAACTCTTTCTTTCGGCAAGCCGTAGAGCACCGCACCGGTCCCGCACCAGGCATCGGCGCGAAACAGGAAGCGATAGTCGGGCAGGTTCTCCATGAGCCAGAGCGGCGTTTTCCAAATGCCGTCGGCGTTGTGATAGACGGTGGCGGCGACGATCGGTCGCTGTGCCAGCAGCGTTGCGCGCGCGCCTTTGAGGGCGGCGAGCTCTCCGCCTTCGAGATGAAGTTTCATGAATGTGGGATTGAGATCGAGCGCATCGAGCCTGCGCGCGTCGACGCGCAACGATCCCGTCGGCGAAAGCTGTGAGGCATAGCCGAGACCGTCGTGGAACAAGGCTTCGCTGTCGTCTTCGGCAAGCGCACAAGCGAGGATGCTGATGCGATCATCGCCGGACAGCCAGGTTTGCAAATTTCGTTCGAGCGTCGCGCGGCTGCCGGGGTCGGGCTCGACGGCGATCGCTTGACGGAAGTTGCCCTTGGTGTGGCGGATGAAGTTTTCGACAACGCTGCCGTGATGGGCGCCGGCATCGAGCAGGATCTCGTCGTCGCGCAACGCCCGCACGACTTCCGGAATGAAAAATCGCACCCCGTTCTCGGGCGGGGCCGGCTCGAAGGTCCATTCCTCGCGCAGCCGCCGCCAGGCGAGAAATTGCAAATGATGCGCGCGTGAGACGTCGTCGTGCCAGGTCGCCAGGACTTGAGCCGTCTTGTCGCGATCTTGTTCGGACAGCGGCGGCGCAAACCAGCCGTTCGACAATGGATGGCGATCGCGTAAACTTTCGGCAAGATCGTAGAACGGCACCACGTCGTTGAAGCCGAGCGCGAGCAGAGAGCGTTCGAGCGGCACATAAGGTTGTGTCACCAGGCTGACGGCGAGACGAACGTCGCGCTTGGTCTTGTCCGAGACATCAGCCGGCGCGAGGACGCGAATGTCGGTCCAAGCCGGCTCCTGTTTTCGGGTGCTGGCACTGCGGTCGATCACCATGGCTACATCGCGGCCCGCCACTTTGAGAAAATCGCGTGCGAGCCGTCCCAGATTCCCGGCGCCGTAAAGCACGAGCGGTTTATCGGTGCCGGCCGGCGCAAATTCACAAGGCGCCGTTGCAGTTTCGGCGAGCAATGCCGCCGCCCGGTCGGGACCGGGCAGGGTGGTGAACGAGCGGGTCAGGTGCGGCAATGGATCTCGCGTCGTGTCAGCGAATCAGTTGCCATTATTTTTGCCATTGCGCGTGGCGCTTGCACAGCCTCGTGGCGTTCTGGCCATAGGCCGAATCAGTTAGACCGGTGTGCGGTCGGCGCGCAGTGCCGGCTGTGGGACGTCACCGCGGCGCGCCGGTCGATCGCGCCGTCAGCCGCCAATGGGGCCCGTGCAGCTTTCCATCCTGATCCCGTCCTACCGGGCCGGCCTCCTGGCCTGTTCGCGCATTGCCCAGGCCTGCTCGTGGGCGAGCCCGGAGATCGAGGTTCTCGTTCGTGACAATTCCGGCGATGCGCAGAAACGCGCGCTATTGCCGCAATTTCAACGCGAGAATTGCACGATCGTCCTGGCCGAGCCGTGCGATGGACCGACAAATCTGGCCGAACTCATGCGGCTCGCCAAAGGCGAGTTCGTGTTTGCGTTGGCCGACGACGACTTCTGTTTCGATCACGCTGTGGCCGCACTGCCGGGAATAATCGAGCAATGCCGTGACGACGCGTCGGTTGCCGGCATCACCGGCGCTTACGCCGTCGAATCCTCGCAAAGCACCGCTATCGTGACCTACAAGGATATCGATTTACCGGATGTTGCCACGCGGGTGGCCGGTTATCTCAGTCATTCGGGCCCTAACGCCCTCATCTATTCGGTGATACGGCGCGACGCCGCTCAACGCCTGTTCAGCTTCTTCAAGAGCATGCCCGCCGCCTTCTCGTTCCACGACCAGGTGATGTGCCTGTTCTATCTGCTCAAAGGGAAATTCATCCCGCTCAATCGGCTCCTTTATCTCTACGACCATGGTTTGTGGGAGAGGCGGGATACGGCGCAGCAGCGGGACCTCGACCACTACAGCGCTGCCGGGCTCGATCCGGCGATCAACCTGCTGCACTGGTTCATTTGCGGCTTCGAAGGCGCCGTGCTGGTGCGAAACGCTGGAGACCTGTTTTCCGCCAGCCCGCCGGCCCTGCAACAGGCCATTGCCGACGCCTGGTTCGCGGTTATGTTTTCCCGCTTCAAACTCGATAATCGCACGGCCTTCGAGTTCGGGACTGGCGCGTGAAGCAGAGGCCTTGCGCGCGAAACTGCTGACCGCGAGCGGGCAGTTGTCCTTCCACGGCATGCTCGCGGAAATCAGCGCGTTCATGGCGTTGAGCGAGCCGGAGTTCGCGCTGCGCTATGCCAATTTCTGGAGCGCGGTGATTGACCGCCGGACGAATGCCGGGCCGGCGGCGGCCGTCCGCGCCAGCGCGTGAGATTGCCGGCAAAAATACGGATAATGAGTTCTTAACGTCTTGCCCACCATAAGACCGGTGTCTTTCAGGGCGGGCAGTGCGAATTGGCAAATCGGTATTTCGCCAATCTGCCCGAGGCAAACCCGTCACCGAAATTGTCTGGGCAAGGGATCATGGACAATCTGGGATCGAATGCGGTGCCAAACGCTTCGTTCTGGCGCGGCAAGCGCGTTCTGCTGACAGGCCATAGCGGGTTCAAGGGCTCGTGGCTGACGCTCTGGCTGCATCGCCTGGGCGCCAAGGTGACCGGCGTCAGCCTGCCGCCGCTGACCACGCCCAATCTCTATGGCGAAGCCGATATCGGCGCGCTCTGCGACAGCCATTTCATCGACATTCGCAACATCGCGGCGCTGACCGAGCGCGTGCGCGCCGCGCGGCCGGATATCGTCTTTCATCTCGCGGCGCAGCCGCTGGTCTATGCCGGCTATCGTGCACCGATGACGACGTTCGAGACCAACACCATGGGCACCGTCCATCTGTTGGAAGCCATGCGAGGCCTTGAAACCGTCCGCGTTGCGGTGATGGTCACGACCGACAAGGTCTACCGCGATGACGGCAAGGAGCAAGGTTATCGCGAAGACGATGTACTCGGGGGACATGACCCCTACAGCGCGAGCAAGGCGGCGGCCGAACTTGCCATTGCCAGCTATCGCGATTCATTCCTGGCGACGCAGGGCGTGGCGGTCGCCAGCGCGCGCGCGGGCAACGTGATCGGCGGCGGCGACTGGTCGGATGACCGCTTGATCCCGGACGCCGTCCGGACCTGGCACGCGGGCGAGGTCTTGAAAATCCGCCGGCCCGACGCCGTACGTCCGTGGCAGCATGTGCTCGAGCCACTGTACGGCTATCTCACTTTGGCGGAGCAGCTTTGGGATGAGCCCTCCTTGGCGGGTGCCTACAATTTCGGACCCGATATCGGAGAAGCGGTCCCGGTACGCGAACTGATCGAGCTTGCGCAGGCAATCTACGGGGAGGGTGAGGTGGAGTTTGCACAGGTCGCAGGTCCTCACGAAACCGCCTGGCTTGCCCTCGATAATGCAAAGGCGCGCAACGTGCTCGGTGTTTCACCGGCGCTCACGCTCGTCCAGGCCGTCACCCGCACAATGACTTGGCACCGCTCGTACAAGGCTGGCGCCGGTGCGCGGTTATTGTGCGAGGCCGACATTGCCGAATTCGAAGCGCGCATCAGTGCGGTCACCGAGGTGAGCGAAACGGCGGGCCGACTGAGGGCCAAGGCGCTCTAAGCCGATGCGGCCGGCGCGCCCGGCCGCCACGCCGGAATGTTTGGTTAATTTCTATTAACCATTGTCCGGTAGGAGTTGGGTACCGCCGCTTGTGGCAAGGGGGTTACCCATGAAGGCCAAGCTCGAACCGCGCATCAATCTCATCGGGCGCACAGCGCTTGAAACGGTCATCCCGCTTGCAACGCCGTTCGTCGTTTTTGTCGATCCGGCGAGCTCCTGCAATTTCAAATGCACGTTCTGTCCGACCGGTCATCGCGACCTGATCGCCGAGACCGGCCGCTATCAGGGCGCGATGAAGTACGAAATTTTCCAAAAAGTGATCGACGACCTCGGCGCCTTCGACAAGCCGATCAAGGTGCTGCGCATGTACAAGGACGGCGAACCGCTGCTCAACAAGCGCTTCGCCGACATGGTCGTCTACGCTAAGAAATCCGGCTGCGTCGACTATATCGATACGACCACCAACGGCACGTTTCTCGCGCCGGAACGCATGGGTCCGATTCTCGAGGCGGGCATCGACAAGATCAATATCTCGGTCGACGGCATGACCGAGGAGACCTATCGGCGCTTCACCGGTTTCAAGTTCGATTTCGCCAAATTCGTCGCCAACGTCAAATGGCTCTACGCCAACAAAGGTGATTGCGAGATCGTCATCAAAATCCCCGGCGAGCTGATTAGCGAAACGCAACGTCAGGAGTTTCTTGACACATTCGGCGATCATTGCGACCGCATCTTTATCGAGAATTTTGCGCCGTGCTGGCCGGAGTTCGATATCGAAGCGCACACCGGCGTGACGATCAGCAAGGGTATCTACCAGCAGGATGTCGGCGATACCGATACCTGCCCGTACATCTTCTACGGCTACTCGGTGAACGCCGACGGCCTGGTCAGTTCGTGCTTCCTCGATTGGGAACGCAAACTCGTCATCGGCGACGTGCGCACGCAATCGATGAAGGAGATATGGACTTCGGCCGCAATGAACGCGTTGCGCCTGCAGCATCTGGAAGGTCGCCGGCGGCAAAACAACGTCTGCGGCAATTGCGGGCAGCTCAGCCACTGCCTGCCCGACAATATTGATTCTCATCGGCTGAAGCTGCTCGAAAAATTCAAGACGCTCGCCACCATCGATCCGGCCGCCGAGCCGCCGGGCGGTGCCGACCGCAAGTTCGCAGCGGTTGCCGCCGAATGAAGATCCTGCACGTCACGCCGCATCTCGGCGGCGGTGTCGGCAAGGCGCACGCGGCGATCAACGCCGCATTGCCCGAAGCTGCCGAGCAAACCTTCGTGCTGCTGGAGCCGCCGCGCGACCGAAGTCACGTCGCGGTTCTTGTCGCGGCCGGCGCGCGGGTGATCGTCGCCGACCACCTCGACCATGTTGCCGCGCTCGCCCGCGACGCTGACATCGTGCAGTTCGAATTCTGGAATCATCCCCGTCTGTTCGAATGCCTTGCTCGCTGTGAATTTCCTGCGATGCGCAGTGTATTCTGGGCACACATCTCGGGTCTGTCGCGCCCGTTCATCCAGCCGGAATTGATGCAAGGGGCTGATCGCTTCGTCGCTACGTCGGAGGCCTCGTTCTCGATCCCGTGGCTCGCGGCGCTGCGCGAGACCGCGCCGCGGAAATTTTCTTCGATCAACAGCGGGTTTGGCTTCGCCGGTGCGGCGCGGCAGCCGAATGCAGATCGCGCGGCGGCCATCGCATATCTCGGTACAGTCGATTTCGTGAAGATGCATCCGGGATTTTTCGACATCGCCGACCGGCTGGACGGCGACGATATCCGTGTTTCGGTCTGGGGCGAGCCCGACGAGGCCGTGATCGCACGCGCGAAAAGCATGCGTTATCCCGGGCGCATCCGGTTCCGCGGCCAAACCGCCGATTCGGCGGCGGCGCTGGCCGAGGCCGACATTTTCTTGTACCCGCTACAGCCCGATCATTACGGCACGGCTGAAAATGCCCTGGTCGAAGCGATGTCGCTTGGGCTTGTGCCTGTCGTTCTGAACAATCGGGCGGAGAAGGCAATCGTCCGCCACGGCGAGACTGGCTTTGTCGAGCACGCCATCGGTGACTGTACCGCGAAGCTGCAAATGCTTCTGGCGCAACCGCAGTTGCGGGAAAGGATGGCGCGCGCCGCCGTTCGCCATGTTGCCGAGAACCTGAGGCCGTCGCAATCGGCGCTCAAATTCATGGAGCTATGGCGAGGGCTTCTCGGCGAGCCGAAAAAGATAAACGACTTCCGTGCCGTGATCGGTGACGCGCCCGCCGACTGGTTTCTCGCAACGCAGTCGCTTCCGGGGCCGGCCTGGCTTCCGCCGTCGTGGCAGACGACCGAACGTGCCGCCAAGGGCACATTGGCCCACTTCGACAGCATCTTTCCGGGCGATCCGTCGCTGGCGCTCCTGCGCCGATCGGGCGCGGCGCGCGGCTGGGAGCGGCGTCCGCTCTCACGTGAGCGGATTCGTGCCTAGAGCGTTCGGCTCAGCGCCAACGGCTGGTTCGATCTGGCGGCAGGCGCGTTGGTGCGGCCGGTCGCGCCATAGGTCGATGGCGTTTGTTTGCGGGCGAGTTCGCTTGAGACGCCGCGGATAATTCCTTCCGACACCGCATGCGCGGTTGCCAGCACCGTTAGATTGGTTTGCAGCAGGTCGCGGAATGCCTCGTGCCGCATTTGCAGCGCAGCCAGCGCTTCCGGCAGCGACCGGGCGATCAGGTCGCGCGCGGCTTTGACGCGATCGGTTTCGGCGGCATAGCGGTGGGCAAGCTCGACTTTAGCGTCGTCCAGCTCGGGCGCGGCGTGCAGTCGGCCTGCGCGCACGCGCGTGGTTTCTTCTTCTACGGCTTCCACCAGACGATCCATGATCGTGTTCAGGTTGGCAATCGCGCGCTCGGCGTCGCCAGCATTCGCGATCGGAACGCTAGCTTCGGCTGGCGTGGCCATGTGAAATCTCCTGCTGCTTGATCAGGCTGCGATAGACTTGATCGGCGATGCCGATGCCACCGGCTTTGGCAAACGTTTTGGCGTATTGATCGGTCAGGAATGAGCGCCACACGCCGGTCGCGCCGCTGCCGCCGAAAGGACCGTCACCCTCTATGCCGGTGAACATCTGCTGGAACATGGAATTGAGGAATACCGCCTCGAAATCCTCGGCGGCAGCACGCGCCTTGGTTTTGTTGCCGGTATGGGCCGACTTGCCGGCCGCGTTTGCCGTCAACAGCTCGGCCGGCCGGATGCCGAGGGCAGGGGCAGCGCTCGCCATCACATCACCTCGATATCGGCTTGCAATGCACCCGCGGCCTTGATCGCTTGCAGGATTGTAATCAGGTCGCGCGGGCCGATGCCGAGGGAGTTGAGTCCGTCGACCAGTTGCTGCAGCGACACGCCGTTCCTGACCACCGCGAGCTTCTTGCCGCTTTCGTGCACGCCGATGTTTGTGCGCGGGACGACTTTGGTCGTGCCCAGCCGCGAGAACGGTCCTGGCTGGCTGACTTCGGGCGACTCCGTAACGGTGACGGTCAGATTGCCTTGTGCCACTGCGACCGTCGACACGCGTACGTCGTTGCCCATGACGATAATGCCGGAGCGCTCATCAATCACGACCTTAGCGGACTGATCGGGCTCGATCCGCAATTGTTCGACTTCGGTCAACAGCGACACCACGTTGCCGCGATATTTCGGAGGTACGGTAATGCCGATCGTCGCAGGATCAAGCGGTTCCGCCGTCGGCATACCGATGAAATCGTTGATGGCGGCGGCGATGCGCTTGGCGGTGGTAAAGTCGGGATTGCGCAGTGCCATACGCAATTGGCTCTGACGATTGAGGTTAAAGTCAATCTCGCGCTCGACCAGCGCGCCGTTGGCGATACGGCCGACGGTCGGCACGCCTTGCGTGACTTTGGCAGCGGTGCCCTGCGCCTCGAACCCACCGATCGCGAGTGCGCCCTGGCCGACTGCGTAGACGTTGCCGTCGGCGCCGAGCAGCGGCGTGACCAGGAGCGTTCCGCCTTGCAGGCTTTTGGAGTCGCCAAGGGAGGATACCGTGACGTCCATGCGTGTGCCTTGCGTGGCAAAAGCGGGAAGATTGGCCGTCACCATCACGGCGGCGACATTGCCGGTGCGCATGGTCTGGCCGCGCACATTGACTCCGAGCCGTTCCAGCATCGCTTGCAGCGATTGCCGGGTGAACGGGATGTTGTTGAGCGTGTCGCCTGTGCCGTTGAGGCCGACCACCAAACCGTAGCCGACCAGCTGGTTCTGGCGCACCCCTTCGATATTGGCGAGATCCTTGATGCGCGAGGTCGCCCCGGCTCCCACCGGGACGCACAAGCTCATCAAGACGGCCAGCAACGCGGCCTGAAACGTCTTCGTCATCACTGCTCCCCAATGTGACGTGGACTGCTGCTTTCAATGCGAAGACCGTGCCAACGCGGAGCATTCGGTCGAAGACTCTGGCGTTGCGGCGCTTTTTGAATCGATGGCGCAAAAGAAAGTGACCGCGGGCCAGGCACGATTGGCCAGGGCGGCAATTTCTGCCGGCTTATTTACCCGCGGTTAACCATACCGGCGCACGCTCAAGGGGTATTGGGGGACCGACGACCGTGCCGGCTGGGAGTTGTCGTCATGCGCATTAACGGACCGAACGGTGCCGCACTCGCCAATGCGCCGGCCGGCGCGCGCCGGAATGGGGGCGGAACGTTTTCGCTCTCGGAGCAGGACGCGCCGCGCAACGCAGGCGGCGCCGGTTCGCTGCGCGCCATCTCGACCGTCGATGCACTGATCGCGCTGCAAGGCGTCGAGGACCCGACTCAGCGTAAAAAACGCGCGGTGGCGAAGGGACGCAACGCGCTCGACACGCTCGATGCGCTAAAGCTCGGCCTGATCGACGGCTCGGTCGACCAGTCCACACTTGCGCGCCTCAAGGTGGCGGCTGAGGGGCTCGCGGAGCCATCCGGCGACGCAGGGCTCGATGAGGTCCTGAGCGAGATCGACCTGCGCGTGGCGGTGGAACTCGCCAAGGCTGGCATGGCTTAGGCCGCGGGGTTTCGACCCGGAACCCATCCGGGCGCTCAATTTCCTCTAAGTCACTGAACCGTCATATTAATCAACGCCGGAGGCTGCCTGTACTCGGTTATTGTCCGGGCCGCGGCGCCCGTATATAAGCCTGCCCCACCGGAAGGGTGACTTCGCGTCGAAAAACAAGAAGACAGGGAGTCGAGTGGGATGTTGGCGAAGAACAAGATCTATCGGCCGTCAGATAAGGAGCCGTTCATGAACGAGCGCCAGCGCGACTATTTTCGCGCAAAGCTGCTCGCCTGGCGGGAGGATATCCTCAAGGAGGCCAAGGAAACCCTGCAGCATCTGCAGGAGGAGAACCAGAACCACCCCGATCTCGCCGACCGGGCGTCGTCGGAAACCGACCGCGCCATCGAGCTGCGCGCCCGCGACCGCCAGCGCAAGTTGATCGCCAAGATCGACGAGGCGCTTGGCCGCATCGACGACGGCAGCTACGGTTATTGCGAAGAGACCGGCGAGCCGATCTCGCTGCGCCGGCTGGAAGCGCGCCCGATTGCGACCTTGTCGGTCGAAGCGCAGGAGCGTCACGAGCGGCGCGAACGCGTTTATCGCGACGACTGAGCAAAACCTCGAAAAGAATTTGCTGTCCAACGCCCAGCCCCTGCGCCGGACATTGTCGTTTCCGCTTTACCGGTCCTCGCGCCGCGGGATGTCCGGAACGCGGCGGCCATAGACGCGCTTGCCGTGATCGCTTCAGCGCATGATGCACGTCTGCGCGCTGTCCATTAGTCTCGCGGCGATCAAGGCAAAGACGGCGCCGAAGGCAAAGCCGCCGATATGGGGCCACCAGGCAAAGCCGGCGGCCATATTTTGAAGACGATGTGCAGCCAGCCGCCGTGCAAAAACGCGACGGTGAGGAACGGCCAGAAGTTTTGTGGGTCGCGCCGCGCCGAACGCGCCAGTGCGGGATTCGCGTAGCGCAACGGGATCAGCGCGTATTGCATCAGCACTGCATGCAGGATATCGCGCGGCGGGCTGAGCGTGACCAGGAAGACAAACGCATTTACCGCGAAGAGTAAAAGCATGATCGCTGGAAATGCGGCGTGCGGCGCGGTGTCAGTAAACGGAAATACAGGGGCGCATCTCCTCGACAATTAATGTCGGGTCAACGTGCTGCCGCTGCAAGGCGGCCCCTAATCATCAATTGGGCCACCGCCAAAAATCACGCGGCCCCCGGCTGGGGAGCCGCCGGGGGCCGCGTCGTTGACGCCGTCTACGCTCGCGCGATGCGAAAAACGGCGCGGGAGCCAAGCACTCAATGCAACGGACTAGAACGGAAGCAGAATCTGACTGACTTGCTGGCCCCAGGGTGGTTGCTGGATCTCGGTGATCTGGCCGCGTCCGCCATAGGCGATTCGCGCCTGCGCGATCTTGCTTGAGTCGATGGTATTGTCGCTCTGGATGTCTTCCGGGCGCACGATGCCGGCGACGATCAACTCACGCACCTCGAAGTTGACGCGGATTTCCTGGCGGCCCTCGACCACGAGATTGCCGTTCGGCAAAACTTGCGTCACGACCGCCGCGACATTGGTCTGCAACGCCTCCGAACGGTTGATCGAGCCCTTGCCGTCGGAGGAGGCGGTGGAGTTTGTCGTCAGAACGTGCGTCGGCACGGGCGTATTCATGATCGGCACTTTCGGCTTGCCGAAGAAATTGTCGATGTTGGAATCCTCCGTAGCCGTCCGCGTGCGCTGCGTCTCGTTCGACAGGTTCGCCTTGTCGGTGATGTTGACCCTCACTGTCAGGATATCGCCGGTCTGGTGCGCTCGCTGGTCCTTGAAGAAGGCGCGCGATCCGCTACGCCAGAGCGAATTCGGATTGTAGGAGGCCGGCTGCGCGGCCGGCATCGGCATCTGTACGGGTTTGTAGCCGGGGCGTGTGGTCGGATTGTCGACCGACGAAAGCGGTGGCGGCTGGCCGACATCGGCAAGCCGTTGCAGCGCGGCGCAACCGCTGAGCAGCGACGCTGTGAGTGTCGCCAATACTGCATGACGCATAAGCTTGATCACGTTCATCGACCTGACTTTCACTATTGGCGCGGCCGTCGCCGCGCCGTTTCGAACTGATTGACGTTTCGACCGCATGCGTTAGTGCGCTTCGCGGCCGGTCGCGGGTGCGCGACTATCGGCCAGATGCGACAATCCGCTGCTGACGACGACTCGGCCGGGACCGACGACCGTGCCCTGCAAGGTGCGCTTGGACTGCTCGTTGAGCACGGAGATCACATCGCCTTCGGCGCCGCTTTCCGTCGCCTTGCCGCGAACGGTGAGCGTGATGCCGGGCGCCTCATAGACCAGCGTCACGTGCTCATTGCGCTTGACCAGTTCCGGCCTCATCAACTGCGCCTTCCGCAGCGGCTGACCCGGTTGCAAGTCGGAGCGGGCGGCAAGGCCGATCGCACGCGCGCGGTCGGTAATGGCATCGTTGTTGCGGACCTGGGCACGCGGATGCCGTTCGAGGATGACATCGCCGTCCCTGAGGATTGCGCCGCGCTCAATCGGACGCGTCACCGCCGCGACTTCGACGGTCGCGCTCGCGCGGCCGGATACGCGCAGGGCACTGCGGGTGGATGGGCCGGTCGGAACCTCAACGGTAGCCTGGAAGCGGCCGTCGTAGCGCTCGTAGCTGATGTGGGCGACCTGCAACTCGCCCGCGGCTTTTTGGTCGACTTGAAGCGGACGCAAACCGCCGTCGATGCTGAGCGAAACGTCGGCGGGAGTTCCCAGATTGAATTGCCGCGCCAGGGCCTGGGCGATGCAGTCTTCGATGTCTTTCGGCGCGATGGTGCGGCTCGCATGCGTGACCGTCACCTTGTCGATCCCGCCGGTGTCGAGCCCGATCAGTGCGTGCGCGCGTACGGCTTCGACGATCGCGATGGCGGACACCGTGCCGGTGGTTCCGAGGTCCGGCGCGCGAAAGATCGGCACATTGGCGACGACGCCGGCATTGTCGATGAGGTCGCCAATGCGGACGAGGTCGCCTGCGACAACCGCTTCGGCCCTGAGCTTCGGCCGCGCGATCTCCTGCGGCAAAACCTGCGCCATCGCCGACGACGTCAGCGCGATGGCGACTGCGAATGAGACAACGACGGTGCGGATCATGAGCCTTCCTCAACGCATCAGGTTGGAGGTCGAAGACAGCATCTGGTCGGCGGCGGTAATCACCTTGGCGTTCATTTCATAGGCGCGCTGCGCGGCGATCAGGTCGGAGATTTCGCTGACCGCCTCGACATTGGATTGCTCGAGACTGCCTTGCAGCAGATTGCCGAATCCGTCGGTGGAGGGCGTGCCGTCCTGCGGCGAGCCGGAGGCGGGGGTTTCAAGTAATAGGTTGTCGCCGATCCCTTGCAGGCCGGCCTTGTTGACGAAGATCGATAACTGGAGTTGGCCGACAGTGCTCGGCGTGGTTGATCCCGGCAGCGTTACCGAGACCTGCCCCTGGCCATTGATGGAAACGGAACTTGCGTTCTGCGGAATGGTGATGCCGGGCTGCACAACATAACCTTGCGCGGTCACCAGCCGCCCTTGCGCGTCGAGCTCGAACGAGCCATCGCGGGAGTAGGCGGTTGTTCCGTCCGGCATCAGGATCTTGAAAAAGCCTTCGCCGCGAATGGCGACATCGTAGTCCTTGCCGGTCTGCAGCATTTCACCTTGCGTCATCAGGCGCGGCGTGCCGACCGTCTTGACGCCGGAGCCGAGTTCGATGCCGGCGGGCAGGATGTTGCCTTCCGACGATGTCTGCGTACCGACGCGGTTGACGTGCTCGTAGAGCAGATCCTGGAATTCGGCGCGCTGGCGCTTGTAGCCGGTCGTGCGCATGTTGGCGATGTTGTTGGAGATGACCTGGACGTTGAGTTCCTGGGCCATCATCCCCGTCGCAGCGGTGTGCAATGCTCGCATAACCTAAACTCCACTCCTGACGCTTAGCTCGCCGGAACCGCGGCGAGCTTGTCGATGGCGTTCTGTTGAAGGTCGTTCTGTTGAGCCAGCATGGCGGCGACTTGGGTGTAGCTGCGCGTGACCTCGATCATGCGCGTAATCTCGACGACGCCGTGCACGTTGGATTTCTCGATCGTACCCTGAAGGAAGTGCGAGGTCGTGTCGGGTTGCGGCGTAACGCCCTGCGGCGCCGTGAAGGTGCTGGAGCCGTCCTTTTGCAATTGCCCCGGATTTTGGAAGCCGGCCATGCGTAGCTTGCCGCGTTGGGATTCGGTCTTGGCGTTGTTGCCCTCGCGCACGCTGATGGTGCCGTCCTCGCTGATCGAAATGTCGCGATCCTTCGGCTGAAACGTGATCGGCCCTGATTCGCCGAGGACCTGATAGCCTTCGCTGGTCACCAGTTCGCCGTTCGAATTGATATGCAACGCGCCGTTGCGCGTGTAGCGTTCACCGCGCGGCGTCTGCACGGTGAGTAAGCCCGAGCCCTCGATCGCCACGTCGAGCGAATTGCCGGTGCGTTCGAGCGGGCCCTGGCTCAAGTTGATCCAGGTCGCGCGATCCTGCACGAAGCTGACGTGGTTGTCGGCCCCGGGCACATTGTCCGAGCGCGCCGTGCTTCCGATGTATTCCTCGAACACCGCACCGTCGGCCTTGAAACCGACGGTGTCGAGGTTGGCGATGTTGTTGGCAACGACGTCCAATTCGCGGCCGAGCGCGACTTGGCGCGACAGTCCGACGAGAAGGGTATTCTCCATCGGTATTCTCCCCTTGTCAGTCCCACGCTGGTCGGCCCTCCCGAGGCCGGTCATCGCGGGGTCGTTTGGCGACTGGCTCTCCCAAGCCGGCCGCCGGCGTCTGCTTTGCAGGCGCCGTGCCAACGCAATATATTTAGTAATATCAACTAATTAGAGTTTTTCGACGGCGCCGGAGCCAAGGCAAAAAACGTCTTTGACCCGGCAAAAACTGCCGCTGGCGGAACCCGAGCAATGTTCTGTTAACCATACCGACCTACCTTCGCCGCAACGGGGGCGCGGTGTCCGCGCACCGGCCAACAGTGCGCAATCAGGGCGGGGGTCATGGCAGCCATAGCGACGAAGGCGGATGCAGCGGTCGAGGACGACGGCGAAACCGCAAAGCCCGCAGCGAAGGCAAAGAAAAAACTGCCGCTCAAAATGATCATCATCGCCGTGGCCGGCCTGTTGGTCGTCGGCGGCGGGGCAGGCGCCTATCTGCTCCTCGGCGGATCGGATCATCAAGAGGAGGCGGAGAAGAAGGAAGCCAAGCCGGCGGCCTTCGTCGATATGCCGGACGTGTTAGTCAACCTGGCCAATACCGGCAGCGATCGCACGCAATATCTCAAGGTCAAGATCGTGCTCGAAGTGCCGAACGCCAACGAGGTGCAACAGATCCAGCCGCTGATGCCGCGCGTGATGGACGCGTTCCAGACCTATTTGCGCGAATTGCGGCCGACCGATCTCGACGGTTCAGCGGGACTTTATCGACTCAAGGAAGAGCTGACCCGGCGCGTTAACGCTGCCGTCGCGCCGAACCGCGTCACTGCCGTTCTGTTCAAGGAAATCGTCGTTCAGTAGGCGCACGACCTTGATATGTGCGAACCGGTTTTCGGAAATAATCGTGCGCCAAGAACAAACGATCCTCAGGCACTGATTTAAAGACGACGTTCAGCCATGACGCAAAAAGAAAAAGTCGACCAAGACGCGCTGGCTGCCGAGTGGGGTTTGGCGCTGGAAGAAGAGTCCGGCACGAAAGCGCCCGAAGATGCCGCGCCATCGGAGCCCGGTAGCGACGAGTCCGCCGCCCAGTGGACGGCAATGGTCGACGACAGCGGATTTCAGACCGGCAAAGGCGGCACCGAGCGTATCCTCAATCAGGACGAAATCGACAGCCTGCTCGGCTTTAGCCTGGCGGACGTCACGCTCAATGACAATTCGGGCATTCGCGCCATCATCGACTCGGCGATGGTGTCCTACGAACGTCTGCCGATGCTGGAGATCGTCTTCGACCGCCTGGTGCGGTTGATGACGACGAGCTTGCGCAATTTCACCTCCGATAACGTCGAAGTTTCACTCGACCGCATCACGTCGGTGCGTTTCGGCGATTACCTCAATTCCATTCCGCTGCCCGCGATCCTCGCCGTCTACAAGGCCGAGGAATGGGACAATTTCGGTCTCGCCACCGTCAACTCAAGCCTAATCTACTCGATCATCGACGTGCTGCTCGGCGGCCGCCGCGGCGCGAGCACCGTCCGTGTCGAAGGTCGCCCCTACACGACCATCGAGACCAATCTGGTCAAGCGCATGATCGAAGTCGTGCTCGCCGACGCCGAGCTCGCCTTCAAACCGCTGTCGCCGGTGAAGTTCAACATCGATCGGCTGGAAACCAACCCACGTTTTGCCGCCATCTCACGCCCGGCCAACGCCGCGATTCTGGTGCGCCTGCGCATCGATATGGAAGACCGCGGCGGCAATATCGAACTGCTCTTGCCCTATGCCACCATCGAGCCGATCCGCGCGGTTCTGCTCCAGATGTTCATGGGCGAGAAGTTCGGCCGCGACCCGATCTGGGAAGGCCATCTCGCGACCGAAATCGGCCAGGCAAACATCGGTGTCGATGCCGTACTCTATGAGGATCGACTGCCACTGCGGCAGATGATGGGCCTTAAAGTTGGCGACACGCTGACGCTCGAACTCAAGCCTGATGCGCTGATCACACTGCGTTGCGGTGATGTCACGTTAACAGAAGGCCGTATGGGGCGCGTCGGCGACCGCGTCGCGGTGCGTGTCGTCAAAGCGTTACGCAAGTCGCGCACGACTTTTGCCATGTTTGAAAAAGCGGACGAACCGAACAATCGGATGGAAGCGCCATGAGCCTCAATCTCGGCTATCTCGTCGAAATAATGGTATCGATCCTGTTGTTGCTGACGATCCTGTATTGCGTGCGGCTCAACCGGCAGCTTCGCCTGCTCAAGGCGGACGAACAGACACTGCGCGCGACGATTTCCGAGCTGATCACTGCGACCGAAATCGCCGAGCGCGCGATCGCCGGCCTTAAATCGACCATGCACAGCGGCGAGCAAAACCTCAACGAGCGCATCGAGCGCATCGAGCGCGTTACCCGCGAGCTCGACACGCAACTTTCGGCCGGTGAGGAATTGCTCGCCCGCGTTGCCAAGATTGCCAATGCGGCGAAGCCGCCGTCGCAGAAGGTCCCGGTGCCTGACCCGAATGCCGTGGCCGCCGCCGCACATGCTTTCGCCGAACGTGCCCGCGCGCGAATGCGCGGCCTCGCCGCATGAAGCGCCTGTCGCGCGAATTCCGGCTGATTCCGGTTGTGCTGCTGGCCACCATTGCCTTGTTCGGGCTCAAGGTATCGGGCTTGGTCTTCGATGGTGGCTATACGCTCGCCGAACGTTTGCAATCCCTTGATAAGTCGAAGGTGCAAATTGCCGAACGCGACAGGGTCGCCGATCAGCCGAACGTGGTTGTTGCAGGCGATGCGCGCCAGCCCGATGCCGGCGATCACAAGCAGGCTTGGGCGCAAGAGATGTTCAACTATAACGACGGTGGCGGCCGCGACGTCACCGGATCGGTCGGTCACGGCGAGTTGAAGGACGACAAAGCCAAAAGCAACGAGCCCAAGCTGAAAGTTTCCGATAAGCCGCCGGGCGATACACAGATCAAAGCAAATGGCGTCGTCGTGCCGGTTCGGCCCGGTCACATCAATTCGCCCGGCGAGCGCGCTATCCTCGAAAGTCTGCAAAAGCGCCACACAGAGCTCGACACGCGCAGCCGTGATCTCGACATGCGGGAAAACCTGCTCAAAGCCGCCGAGAAGCGGGTCGAGGCCAAGCTTGCCGAGCTGAAAACCGTGGAGGCGCGCGTCAAGTCCGCAATCGGCGTTCGTGAGGAAACCGAGACCAAGCAGCTGAAGAGTCTCGTCACCATGTACACGAACATGAAACCGAAAGACGCCGCGCGCATTTTCGACCGTCTCGACATGACTATCCTGGCCGAGGTGGCGACCAAGATGAATCCGCGCATCATGTCGGCGATCCTTGCACAAATGAAGCCTGAAACCGCCGAACGGCTCACCGTCGAGCTTGCCAACCGCGCCGGTGCACAGTCGGGTGCGGCCGATCCGTCGAAACTGCCCAAGATCGAAGGCAGGCCGAGCGCGCAATGATGTCGAAAGCCCACGCCACGCGACGGTTAACGGTTAACGCCGCGTTAAACGCCCGCCATTAGGCTGTCGCGACCGGCAGTCACGCCGGCTGGAACGGCTATATGACCGCTCTGTCCCTGACCTTCAAGACGATGCGCCCGCTTGTGGCGGCGGCCGTCGTCGCGCTGCTCGCTCTAAGCGGGCCCGCGCGCGCCGACGATCCGGTCAGGGGTGAGGTCAAGGTGCTTGCTGAAAAGGGTTTCCTGCGCCTGCTGTTTCGCCTTGACGAGGCCGTGCCGGCTGAAGTCCGTTTCAACTTTCCGATCCTAGTCTTGAATTTCAAAAAACCGGTGGCGGTCGCTGTCGACCGTCTCAACGAGCGCGCGCCTGACATCATCAGCGCCGCCCGCATCGATCCCGATGGGATGGCCGTGCGTATCGCCGTCGCGCAAAAGGTGAAGATCCACGCCATCCCCGCTGCCGAGCGCCTTTACATTGACGTGATGCCCGAGTCATGGACCGGCGTGATGCCTGGCTTGCCCGTGGAGGTGATCGAGGAACTTGCCAATCGCGCGCGCGAAGCCGAACGCAAATTGCAAAAACGGCGTCTTGTCACAAGAGACATGAAACCGCCGACCATCCGGGTGAGGGTGGCGACCCAGCCGACCTTCGTGCGCTATATGTTTGATATGCCGCACGGCGCCAATGTCGTTGCCGGTCGACACGACGAACGGCTGACGCTCAACTTCGATCAGCCTATCACGTGGGATCTGGGGGATGTGCTGGCGACATTGCCGCCGACATTGAAGACGGTCAATGCCAAAATCGGTCAGGCGTCCGCTGCGGTCAACTTCATGCTCAACGGCGAGCCGAAGGTCCGTACCTTCCGCGAGGACTCGAGCATCGCCGTCGATGTTGGTCTCGACGCAGCGTCCGATCAGCAGGCCGAGGCAGCAAAACCGGCTGCGCCGGCCGCAAATGCAGAAGCGCCGTCCGTCTCGCCGCCAGAAACCGTTCCCGCCGAGAACGATGCGTCCATGAAGCAGGCGGCCGATCCGCCGAAAAATGTGCCGCCGCCGGCCGATAGGGCGCCCCCTCAGGGCATGGCGGCAGGCAAAGACAAACACGCGCTGCCGCACGCAACGCCACCGGCGGCGCCGAAGGACAAGACTGCAGGCGAGCTGCCGAAGCCGTTGCCGGCCATGAAGACGAACGAAAAACCGGCCGCGATGCAGGAAGCGGCGCATCATGCCGCCTCGGCTTCCGGCCCGGCGGCCCATGCGGCCGCACCGATTTCCAAACCGGAACCGACAGTGGCGCCCAAGCCGGAACATAAGTCGGAACACAAGCCGGAAAAGATGGCTGAACACGCGCCTGAACCGATGGCGCCGAAGGCGGAAGCGAAACCGGCAGCCGCCATGGATGGTCCAAAACAAACCGAAGCGAAGTCAACGACGCAGGAAAATCCTGCCGTCGCTGCAAAAATGCATCCTGCCAAGCCCGTCATGCCGAAGGCGACGACACCAACGCCCAAGACAAAGGAAGAGGCCAAGGCAAAGCCAAAGACGCCGGCCGCAGACGTGGGCGCTCGGAAATCCGCCGGCGCGCCGGTCGTTGCCGGCCTGCATTACGACGGCAAAGGTTTGCGTATCGAATTTCCGTTCGACGCGCCGACCCCGGCTGCCGTGTTTCGGCGCGCCGACATGCTGTGGCTGGTGTTCGACAGCGATGCCCGCATCGACCTTTCAGCGTTGATGCGCGAACCGGAGGACGGCATCCGCGAGGCGCGCTTTGTGCGCGGCAAGGATGGCGCAGCGGTCGTCCGCCTACGCCTGGTGCGTCCACGCCTGGCGAGCGTTGTGACCGACGGTCCGTCCTGGGCCCTCATCATCGGTGACCGTGCGATGGTGCCGACCAAGCCGCTGACCGTATCCCGCACCCTTGTCGGCAAAGAGCGTACCGGCATTGCCATTCGTTTCGACAAGCCGAGCGCCATTCATCGCTTCAACGCTCCCGAGCTCGGCGGTGAAGTGATGGTCATCACCGCACTGGGACCCGCACGCGGTTTTCTCAAGCCGCAAGATTTCGTCGAATTGCGTGCGCTGCCTTCCGTGCAGGGCGTGGTGCTGCAGCCGCTGGCCGACGATATCACCGCCGAGCTTAGCCCCGACAAGATCACCATCAGCCGGCCTGGAGGGCTTTCGCTGTCGGCCGTTGCGCTCGGCCAGCAGCAACTTGCCAGCGGTTTCCGTGCTTTGACCTTCGACACCCAACAGTGGGGCTTCAACCGGCAAGCGCCCTTTAACGCGCGCAAGTCGGAACTGATTTCGGAAGCGGCCACGGCGCCACCCGTGAAACGGCGCAAGGCTCGCATGGACCTTGCGCGCTTTTTTCTCGCCCGCGGCATGGCGCCGGAGGCGATCGGCGTGATCGACGTGGCGATGGCCGACGCGCAGGGTGACGACGTGACCGGCTCCGTGCTCAGGGCGGTCAGCAATGTGATGATGGACCGTCCCGACGATGCGTTGAAAGACCTGTCCAAATCGCGAGTTGGCAATCAACTCGATGCCCCGGTCTGGCGGGCGATCGCCTACGCCCAGCAAGGCAATTGGCCCGAGGCGCACAACCTCTTCAAGGACGCGGAGGTCACCCTCAGTGGCCTACCCATCGAACTGCAGCGCTTGGCCTTGCGCGAAGACCTGCGCACTGCGATCGAGGTGCACGATTTCGTCAGCGCCGACCGGTCTCTCAATACGCTGGAAATGCTCGGCATCCCGTACGAGATGAAACCTTCGATCGCGGTGCTGGTCGGCCGTCTCGACCAGGGGCTGGGCCGCAACGAGGACGCGCTGACGAACTACCGCGCCGCAGCGGCCTCGCCCGACGAACGCGCCGCGGCGCAAGGGCGGCTACGCGAGATCATGCTGCGCTTCGCGGTCGGCGACATGTCGCACAAGGATGTGGTCGACCATCTCGATCGGCTCACCACCGCCTGGCGCGGGGACGACACCGAGGTGGAAGGCCTGAAACTGCTGGCGCACCTCTATACCGAGGACAAACGCTACCGCGACGCCTTCCACGTCATGCGCACCGCCATGCTGGCGCATGCCAATTCAAACATGACGCGGCAAATTCAGGATGAGGCGGCGGCCACCTTCGAAACCTTGTTCCTTGACGGCAAGGGGGACGCGCTGCCGCCGATCGAGGCGCTTGCGTTGTTCTACGACTATCGCGAGCTGACGCCGATCGGCCGCCGCGGCGACGAGATGATCCGCAAACTCGCCGACCGGCTGGCCTCGGTCGATCTGCTCGCGCAGGCGGCGGAGCTGTTGCAGCATCAGGTCGATCATCGCCTGCATGGTGCCGCGCGCGCGCAGGTCGCGACACGTCTCGCCGTCATCTACCTGATGAACCGCAAGCCCGAGCGTGCGCTTGCCGCGCTGCGCTCAAGCCGCATCGATGGCCTTGCCGATGATTTGCGCGACGAGCGGTTGCTGCTGGAGGCGCGTGCGCTGTCTGAGACCGGCCGTCACGAACTGGCGCTGGAGATGATCGCCAATATCAAGGGTCACGAAGCGATCCGCCTGCGTGGCGATATCGAATGGGCGGCCAAGCATTGGCGCCAGGCAGCCGAGCAGATCGAACGGTATTACGGCAACCGCTGGCGCGAATTTGAACCGTTGACCGCGGGCGAACGCGCCGACGTGTTGCGCGCGGCGATCGGTTACGCGCTGTCCGACGAGCAGATCGCGCTTGCGCGCTTTCGCGACAAGTACGCGGCCAAGATGGCGGACACGCCCGACCGGCATGCTTTCGAGGTGGTGACCGCGCCGGTTGGCACCTCGGACTCCGAATTCAAGGCCGTGGCGCGCGCGGTCGACAGCGTCGACTCGCTCAGTGCGTTTTTAGCCGAGATGCGCAAGCGCTATCCGGACTCCGCGCCGGACGCGGCGAGCGCCGCCAAAGCGAAGCAGGCGGCGGCAACGCCTGAGCAGGCGAAGCCCAAAACCGGGCAGGCCGTGCCCGTAAAGGCCAAACCTGAAAAAGCTGCGCAGGAAAAGGTCAAGCCTGAGAAAGCCAAACCTGAAAAAGCAGCGGCCAACAGCAAGGCGGGTTCCGCCACACCACCGCCGAAACCGCCGGCCGGCGCGCCAGCGAAGTCTGAGACGACAGGCTCGATACCGGTTTCGCTCTCGCGGCTGCCGAAGCCGCGGCCGATAAGGCGCTAGGTCCTTCGAAAAGCCGCTACGTCCCGTAGCTCTGGATCAGCGAGCCGGCGACGAGCGACCAGCCGTCCACCAGCACGAAGAAGATCAATTTGAACGGCAGCGACACCACCACTGGCGGCAGCATCATCATGCCCATCGACATCAGGACCGAGGCCACCACCAGGTCGATGATCAGGAAGGGCAGAAACAACAAAAAGCCGATCTCGAAGGCGCGCTTGAGCTCGGAGATCATGAAGGCCGGCACCAGGACGCGGAGCGACAGATCCTCGGGCTTGGCGGGCGCTGCCTCCTTCGACATGTCGACGAACAGCTTCAAATCCTTCTCGCGCACGTTCTTTTCCATGAAGGCGCGCAAGGGTTTTGAGCCGCGCTCGAAGGCCTGTTCGGCGGTGATCTGATTGGCGACCAACGGACGGATGCCGGTGTCGTAGGCCGTCTGCAACGCCGGCCCCATTACGAAGGCGGTGAGAAACAGCGCCAGCGACACGATCACCGCATTGGGCGGCGCGGTGGCGGTGCCGAGCGCGGTCCGCAAGAGGGACAGCACCACCACAATGCGGGTGAACGACGTCATCATCACGAGGATGGAGGGCGCGAGCGACAGCACCGTGAGCAGCGCGATCATCTGGATCACGCGCTCGGTTAGGCCGGAGCCTTGCGCGAAATTGATGCTGACGTCTTGCGCCGCCGTCGACGTGACGGTCAGTGCCATGATCAGTCCTGCTACTCCGGCCACCCCCGTCGTGAGACGAACGCGGCGGCCGAAGAGGGCTGTCACGATTTATCGGGTGGACGGCCGAGCAAGCTCGCCATCTCCTCTTCCAAATTGTCGTAGATCGATTTCGACGCCCCTGCCGCCGCCGGCTCTGGTTTCGGCTCGCCTTTGAAGTCAAATCGCGGCTCGGGCTTGGCGTCGAATTTGGCGTCGAACTTGTCGTTGAGTACGGGTTCGAATTTCGGTTCGGGCTTGGCTTCCGCACGCGGCTCGAATTTAGGCTCGCGCTTCGCCTCGGGTTCGGCTTTCGGCGCGAACTTTTCTCCAAATTTGGGTTCGAATTTAGATTCGAACTTAGGTTCGAATTTGGGCTCCGGCCGCGCCGGCTTAAACTCGCGCGCGCCGTTGCCGTTGCGCTGCGACGACGGCTTGGGTGGCGGCGTCATGGCGAACGGATCGGTGACTGGCGGACGGCCTTCCGGCGCCGGTGCGCGGCGTAAGGCCGCTTCGAGCTGCTGGGCCATTTCCGCCAGATTGTGATCGTTCTGCGCGGGCGGTGGGGGCGGCGGAAGGGGCTCTGGCGTGACTGGAGGCGCGGCCGTACGTGGCGGAGGCGGCTCCGGCGGCGGGGGGGCAGCCATGCGTGGTGGTGGCGGCGGCGCTGGCGGTTCGATACGCGCTGGCGGCGGCGCGGACATTTCCGGCGTATGCAGCTTGGCGGACAGCTCGGCGGCAAGTCCCGTGAGGCTGTCGGAGGAGGCGCGCATGCGGGGAGCAGGCTCCGCCGGAGGCAGCCACGGCTCTTCGGCCGGCGACGCCCGATGGCCGCGCGGTGACGCCACCGGAGGCGGCTGCGGCTCACTGGCCGGCGGCTGCCACGATGGCTCCGGCGCCGGCGCGAGCCGGGGCGGCTCCATCGACAGGCGTCCAGGCTCGCGCGGGGCTTCACGCGTCACTTCACGCGCGGCGGACGCGCGCACGATATTCGGCTCAATCACCACATCGGTCGGACCGCCGATCATCAGGAGATGTTCGGTATTGTCGCGCCGGATCAGCACCAGCCGGCGGCGTCCGTCGACGCTGGCCGCGTCAATAACCGCGAGCCGCGGTTGCCGGCCGCGGGCGGCGGTGCCGAGCCGATTGGCTCCGAAACGGCGCACCAGCCAGGCGGCCACGCCGATCAGAGCGAGCACGACCAGAAACGCGATGAAGAAGCGCGCGGCCAGCGGCATTGAGGTGCCGAACAGGGCGTCCATTAATCTACTCCGTGCGTCATGCCGCGGCTCACCGGTCGGGAATCGCCCAAATGGTTAATTCCGTAGGCACAATTTGCCGCTCCGAATACTAACAGACTCTTAACATGAAAAGAGCGAATTTGCGTCCTGCCGCGGTTTTTGCTGCCTGGCAAGCACTAACCCCAATCGGGGTAAAACCGTTCCAGCGCTATCTTTTTACCAGTCGTTAACCATACCCCCGGCAAAGTCTGCCTAGCGGCCGACAGCGGCCGGGAGATGCCTTTTCGCGGGAAAGATCATGGCGATCACCGATTTTCCGATCCTGTCGATGCTGCGCACCCGCCTGCAATGGGCCCAGGAGCGCCAACGCGTCCTGGCCGAAAATGTCGCCAATGCCGACACGCCCCGCTACCACGCGCGCGATCTCTCGCCGTTGAAATTCGACGACATGAGCGCGGCACCGGGCATGGCCGGCGCGGCCTCGAACGTCGTGCTCGCGACCACCGAGCCCGGGCACATTGCCGGCCTTGGCCTGAGCCATGGGACGTTCCGGGCCGAGAGCAAAGGCAACTACGAAATTCGCCCGGGCGGCAATGCGGTCAATATCGAGGAAGAGATGATGAAGGTGGCGGCCAACCAGATGGACTACCAGGCCGCGAGCGCCGTCTACTTGCGCAGTCTTTCGTTGATCAAAACCGCGCTCGGCAAGAAATAGCGCAAGATTCCAACATGATCCCGAAAAGTGAAAACCGGTTTTCGAAAACGATCATGCGCAGCGGCTAAAGGAGGCGGGCCATGGATTTCTTCAAGACGCTTACTATCGCCGCCTCGGGCCTGCGGGCGCAGGCCGGCCGCATGCGCATCATTTCGGAGAACATCGCCAACGCCGACTCGACGCCGTCTTCGCCCGGCGCCGATCCCTACCGGCGCAAGGTGCCGACCTTTCGCGCCGAATTCGACCGTGTCGTCGGCGCGCAACTGGTCGAGCTTGGCAAGGTGCAAACCGACCAATCCGAGTTCCGGCTGAAATACGAACCCGGCCATCCGTCCGCCGACAAGAACGGCAATGTGAAGTACCCGAACGTGAACACGCTTATCGAAATGGCCGACATGCGCGAGGCGCAGCGTTCCTACCAAGCCAATATCAACGTCGTCACCGCCACTCGCCGCATGCTTCAGCGCACTATCGATATCTTAAAAACCTGAACCGATCGATAAGGCAGGAAAACCATGGCCTCACCACTCTCCGCTGCCGGCGCCTATGCCGCCATCGCCCGTCTCGGCGCCAATCCGACGGCGCAGGCACAAGCGGCCGCGCTTGAACCCAAGAACGAAACCAGCTTCACCGACATGCTGAAGGAAGCGGTCGGCTCTGTCGAAGCCCTGGGCCGGAAATCCGACGCGCAGACCCACGCCATGGTCAACGGCAAATCCAACATGGTCGACGTGGTGACAGCGGTGTCGGAGACCGGGGTCGCGATCGATGCGGTGGTGGCCGTGCGCGACAAGGTCATCCAGGCCTACGAAGAGATCATGAAGATGCCGATCTAGCGCGCATGATCCCGAAAGATGAAAACCGGTTTCCGGAAAAGTTCATGCGCAAGACAAAGAAGCAGGGCCAATGACCGGAGCGGAAGTTCTCGATATTTCGCGCGACGCGATCTTCACGCTGATCGTGGTGTCGAGCCCGATTATGCTGGTCGGGCTTGCCGTTGGCGTCGCCATATCGTTGCTGCAGGCGATCACCCAGATCCAGGAAATGACGCTCGCCTTCGTGCCGAAGATTCTGGCGATCTTCGTGTCGCTCATGATTGCGCTGCCGTTCATGGCGGAAAAACTGCACGCCGAGATGATCCGGCTTGCCGCCCGTATCGCCAGCGGCCCTTAAGTGCATGACCAGATCATGCGCATAGAAAAAATCTAGATGACAATCGACGTCTCGTTTCTACCCGCGCTCGCCGCCGCCTTTCTTTTGACCCTCGGGCGTATCGGCACCATGGTCATGCTGCTGCCGGGCATCGGCGAGCAGAACATGCCGTCGCGCGTGCGGCTGACGATCGCGCTCGTGCTCACCGCAGTGTTGCTGCCGGCGCACCAGAAAGCCTACACCGTCGATCTCACCTCGCTTGCGCCGGTCACCGTGATGCTGGTGCAGGAAATCATCATCGGTGCCGTGCTCGGGCTGACCGCGCGGCTTGCCATCTCGGCCCTGCAGGTCGCGGGCTCGGTGGTGGCGCAGCAGATGGGCCTCGGCTTCGTCACGGCCATCGATCCGACGCAGGGCCAGCAGGGCATGCTGGTCGGCAACTTTCTCACGCTGCTCGGCATTACGCTGGTTTTCGCCACCGACCTGCATTATCTCGTGATCGAGGCGCTCAATGACAGCTACACGCTGTTTGCGCCGGGCGAGATGCCGCTCGCCGGTGACGTCGCCCAGCACGTCACCCAGATCATAACGACCGCGTTCCGTATCGGCATCCAGTTGTCGGCGCCGTTTCTGGTGTTCGGGCTCTTGTTCAACCTCGGCCTCGGTATCCTGAGCCGGCTGATGCCGCAGATGCAGGTGTTCTTCATCGGCCTGCCGCTGTCGATCATCCTCGGCATGTTGCTGTTGATGCTTGTGGTCGGCGCGATGATGGGAACCTTCGTGGACTACTTGCAAGGCGTGCTCGGCAACTTGGCGCCGCACGCCTGAGCTCGAGACGCCCATGGAAGAAGAGACAGATAAAAGTCAAAAAACAGAAGACCCGACACAGAAGCGTCTTGACGACGCGCTGAAACGCGGCGACGTCGCCAAAAGCCAGGAAGTCAACACCTGGTTCATCCTCTCCGCCGCCACGTTGGTTCTGGTCAATTTCTCCGGCGGCACGGCGCAGGGCATCACCGCGATGCTGCGCGGCTTGGTCGCCAATTCCTGGCAAATCCGCGTCGACGGTCCGGCGCTGCCGCTCCTGGCCGAAAAGATCGGCCTCGAACTGATCGCGGCGGTCGCCGTTCCGTTCCTGGTTCTGATGATCGCCGCGCTCGCCGGTAACATGATCCAGCATCGGCTGATCTGGACGTTTGAGACGATCACGCCGAAATTGTCGAAGATTTCGCCGCTTGCCGGTCTTAAGCGGATATTTTCCAAACAGTCGCTGGCCACTTTCGCCAAAGGCATGGTCAAACTCGTGCTGGTCGGCGGCGTGCTGACGGCCTTGATGTGGCCGGAGCGCGACCGCCTGATGCAACTGATCAGGACCGACGTTGCGGGCATCCTGCCGTTGACGTTGTCGCTCGCGCTCAAGCAACTCGGCGCGGTGGTTGCCATTCTCGCGGTGGTCGCGGCCGCCGATTATCTCTTCCAGTACCGGGTCTGGTACGAGAAGCAGAAAATGTCGCTGCGCGAATTGAAGGAGGAGTTCAAGCAATCCGAGGGCGACCCCACCATCAAGGGAAAGATGAAGCAGGTACGCCAGAGCCGTATGCGCAAGCGTATGATGGCGAATGTGCCCAAGGCGGCCGTCATCATCACCAACCCGACGCACTATTCGGTGGCGCTGCAATACGAGCGCGGCATGGAGGCGCCGGTCTGCTTGGCCAAGGGCGTCGACGCGGTGGCCTTGAAAATCCGCGAAATCGCCGACGAGCACCGCATCCCGATCGTGGAGAACCCGCCGCTCGCACGCGCACTTCATGCTACCGTCGAGGTCGACCAGGCGATCCCGCCCGAGCACTACAAGGCGGTGGCGGAGGTCATCGGCTACGTCATGAAGCTGCGCCGGGCGGTTTCGCGATAATTATCCAAAGGACACATTTACACCGCTCTTGCGCGGCGAGGTGTGCTTAAGGCACTCAGGGGCTTGAAGAAGGCGCGACTCCGTCATGGCAGGCCAGGAACGGGCACAGCAGGCATTGGCGCGCGACGAGGCCGCGCGGCGGCAGGCATTCGACCGCACGCAGAGCGCGCCCCGCCACGGCTCGTTCGGGCGAGTGCTGCTGATCGTTTTGCTCCTGGTCGGTGCTGCCCTGGGGCTCGTCTACATCGGACGCGAGCAAGCGGCGAGCTATATCCTGCTATTGCTGGCGGTGCTCGGGACCATTGGCGTGGTGTCGCTGTTTGCGTTGGCCGCCGGCATTATGCGCTTTGGCGGAAAGGAGCAGGGCAATCCGGTTCTCAAGGCGGTGGTGGACAACGCCTTCGATGGCATCGTGGTCGCCGACCCGTCGGGCCGCGTCTATTATGCCAACACCGCTTATCTCGACCTCATCGGCGCGACCGCCGAGAGTGAAGTGCGGCCGATCGAGCGGGTCTTCATCGGCGACCCGGACGTGTCCGAATCGATCTACCGCTTGCTCAAGGCCGCCCGTGAGGGCAGGCGCCTGCAGGAAGAAGTGCGCGTTGCCGGCGGCGAAGGCGCCCGCTGGTTGCGGCTGCGCGTGCGCCCGCTTAGCGAGGGAAAAGACGATGCGCGTCTGACGGTGTGGTCGATTGCCGACGTGACGCGCGAGCGCGAGCGTCAGGAAAACGTGTTTCAGGAGTTGCAGCACGCCATCGATTATCTCGATCACGCGCCGGCCGGCTTCTTCTCCGTCGACGCCGCCGGTGACGTCGTCTACCTCAACGCCACGTTGGCGACCTGGCTCGACCATGACCTGGCCCAAGTCGGTGCCGGCTCGCTCAAGCTCAGCGATATTGTCGCGGGCGAGGGCGCAGCGCTGCTGACGACGCTCAACGCCGCGCCTGGCGAGGTCAAAACCGAAGTGCTCGACCTCGACCTGAAGTCACGCGGCGGCAAACCGGTGCCGGCGCGGCTCTATCACAAAGTGGCCTACGGCGCCGACGGCATGCCCGGCGTGTCGCGCACCTTGGTGCTCAATCGCGCGCGCGACGATGGCAGCGATCCGCAGCGCGCGGCGGAAGTGCGCTTCATGCGCTTCTTCCAGAACACGCCGATGGCAATTGCCACCGTCGACAAGGCGGGGCGTATCGCGCGCAGCAATGCGCGCTTTGCATCCGCGTTCGAAGATTTGCTTAAAGGCGACCGCTCGATCTTTACCGTCGTCAACGAGCGCGACCGGACGGCGCTGGAAGCGGCCATTGCCAAAGCCGCATCCGGGCAAGGCGATATTGCGCCGGTCGAGGCCGCGCTCGCCGGTTTCGGCGAGCGCTGGGCCAACTTTTTCGTTTCAGCCGTCGAGGACGAAGAGCGCGACGGCGAAGCGGCCATCGTCTACGCGCTGGAGACCACGGCGCAACGCACGCTCGAGAACCGCGTCTATCAGCAGCAGAAGATGGAGTCGGTCGGCCAGCTCGCCGGCGGCATCGCGCATGACTTCAACAACGTGCTCTCGGCCATCATGATGGCGACCGACTTCCTGCTCAACGCGCACAAGCCGACCGACCCGTCCTTCAAGGACATCATGCAGATCAAGCAGAATGCCAACCGCGCCGCCGCCTTGGTGCGTCAGCTTTTGGCGTTCTCGCGCAAGCAGACCTTGCGCCCGCAGGTGCTTGACCTGCGCGAGACGCTCAACGATCTCGGCATGCTGCTCAAGCGGTTGATCGGCGAGAAGGTGACCTTGCAGGTGGTCGACGGCCGCGACCTGTGGCCGGTGAGGGCCGACCTCTCGCAATTCGAGCAGGTGATCGTCAATCTCGCCGTCAACGCACGCGATGCCATGCCGGACGGCGGCAAGCTCACCGTGCGCACGACGAACGTCACCGCCGACGAGTGCGCCAAGTACAATGCCAAGGGCATGCCGGCCAGCGACTATGTGCTGGTCGAGGTCACCGACAGCGGCGCCGGCATTCCAGCTGGGATCATCGACAAGATTTTCGAGCCGTTCTTTTCCACCAAAGAGGTCGGCAAGGGCACCGGGCTCGGCCTGTCGACGGTCTACGGTATCGTCAAGCAGACCGGCGGCTTCATCTACACGGATTCAAAGCCCGGCAGCACCGTCTTCCGCATTTTCCTGCCACGTCATGTCCCCGGCGCCGAAGAGCAACTGGAAAAATTACCCGCGGTCGAGGCCCCGGAAATTGCCGGCGCCATGTCGGCCGCCGATACGTTGGCGCGCACAGCGGCGGAAGACCTCACCGGGCAGGGCACCATCCTCCTGGTCGAGGACGAAGAGGGCTTGCGCGCGCTCAATGCACGTGGGCTCGCCTCGCGCGGCTACACGGTGCTGGAAGCCGGCAACGGCATGGAGGCGATCGACGTGTTCGAGCAGCAAGGCGGAGTCGACCTCGTCGTGTCGGATGTGGTGATGCCGGAAATGGACGGGCCGACGCTGCTGAAGGAATTACGCAAGCGCGATCCCAAAGTGAAAATTATTTTCGTTTCCGGGTATGCCGAAGAAGCCTTCGCCAAGAATCTCCCGAGCGAGGAACAGTATGCGTTCCTGGCCAAGCCGTTCACGCTCAAGCAGTTGGTCGCGGAAGTAAAGAAGACCTTGGCGGCTTAGCGCATGACCTCGAAAAGTGAGAACCGGTTTTCGGAAAAGATCATGCGCAAAAAAAGATGTCAGAGAGGCAGGGCGATTCAATCCGTGCGGTTCTCGCCCTAGAATCGTCCGCGCGCCGACAATTGGCGCGCACGCTCAGTCGCAGACTTGCAAGAAATAGCGGTCGTAGTCGTCTGGCTGTAGGCGAAGACGGCAGGGGAATATTCGCGCCGCGCCGATCGGCGGGCGTGGCACGCCGAAATAATTGGACTCAAGCATAGCGCCGGTCGGTCCGAGATAGAGCGCATCATCGTCGACCATGAACAAGCCTGGCTTGGTCGGATCGAGCGGCGATGGGATCGCGCTCGCCGCCGTTGTCAGCGCGCAGAGCAGAGCCGCAGTGAGCAGGGCTCTTGTCATTGTTCTTTCACCCCGTCTGCCGGGCCCACCGATGCAACCGCAACAGCATTTGTCTGCGCTATGACATCTTCGCGATTCTGAAAAGCCAAATTGTCTTGCTGAGATGCCGGCTCGCTCGGCTCGGACCTGGGCTTGGCCGGTGTGGTGGAGGCGAGCCGGTTGCCAAATTTCACGCCAACCTGCCGAGCTTGACGCCACACGACTTCGCAGGAGCGGCGTGCAGCACCGTTGCTCGACAGAAACAGTATGAAGTGGTCGGGGATTGACACTGTCTCGTCGACTTCTAGGCGTGCGCCGGCGTCGGAAACATCGGACAGGGTGCACGCTTGCAGATCGTCGGGGCCGAGCGCCACCCATGCAGAGCGGCGCAGCCGCCGGCGCTTGGCTTTGCGCTTGTCAGTGCTCATTGTCCGCGCGACCATCCCTTGATCCCGGGCTCGCGGCCTTCATGATTTGTTAAGGTCGCCGGCCGGGATTTGCAGACGTTAGCGGGCGGCTACTTACCAATTCATAAAGGTATATTTGAGCCGCTTGCGTGGTGGACCGAGCCCGCCGCATGGCCGTTGACCTTGCGCGAAAATCGGTCTATTTGGCCGCCCGCAACCTGGTTTTCGGCTTCATCTTGCTGACACGCTCCCGGCTTTGGGTCCGCTGCTCAAGAGATTTCCCAAAACTTGGCTTGTTGCTGCCAACGCGATGATCGCGTAGGCGTTCAACGAAAGCGTGAAAGGATATCTAATGGCGATCGGAACTGTGAAGTTCTTCAATACCCAAAAAGGCTACGGCTTTATCCAGCCGGACGACGGCTCCAAGGACGTCTTCGTTCACATCACCGCTGTGGAGCGCGCCGGGATGCGCTCGCTGGTCGAGGGCCAGAAGGTGAGCTACGAGATCGTCACCGAGCGCGGCAAGCAGGCCGCCGGCGATTTGCAGCCGATGTAACGCCCAACACGAAGAAGAACTTCGCGCACGATGAAGCCCGGCTGCGACGCCGGGCTTTTTAGTTTGTCCGTGCGCCTGCGGCGGGTAGGCTGCGGTGTGTATTGAGGGAGGAGTCCATGGACATCATCGTTTGCGGTGCGCGCCCGTCGAAGAAAATGGGCGCACCGAGCTTCACCGGCACGGTCTGGCAGGACCCCATCATTCAGGCGCCGGACCCCGCGCTGCTGCGCTCGGCTTGGGTGCGCTTCGAACCGGGCGCGCGCACGGCCTGGCATACGCATCCGCTCGGACAGACGCTGCACATCACCTCCGGCGTCGGCCGCGTGCAGACCTGGGGCGGCCCGATCAAAGAGGTGCACGCCGGCGACACGGTCTGGATTCCACCGGGCGAGAAGCACTGGCACGGCGCCACGCCCGAGCACGCCATGGAGCACATCGCCATGCAGGAGCACCAGAAAGGCGAGCACGTCACCTGGCTGGAGCCGGTGACCGACGAGCAATACGGCAAGCCGCTGGGCTAGAAGGGTTGCGGCAAAGCGCCGCCTGCCCCCGGTCGACTTGGAATAGCCGGAATGCCCCGGTGTTGTCCTCTCGCGATGGCGGGGCGATCAGGCTTCCGCCTCAGTCGGGAGAATTGCAATGCAACGTCGGGCGGCTCTGCCATCGATGGCAGCTATTTCCTTGTTCGCACTCTGCGCGCCGCTGCCGGTAGCCGCGCAGCAGGCAAATATGACCTTCTTCGTGACCAGCGCCGGCCCCGGCAAAGGCGCCGATCTTGGCGGCCTGGCTGGCGCCGACGCGCATTGCCAGCAACTCGCGGCGTCGGTCGGCGCGGGCGGCAAGACCTGGCGGGCTTATCTGTCGACGCAAGGGCAGGGCGCGGTGAACGCGCGCGACCGCATCGGCAAAGGGCCGTGGACGAATGCCAAGGGCGTGGTCGTTGCGACAAGCGTTGCGGATTTGCACAGCGCCAACAACAAGCTCAACAAACAGAACAACCTGTCGGAGAAAGGCGAGGTCATCAACGGCCGCGGCGACAAGCCCAACCGCCACGACATCCTGACAGGCTCGCAGCCGGACGGCACCGCGTTCCCGCCGGACAAGGATATGACCTGCAAGAACTACACGAGCAGCACGCAAGGCGCGGTCATGCTTGGTCACAATGACCGGCTAGGCCTGAAAGACGACGCACCGTCGAAGTCGTGGAACTCATCGCACGCGTCGCGCGAGCCGCGCGACGGCTCGGCCCCCGGTCAAGGCTGCACCCAGAAGGCGCTGCAAGGCACCGGCGGTGACGGGCTATTTTACTGCTTCGCGGTCAACTGATTGGCGCGAGATTTTTTTCGGCGGCCGGACTTGTTCCGGTCGCCGCTATTTTGTCTGCTATCGGGCGCGGGTCTCACGGCGATAAAGGTGTCCCATGCGCTACCAATTTTACTACTGGCCCAGCATCCAGGGCCGCGGTGAATTCGTGCGGCTGGCGCTCGAAGATGCCGGCGCGTCCTATGAGGACGTGGCGCGTAAATCCGGCGGGATGGACAGGATGATGGCAATGATGGCGGGCGCGCGCGACAAGCGCCCGCCGTTTGCGCCGCCGTTTCTCAAGGCCGGCAAGCTGGTGATCGCGCAGGTGGCCGAGATTTTGCATTTCCTCGGTCCTCGCCTGAAGCTTGCACCGCGCAGCGAGGCCGACCGGCTCTGGTTGCACCAGTTGCAGCTCACCGTGACAGATTTCGTGAAGGAAATTCACGACACCCATCATCCGCTCGGCGGCGAGTTCTACTACGACGACGCCAAGCCGGAGGCCAAGCGTTTTGCCGAAAACTTCCTTGTCAATCGTGCGCCGAAATATCTCGGTTATTTCGAAACTGTGTTGAAGAAAAGCGGCGGCGCCTTTGCGCTCGGCCGCAGGGCGAGCTACGTGGACCTGTCGCTGTTCCAGCTCGTCGAAGGGCTGCGCTATGCTTTTCCAAAGGCGATGAAGGGAATCGAAAGCGACGTACCGCGCGTGATTGCGGTGCGCGACAAGGTCGCCGAGCGTCCCGGCACCAAAAAGTATCTCGCCTCGGAACGGCGGCTTGCATTCAACGAGGACGGCGTTTTCCGCCACTATCCGGAATTGGACGCGTAGGGTTCCCAGTCGTGACGCTGGATTGGTGTGCGACCGTTGGTTCTTGATCGACAAGCAGCGATTTGTATCGCTGGCTATCCACGATCGAGCGCTTCGACGCTCAGGATTGTCGGAAGATGCCGCGCAATTTCGTGCCAACTCTCTCCCTCGTCGAGACTGGCAAAGATCGAGCCGCTATTGGTTCCGAAATATAGCCCCACCGGGTCGCGTTCGTCGCGCGCCATGGCCTGCCGAAGAACGGTGAAGTAGCAAGCTTCCTGTGGCAATCCATCGCGAATAGCCTGCCACGTCTCGCCGCCGTCTCGTGAACGCCATACGGCGGCAGCGGCACCGGGCGGAAAGCGGCCCGCGATGTCACCGTTCAAAGGCACAGTCCAGATGGTTCCTGGTTCCCGTGGATGAACGCAGATCGGAAAGCCAAAAGTTGACGGAAGACCGTGCGTAATGTCGGCCCAACTCCGACCGCCATCCGCTGAACGCCAGACGCCGTGATGATTTTGCTGATAGAGCAAGTCGGCTGTCCCCGGCGCGCGCATCATGTTGTGGACGCAATGTCCGATTTCGCCGTTACGAGGCGCCGCGGGATGGGTGTGTTGCGTGCTGGGCTCCGTATTCGATAATCGATTTCGACGTTCCCAGCTCTTGCCGCCATCCTCTGTCGCGAAGACTCCGGCCGCCGAAATCCCGACCCAGAGCTTTTCAGCGTTCGCTGGATCAAACAACATCGTATGCAAGACCAGTCCGGCTGCGCCAGGGTTCCAACTGTCGGCAGAAGGATGATCTCGCAAACCTTGAACTTCTTGCCAGCTCTTGCCGCCATCTCGGCTGCAAAGAAGTCTTGCCGGTTTTGTTCCGGCATAGAGTGTCCCGTGGGCGTAACCCAGCGACCATATCTGCGAGAACTGATCTGCGAACGGTAACGGTTGATTGCTCCAGTTCATCATGGCGGCGAGTTGCGGATCGTTGGCGGCCCAATCGTCGATTTGACCTTTTGAGAGCTTTGCGACTTTCCAAGTCGCGCCTGAGTCTTCAGAGCGCCACACACCGGCGCCGTGAAAGTCGCCACCGCCTCCAGCCCACAGCATTCCCGTCGCAGGATCACCAACGACATGGTTGATCGGCCAGCCATCGCAAAACGGGCCCTTGACGGCCCAGCCGAGCCTGTCGCGGCCGCTGGGTATCAAGAAGGCACCTTTTGTCGTGCCGACAAGTATGGTGACCCCGTCCAAGCTCATCGCCGTTGTTCTCCATCAGACCGTGCGCCGTGGTTTACAGCGAGCTTCGAAAGGGGCAACGAGCGCAGCGACCTCCATCTTGATCAAGGAAATATGGCACCGCAAGGCTGTCACGACGATGAACGATGGAACCGGTCGATCGTATGTCCGTCGCCCCCACCGCAGAGTGTCATCCTTGCGCGGTGAGTTTCTTGCCGCCGGTGCTGACTGGCTTGGCATCGATCAGCGCGAAAGCGATGACGCAGGGTTCGTTGCCGTTGTTGACCCAATTGTGAATGGTGCCACGCTGCACGAGCACATCGCCGGCTTTCAGATGCACGCTGGTGCCGTCGAGTTCCATGTCGATCTCGCCCGCCATCACCACTGCGTAGTCGATCGAGTTGGTGCGGTGGTTGCGCGGGGCAACGCCGGGCCCGAAGCTGACCACACGGAACACCGTACCGTTGGCGACCGCGGTGCTGATCGTCTTGCGCGAAGGATCGTCATTGCCGTCGTTGTCGATGGGAAAGCCTTCCGTCGTCCAGACCACGCCGTATTCCGCGCCCGGCCGTGGCGACATGATGTTGCCGATGGCTTCGTCGATGATAACCTTGGCGCGGCCTTGTTCGTCGTGACCGGTGACGACGCGGCGAAATGACAGGCTCATTTGTTTTCCTCCCTCTGTTTTCTTGCTCGGATTGCTTATTCGGCAGCGGGCGGTTCGCGCTTGCTGCGGCCGGTTTCGTGCCAGAGCAGGAACATGCCGGAGCCGACCACGATCGCCGAGCCGATAAGCAGTGTGACGGTCGGCAGGTCGCCCCAGATCAAGAACCCCAAGATCATCGCCCAGACAAGCGAGAAGTAATAGAAGGGGCCGACGGCGGAGGGCGGTGCGAGCGCGAGCGCCTGCGTCCACCAATATTGCCCGACGCCGTTGAACACGCCGTTGAGCAGCAGCAAGGCCCATTCCGTCGTGTTCATTGGCCAGTCGAAGCCGAAGATCGGCAGCGCCAGCACGAAGTAAAGCGTGAGGAAGACCATCTGGTACATGGTCAGCGTTTGCACCGACTCGGTGGCGGTCATACCGCGCACCACGGTGGTGACGCTGCCATACGTGACCGCGTTGGCGACAGCGAAGACGACCCCGATTCCGAAACTGTCGGCGCCGGGCGCGGCAACCAGCAGTACGCCGAGGAAGCCGACGACGAGCGCCAAGCCGCGCGCGTGCCCGATCCGTTCGTGCAGCCAGATGGCGGCGAACACGGCGGCAAACAGCGGCGCCGAGAAATTGATCGCGATCACGCCGGCGAGCGGCATGAGGCTAAGCGCAATGGCGATGAAACTTTGCGCGGTACCCTGCGCGACGTTGCGCCCGACATGGGCGCCGATGCGCTCGGTCCGGAACACGGCGAGGCCGGTGCGTGGCAGGATCAGCAGGGAACAGATGAGCAGCGAGCCGAAATTGCGGAAGAGCAGAACTTCAGAGAACGGGTAGCTCGCGACCTGCCATTTGGTCAGCGCCTGCGACCCGGCGAAAACCAGCGTTGCGCCGATCATCAGAACGATGCCGAGGGGAACGCGGTCGGTGCGGGCGGATTGAGCGGGGGCTGAGGACAAAAAACGGCTCCGGCAGGTGCTGCTGAACTAGCACGCAAAGGCGAGTTCGGGCAGGGGCGGAGCCGAAGGACCTGCGCTGCATCCGTGCATGGCCGCCGCGACAGGTCTCAAGGGCTGAGAGCGACAGTGCGCCGCACCTTGTGGGGCGTCGGCTGACGCGCTCAGCGCCGGGCGGCCCGCTTCTTCTTGGCTTTGCTGCCGGCCTTCTTGCGCGCGCTGGCAAGGCGCGCGGCGCGGCGCTTGGCGAGTTCCCGGCGCTCGCGCGCGAGCCTGACCCTGCGCTTGCGGCAGCGAGAACACTTGCAGTTCGAGCGGCCGATGACGTTTTTCAGATAGTCGGTGCCGTAGTCGTAGGTGATCTCTTCGCCCGGCTTGATGTTGCGCAGCGTCTTGACGAAGACGCGGCCGCGCCAAATGATCGATTCCGCGTTCGGATTGCAGGAGTGGTTGAAGTAGCGCGCGATATTGCGGTGCGCGGTGCCGTCGATGGTGCGTTCCGTGGAGACCTCGTAGAGATACTTGTTGCCGCGCGCTTCGGCCTTCAGCGCCGCCTCATGATCGAGGATCGCGCCTTTGTATTCGGCGATGCGGGTGCGCTTCTTGATCGGCCGGGTGGCGAACAGGCCAAAGCCCGTGAGCGAGCGGCCAATGCGGAAAGGTCTGCGGGACATTGCGTATGTAATTGACGACTGGAGGCGCGGCAATGCCAGAAGTTGCGCGCAGCGTCAATGGAGGCTTGTGGGTATCGTGGCGTTGCCGGCCCCCGCATTGACGCTATCGCGACGCGTTCCCATACTCGCAACCCGGCCGGACCGGCGACAGCGGACATCTTAAACCGGACATCACAAGGAGAGGCGGCATGCGGCGAGGCGCGCGGTTCCCGCTCTTTTTTGCCCTGGTATTGAGCGCGGCCTTCATGTCGAGCAGGCCGGCTTGGGCGCCTGGTTCGATCAGCCTCGAAGACGTGCTCAAGGCGGTAAAGACGCACGCCAAATTGGTGGCCGAGATCAATGCCGAGCTGAAGACAAACGGGCTGGCGGCGGACCGCGTGATTTGCGACGGCGCGCGCTTCGGCCGGCAGTGGACCAATCTCGGTGGCGGGCGGGCGGCGCCTTACACCTGCGTCATCGGCAAGCGCGAGCTCACCATCGAGGCCGATTTGACCTTTTATGACGCCAAGGGCCGCAGCCTCGGCAGCGACATGAACGAGACGACCTTCGCCAAGGCGGAGACCTTCCGCGAAACGCACGTCACCTGGAAATGGCAGAACGCCAAGCCCGGCGATTGAACGATGACCGACGGCTTGCAGCCAATGACGGAGCGCTGGCCGGAACTGCCTTACGCGGCCTGGAAGGACACGCGCGAGACACTGCACCTGTGGACCCAAGTCGTCGGCAAAGTGCGGCTCGCGCTGACGCCGTGGCTCAACCATTCCTGGCACGTGACGCTTTACGTCAGCGCGCGGGGCCTGACCACGTCGTCCGTTCCCTGGCAGGGCGGCGCCTTCCAGATCGACTTCGACTTCATCGACCATGTGCTGTGGATCAGAAAAAGCGACGGCGCGTACCGCCAGATCATGCTGCTGCCGATGCCGGTTGCCGCGTTCTACGACAGTCTGATGATCGCGCTGCGCGAGCTCGGCATCGCCGTCACCCTCAACACCATGCCGTGCGAGATCCCCGACTGCATCCCGTTCGAAGCCGACACCGTGCATCGCGCTTACGATGCCGGCTATGCCAACCGCTTCTGGCGTGTGCTGCTGGCCACACATGACGTGTTCGCGCGCTTCCGCACCGGTTTTCTCGGCAAGGCGAGCCCGGTGCATTTCTTTTGGGGCTCGTTCGATCTGGCAGTGACGCGTTTTTCCGGCCGCAACGCGCCGAAACATCCCGGCGGCGTGCCGCATTTGCCCGACAGCGTGGCGCAGGAAGCCTATTCGCACGAGGTCTCGAGCGCGGGTTTCTGGCCGGGAGGCGGGGGGCCGGTCGACTATGCGGCGTTTTATTCTTATGCGTACCCGGCGCCTCCCGGCTTCGCTGCCGCGCCGGTCAAACCCGAGGCCGCGTTCTTCTCACAAGACCTTGGCGAATTTTTGTTGCCGTATGACGCGGTGCGCACCGCGCCCGATCCCGACGCCGCGTTGATGGCGTTCCTTGTCAGCAGCTATGAGGCGGCGGCGAGCCTCGCGCGCTGGGACCGCGCCGCGTTGGAATGCGCGATCGGCGAAGCGGGAAAGGTGAGGGCGATCTAGCTAGGGCGCGCGCGGGCTCAGACAGAACTGCGACACCGTCCAGCCGGTGTACCAGCGCAGCACCCACGGAATGGGAATAATGAAGCCGCAGCCGATGGCGAACAGCACGGTGCGCCACAACAGGCCCCAGCCCGAAGCGATACAGCTCAGCTTCAGGCCGGAACCTTCGACGTGCCGGCATACCCAGCGCATCATCGCCGTCAACACCCAGGCCCAGCCGATGACGCTGACGATCGCGACCAACGCGAACACCGACCAGCCGAGCAGGCCCCAGTAGTTGCCGGTGAAGTTAAGGCCGCCGCCGCCCTGCCAGACGAGGTTGCGGAAGAACCAGCGCATGATGAGCAGATAGAACACCGACGTCAGCAACAGACCGAGCAACGGCAGGGCGTTGTGCACCACGCCGGAATAACTAAACAGCGCGTTCAGCATGAAGACCCACCAGATATCGGTCGGCTTCCCGGTGAAGGCGGCCTGCCGGTTGAAGGGCAGGCGGACTTGTTCGACGAACCAGCGGTAAAAGCTCGTGGTCGTCCACGGGCTGGGAATAATGAGCAACTGGCCGATCGTCACCAGAAGCATGCGGCCGAGCAAGGCCCAGGTGCCGCCCATGAATTGAAGTGGCTCGCCGGCTTCGCCGCCGGGCCAGATCTTTTCGACGCTTGGAATGCTGGTGTCGCCGGTAGCGCTCATTGGCAGTGCCCCTTCTGCCGTTGCGTGCGCGCAAGTGTAGCGGGCTTTCGTGACCGCGAAAAGATGTGGGCGGACGTACTGGCGGCGATTTTTATGCGCCGCGTGCGCGAAAGCCGCTAGCGATGCCGGCGCCGATAATGCGTGTAAGCGACCGGGCGGTCATCGAACGGATAGGCAAAGACGTATCCGTATTCGGCATAGAGGCAGTAATAGCCGGCATAGGCGCAGCGCTGGCGCCAGTCCAAATAATAGGGCGTGGTTCTGGTGTAATGCCGGACGTGCGGCGCGCGATACGTCCACAGATCGGCTGCCTGTGACGCGGCCGGGACGCCGCCGAGGATCGCCGCGAACACTGCGGCGGCGAAAACGTGTTTGTGGCAAGAAGCAACGGTCACGTGCGGCCTCCATCGCAAGTTTCGGGCGCTCCTGGTGTCCATCACCGGCGGCGAGATGGCAATTCAAACCGGCAAGAGTGGTTAAGTGAGTGGTTATAGTGAGCGGTTACGCGCCGCTGTTGCGCTGCAATCGCTGCACTTGAAGCGCTGCGCTCAAGGCGTGCGTCATCGCCCGTGTTTTTTATCGAGGCCCCGGGCAGGCCCGTCTTCCTTGTCCGCCTTCGCCCTTTGGGCTTTGGCGGACGAGCCGCCGTCCCCGAAAGAACCGAGGGCGCGCGGGACGCCAGGGGTCCTGGGCGCACTCAAGCTTGCGCAGTGTGCGCAACAAAATGCTCGGACCCACGGGCCTCGACGCCTCGCGACATCGAGGCGTGTCGAAGTCCGTAACAGCCGCAAGTCCGCCAAACCCAAGGCGTCCCGCGCGCGGTGTTTGAAGGCTTGCTCTGCGTCGCCCCCGGTGGACTGACCTTTCAGGCGTTCTCTTGCTCTAGAAGCGCCTATCCACCGCTAAAGGGCCCAGGTCGGGCCGGCAAAGCCTGTGACCGGCCGCCGATGCCCGCCATCACGGGGCCCGTGACGCGCGGCTGGCGCGCCGGGACGAAGCAGCTTGGGCCGCCGGGACCTCGCGCCGCATCTCCGACGCAGAGGGGAAAATCCCCGGCCACCGCTCCCCGCCCCATGTCCGAGATGCTGCAGACACCCCTCGGTATCGGGACAGGATAGCTGCGCGTGTAAAGGAGGAATGCGGCGGGAATATGGAATATATTCCTAGTTACGGCAAATAATTTTTGCGGTGATTTTTGCTACGGCAAGGACGAGCGCGAAACGCCGGCCATGGCGGAAGACGCCATTCGGCCGGTGATCGAGGACAGCGTTGCGCGCGGGGAGCCGGTGCCGGGCGGCGCGCCATCTCGCATTCGCGAGGTTGCCGTCACGCTTGCGGCATGAACCAGCGTCTGCCGGCGCTGGCGGCGCGCGAAGGCACAAGACTAAGAAGGCGAAACGGGGAAGCGTGTACGCCAATTCCGGATTTCGCTTCGCTTCAAATGGGCTACGCTTGTTTGCCGGGAATGGCGCAATACGCTTCATTATTCCGCCCTCGGCATTTGGCGGGGAACGTTGCCATGACCGACGACAAGCTGCCGGCCGTCTTCAAGGCCGGGCTGCGCACCGGCCTGATCTGCTTTGTCTGTTCTGCGGTGAGCGCGGTCGCCGCTTACGCAAAATTGTCCGAGCAATACGCCAGGTCCGTGTCGTTCTATCACCTCTTCGCGATCGACGGACGCACGGCCGGCTGGCTGTTCGCCGCGCTCGCCATGCTGCTCGCCGGCCTTGCGCTGGTCGCGCTCGTGCGCGGCTGCCCGCGGCTGGCGCTCGACGAGACCGGCATTTCGTTCAGCCGCTGCTTCGGCAGTCCCGTCCGGATTCCGTGGAGCCGGTATAAGGATGTCGAGGTCAGACGCGCGGTTGTGCCGGGCCCGAGACGGAGCGCCGTCGTCGACATCGTCTATGTGATGACCACGGACGGACAACGGACCAGCGTCGGCAACTGCTGGAAGGCCAGCGAACTCGAAGACGCGATCCGGCGCGTTGCGGCGCGGATAAAGGGCGGCGAGGGTGCGGGGCGCGGGCCGCGCGTGGCGTAACGCGCCGGCAACTTCTTGGTCGGAGATGGAGGTGATGGCTTCGTGAGGTGCGCGTTCGCGCAAGCGGTGCGCGCCGTCTTGTCGAGCATGGCGGAAGACGCTTCGCTATTCCGCTCTGCGGGCTGCGCGCCTCAGCCCACGGTGCGCCATGCCCACAGCACGACCAGGGCGCCGATGATGGCGCCGACCAGCGCGCCGACGGTGCCGACAGCCGATAGCATGAAAACCGCAACGATGTGAAACCCGATGAAGGCCCCGGCGATGCCGACCAGTGCGCTCGTGACCGGGATGCGCAGCGAACCGCCGAACTGGCGTGCCAGCCAGCCCGGGCCGGCCGCGCGGTCGAACAGGATGCCGGCGAGAATGCCGATGATGAGAACAAGCAGGAATGTGACGAGGGGGGAGAGGATCATGGAGTGGCCTCCAGTTCGCGCGGATCGCGCAGAACATTTAGGCTAGCCCGCGGGGCGGGCCGAGCGCCAGCGAAACCCGTCGGTGGTATGCGGCGAACGAACGATCCGCGCTACGCGTGCTGTCGGCGCTGCTGCGCACTCGTGCGGGCAATTCTGAAGTCGGGCGGCTGATGGAGTTCCTCAACCGCCTCGGGCAGGACTTGGCGGTTACGGTGAAGCCGACGAGGAAGCGGGTGGGGGAGATGGAGGTGGTGGCGGTGTGAGTGATTTGTAGCCAGCATGGAGCGCAGCGGAGTGCGGGAGTGCGCTAAGAATCCCGGATTGCGCTGCGCTCCATCCGGGCTACGCTTGCTGTCACAATAAGCTCGCTGTAACTTTAGGTCTTTTGCATGAGTGATTTATGAAGGTCTTTTGGTCTTGGCAATCAGACACGCTCGGGAAAACCGGCAGGCATTTTGTCCGAGAGGCTATTGAGGAAGCCATTGCTGAGTTGAAGCAGTCGTCCGACGTCGAAGAGCCAACTACTCAGGAACGTCGCGAAGATTTGCACCTGGATCATGATCGAAAAGGCGTACCCGGAAGCCCGGACTTGGCCAACGTGATTTTTGAAAAAATCGAAAAGGCGGCCGTTTTTATTGCAGATGTCACAGCCGTGGGGCAAACGGTCGATGCCACAAAAAAACTCATAAACTCAAATGTCGCAATTGAATACGGACACGCTCACAAAGCGCTCGGTGATCGCTCTATCCTAATGATCCATAATCTTCATTATGGGGCACGCGACGACTTGCCTTTTGACCTAAAGCACAAGGCTGGACCCATTCAGTATTCGCTAGCGCCGAATGCGACTAAGGAGCAAATCGCTAACGAGAAGGCCAAGCTTAAGGGACACTTTGTTACGGCTCTTCGGCTCTATCTCGATGCTCCGGCAATAAAGCCTACGGAAAAATTTGAAGAAGTCCGAGTTGCTTCCAATCCCGCCGTCTATTTTGAGGCTGGAGAAATAATTGCTACCATTGGCAGGGGTACGACGGATGAGATCGAATATAGATTTAATGAGCCGAGAGCATTTTATCTGCGTCTGATACCAACGGTCAGCCTAGAACAGCCGCTGAAAAATACTGATCTTTTCGATTTGGTGAATAATCGCGGACTAGATGCGCTGTCACGAGCGCGCTATGTCACATTGCCCGATAGAAACCGTTTTGGTGCGATCACTTATGAACCGCATGGTACTTCGACTACACCAAGAACATTTGCGCAAGCATTTCGAAACGGTGAGCTGTGGAGCGTGACGACGGAATTGTTTGTTCAGTACCAAGGAAAGACGATAATACCGACGGTCAACGTCGAAAATATCTTTAAGCGAGTGCTTTCAAATTTTTGCGAGGCGATGGATAACGTGTTCAGCATCGATCCGCCTTACCAAGTGGTATGCGGAGCCGTCGGATTAAACGGTGTTCATTTAGCGCTGCATAACAGCCAAATAGCAGGCCCAATTCACGACAACCAACTCGTACTCCGGCGGGCGCTGAACGATTCCAGCACCGAAGCTCAATTGCATGTTGTCGATGAATTTCTCGACGCCCTCTTCGATCTAGCGGGGGAAAGCCGATAATCGTTGTCATACAAGGAATTATTTGGCAATTGATAAGGGAATTGGTTGTGGCGCGTCAAAAAATTGCGCCGACAAGGATAGCCCCATGAACGCCCCCATCACCCCCGCGCCGACACCCCCCACGCCTCCGCCGCCCTACCACCACTCGCCGCTGTTCCCGCTCGGGCCCGACAAGACGCGCTATCGCAAGCTCGATATCGGCGGGGTGCGCGTCGAAAAGGTCATGGGCCGCGACGTGCTGGTGGTCGAACGCGAGACGCTGCGGGCGCTGGCGGAAGCGGCTTACGGCGACATCAATCACCTCTTGCGCCCCGCGCACCTGCAACAACTGCGCAAGATCCTCGACGACCCGGAGGCGAGCGCGAACGACAAGTTCGTCGCCTATGATTTCCTGAAAAACGCCAACATCGCCGCCGGCGGCGTGCTGCCGATGTGCCAGGACACCGGCACCGCCATCATCATGGGCAAGAAGGGCCGGTTGGTCTTCACCGACGGCGACGACGAGGCCGCGCTCGCCGAGGGCGCGCGCAACTCCTACCTCAAGCGCAATTTGCGCTATTCGCAGCTCGCGCCGATTTCCATGTTCGAGGAGAAGAACACGCGCTCCAACATGCCGGCGCAGGTCGAGCTCTATGCCGAGGGCCAGGAAAACGAAGATGCCTACAAGTTCCTGTTCATCGCCAAGGGCGGCGGCTCGGCCAACAAGTCGTTTCTCTTTCAGGCGACGCCCTCGATCCTGACGCACGACCGGCTGCTGGCGTTCCTGAAAGAGAAGGTGCTGACCTTGGGCACCGCGGCGTGCCCGCCTTATCATTTGGCCATCGTCATCGGCGGCACCAGCGCCGAACTCACCATGAAGACGGTGAAGCTCGCCTCCACACATTATTATGACGAACTGCCGACCAAGGGCTCGGAAGCCGGCCACGCCTTCCGCGATCTCGAGATGGAGCAGGAAGTGCTGAAGATGACGCAGGCGACCGGCGTCGGCGCGCAATTCGGCGGCAAATATTTCTGCCACGACGTGCGCGTGATCCGGCTGCCGCGGCACGGCGCTTCTCTCCCAATTGGCCTTGGCGTGTCCTGCGCCGCCGACCGCCAGGCGCTCGCCAAGATCACCAAGGACGGCGTGTTCCTGGAGGAGCTCGAGCATCACCCGGCGCAATATCTGCCCGAGGTCGATCAGGAAAAACTCGGCGGCGACGTCGTGAAGATCGATCTCAACCGGCCGATGAAAGAGATCCTGGCGCAGCTGTCCAAGTATCCGGTGAAGACGCGGCTCTCGCTCACCGGCACCGTGATCGTGGCGCGCGACCTCGCGCATGCGAAATTGCGCGAGCGGCTGGAGAAAGGCGAGGGGCTGCCCGACTACATCAAGAACCATCCGATCTATTACGCGGGGCCGGCGAAGACGCCGGACGGTTATGCCTCCGGTTCGTTCGGCCCGACGACGGCGGGGCGGATGGACAGCTACATCGCGCAGTTCCAGGCGGAAGGCGGTTCGATGATCTCGCTCGCCAAGGGCAATCGATCGTCGCAGGTGCGCGACGCCTGCAAGACATATGGCGGCTTTTATCTCGCCTCCATCGGCGGCTCGGCCGCCAAGCTCGCCGAGCATTGCATCAAGAAGGTCGCGGTACATGAATACCCCGAGCTCGGCATGGAAGCGATCTGGAAGATCGAGGTCGAGAACTTCCCCGCCTTCATCGTCATCGACGATAAGGGCAACGACTTCTTCAAGGAATTGAATTTGGGTTAGCGTGCACGCAGCAATTGCCGCGCGGCGTTCAACGCGTGCACGCAGGATCCCGGTTTGCACGGAGCGTCTCGCGCGTTGGGGTTCTCAAGACCAAAAATCGTTTGCCCTCAAACCATTTTTCCAATTTTGTCTTGCCAACTCGGGGGCTTGCTGTCAGCTTCTCTGCATAAATAACAAATAAACGGGTGCGTCGGCGGGGGCTGGCGTCCGGGGATCGATGGGTCATGACGGCAGCCGATTTCGACGCGGCGGATCTCGCCGCGCGTCTTGAAGAACTCAGTCAAGCGGACCTCGACCGCCTGCCGTTCGGTGTCATTTTGATCGACCGCGACGGCACGGTGAAGTTCTACAGCGAAACCGAAGCGCGCCAGTCGGGCTACGGCAAACTGCCTTTGGGGCAGAACCTGTTCGCGCTCTCGCCGTGTCTGGGCTCGGACGATTTCGGCGGCCGCATCACGCGCGCGATGGAGGCGGGACCAGTCGATTTTGAGTTCGGGTGGGTCGGGGACCTGGCCGATCCCAAACGCGATATCCGCATCCGCGTGCAGTCGTCGCGCAGGGGTGGCGTGTGGATCATGATGCAGCGCGATTCGAATCCCTCGACGCCGGCTGCCTGACCTGACGATACCGCTCCGCAGCAAATGTCGCGCCGTATTGTGCGCTGCATAGTGCCATGCGCGGCATCGGACTGCGCGAACTCAATATTACCATTGGCTGTTTGCCCTTTCGTCGGTGCGCCGTGCGCTCAGCCGCCGCTTAGCGCGGGTGCATGCAACGAAAGTTTCATCCACCAAAGTCGCAGACACCAAAGTTGCATCCACGAAAGTGGCATTGACGAATAGCAGCCGCGCGGCGGCAATACCCTTTCCAAGAATGACGGTCTTGGCTCGTGATCGACGCGGGCCGGACTTAAGAACGAGAAAATGGGAGGAGAGCGCGCACTGTCGCCATGCGCTGACTTAACCAAGCAACAACATTTCGGGAGTGATTCGAGGGGCGACTCGAAAAACCCAAGGGAGAACGTCTGTCCATGTCAAACTTCAAGACACCGCTTAATGCCGGCGTTTCGCGCCGCACACTGCTCACGGCGAGCGCCGGCCTTGCCGGAACCGCCATGCTGCCGCCGATGTTCACGCCGGTCTTCGCCGCCGACCAGCCCGCGATGGGCACCTGGCCGGCCGGTTCGCAAGGCGACACCGTCACCATTGGCGCCACCGTTCCGCGCACCGGCGCCTATGCCGTGCAGGGTGAAGATGAGCTCAAGGGCATGCAGCTTGCCGTCGAGCACATCAACGAAGGCAATCCGCTCATCAAGAAGATCGCGCCCAAGGTGTCGAAGGGCGTGCTCGGCAAGAAAGTAAAGCTGGTGGTCGCCGATTCCGGCGCCAAGCCGAACAACGCGGTGCAGGAGCAGCAGACCTTCATCAACGACAACAAGATCGTCGCCATGACCGGTTCGACCTCGTCGGCGGTTGCGGTGGCCCTCAACAAGTTCGCCGAGCGCGAAAAGATCCTCTACCTGGTGGCGATCTCGGGCTCCAACGACACCACCGGCAAGGATTGCACGCGCTACTCGTTCCGCCAGTGCTTCTACGGTCAGACGGCGGCGGCGGCGATCGGCCCGGTGCTGATCAAGCAGTTCGGCAAGAATTGCAAGGCCGCGTTCATGACGCCGGACTACACCTATGGCCACACGGTCACCAAGTCGGTGAACGACTATCTGAGCGCGCATGGCGGCTGGAAGATGGTGACCAATCAGGTCTCCAAGCTGGGCACGCAGGATTACAGCCAGTTCCTGACCAACATCGCCAACTCCGGCGCCGAGTTCATCATCAACGTGAACTGGGGCCGTGACGCGGTGTTGTCGATCCAGCAGGCCAAGCAGTTCGGCCTGACGCCGAAGATGACGATGGTGATCCCCTACCAGATTCCCTTGCTCGCCAAGGAAGTGGGTCCGGAGCTCACCGCAGGCGTGCTGGCGGCTACCGATTTCTGGTGGACGCTGGAGGACAAATATCCGCTGGCCAAGATGTTCGTCGAGGCTTTCTACAAGAAGTACAATTATCGGCCCGCGTGGGGAGCCAATAACGCCTACATGCAATTCGCCGTCTGGGCGCGCATGGTCTCCGAGGCCGGCACCTTCTATCCGCCGGATGTCATCAAGACCTATGAGAAGGGCGAGACGTTCGAATCCACCGTTGGGCCGGTGCATTTCCGTCCCGAGGACCATCAGCTCGTCCGTCCCGTCGTCATCGTCCGCGGCAAGGCGCCGAAGGACATGAAGAACAAGGAAGACTACTGGGAGGTGGTCGAAGTCGTGCCGGGCGCTCCGCTGATGCAGAAGCCCGATGCGTTCGGCTGCAAGCTCGGCGCCTACACCTGACGCAACATGAGGCCCTCTCCGTTTCGAGCAAGACGGGGAGGGCGCATTCCTTTCCGCGATGGCTGGACAATGGGCGCGAAGCACAAGCCTTCAAACCCGAGCGCCGGCCGTCGCGGCCTATTTTCTTCTCCGCTGCGGCAGGCTTGAAGGTTGATGCAAGGCGCATGTGACCGGCATAATGCCGAAGATAAAGCGTGCGTGAGGCGCGGGCCGAAGGAAGAAGAAAAGAGCGGGCGGAAACGTGATCAACTGGGCTAATTTCATATCGCAGTGCTTCAACGGGCTGGTGCTCGGCGCGCTGCTTGCGTTGATCTCGTCGGGGCTGACGATCATTTACGGCACGCTCGGGGTCCTGAACCTCGCGCACGGCGCGATGTTCATGCTGGGCGGCTACGCCGGCTGGATGGCCTATACCTACACGCACTCCTTCGTCGTCGCCGTGATCGCCGGTTCATTGTTCGTCGCGATCGTCGGCGTGGTGATCGAGCGCGTCATCATTCGCAGCTTCTACGACCGGCCGCACGAAGACCAGTTGCTCGTGACCTTCGGCCTCGGTATCGTCTTCGTGGAGGCCATCCGTTTCATCTTCGGCAGCCTGTCGAAGATGGTGCCGCCGCCGGCGGCGTTCGTCGGGATCACCAATCTCGGCTTCATGATCTATCCGACCTATCGCATTGCGCTGCTCGGCATCGTCGCGGTCGCGCTGGTCGTTCTCTACATTATCCTCTACCGCACCCGTATCGGCATGATCGTGCGCGCCGGCATCGAGGATTTGGTCATGGTCGATGCGCTCGGCATCGACGTCTACAAGGTCTTCATGCTGGTGTTCGGGATCGGCGCCATGGCCGCCGGCTTTGCCGGCATCGTGAATGCACCGGTGGTTTCCATCGCGCCCGACGTCGGCGAGGAAATCCTGGTGCAGACCTTCGTTGTCGTCGTCATCGGCGGCGTCGGCTCGTTTCCCGGCGCCGTGCTGGGCGGCCTGATCGCCGGTGAGATCATCAGCATCACCTCGATGTTCAACCCCGGCTATTCCTACGTCATGTTGTTTGCCGCAATGGTGCTGGTGCTGGTGCTTCGTCCCTACGGCCTGCTCGGCACGGTCGGGCGCGAGTAGGGGCAATCACCTGATGCTCAAGCAAAGGCCCTATCTCGTCGAGCTCATCACCGCCGTCGGTCTGATCGCCGCGCCTTTCGTGTTGCCCTATCTCGACTTCGCGCCCAACACCATCAACCGCATTCTGGTCTGGGCATTGTTCGGGCTCGGCTTCGATATTCTGTTCGGCTTCACCGGTCTGCTGTCGTTCGGCCAGTCGGCCTTTTTCGGCACCGGCGGCATGGTCGCCGCCTATTTGCTCACCGAGGCCGGCTTTCCCTACGTCACTGTGTCGCTGTTTGTCGGCATGATTGCCGCGGCCGCGATCGGCTATCTGATTGGGCTGATCGCGCTGCGACGCACCGGCATCTATTTCGCGATGATCACGGTGGCGATCGCGGAAGTGTTCTATTTCATCGAATTCAATCCGCTCTCGGCCTTCACTGGCGGCGAAAACGGTCTCCCCGGCGTGCCGACGCCGTCGCTTTACCTCGGCTTCACGACAGTCAAGTTCAACACCGACTACACGATGTATGCGTTCCTGGCGTTTTGGTACTTCGTCGGGACGGTCATTGCGCTGCGCATCGTACGCTCGCCAGTCGGACTCATCCTGAGCGCGATCCGCGACAATCCGCTGCGTGCCGCCGCCGTCGGTCACAACATTCACAGTTACAAGCTGACCGCCTTCGTGGTCGCGGCAGCTTATGCCGGCTTTGCCGGCGGGTTGCTCGGCCTGATGCAGGGCTTCATGCCGCCGGACGCCTTTACCTTCGAAACGTCGGGCCAGCTTGTGATGCAGACGGCGATCGGCGGCGCCGGCACATTGTTCGGGCCTCTGGTCGGCGCCACCGTCTGGCTCTATTTGAGCGACTTCTTCCAGACCACGCTGCATCTCGGCGCGACCTGGAAGCTGGTCCTGGGCCTTGTGTTCGTGCTGCTGGTCACATTCCTGCGCCGCGGCATCATTGGCGGCCTGATCGATCTCGCCGATTTTATTCGCCGCGGCGGCCGCAAGAAGAAAGAGCGGCCGGAGCCGGACATGGCGGCGTATGAAGATGACGACGACGGCAATATCGGGTCGTCCGCGGCGCCTGCGGCGCTCGGCTCCGAAGTCGCGAAGTCGGACGTGGTGCTGCAGGCGACCGGCCTTTCAAAACGCTATGGCGGCGTGATTGCCAACGACAACGTCGATTTCACGGTTCAGCGCGGCGAATTGCGCGGCGTCATCGGTCCGAACGGCGCCGGCAAATCGACCTTCTTCAAAATGCTGACCTGCGAGATCCATCCGACCTCGGGGCAGATCGTGTTCGAGGGTCAGGACATCACGGGCTTCAACGTGACGCAGGTGTGTCAGCTCGGCCTGACCAAGAGCTACCAGGTCAATCAATTGTTCAACCGGCTGACCGTGCGCGAAAACATCACAATTGCGGCGCTGGCGCAGAAGCGCGGCCAGTTCAGGCTCGATCTGCTGCGCGACATTAAGAAAGTCGAGGGGCTCGCGCGACGTGTGGACGAGACGCTGGCGCTCGTTCACCTGACCAGGCGCGCCGATCTGCCGGTGTCGGAACTCGCTTACGGCGAGAAGCGCCGGCTCGAGATCGGCTTGGCGCTGGCGACGTCGCCGTCGCTGCTTTTGCTCGACGAGCCGCTCGCCGGCATGAGCCCGCGCGAGCGGGTCGAGACCGTCAAGTTGCTCAAGGCGATCGGCCGCGGCCGCACCATGGTGGTGATCGACCACGACATGGACGCCATTTTCGAGCTGGCGGAGACGATCACCGTGCTGCGCGAAGGCTCGGTGCTGGTCGAGGGAACGCCGGAAGAAATCAAGGCCAACGCGGCGGTTCAGGAAGCCTATCTCGGCGGGGTGAACGACGCATGAGCTTGCTCGAGGTCACAGGGCTGAACAGCTATTACGGCGACTCGCACATCCTGTTCGACGTCGCGTTGCGCGTGGAGCAGCACGAAGTGGTGGCGCTGCTCGGACGCAATGGCGCCGGCAAGTCGACCACGCTCAAGAGTTTGATGGGTGTCCTGCAGCCGCGCAGCGGCCGTGTCGTGCTCGACGGGCTCGACCTCGCCGGCAAGAAGAGCCACACGATCGCGCAGGCCGGCATCCAGTTGGTGCCGGAAGATCGCCGCATCTTCGGCAGCCTCAACGTGGAGGAGAACATCCTCCTCGCCGGGCTGACCGCCAAGAGCAAATGGCCGCTCGATCGCATCTACGAGATGTTTCCGCGCCTGAAAGAACGGCGTGGCAGCCGCGGCACCGATCTGTCGGGCGGCGAGCAGCAGATGCTGGCGATTGCGCGCGCGCTGGTGCGCGATCCCAAGCTCATCCTGCTCGACGAGCCGTTCGAGGGGCTGGCGCCCGTGATCGTGCGCGATCTGATGAACGCCTGCCGCAAGCTGGTGGAAGCGGGCCAGACCATCATCCTGGTGGAACAGAATCTGGCGGCGACTTTGGCGCTCGCAAAACGCGCCTACATCATCAACAACGGCCACATCGTGCATGAAGGCCCGGCCGGCGAAATCAAGGCCGATCCGGACGTCCTGCAACGCTATCTCGGCGTGTGAGCGCCTCGTTCAGGGCTGCGGGCGCTTGGGCATGGTCTTGCCGAAGACGCCGAGGGCGATGGCGCGGGCGACGTATTGGGCGAGGCAATTATAACCCGCCTCGCTGCGTTCGAATTCGTCAGGAACCGGCAGCGGGCCGTCGCGCTCGGCATGTTCGACGATCTGCATCGCCTCGAAGAACCGGATGACGATCACGTTTTCGGCAGCCGCCACGTTGCGCAAGGTGTCGCGGATGACTTTGTAGTGGGCATCGCGCAGCATTTGCGGCGCGAATTGCAGGCCCACCAGGACCACGTCGACCTTGTGGCGTTTGAGCCACTCGATCTGATCCTTGACGACGGTCGCGAAGTCTTGCGTGTCGACGTAAGCCAGCGCGTCGTTGGTGCCGACCTGCCAGAGCACCAGATCGGGTTCGTCGAGCGCGACCTCGTTCTTCATGCGCAGCGCGGCGGCCGCGGCGAGCTCGCCGGAAACGCCGCGATTGATCATGACGACGTCGATGCCTTTCAGCGCGCTTTCGAGCATGCCTTCGATGAGCGCGGTGTAGCCGCCGCCGCGTGTGCCGACGCGTCCGGGCGCGGCGCCCATGGCGAGGATGCGCAAGGTCGTGCGTTGCGCAAGCGCGGCCGCAACGTTCGGCAGCGGCGATTCCGCGCCGAGCGCGGCCGAACCGTCTTGGCAGGCTTTCGACAGCGGCGACGGCTGCGCCGCGGGCGTCTGCGCTTGCGCAGGCCCATATACAAGCAACGCGCCGAAAACGAGCGCGGCTATGTTTGTCGCGGCGACGGCGCGGATGCGGTTCGCCAACGCTCTCGTAATTCGGCAAGCCATGCGGTGAATGCCATGATGATGATGCCAAGGATGACCACGGCGGTGTCGATGGTGACGGAGCCGCGGTAGTAGAAGCGGAAAATTTGGCCTGAGAGGCTCAAGAGCGAGCCGACGCAGAACACATACAACGAATTGCGCCCGAGCATCGCCAGAATGCCGACCAGCGGCGAGATGACGCTGCCCAGATACGGCGCTTCGGCCGCCCAGCGGATATAGCGGAACGCCAGCGAGAACACCGCGATCAGGGACAGGAACTGGATCATCCGGATCGGGGTGACGTAGGTCTTGTCGGCAATGAAAAACAGCTTCGGCTCGGGCATCTTTGTCGGGTCCGGCCACCAGCCGAACCACGCCACCAGCACGCCGAAGATCACCACCGGCGCAGCCAGAATACGCAACGTCACGATGTGACGGCGCACGAAGGCGCCGATGCCGTCATCGGCCCGCGCCATCGTAAAGCCGAGCACGAGGTAGAGCTGCCAGGCGAGCGGATTGAAGAACCAGGTGCCGGCGACGGGCCAGGTCGGCAGCGTCAGACGGAACGCCAGCACGCAGACATAGAGCGCGAGCGAAGCCGGCAGCAGCCACGCCGGCGCGTTGCGGTCAATCGCTGCGAAGAACGGCGCCATCAACATCAGCACGACATAGAGCGGGAGGATATCGAAATAACCCAATTGATGCGTGAGCACCGCGAGGCCGATATGGGTCGGCACGGGGTCGTCGAATACGGCGGCGGCGTTGTGCCATTGCAGCAGCAGCGGATTGGCCAATTCGATGGCGGTGAGGGCGAGCACCGCAATCGCCAGCATGGTGATCAGCACCTGCGCGGCATAGAGCTCGAGCGCGCGGCCGAACAGGCGCATCATCACGTCGCGCGTCGGCATGTGACGGCCGGCGCCGTCGGCCATGAGCCTGATCGACCAGCCGGCCAGAAACACGAACAGGTCGGCTGCGTCCGCGATCGAATAGTTGATCAGCGTGTATTTGGAATAGAAAAGGCCGGGGATGTGGTCGATGAAAATGGTGATCAGCGCAAAGCCGCGCCAGAAATCCACAGCGTTCGGCGCGCGCGGCATGTCTATAAACCGGCGGCCGCGCGCATCTCGCGCGCTTGCAATGCCATCAATATGGTGTCGGCCACGTCGGCGCTCTCCAGACGCCAGACGCTAATGAGACGCTAGCGGCTTGCCAAGGCCGTGGCAGGCCGTCGGCCGTCAATCACCCGAGATTTGGCCGCAAGGACCCGTGGCCGGCGTTGTGGCTCACGCCGTTGCGGATCAAATCGTGTGATGTGCGCAGATGCTCCAGCACGTAAACCCGAATGGCCGAGGACATGTTGGAACTGTGCCGCTCAAGATCGATCTGCCGCAGCAGGTGGGAGACGGTGACGTCCTTGCGCGTCCGCCATCTCGCGCAAGGCGCGCCAGAATGGTTCCTCGAGGCTGACACTGGTCTTGTGCCCACCGATAATGACCGACCGCTTGGCAATGGCCGACTTCATGTTTCACCCCCAACGAACTGGTTGCCGCCATCTCACACTTGGCGGCTGTGCTTCCACCAACGCCGGACGGCGGAAGTCGTTCCCAAAAAATTTCACGATTGAAAAACACCGGAAGGCCGCGTTCCTTCCGGCGGCCAATGGCATTCGGGTACCGTTTTTTGCTTTTTTTACAGCTTGTTGGCGGGCGTGGGCCGGCGCGTCTGGGTGATGGTCGTGTCGCAGGTCAGGCACCGATAGACATCGAATTCCACGATGTCTTCACGGGATTTACTCGCCTGCATCGCAATTCCGCAAAGCGGGCAATGGCGAAGGGGCGGTCGAAAGGGCGGACCTGGCCGAACGGTCATAAAATAAAGCTGGCGAAGTTCGCCGCCGCAGCAATTGATCCAGGTCAAAACGGGGGTGGCGGGCACGAGACCGGCACCGGAGAATATTATTTTCTGATTTATCTCAATGCCGCGATGCGCGTCTGCGACAAGCTACGCGCATGTGGGAACCCATAACTTCCGCGCCCTTCGACCGCGACCTGGAACTCGCCGTGATCGATCAGGAGGGACCGCACGCTTTGGTCTTCGCGTGCCGGCGCATTCTCAACGGCTGGGTCAAAGCCGAGACGCGCGAGCGGTTGGACGTCCACCCGACCCATTGGCGCGATTGGGACGGCCACGCCGGCTAAGGCGAGCGCTGCATTCGCTTATTTGGAGTCATGGCGTTGAGCTTGGCTTCTTCTTCGGCCAGCATCCGCAGGATCGTCTGCCGCTTCGACTCGTCCGCCTCAGCCGCGAGCAGCTTGCGGTAATGCTCAATGTTCAGCCGGGCGACCGAGCGGTCCATGCGCGCGTTTCCGGACTAATATTCACCATCAAGAATATCTTACGCCGTAGTCCTGAAATAGCGAAACGGAAAGCGCAAGCGCGCGGCAAGTGGGTTGCCGGCCGGAATTATTTTACAGGCGCAGCCGTCCGCAACATGTAGGTGCGGGTTTCATTGCACGCGTAGCAGACGAACGTATGACGCTCCATGCCGGGCACGACCGGGTGCGGCGTCACCGCAACCGGCGCCATGGCGCGACGACATTTGGGGCAGAGGACAGGGCTGGCTGACTCTGCGAGGGCTGAAGCGGTCATTGTTGTTGCGTGTTGGGCCGGCGGGCCTGAAGGCTTGCGCACCATGGACCACGGACACTCAACAAATGGTTGCCAAAAGAGGTAGCCGTTGGAGGCCCGGCCTGGATTTGAACCAGGATCAGGAGCGGTGCCCCACTCCTTGCGTTGAAACGCATTCCGCCACCGGGCCGGGACCGAGCCTAGGCCTGCGGGAAGGCTTGGCAATGCCCTGGCCGCAGATAGGGTAAATGCCGCCGCTAGGCGCCGCTTACGGCCCGTTTTGCCTCAGAGCCGGCCGCAAATCACGACGACCCGCGTTTCGGGCTGGCCGGGCGTGACGCATTGGGCGGTGCGCGGCGATGTGACCTGCGGGGTCTGCTGAAGGGGCGCCTTCGGGTTCACGCAATAGGCGCCGACCAGCGTCTCGTCCTCGCGGCAGGAAATGCTGGTCAAGCTGGTGATCATGCGCAGGCCGGTCGCGCCCACGGGCCCGCTCGCGCCGCGCTCGCCTTTGGCACCGGGCGGACCGGCGGGACCGGGCTCGCCTTTCGGTCCAGGCGGTCCGGCGGCGCCTTGCGGACCGGCCGGGCCGACCATCCCTTGTGCACCGGGCGGGCCGGCCACGCCTTGCGGACCGCGCGGGCCTGCGTCGCCTTTCGCGCCGGGCGGACCGGCGGCGCCTTGCTCGCCTTTTGTGCCTTGTTCGCCTTTTTCGCCTTCGAAGCAGCCGGCAAGCGCAAGCGACATCACACAGGCTGCGGCAATCGTGACGGCACGCATGGACTTCCCCCTTGGTGGTTTCTTGGCTGTCTCCTGGCTGCCCCTGGCCGTCTCTTGGCGGCTTCTTGGCGATTATTGCCCGTAGTGTGCGGGCTCGCGTGTCACAGTCAACCGCCCATGTGCGGTGGCGTGCGCGTCAATGATCGGATCGTCCGGCGCGCGGCCGGCGGTCACCGCGACCACAGACTTGCCGGCACGGCGGCGTCCGGACAGGTCAGTTCGCCGAGCCCTTCTTTCGACAGCGTGCCCTTGAAGGCGCATTCGCGCCCATCGAAAGACAAAACGGCCGTCGTCCGCGCATCGGCCAGCTTGAGCGTGATGCGTCCGTCATATTGCGGCGGCCCCTTATGCGTGCACAGGCCGACATGGCGCACCGTCATCGGCCCGGCGTAACTCTTCGCGTCGGTGGCCGCGAGCGTGGCGGTGAGCTCGTATTCGCCGAGATAACCGAACTTGCCGGCGAGCGTGAGCGATTGCGCCTGCGCGGCGGCGCTAAAGCCCAGAACAAGCGTTGCGACAGCGAGGGCTCTCGGCATGGGTTGGCTCGGGCGCATACTCATAAATTCTATCCTGTAAGCGCGGCTCTTTGAATGTCTACTTCACTCCGATAGCGACCAAATTGCTGCGTCGCCGCGAAATGGCGCGAAGTGCCAAAACCGGACGTCAAGCGCCATGACGGTTAGTTGAACCGCTCCACTCAATTATGGATCCCCGGCTTCTCATGCAGAACCATGTTCAACAAGGAACGGTGGACTTCAATTCCGCCGTTGTAATTGTAATCAATCAGGCCCAATCGGCGAAATTTATTCATGAAAAAGTTGACACGCGCTCGCGTCGTACCGACCATCTCTGCCAATGTTTCTTGACTGATTTTCGCCAGCAATGGCTGGACCTCGCCATCTTCGCCAAAGTTCGCAAGAATCAGAAGCGCCCGCGCCAGACGTTTTTCGCTCGAGTTGAACAGCTGATCGACCAAATCCGCCTGAATTTGACTCTCGCGGACCAAGATGTGCGAGATAAAAAACTCGGCAAACGCCGGCTCATCGTGGATCACCCTGGTGATCTCTGCTTTCGTGATTTGCAAAATCGAACATTCTGTCAGAGCGGTCGCCGTACACAAACGCACTGTCTCTCCGTTTGCGCATCCTTCGCCGATGAAATCGCCGGATTTCAGCATAGCAACAACCGCCTCCTTGCCCTCCTCGGAGGTCACGGTGAGCTTGGCGGAACCTGTCTGAATGTAATAAACCGAATTCGCATGATCACCCTGACGAAAGATAATTTGATTTGGCGCGAATTGAGATGCGATTCGTCCCCCGTTTGTTTTTGAAAGATAAACGTCAGGTTCGAACCGGTGTCCGTGCTTTTGATTCATGACAAGGCCCTCGCTGGGCAAGAATTTGAGCTGCTAGGTATAGTTGTGTAGCAAATGTGAACAATGTTCGGTATCGGTCATTTGCCGTTTAGCAGCTTTTTCCAAAATTCATCCGATGAAGGGAAAGACGCTAAATTATTGGGGTTGGCTCACAATTAGCGTGAAACTCAGCGAGTTATGGTGACTTCCACTAACGAACTGAAATGAAGGACAATCGGAACGCTCTGTGCTAATATGCATCTAGGTTGCCGTTGAGGGCGCTCTCGGAACGCCATTTTTGTCCCCCGGTATTCCTGCCCGACCGTACGGGTATGAGGATACCGGCGTGCCCAATACCAAGCTTCACACCAATCAGTTTCTCGCGTCGCTATCACGGGCCGACCACACCCGCCTTGCGCCTTGGTTGAAGCCGATCGTGCTGAAACAAGGAACGCTGCTTTGCGAACCCGGCGATGCGGTCAAGCAAGTTTACTTTCCGCATACCGGCATGATTTCACTCCTCAGAGTCATGCAAAGTGGCAAAGCCATTGAAACGGCGACCATTGGGCATGAGGGCGCCATCGGGATCATGGCGGGGTTTGGAACATACACCACGCTCGCGCGGGCAACGGTCCAGTTGCGCTTGACCGGAATGCAAATTGCCGCTGCTCGCTTTCGAAACGCGGCGCATGAGAGCGCCGCGTTACAAAAACTGATTGTGAAACACCGTGAACTTCTCCTCTTTCAGACGCAGACCACAGCGGCGTGCAATGCCTTGCATCGGATTGAAGCCCGTTTTTGCCGTTGGGTTCTGCAAGCGAGCGACCGGACGGAAAACGGTTTGCTTCCGTTAACGCAGGAACTTCTCTCTCAGATGCTCGGAGTACGGCGCGCTTCCGTAAATGAAGTCGCAAGCAAGCTCCAAGCCGCAGGAATTATTGAATATACGCGCGGCACGGTGAGGATTGTTGATCGCAAACGCCTCAAGAAACTGTCGTGTGAATGTTACGGGACGCTGTTGGCTAAAACTGCGAAGATATTGAAGCAGTAATAATTTTACGCCGGTTTCAGCGTTGTTGGCATTGCGTCAGCTTTCCGCCCGGTAGCGAACGATTGAGGTAACTCTGAGCATCAGTCGCTTCGGGTCAATCGCGGCCTAGCTGATCAAGGCCGACGCCTTTGTCTGTCCGCTGTGCTCCGATAGCGACCGAACGTATTGCTACGCCGTGAAACGACGCTTCGTGCCAATCGCGACTATGCCACAAACAGAAAGACCGCCTCGCGGCGGTCTTTCCATGCTCGAATTGAATATTTTTAGAGCGGAGTTCAGAACTTGTAGTTCACGCCGGCCAGCACGTTCTGGATGTCGCCTTTTCCGCTGAAGGTGCCGCACGTGGCGCCGATACAGGTTGTCACGGCGTTGCTGAAGGTGCCAAAGCCCATGTAATTGTATTCAAGGAACGCTGACCAGTGCGGCTGGAACATCCACTCGCCGCCACCGCCAACCGTCCAACCGGTCTTGGAATTCGAAATCTCGCCAACCTGGGTGCCGCCAGTATTGAAGGTGACATCCCAGCCTGTCCACGCCGCGCCGCCCTGCACGTAAAGCAATATATTCGGCTGCACGAGAAAGCCGGCGCGCGCGGTCAACGTGTCGGTCCAGTTGACGTGGCTATTGATGGTGCCACCAAAGTTCGGTGCCGCAACCGTCAAGTTTTTGCTCAGGTTTGTGCCGTTGAGCTGGTTGCGGATACCGACGACCCATTGGCCCATCTGGTAGTCGTAACCGATCTGGCCGCCACCGGTGAAGCCACTGGCATTCGGCGCGGAATTAATCCCGTTGGCGACATTGGTGACGTCGAAGGTCGCCCATGCGCCGCCGACGTTGCCGCCGATGTAAAACCCGGTCCAATTATAGACCGGTGTCGGCGCGAGCATCGGCGCCGCCTTGTAAGCTGGCTGCCTCATCGGCAGGTCGGACGCCGAGGCAGACTGGCCGGCCAAAAGGCCGAGTCCCAAGGCGAACACGAGAGTCGAGGCTTTGCGGAGCATTGATCACCCAAATTTTTGCTTCATTATCGTGTCGCATGCGCGCGCACGTCCATATTTTATGCATATCTACCGCAATAATGGCCTAATAGCGGTCAAATAATGTCCGGCCTGGATTTGCCAAAAAATGTGTCAATTTTGCCTCCGCAAGCGGAGCGAGCCGGAGCGAGCCATTGCGTCATTCACGCTCCCAAACCGGAGCTTCGAATCCTGCGGTATCAACACACCGATTATGAATGGGCCGGCATCCAGCCGTACCTGCCGAACAAACCGCGTGGCGTGCCGCGTGTGAACGGCCCTGCCGCATGCCGCACAACCTGGCGGACCTTTCGCCGCTGCCGTCTCCCTCGCGCTATCTTTGGAAATAGGATTTGCGGCGCTGCCCGGCCGCGCGCAAAGCGCCGCCCGCAAAGCCGGTTGCGGAGCGGGCGGAATTGAAAGGCGGTCTTGGCCGCGTTAGGGCCGCGCGATCGATCCGGTGACGTCGTCCGTCATCCGCTGGACCGCGGACTTGAAGGGTCCGGTGCCTGCGCTGCCGTGGTCGCGGGTAAACAGCGCGCCGCCGACGGCGATGCCGATGACGAAAACGGCAAGCACGACCAGCCCGACGAGGCCGTCATTGCGCGGCGCCGCGACCGCCCGCAACTGCTTGGCCAAAAGCTCCTTGTCGCGCCGGTCCACCGCTGTCCGTCTCCCTCATATCCCCCGCGCGTTCCGCGCGCGGGCTGGCGTCCATGGTGGGCGGTGGCGCTGAGTTTCCGGTAAATTGGCGGGGGCAGGGACCGGCCCGTCTTTAAACAGGGTGTCTGAAAGGTTAGCGGGGGGTAGGGGCGTACGGCGCTGGCCGGGGCAGCACTCCCACCCCCCAAAAAGAACATATTGCGAACTGAGAACAAATAGGGTACAGTACTGTTTCATCGATTCCGGCGGTGGGGGCGGGCCTCGCGTTGCCGGAGAATCCCGGCCATAAGGAGCGAAACGATGAGTCAGCCAGCCCTGCGTGTCGTCGAAGGATCGTCCATGGACAAGTCGAAGGCGCTCTCCGCAGCGCTCTCCCAGATCGAGCGCCAGTTCGGCAAGGGCTCGGTCATGCGGCTCGGCAAGAACGACAAGGCGATGGACATCGAGGCCATCTCCACCGGCTCGCTCGGCCTCGACATCGCGCTCGGTATCGGCGGCCTGCCGCGCGGGCGGGTGGTGGAAATCTACGGGCCGGAGTTGTCGGGCAAGACCACTTTGGCGTTGCACACCATTGCCGAGGCCCAGAAGAAGGGCGGCATCTGCGCCTTCGTCGACGCCGAGCACGCGCTCGATCCGATCTACGCGCGCAAGCTCGGGGTCAAGGTCGACGACCTGTTGATCTCGCAACCCGACACCGGCGAGCAGGCGCTCGAAATCGCCGACACTTTGGTGCGCTCCGGCGCCATCGACGTGCTGGTGGTGGATTCGGTTGCCGCCCTGGTGCCGCGCTCCGAGCTCGAAGGCGAGATGGGCGACGTGCAGCCGGGCTCGCAGGCGCGGCTGATGAGCCAGGCGCTGCGCAAGCTCACCTCCTCGATCTCGCGCTCGCGCACCATGGTGGTCTTCATCAATCAGATCCGCATGAAGATCGGCGTGATGTACGGCTCGCCGGAGACGACGAGCGGCGGCAATGCGCTCAAGTTCTACGCCTCGGTGCGTCTCGATATTCGCCGCATCGGCGCCATCAAGGACCGCGACGAAGTGGTCGGCAACCAGACGCGCGTGAAGGTGGTCAAGAACAAGCTGGCGCCGCCGTTCAAGCAGGTCGAGTTCGACATCATGTACGGCGAGGGCGTCTCCAAGCTCGGCGAATTGATCGACCTCGGCGTCAAGGCCGGCGTGGTGGAGAAATCCGGTGCCTGGTATTCCTATGACTCGCAACGCATCGGCCAGGGCCGCGAGAACGCCAAGCAGTTCCTGAAGGACAATCCCGACCTCGCCAACCGGATCGAGGCGCAGGTGCGCCAGAACTCCGGCCTGATCGCGGAAGCGATCCTGCAAGGCGAAGTGGAAAAGGACGACGACGACGGCGACGGCGAGGCGGCTGCCGAAGCTTGAAAGGATGCGGGCCTGCCGGACGCTAGCGCGCTAGCGGCCGGTGCCGGTCACGGCGACGAGGGTGACGCCTCGTTCCAAGGACCGGCGCAGGAGCAGATTGAGGTGCTCCCTGCATCGCCCAAGCCGACCCATGCTGAAGAGCCGACCCATGCCGATACCGCGATTTGCGACGTTGCGCCGAGCCCCGTTATTGCGCTCGAGGCCCAGACGTCGACACCCGGAGCGGCGGGAACGACAGCGCGCGCGGCCGACGGCCTCGTGACGGTTCGCCCCAAACCCGAGAAACGCAAGAACGCCAGAGAGCGCGCCAAGGAGAAATACGCCAACAAGGATACGGCCGAGGACGGGACCACGCCGGATACGACGGCAAAGGCGAAGTCCAAGGCCGATAAACAGGCCGATAACAAGGCCGATAGGAAGGCGGCGGCCAAAGCCAAACGAGACGAGGCCAAAGCCAAACGAGCCAAGCAGAAGAGGGCGGCCGCTTAAGGCCATTTGCATCGGCCGCCCGCGTTTGAGTACCGCGTCCCCCGTATCGCCCCCGTCGGCACCCGGCTGCGTAAAGCGGCCGCCACCGAGGACGGGGGCGATCGTGTGTGTGGGGTTCACTGGACCGTGCCGGCCTTTGGCCGGAGCCGTTCAGCGCGAGCGGAGCGGCAAACTCGCCACCCTCTCCCCCAAGGGGAGAGGGAAAGCGTACCAGCCGCAAGGCTCAGGTCCTGGATAGGCTGGATATGGTGGCCTTCGCGCCCGCTCTTCCTAGACTTCCCACCCCCCCGTCGCTAAATAGCCTCCCGAAACATCAAGCCGGACGGGCTTTTAGGGCCTGTTCCGGGGGTCGAAAAGGCGGCAACGGAGCCGTCATGCGCACGAAGCCGGCAGCCGGCGGCCGAGGCGAACAAAGGCAAAAATGAGCGGCGTCAACGAAATCCGCAAAAGCTTCCTCGATTTCTTCGCCCGCAACGGCCACGAGGCCGTCGCGTCGAGCCCGCTCGTGCCGCGCAACGATCCGACGCTGATGTTCACCAATGCTGGCATGGTGCAGTTCAAGAACGTGTTTACCGGTCTCGAGACGCGGCCCTACAGCCGCGCGGTCACCGCGCAGAAATGCGTGCGCGCCGGCGGCAAGCACAACGACCTCGACAATGTCGGCTATACCGCGCGCCACCACACCTTCTTCGAAATGCTCGGCAACTTCTCATTCGGCGACTACTTCAAGGAGCACGCCATCGAGCTGGCCTGGACGTTGATCACCAAGGAATACGGGTTGCCCAGGGACAAGCTTCTGGCGACCGTCTATGTCGACGACGACGATGCCTTCAATCTGTGGAAGAAGATCAGCGGACTGCCGGATTCGAAAATTCTGCGCATCGCGGGGAGCGACAATTTCTGGTCCATGGGCGACACCGGCCCCTGCGGTCCCTGCGCGGAAATCTTCTACGATCACGGCGAGCACATTCCCGGCGGCCCGCCCGGCTCGCCGGAAGCAGACGGCGACCGTTTCATCGAGATCTGGAACCTCGTCTTCATGCAGTACGAGCAGCGTGAGGACGGCACGCGCGTCGATCTGCCGCGGCCCTCGATCGACACCGGCATGGGGCTCGAACGCATCGCCGCCGTGCTGCAAGGCACGCACGACAACTACGCCATCGATCTGTTCGCCACGCTCATCCGCGTCATCGGCGAGATGACCGGCGTCGAGCCCGATGGCCCGCAGAAAGCCTCGCACCGGGTGATCGCCGACCATTTGCGCGCGTCGGCCTTCCTGATCGCCGACGGCGTGCTGCCGTCGAACGAAGGCCGCGGCTATGTGCTTCGCCGCATTATGCGGCGCGCCATGCGTCACGCCGAATTGCTCGGCGCCAAAGAGCCGCTGATGTTCAAGCTGGTGCCCGCGCTCAACCGCGAGATGGGCCAGGCCTATCCGGAACTGCTTCGCGCCGAGCCGCTCATAACCGAGACGCTCAAACTGGAAGAGACTCGCTTTCGCCAGATGCTGGTGCGCGGCCTCACGCTGCTCGACGAGCGGAGTGCCGGCCTGAAGAAAGGCGACATGTTCGACGGCGAAACGGCGTTCACGCTCTACGACACTTACGGGTTTCCTCTGGACCTGACGCAGGACGCGCTGCGCGCGCGCGGCATTTCCGTCGATCTGGCCTCCTTCGACGACGCCATGCAGCGCCAGCGCGAGACCGCGCGCGCCTCCTGGGCGGGCTCGGGCGAGGCTGCGCAGGAAACGGTCTGGTTCGGCTTGCGCGACAAGGTCGGGCCGACCGAGTTTTTGGGCTACGAAGCCGAAAGCGCCGAGGGCGTGGTGGCCGCGCTGGTGAAAGACGGCCAGCAGGTGCCCGAACTGAAAAAGGGCGAGAGCGGCGCCGTGGTGGTCAACCAGACGCCGTTCTATGGCGAATCCGGCGGCCAGGTCGGCGACAGCGGCGAGATGCGCCGCGAGGGCGTGCGCGCCGCCGTCACCGACACGCAGAAGAAAGCCGGTGACGTGTTCGCGCACATGGTCACCGTCAAGGAGGGCACGCTCAAGGTTGGCGATCCGCTGCTCCTGGAAGTGGATCACGCGCGCCGCGCCGCCATCCGGCAGAACCATTCCGCCACGCATTTGCTGCACGAGGCGTTGCGCCAGGTGCTCGGCGATCATGTCGCGCAGAAGGGCTCGCTGGTCGCGCCCGACCGCCTGCGTTTCGACTTCTCGCATCCCAAGCCGGTGACGGCGGCCGAACTCGAACGGGTCGAGGATATCGCCAACGACATCGTGTTGCAGAATGCTCCGGTGACGACGCGGCTGATGGCGCTTGACGATGCGCGCTCATCGGGCGCGCGCGCGCTGTTCGGCGAGAAATACGGCGACGAGGTGCGCGTGGTGGCGATGGGCGAGCCTTCGTCCGGTGCCTTGGGCAACACGCTCGGCTGGTCGGTCGAATTGTGCGGCGGCACGCACGTCAAGCGCACCGGCGACATTGGCCTGATTACCGGGCTGACCGATTCAGGCGTTGCGTCCGGCGTGCGCCGTCTCGAAGCCGTTACCGGCACGGTCGCGCGCAAGTCGGTTCACAAGCAGGTTGAACTTGCGAAACTGGCATCTTCTGAATTGAAGGTTTCACTGGAAGACATGCCGGCACGGATCTTGTCGCTTCTGGAAGAACGCAAGAAGCTCGAGCGCGATCTCACCGACGCGCGCAAGAAGCTCGCTATGGGCGGCGGCGGCGCGGCCAAGGCCGCCGACGACGCGCGCCAGGTCAACGGTGTCAAATTGATCGCGCGCGCCGTCTCCGGCATCGACCTGAAAGACCTGCGCAGCCTGGCCGACGAGGGCAAACGCCAAGTCGGCTCCGGCATCGTCGCCATCGTCGGGCTCGCGGACGACGGCAAGGCCGGCGTCGTGGTCGGCGTCACCAAGGATCTGACCGATCGCTTCAGCGCTGTCGATCTGGTGCGCAAAGGCGCCGAGGCGCTAGGCGGCAAGGGCGGCGGCGGCCGTCCCGACATGGCGCAGGCCGGCGGCCCCGACGGCTCCAAGGCCGACGCCGCGCTCAAGGCGATCGAAGCCGCGCTCGGCAAGGCTGCGGACTAGCGCAACGCTTCAAGGACGCGTCGATGCCATTCCGACGTCAAGGCCGTCACGCGCGCCGCGCAGCGCGTCATAAAACGCCTTGAGTTTTTGTCCGCTTTCGGAGATCGACAGGAATCGCAGGTCCGGCTTCTCGCCCGGCGCTTTATGGAACGGCACCAATTCGGCCGCGGACAAAGGCGGATCGTAAGCACGAACCCAGCGGTTGCCGAGTTGCCCTTGCAAATCGGCGGCGTAAGGCGCGGCCGGCGTCAGCACGGGCGTCCCGCAGCTCAGCGCGTAGATGACCGAGCCGGAATGCAAAATGCGCTCGAACGGCAATACGACGACGTCCGTCGCGGCTACGGTCTGCCGCAGGTCGTCTTCGGGCAGCAAGCGTAGATCGAGCAGGATCCGACCATCCTTGCTTTGTGCGTCTTCGAAAAACGCGCGCAAAGCTTGATCGCGTACCAGCCCGGCGATGACGAGACGCAAGTTTTGGTCGTTCGTGGCGCGAAAACTTTCCACGAGATTGCGCACGCCTTTATACGGACGAATCCGGCCGATGAATGCGAACACCGTTTGCGACGGGCCGATTCCGCGTTGGCGCCGCCATTCCCCGGTGTCGTCGGTTGTCGGCGGAAAGACGTAATCGGCATGCCAGATGAAAGTCGCGGGCTTATTCGCAAAGCCTGGAAAGCGGGCGCGCGCGATCGCTACGGTCGACGGGCTGAGCGTGACAAAGCCATGCACCAGATAGGAGAGCAACGTCGCGTATACGCGCCAGATCGCAAGATAACGGCGGCCGGCATCGTGCGGTTCGAGATTGTGCACGCACCATACGAGCGTCACGCCCGAAAGCCGCAGAAAGGCGAATATGACCAGTGCGGCAATTGCGCGCGCCGTGCCGCGCAGCCGCGTCACGTCCCAGAACACTTGTTCCGGCCAGTGAATATGGAGGACGTCGACTTGTCGGGCGAGCGACCATCTCGGCCGATCGACGTCGCATACCGTGAGGCCGGCTTTCGTCAGGCTTTGACAGAACCGCTGGATATAGTCGTTGGTGAAGTTCGGCCCGGGCCACGATCCGACACTTCGTGCCCGCACTGTCCGCGCCATGATCTGCCTGCCTGACGTCCGTTGCCACGTGATGAGGCGCAACTTCAGCGTTGCACGGGCAACGGTGCGGACGGGCGATGTGCGGGCGAATAAAATTTTAGCGTCGCCATCTCCAACCTTCTGCCGGCGATTCCGCTTCGATAGGTGCAACGGTGTATCCCCGCGGATCGCCGAGTCAAGCCGCCAGCCGCCAGCCGGCAGTGCCGGCGAGCCGGCGGCACGCGTCGCGACTGCCGAAGTGGCTCGATTTGCCCGCGGGGGCGGTATCGCAGTGCATCACAGCGCTTGCGCGAAATGGCCCCGGCTTGATCGGGCGCAAACCGGCTTGCTCGCCTGAGATGATAGTATCGTTTCGATTCCCACGGGAGCGCGTAGCCTTGATGTTTCGCGACAGGCTGAAAGAACTGCGCCGGCGCCTTTATCTGCTGCTCGAGCAGGGGCCCGTGGGCGACAGCATGAGCGTGTGGGTCGATCGCGGTTTGGTCGCGCTCATCCTGGTCAATCTTGTCGCGGTCGCACTTCAATCGGTGCCGGCGATTGACGCGCGCTACGACCTCGTATTCGGCGGTATCGAACTCGTTTCGCTGGTGGTGTTCACACTCGAATATTTGGCGCGGCTGTGGGTCGCGGCCGAACACGTTCCGCACCGCCATCTCGAGCCCGTGCGCGCGCGCCTGAAATACGCGCTTAGTCCGGCCGGGATCGTCGATCTCATCGCGGTGCTGCCGTTCTGGTTTGCGCCTTTTTTGCCCGCGGATCTGCGCGTGCTGCAGGTGTTCCGCATCGTGCGTTTCTTCAAGATCACGCGCTATTCGCCGGCCATGCGCTCGCTGCTCGAGGTGCTGTACCGCGAGCGCCGCGCACTGTTCGGCTGTCTGGTCATCACGCTTGGCGTCGCGCTTGCCGCGGCGGCGCTGATGCACCTCGCCGAAGGCAACGCGCAGCCCGACAAGCTCGGCACCATTCCGCAGGCGCTGTGGTGGGCGATCGTCACGCTCGGCACCATCGGCTATGGCGACGTAGTGCCGATCACCGCGCTTGGGAAATTGATCGCGAGCGGCACCATCGTCGTCAGCCTGATCGTGATTGCGCTTCCGGTCGGCATTATCGCCACGGCGTTCGCCGACCAGATCCACCGGCGCAATTTTATCGTGACCTGGGGCATGATCGCGCGCGTGCCGTTGTTCGCCGAGCTCGACGCCGCCGCCATTTCCGACATCATGGGGCTTTTGCGGGCGCATGTCGCGGAGGCCGGCGAGACCATCGTGCGCAAGGGCGACCCCGCGCATTCGATGTATTTCGTCGCCGCCGGCGAAGTCGAAGTGCTCCTCAAGAAAGGGCGGATGCGCCTCGGCGTCGGCCAGTTCTTCGGCGAGGTTGCGGTGTTGCGCCGTGCGCGCCGCTCGGCGACCGCCATCGCGACGGTGCGGACCAACCTGCTGGTGCTCGATGCGCAAGACCTGCGCGCGCTGATGCAGCGCGATCCGCGCGTCGCCCAGCGCATCAAGGACATGGTCAGCAAGCGCGTCGGCCGCGAGGTGATCAGCCCCAAGGGTGACATCGTGTCCGAGGAGATTGAGGTGACGTCGGAGAAGTAGAGATTCCCGTGCCCCGGATGCGGCGCAGCACGAAGCCCTAAGCGCGTTTACGCGGGCCTTCGACGCGCTATTGCGGAGTGGTGCGCCGCTGAACCGGGGCCGTTCCAAATATTGAATTCGGAAAGCTCCCGGGTCTGCAGGGCAACACTTCGTGCTGCACTGCGCCCGGGACACGCATTGCCTACCCCATCGCCTTCTTCAAATTCTCGTCCACCTTGTCGAGGAAGCCGGTGGTGGTGAGCCACTTCTGGTCGGGGCCGATCAGCAGCGCCAGATCCTTGGTCATGAAGCCGGATTCCACCGTTTCGACGCAGACTTTTTCCAGCGTGGTGGCGAACTTTGCGAGCGTGGCGTTGTTGTCGAGCTTGGCACGGTGGGCAAGCCCGCGCGTCCACGCGAAGATCGAGGCGATCGAATTGGTCGAGGTCTGCTCGCCTTTTTGGTGCTGGCGGTAGTGGCGCGTCACCGTGCCGTGCGCGGCCTCCGATTCCACCACCTTGCCGTCCGGCGTCATCAGCACCGAGGTCATCAGCCCGAGCGAGCCGAAGCCTTGCGCCACGATGTCGGATTGCACGTCGCCGTCGTAGTTTTTGCAGGCCCAGACATAGCCGCCCGACCACTTCAGCGCCGCCGCCACCATGTCGTCGATGAGGCGATGCTCGTAGGTGACCTTCTTGGCGGCGAACTTGTCCTTGAATTCCTTCTCGAACACTTCCTCGAACAGTTCCTTGAAACGGCCGTCATACTGCTTGAGGATCGTGTTCTTGGTGGAGAGATAAAGCGAATAGCCGCGGCCGAGCGCGTAGTTCATCGAAGCGCGGGCGAAATCGCGGATCGAGCCGTCGAGATTGTACATCGCCATGGTGACGCCGCTCTCCGGCGCCTTGAACACTTCCTTCTCGATCACCTTGCCGTCGGTGCCGGTGAATTTGATCGAAATCGTACCGGCGGTCGGAAACTTGAAGTCCGTGGCGCGATACTGGTCGCCATAGGCATGACGGCCGATGATGATCGGCTTGGTCCAGCCCGGCACCAGCCGCGGCACGTTCTTGCAGATGATCGGCTCGCGGAAGATGGTGCCGCCGAGAATATTGCGGATGGTGCCGTTGGGCGAACGCCACATCTCCTTGAGACCGAATTCCTTCACGCGCGCTTCGTCCGGCGTGATGGTGGCGCATTTGACCGCGACGCCGACTTCCTTGGTCTTGTTGGCCGCGTCGATGGTGATCTGGTCGTTGGTCTCGTCGCGCTTCTCGACACTGAGATCGTAATAGAGCAGGTCGATGTCGAGATAGGGGTGGATCAGCTTGTCCTTGATGAGCTGCCAGATAATGCGGGTCATCTCGTCGCCGTCCATTTCGACGACGGGGTTCGCGACTTTAATCTTCGCCATTGAAAAACCTTCGGAAAGCGTGGGAAACGCAACGGACGGATTGCCGGCGGGCGTGGCTATAGCATCCCGAACCGGGGGGCGAAAGCGGCCAATTGCGCGCGCTTTCGTGGGGCTGGCCGGCCCGCTATACCGCCTAGGCAACGGAGGCCTTCCATGCCGGGTGCCGGCACCGACAAAACCAAGCGCTGGATCACGACGCCCGCGCCCATTGTGGTGCTGGTCGAGCCGCAGCTGGCTGAGAATATCGGGGCGGCGGCGCGCGCGATGGCGAATTTCGGCGTTTCGCGGCTGCGCCTGGTCAAACCGCGCCAAGGCTGGCCAAACGAGAAGGCGCGCATAATGGCGTCCGGCGCCGACCGCGTGCTCGACGCCGCCGCGCATTACGAGACGCTGGCCGACGCGATCGCCGATTGCAGCTTCGCTCTTGCCACCACCGCGCGCGGCCACGATCAGGCAAAACCCGTCGTCGGCGCCGATGCGGCGGCCGTCGCGATCGCGGAGCGCGTGTCGGGCGGCGAGCAGGTGGCGATTTTGTTCGGGCGCGAGCGCATCGGGCTTGAAAACCACGAGGTCGCGCTCGCCGACATGATCGTCACGCTGCCGGTCAATCCGGCCTTTGCCTCGCTTAATCTCGCGCAGGCCGTGGCGGTCGTCTGTTACGAGTGGTTCAAGTTTTCAAGCGGCGGAGAATTGCCCTTCACGCAGCCGGAAAAATCGCCGCCGGCCGCCAAGCAGCAGTTCGATGCCTTCTTTGCCGACCTCGAGCGCGAACTGGAAAAGGTCGAGTTCTTCCGTCCGGAAGAAAAGCGCGTCACCATGCGCATCAATCTGCGCAACATCTTCACGCGCATGATGCCGTCGCAGCAGGACTTGCGCACGCTGCACGGCGTGCTCACGGCGATCGCGCAAGGGCGCAAGGGGCCGGCGCGCGGCGGCGTGCTCGACGGAGACGAAGCCACGCGCTTGCGCGCGGTCATCGCCGAGCAGAACAGCGGGGGCCGGCAGGGACGCAGCCCGGCGCGCGGGCTGGCGCGACTGCTGCGGCGAAACCCGACCGAGGCCGAGCGGCTGTTGTGGCAGGCGCTCACCAACGATCGCCGCTTTGCCGGCCGCGGCTTCAAGCGGCAGGTGCCGGTCGGTCCGCACATCACCGACTTCGTCTCGTTCCCGTTGCGATGCGTGATCGACCTGGTGCCGGACGATGAGAGCCAGGAGGCGACGAAGAACCGGGCGGAAAAGCGCGGCTACCTTGAGGAACGCGACTACCGCGTCATCGAGGCGAGGGTAGACGAAATAGAGAAGGATTTAGCCGCCGTGCTGGGAAACCTCTCCTCCGACATCGCTTCCAAAGCGTAAATGTGACAGCGCGTTATTGGAATCGCGCTCTAACTGGGCAGAAAGCCGTTTGCGCTAGGAAATGCCCAACAGGAGGATACGATGATGCGAGCGCTCGTTGTTGCGTCGCTGCTGATCGACTTGTCCGGCAGCGCCAATGCCCAGCAAAGCACCGTTTCGCGCGCAGCTTTTCCGTCGCAGCAGGACGGCGTGCGCGTCCATGTCAATATCAACGTATTCGTGCCGGCACCGATGGATGACAGTCAGGCCGTGATCAAGGCGCAGGAGCAGACCCGCCGGGCGCTTTACGAAAGCGCCGGACGCGAATGCGAAATTCTGCGCGCCACCATTGCGAGCGATTGCCGGCTGGAATCGATCAACGTCAATATGAACCGGTACTCCAGCCCAAAGCGGCAGGAGGGCTTTAACGCCAGCGGCGGGTTCGGATACCGCGTGACGTTGAAATAGGCACTCAGCGCTTCAGCGCCTTTACCACCGCCGCCGCACCCTCGCGCAACAGACCGAGATCGCTGCCGATGGTGATGAACTTGAAGCCGCGCTTGGCCATCGCCAGCGCGCGGGTGGCGTCGCTGCAATAGATACCGGGAATCTTGCCGGCCTTTTGCGCCGCCTGGCAAATGCGGTCGATGGCGCGCTCGACGTCAGGCGCGGTCACGTCCTGCGCGGTGCCGGCGGACAATGCGGTCGACAGGTCGTAAGGACCGACGAACAACGCATCGATGCCGTCGGTCGCCGCGATGTCGTCGACGTCATTGAGCGCCGCCGGCGTCTCGATCATGGCAAGCGTCAATGTTTTCTCGTTCGCTTCGCGCAAATACTCGACGCCCGCCGCGCGTCCTTGCAATGCCATCGCGCGTTGCGGGCCCCAGCTGCGCGCGCCGAGCGGCGGAAACTTGGCGACGCTCGCAAAGGCTCGCGCATCGCTTGCATTGTTGATCATCGGCGCGATGATCGCTTCCGCGCCGCAATCGAGCGCGCGCGACACGAACGCGAAATCGTTGAGCGGCACCCGCACCACCGGAGCGGCATTGGCGTGATGCAACCCGTTGATGCCGGCGATGAGCGAGCCGGTGTCCCACAGGCCGTGCTGGATATCGAGCACCATCGCGGCGAAGCCCTCGCGCGCGATCGTTTCGGCCGCAAGCGGAGAGGCGAGTGTGCACCAGCCGGCAAAGACGGTTTCGCCGCCGCGCAGGCGGGCGGCAAGCGAGAAGGCGGTCACGTCAGCCGCTCTTGGAAATTTCGGCGACGGCCTGCGCCAGCAAGTCGCTCATCTGCGCGCGCACCTGTTGCTCGGTGGCCTTGCCTTCGAGATCCTTCATCACCTTGCGCAGCACGTCGTCGTCGCCCGGCTCCTCGAAATCGGACATGACGACGTCCTTGGCGTAGGCGTCGGCTTCCGCCCCGCTCTTGCCGAGGAGCCCCGCGGCCCACAGCCCGAGCAGCTTGTTGCGCCGGGCCATCGCCTTGAAGCGCAGTTCCTCGTCATGCGCGAACTTCTTCTCGAAGCCTTCTTCGCGTTTGTCGAAACTTGTCGTCATTCGCGCCCCTCGGGTTGGACACTCTGCCTTTTCCGGAGCCGCCGCTTGCGCCGGTCGGATCGGCAGTACACATATGAGCTTCGCGCCTTGCATATCGCCAGGCAAGCGTCAAGGCAACATAAACCGGCTTTATTGCGGCGCCATTGCAAAGTGGAAAAGGCGGGTTTACCTCGATTGTACTGCCCGGACCGATCGGCTAGGTTGGATTCTGTCTCCGGTAGCGTTGTCGCGCACGGCGCGAGCGCTTCCGGTGCCGCCGCCGCGGATCTTTACGTCGTTTCAAAACAGGAGCCACGGCAAACCCGATGGACTTTCACAAACCACGGTACACGCCCATGAGCCGCCGTCGCCGCATCTATGAAGGCAAGGCGAAGGTCCTCTACGAAGGCCCGGAGCCGGGAACGCTGATTCAACACTTCAAGGATGACGCGACCGCCTTCAACGCCAAGAAGCACGAAATCATCGAAGGCAAGGGCGTGCTCAACAACCGCATTTCCGAGTACGTATTCCAGCACTTGAACGACATCGGGGTGCCGACGCACTTCATCCGCCGTCTCAACATGCGCGAGCAGTTGATTCGGGAAGTGGAAATCATTCCGCTCGAAGTGGTGGTGCGCAATGTCGCGGCAGGATCGCTGGCGCAGCGCCTCGGCATCGAGGAAGGCACGCAACTGCCGCGCTCGATCATCGAGTTCTATTACAAGAACGACGCGCTCAACGACCCGATGGTGTCGGAAGAGCACATTACCGCCTTCGGTTGGGCGTCCCCGCAGGAAATCGACGACATCATGGCGCTGGCCATCCGCGTCAACGACTTCCTCTCCGGTCTTTTCCTCGGTGTCGGCATAAGGCTCGTCGACTTCAAGATGGAAGCCGGCCGGCTGTGGGAAAACGACATCATGCGCATTGTCGTCGCCGACGAGATCAGCCCCAATTCTTGCCGGCTGTGGGACATCAAGTCGAACGAGAAGCTCGACAAGGACCGTTTCCGCCGCGATCTCGGCGGTCTGGTCGAGGCCTATACGGAAGTCGCAAAGCGCCTGGGCATCATGAGCGAGGGCGAGCGCCCGCAAGGGACCGGCCCGGTGCTGGTGAAAGGCTAGGCAATTCGCGCGCGTTTCGCTTTTTCTGCCATGTGAATACCCGACGCCCGGCCCTTGTGCCGGGCGTCGGCGTCTCTAGTTTAGGAACGGATAGGCGGGCCGCGGCCCGCGACTCATGCCATAAGCTGCCCCATGAAAGCGCGCGTCACAGTCACCCTGAAATCCGGCATTCTCGACCCGCAAGGCAAGGCGATCGAAGGCGCGCTGCGCTCGCTCGGCGTCGAGGGCGTGACCGCCGTGCGGCAGGGCAAGGTGTTCGATATCGAGCTGGAAGGCGCCGATCCCGCCAAGGCGGAAGCCCTGCTCAAGCAGGCGGCCGACAAGCTGTTGGCCAATACGGTGATCGAGAACTACAAAGTGGACGTGCTGGGATGAAATCCGCCGTTCTCGTCTTCCCCGGCATCAATCGCGAGCGCGACATGGCGCGCACGCTCAAGCTCGTCTCCGGCACCGAACCGGCCATGGTCTGGCACACGGACAAAGAGCTTCCGGCCGGCACCGATCTGGTGGTGATCCCGGGCGGCTTTTCCTACGGCGATTACTTGCGCTGCGGGGCGATCGCGGCGCGCTCGCCAGTCATGAATGCCGTGCGTGCGCATGCGGACAAAGGCGGGCTCGTGCTCGGCGTTTGCAATGGCTTCCAGATTCTGTGCGAGGCCGGGCTCTTGCCGGGCGTGCTGATGCGCAACGAAAACCTGCGCTTCATCTGCCGCGACGTTTACTTGCGCGTGGAGCGCTCCGACACGCCGTTCACCCGCGGCTACAATGCCGGCCAGGTGATCCGCGTGCCGGTTGCGCACGGCGAGGGCAACTACATCGCCGACGGCGAGACTATCGCGAAGCTGGAAGGCGGGGGCCAAGTGATCTTCCGTTATTCCTCGCCCGACGGCATGGTCGATCCGAACTGGAACCACAATGGCGCCATCAATGCCATCGCGGGCATCGTCAGCGCGCGCGGCAACGTGCTCGGCATGATGCCGCATCCGGAGAACCATGTGGAAAGCGCGGTCGGCGTCACCGACGGGCGCGGGCTGTTCGCGGGGCTTGTGGAGGCACTGGACAAGGCAGCGTGACGAGCGTGATCCCCAACGAGACCCCCATCACCCCCGAATTGATCGCCGAACACGGCCTCAAGCCGGACGAATACCAGCGCATTCTCGATCTGATCGGGCGCGAACCGTCGCTGACCGAGCTCGGCATCTTCTCGGCGATGTGGAACGAGCACTGCTCGTATAAATCCTCCAAGGCCCACTTGCGCACGCTGCCGACCACGGGTCCGCAGGTGATCCAGGGCCCGGGCGAGAACGCCGGCATCGTTGACATCGGCGACGGCCAGGCTTGCGTGTTCAAGATGGAGAGCCACAACCACCCGAGCTATATCGAACCGTATCAGGGCGCCGCCACCGGAGTCGGCGGCATCTTGCGCGACGTGTTCACCATGGGCGCGCGGCCGATCGCCTGTCTCAACGCGCTGTCCTTCGGCGCGCCCGGTCATCCCAAGACGCGCCATCTCGTCTCCGGCGTGGTCGCCGGCATCGGCGGCTATGGCAATTCATTTGGAGTGCCGACGGTCGGTGGCTCGGTGCGCTTTCATGCGCGCTATGACGGCAACTGTCTGGTCAACGCCATGGCGGTCGGCATTGCGCGCAAGGACCAGATTTTCTATTCGGCGGCCTCCGGCGTCGGCATGCCGATCGTCTATCTCGGCTCCAAGACCGGTCGCGACGGCATCCACGGCGCGTCCATGGCGTCGGCCGAGTTCGGCGAGGGAACGGAGGAAAAACGCCCGACCGTGCAGGTCGGCGATCCGTTCTCCGAAAAACTCCTGCTGGAAGCCTGTCTCGAGATCATGGCCAAAGGCTGCGTCATCGCCATCCAGGACATGGGCGCGGCGGGGCTGACCTGCTCGGCGGTGGAGATGGGCGCCAAAGGCGATCTCGGCGTCACGCTCGAACTCGACAAGGTGCCGTGCCGCGAAGAGCGCATGACGGCCTATGAGATGATGCTCTCCGAAAGCCAGGAGCGCATGCTCATGGTGCTCAAACCGGAGAAAGAAAAGGAAGCGGAAGACGTTTTCCGCAAATGGGGGCTCGATTTCGCGGTGGTCGGCGAGACCACGCCGTCCATGCGTTTCATCGTGCGCCACCACGGCGATGTCATGGCCGATCTTCCGATCAAGGAACTCGGTGACCAGGCGCCGGAATACAAGCGGCCTTTCGTCAGCGGCATCAAGCTTGCGGCCGTCGACGCAACGGACGTGCCGCTGCCGGAGAACATTGCCGACACGCTGGAGACGCTGATCGCCACGCCCGATCTCTGTTCAAGGCGCTGGGTATGGGAGCAATACGACCACATTATTCTCGGCAATACCGTGCAGCGCCCCGGCGGCGATGCCGCCGTGGTGCGCGTGGACGATGGGCCGAAGGGACTGGCGCTCACCACCGACGTGACGCCGCGCTACTGCGAGGCCGATCCTTTCGAAGGCGGCAAGCAGGCGGTGGCCGAATGCTGGCGCAACCTGACGGCCGTCGGCGCCAAGCCGCTCGCCATCACCGACAATCTCAATTTCGGCAATCCAGAGCGGCCCGAGATCATGGGCCAGTTCGTCGGCTGCGTGCGCGGCATCGCCGAAGCCTGCAAGGCGCTCGATTTCCCCGTCGTCTCCGGCAACGTCTCGCTCTACAACGAGACCAAATTTCCGGGAGAAGATTCGGGGCGCGCGATCCTGCCGACGCCGTCGATCGGCGGTGTCGGTCTGCTCGACGACTTCACCAAATCGGCAACGCTTGCCTTCAAAGGTGAAGGCGAAGCGATCCTGCTCATCGGCGAAACCACAGGCTGGCTCGGCCAGTCACTCTACCTGCGCGAGATCTGCGGACGCGAGGAGGGGGCGCCGCCACCGGTCGACCTGATCGAGGAGCGCGAGAACGGCGACTTCGTGCGTGCGCTCATACGCGACGGGACGGCCACTGCGGCGCACGATCTCTCCGACGGCGGTTTGGCGGTGGCGCTTGCCGAAATGGCGATGAACTCCGGGATTGGTGCGGCAATCACGCAGGAAGCCGACGACATTCCCGCTCACGCCTACTGGTTCGGCGAGGACCAGGCGCGTTATCTCGTCACCGTGCCGGCTGAGGCCGCGCAAGCCGTGCTCGCCCGCGCGCAGGATCAGGGCCTGTTGGCTGTGGCGATCGGTGTCACCGGCGGCGAGGCGCTGGCGCTGCCCGGCGAGCGTCCTTTGCCCGTGAAGGCGCTTTCCGAGCGCTTTGAAGGCTGGCTGCCGCGGTATATGGCCGGCGGCGTTTAGACGCGGCCGTCGTTTTGCCGGCCTGCTTTTTGCCCTGACTTTTCTTCCGGCTTTTACTCTTCCGGCTTTTACGCGAGCTCGTTTGCTTGCTTTTTCGCCGCCGTCTTGCGCGCGCGGCGAGAAGGTCGCTCTCGGCGTTCGGGACGTTCAGCGGCGGCGCGGACGGTCGCCGCAAAATCATGACGACTGCGGCAATCACCATGGAGTACGCGACGGCGACCTCGGTTTTTATGGGTGGATATCGATTGCGATGGGGCTCGGCGGTCGCGCTTGCGGATTGGAGACTGGCGACTGGAGCAGGCATCGAGTCGTCATCCGGCACTTGTGCAGCGGCAACGATGACCGGTTGTGCGTCTTCAATCGCCTTGGGTGTCCCGTCGTCACCGGTCGCCGGTTCGGTGGCAATGATTGTTGGCTTTTGGTCGGCAATTGGCGCCGGCGTTTGCTCGGCGGCGGGCATTTCGATGGCGGCGACGTCTATTGGTTTTTCGCCGCCAATCGGCGGAGGCGCCGGGTCGTCAGCCGGTACTTGTTCGGCGGTGACGATTGTCGGTTCTTCGGCGACAATCGGCTCTGGCGTCCGCTCGTCGCCGGGCACTTGTTTGGCGGCAACGTTTATCTGTTTTTCACTGGCAATCGACTTGGGTGCCCGGTCTTGGACCGGCACATGGTCGGCGGCAATAGTCGCTGGCCTTTCGCTTTCGATCGGCTCGCGCGGGCAATTCTCAGCCCGTGCCTGCCTCGCGGCAACCTTGATAGGCTGTTCGCGGCGAACGGGCCCGGGCGTCCAATCATCACCGTGCAAGAGCGTAATTTTTACGCCGTGGATTAATCCGACCCGCGGCGACGGACCGCAGTAGCGCATCGACCGCTTGTTAAGATCGATGACGCGTCCCCGCTTGAGCCGCCCGACGTCATTGATCTTGACGATGAAGCGCTTGTCGTCGCACTCGACAAGGGCATACGTCGTGCGATAGTTCTTGCCAAAGCGGACGCCGCCAAATTTCTTGCGCAAGTCGATGCGGATCGCCGCGGTCCAACTAGCCGGGTCGTAGCGCTCGCCGGAGGATGTTTTTATGCGACCGCCTTCGCGGAATGGATTGTATCGCGAAGCGGTGCCGACGACGGTCGGGCTAAGCGCCTTCTCGTTGAGCAGGGCGCGTAGCCCTTTCCTGTCGGTTGGAGCCCTGTCCGCCGCCGCTGCCGTCTTGATCGAATCCTCGTGACCTGATTTGACATCTGAACTGTTGCTCGCAGAGATTTCGCCGGCCGCGAGTCCAAAACCTAGAGCGACGGCGATTGCCGTCCTGCGCAAGCGCCACGAACGAACCTCGTTTATTTCTTCGCTTGTTTGGGCACACGAAGTTGTTGCGGGCATCAAACCGTCGATCAACACAAAGTTGTTTGCGCCGGCCGAGTCCGTGATGGGTGCTTGGCGGACAAGAGAGCGGCCCCAGCGTTTGCCCGCTCGGTTTGCGCGGATTTGCAGGTTTATGTTTGGCTATGCGACACGACCGTGACGGTTTCCGCGCGCCGTCCACAATTTTTTGCGGCTTCATTTATTTCAAACCGAATGCGCGGTGTTGCCTGTGTATGAAATGGACAGGCACGCGGTGACGCCACACATCCGCCATCTAGACGTGCGCCGGACGGAGGCGTTCATCGCAGCGCGCGCGCGGAACCCGCTTTCGTCGGAGGCGTCGGTTGCTGGCTACGAGGGCCAGCTTGCTCAACCTCTGCCGTGCGTTCAGGAAGCGCAGCGGCTATTCGGCCCGACAATTCGCCGAGCAAAGTCGCAAAAACGCGCAGGATTTGAGGTCGTAAAATCGCGCTGGCCTGGGTGCTGGCTGGCTGGGACCCGCCGCGCAGGTGTTGTCTTTGGCGAAAATTTGGGTGCAAATTGCAGGCCGGTAACCGGAATCGCCGGCTGTAGGCCGGTTCCTGAGGAGGCACACGATGGCGATGGACGCGCGCGAGATCGAGCGCCTGATCAAGGCGAGCCTTCCGGACGCGCAGGTGACCATCCGCGATCTCGCCGGCGATGGCGACCACTATGCGGCAACCGTCATCTCCGCCTCGTTCAAGGGCAAATCGCGAGTGCAGCAGCACCAACTGGTCTACCAGGCCCTGAAGGGCCAGATGGGCGGCGTGCTCCATGCGCTCGCCCTGCAGACCGGGGTGCCGGAGTAGCGCTTATTCACATTTTCACATTCGTGCGTTTGTGGGCGGTTTTGCAAAATCTGTACAAGCGATAAGCGCACGGAGAAAAATCGATTATGGCGGTTGTCGAAAAGTTCCGGAGAGCTTTTCAGAAATTGAGGCACTTGCGTGTCCATGACGAGCGAACCGCCTATGCGCTGCAAGAAATATCAACGCTGAAGAAGGTCATATCCGCCGGTGCGGTGGATTGCATCTTCGATATTGGCGCCAATATGGGCCAATACGGGAAAATGCTGCGGAAGAAAGTCGAATATCCCGGCTTGATTATTTCTGTTGAACCGAATCCGGCAACATTCCGCTATCTGCAACAAGAATCTCAACCGGATCAAAAGTGGCTTTCGCATAATTTGGGCCTGGGCGCGCAAGATGGCGAACAGTTGCTGTCCATCATGAAAGCGCACCAGTTCACAAGCTTTAGTGAGCCGATAACCGCAGAAGCCCCGCAACTGGCGACTCTCAATTCGGTCGTCGATCGCGTGGCGGTTCCGGTGAAGACGCTCGAGTCGTTTTTTTTGGAGACGCAAGGGCGGTTTCAATTTCAGCGGCCGTTCCTCAAGCTCGATACTCAGGGCTATGACGCGATAATCGTAAAATCGGCGGGGAAGACGATTTCCCAATTCGTTGGAATTCAGACCGAAATCTCTTTCGCGAGGCTGTATGCGGATTCTCTCTCGTTTTCGGAGACGGTGGCGTTCTGTCGCGATCTTGGTTTCACTTTGGCCGCGATGTTTCCCAACAACGCCGGTCATTTCCCGCATCTGATCGAGCAGGATGCGATATTTCTCAATCAGCGATTTTTCGGCGAGGCGTAGACAGTCTGTCGCGAGGCAAAAGCGGCACATATCGCGGCGAACGCGAGCGGCAATGTCGCCAATCGGTCCTGGCTGTGGGGAGTGCGGCGGCTGCGCCAAACTGTGCTTCGCGGCCAACTTCGATCCACGGTCCTGCGCGCAGAACGTCCGGTGGAGGTCTGCCCCCTGGCCGCCGCCGGGCGCTGAATTTTGGGTCTTCGGAGACAAAAATTCCTCCGATCGCAGGGTGTGTGGGACCCTATTTAGCGCAGAAACGGGCTGATATTACGCGATCAGGTCTTGGGGTGGCGGCGCAAACTGCGCTACATATATCGGAGTCGCGGTGGCTGCCTTATTGGCGCCGCCCCAAAGGGCAAAAAATCATGGGTATCGAACAATTTATCGACAACGAAGTGAAGGGAAATGAAGTGGTGCTGTTCATGAAGGGCACCCCGCAGTTTCCCATGTGCGGCTTTTCCGGCCAGGTGGTGCAGATCCTCGACCATCTCGGCGTTGCCTATAAAGGCGTCAACGTCCTGGAATCGGATGAGATCCGCAACGGCATCAAGTCCTATTCCAACTGGCCGACCATCCCGCAGCTCTACGTGAAGGGCGAGTTCGTCGGCGGTTGCGACATCATCCGCGAGATGTTCCAGGCGGGGGAATTGCAGCAGGCCTTCAAGGACAAGGGCGTGGCGGTCAGCCAGAGCGCCTAAAGCGGCGCGCGCTTGAGCCGGAAAGTCTTTCTCGTCCTCGCGACGATCGTCGATCTTGCCATCGCGACTTTGTTGATCGGCGTCTCCGGCTTTCTGTTCGGGACCGGTCCCGAAAGCTACCACGGCGGAATCTGGTTTGCGGCGGCCTATATGGCCGCCGTTATTGCCTGCGCGGTCGCGCCGGCGACGGGCTTTATTCTCAACGGGGGCGGGAAACACAAAGCCGCGCAGATCGTCGCCTGGCTGCCGGCGGCGGTGGCGTTTGTCGTGTTATTAATTCCGGCGTTGTAGCGTTCGCGTGTGCGCGGCACGAAAAAATCCCCGTCGGGAGACGGGGATTTTGTTTTTGGCGTCGCTTGCTTGTGCGGTCGATCGCTCAGCGCGAATAATATTCCACCACCAGGTGCGGCTCCATCTGCACCGGGTAGGGCACATCGCTGGGCGCCGGGATGCGCGCCAGCTTGGCCGTCATCTTGGAGCCGTCGACCTCGATGTAGTCGGGCACGTCGCGCTCAGCCAAGCCTTGGGCTTCCAGCACGATCGTGAGCTGTTTGGACTTCTCCTTCACCTCGACGACGTCGTCGATCTTGAGCCGATAGCTCGGGATCGTGACGCGCTTGCCGTTCACAAGGATGTGGCCGTGGTTGATGAACTGGCGCGCGGCAAACACGGTCGCCACGAACTTGGCGCGGTAGACGACGGCGTCGAGCCGGCGCTCCAGCAGCCCGATCATGTGGGCGCCCGAGTCGCCCTTCATGCGCAGAGCGGTGTCGTAGATGCCGCGGAACTGCTTTTCGGAGATATTGCCGTAATAGCCGCGCAGCTTCTGCTTGGCTTTCAACTGGACGCCGAAGTCGGAGAGCTTGCTCTTGCGGCGCTGGCCGTGCTGGCCGGGGCCGTATTCGCGCCGGTTGACCGGGCTCTTGGGCCGACCCCAGATGTTCTGGCCCATCCGGCGGTCGAGCTTGTACTTGGATTCCATGCGCTTGGTCATCGCGTCCTCGTATTGTTAAGCGGTTTGAGGATCGCGCCCTCCTCTGTCCCCTTCGGGGACCGACAGGAAAAGCCTCGTAAGCGCAAGGCTTTGCCGCGGGTCGCGAAATTTAACCGGCGGGCCAAAGCCCGCCGGATGGCGGCTATTTAGGAGGTGGGGGCGGCGCTGTCAAACGGAGCCCGCCGGCCTCACGGCAGGCCTGACCTCAGGTCTCCGCCGGCTCCGGCTGATCGGCGGCTACGCCGTCTGGCAGGTCCGGAACGATGCTCGGGAACAGCCGGTCGCTTTCGCCGGTATAGAGGATCTCGCCGGCCCGAAGCAGCGCATAGTTCTGCATGCGCAAGGCGGCATCAGCCTCGCCATAGAAGAATGGCACGAATGCATGGCGCTTGCCCTTGGTGACGGGTGCCACCTGACGCAGCGTGCCGCCTTCATAGTCGCTGCTCAGGTTGATCGAGGCGGCGAAGCGGCGGTGTCGTGCGCCGGCATTGACGTTGTCGCGGTGGCAGGAGAAATGCCCGCCGCGCGTGGCTTCGTAGCAGGACACCATATAGCGGTCCATGCGCGTGACGTTGAACTGGAAATACCGTTCGATTTCCGGCACCAGCCGGCGCACGATCCGGTCGCGGATGGCTTCGCGCAGTTGGGGCTCGACGATCACGAGGTCCCGGCGGTTTTGTAACGGTGGTCGATCAGGGTCTGGGTCTTGCCGCCCCGGTCGAGCAGAAAACCGGATTCGGCGCCGCCCATCTCTTCGTAAAACTTCACCAGCAGGTCGCAGAACGGAAATTCGAACACGCGCGGCACGATAAGGGCCGGCGCGGATAACGGCACGCCGGCCGACGCGTCGACCTCAGGCAGTTTCTTGATCAAGCTGTCGACCATGGCGGCGTGGCCGTCGGGATGATCGAGCGGAATATTGGCGATGGCGCGCAGAATCGGGTCGAGCGCGATGGTGCGCGGCGCGGCATGCGCGCCTAGGCGTGGGCAATGTTGCCGTTCGCATCGAGAATGAACTTGCAGGCCGGTCCGCCGAACGTCGCGCCGACGCGCTCAAACTGCAGTTAATGTGAGCTTTTTGTGCGCGGTTAACGACGGGTTGGGCGGCATGGTTAACGCCACGCGAGGCCTCGTGCATGCGCGAGAAAGCGCCACTTATGCCGGCAGCAAATTGAAGCGGCCGATCGCCTGCTTCAGGACGGGTGTGACAATCTGTCCGGACGTGAAGACGATCTGTGGCGCGGGCGATGACGCGGCCAGCGGCCGCTCGTGCAGCAGGTCGGCAACGCGGCGCGCAATCGCCGGCGCTGGATCGAGCCACTCGACCGGCCTGGGCGCGAGCTTGCGGAAGCGCTCAAGCAGTAACGGATAATGCGTGCAGGCGAGCACCACGGTGTCGGTGCGCCGGCCGTCTTGGTCGACGAAACAGGGCGCGATCTCGGCGGCAATCGCGGCGTCTGATGCCGGCGACCCAACGAGTTCGGCTTCGGCGAAGGCGGCCAGATGCGGCGAGCCCACGAGGATGACATCGCAGCCGCCGGCGAATTCGCGGATCAGCGCCTTGGTGTATTCGCGCGAGACCGTTGCCTGCGTGCCCAGCACCGCAACGCGCCTCGTTTGCGACTGCGCGCAGGCCGGCTTGATCGCCGGCACGGTGCCGACGAACGGCACCGCAAAGCGGTCGCGTAGCGCGGTGAGCGCCAGCGTCGAGGCGGTGTTGCAGGCGATCACCACCAGATCGGGTGCATGACGTGCGATGGCATTGCCGAGCACGTCGAGCACGCGCGCGATCAGCTTCTCTTCCGTTAAATCGCCGTAAGGAAAGGCGGCGTCGTCCGCAAGGTAAATCAAGCGTGCGTCGGATCGCGCGGCGGCGACCTCGCGATAGACGGTCAAGCCGCCAAGGCCGGAATCGAAGACGAGGACGGCGGGGCCGGTTGCGGACAGGGTGGCAGACATGGCGCAGCTAAATCATGGGCCGATTGCGGTGACAATGGGACAGCAGGGTTCGGGAGGCTTGCCCGTTTATTATGGAGAGGGGTAGCGGCGAACCAAAAGCGTTCGTTAACCGTTTGATTTCTAAAGCTGGGAAACGACGCCAACTTGGGATGAGTAACACCATGCGACTGAAACGTTTCGCTCTCGCCGCCGCCGTGTTGCTGGCTTCTGCCGGCGCCGCTGCGGCCGCCACGATCACCGGAGATCTCAATCTGCGCCGCGGGCCCGGCACGGACTTTGGCGTCATCGAAACCATGCCGGCCGGCGCACATGTCCGCGTACTCGAATGCGGCGGCGGCTGGTGCCGCGTCGCCTGGCGCGGCATCGAGGGGTTCGCCAGCGCGAGCTATATCGCCGAGGGCGGACCGGTCTACGGCTATGGGCCGGCGCCAGTTTATGTCGTGCCGCCTCCGGTGATCGGTTTGGGCTTCGGCTGGGGCGGCCCGCGCTGGTACGGCGGCAGGTATGGCGGCCGCTGGCATGGCGGCGGGTATGGTGGTGGCGGGTATGGCGGTGGGCATGGTGGTGCCCGCTATGGCGGTGGGCATGGTCCTTACGGCGGCGGTCGTCACTGATCGCCGAACCGGCTGACTTGCGCCGAATACAGGTAAGCAGGTTGCGTCGACCTGCCCGTGTTTTAGCGGTTCACGCGCGCGAGCAACTGGCCCAGCATCAGCATGCCTTGCGGCCAGAAGCCGAGCCGCGAGTCCGCGTTGATGTGACCGAGCTCGCCGGCAAAACAAAAATCAGCGCCCCATTTTTCCGCGAATTCCTTGGCGCGGGGCAGCGCCACGTAAGGATCGTTGGCGCTCGCCACCACCAGCGCCGGGACCGGAAACGGCGCCACCGGCATCGGACCGAAACCGCGAACGCTTGGCAGGTGTTCGGGCAATTCGACGTCGGTCGGCGAGACCAGGAAAGTTGCCACCACGCGTCCCGGCTGATTGCGCTTGGCCCAATGCGCGGCGAGCGAACACGACAGGCTATGGCAGATCAGAACCGCCGGCCGGGTGCCGTCTGCAATCGCGGCGTCGAGCCTCGCCAGCCACTTCGGCAATTGCGGTGTGTCCCAGTCGTCCTGCAGGACACGCGTGGCATTGCGAAAAGCCAGGCACCAATAGGACTGCCAGTGATCGATGCCGGAATTGCTTAACCCCGGCAGTATGAGAAAATCAAAATCTGCGCTGGCGTCGCGCAAGGGGTCACGCGGTCCCGAACACGCGGGCGAAAATCGTATCGACCTGCTTCAAGTGATGATCGAGATCGAAATTAGCCTCGAGCTCTTTGTCGCTCAGTTTGGCGCGCACGTCCTTGTCGGCTTTCAAAAGCGCGAGGAAATCGTTTTCGTCGCCGCTCCACACTTTCATGGCGTTGCGCTGCACGAGTCGATAGGCGTCCTCGCGCGCAACACCTTTTTGCGTGAGCGCGATCAGCACGCGTTGCGAATGGATCAGGCCGCCGAGCTTGTCCAGATTTTTCTGCATGTTCGCCGGGTAGACGATGAGCTTGTCGACGATGCCGGCCAGCCGCGCCAGCGCGAAGTCGAGCGTCACCGTCGCATCGGGCCCGATCATGCGCTCGACCGACGAATGCGAAATATCGCGTTCGTGCCAGAGCGCGACGTTTTCCATCGCCGGCAGCGCATAGGCGCGCACCATGCGCGCAAGTCCCGTGAGATTTTCCGACAGCACCGGATTGCGCTTGTGCGGCATGGCGGAAGAACCTTTTTGCTTTTCGGAGAAGAACTCTTCCGCCTCCAGCACTTCGGTGCGCTGGAGATGGCGGATTTCGGTGGCCAGCCGTTCGATCGAGGAGGCGACCACGCCAAGCGTTGCGAAATACATGGCGTGGCGGTCGCGCGGGATGATCTGGGTCGAGATCGGTTCGACCCGCAAACCCATGGCCTTGGCGACATGCGCTTCCACGCGCGGGTCCACTTGCGCGAACGTGCCGACCGCGCCGGAAATGGCGCAGGTGGCGACCTCTTCGCGCGCGGCATGCAGACGGCGTCGCGCGCGGGCGAATTCCGCGTAAGCCTGCGCGAGCTTGAGGCCGAAGGTGGTCGGTTCGGCATGGATGCCGTGCGAGCGGCCGACGGTAGGCGTGAGCTTGTGCTCGTAGGCGCGGCGTTTGAGCGCCGCGAGCAGGATGTCGACGTCGGCGATGAGAATGTCGGCGGCGCGCACGAGTTGCACGTTGAAGCAGGTGTCGAGCACGTCGGAGGAGGTCATGCCGGCGTGCACGAAGCGCGCTTCCGGCCCGACGATTTCGGTCAGGTGGGTGAGAAAAGCGATGACGTCGTGCTTGACCTCGGCTTCGATGGCGTCGATGCGGGCGATGTCGAAGCTGGCATCCTTGCCTTTTTCCCAGATTTTCGCGGCGGCTTCCTTCGGGATGATGCCGAGCTCGGCCATGGCGCTGGCTGCGTGCGCCTCGATGTCGAACCAGATGCGGAATTTCGTCTCCGGCGACCAGATGGCGGTCATCTCGGGACGGGAGTAGCGCGGTATGGTCACGCGGCTTCCCCGCGTGCCAGTGCGCCCGCGTTGCGGATCGCCTCGATATTGGCTTTGTAATTGCCGCCCTTGAACACGGCGGAGCCGGCGACAAGCACGTTGGCGCCGGCGCTGACGACTTCCGCCGCATTTGCCGCGGTCACGCCACCGTCCACCTCAATGTCGATCGGCCGGCCGGCTGCCAGCGCGCGCACTGCGGCGATCTTGTCGAGCTGCGAGGCGATGAAAGTCTGGCCGCCGAAGCCGGGATTGACCGACATCACCAGCACGAGATCGACCAGGTCGATGACGTTTTCCAGCGTGGAGACCGGCGTGCCGGGATTGAGCGTGACCCCCGCTTTCTTGCCGAGCGCGCGGATCGCCTGCAGCGAGCGGTGCACATGCGGGCCCGATTCAACATGCACGGTGATGATGTCGGAGCCGGCCCTGGCAAAGGGTTCGAGATACGGATCGCAGGGCGCGATCATCAGGTGCACGTCGAAGGTCTTCTTGCTGGTCGCGCGGATCGCTTGCACCACCGCCGGGCCGATGGAGATGTTGGGCACGAAGTGGCCGTCCATGACGTCGACATGGATCCAGTCGCAGCCGGCGGTATCGATGGCGCGGACCTCATCGCCCAGTTTGGCGAAGTCGGCCGCAAGGATCGACGGCGCGATGATCAGCGGGCGCATAACCTGTCTCCGAATGGGAACCGCGTATCATGCGGGAGCCGCCGGAGCAACGCGAAGCAAGCGGCGGCGCGCTTAACAGTGCCTTCGCGTTTTGTTAACCGGCAAGAATTGCCGGGCGGTGGCGCAAATTTCCGGCAGCGCCTGGCGCCGGCTGTGGAAAACCGCAAGCGCCATGGGCATTTTCGCAATTGGCGCGGCTGGCGCGGGCCTTGCATCGCTCAAACGCGAGGAGGAAGAGTGCCATGTTCGGTTTGGGTTCAATCGGTCTCGCCATGGGGGCGATCTCGACGGTGTCGTCGCTGCTCGAGTCGGCCGCCGCCGGCATCAGCCAGGCGGCCGGCAACACGCAGGCCGCGAGCGGCAAGACCTTCGACGCGGCTGCGGCTCCGGCCGCGCCCACTCAGTCCTCCGTATCGACATATGGCGCACCGAAAGAGGCAGGTGTCGTTGCGCCCAAATTCGACCAGCGCACGCAGGCGATGCTGCTCGCCTTTCAGGAAATGCACCGCGGCGCCTAGCCGGCGGCGGTCGGACCGTATCGCCTGGCGAGCGGGTGCAGGAGCGCCGGCATCAGGTAGATCGGGAACTGCGCCAGCGCGAAATAAAACCAGGCGAGGTCGGGAAGCGAGCTTCCGAGCGCCGCCATCACCATGCCGATATTGCGGAAGGCGGCGAGGAAGCCGATCACCAGGCCGCGGTCGAAACCGGAACGCCAGAAGACCGCAATGCTGAGAGCGATCTGCGCCGCTGAAACGGCGACAGCGAGCGCGAACAGTTCGAGCGCGAATAGCGGATCGGCCAAGACGTTGCGCGGCACGCTTTCCATCGCCGCGATGGCGAAAATAAAGACCGCGATCACGTTGAGGCCGTCGATCGCTTCCTTCTGGCGCTCGATCCAGGCTTGTCCGGCGATGCGTCGGATCGCATAGGCCGTGATGCCGGCACCGGCGAAAAACAGAAACAGTTTGATGCCGAGCTCAACCGGCGAGAACAGCGACGAGCCGAGGAAGAGATAACTGAAAGCGACGCTGGTCACCGGCGATATCGCGTTGCAAATGATCAACGTCACCAGGGAAAATGCGACGTCGAGCCCCATCAACGCGGCGAAAGCTGCCGAAGACGTGATCGGCGGGATCGCGATCTGCAGGATCATGATGGTAAACAGCGCCGGGATCTGTTTGACGCCGCAGATCACATAAATCGCGCCGAACAGGAGCGGCAGCACCACCATCACCCAGACGGACGCCAGCAACGGAAGGCCGGGTGCTCGCACATAGCGGCGAAGGGCGGCCGGATCGGTGCGCAGGTAGGAGAACAGCAGCAGGACGAACACTGTCTCGCCGAGATAGGGCTTCACATAAGCCGCGAGCGGTGGCAGGGCGAGACCGAGAAAAATCGAGGCCGCTAGCGCGCGTGTGCCCTGCCGGCCGATCCACGCGAGCGCGGCGGTCGGGCCGCTCGAGATCGGCATCGTGATGGAGTCTCCGGTGTCCGGGTGTGGCCGCGGGGTTATAGCGGGCGCGGCCGATCCATTCCATATAAAACCGCGAGCGGCAGAGCTGACCCGGCGAGGATCCTGGAATGGCACGTACCGATGCAATCGTTCTCGGCGCCGGCATCGTCGGCACCTGCGTGGCGCTCCATCTCGCCAAGCGCGGGCTTTCGGTGGCGCTCGTCGACCGCGCCGGGGTGGGCGAGCAGACCTCCTTCGGCAATGCCGGCATCATCGAAGGCAATACGATCTTCCCGCCGGCCTTTCCATCCGACTGGCGAGCGCTCGCACGCATTGCGCTCAAGCGCGCGGGCGAAGCGAATTATCACTTGTCGTTCCTGCCCAAGATCGCGCCCTGGCTGCTGGCGTTCCGCGCCGCGTCGCAGCCGAAGCGCTTGATCGAAAACGCGCGTCTGATCCGTCCGCTTTTTGGCAGCGCCGTGCGCGAGCACGAAGCCTTGATGGCGGAGGCGGGCGCCTCGCATCTTCTGCGCAAGACCGGCTGGTTGAAGGTGTTTCGCCGCGATGCCTCGTTCGAAGGCCTCAAGCGCGAATTCGACATGGCCGGCGAGCTCGGCCTGCCGATGCAGGCGCTTGATACGAGCGGCGCGCGGGAACTGGAGCCTTCGCTTGCGCCGGTGTTTGCCCATGCGGTGTTCTGGCCGCAAGCCGCGAGCATCAGCAATCCGTACGGCCTGACGCACGCCTATGCGGCGGCGTTCCGCGCCGCCGGCGGCGTCATCGTCGCAGGCGACGCGCTATCGATGCACAAGACAGGTGGCGGCTGGCGCGTGGAGACGAACGAAGGTGGCGTCGATTCAACCAATGTCGTCGTCGCGCTCGGACCGTGGGCGTCCGATCTGCTCGCGAAATTCGGCGTGCGGCTGCCGATGGCCGTCAAGCGGGGCTATCACCGGCACTTTCTCGGCGAGGGCAACGCTGCGTTGTCGCGGCCGGTGCTCGATGCCGATGTCGGCTACGTCATCACGCCGATGGAAATGGGCATTCGCATGACCACCGGCGTCGAATTCGCCCCGCGCGACGCCAAGCCGACGCCGGTGCAATTCGACCGCGTCATGCCGCGTGCGCGTGAATTGTTTGCGCTGGGCCGGCGTGCCGACGAGACGACCTGGATGGGATGCCGGCCGTGCTTTCCGGATTCGCGTCCCGTCATCGGCCGCACGCCGGGTGTGAACGGGATGTGGCTTGCGATCGGGCATGCGCATTGGGGGCTGACGCTCGGGCCGGCGACCGGGCGCATGATCGCGGAGATGATGATGGGCGAGGTGCCGAAAATCGACCCGGCGCCGTACCGGGCGGAGCGGTTTCATACCTAAATGTCATTTCGGGATGGCCCGATAGGGCCAGGCTCGGATTCCATAACCCCGGTCCTTGATTATGGATACCCGGTTCGCTCGCCATAGCGCGTCGCAGACGCGCGTAAACGCGCTTATGGCTCGCGCCTCGGAACGACAAAGTATTATTCGCCAAACTTATCCTTCCAACTCGGCATGCTGCCTGCAAAGGGGAGCGCGGTCGCTTCGTAGATGCCGCGGGCGACCGCGCGCGCCAACACATTGGCTGCGACCATGCCGAGCGTGGCAAGCCCGTAGGCCGGATCGGCAAGCGGCGTCTTGCCCATCGCCGCCGCAAACACCGTGTCGCCGTCGAGCGGCGTGTGCACGGGATAGACCGCGCGGGCAAGACCGTCCTGCGCCATGACGGCGAGCCGGTTGCATTGCGCCTTGGTCAGCTTGGCGTCGGTGGCGATCAGCGCGACCGTGGTGTTTTCGTTCGGTCCGCCTTTGGCGCGAATTTTCAGATCGGAAGCCGAGAAGGATTGCGGCCAGCCACGCCCGCCATATTCGTCACCTTGCTCGAAGGGCGCCGCCCAGAAATGCGGACCGTTGCCGACAATCGTGCTGCCGACCGCATTGACCACCACCAGCGCGCCGACGGTGACGCCGTCGGCGGTCGTCGCCGACGCTGAGCCGACGCCGCCTTTGAGCGTTGCGGTGGTGGCGCCGAGGCCGGCGCCGGCGCTGCCGAGCGCGAAATCGACGCCGGCATTTTCGGCGGCTTCGTAGCCGAGTTCGCGATAGGGCGGATAGCGGCCCCAGTTCTTGTCGCCGCCGTTGAGCAGGTCGAACATGATCGCCGCCGGCACGATCGACACCACGGCGTCGCGGATGCGGAAACCGCGGCCTTGCTCGCGCATAAAGGCCTGCACACCGGAGGCGGCGTCGAGCCCGAAGGCCGACCCGCCCGAGAGCACGACCGCATCGATGCCTTCGACGGTTTGCGCCGGGTCGAGCAGGGCGGTTTCGCGCGTGCCCGGTCCACCGCCGCGCACGTCGACACTTGCCACCACAGCAGTATCGAAAACGACGACAGTCGTTCCGGATGCGAGCTTGGCATCGCTCGCATGACCGACGCGAATGCCTGCAATGTCGGTGATCAGATTGCGCGCCACGGTGAAGGGCCCTCGGCAAGGATGACGAAACCGAAACGATTTTGACCCCTACGTCAATCCTGCCATGCTGGGCGCGGACCCACGCGCCGCAAAAAAGCCGGACTGAGCAGTGCTTTTTTAGCGCTGGGGGAGGGCGCGGCGCACGAGGGTGAGAACTTATGGACGAACCACGTGACGAGTTAGACAGCATGGGCGCGCTGACACGCCGGCATGCGCTGACCGGGCTCGCCGCTGCTGGCGCGGCCACGCTACCTTTCGGCGCGCAAGCCGCGCCAGCGGCCATAACCAGCCTGCTGCCTGGCGCCAATGTCTGCGTGCTCACGCCGGCGCAGGCCGAGGGGCCCTATTACTTCGATCCTAAACTCGTGCGCGCCGATATGACCGAGGGCAAGACAGGCGTTCCGCTCGGGCTGGTGCTGCAGGTGGTGGAAGCCGGCGACTGCAAGCCAGTGTCCGGCGCGCGTGTCGATATCTGGCACGCCGATGCGCTCGGCATCTATTCGGGGTATGACCGGCAGAGCGATGCCCGCAACGTCTCGACCAAGGGCGACACTTTTCTGCGCGGCTCGCAACTCACCGGTGAAAACGGCCAGGTAACATTCACGACCATTTATCCGGGCTGGTACCGCGGCCGCACACCGCACATCCATTGTAAGGTGTTTCTCAGTCACAAGACCGTGCTGACCACCCAACTCTATTTTCCCGACGCGTTGAGCGAATTCATCTACACCAATGTGAAACCTTACAACACGCGCGGGCACAAGCGCGACACGCTGAACACGACCGACGCCTGGCTGCGGCAAAGCGGCGGCAGCCATGACTCGTTCTGCGCCGTCAAGGAAGAGGCCGATCGTTATCTCGCGTCGCTGATCATCGGCGTCGATCGCAGCGGCATAAGCCTCGCGCAAAGCGGGCCGCCGCCGCGGCCGGGACCTGCGCGGGCGGGCTCGCTCGTTCCCGGCGTTGTGACGCGCGAATGACGCGCGATCACAAGAAGGCGACATCGTCGGGACGGCGCTTGCATCGTGTCGGCCGCTAGCGCATGTAGCCGCCATGCACAGTGACGTTACCTACGTAGCCGCGCTGATCGCCGGCCTGGTCAGTTTCCTTTCCCCTTGCGTGCTGCCGCTGGTGCCGCCCTATCTGGTATTCCTGGCGGGCACCTCGCTCGAACGCCTCGCCGATGCGGAGCCCGAGCCGCGCGTCAAGCGCGAGACGGTGGTGGCTGCCGCACTGTTCGTGCTCGGCTTTTCCACCGTGTTTGTGGCGCTGGGAGCGAGCGCCAGCGTTGTCGGCTCGCTCATCCGCGCCTATTCGGGGCCGCTCGCAACAATCGCCGGCGTCATCATCATCATCATGGGCCTGCATTTTCTCGGCATCACGCCGATTGCCTGGCTGCACCGGCAGAAGCGGCTGGACGTGGCCAAGCCGGTCGGCCTGTGGGGCGCTTATGTCATCGGGCTTGCCTTCGCCTTCGGCTGGACGCCCTGCATCGGTCCGATCCTGGCGGCAATCCTGGCGGTGGCGGCGTCCGAGCAGACGGTGGCGAAAGGCGCCAGCCTGCTCGCGGTCTATTCGCTGGGGTTAGGCATTCCCTTCATCATTGCGGCCTTCGCGATCGAGCCGTTCGCGGCATTTCTTGCGCGCTTCAAGAATTATCTGCACCGCGTCGAACAGGCGATGGGCGCGCTGCTCGTGCTCACCGGCATTGCGTTTTTGACCGGCAGCCTCAACCAGATGAGCGTGTGGCTTTTGGAAGCCTTTCCGGCGCTGGGCAAGATCGGCTGATCCAAATGAAAACCCGCCGCGGAAACCGCGGCGGGTTGTATCGGTGGCTCAGATTGCGAAGCGGTTATTCCACTTCGGCGTATTTGCCCTTGCTCCACTTGTAGAACACATAGTCGAGCTTGGTGATGTCGCCCTTCTTGTCGTAGGAGACGGGCCCCAGCACGGTGTTCCACTTGCCGGCTTTGATGGTGGCGGCGACCTTTTTCGGATCGGTGGTCTTGGCTTTCTTGGCGGCTTCCGCCCACACCTGCATGGCGGCATAAGTGTAAAGCGTATAGCCCTCCGGGTTGATGCCCTTGGCCTTGAAGGCCGCCACGACTTTGGCTGCAGTCGGACGCTTGGTCGGATCGGGACCGAAGGTGAACAACATGCCTTCGCCAGCATCGCCGGTGATCGACCAGAATTCCTGCGTCGCGAGCGCATCCCCCGAGATCATCTGCGCCTTCATGCCCTGCGCGCGCATCTGGCGCAGGATGAGGCCGGCCTCGGTGTGATAGCCGCCGACATAGACGACGTCGATCTTGGCGGCCTTCATGCGCGACACCAGCGCATTGAAGTCCTTCTCACCGGCGGTATAGGCCTCGTACATCTTTTCCTTCAAGCCGGCCTTGTTGATCGCTTTCTTGGTCTCGTCGGCGAGGCCCTTGCCGTAGGTCGACTTGTCTTGAAGGATGGCGACGTTCTTGCCTTTGTAGTGAGCCACAATGTACTTGCCGGCAACCGCACCCTGTTGATCGTCGCGGCCGCAGACGCGGAAGGTGTTCCACATGCCGCGTTCGGTGAACTTCGGATTGGTCGAGGCGGGCGTGATCTGCAAAACGCCCGCTTCCGCATAGACATCGGAGGCGGGGATTGACGAGCCCGAGCAGAAGTGGCCGTCGACGAACGGTACTTTCATGCCGACCAGTTTCTCGGCGACCGAGCGCGCCTGCTTCGGATCGCAGGCGTCGTCTTCCATGACCATTTTGATTTTCTTGCCGAGCACGCCGCCGGCGGCGTTGATGTCGGTGACGGCGAGTTCCGCGCCATTCTTGAATTGCTGTCCGAAAGAGGCGTATTGGCCGGTCAAGGGCCCGGCAACGCCAATCGTCAAGTCTTGTGCCGATGCCGCGCCGGTCAGGGCGAGGCATAACCCGGCTGCCAATCCAGTGAGCCGCAATGCTTTCATGATTTGCTCCTCTCCGCAGGTAACGATGGTAGCGAGCCGGGACGGCTCGCAGCGACGGCAACCCTTGGGCTTAATTTTCCAGAGAATTGCACGGAAGTCACGCTCTCGCCAGTTGGATTTTAGGCCTGTAGGCGCCTTTCGCGCCAACTAAAGGGGCCGGTCTGCTCGTAGAGCCATGGATATTGCCGGGTCATCTGGCGGACCCGGGTCATGCGATAGGAGACGGAGCTGACGGCCATCAGATAGAGCGTGTCGAGCAGATAAGAGCCCAGCGACAGAATATCGCCCTGAAACAGCGCGAAATGCAGGAACCGCACGCCGGCGCCGAGTATCAGCATATAGGCGATCACGTACCAAAACGGCCGCCAAGTCGACGCAAGGGCCCGGCCAGCGAGCAGCGCGGCGCCGCCGCCGATGACCCCGGTCACCATCACGACCTGCAGCCAATTCTCGCCCGCATAAAGTCCGTTCATCTCATCCGCGTCCCGCGCGTCATTTCCGGCCGCCTTCCAGATAAGCGGCGCGTACTTCCGGTCGTCGCAGCAGCTCGCGGCCTTCCCCCGACATGGTGATCAGGCCGTTGACCATAACGTAGCCGCGATGCGCGAGCCTGAGTGCGTGATAGGCGTTCTGCTCGACCAGAAACACGGTGAGCTTCTCGCTTTCGTTGAGCACACGGATGGCGCTGAAAATCTGCTGGGCCAAAATTGGCGCCAGCCCGAGCGAGGGCTCGTCGAGCAATAAAAGCCGCGGCCGGCTCATCAGCGCGCGCCCGATCGCCAGCATCTGCTGCTCGCCGCCGGACAGTGTGCCGCCGCGCTGGCCGATGCGCTCCTTCAGGCGCGGGAACAACTGGAACACGCGCGCGAGATCGTCGTCGAAATGGGTTTGGTCGGTGATCGTCGCGCCCATTTGCAGGTTTTCCAGCACCGTCATACGGCCGAAGATGCGTCGGCCTTCCGGCGACTGCGCAATGCGCAGACGTGCGATCTCATGCGCATGCAAGCCGGTGATGTTTCGGCCCTCGAACAGAATTTGGCCTTCGCGCGGGCGCGGGTCGCCGAAGATGGTCATCATCAGCGTCGACTTGCCGGCGCCGTTGGCGCCGATCAGGGTGACGATTTCCCCGGCATTGACGTCGAGATCGACGCCTTTGAGCGCGATGATGTTGCCGTAATAGGTCTTGACGCCGCGTACCGCGAGCATCGGCGCCGCAGAAGTTGCCGCCGCCGACGGCGATGATGGAGTCGGGGTCGCGCTCACAGGCCGGCCTCCGTGTGCGCGTCGTCGATTTCTTCGTCTTGCACGCCGAGATAGGCGGCGATGACCTTGGGATCGTCGCGCACCGCGGCCGGTGCGCCGTCCGCAATTTTGATGCCGTAATCGAGCACGACGATGTGATCGGATATCTCCATCACCACCGACATGTCATGCTCGATCAACAGCACAGAGGTGGCATGCTCGGCGCGGATGAACAGCAGCAGTTCGTTGAGCTCTTGGCTTTCGTGGGCGTTGAGGCCGGCGGCCGGCTCGTCGAGGCACAGCAGTACCGGATCGGAGCACATGGCGCGGGCGATCTCCAGCCGGCGCTGGGCGCCATAGGGCAGAGCGCCTGCCGGGTCGTCGGCGCGGTCGATGAGACCGATATGATCGAGCCAGTAGCGTGCCTTGTCCGTGGCCGCACGTTCGGCGTTGCTGAAGGCGGGAAAGCCCAGCATGCCGAGAATGGTCATGCCGGAGGCGCGCATCAGCGGATTGTGCTGCGCTACCAGCAGATTTTCGAGCGCGGTCATACCGGCGAACAAGCGGATATTCTGGAAGGTGCGGGCGACGCGGGCGTGCTTGGAAATTCGGAAATCGAACAGGCGTTCGAGCAGATAGGGCGTGCCGTCGCCGTGGGTCAGACGCATCATGCCGATGCTCGGCCTGTAGAACCCGGTGATGCAGTTGAATACGGTGGTCTTGCCGGCGCCGTTGGGACCGATCAGCGCCGTGATGTCGCCACGCCGCGCGGTGAAGGATAGATCGTCGACCGCAACGAGGCCGCCGAAGCGCATCGACAGGTGCTCGACGGCGAGGATCGATTCGGCGGCGGCGCCAGTCATTGTTGCACTAGTCATGACGCGCGCGCCTCCACGGCCAGGTTTTGGTGCGCGCGCGCCGGACGGTCTCGGCGTCGATGTCGTGCTCCTTGCCGAGGAAGATCGTGGGCGTGCGCCTCGCGATCAGGCCACGCGGCCGCCAGATCATAATCGTCACCATGGCAAGTCCGAACACCAGCAGGCGATACTGCGCGAACTCGCGGAAGAACTCGAAGCCGCCGAGCATGACGGTGGCCGCGATTACGACGCCGACCTGCGAGCCCATGCCGCCAAGCACGACGATGGCGAGCACCAAAGCGGACTCGGTGAACGTAAAGCTCTCGGGGCTAATGAAGCCCTGACGCGTGGCGAAGAATGCGCCGGCGAAACCGCCGAACATCGCGCCCATGGCGAAGGCGGTGAGCTTGGTGTTGGTGGTGTTGATGCCGAGCGAGCGGCAGGCGATCTCGTCCTCGCGCAAGGCCTCCCAGGCGCGGCCGATCGGTAATCGGCGCAAGCGGATCGTCACCAGATTGGTGATCAGCGCCAGCACCAGGATGAGGTAATAGAGAAAGACGATGCGATGCAGCGGCGACCATGTCAGCCCGAAGGTGTCGGCGAAGCCGCCGGGGTCGTTGTTGAACGGCAAACCGAAAAAGCTCGGCCGCGGAACGCCGGTGATGCCGTCGGGGCCGTGGGTGAGGCTCTGCCAGTTTATCAGCACCAGCCGGATGATTTCGCCAAAGGCCAGCGTCACGATCGCGAGATAGTCGCCGCGCAGGCGCAAGACCGGAAATCCGAGCAGGATGCCCCAGAACGATGCGAGAATGCCGGCAAGCGGCAGGCAGATCCAGAATGAGAAGCCGAAATTTTCGGCCAGCAGCGCGTAGGAATAGGCCCCGACCGCATAGAAGGCGACGTAGCCGAGATCGAGCAGGCCGGCGAGCCCGACCACGATGTTCAGACCCCAGCCCAGCATGATGTAGGTCAGGATCATGATGCCGAGGTCGAGCAGGTAGCGGTTGTGATAGAAGATGATCGGCACCATCACGGCAAAGCCGAGCAGGGCTGGTCCGACGAATTTACCGAGCGTGCTCGCGCGCGCGAGCAAGGCAGATGGGACAAACTGTGCGATACGAACGTCGCGGTCGCCAATGAGTAGTTCGCGTACGAAAGCGCCGGCGAAGACCAAGCCCACGATGATCGCAAGCGCCTCGGGCCGGCCATGCAGTTCGAGTGCGCCGGTCGGCCCGGTTACGGTGCGGATGCCGATCAGCAGCGCAAACAGCCCGAAGGCGATCAGCGCCGACAGCAGCGCGCGCTTGAGTGCGGTCAGGATGTTCAGACGACGCTCGCTGCTTTGATCGGAAAGAACTGACACGCGGTTGGCGCTCTCTTCAGACCTTCTCGACTTCCGGCCGGCCGAGGATGCCGGTCGGCAGGAAGATCAGCACGATGACGAGGATGGAGAAGGCGGCGACGTCCTTGTACTCGACGGAAAAATAGGCCGACCAGAACGTCTCGATGAGTCCGATCAGCAGCCCGCCGAGCATGGCGCCCGGCAGCGAGCCGATGCCGCCGAGCACGGCCGCGGTGAACGCCTTCACGCCCGCGATAAAGCCGATATAGAAATCGATGACGCCGTAGTACATCAGGTGCATGACGCCGGCGACGGCGGCAAGCGCTGCGCCGATGACGAAGGTATAGGAGATCGTGCGGTCGACGTTGACGCCGAGCAGCGAGGCCATCTTGAGGTCCTGCTCGCAGGCGCGCATGTCGCGGCCGAGCCGGGTGCGGGCGACGAGCCAGGAAAAGATCGCCATCAGTACGACGGTGGTGACGACGACGATGATCTGCACGTTGGACAACTGAACCGGAAAGCTCGGATCGCTGACCAAGGTGATGCCGCCGGGAATGAGCGGCGGCAGCGGCTTGACGCGGGCGCCCTGCGCGATCTGCACGTAGTTTTGCAAAACGATCGACATGCCGATAGCCGAGATCAGCGGCGCCAGACGAAACGAACGGCGCAACGGCCGGTAGGCGAAGCGCTCGACCGTCCAGCCGTAGAGCGCGGTGAGCGCCATGGCGATCAACAGCACCAGAAAAAGGGCGAGCGGCACCGCGGTGATGCCCATCGCGACTAAAAGGAGAAAAGCAATCAGGGCAAGAAACGCGCCGACCATGAAAATGTCGCCGTGCGCGAAATTGATCATCCCGATGATGCCGTAAACCATCGTATAGCCGATGGCGATGAGCCCATAGATCGAGCCAAGCGTGACGCCGTTGATCAACTGCTGGAGGAAATAGTCCATGCGTCCCCTTGTGACTTGCGCATGGCTGCCCGGCCGACAACCCTCGCCCCGGAGTAATTGCTTAACAGGGCAGCGCGTTAGCGGCAACGCTACAGGGGTGGAGGCGTGTTATTAAGTCGGCCTGGAAGGGAGACCGGTCCTTGTCGCCAAGCCTCGAAATTGCGATCCGCGTCGGTTGCTATGCGGCGGTTTTCGCCGCCATGGCGCTATGGGAGTGGCGGGCGCCGCGCCGCAAGCTGGCCGCTGGCCGTAAGCCGCGCTGGCCCGGCAATCTCGGCATTCTGGCCGTCGACATCGCTGCAGTGCGCCTCCTGGTCCCCATCACCGCGGTCGGCGCGGCATTGATCGCGGCCGAGCGGGGCTGGGGCCTGTTCCACCTGCTGGGGCTGCCGCTCTGGGTGGCGGTGGTGGCGGGCGTCGTCGTGCTGGATCTGGTGATCTATCTCCAGCACGTCGTGTTCCATTACGTGCCGGTGCTGTGGCGGCTGCACCGCATGCACCACGCCGACATCGACATCGATGTGACTACCGGCTTGCGCTTTCATCCGCTGGAAATTCTGCTGTCGCTGGCGATCAAGGTCGCCGCCGTGGCGGCACTCGGCGTTCCGGCGGTGGCGGTGCTGATCTTCGAGGTGCTGCTCAACGCCACCGCCATGTTCAACCACTCCAATGTCAAACTGCCGCCGAAGCTCGATACGTTTGCGCGCTGGATTGTGGTGACGCCGCAGATGCACCAAGTGCATCACTCGATCGTGCGTGCCGAAACCGACAGCAATTTCGGATTCAATCTGCCGTGGTGGGACCGCCTGTTCGGCACCTATCGCGACAAACCAGCGGCAGGCGAGGACGGTATCGTCATCGGCTTGCCGGTATTTCGCGACTTGGCGGAACTTCGCATTACACGAATGTTGTCGCAGCCTTTCCGCAGCAGCAAGGGTTCCAATCGCAGATCAATGCAATCCGCCGAAGACCCAGATCAGCAATAGGATCGGCAGCGGAATTCCCAGCAACCAAAGCAACAGATAGCGTCCCATGCTCTCTTCCGTCGTCCCGTTGTGAGACAAAGGAACTCGCGTCGGCGTAATCCGGTTCCAAAAGGAACGCCGAAGGCAGCTTGCGCGTTCTTGCTTAGGGTTGGGTGCGTGATGCGTTCCGCATCGCGCCAACCCGCAAGAGAGGTTCAAATGAATCAGAATCAGAATCCCAATCAGAGTCCGGGTCAGCAGCAACAGGGCGGCCAGCAGAAGCCGGGCCAGCAGCAGCAGGGCGGCCAGCAGAAGCCGGGCCAGCAGCAGCAGGGTCAGCCGCGTCCCGGGCAGGGCGGCCAGCAGGGCCAGAACCGCTGACGCCGGCGCAAGCGAGCTAACGGAAAGCCCCGCCGCAACGGCGGGGCTTTCTGCTTTAGGCAGACAAAGCATTCGCCTATGCTGGCGGCGCTATGTCTGTCACCGCGTTGCCACTCTTTCATCTCTATGGCGATCCGCCCGACGACGGCGCCTTCGATTTCATTCATATCGAAACGATTTCGTCGCGTTCCTCACGGAACGAATGGACCATCCGAGCCCACCGCCACCGCAACCTGTTTCAGATCCTGTTGATCGAAAAAGGTAGCGGCGAAATGAGTTTCGAGACGCAAACCGTGCCGTTTTCCGCGCCCGCCGCCATTTTGGTGCCGGCCACGATTGCGCACGGGTTTCGCTTTACGCCGCAGGAAACCGACGGCTGGGTGGTGAGCTTTACCGAGGATGCGGCCGACGCGCTCGGCAATCAATCGGGCGAAGCGTTGGCGCGACTGCGCGCGGTGGCGGCGACCCCGCTGGTGCCGCTCATCAGCCAAGGCGAAACGCGGCGGCTGTCGGCGCTGTGCCGCGACCTCGACGAGGAGGCCTCGCTCGGGCGCGAAGGATTTCGCCTCGCCATGCGCGGCCTGCTCGCTTTGATTGCCATCGAAGTCGTGCGGCTGGGCGTGAGCCGTGCCCGCAGCGGCGCGGTGACGCTCGAACCAGCTGACGCGCGGGTGGACGAGCTCCGCAAGCTGATCGATCAGTATTTCCGCAAAGAGCGGCTGATCAGCTTCTATGCCGACAGGCTGGCCATGACCGCCGACCGGCTCAATGACTACGTCAAACGCGCAACCGGCGTCACCGCCGGTCATCTGATCCGTCAGCGGGTGCTCACCGAAGCCAAGCGCCAGCTCGTATTTACGAACCAGCCGATACACGAGATCGCCTACGACCTTGCTTTTTCGGATCCGTCGCACTTCACGCGCTTTTTCCGTAAGCAAACCGGCACCACGCCGCAGGCCTTCCGCGAAAGCCGCGGGGGCTAGGGATGCCGTTAAGGTTAACGCCCCAACGAGTAAGGTAAAGAATTGGTTTCTTTTGAAATGTGCATTTGAAACGCATTACGTTGAGGACCTGGCAAGGAGGAATCCATGCGTAAGCTCTCAAACGCGGCCACGGCCTTGATGCTGGCGATTGCCCTCTATTTCACGCTCTTCTGGGGCTACGACGCGTTCCGCATGCTGATCTCGCCCACCTACGGTCTCGAAGAGGTGTGGCGCTCGCAATTTATTTTCGAGGTCGGTCGGCTGTTCGCCCTATCGCCACTCGGGCTCATCAAGCTGGCGGCTTTCTTCGCCACGGTAAAACTAGCCGTCGCCATCATCTGCGCAGTGCACATCATCGAGCGCGTGCGCGGGTTTTTCGGCGGCAAGGGCGATACCGAAATTCTGGAAGCCGGGTTGCTGCTGGTCGTACTGATCAGCATCGTATCCGTCGTGCCGGCAATCTGGTCGCACAATGCGGTTTTGGTGCGCGAGCAGGCGATCCAGCTAACGTTGGCCGGCATCGCCGCCGGCCTGCTTATTCTCGAGCACCGCCACGAGCGCGATGCCACGATCACCGACGCAACCAAGCCCGAGATCGCCATCGACGCGGCGCCGCTGTAGACGGCGCCGCGCTACCACGCCCGAGAACGGGCGCCTGTCGCCTAGCGGACGGGCGCCGCAAGAAACGGTGCGAGGCGCCGGTGATGGGGGTCAGAGACTTGGCCGTGCTCGACCGTCTCGTTGCTGAGCTGTTGCTTTCGGGCATATGTGGCTGCGTTGGCTGGTTCGCCGCCCATGAAAAATACGCCAGCATCGTCACCGAGAAGTGGGTCGAAGTCTGCCGCGCGCTCGGCGCTATGTAACATTATTTCGTTTTGCCGAGCTCGGCGATGATTTCGGCCGCCTCCTTGAAGGCGTGATTGGCCGCCGGCACGCCGCAATAGATCGCCTGCTGCAGGATGATTTCCTTGATGTCGTCCTCGCAAAAGCCGCCTTCGGTGAGGGCGGCGCGCATGTGCATGCGGAATTCTTCCCACTTGTCGAGCGCGAGCATGGTGCCGATCACCAGGATGCGGCGCGTGCGCTCGTCGAAATGCGGCCGCGTCCACACTTCGCCCCAGGCGGCGCGGGTGATGAAGTCCTGAAACTCCGCGTTGAACGACGTCTTCTTGGCGTTGGCGCGGTCGACCCAGGCATTGCCCAGCACCTTGCGGCGCTGTGCCATGCCTTTTTCGTGACGTTCCCTTTCGTCCATGGCGATCACTTCAAAAGAAAGTTGAGGACCGCTTCGGTATAGGCCTTTGGCTGCTCCATATTGGAGATATGGGCGGCGTCGAGGCTCACGACCTTGGCGTCCGGAATTTGCCTTGCGATCTCCTCGCCCGCGGCGGGCGGCGTCGCCGGGTCCTTGGCGCCGACGATCACCATGGTCGGGTTGGTAATGGCGGTGTTGGAGGCGGTGAAATCCATGTCGCGGATCGCCTCGCAGCAAGCGATGTAGCCGGGCACCTTGGTAGCGACGAACATCTCTTTCATGCGCGCCATCTGTTGCGGCGCGATCTTGCGGAAGTCTTCCGAGAACCAGCGCTGCATATTGGCGTCCACCATGGCTTCCAGCCCGTTGCGCTCGATGAAGCGGATGCGGTCGTTCCACGGCGCCTTGTCGGGGTAGTGGTAGTTGGTGTTCGACAGGATCAGCTTGTCGACGCGGGTCGGCGCATGAGCGCCCAGCCATTGTCCGACCATGCCGCCCATCGACAGTCCGCACCAGTTGGTCTTGTCGACGTCGAGCGCGTCGAGCACCGCGATCACGTCGCGGCCGAACCGCTCCATCGAATAGGGCCCCTGCGGCACGCCGGACTGGCCATGGCCGCGGCGGTCATAGCGGATGAGACGAAAATGCCTGGCGAACTCGGTCGCCTGGTCGTCCCACATCCGCAGGTCGGTACCGAGCGAGTTCGACAGCATCAGCGCGGGCGAATCTTCGCGCCCTTCGACCTCGATATATACCGGGCAGCCATCGTCGGCCGTGATCGTCGGCATGGAAACCTCCCCGAGCGCCAGAGTGTTATTGACGTTTTCGCGCCGCGCGACACACATAAGGCCCCCGGCGCGGTGAGCAAAGCCCTTTTCATTGGCGTTTGAACCGCTTAAGTCGGGGCGGCCGGCGGTTCGAATGCCGCGCGACAAGGAGATCGGTCATGGCGATGACGATGACGGGCGAGGTCCAGCTGCCCGCAACCCGCGAGGTGGTCTGGGCAAAGCTCAACGATGCCGAGGTGCTGAAAGCCTGCATCCCCGGCTGCGAGGAACTCAACAAAACCTCCGATACCGAATTCCAGGCGGTCGCCACCACCAAGATTGGACCGGTCAAGGCACGCTTTAAAGGCAAGGTCCAACTCACCGATCTCGACCCGCCGAACGGCTACAGGATTTCCGGCGAGGGCGACGGCGGCATCGCCGGCTTTGCCAAAGGCGGCGCGACGGTGGCGTTGTCCGAGAAAGATGGCGGGACGCTGCTCAGCTACAATGTCGAGGCACAGATCGGCGGCAAGCTCGCCCAGCTCGGTCAGCGTCTGGTCAATGGCGCGGCCAAGAAAATTGCCGACGATTTTTTCAAGAACTTTGCCGCGCAGGTTGCACCGCAGTAACGGCGCAATTGGCGCAATCGTTTTCGCCTTTTGACTCCCTTGACCGGCCCTGTGGCCGGGGTCCAAAGTTAAACCAGTTCCAAGGCGCGATCCGGGCCAAAAACGCCAAGATTTGTATCCGCACCGCCGCTGCCCGCGACTGGCGGAGCCAAAAGAGGGCCTTCGTGCCCCCGCAGATGGGAGGACTTTCATGCCTGCCGTATCGATGACGGTGAACGGGAAAGCCGTCACCGGTGAGGTCGAAGCACGGACCCTGCTGGTGCAATTCCTGCGCGAAAACCTGCGTCTGACCGGAACTCATGTCGGTTGCGACACCTCGCAATGCGGCGCCTGCGTGGTCCACATTGACGGCATCGCGGCCAAGTCCTGCACGACGCTCGCGCTGCAGTGTGAGGGCGCAAACATCGTCACCATCGAAGGCCTCGCGGCGAGCGATGGCGCGCTGCACCCGATGCAGGAGGCCTTCCGCGAGAACCACGGTCTGCAATGCGGGTACTGCACACCGGGCATGATCATGGCCGCGCTCGATATCGTGCGCCGCAATGGCAACGACCTCGACGAGAAGACCATTCGCGAACAACTGGACGGCAACATCTGCCGTTGCACCGGCTACCACAACATCGTGAAGGCGATCGCCGCGGGGGCGAAGGCGATGGGCAAGGGAGGCCCGACACGGCAAGCGGCTGAATAAATCTTCAAACAATAAACCAGGGAGGAGACCGCCATGAGCGCAACCGGGATCGGCGCGGCGGTGCGCCGTACAGAAGATATCCGCTTCATCACCGGCAAAGGCCAATATTCCGACGATGTGGTGAGGCCCGGTGAAACCCGCGCCGTATTCGTGCGCTCGCCGCACGCACGCGCCAAGATCAAAAAAATCGACGTCAGCGCAGCCAAGTCCATGTCGGGCGTGGTCGACGTGCTCACCGGTGCACAGCTTGCCAATGACAAGATCGGCAATCTCATTTGCGGCTGGATGATTCATTCCAAGGACGGCTCGCCGATGAAGATGGCGCCGCATCCGGCGCTGGCGGCGGAGACGGTCAACCATGTCGGTGACGCGGTGGCGGTAGTGATCGCCGAGACGCAGGCGCAAGCGCGCGACGCAGCCGAGAAAGTGGTTGTCGATTATGACGTGTTGCCGGCGGTGGTCGATCCGGCCAAGGCGAAATCGGGCCCGCAGATCCACGAGGTCGCGCCGAAGAACACGATTTACGAATGGTCGCTCGGCGACCAGAAGGCCGTGGAAGCGGCTTTCGCCCAGGCCAAACGCGTCACCAAGCTCGACATTGTCAACAACCGGCTGGTGCCGAACGCCATCGAGCCGCGGGTGGCGCTGGCCGAATACGATTCCGGCACCGACCATCTCACGCTCTGGAACACCTCGCAGAACCCGCACGTGGCGCGGCTGGTCATCTCCGCGTTCGTCGGCATTACGCCCGAGCACAAATTGCGCGTGATCGCCCCCGATGTCGGCGGCGGCTTCGGTTCCAAGATTTTCATCTATCCGGAAGAGGTCGTCTGTCTGTGGGCGGCGCGCAAAGTGAACCGGCCGGTGAAGTGGACGGCCGATCGCAGCGAATCCTTCCTCACCGACGCGCATGGCCGCGACCACGTCACCCATGCCGAGCTGGCGCTCGATGAGCACGGCAAGATTCTGGCGCTGCGCGCGCACACCATCGCCAATCTCGGCGCCTATATGTCGACCTTCTCGTCGTCGGTGCCGACCTATCTCTACGCCACGCTGTTGTCGGGCCAGTACGACATCCCGCAGATCTATTGCGAGGTCGATGCGGTCTACACCAACACCGCGCCGGTGGACGCCTATCGCGGCGCCGGGCGGCCGGAAGCGGCCTTCGTGGTCGAGCGATTGGTCGAAGTGACGGCGCGCGAGATGGGGCTCGACCCGGCCGATCTGCGCAGGCGCAACTTCATCAAGAGCTTCCCGCACCAGACGCCGGTGATCATGGCCTATGACACCGGCGACTTCGGTGCCTCGCTGAAGAAGGCGACGGAGATGGCCGATGTGAAGGGCTTCAACAAGCGCAAGCGTGAAGCCGCGCGTCACGGCAAGCTGCGGGGCCTTGGCTATTCGACATATATCGAGGCTTGCGGCATCGCGCCGTCACAGGCGGTCGGCTCGCTCGGCGCCGGCGTCGGCTTGTGGGAATCCGCGGAAGTGCGTGTCAATCCGACCGGCAGCGTCGAAGTGCTCACCGGCTGTCACGCGCACGGGCAAGGGCATGAGACGACCTTCGCGCAGCTGGTGTCCGAACGACTTGGCATTCCGTTCGAGAACGTCTCGATCGTGCACGGCGACACCGACAAGGTGCAATTCGGCATGGGCACCTATGGCTCGCGCTCCGGCGCCGTTGGCATGTCGGCGATCGTGAAAGCGCTCGATAAGATCGAAGCCAAGGCCAAGAAGGTGGCGGCCTTCATGCTGGAAGCCTCCGAGGGGGACATCGAGTTCAAGGACGGCCAGTTCACCGTCGCCGGCACCGACAAGTCGGCGGCCTTCGGAGATGTGGCGCTCAATGCCTATATCGCGCACAAGTTCACAGGCGCGGAACTCGAGCCGGGTCTGAAGGAGACTTCTTTCTACGATCCGACCAACTTCACCTTCCCTGCCGGCTGCCACATCTGCGAGGTCGAGGTCGACACCGAAACGGGCAAGACCGAGATCGTGAACTGGACCGCAATCGACGACTTCGGCACCGTAATCAACCCGATGATCGTGGAAGGCCAGGTGCACGGCGGCATCGCGCAAGGTGTCGGCCAGGCGCTGCTCGAGCATGCGGTCTACGACAAGGACGGCCAGTTGGTCAGCGGTTCGTTCATGGACTACACCATGCCGCGCGCGCACGACCTGCCGTCGTTCCATGTCGGCTTGACCGAAACCAAGTCGCCGTCCAACCCGCTCGGCATCAAGGGCTGCGGGGAGGCCGGTGCCATCGCCGCGCCGGCGGCGGTGATCAACGCCATCACCGATGCCCTCGGTACCGAAGAGTTGAGCATGCCGGCCACAGCCAATACCGTGTGGGCGGCCCTGCAACGCACGCAATCAGGTCAGGCCGTCGCCGCCGAATAACGGAGACTACGATGTACAATTTCACCTTCCACCGTCCGACCACGGTCCGCCAGGCGGCCGGCCTTCTCGCGAAAAATCCCGAGGGCAAGTTGCTCGCCGGCGGCCATTCGCTGCTGCCGGTGATGAAGCAGCGGCTGGCGCAGCCGTCGGCGCTGGTCGATCTGTCGCTGGTCGAGGGTCTTTCCGGCGTCGAATTGAAAGGACGCTCGGTTGTGATCGGCGCCATGACGCGGCACGCCGATGCCGCCAATTCGCCGGTTCTGCAACAGGCGATGCCGGGCCTTGCCGCGGTGCCAGCCTCGGTCGGCGATCCGCAAGTGCGCAACCGCGGCACCATCGGCGGCTCGGTCGCCAACAACGATCCCAACGCCGATTATCCGGCGGCCGTGCTCGGCCTCGGCGCCACCATCATCACCAACAAGCGGCGCATCGCGGCCGACGATTTCTTCACCGGTATGTTCTCGACCGCGCTCGAGGACGGCGAGATCATCACCAAGATCAGCTTTCCGATCGCCAAGAAGGCGGCTTACGAGAAGTTCAAGCACCCAGCGTCGGGCTTTGCGCTGGTCGGCGTGTTCGTGTCGAAGCGCGGCTCCGACATCCGCGTGGCGGTGACTGGCGCCGGCGCGGAGGGGGTGTTCCGGGTGAAGTCGTTCGAGGAGGCGTTGAAGAAGCGCTTCGCGGCGAAATCGCTCGAAGGCTTGAGCATCCCGGCGTCCGGCATGAACAGCGACATTCACGCTTCGGCGGAATATCGCGCGCATCTGGTCGGCGTGCTGGCGCGCCGCGCGGTGGCGAAGGCCTGACTCGAAGCCAAACTCGGCTAGGCTGAAAACAAACAGTTGCCGTCCGCCGGTTACTCGGCGGCGGCCAATTCGCCGTGGGAGATGCGCATCTGAGCGAAATGCTCGCGATATTGCGCCGGCGTCATGCCAGTGTAGCGTTTGAACAGCGCCCGAAAGAACGTGACGTCTTCATAGCCAACCTTCAGGCTGACAGATTGGACCGACGTTGCGCCGTGCTCCAGCATGTCCTTGGCGGCCCAAATCCGAAGCATCTGGATATAGGCGCGCGGCAGGCGGCCGGTCGCGCCCTTGAAGCGGCGGATGAAATTGCGCACGCCCATCCCAGCGCGCGCGGCAAGCGACTCGATTGAGATGTCCTCGCTCAGGTGCGTGTGCAGGAATCTCTCGATTTGGTTAATCGGTTCGTCGTCGTGCGGCCGCGTCAGCGGGATCACCGCATAGCCGGACTGGCGGCTGCGTGGCATGCCGATCAGCAACGACTTCGCGCATTGCAGAGCAACCTCGTGGCCGCAGAATTTCTCGACTAGATAGAGACTGACATCGAGCGATGCGTAGACGCCGCCGCTGCACAATAGTCGCCTGTCCTCGGTAACGAAATGATCCGGTCGCCAGTGCACTTTCGGGTAGAGTTCGCGCATGGCGTCGGCGACGGCCCAATGAGTGGTCGCCTGCTTGCCGTTCAACAGACCCGCCTCGGCGAGGAATGCAACGCCGCTGCAGATCCCGGCGATATAGGCGCCACGCGCGTGCCATTTGCGTAGCCATGGCAGCAATCCTGCGTCGCGCATGACACGCTCGCGGATGTCGCGTCCAGTTGCGGGGACAATGATGATGTCGGCGCGCCTAATGTCCTTGATTCCGCGTTCTGGCTTGATCTTGAGCCCGCACAGACTCTTTACAGCACGGCCGTCGAGCGAAGCGACGGTGACACGAAATCGCGGCTGGGCACTTTCGTCACGCAGCATGTTCCAGAGATTACCGGCCGAATGAAACACTTCCATCGGACCGATTGCGGTCGATGGATAGCCGCCGTCGACCAACAGTACGGTGACCTCCAATACCGGAAAGCTGCCGGAACCGGACATGGCGGCGAGCGTGGCATCTTTCCGGTGTCGGGTGCCGAGCTTGCGGGTCCTAGCTGTCATTGGAGACTTCCTCCCGCGACGTGGCCGGCTCCCACAGGCCGACCTGCGCGCCAACCGAATCCACGATGAGTGCGATTCGTGCGATACCATCGACAGCGAAGGGGCGAACGATGACTTGCCCTCCGCAGCGAATGGTTCGTTGCACGGCATCGTCGATGTTTTCGACGCGCACATAGGGCAGCCAGTGTGAGGACACATTGCAGTCGAGGTGCCGCTTCGACAGCTGGTAGAGCGAGGCGACATCACGGCCGGTATGTTGGAGCAGGGTGAAGAAGCCGCCATTCGCAGCTTGTTCGCGCGTGGTCCACCCGAACATCTGCCTGTAAAATTGCCGTGCAGTCGTTGCATCAGTTGCGGCAAGATCGAGCCAGCAGAATTCGTAGCTTGCTGCCAATCCAGATTTTATCGCCGTAAGCATGGCTGCTTTCCGCAGGGTTCGTGCAGGAAACCGCCGCCGCGCTTCAAGCGCAGCGGCGTCGTAGGTCAGCCTTCTGCGGTCATCGGATCGATGACGTTACGGACTTCCGAGACTTTGTTGGCAGGGAAGCCCGAGAGCTTGGCGTGTTCCTGAACGGTGGCCTCGTTGTCGGCAAGGTAGACGCAGAAGGTTTTGTCGTCGACGACATAGGACTGCACCCATTGCACTTTGCCGGCGAGCTTGGCGAGGGCCTCGTTCGATTTCGCGGCCGCTCCCTTGAGCTGCTCGCCGTTCAGGCTGCCCACTCCGGGGATGTTCCGTTCGATCACGTAGCGTTTCATCGTTTTCATGTGTCCTTTACTCCGTCGTTTTGGCGGAGCGGAACATGACGCATTTGCCGTTCAGGAATAGATGACACTTTTGACATTGTACAGGGGTGAATATGACAAACGGAACACTCGGCGGAGGCAGGCGTTGAGGCAGCGGGCTTCAACGACCAACGCATGCGCGGGGACTTCCGATGGTCGAACCAATCGCAATGATGACAATTGTCTGTGTCGCAGGCGCGCTCGCTTTTGCGAGGGTGTGGACGCAAAGCCGCTCGGATAAGTGACGGTGTCGACCGCGTGCGCGGGCTAAGCCTGCGGCTTGTCCAATTCACCCAGCAGATCGTGCAGATCGAGCGGCCGGGTATACATCTGCAGCGCACCGTCGGGTTTCTGCGGCCATTCTTCCTTCGGCCGGTCGCGATAGAGTTCGACGCCGTTGTCGTCCGGGTCGCGCAGGTAAAGCGCTTCGGAGACGCCGTGGTCGCTGGCGCCTTCTAGCGGGATCTTGGCCATGATCAGCCGGCGCAGAGCGTCGGCCAAAAGCCGCCGCGTGGGGTAGAGTATGGCGGTATGGTAAAGTCCGGTTGAGCCCGGAGGGGGCGGGGAGCCGCCGAGGCTCTCCCAAGTGTTAAGGCCTATATGATGGTGGTAGCCGCCGGCGGAGATAAAGGCCGCACCGGGCCGGCTGGTGGTCATCTCAAAACCCAGCACACCGCAGTAGAAATCGAGCGCGCGCTGCAGGTCCGCGACCTTCAAATGGACATGGCCGATGCGCACCCTGGGATCGATGGCGGGCAGCTGAAGGGCTTGTTTTTCGAGCGTTTCGGGGTTTGACATGGGGGCTAGTCCCTCTCTGGCCGCATCTGGCCGGACACCCCACATTTAAGCTGCCCCCGCGTTCGGATAAAGTGTCACCGAGGTAACTTAAGAATGGCCGTTACACCGCTTCCCGACAGCATCGATTCGACCCTTGCGCTGCTGGCCAAGGCCGACTACGTCGCCGACCGCTCGCTGGCGACGGTGCTTTATCTCGCGCTCAAGATGGGGCGGCCGCTGTTTCTGGAAGGCGAGGCGGGTGTCGGCAAGACCGAGATCGCCCGCGTGCTGTCGAAAGCGCTGGGGCGCAAGCTGATCCGCCTGCAATGCTACGAAGGGCTGGACGTCGCGGCCGCGGTCTATGAGTGGAATTACGGCGCGCAAATGATCGCCATTCGCCTCGCCGAAGCGGAAGGCGAGGGTGACCGCGAGCGCATCGAGCATGACGTTTTCTCCGAGCGCTTTCTGATCAAGCGGCCGCTGCTGCAGGCGCTCGAGCCCGACCCGGACGGGCCGCCGGTGCTGCTGATCGACGAACTCGACCGCACCGACGAGGCATTCGAAGCATTTCTTCTCGAGGTGCTGGCCGACTTCCAGGTGACCGTGCCGGAGCTCGGCACCATCAAGGCGCCGCATCCGCCGATCGTCGTCATCACCTCGAACCGCACGCGCGAGGTGCATGACGCGTTGAAACGGCGTTGTCTCTACCACTGGGTCGGTTATCCGGACGCCAAGCGCGAACTGGCGATCCTGCGCGCCAAGGCGCCGGGCATCGCCAAGACCCTATCCGAGCAGGTGGTCGCTTTCGTGCAGGCGCTGCGCAAGGAAGACCTGTTCAAGGTGCCGGGCGTTGCCGAGACGCTCGACTGGGCAGGCGCCTTGACCGAACTCGACGTCGTTGCGCTCGATCCGGCGACCGTGTCCGACACGCTCGGCGCGCTCTTGAAATACCAGGACGACATCGCACGCCTCGACGGCAGCAAGGTGAAGGCGCTGCTCGACGAGGTGAAGTCGGAGCTGCGGGCGGCGGAGTAAGAGCGATGGCTGAAAGCCAAGCTAGCAACGCTGGCCGGCTCACCGAGAATATCCTCTATTTCGCGCGTGCGCTGCGCGCGGCGGGCTTGCCCGTGGGACCGGGCGCGGTGCTCGATTGTCTGGAAGCCATTCGCGTCGCGCGCATCGGCAATCGCGAGGACTTTTACTGGACGCTGCATGCGGTGTTCGTGAAGCGGCATGAACACTCCATCCTGTTCGACCAGGCCTTCAGACTGTTCTTCCGCAAGCGCGGTTATATCGAGCAGTTGATCGCAACCATGCTGCCGGAGGCGGCGAAGTCGCCGCCCAAGCCGCCGCCGCCGGGCGCGCAGCGCGTGCAGGAGGCGCTGTACGCCGGCCTGAAACAGCGCGAAGAGGAAAAGCAAGAGGTCGAGCTCGACACGCGGCTTACCGTGTCCGACCGCGAAATCCTGCAGAAGAAAGACTTCGCGCAGATGACAAGCGCCGAAATTGCCGCCGCCAGGGAAGCGATCGCACGATTGGCGCTGCCGCTCGATCTCGTGCGCACGCGGCGTATGACGGCGGCGCGGCGCGGCAGCACGATCGACATTCGCCGCACGCTGCGTGCCAGCATGAAGGCGGGTGGCGCGGTGATCGATCTGAAATATCTCGGGCCGCGCGTGAAGGAACCGCCGATCGTCGCGCTGCTCGATATTTCCGGTTCGATGAGCCAGTACACGCGGTTGTTCCTGCATTTCCTGCACTCGATCACCGACGCAAGAAAGCGCGTGACGACGTTCCTGTTCGGCACGCGGCTGACCAATGTCACCCGCGCCATTCGGCAAAGGGATCCCGACGAGGCTCTCGCGTCGTGCTCGGCGCACGTCACCGACTGGTCAGGCGGAACGCGTATTGCGTCCTCGCTGCATGAATTCAATAAAATGTGGGGCCGGCGCGTGCTCGGCCAGGGCGCGGTGGTGCTCTTGATCACCGATGGGCTAGAGCGCGATGCCGACGATACGCTCGCCTTCGAGATGGACCGCCTGCACCGCTCCTGCCGCCGGCTGGTCTGGCTCAATCCGCTTCTGCGCTTCGAAGGCTTCGAAGCGCGCGCCAAGGGCGTGCGCACCATGCTGCCGCATGTTGACGAACTGCGGTCGATCCACAATCTGGAGTCCATGACCGAACTGGTGCGCGCGCTGTCGGGCGCACCGGCCAAGGGCTACGATCTGAAAGCGATGTTGAAGCAAGTGGCGTAGACTTTTCATGGTCATGGCCGGGCTTGTTTCGGCCATCCATGCCTTTACTTGAGACATGGATGCCCGGCACAAGGCCGGGCATGACGGACGAGAGGAAGGAGCAAGCGATGCTCACCCGCGACGAAGATATTCTCAAGGCCGCCGAAGACTGGCGCAAGGAAGGCCGCGACGTGGCGCTCGCCACCGTGATGGAGACCTGGGGCTCGGCGCCGCGTCCCGTCGGCTCCAATCTGGTCATCGACAACGAAGGCAATTTCCTAGGGAGCGTGTCCGGCGGCTGCGTCGAAGGCGCGGTGGTGACGGAAGCCATCGACGTGATCGAAAGCGGCAAGCCGAAAATGCTCGAATTCGGTGTCGCCGACGAGGCCGCCTGGAACGTCGGCCTGTCCTGCGGCGGCACCATCCGGGTCTATGTGGAAAAAATCTCATAATCGTCATTCCGGGGCACGGCCGTAAGACCGCGAACCCGGAATCCATATACACAGACAGGGTTTATGGATTCCGGACAACCTCGCTTCGCTCGGCTTCCGGAATAACAGGGAAACGAAATGAAACTCGATATCCTGCACGTCCTCAATGCCGAACGCGAAGCCCGCCGCGCCGTGGTGCTGGTCACCGATGTTGAGAGCGGCGAGCAGCGGCTGGTCAAGGGCGCCGGCATTGCCAAAGACCCGCTGCGCGACGTGCTCGAAAAGCGCCTGCGGATGGCCAAAAGCGGCATGGAAGAAACGCCGAAGGGCCGCGTCTTTCTCACAGTCTATGTGCCGTCGCCCAAGCTCGTCATCACCGGCGCGGTGCATATCAGCCAGACCTTGGCGCCGCTCGGCAAGATGCTGGATTTCGATGTCACCATCGTCGACCCGCGCACGGCCTTTGCGTCGCCCGAACGCTTTCCCGACGTGAAGCTGATCGCGGAATGGCCCGACGTGGCGCTGCCGCCATTGAACGTCGATGCGTATACGGCTTTCGTTGCGCTCACCCACGATCCAAAGATCGACGACCCGGCGCTCACGCATGCGCTCAAACGTGAATGCTTCTATGTCGGCGCGCTCGGTTCGCGCAAGACGCACGCAAAACGAGTTCACGCGGCTGAAGGAGGCCGGCTTGAGCGACGCGGCAATCGCGCGCATTCACGCGCCCATCGGTCTGCCGATCGGGGCGGTGTCGCCGGCGGAGATCGCGCTCGCCATCATGGCCGAGATCACGCAGGCGTTACGGCTGAAGGCCGAGAAGGAAATGGAGGCGGCATGAAATTCGGCGCCGTCCCGGTGCAGGAGGCGCTCGGCGCCACCGCCGTGCATTCGATCCGCAAGGGCGAACTGGTGCTCAAAAAGGGCACGGTGATCGGGCCAAAGGAAGTCGCTGCGCTCAACGCCGCGGGCGTCAAGGAGATTGTGGTCGCGCGCACCGAAGCCGGCGATGTGCCGGAGGATCAGGCGGCGGCCGAAATTGCCAAGGCCATTGCCGGGCCGGGCGCGCGTATCGACCGCGCCTTTACCGGCCGCTGCAATCTGTTTGCGCAAGAACCCGGTGTGCTGGTGGTCGACAGGCAAGCGATCGACTGCCTCAACCGCATCGACGAAGCGGTGACGCTGGCGACCTTGCAGGCCTACAAGCCGGTGGTCGAAGGCGAGATGATCGCCACCGTGAAGATCATTCCCTTCGCGGTTGCCGGCAGCGCGCGCGATGCCGCGGTGGCACAAGCCGGCAAAGCCAAGCCGGTCATTCGCGTTGCGCCTTACAAGGTGAAAAAGATCGGCGTGGTCTCGACGTTGCTGCCGGGCCTGTCACCCAAGGTCATCGAAAAAACGCTGAGGATCACGACGGTGCGGATTGCGCCGGCCGGAGCTTCCATCATCGCGGAGCGGCGCGTGCCGCACGAACAGGCGGCTCTCGCCAAGGCGATAGACGAGGTGCAGAAGGCCGGCGCCGAACTGGTGATCGTATTCGGCGCGTCGGCGATCGCGGACCGTCGCGACGTCATCCCCGCCGCGATTGAGGTAATCGGTGGGACGATCGAGCATTTCGGCATGCCGGTCGATCCCGGCAATCTGCTGCTGATCGGAAACCTGCACGGGCAGGCCGTGCTGGGCGCGCCCGGCTGCGCGCGCTCGCCGAAGGAAAACGGTTTCGACTGGATCCTGATGCGGCTGCTCGCCGGTCTGCCGGTCAGCCGCGCGGATATCACAGGCATGGGCGTCGGCGGATTACTCATGGAAATCGTCACGCGGCCACAGCCACGCAGCGAGCCGGAGCCGGAGAAAGGCCGCCATATCGCGGCGGTCGTCCTGGCTGCGGGGCGCTCGACGCGCATGGGCGCGGTCAACAAACTGATCGCCGAAATCGGCGGCAAGCCGCTGGTGCGCATCGCGGTCGAACAGGCGCTCGCTTCGCGTGCAAGCCCGGTCATCGTCGTTACCGGGCACGAGCGTGAGCGCGTGGCGGAAGCGCTCAACGGATTGCCTGTGCGTTTTGTACACAATCCGGATTATGCGGAAGGCCTCGGCACGTCGTTGAAAGCAGGCATCGCTGCGGTGCCGGAAGATGTCGACGGCGCCATCGTCTGCCTCGGCGACATGCCGCAGGTCTCGAGCGCGCTGATCGATAAACTGATCGCCGCTTTCGATCCGGCGCGAGGCGCGCTGGTCGTGGTGCCGAGCATCGAGGGACGGCGCGGCAATCCGGTGGTCTGGTCGCGCCGCTTCTTCAACGACCTGATGGCGGTCAGCGGCGACATCGGTGCCCGCCACCTGATCGGTTCGTATGCCGAGGCGGTCGCCGAAGTGCCGCTCGAAGGCGACGCGGCCTTGGTCGACGTCGATACCCCTGAGTCGTTCTCAGCGGTCAAGGCAGAAATCGAACGCGCCTGAGACTCGAATCATTGATCGCCTTGCCCGACTCACCGCTATTTCCGGAGGAGACGGGGAAGGGGAATGACCGACAGCTTCACGCCGATGATGCGCGCGCTGGTGGCCGCGACCCTGCTGCTGGCGACAGCGGCCATGATGATCGTCGTCGTCAGTAACGCGCGCGCGGCTGGCGCGCTCGCCGTCGGGCGCTGTGGCGCGTTTGGTGAATCATTCGATTTTCGCAGCGCGGATGCTGCACGCGAAATCGCGTTGTCGCGATGCACCGGGCAGACCTGCCGGGTGGTGGCGAGCGTACGCCGCGGCTGTGCCGCCCTGGCGGTCGATTTCGTCAATCCGTGCGCCTCGCATGGCTGGGGCAAGGGAAACGAGCTCGGCCACGCCCAGAATGCGGCGCTCAAGTCCTGTTACCGGACCGGCGGCAAGGAATGCGTCATCCGCACTTTCTTCTGCGACGCCAAAGGCTGACCGGCGTTTCCGTTAACCCTTTGATTTTCCGAAATATCGCCCCCCTTGCCAGTGGCGTCCGTTTGCCATAGATATGACTGACCAGTCAGTCATGTTGTTGGTATGACCAAACCTCCGCGGCCTCAATCCTCGATCGGCAGCCGCATGCAGGCCCTGCGGCCGGCCGCCGCCGTCGGCCGCAAGCCGGCCAAGCGCGCCGCACGTGCCGAACGCAGCGCCGCCCGGCGCGAGGCAATCCTGGCCGCGGCGCTCGACGAATTCTCCGCCCGCGGCTTTGCCGCGACGCGCCTGGACGACGTGGCGCAACACGCCGGCATCGCCAAGGGCACGATCTACCTCTACTTCCGCGACAAGGAGACGCTCTTCCAGGAGCTGATCCGCTCCATGCTGACGCCGCTGGTCGGCACCATCGAAAATCTCGGCAAAATCGACATGCCGTTCGGCGCGCTGGCCGAGCATATCGCCGATCTGTTCGTGCGCGAGGTTTACGAGACGCGCCGCAAGGACGTGATCCGCCTGATGATCGCCGAGGGCGGCCGCTTTCCCAATCTCGCCGAGTTCTACTATCGCGAGGTGCTCTCGCGCATTATAGCGGCGGTGCGCGCGCTGCTTGCCCGTGCCGTCGCGCGCGGCGAGGCGCCGCCCGGTCTCGTCGACTATCCGCAGATCATCGCAGCGCCCGGCCTCGTCGCCATCATCTGGTCGGGCTTGTTCGAACGGTTCGAGCCGATCGATGTGCGCGCCATGATGAAAACCCATCTTGATATGCTGTTTGCGCCCAAAAGCGGCGCCGGGAGTGCGCCATGAGGATGAAGTTTGCCGCCTGTGCGGCGATTGTACTCGCGGCGCTCGCGCTCGCCGGCTGCGACGAAAGCAATAACCGTCAATTGCAGGGCTGGGTCGAGGCCGAGCTTGTTTTCGTCAGTCCCGACGAGCAGGGCCGCGTCGAAGTGCTTAAAGTTCGCGAAGGCGACAGAGTCAAGAAGGGCGACCTGCTGTTCACCTTGGACGACGATCTGCAAAAGGCCGACGTGGCGGTGCGGGAAGCGGCCGTCAGCACCGCGGAACAGGCCTTCGAACGCGCGCAGCAATTGCTCACCAGCGCTGCCGGCACGCGCAAGACCTATGACGACGCGGTCGCCGCGCTTCGGCAAACCAAGGCCAATCTCGAATGGTCGAAGACGAGGCTTGCGCGCCGCCGCGCGGTCAGTCCGGCCGACGGCCTGATCCAGGAGGTCTATTACCGCCCCGGCGAAACGGTGCAGCCGGGCCGTCCGGTGATCTCGCTGCTGCCGCCGGGCAATCTGAAGATCCGCTTCTTCGCGCCGGAAGGGTTGCTGCCGAAGATCAAATATGGCGAGACGGTGCCGGTCTCGTGCGACGGCTGCGAGCAGGGCCTGACCGCGAAAGTCACTTTCATCGCCAAAAGCGCGGAATACACCCCGCCGGTCATCTACAGCCGCGAGGAGCGTTCCAAGCTCGTCTTCCTGATCGAGGCGCGTCCCGACCACCCCGCGAAATTCCGCGTCGGTCAGCCGATAACGGTCACGCTGCCGAAAGAGGGCCCGTAAGTGAACGCGCAGAACGGCGACATCGTTATCGACGTGCACGGCCTGACCAAGAAATTCGACGGCCGGCCGGTGGTGCGCGATCTGTCGATGCAGGTCAAACGCGGCACCATCTACGGATTTCTCGGTCCGAACGGGTCCGGCAAGACGACGACCATCCGCATGCTGTGCGGGCTGCTGACGCCCGACGACGGCGATGGCACCTGTCTCGGTTACGACATCCGCACGCAAGCCGACGAGATCAAGAAGCAGGTCGGCTACATGACGCAACGCTTCAGCCTCTACCAAGACTTGTCGGTGCGTGAGAATCTGGAATTCATCGGCCGCATCTACGGCATCGCCAAGCCGGTTCAGGTCGCGCGCGCGGCGATCGAGCGGCTCGGCCTGCAAGGGCGCGAAGAGCAGCTCGCCGGCTCATTGTCCGGCGGCTGGAAACAACGGCTGGCACTCGGCGCCTGCACGCTGCCGAGCCCGCAACTCCTTTTGCTCGACGAGCCGACCGCCGGCGTCGATCCCAAGGCGCGGCGTGATTTCTGGAACGAAATCCACGCGCTCGCCGCCAAAGGTCTCACCGTGCTGGTGTCGACCCACTACATGGACGAGGCCGAGCGCTGTCACGAGATTGCCTATATCGCCTACGGCGAATTGCTGGTGCGCGGCACGGTGGAAGAGGTTATCGAGGCTTCGCACTTGACGACCTATGTGGTCAGCGCCGCGCAAGGCGAGGGGATGAGCCGGCTGTCGGAAGAGCTTTCCCGCACGTCCGGCGTCGACATGGTGGCGCCTTTCGGCAACAGCTTGCATGTGTCGGGCCGCGATGGCGCCAAGCTGGACGCTGCGATCAAGCCCTATCGCGCCCGCAAAGAATTGACCTGGACGCATTCGGAGCCTTCGCTCGAAGACGTGTTCATCGATCTGATGGGACGGGCGCGGGATAATTTCCAATGAGCCATCTGCTGCCCACGCAAGCACCGCGCCGCCTGAAAGGCGCCGGCTTCTGGCGCAAGACCAGCGCCGTGCTGATCAAGGAGTTCATCCAACTCAAGCGCGACCGGCCGTCGTTCGGCATGATCATCATGGTCCCGCTCATCCAGTTGATGCTGTTCGGCTTCGCCATCAACACCAATCCGCGCCATTTGCCGACCGCAGTGCTGACGCAGGAAAATACCGATCTGTCGCGCTCGATCCTGGCGGCATTGAAGAACACGGACTATTTCAAGATCACCGAAAGCCCGAGCACGGAAGCAGAGCTCGACGATTTGATCGCCTCCGGCAAGGTGTTGTTCGGCATCGAGATCCCGGCCAATTTCGAGCGTAGCGTTCGGCGCGGCGACAAGCCGGCGATGCTGGTCACTGCCGATGCCACCGATCCGGTCGCTTCCGGCTCCGCCATGGGCTCGCTTGGCCGGGTGGTGCAGGACGCGCTTCGCCACGACCGGGCCATTCCGGTGACAACGGAATTGCCATTCGAGATCCGCACGCATGCGCGCTACAACCCGGCGGGTTTAAGCCAGCTCAACATCGTGCCGGGGCTGGTCGGCACCATCCTCACCATGACCATGCTGATCTTCACCGCGCTGTCGGTCACGCGCGAGATCGAGCGCGGTACTATGGAATTGCTTTTGTCGATGCCGATCACGCCGGTCGAGATTATGCTCGGCAAGATCATTCCCTACGTCATGGTCGGCTTCATCCAGGCCGCGTTGATCATCGGCATCGGCGTCCTGCTGTTCGGTGTGCCGATCCTCGGCAATCTATTCGTGCTGGCAGGTCTGTCCACGCTGTTTATCGCGACCAATCTGTCGATCGGCTACAGCTTTTCGACGGTGGCGCAGAACCAGTTGCAGGCCATGCAAATGTCGATCATGTTTTTTCTGCCCAATATCCTGCTGTCGGGCTTCATGTTTCCGTTCGCCGGCATGCCGACCTGGGCGCAATGGATCGGAGAATGTTTGCCGCTGACGCATTACTTGCGCATCGTGCGCGGCATCATGCTCAAGGGCGCCTCCGTGCACGACCTGCACTATGACGCCGCGGCCATGGCTGGATTGATGCTGGTGGCTATGACCATTGCGGTCTTGCGCTTTAGGCGGACGCTGGATTGATGCTGTGAATATCGCTCCCGCCATTGATGTCCGCTTTCAGAGGAAAGTGGGGCCTGAAACGTTCATCGCGTTTATGACCGTGAGTGACCCTGGCTGTGTGAAAACGCATCTCTGGGTTTGATTCTCGGGATAAGATTCTCGCGCGATTTGCGGGAGGATCGGATGAAGCGCTTCGTTGAAGGCATGGATCGCGGGCAGAGGACGCTGTTTCCTGAATGCCTGGAAGACTGGATCGACGAGAACAACCCGGTTCGGGCGGTTGATATTTTTGTTGATGAGCTTGATCTTTCCGAGCTGGGATTTGATGGGGTCGCTCCTGAGGCAACTGGCCGACCTTCATATCATCCCGCGGGGCTGCTGAAGCTGTACATTTACGGCTATCTCAATCGGGTCCAATCGAGCCGCCGGCTTGAGCGTGAGGCCGGTCGCAATGTCGAGGTCTTGTGGCTGACAGGCCGGCTGGCCCCCGACCACAAGACGATTGCCGACTTCCGCAAGGACAATGGCCCTGCGATCCGCAAGGTGTGCGCGCGCTTCGTCGAGCTCTGCCGCACAATGGGCCTACTGGCGACAGCCAGCGTTGCCATTGATGGCAGCAAGTTCAAGGCGGTGAACAACCGGGACAGGAACTTCACGCGCGGGAAAGTAGAGCGTCGGCGCGTGCAACTGGAGGAGAGCGTGGCGCGGTATCTTGCGCAGCTCGACACGGCTGACTTGCAGGAACCATCCGAAGCGCTGGCAGCGAAGACGGCACATCTAAAGGAGAAGCTGGTCAAGCTCGAAAGCGAGATGCGGCGCCTGGCGGCGATGGAAAAGCTGATGCTGGCGTCACTCGATCAGCAAATCTCGCTCACCGATCCCGACAGCCGCTCGATGGCGACCAGCGGGCGCGGGTCCGGCGTGGTCGGCTACAATGTGCAGGTCGCCGTCGATACGAAACATCACCTGATCGTCACGCACGAGGTGACGAATAGCGGCTCGGATCGGGCCCAACTCGCAAACGTCGCCTCACAGGCGAAGGAAGTGCTCGGCGTTAACAAACTCGAAGCCGTTGCGGATCGCGGCTACTTCAGCGGCGAGGAAATCCTCGCGTGTGACAAGGCCGGAATCACCGTAACGCTTCCAAAGCCGATGACATCGGGGATTGAGGCGAGGGGTCGCTTCGGCAAACAGGACTTCGTTTATCTCAGCGACGAGGATGCCTATCGCTGTCCGGCTGGCGAAAAGCTGAAGTACTATTACACCAACGAGGAGAACGGGCAGAAGTTGCGGCGTTATTGGACGAATGCATGTCGTCACTGTGCAATCAAGCATCGCTGCACGACCGGCGCGCAACGACGCATCACGCGCTGGGAGCATGAGGACGTGCTAGAGGCCGTGCAAAGGCGTCTCGATAACAATCCGCAGGCCATGCGCCAGCGCCGTGAGACGGTCGAACATCCATTCGGTACGCTGAAGATGAGGATGGGAGCAACGCACTTCCTGATGAAGCGTCTTCCGAAGGTCGCCACCGAGATGGCGCTGCACGTGCTGGCCTACAATCTGACGCGCGTCATCAATATCGTCGGCATCCAGCCACTTATGGCAGCGATGAGGGCATAGTCGGACCCGGAAAAAGGCCCCAAGTCTGAGGCCAGAATTTGCGCTTCTGATCCCAAAGCGTTTTTACACGACCAAGACCCAAAGCGGACATAGATCGAAATCAATCTTGGGACAGCCGGTCGGAAGGATCTCAAATTCCTTCACCGACTGCCGTCGCCTTGACCAACGTCATTGACGGCGCGGTCTTGGGGGTGGCCCGCCAATCCATACGACAAAAAGTTCCCAAATCACCGCCAGCACGATCGGACCAAGAAAGAGTCCGGTAATGCCGTAAGCAAGCGTTCCGCCAATAACACCGATCAAAATCACCAGGATCGGAGTTTTCAGTCCCCGCCCCATGACAATCGGTTTCAGCAAGTTATCCAGAAAATTCACCGGCACGATGTACATCGTGAACAAAAGCGCGGACGTCGTGTCCATCACCGTCCAACCCCAAATGGTGACGGGGAGCAGAATAATCGTCGGGCCAATCTGGATAATTCCAAAGATTAAGACGGCGAAAGTAATCAAACTCGCTTGAGGAAAACCGGCTACCATCATTCCTACACCCGCGAGTAAGGCTTGCAGGACTGACACACCAATAACGCCGCGCGATACCGCTCGAATGGTCGCTCCGGCTTGCTCTACAAACTCCTCACCGTGCCCGGAATAGAGTCGCCGTGAGAATTTTTTGATGTAATCGGCGAGCATCGGTGCGGGAGAAAAGAGAAATCCGGCTACAATAATAGACGCGAAGAACTTTATGATACCGAGGCCGGTGTCGGCACCAATGCGAAGAACGCTGCTGCCCAATGGTTTTAGATGGGGTATAGTTTTGGCCAGGGCGGCCTGAAAATTAGTTGAGGCAAGATCCCAAAATTGAAAAACTGGCGCGCCAATCAGTGGCCAATCTTTCACCGATTTAGAAGGCGGGGGTATTGCTAGCGTTGAAAAGTCGAGTTGTTCGGAAATCATTCGGAGACTATCGACCAATCCTAAAGCAAGCCACGTCGCCGGTCCAATCACGATCAGCAAACTTATTATTGTAACCAAAGCGGCCGCCAATCGTCGGCGTCCGCCAAGTCGAAACGATATCCACTCGAAAACAGGATAAAGCGCAACTGTCAGCACTACGCTCCAAATAACAGTCGAAATAAAGGGAAGGACAAGCAACAAAGACAAATAAAGGAGAAGCGCGAGAACCCCGAGCCGAATTGCCACTTCGATAAAAGATGCAGTGAGTTGATCACGGCTGGATAGGTTATTTTGATTTTGAGTCACTGATTCAATCTCAGACCGGCATTTATTTCTACCCGTCATTATAGACTGTTTGTCGAGCAGTAAGGCGTATCGGGAGCCGCATTACACAGCATTATTGGAATTGCGATTGATATGTCCGCTATTGATGCCGTGGTCGGCGCCTCCACCGGCATGTGCGGGCTATGAATGTAGGCGTCCTTGCTGCTTATCGAATCATAGTTCGCTGCGGTGCGATGGGTGCCTGTTGGCCCTTAGCCGACGTGTTTATCGCCTGTCGATGGCCGCTTTTTGCGCCCTACTGGAAGCAAAGCGGACATGGCGTTCGCGAAGCGACATATTCGCTTGGGAAGCTTTGCCTCACCGCCGCTGTATGAAGCCGATGCGGACGTAGGGACCGGAGCGACTGTCGGTATCGATCGACCAGCCGGCGGCGGCGCACCATTCGCTTGTGCCCATCTTGAAGCCGGTGAAATGCAATCCGAACCGCAACTGACGATAGCCGTCGGCGCCGTACACCTGCGTTTCCGGCCCCAGATAGAAGCGGTCGAACGCGCGCCAGCCGAAAGCCGCGCGCGCGGAATAATCGGTTGCGATCGTCGACACCGAGGCGTCGGCGGCGAACATCGTCGTTGGCGTGGGCTCGTTCCAAAGCTCGGCGGAGAAACGAACGCCGATCTTGTTGCCGCGCAGGCTGTTGCCGGGATCGTCCGGCGATAGCCGGTTGCGCTGCAGGTCCATGCCGACGAAGGCCTTCACTTCCAGGTGACCGCGCTTGATGCGCCAGCCGGGCAGCAACTGTCCCGCGATCTCTGTCCCGTCGACGCGCGCGCCGCCGAGGTCGCCGGCATTGTAGCGGTAGACGCCGCCCGCGATCAGCGCTTTGAAGGTGAAGCCGTCGCGGTTCAATCCGCCCGGCGACCAGAGCAGGCCACCATGCGCGAAAGCGCCGTTGAACCAGAGGTCGGTGCCGGAGAATAAAACGACACGAAGATCACCCCCGTCGGCGGCCCATCCGGCCGATGCACCGACGCAGCACAACGCCAAGGCCGCGGCAATGACGATCGCCGCGTGAACGCGCCACCACAAACGCATCGAGGCCCCCCAGCCTCGTGTACAACCAGCAATTAGGCATCGGATTACCTCCGCAACTAAAGCGACAGACGCGCGCCGTGTCCACGGCAAAAGCGTGGTCGATCAAGAAATGCGATGGTGGCCAACGTGGCGCCTATGCACTGTTCCTGGTCACGCGCCGTGGCGGACCACCCATGGTGCGATGGATCATGGCGGAGAAAGCGCTCGGGCTCGCATAGCCGACCGAGGCCGCGGTTTCGGCGACGGATGCGCCTTCCGCCAGCAACGCCAAACCATCGGCCGCGCGCAGCCGCGCCCGCCATTCGGCAAAACCCAGGCCGGTTTCGCTGCGGAAGAGGCGTGCCAAAGTGCGCCGGCTGGCGCCTGCCTCATCGGCCCAACGGTCGAGATCGTGCGCGATGCTCGAATTGTCGAGCAGGGCGCGCGCGATCCGCAAGGCGCGCGCATCGCGCGGCATCGGCACATCCAGGTGCTGCCATTCGCGCAAGCGCGCAAGCTCGGCGAGGATGAGCCGCGCCACGATGCCGCCACGCCTGCTTTCGTCATAGGCGACCGGCTCCTCCAGCAAGGCGAGGATGAGTTCGCGCAACAGCCCTGAAATTTCCACCAGCACCGGCTGCTTCGGCAATCCGTCGCAGTGCGCCTGCGCGATGTAGAGGTTTCGCATTTCCACGTGGCTGCGCATCGTCACGCTGTGCGGCCATTGCGGCGGCAGCCAGAGCGCACGCACTGGCGGCACGATCCAGGCGGCCTCCGCCGTCTCCACCCGCATGATGCCGCTGGTCGCATACAGGAGCTGGCCACGGCGGTGCATATGCAGGGGGATGTGATGGCCGGGCTCCTGCGCGCTGCCCAGGACGGCCACCGGGCGCGGGGCATCGTCCATGTTACGGCGATAGACGGGGCGTTGTGTGGACATGTCCTAGCAGTCCTTGGGGCCTTTGGCCCGATCACGACGAAAATCGACCGAACATCGCAAAAAGGCAAGTGTATAAAAGAGACCGAATCTCCAAATTTGGGCCGACGTGCCCCTCAAGAGACGCCATGACCCCGACCGCGCTTCCCCCCACCCAGGCCCGCCGTTCGATCGGCTTTCTCAATCTGGCGCATGCGCTCGATCATTTCGTGCTGCTGATCTACCCGACCGTCGTGCTCGGGCTGGAGGTGGTCTACAAGCGGCCCTATGACGAGCTGATCGCGCTCTCGACCGCGGCCTTCGTCGCTTTCGGCGTGTTTTCGCTGCCGGCCGGCTGGCTTGCCGACCGCTGGAGCCGCCGCAACATGATGGCGCTGTTCTATCTCGGCTGCGGGTTGTCGCTGATCGCTGCGGCGTTGGCGCCGACTTTATATCTGCTCGCGACGGCGCTGTTCTTTCTCGGCGTCTTTGCCGCCATCTATCATCCGGTCGGGATGGCGATGCTGATCGAGATTTCGCAGGCGCGTGGACGCACGCTCGCGTTCAACGGCGTTTGCGGCAATCTCGGTGTTGCGCTCGCCGCCGGCATCACCGCGACGTTGATCGCCTGGTTCGGCTGGCGTTATGCCTTCATGGTGCCGGGAGTGCTGTGCATCGCGGCCGGAATATTTTTTCTGCTGACCGTTCCGGACGACCACTCGCACGCCAAGAAGCGCCAGTCGAAAGCGCAGGTGCCACTGTCGTCAAGCGCGATGATCATCATGCTCGGTCTCTATCTGGTCATTTCGATCAGCGGCGGCCTCACATTCAACACCATCCTGATTTCGGTGCCGAAGATTGTCGAGGAACGCGTCGGCGACAGCGTTCCGCTGGTGATGGTCGGCGGAATTGCCACGGCCGTCTTTATTTGCGGCGCGATCGGGCAGCTCATCGTCGGTCGCGTGGTCGAGAAGATGCAGCCGGCGATTCTGTTTATCATCGTCGTCGTGCTGCAAGTGCTCGGCTGTCTGTGGGCGGCGACCACGACCGGCCTGCCGCTTGTTTTCGGTCTTGCGTTGACGATGGCCGGCATCTACGGGCAGGTAACGACCGGCGACATCGTGCTCGCCCGCTACACCGCCGATGCCTGGCGCGGCCGCGTCTATGCGGTGCGTTACTTCGTGACGTTCGTCGCGGCGGGCCTGGCCGTGCAGGTCATCAAGATTCTTTACGGCCGCGGCGGCTTCGACCTCATTCTCTGGGCAATGGTCGGCGTCACTTTGGTTCTGCTCGCGGCCGTGATCGGTTTTGCCGCTTTGGTGCTGTCGGTCGAGGCGCGGCAGCGCCTGACCGTCGCGCCGGCCGAATAGTCAGCGGCCAGCTTCGCCAACTGTCAGTCGGCGGTCGCCTTGTCCCAGGCGAGCTTACGCGCATCCGTGCCGGCCACCGAATAGAGCGCGCCGGGGGCGTTGCGGGTCTTCTGGAAGTCTTCGAGCGTCTCGCCGCGCATGGCGGCGTAGATGTGCAGGTTCGACACCCCGACCACCGCGCCCAGCTTTTCGAGCATGAAGAAACTGACGCCGTACTGTATCATGGCGCGCCAGTCGCGCGTGCGGATCATGGCACGCTCTTCCTTCGTCAGGTGAGCCGCAGCAAACGCTCCTTCCGGATCTTCGAGGAACTGGGCCCGATGGTTCGGGTCGACCAGCTCATGCAGGAATTTGTTGATCCGATAGCCTTTGACGCTGCGCGCAAGCGTGAACGGATAGGTGCCTTTCAGTGCTTCGGCGCCGGCCAGTTCACGGCCGATGTGGCGGCGGTATTCGCTGGCGGTGTCGGTGTCCATCGGCGCGATCTCTTCGTTTTCGTAAATGGCCGACGCGATCCCCGTCATCGACGGCAGGTAATAGGTGCGGTGCAGGCACTTGATGGTCGCCGACAGAGCGCCGCGCATCACCAGCCACATGATGACTTCCGCGCCTTCCATGCCGCCAAGCCGCGCAAAGTCGGCTTGCGTCATGCGGGTGAGCGCAATTGGATCTTTCTCGATCAGGTCGAGAAACTGCTCGTCCCAAGCCGTGTTGTTGAAGCCCGCGCGCTCACCGTGAACCTGGTGAGAAAGACCGCCGGTGGCGACCAGCGCGACCTTCAGGTCCTCCGGATAGCTCTCGATGGCATTGCGCAGCGACTGGCCGAGCTTGAAGCAGCGCGCCGCCGACGGAATGGGAAATTGCAGCACGCCGACCTGCAGCGGCACGATAGCGCCGGGCCATTGCGGCTCGTGCGGCCACATCATCGACAAAGGCGAGAAGCAGCCGTGGTCGAGCGGCTTGCCCTGGAAGAACGACATGTCGAACTCATCGGCCATCAAGGCGGCGCCGATGTGCTGGGCAAGGCCGGTATGTCCATTTACCGGCGGCAGCGAACGCACGCCGCCGCCTTCATCGGCCACCGCGTAAGAGTTGCCGATGCCGAGGGCGAAGGCCGAATAATGATCAAAGAAGAACGAGGTGACATGATCGTTGAAGATGACGAACAGGACGTCCGGCTTCTTGGCGGCGAGCCACTCCTGCACCGGCTTGAAGCCATCGAAGATCGGCTTCCAGGCCGGATCGTTCTCCTTATGGCGATCGTAGGCAAAGCCGATCGTGGGTGTGTGGGAGGCGGCAACGGCGCCGATGATCTTGGCCATGTTCTCGTACCTCCGGAACAGCCTGCCTAAAGCTTGATGCAGACGTTTTTCAGTTCGGTGTAGAATTCGAGCGAATGCACGCCGCCCTCGCGGCCGATGCCGGACTGCTTCATGCCACCGAAGGGCGTGCGCAGATCGCGCAGGAACCAGCTATTGACCCAGACGATGCCGGCTTCGATACGCGCCGAAACGCGGTGCGCGCGGGCGAGATTGGTGGTCCAGACCGAAGCGGCAAGACCGTAGTCGAGCGCGTTGGCGCGCTTGATCACTTCCTCTTCGGTGTCGAACGGCGCGATGTGCGTGCAGGGGCCGAAAACCTCCTCGGTGGTGACCGCGGCGTCATCGGGCAGGCCGGTCCAGATCGTGGGGGCGACCCAGGCGCCCTCGCTGAGCGGTTCGGGCATGTCCGGCACGCCGCCGCCGGTGACGACGGTGGCGCCTTCCTCGACCGCCTTCATGTAATAGGACAGCACCTTGGTGCGATGCTCGTTGCTGATGAGCGGGCCCATCGTGGTCGCGGCATCGTCCGGCGCGCCGAGCTTGAGCTTTTCGGTGCGCGCCTTCAGGGCGGCGACGAATTTCTCGAAGATCGGGCGTTCGACATAGACGCGCTCGGTGCCGAGGCACACCTGCCCGCAATTGGCGAAGCACGAGCGCATGGTGCCGTCGATCGCCACCTCGAAATCGCAATCGGCAAAGACGATGGCCGGGTTCTTGCCGCCCATTTCGAGCGACACCGGGCGCGCGCCGTCGGCGGCGGCCTTCATGATGGCGGCGCCGGTGCGCGTCTCGCCGGTGAAGGTGATGGCGTTGACGCCCGGATGGCGGGTGAGGAACTCGCCCGCAGAGTCCGGTCCGAAGCCGTGCACGACATTGTAAACACCGGTCGGAATGCCGGCGGCGTTCATGACTTCTCCCAAGAGCGTCGCGGTCTGCGGACTTTCTTCCGACGGTTTGACCACCACCGTGTTGCCGCAGGCCATCGCCGGCGCGACTTTCCAGGTCATCAGCAGGAGCGGCAGGTTCCACGGACAGATGACGCCGACCACACCAATCGGGCGGCGCATCGCGTAGTTGATGGCGCCGGTTCCGTCGGGCGTCGCCATCTCGAAGAACTCGGTGGCGACATTCTTCACCGTGTCGGCGAAGACCTTGAAGTTGGCCGCGCCGCGGGGAATGTCGAGATGGCGGGCGAGGCTCACCGGCTTGCCGGTATCGGCGACTTCGGCCTCGAGAAAATCGTCAAAACGTTTATTGATCTCGTTGGCGACCGTATAGAGCAGGTCGCCGCGCTCCCCCGGCGTGATCGTACCCCAGGGACCGAGCAGCGCGGCGCGCGCCGCCGCGACCGCTGCATCGACTTCCGCCTTGCCGGCTTCCGAGACCCGCGCGATCAGAGCGCCGTCGACCGGGGAACGCTTGTCGAAACTGCGCCCGCTTTGCGCGGTGACATAGCTGCCGGCGATGAAATTCCGGATGTCCTTGACAGCCGGACCGGCTGCCGCTTTCGGTTTCTGGGTGGCGTCGAGCATGCTCCCTCCCGGGATGGTTGGCAGGTTGGTTGCTCTAGCAACCAAGCGCCTTGATCCAGGTCAAGGTCGGTCGGGCGACGGTTCGGGGCTAAAACAGCGGCGGAACGAGGTCTTCGACCTTAACGCGGGCCCGTTTCCTGACGTTGGCGACGATGCGGCTGCGGTGGCAGGCTTTCGGGTCGCGGCAGTAGCAGAGGAGCGCAACGCGTGTGCCCGACTTGATCAGCGCAATCAGTTCGTCGAGCGCGTCTTGCGCATCGCGCGTCTTGATGTGCTTGTCGTAGATACGCCAGAGCGTCTTGAAATCGCCTGTGCGTGCGGCGGCGCGACCTTGCGCAGGAGTGCCAAGCTTCTGCAGATGGAGATAGCCAATCTCGGCGTCGTCGAGCGAGGCCGCAAGTTGCCGTTTGGAAAATCCCGGCCGGCGCGAAGCCGCCACCGCGCGGGTGTCGACCAGCAGGTCGACACGCGCGCGCTTGAGCTCGTTCATCACCGCGGCGGGCTTGGCCTGCGCGTAACCAATCGTAAACAAAGTCTGCATGGCGCCGTCACAGGATTGACACGAATGGCGAGTATACAGGCGCCAAGTGACGAAGCGGAAACCGTAAGGCGCGCTTCATCCGGCGGCCACTACGAGACAGGCGACGGCGGATGTAACCGCGTCTTTTCGTCGGTGGTCGTTTTGTTTTTGCGATGGGCGAAATTAAAATCGCCAGTTAACGCCGAGCCGGACGACGTTGAAGATCGTCCGCGAAAAATTAGCATTGATGCTTGAGAGCTGGGTTCCAGGCGGTGCCACGCCCAATACCTGCGCCCGCTCGGTGACGGCGCCGCTGTCCAGGTCGACGTAGAGATATTCCGCCTTCACAGTAAAATTCTGCCAGAACGCGTACTCGACCCCACCACCCAGCGTCCAGCCCGTGGCAACGTCGCTGGACGATCCCGTGAAGCATGTCGCGCCGCCTGTCGGGCAGGTGAAGCCAAAGCCCCCGAGCACTGCGCCGAAGCCGATCGCCGGATCGTTGTTTACGTACCGTCCACTGCGCTCGACTTTCGCGTACGCAAATCCGCCCGTCATGAATACAAGGAGGCTCGGAGACGGCAAATAACCGAGACGGCCTCTCACAGTGCCAAACCATTTGATACGCTCGTCGACCGTCGCCGCGAATGGCGATACCCCGCCAGCCAACCCGCCACTGGACGCCGATCCTTTCATGTTGGCCCAGTCGAAATCGGCTTCGATCCCCACGAGCCATGCGGGGTTGAACTGCCAATTGTAACCGAGCTGGATTCCGCCTATGGCGCTGGCGGAATTGAACGAGACCGCCGGCGGTTTAAAGTTTGCAGTTGAGAATCCAATCGCAGAAGCCGGATCATTTGGCGAATAATCGACGTCCCGATCGCCCCAGCCGTAACCGCCATTGCCGCCGATATAGAACCCGGTCCAATTCATCGTCGGCGCGGGCGGCGCGGCAAACGCAGACGATCCCAGGCCGAGAACAGCGAGACCAGCCAGCACAAACTGTTTCACGAACAATGCCCCCCGCATCATTTGCCGGACAACTTGCACGATGCGTGGGTGACGGTCTTGCTGTTGCGCGAACGACAGTTTAGCGGACGCGCCCATCCCACAGGAATCATCGCAAGGGTGGCCTGAAAGCCACATTGCCGCTCAAATGACTTTAGTTTTGACGCAATGACTTTAGTATGTGCGTAGCAAGCTGAAATTGAATTTCAGATTGCGCGCAAGCCCCCTTTAGTTATGCTGATGTTATAAGCCACGCAGGACCATGCAGCTTGCGACATGGCCCGGTGGGCGTGGGGGCGCTGACTTGGTTGCAGAATCAAGAGGCCCGCTGAGGGCCGCCTTCAGCTCGGCCGATCTACCGGCCGGGGCAGACGAGCGCGCGCGCTTCAAGCTTTGGCACGATATCTACTGCGCCCATTTCGGCGAAACCGACATGGCAGCGCCGCGGGACCGCCCGTTTTCGGCGGAAATCGCATTCCTGCAGATCGGCGAGATCGGGCTTACACGCTTCGACGCCACACTGTCGCGCTGGGCCCGCACGAAATCTCAGGTGAGTGCCAACCCGCGCGACGATTTCCTCATCGGTTTCAACCGCAGCACCGCCCTGCTGCCCGGCGTGCAGGGGCGCCATGAAAGTGCAGTCGCGCCCGGCAGCGCGATTTTCTACACGAATGACGAACCGGGCGAGAGCCGGCCGCACGACGACGCAAAGATCGTTGGGCTCTGCCTGCCGCGCGCGCGCGTGATCGAGCTGGTCGGCAGCGCCGAGGATATGATCGGGACAGTGCTGACGCCGAACAACCCGGTGACGCACCACCTTGGACGTTACATCGAATTCCTACTTGCCTGCGATGATCTGAACGACGACGCGGCCCATAGCGAGCGCATCGAAGCGTTGCTGCTCGATCTGGTCGCGCTCTCGCTCGGCGCCCATCGCGACGTCACCCATGTCGCGCAAGCGCGTGGGTTACGGGCAGCGCGCATCAGCGAGATTCTGGCGGCGATTAAGGTCGGATTTGCCGACCCGGGGTTTAGCCCGACCGCGCTGGCGGCAAAGCTCAACTGCTCACCGCGCTATATTCAGGCGTTGCTGCACGAGACCGGCACAAGCTTTTCGGAACGTGTGTTGGAATTGAGGCTGCAAAACGCTCGCCGGCTGCTGATGTCGGATCGCCACCGCGATCTGAAAATCAGCGATATCGCGCTGACGAGCGGGTTCAGCAACATATCATATTTCAATCAAGCCTTTCGGCGCCGTTTCGGTGGTTCACCGAGTGCGTGCCGCAACGGGGTGCACGACTGACTCAACTCTTTTCTCGTGTGTCGCGCGGCGTCGTCAGCCGCGGGAACGGGCAGGCGCTTTCGAAAGCGCGGGCCGCGCGCAGCACCAATTCGTCGCGGCGCGGCGGGCCGACGATCTGCAAGGCGACCGGCAATCCATCCGATGAAAACCCGCACGGCACCGACGCCGCCGGCTGCTGCGTCAGATTGAACGGATAGGTGTAGGGCGACCAGTTGACCCACTCGTCGCCGAAGCGCCCGTCCGCCGGCGTGACGCGTCCGGCTTCGATCGCCGGCACCGGCATCTGCGGCGACAGCAGCAGGTCGTAGCGCTCGTGAAAGCGCAGCATGTGGTTCGCCAGTTCCGTGCGCTCGGTGTGGGCGGATAGATAGTCGGCGAGCGAGTAGCGGCGGCCTTGCTCGGCCATTGCGCGCAGGCCTTCATCCATCTTGTCGCGTTCGGGCGGTGGCACCGCGTCGACGATGGTCGCAGCGACCGAATACCAGACCTTCTTTTCCATTTCGATCGGCTCGGCGAAACCGGGATCGACGTCTTCGACGTGGGCGCCAAGATCGCTAAAGACCTGTGCGGCTTTGTGCGCGGCGGCTTCGACATCGGAATCAAGTTCCTTGACGTAACCGAGGCGCGGGCTCCAGGCGATGCGCAGGCCGCGCACGCCGTTTTCGAGTTCGATACGGAAATCGGGTGCCGATGTGTTCCAGGCGGTGGTGTCGCGCATGTCGGGCTGGCCGATGATGCTGAGCATCAAGGCGGCGTCAGACACCGTACGGGTGAGGGGCCCTTGATGGGCAAGCACCGAAAAGGCCGACGCCGGATAGGCCGGCACGCGGCCGTAGCTCGGTTTGATGCCGAACACGCCCGTGAACGCCGCCGGAATGCGGATCGAGCCGGCGCCGTCGGTGCCAAGGTGCAAAATGCCAAGATTGAGCAGCGCCGCCGCCGCGGCGCCGCCGGACGAGCCGCCGGTCGTGCGCGCGAGGTTCCAGGGGTTGCGCGTAATGCCGGTCAGCGGCGAATGGCAGGCGCCGATCCAGCCGAATTCCGGCGTGCAGGTCTTGCCCAGCAGAATCGCGCCTTGCTCTTTCAGCCGCGCCACCGCCGGCGCGTCGTGTGCGGCCGGCGTCGAAGGCGTGGTGAGCGAACCCTTGCGGGTCGGGAAGCCTTTGACGTCGATGATGTCCTTGATGGTGGCCGGAAGGCCGTCGGCGAGCCCCAATGGTTCGCCCTTGGCCCAGCGAACTTCGGACGCGTTGGCAGTGGCCAGCGCGCCGTCTTCGTCGACCAGCACGAAGGCGTTGATCTGTGGTTCGAAGCGCGCGATGCGGTCGAACGCATCGCGCACGATCTCGACCGGCGACAGCTCCCGCCGGCGATAGAGGCGAAGGAGGTCTGCGGCGGTCAGTTGGGAGATGTCGGTCATTTATCCTTGCCGCCTTTACCACCTTTTCCTCGTGCCGGCAGCCGCTCGATCAGTGCCATGGCGGCGGCCGGCGCGCGCACCTTGGCTTCGTGGATGAAAAAGATAAAGACGTCGCGCGGCTTTTTTTGCGCCGCCTTCTTGTCGACCTTCGGCAGGTCTTTCGGCTCGCTGCCGGCCGCCCAGGCTTGCGCCCGCCTGGCCCAGGCATCGAGCGCTATCGGCGGATAGCCGGCCTTCAGCTTCTCATTGCCCTTTTGCAGCCGCGCATAGACGAAGTCGCTGGTGACGTCGGCGATCTCGGCATAGCTGTCGTGTTCGGCGTAGACGATACCCACGCCGAACTTGCGCGCCAGCGCGGTGAAGGCAGACGTCTTGAAACTGTCGTGGCGCGGCTCGACGACGTGGCGCAGCGGCTGTCCGTCGCATTTGGCTGGCAACAGTTCAAGAAATTTTGCGAAGTCTTTTTCGTCGAATTTCTTGTGTGGTGCGAATTGCCAGAGCAGGGGACCCAAATGCGGGCCGAGCTCAGTTACGCCGGAATCGAGAAAGCGTTTGATCGAATCGCCGGCTTCCGCCAGCACGCGGCGGTTCACCGCGTAGCGCGGGCCTTTCAATGAAAACACGAAGCCTGCCCGCACCTCGGAGGCCCATTTGCGGAAGGTGGCGGGCGTTTGCGTGCGGTAGAAGGTGCCGTTGACCTCGATCGCGGTTAGGTGTTCGGCGGCATAAGACAGTTCGCGCGCGTGCGGTAGGCCCTTGGGGTAGAACACCCCGCGCCAGGGCTCGTAGGTCCAGCCGCCGATGCCGCAATAGATTTTACCCGTTGCCATGCGGCGAGGCTATGTCGGCGCGAACGATCCTGCGACCCGAAAAGCGAAAGGCCCGGGATCGCTCCCGGGCCTGCGCATTTTCGTATCGGGGAATGGACTTAGAAGTCCATGCCACCCATGCCGCCGCCCGGCATCGCCGGGGCCGCGTTCTTCTTCTGCGGCAGTTCGGCCACCATGGCTTCGGTGGTGATCAAGAGCCCCGCGACCGAGGCCGCGTTCTGGATCGCCGCACGCACGACCTTGGTCGGGTCGATGATGCCCTTGGTGACGAGATTGCCGTACTCGCCCGACTGCGCGTCGAAGCCATAGGAGTACTGATCCCGGTCGAGGATCTTGCCGACCACGACCGAACCGTCAGCGCCGGCATTGGTGGCGATCTGGCGGGCCGGGGCCTGGACCGCCTTGCGGACGATGTCGACGCCGTGCTTCTGGTCTTCGTTCTCGGTCTTGATGCGCTTGAGCGCCTCGACCGAACGCAGCAGGGCGACACCGCCGCCCGGCAGGATGCCTTCCTCGACCGCGGCGCGGGTGGCATGCATCGCGTCGTCGACGCGATCCTTGCGCTCCTTCACCTCGATCTCGGTGGCGCCGCCGACGCGGATCACCGCAACGCCGCCGGCGAGCTTGGCCAGACGTTCCTGCAGCTTCTCCTTGTCGTAGTCCGAAGTGGTCTCCTCGATCTGCGCCTTGATCTGCGCCACGCGTGCCTCGATGTCAGCCTTCTTGCCGGCGCCGTTGACGATCGTGGTGTTTTCCTTGTCGATCATCACCTTCTTGGTGCGGCCCAGCATGTTGATGGTGACGTTCTCGAGCTTGATGCCGAGGTCTTCCGAGATCGCCTGGCCGCCGGTCAGGATCGCGATGTCCTGCAGCATGGCCTTGCGGCGATCGCCGAAGCCTGGCGCCTTGACGGCCGCCACTTTAAGGCCGCCGCGCAGCTTGTTGACCACGAGGGTAGCGAGCGCTTCGCCCTCGATGTCCTCAGCCACGATCAGCAGCGGCTTGCCGGTCTGCACCACTGCTTCCAAGAGCGGCAGCAGTTCCTGCAGGCCCGAGAGCTTCTTCTCGTAGATCAGGATGTAGGGGTCTTCCATCTCAACGCGCATCTTGTCGGCGTTGGTGACGAAGTAGGGCGAGATGTAGCCACGGTCGAACTGCATGCCCTCGACGATGTCGAGTTCGGTCTCCAAGGACTTCGCTTCCTCGACGGTGATAACGCCCTCGTTGCCGACCTTCTGCATGGCCTTGGCGAGGAAGTTGCCGATCTCGGTGTCGCCGTTGGCCGAAATGGTGCCGACCTGGGCGATCTCTTCGTTGGAGGTGACCTTCTTGGAGTTCTTCTGCAGGTCAGCCACGATGGCCTCGACGGCGAGATCGACGCCGCGCTTGAGATCCATCGGGTTCATGCCGGCGGCGACCGCCTTGGAGCCTTCCTTGACGATGGATTGGGCCAATACGGTCGCGGTGGTGGTGCCGTCACCGGCGAAGTCTGACGACTTCGAAGCGACTTCGCGCACCATCTGCGCGCCCATGTTCTCGAACTTGTCCTCGAGCTCGATTTCCTTCGCCACCGTTACACCGTCTTTGGTGATGCGCGGGGCGCCGAACGACTTGTCGAGCACGACGTTGCGGCCTTTCGGACCGAGCGTCACTTTCACAGCGTTGGCAAGGACGTCGACGCCGCGCAACATGCGGTCGCGCGCATCGACGCCAAATTTCACGTCTTTGGAAGCCATAGTTTCGTTTCCTTCAGGTTTCGGTCCTCATCCCGAGGAGCGCGCTTAACCCCCAAGGGGCGGAAGCGGGCGTCTCGAAGGATGATTTGTGATTTTTGCTCTCGTCCTTCGAGACGCCTGCCTGCGGCAGGCCCCTCAGGACGAAGGCTCTGCCTTAGGCGGCTTTCTTCTTGACGGCGGCGCCGCCTTCGATCACGCCCATAATGTCGGACTCCTTCATGATCAGGAGATCCTGGCCGTCGATCTTGACCTCGGTGCCCGACCATTTGCCGAACAGCACGGTGTCGCCAACCTTGAGATCGATTGGGATCAGTTTGCCGGCTTCGTCGCGGCCACCGGGGCCGACGGCGACGATTTCGCCCTGTGAGGGCTTTTCTTGCGCGGTGTCGGGAATAATGATGCCACCGGCAGTCTTTTCCTCGGCATCGATGCGCTTGACGACGACGCGGTCGTGAAGCGGGCGGAACTTCATGGCAGTCCTCCTAGATTATTGAAAAGTCGCGTTTTTCGGGTATCTGGCTGGTTTCCCCGCCAGCGCCTGGCGCTGAGATGGCGCGCGGATTTTTGGCCTGCAAGGGGTCTCCAAAAATTTTTTAGCACTCATCAGGGCGGAGTGCCAACGTCTTAGAAAATCAAGCGGCGTCAATGGTTAACGGGCAAGGCCGGGGCAATGCACCAGCGGCCAACGGCCGCCGTCAGGAGCCGTGCGGAAAAACTTGTTAGCAGCCTCGGTGGGTTGCTGCTAAAGCCTTGATTTTAAACAGGTTGTTCATCTTTTCGGCTTGCAATGGGTGACGCCGGGCATGGAAACTCGACATCCGACAGACGGAGGGTTCGATGGTTTCGACGGTTTCGAGCGATTTCGTAAAGCAGGTCAATGGTTTTGGCCTGACCACCGCGCATATCCTGTACCGGCGTCCCGACCACCAATGGCTGCTGCAATCTTACGTCTGGCAGGCCTATGACATGTTTCCACAATTCCCCGAGCTGCAGCGATTCCTGGCCTTCTGGCAGGAGAAGCTGGAAGGACCGTTGCATTCGGTGCGCGTCGCCCACTCCAAACTGATCAAGCCGGCGGAGATCAAGCCGGTCAACGGCGAGTTCCGGCTGCACTAATCACTGCCGCGCTGCGCGCGCGAGCAGCGTCTCGATCTGCGGCAGCATGCGCGCGACCAGAATCTTGTAGCCTTCGGCATTGAAGTGAGCGCCGTCGCGCGCGCGATATTTGTGCGGCGGCAGCTTCCATTCCACATAGAGCGCGTCGTTGGCTTTGGCGACGTCGGCGAAATTCAAACCGCCGGTGCCGACCAGCAATACCTGAATGCGGCGAGCTTTCAGCGCGCGCACGATCTCGGCAAGCCGCGCGCGCACTTTCGCCATCGAGGCGCCGCTGTGGCGGTCGTTGATGCCGAATTCGACGATGGCGAAGTCGGTGCCGGGATCGATTGCCATGTCGAAACGTTTGAGCGCGTGCACAGCGGTATCGCCCGGGACGCCGGCATTTTTCACGACGACGTCGTAGCCTCGTTTGCGCAACACCGTCTGCAACTGCGTGGGATAGGCTTTCTCGTGCGGCACCAGCCAGCCGTAGGTGAGGCTGTCGCCGAAGGCGACGATGTGAATCGGGCGGGCGAATGATGCACTCGCGGCGACAACCAAGAATGCGATGGCAAGGAGCAATCTGGTCATCAACTCAACACCCCCACGATGGCGCCCGTGATGCAGGTCGCAAGCGTGCCGGACACGATCGACTTAACCCCGAGCGAAATGATATCGGCGCGGCGTTCCGGCGCCATTACAGTCAGCCCCGCGATCATGATGCCGAGCGAGGCGAAATTGGCGAACCCACACATGGCGTAGACCATGATCAGCCGCGAGCGCGGATCGAGCGCATCGGCCGGCAATTTGGCGAGCTCGACATAGGCGATCAACTCGTTGAGCACGGTCTTGATGCCCATCAGCGAGCCGGCGGTGACAGCCTGGTGCCAGGGCACGCCCATCAGCCAACATACCGGCGCCATGACGTAGCCGAGCAGGCGCTGCAGCGTGATCGCCGAGCCCGCCATGTCTGGCAATAGGCCGAGGATGGCGTTGGCAAGATGCACCAGCGCCACCAGCACGATCAGCATGGCGACGATGTTCAACAAGAGTTCGAGGCCGGCGACGGTGCCGCGCACGATGGCGTCCATGGTGCTGTCGGCAACGCGGCCGATCTTGATCTCGCCGATGTCGGTGCGCTCGTCCGGTGGCACCGGCACCATCAACTGGCTGACCAGGAGCGCCGCCGGCGCACTGATGACAGAGGCAATCAGGAGGTGGCCGGCGACATCGGGAATGATGGTCTTCAGGATGGTGGCGTAAAGCACGTAGACGGTGCCGGCAATGGTGGCCATGCCGCCGGTCATGATCATGAACAGTTCGCCGCGCGCGAGCATGTTGAGATAGGGCCGAACGAATAGCGGCGATTCCACCATGCCGAGGAAGATATTGGCGGCGGTGGAAAGGCCGACGGCGCCGCCGACCCCGATCGTGCGTTCGAGCAGAAAGGAAAAGCCGCGCACGATCGGCGGCAAAATGCGCCAGTAGAACAGCAGGGTGGTGAGCACGCTCATCACCAGCACGATCGGCAACGCCTGGAAGGCGAGCACGAATTCGTTGACCGGGCTGGTGACGGCGAAGGGCGCAGGCCCACCGCCGATATAGCCGAACACGAACGAGGTGCCGGCGAGCGAGGCGGCGCTGATGGCGTCGACCGCGTATTTGACGAGCGCGATGGCCTGCTCGATCTGCGGGACTTCCAACAGCAGCACGGCGGTGACGACGGTCACCAGCAGCGCCATGATGGCGCTTTTCCAATCGACCGCACGCCGGTTCTCGCTGATCGCCCAGGCGAAAGCGAGCAGCACGACGACGCCGAGAGCCGATTGAAATTCCAACATCGAGTTGTCCCCCGCATGCGGCTGGTCACCATGCGCGCCTTGCCAACGCCCGCCCGCTCGTCAAAATGCATGACCGGCCGGGTCAAATGCAACGGGAGGACAGCGGCAATGGCCCGCATCCGCTTCGATTTCGGTGATCTCACCCTCGACGCAGAACTTCTCGACACCCCGACGGCAAAAGCCATCGCTGCCGCCCTGCCGGTCTCGTCATCGGCGCTGACCTGGGGCGAGGAGGTCTATTTCGACATTCCGGTGACATGCGCGCGCGAGCCCGACGCGCGGGCGGTAATTACCCCGGGCGAGATCGCCTATTGGCCGCAGGGCACCGCCATCGCCATCGGCTTCGGCCGCACGCCGATTTCCAAAGGCAACGAGACGCGGCTCGCCAGCCCCTGCAATGTCTTCGCCAAGGCGCTCGGCAATGTGAAGGCGCTCGGAAAGGTGAAGACGGGGACGAAAGTCGAAGTCACGAACCTCGGCTAGCCTCTGCCGACATACGGCATCTTGTTGGCCATCACCGTCATGAACAAGACGTTGGTATCAAGCGGCAGGCCGGCCATGTAGACCACGGCGTTGCCGACGTGCTCGGAGTCCATGCGCGCCTCGATCATTTTGCTACCGTTCGGCTGCAAGACGCCGTCTCCCTGCGCCATGCGGTCGGTCAACGGCGATATTGCGTTGCCGATGTCGATCTGGCCGCAGCAGATGTCGTGCGGACGGCAGTCGAGCGCGGTGCATTTGGTGAGGCCGGTGACGGCGTGCTTGGTCGAGGTGTAGGCGATCGAGAACGGGCGCGGCGTATGCGCCGAGATCGAGCCGTTGTTGATGATGCGGCCGCCGCGGGGTTTTTGCGCCTTCATGATCTTGATGGCTTCCTGCGTGCACAGGAACATACCGGTCAGATTGGTGGCGACCACGTTCTGCCAGGTCTCGAACGGCAGTTCCTCGATCGGCACGGGCGGAGCGCCCATACCGGCATTGTTGAATAGGACGTCGAGCCGGCCGAAGGTCGATTTCACCTTGTCGAACAAGGCGACGATCTGCTCGCGCTTCGACACGTCCGTCGGCACCACGAGCGCCTGCGAACCGGTCGCGTTGACTTCGGCCGCGGTCTCGTCGAGCGGCTCCTTGCGCCGGCCGGCCAGCACGAGATTGTAGCCGGCCTTGGCGAGCGCGACCGCGACGGCCTTGCCCACTCCCGTGCCGGCGCCGGTCACCAACGCGATTTTTGCTGACGCGCTCATCGGCGTTCCTTCCCCAAAAATAATTGAGTGACCGCAATATCACAAAAGCGGTCGCGCGCCACCTCCGGGCGTGTCGGCAAGGCAGGCTGGGACAGAACGGAAGCGGTTAGCTCGCGAGCGCGGTGGGCTCTGAGTATTCGGTCGGCTTGAACGTGTCGGGCGCGCGCAGGCGCGCCGTAATCTCGTCGGCGGCCACCGCCTTGCCGAAGCGATAGCCCTGCATGGAATGCACGCCGGCGGCGCGCAAGAAGAGCTGCTGGTCGGCGGTCTCGACGCCTTCGGCGGTGACTTTCATGCCGAGGCCGCGGCCGAGGCCGACTACGGCGTGCACGATGGCCGCTGCGTCGGCGGCTTTTTCGATCGACTTGACGAAACTGCGGTCGATCTTGAGCTTGTCGAAGGGAAACCGGCGTAGATAGAGCAGCGAGGAATAGCCGGTACCGAAATCGTCGAGCGCGACCTGCACGCCGAGTTCCTTCAGCCGCATCATGGCGGCTTCCGCGGTGTCGACGTTGCCGAGCAGTACGCTTTCGGTGAGTTCAAGCTCGAGCCGCGCCGGATTGAAACCGGTTTCGTCCAGTGTCCGCTCGACCACGCTGCAGAAGTCCAGACGACGGAATTGCAGCGGTGAAACGTTGACCGCGACGCTCAGCTCGGGCCAGGAATTGCCATCGAGACAGGCGCGGCGCAGCACCCAGCTGCCGAGGTCGATAATCAGTCCCGAATGCTCGGCAACGGGAATGAATTCGCTTGGCGGAATTTCGCCGCGCGTGGGGTGGGTCCAGCGGCACAGCGCCTCGACGCCGACCATGGCCTCGCCGCTCTTGTTGACGATCGGCTGGTAGAGCAATTGCAGGCGGTCGTGCTCGATCGCTTCGCGCAGGTCGGCTTCCAAAAGTTTGCGGTTCGACAAATCCGCGTCCATGGCCGCGTCGTAAAGGCAGGCGCGGTTGCGACCTTCGTTCTTGGCGCGATAGAGCGCCATATCCGCGTAGCGCATGATGTCGGTGGTGCCGGCGCAGTTCTTGTCGATGACGGCAATACCGACGGACGCGCCGATGACGATGTTGTGGCCGCCGATCGAATAAGGCGCGCAAATGGCGGAGATCATGCGCTGGGCGACCGCCATCATCTTGCCGGTGTCTTCGCCGAGCGTGGATACCACCGCGAATTCGTCGCCGCCGAGCCGTGCCACCAGGTCGTCGCCGCGCAGCGTATGCGACAACCTCAGCGTCACGTTGCGGATCAATTCGTCGCCGACGTGGTGACCGAGCGTGTCGTTGACATCCTTGAAGTGATCGAGGTCGATGTAGAACACGGCGGCCGGCGGAGCGCCTGCGCGCACGTCTTCGATCGTCGCTTCCAACCGCTCGGTGAAGAAGATGCGGTTGGGCAGTCCGCAGAGCGGATCGTGCATGGCGAGATGACGCAAGCGGCTTTCGCCGGCGGCAATGGCGACGGCGGTACGCCGCATATAGCGCAGCACGAACGCCGCAAGCAGGGCAAAGCCGGCGAGCGCAACGGCGATGAAGGGGATAACGCTGTGCACGATCTCGGCGCCCGGTTGCTTCGGATTCCAGGCGAACCGCGCAACGAGATCGCCATTGGCGTTCGCGAGGTCGTAGACGAAATCGCCGTCGGGCGCGTCCTCGGTATCGCCGATCTTGCGCAGATGGGTCAGGCGCAATTGTCCGGCGATGTCGGACAATTCTTTGTCGTCGATGAATCGAAACGTCAGCAGGATCGGCGCGCCGGCATCGCGTACCGTCGTGTTGTCATCGGCAGGGCCGACCATTGCAGCCGCCAAGATCGCCGGGCGTCCGAGGAATCGTCGGAACGCGGTCGCGCTCGAATGGATCGTCGGCTTCGAGGTTGCCGCCCCGGTGGCGCTGAATGTGCCGCGCAAGCTGGCCGCGCGGCCGCGCATATAGTCGATCAGTTCGCTGAGGTCGGGCCATGCGGAGTGCAGCCAGGACGGTTTCCCTGCCCGTCGGCCGATCAGCGAATAAAGCGGATTGTCGTCCCCGCCAAAGACAATGATGCCATCGTGATTGAAGTGCGACTCCAGCCAGAGGCCGGCGCGCTCCTCGGTCCATTCGGGATCGAACTTGGTGCGGATGTTGCGGATCGCCGATTTGGAAGAGGCGACGCTTTGCACCTCTTGCAGAAGCCGCGCAGCGCGGTTGTCGAGCACGCGCGCGAGCAGTTGCCGCTCGTGCTCGACGGCGACTTCATCGGCGCGCTGGGCCGACGACAAAACGGCGATGACGATGCACAGGATGGCGACCGCCACGATGACGCCGATCGGGACCACGACGCTCAAGCGCGCGCGATCCCAACTCGTGTACGGTCTTTCCTCGGCGACGCGCGAGCGAGTGGACAACGTCCAAGTCCCCTAAAGCTTCCTAGCTATTGGACTTTTCCGTTGTGACGCTAGGCGGCAAAGCTTGCCATTCACTTTGCATATGCCGAGTTAACGGCAGCGACGGCACTGAGGCCGAGGCAAATCGCAGGTTTCGCTTAACCGGAGGTAAACGGCACGCGTCAAACTGGCGGATCGAGGCCGGAACAATCAGATTACGCCGCGATAGGGCGGCCGGGGGATGGCCATATGGGCGGCCCGCAGCGCTCCCGACCAGCGTTCGCGCAAATCCTGGAAATAGGGTTCCCCCGGCTCGATTCGGTAGTTTACTTCCGCATTGCAGGTGTCGCGGCGCGCCACCAGGATGTCGATCGGCAGCCCCACGCCAAGATTGGAGCGCATGGTCGAATCCATGGAGATCAGGCCGATCTTGAGGGCGTCGTAGAGGTCGGTGTCGAAGCTGATCGCGCGATCGAGCACCGGCTTGCCGTATTTGTGCTCACCGATCTGCAGGTAGGGCGTGTCGGTGGTGCATTCGATGAAATTGCCGGCCGAATAGATCATGAACAAGCGCAGCCGACCGCTTTTGATCTGGCCGCCGAGCAGGAAGGCGACGTCATGTTCAACCTCGGCGGCGGCAAGTGCCTTGCCCTCCATGTTCTGAATGGTGCGGATCGCCTTGCCGACTCGCTGGGCGGCTTTGAACATGCTGGGCGAATTCATCAGCGTTTCGACCTCGCCGGTTTCAGGATTTTCCATGCCTTCGTCCAGCGTCGTGCGCACGGTCTGGCTGAGCGACAGATTGCCTGAGGACGCCAGCGCGATGATGCGCTCGCCCGGCTCGGTGTAGACGTGCAGCTTGCGAAAGGTGGAGACGTTGTCGAGGCCCGCATTGGTGCGGGTGTCGCCGATCATCACCAGGCCGTCGCGCACGAGGATTCCGCAGCAATAGGTCATTGGCTTGGCTGATCGTCCTGACTTTTAGAGGTTGACGTTATAGCGGCGTGCGGGGGCGTCCGGCAATCGGCCTCTCCCCGCTACGACTGCGACTGACGGCCGGCCTGGTCGACATGGACGGCGACAGTGAGCGTCTCGCCGGCGCCACCAAAACGTGTGCCGCGGACCGGAGCGGCGCCGAGGTAATCCAATCCCATCGCTACGCGCACATGCGCGTCGGTTGTCGAGATTCCGTTCGTCGCATCGAAGCCCACCCAACCGAGATTTTCGATATGGGCTTCAGCCCAGGCATGACCGGCGTCCTGCGCGGTGACCCCATCGACACGGTAGAAATGTCCCCCGACATAACGGGCCGGTACGCCGAGTACGCGCGCCGCGGCGATGAAGATGTGCGTGAGGTCCTGACAGACCCCGCGCCGCAGGGCGAAGGCTTCGGCCGCTGTCGTGGCAACATGGGTCGGGTCGGTGTCGAAGACGATTTCGCGGTTGAGCGCATTGAGCAGATTGTGCAGCAAGGCCAAGGTGTCGCCGTCGGTGTCGGCGCGGATGCCGTCGGCGAACTCGGTGATGGCCTCGTCCGGCTGCGTCAGGTCGGTATCGCGTAGATACATGCTTGGTGGAAACCGTTCGATCGCGCCGCTGACGAGCCCGTGGGTATCTTGAGTTTCGACTTCGCCCTCGACGGCCACCGATAATTCCGCAAAGGGGCCCTCGGCGGTAAACGAATGTGTAATATTGCCGAAGGCATCTTCATGCTGATGCAGGAGACAATCCTGCGACAGGTCGACCCGCCAGGAGCAGGTGTATTGGCCGTCATGGTTGCGCGGCGTCAAGCGCAGGAGTTGCGTGACCACCTTGGGAGGCGTGTCGTAACGATAGGTGGTCGCGTGTGAGATGCGAATCCGCATAAGGCCTGACGCTGCTTTTGGTAAAATCTAACACAGCTCGCAGATGAATGGCGCGCCGTTCATAGCAGGAACTGCTGCGTGATGGCAGCGCCGAGCTGGTTGTTCTCGGTGATGAATTCACCGATGAATTCGTGCAGGCCGCGCTGGAAAATGGCGTCCATGCGGCTGTTTTGCAGGCGGGTGCGGACACCGCGGGCGTGGCGCTGGGCGGGGCCCTGCCGGCCGTAGGCGTTGGCGATGGCGTCGAGGTTTCGCACGATCGCCTCGTAGCAGGAGTTGAGCGAGCGCGGCAGCTCTTCGCGCAGGATCAAGAGGTCGGCGACCAGCCAGGGCTTGAGGCTGTCGCGGTAAACCCAGTGATAAGCGGTGAGCGCGGAAACCGAGCGCAGGATCGCCGCCCACTGGAAGTAATCGAGCGGGCCGCCGACGCGCGCATGCTCGGGCAGCAGCAGATGATATTTGACGTCGAGAATGCGCGCGGTGTTGTCGGCGCGTTCGACATAGACGCCAAGCCGCGAGAACCAGTAAGCATCGTTGCGCAGCATGGTGCGGTAGGCAGAGCCGTCGTAGCGCAGCGAGGCCTCCTGCACCCAGCGCAGGAAGCGCGAGAACTCCTCGCGCGAAGTCGGGCCGTTGCCGTAGCGCTTCAACTCGAGCCAGGTCCCGTTGATCGCCTCCCACATCTCAACGGTGAGCGCGGTGCGCACCGCGCGCGCATTGCTGCGCGCCTGCTCGAAGCAGGAGCGGATGGAGGAGGTGTTGGCAGTCGAGAAGGCGAGGAAGTCGGTGACGTTTTCCTCGTTGGCTTCCTCGTAGGCGCGGAAGAAGGCGGCCGAACAGCCGGCGGTGGCGACCGCCGATTCCCATTCATTGGTTTCGCCGACATAGGCGAGCGGCAGCGCCGACAGGCGCTGCGTGGCGTCGAGGATGCGCGCGAGATATTCGGCGCGCTCGACGTAGCGCGAAAGCCAGAACAGGTTGTCGGCGGTGCGCGAAAGCATGGGCTAACCGTCCAGCACCCAGGTGTCCTTCGTGCCGCCGCCCTGGCTCGAATTGACCACCAACGACCCTTCCTTCAACGCAACCCGCGTCAGCCCGCCCGGCACGATGCGCACGCGATCGCGGCCGGTCAGCACAAAGGGGCGTAGATCGACGTGCCGCGGTGCCACGCCTTGCTCGACGCAGGTCGGCGAGGTGGAGAGTGCCAGCGTCGGCTGCGCGATGAAATTCTTCGGCGTGGTCTTCAATTTGGCGCGGAATTGCTCGATCGCGACCTTGCTCGCGGCCGGTCCGATCAGCATGCCGTAGCCGCCGGAGCCATGCACTTCCTTGACCACCAGCTCGGGCAGGTGGTCGAGCACGTAGGCAAGATGCTCTTCTTCGCGACAGCGCCAGGTCGGCACATTTTTTAGGATCGGCTCTTCGCCGAGATAGAATTTCACGATCCCTGGCATGAAACTGTAGACCGCCTTGTCGTCGGCGATGCCGGTGCCGACCGCATTGCCAAGCGTGACGTTGCCGGCCTGGTAAGCCGACATCAGGCCGGGCACGCCGAGCACGCTGTCGGGTCGGAAGGTGAGTGAATCGAGAAAATCGTCGTCGATACGCCGATAGATCACATCGATGCGACGCGGGCCTTGCGTCGTGCGCATGTAGACGATTTCGTCTTTCACGAACAGATCGCGGCCTTCGACCAGGTCGACGCCGAGCTTGTCGGCGAGGAAGGAATGTTCGTAATAGGCGGAATTAAAAACGCCCGGCGTCAGCAGCACGACCGTCGGCTCGCGCGACGTCGAGGTGGGCGCGAGCGAACTTAACGTCGCGAGCAACTCGTCGGGGTAATTCTCGACCGGCGCCACCCGGTAACGTGAGAACAATTCCGGAAACAGCCGCATCATGATCTCGCGGTTCTCCAGCATGTAGGAGACGCCGGAGGGCGTGCGCACGTTGTCTTCCAGCACATAGAAGGTATCGGCATCGACGCGCACCACGTCGATGCCGGCGACGCAGACATAGATGTTGTGCGGTACTCTCTGTCCGCTCATTTCCGGGCGGAAGGCGGGATTGCGGAAAATAAGGTCGTCGGGCACCACGCCGGCGCGCAGGATTTCGCGCGCGCCGTAGATGTCGGCAATGAAAGCGTTGAGCGCGTTGACTCGCTGGATGAGGCCGGCCTCGAGCTTGCGCCATTCCGTACCGGCGAGAATGCGTGGAATAACATCGAAGGGGATCAACCGCTCCTGGGCGTCGGCCTCGCCATAGACCGCGAAGGTGATGCCGATGCGGCGGAACAGAAGCTCGGCTTCGCGCCGGCGATAGTCGAGGACCTCGGGCGGCACCTCGTCGAGCCAGTGCGCGAGCCCGCCATAGGCAGGCCGCACATTGCCGTTCGCTCCCCTCATTTCGTCGAAGGCGGCACTCATTCCCGATTCCCAGCGCTTCCGGTTACGCCGAAGCGTATGCCCGAAAGACTTCTTGTGGCCGGGCGGGCCCCGGCCCAGCCTCTAGATTGCAAGCTTCAGGCCAAGGGAACTACCCGTAACCGCACGATTTTCGCATGCGGCGGCGGCATTCGGACAATATACTGCCTATAATTTAGGCGATTGTCCCGGCAATCCGAAGGCCTCAGGCCGCCGTGCTTGAGTGGGCCCCGGCTTTTCGGTTTATGTGTTCGCCGGGCGGGTAGAGTGTCATCGGCATGAGCGAGCAGCTTGCAATCGTCACCGCGGGCCTTCTGGTCATCGGCGATGAAATTCTGTCCGGGCGGACCAAGGACAAGAACATCGGCTATATCGCCGATTTTCTCACCGCCACCGGCATCGACCTGAAGGAAGTGCGTGTCGTCTCCGACGACGAAAGCGCGATCGTGGCGGCGGTCAATGCGCTGCGCAGCACCTACGACTACGTCTTTACCACCGGCGGCATCGGACCGACGCATGACGACATCACCGCCGAATGCGTGGCCAAGGCCTTCGGCGTCGGCATCGATTATCACCCGGACGTGGTGGCGCTCCTGAAAGAGCGCATGGCCAAGATCGGCGGCGAACTCAACGAAGCGCGAATGCGCATGGCGCGCATTCCCGACGGCGCGACGCTGGTCGCCAACAAGATTTCGGGCGCGCCCGGCTTCTGGCTCGGCAATGTGATCGTGATGGCCGGCGTGCCCGCGATCATGCAGGCGATGCTCGATGAAGTTGGGCCGAAGCTCAAGACCGGCGCCAAGCTCGTTTCCGTTTCGATCCGCGCGGACCTCAAGGAAGGTGACGTTGGTTCCGAGCTCGGCGCCATCGCCAAAGCGCATCCGGGAGCGCTCATCGGCAGCTATCCGTTCTTCGACGAGACGATGGGGCCGAACACAAACATCGTCGTGCGCGCGCGCGATCCCGAGAAACTCAAACAAGTCAAAGAAGCGGTGGAGGACATGCTGGTGACGGTACGCGAACAAGTCGCGGCGGCGGCCGGGTAGGCGCGCCATGGCGAAACCGACCAGTCCGGAAAAAATCTTCCCCGTGTCGTGGGACCAGTTTCACCGCGACGCCCGCGCGCTCGCCTGGCGTCTGCATGCAGCGGGACCGTTCGAGGCCATCGTCTGCATCACGCGCGGCGGCCTGGTGCCGGCGGCAATCGTGGCGCGCGAACTGAACGTACGCATGATTGAGACGGTGTGCATTGCGAGCTATCACAACTACACCAATCAAGGCGAACTGAGGGTGCTCAAGGGCATCACCGCCGAGATCACCGCGATGGGCGCGCAGGGCAAGGGCGTGCTCATCGTCGACGACCTGGTCGACACCGGCAAGACCGCGAAGGTGGTGCGGGAATTGTTGCCGGCGGCACATTTTGCCACCGTCTATGCCAAGCCGATGGGGCGGCCGGTGGTCGATACCTTCATCACGGAAGTGTCGCAGGACACCTGGATTTATTTCCCCTGGGACACCGGCCTTGCGTTCCAGCCGCCGATCCGTGAGGGCGGCGATTGATCGCAATAGCCGGAGAAATCGGCTAGGATGACCAAAATTGGGAGGACCGCCATGGCCGTTGCCGCCCGCAAGGCCAATGCCGACGATCTGCTTTCGCGTCATGTGCTGCCGAAGGACATGCCCTGGCAGCAGACGCGCTTTCCGGGCTGCTCGGTGAAGCCGCTGATGGTCGATCGCGCGAGCGGGCTTGCCACGCTGCTCTTCAAAATGGAACCGGGCGCGGTGTTGCCCGACCACGAGCACGTGTTGATCGAGCAGACTTACGTGCTGGAAGGCTCGCTCGCCGACAAGGAAGGCCCCGACGCCGGCATCGAAGTCAAAGCCGGCGAATTCGTCTGGCGCCCCGCCGGCAGCCGGCATACCGCCTGGTCGCCGAACGGCGGCACCTTCGTCGCCATTTTCCAGATCCCCAACAAGTTCTACGAGCAGGACGGGCGTGTGCTCGATTCGTCCGGCAAAGACTGGGACGAACTCTGGGGCGATTTATTACTGAAGTAGCGTAACCGCCCACGCGTGGGAGCAACCGCGCGTGAGCGCGGGTGTTGAGCCACGCGGACGTGGCGGAATGGTAGACGCAAGGGACTTAAAATCCCTTGGGAGCAATCCCGTCCGGGTTCGAGTCCCGGCGTCCGCACCAAACGTTAACGGTTGTGGCGCTTTGACATGCGCGACCATCGGCGCATTGCTGTCACAATGTAGCGGCTTGGTCGGTATGATGTTTGTTCGAAACGCAAAGCGATGCCGGTGAGACACCGCGCCCTCATACCCTTTGTGGCACTCGCGGCTGCGGCGTTGTCCGGCTGCGCCGGCGGTAATGACGATGCCGCGGCGCAATTTTTCGTGGCGCCAGGCAAATTCGCACTGTTCAACTGCCAGCAGATCGCGCAACAGACCGAAGGCAATCTCAAGCGGCAGCACGAGTTGGAAGCATTGATGGTGCGGGCCGGCGCCGGCTCGGGACAAGTGGTCAGCGCCGTGGCTTATCGACCGGAATATCTGACCTTGCGCGGCGAGCTGACCGATATGAAAGCCGTGGCCGCCGAGAAGAATTGCAAATTTGTTCCCGGCGAAAGCCACGATACGCGGGCGCTCAACCCCGGCGCATTGCGTTGAGTGGTGTTGTTTAAGGCGCGCGCTCGATCAGCACGAGCGAGCCGTTTGCCAGCGCGAGCGCGACGGCCGGACCGCTTTCGCCCTTGATCAGGCCGAGATTGGTGACGGCCTTGGCCGGCAGCGCAATATTGGCGATTTCGCGCGGGCGGGGAGCGAACGACAGGACGCGCAGACGGCTGCGGTCCAGCGAGGGAATCGCGATGTCGGCGATGCCGTCGCCATCGAAGTCGGCAACGACGCTCATGTCGAGCGCGCGCGTGCCCGCGATGTGGTTGGAAACGTCCTTCATCTCGGCCACTTTCTGTAGCCGGCCGTCGTGCCAGTTCCAAATTTCCAACGCGCCGACCACATGCGGCTGACGCACCAGCGCGATATCGATTTTGCCGTTGCCGGTGAAGTCGCCAATCCCGGCCGGATTGAGCCAGCGATGGGGGCCGCCGAGCGGCGGCGTTTCGGCGAGGATCTCATACTTGCCGCGGCGCAGGCCGATGATTGCAAGCGCCGAACCACGCTTGAGATAGGACTTCACCACCACGATTTCGTCATGACCGTCGCCGTCGAGATCGGCGATGCGCGGTTGCAGGTCCTCGAATACGGCGTCGGATTTCAGGTGCACGGTCTCGCGCTTGCCATCGCGCGTTTCGATATCGAGCGCGGCGGCTTCGATCTTGTCGCCGAGCACGCCGTGGTCGTAACGGTCGGTCGGTTGGGCAAGCCAGGCGCGTGCGATGTCGTGCCGGCCAACGGCGGGCTTGCTGTCGGGCAGCGCGCCGTCCGGCACCTTCGGCCACGGCATGTCGTCGCGGAAGCTGACGGCGACTTTTCCATTCTCGCGGCGCGTGACGACGTACCAGAGGCCGCCGATATAGGCGCGCACCTGGCCATCGACCCGCTCGATACCGGAGACGCGCGCGGGCGCATCGATTCGCGTGAGCCGCCATTCGGCGGCGTGTGCGGAGGACGCTGCCGCCAGCACAAAGCAGGCAATCAGGAGGATACGCATGCGCGGCAGCCTAGAGCGGGACCCGGCGCAGCCGCAAGGCATTGCCGACCACACTGACCGACGACATGGCCATGGCGGCCGCGGCGATGACCGGCGACAAGAGCAGCCCGAACACCGGATAAAGCACGCCGGCCGCGATTGGGACGCCGGCCGAGTTGTAGATGAAGGCAAAAAACAAATTCTGCCGGATATTGTGCATGACTGCCTTCGATAGCGCACGCGCCTTCACGATGCCGGTGAGGTCGCCCTTAAGCAGGGTGACGCCGGCGCTTTCGATGGCGACGTCGGTGCCGGTGCCCATGGCAATGCCGACTTCGGCGGCGGCCAGGGCTGGTGCGTCGTTGACGCCGTCACCGGCCATGGCGACCACACGGCCTTCGCGGCGCAGCCTCTCGATCACCGCGCCCTTTTGATCGGGCAGCACTTCGGCTTCGATATCGGCGATGCCGAGCTGTCGGGCAACGGCTTGCGCGGTGGTGCGGTTGTCACCGGTGAGCATGACGACGCAGATGCCGTCGGCGGCGAGCGCCTTGAGCGCTGCCGGCGTCGTCTGTTTGATCGGATCGGCAATGGCGATGATGCCGGCCGCTTTTCCATTGATTGCAAGGAACACGGCGGTGGCGCCGTCACCGCGCAGCCGCTCGGCATCGGCGGCAAGTGACGTGCTGTCGATATTCAACTCCTGCAGAAACGCGGCGGTGCCGAGCGCCAGCCGTTTGCCCTCGATTATGCCGGTGACGCCCTTGCCGGCCGGGGCATCGAAACCGCGCACGGGTGCGAGCGTGATTGCTTTTTCGTTGGCGGCGGCGACGATTGCCGCGGCGAGCGGATGTTCGCTCGAGCGTTCGACGCTGGCGGCAAGCCGCAGGATTTCCGCTCCATCGAAGCCGGGCAGGGGAGCGACCGCGACCACCTTCGGCTTGCCTTCGGTCAGGGTGCCGGTCTTGTCGACGACGAGCGTGTCGATCTTTTCCATGCGCTCGAGCGCCTCGGCATTCTTGATCAGCACACCTTCGTGCGCGCCGCGGCCGACGCCGACCATGATCGACATCGGCGTGGCGAGACCAAGCGCGCAAGGGCAGGCAATGATCAGAACGCTCACCGCCGCAACCAGACCGAAGGCAAAGCGCGGCTCCGGTCCGAACGTCGCCCAGGCCGCGAACGCAATGAGGGCGACCGTAATCACCGTCGGCACGAACCAGGACGCGACCTGGTCGGCAAGGCGCTGGATGGGCGCGCGGCTACGTTGCGCCTGCGCCACCATCTGCACGATCTGCGACAACACCGTGTCCTGGCCGATCTTGTCGGCGCGCATGACGAAGCTGCCGCTGGTGTTGAGCGTGCCGCCGATGACGCGGGAATCCTTGTCCTTGCTCACCGGCATGGATTCGCCGGTCACCATCGATTCATCGAGCGCGGAATGTCCTTCCAGCACCGCGCCGTCGACCGGCACCTTGTCGCCGGGGCGCACGCGCAATTTGTCGCCGACCTGCACGGCGTCGAGCGATATCTCCTCGTCGCTGCCGTCATCGCGCACGCGGCGCGCGGTCTTGGGCGCGAGATCGAGCAGCGCCCTGATGGCGCCGGAAGTTGCCTCGCGCGCGCGCAGTTCCAACACCTGGCCGATCAGCACCAGCACGGTGATCATGGCGGCGGCTTCGAAATAGACCGCCGGCGCGCCATCTCCGCGGAAGGCGGGCGGGAAAATGCCGGGCGCAAACGTGGCGACCAGGCTGTAGACGTAGGCGACGCCGACACCCATGGCGATGAGCGTGAACATGTTGAGGTTGCGCGTGCGAAGCGACTGCCAGCCGCGCGCGAAGAACGGCCAGCCCGCCCACAGCACCACCGGCGTGGCGAAAACGAACTGGATATAGTTCGATACGGCCGGTGCAAACCAATGCAGGCCGACGTGGCCGCCCATCTCCAGCACGAACACCGGCAGCGTCAGCACGGCGCCGATCCAAAAGCGCCGCGTCATGTCGATGAGTTCGGGGTTCGGCCCAGTGTCGGCGGTCGCCACCTCAGGCTCGAGCGCCATTCCGCAGATTGGACACGTGCCGGGGCCGACCTGGCGGATCTCCGGATGCATTGGGCAGGTGTAGATCGCGCCCTCGATCGCGGGTTCCGCTGCGCGCGGCTTGAGATACTTTTCAGGGTCGGCGGTGAACTTGGTGCGGCAGCCGTTGCAGCAGAAGTAGTAGGTCTGGCCGTCGTGCTCGGCGCTGTGCTTGGCGGTCGCCGGATCGACGCTCATGCCGCAAACGGGATCGGTGGCACCGCCCTGCGCCGGAGTGTCGTGGCGATGGTGGCGTTCGGTTGGCGCGCTCATGACATCTTGCCTCTTATACCCCAGGGGGGTATATAGCGGGCATGAACGAGAACAGCAAGGCATCCACCCTCAAACGCCTTAACCGCATCGAGGGCCAGGTGCGCGGACTGGCGCGCATGGTCGAGGAGGACCGCTACTGCATCGACATCGTCACGCAGATCGCGGCGGTGCGGGCGGCGCTTCGGCGCGTGGAAGAGGAAATCCTGCGCGATCACGTCGCGCATTGCGTCGAACACGCGATCTCGAGCGGCGACAAGGTCGATCAGCGGCGCAAGGTCGCCGAACTGATGGACGTCATGGGCCGCGCGGGGCGGTAACGTATCATTTCGCGTTCCGAGCGCAGCGCAACACGCCGCTTCGTGCCGCGCCGCATCCGGTTCGCAGCTGCCGTTACTTCGTCGACATGCCGAAAATGCTGTAGGCCGGGCACGTGCCGAGCAGCGCAGTCAGGATCGGCACCACGCCGATCCAGCCGACCCAATTCCAACTGGTGCCGGGTGCGATGTAGCCGAGCGCAAATGCGATCAGCGCCAAGCCAACGATGATACGCGCGATACGGTCGAAGGTTCCGACATTTGCAGACATGGGGGTGCTCCATCAAGAATTGCGGGCACACTAGGCGCGTGCGCGACCGTCGCGTTGATCAAGATCAAGCGAATAGGCTTTTGAAGTCCTCGACGAACTGCCGCATTGTGAGCGGGGCGCGCTTGACGATATCGCGAATGGGGCCGGTGTTTTCGGTCGAAAACGCGCCTTTGGCGCCGAGCTTGGCGATAGTGACCAAATGCGCGATGAGCCAGTCCGGCATGCCGCGCGCCTTCATCGCTTGCTCGGCCTGTTCGGGCGTGACGCCGACATAAGTGATTGTCCTACCGAGCACGTCCGAAAACACCTTGGCGAAATCCTGATAAGTGGCTAGCGCACCGCTAAATTCGTAGGTCTTGCCGGCATGCGGGGCGGGATCGACCAAAATGCGCGCGCCGACAGCGCCGGTATCGCGCACGTCGGTCAGGGCCACCGGCAGGTCGGCGGCGAACGGCAGCACCATCTTGTTCTCGTTCTTGATGGCGGGGATTTGCGTGAACACGTTCTGCATGAACAGGCCGGGCCGCAGGATCACCCATTTGATGCCGCTTTCGGCCAGCCGTTGTTCGATCTGGTAGTGCGAGCGGCCGACAACCGACTCCGAATCCTTGACGGCCACGGCGCGGCCGCCGCTGACCCGCACGAGATATTGCGTGCCCGCCTTCATCGCGGCATCGAGCACGTTGTTTTGCTGCTCGACCATTCCGGGGTTATGGCCGGTGACCACGAAAACGCTCTCGACCCCGGCAAGCGCCTTTTCCAGCGCGGCGACGTCGTTGAGCTCGGCGACGGCCGTCTTGGCATCGGCGCCGAGCACCTCGCGCGCCTTGTCGGCGTTGCGCACGATGCAGATCGGGTCCTGGCCCAGCTGTTCGAGTTCCTTGACGACCGCACGCCCGGTATTGCCGGTCGCGCCCACCACCGCGATCTTGGCTGCGATTTTGGCCATTGGTTATTGCCTCCCTGACGTCGCGCGTCTTTAATTGATGCTGCCATGGGTTCCAACCCCGCCGGACAAGAATTCCAAGCAGCCAGGCGAGGGCGGGTTGAATTTAAGCGAAACGTTCGCGTGCCAGCGCGACACCGGCGCCCAGCGCCTTGAGCTTGGCCTCGGCGATGTCGCGCCGCATCGGCGCCATGCCACAATTTGTGCAGGCGACGATATGTTTTTTCGGCACGACCTTACAGACCTCGCCGATGACTTGCGCGACCTGCTCGGGCGTCTCAATCGCGTCGGTGGCGACATCGATGACGCCGACCAACACGTCCTTGCCGTGGAGCAGACCCATCAGCGTCATCGGCACGCGCGAATTGATGCATTCGAGCGAGACCTGGCCGATCTTGCTCTTTGCTAGCACGGAAAAAATCTTCTCGTATTGGCGCCATTCGGCCCCGAGTGAATTCTTCCAGTCGATATTGGCCTTGATGCCGTAGCCGTAACAGATGTGCACGCAGGTCTTGCACGAGAGGCCTTCGACGGCGCGTTCGAGCGCGGGCACACCCCAGTCCGTCACTTCGTCCATGAAGACATTGAAGGCCGGCTCGTCGAACTGGATGACGTCGACACCGTCTTTTTCAAGTGCGCGGGCTTCTTCGTTCAACAAGCCCGCAAAGGCAAAAGCCATCTTCACTTTGTCGCCGTAGTGGCGGTCGGCAATGGTGTCGGAGATCGTCATCGGGCCCGGCAGCGTGACCTTCAATTGCTTCTGCGTGTGCGCGCGGGCGTGGCGCGTTTCCTTGTCGTGCACGCGGCCTTTCAACGTCAGTGCGCTGCGCACTTGCGGCACCATCGCTTTGTAGCGGTCGGCGCGGATGCCCATTTCGACCTTGTTGGCGAAGTCGATACCGTCGACGAATTCGAGAAAGCCGTGCACGAAATGCTGGCGCGACATTTCGCCGTCGCAGACGATGTCGAGACGAGCGTCTTCCTGCAATTTGATCGCGAGCAAGGTGGCGTCGAGCTTGCCTTGCGCAAGATCGTCTCCGCTGAGCCGCCATTGTGGCCACAGCTTGTTCGGCTCGGCCAGCCAGGAAGGCTTCGGCAAGCTACCGGCGATGCTTGCGGGAAACATCATGCGGACGGGCTCAAGGCTCCTGTGACCAGTTCAGGCGGCCGCCAACTATAGACCCAGTCGTAGCGGTCGCGCAGCTTTTCTCCGCCCTTGAGCTTCATGCCGAGATTGCGCACCAGCGCTTCCGGCCCACTGTGACCGTATATGCGTCCTTGCCGCCGCGAGGTTTGTTGCAAGCGCGAAGTGCGGTGCCGGCGCGCGCCTTCGTAACCGCGCAAGGCATCGGCCGGATCGTCGCGATAGGAGCGCAACATGGCGGCGAGCACCGCGGCATCCTCGATTGCCATGCCGGCGCCTTGCGCGAGGAATGGCAGCATCGGGTGGGCTGCGTCCCCGATCAGCGTGACCGGGCCTTCACCCCCACGGAATGGCGTGCTGCGATCGAACAACGCCCACTTCAGCCACTGGTCCGGCGTTGCGATAAGCTTTCGTGCGTTGTCGGCCCACGCCCAGCGTCCGAAATTACGCAGGATCTCGTCACGGTCGCCGGCGGCCGACCAGCCTTCCTTGCGCCATTCGTCAAAGACGATGCCGACGATGTTGATGAGGCGGCCGCCTTTGACCGGATAGTGCACGAGGTGCGCATCGAGCCCGAGCCACAAATGCACGACCGGCTCGCGGAATTCGGCTTCGACGTCTTCCGCCGGCACCAATGCGCGCCACGCGGTGCGGTGCGCAAAGCGCGGGCGGCGATAATCGGGCAGGTGTTGCGCGACCGTCGACCAAATTCCGTCAGCGCCGACCAGCGCGAAGCCGCGCTCGTCGGTCATGTTGTCGGCTCCTCCGCCACGCAAGGCGCGGCTGAGCACGGTGATGCCTTTGACGTGGCCGGCATAGTCGGTCACGTGCATGCCGAGCTTGACCTCGACGTCTTGATTGGCATTGGCGGCATCCGCAAGCGCCGCCTGCAGATCGCCGCGGTGAATCATCCAATACGGCGCGCCATAGCGGCGCTCGGCGTCTTGCCCAAGCGGAATGCGCACGATCTCGCGCCCCGAACCGCCCGACATCACGCGGATCGCTTGCGGCGCCATCACCGACGCTTCCAGCCGCTCGCGCAAACCGAGCTGGATGAGCACGCGCGTGGCGTTGGGCGATAGCTGAATGCCGGCGCCGGTTTCGGAGAGCTTTTCGGCCTGTTCGAGCACGGTGACGCGCATGCCGGCGCGCGCCAAGGTGAGCGAGGCGGTCAGCCCCGCAATGCCGGCACCGGCGACAATGACGTGACGTTCATCCGCCACTAGCGGACCCCGATGATCAGGCGAGAGCGGTCAGCGGCAGCGCGCATTCTTCCGGCCGCGCCGCATGCGGATCGAGCTTCGGATCGAAGCGATAAAGCGTCGAGCAGTAGGGGCAGACGATCTCGTTCTCGTCGCCCATGTCGAGAAAGACGTGCGGGTGATCGTAGGGCGGCGTGGCGCCGACGCACATGAATTCGGTGGCGCCGATCTCGATCACCGGCACACCGGGATCGTTGTGGAAATGGGGAATGACATGCTCTGCCATGGAAACCCTCGAGACCTGTGGCGCCTTTTGGCTGCACCGCAGCGCGCTATGGCGGCGCACCATAGCGAGGCGGTTTGCTCCTGCCTAGCTGTCACAATTAATAAGCCGCATCCAGCGGCTCGCACGGAACGGCGTATAAATTGCGGTGTTTTCCGGTCTCGGGGCCGGGTGCGGCGAGGTTATCCCCAAGTCGTTGTTCCGCCGCCTTTGCGAGCCCATATCCCGGCCGAGGCGGGGATTGGCATATCGCTTGATCGAAGGAAGGACCGAATGCGCCGTCCGCTCATCGGACCCGTCGTGCTGGCGATGGCGTTGTTTGCCGCGCTCGCGATCTACGCGGTGCCGCGTGGGCTCGACGCGCGCGCACAACTCGTTATCGCCGACGATCCCGCGCGCATTGCCGAACGTGTGCTCGATGAAAAGTTCAACGCCGGTGTCGCGACGCAGGAAATTGAGCAGGCGCTGGCAAAGGATGACGCCGATCTCGCGCAGAGCTTCGTCGACCTGGCCGCCGCGCGACACGTCACGCTCGATCCGACGCTGATCGAAAAGGTGAAAGCCGCGGTCGCCGAGGACGCGTCCGCCGCCGGCACCGCCAAGCGCTTTGCGCAAGGCTTCGTCACCGGCGAGCCGAACGACGCGGTCGGGCTTGCCGGTACGACGCTCGGTGATCTGTTCGTGTTCGGCGACGTGCGCGATGCGTTGCGCGAAGGCAAACGCCTTGCGCTCGGCGAACAGGCCGACACGCTGGTGCTGGGTTTGGCTTGCGTCGGCCTTGCCATCACCGCCGGCACTTATGCAACGCTGGGCGCGGAAGCGCCCGCGCGCGTCGGATTGTCGCTTGCAAAGGTGGCGCGCAAGACCGGGCGGTTGTCGGCCGATCTTGCGGCATCGGCCGGACGCATGATGCGCGGCGTGGTCGACTGGAAACGGTTCAAACAGGCGATTGCCGGCGCGTCGGTCGCGCAGCCGCTTTTGGCAGTGCGTGCCGCGCGCGAAGCGGTGAAGGTCAGGCGCGCGCGCGGTCTCGTTCATCTTGCGAGTGACGTCGGCCGCGTCGAAGCCAAGGCAGGCACGCGCGCCGCCTTCGACGGCCTGAAGATTGCGCAAAGCCCGCGCGAGATGTCGCGCGTCGCCAAGCTCGCGGAAAAGGAAGGCGGCAAGACGCGCGCGATTTTGAAAGTGGCAGGCCGTGCGGCAATCGTCCTGACCAGCGCAGTGTTCGATCTCGGCGTCTGGGTCCTCTTTGCGTTGCTCACGCTGATCGGTCTGGTGTCGTCGCTGAAAAGCGCGACCGAACGCGCCACCTTGCGTTACATCCGCCGCGGCAAGAAGCGCCGGCGCCGACGCGAGGAGCGGTTGGCCCTTTCACAAGCCGGCGCGCTCTGCTATCGCCCGTCACCTTGAAGTGCACTTCGCTTGACACCTCGGGAAGAACGGACTGGCGTATGGCAAGCTTTCGAAACGGCGCGGTCGAGATTGCCTATCTCGACGCCGGGGAGGGTGACCCGGTCGTGCTGGTGCACGGCTTTGCTTCGAACAAGGAAACCAACTGGGTCAATCCGAACTGGGTTGGAACGCTGACGCGCGCCGGCTACCGCGCGCTGGCGCTCGATAATCGCGGGCACGGCGCTTCGAGCAAGCTCTACGACGCCAGCGACTACCACAGCCGAAAGATGGCCGACGACGTGCGCGCGTTGCTCGATCATTTGCGTGTCGAGCGCGCCGACGTCATGGGCTATTCGATGGGCGCGCGCATTGCGGCGTTTCTCGCCGTCGACCAACCCGAGCGCGTACGCTCGGTTGTTCTCGGCGGGCTAGGCATTCGTCTGGTCGATGGTGTCGGCTTGCCCGAAAGCATCGCCGACGCATTGGAAGCGGCGTCGCTCGCCGATTTCACCGATCCGACCGCGCGCACGTTTCGCGCCTTCGCCGAACAGACCAAATCCGATCTGAGGGCGCTCGCCGCCTGCATCCGCGGTTCGCGCCAGGTGCTGAGCAAAGAACAGGTGGCGGGCCTCAAGACACCGGTGCTGGTCGCGGTGGGAACCAAGGACGACGTGGCGGGTTCTGCGCGGGCACTGGCTGCGCTCATTCCGGGCGCCCGCGCACTCGATATTCCGGGCCGCGATCATATGTTGGCGGTCGGCGACAGGGCCTACAAGGAGGGCGTACTCGAGTTTCTTAACCACCGCCCTTGATGGTGGTGAGCTATGCAAGGCCTGCAAGGCCGCATCTCGTGACGGCGGTCGATCTGTGCTAGATTAACAACGAGGGGTTTGGCGTTGAGAGGCGCCGGGAGAAGAAGACCATGGCTCAATATCAAGCTCGCCCTGCCAAGGGCCTCGATAAAGTCGATCCGGTCTGGGCGCGCATGCGCGAAGAGGCGGAGACGATCACGCGCCGTGAGCCGGAACTCGCGACCTTCATCTACGAAAACATTCTGCACCACGATACGCTGGAAGCGGCCGTTATTCATCGCGTCAGCCGACGGCTCGAACATGCCGACGTGTCGAGCGACATGATTCGCCAGGCCTACTGCGAGGCGCTCGCCGATGAGCCGGCGATCGGTGACATGTTCCGCGCCGATATCGTCGCGACAGTCGATCGCGATCCGGCGGCCAACCGCTTCATCGAACCGGTGCTTTACTTCAAGGGCTTCCACGCCATCCAGACGCATCGGCTGGCGCATTGGCTGCTCAACAAGGAGCGCAAGGATTTCGCGCTCTATCTGCAAAGCCGGTCGTCGGCTGCATTCCAGTGCGACATCAATCCGGCGGCGAAGATCGGCCGCGGCATCTTTCTCGATCACGCCACCGGTCTGGTGGTCGGCGAGACCGCGGTCATCGAGGACGACGTTTCCATCCTGCATGGTGTCACGCTCGGCGGCACCGGCAAGGAGCACGAGGACCGCCATCCGAAAATCCGCCACGGCGTGCTGATCGGCGCCGGCGCGAAAATTCTCGGCAATATCGAAGTCGGTCATTGCGCGCGCATTGCCGCCGGCTCCGTTGTCATCAAGCCGGTCCCGAATAATGTCACGGTGGCGGGCGTGCCGGCCAAAGTGGTGGGCGAGGCCGGTTGCCCCGAGCCCTCGCGCGCCATGGACCAGATGCTCTACGGCGTCATGCTCGACGGCTGAAACTTTGTTGCGTTTGCGCATGATCTTGTCCGTAAGCCGGTACCCGCTTTTCGGGATCATGCGCTGACGGCTTGCGTCGGGCGGCGCAATCGGGCAAGCAGGCGCCGCCAAAGACCTTGCAAGGAGCGGCCCGGTGGAAGTCCAAGAGATCAGGCAACTCGATGCCTATCTGAAAAAGCTGTTCGGCAACCCGCAAATCCGCGTGGTGCCGAAGACTGCGGAATCCGCGGAGGTCTTCATCGGCGAGGATGACGCCGGCGAACTGACGGTCGACGAGGACGAGGGCGAGCGTTCTTACAATTTCCGCATGGTGATCCAGCTCGGGCAGGACCCGAGCATCCAGCCGGTGCCCGCGCTCAACGCCTATCTGCGCCGCAAATTCGACAACGACAATCTGCGCGTCGTGACGCGGCCGAAGAAGATGGATTCGCTCGAGCTTTATATGAGCGAGGAGTTCATCGGCGTGCTGTTCGTGGAGAACGAGAAGGGCCGGCGCTCCTACATTCTCGAACTGCCGATCCTCGACGTCGATCTGGTCGAGAGCTGACGATCCCCGTCATTCCGGGGCGCGGCCGTTAGGCCGCGAGCCAGGAATCCATAAACACAAACCGGGCGTATGGATTCCGGCCCCGCGCGCTTTGCGCGCGTCCCGGAGTAACTAGGTTTGTGGATGCAGCCGCTTCGACAATTTGTCGATGCCGGCGGCCACCGACTTCCAGTCGTTCAGCCAATCGCGCGGAAAGCGAAACGTGATGTCGGCCTTGCCGATGCGTCGCTCCAGCAGACAAGTGCCGGAATTGACGACGCCCTTGCGCGAGCAGCGCGCGAGGAAATGTTCCGGCGCGTTTGATTCAAACACCAGTTCTTCGTCCTTGTAGGGCGTGTCGTCGCGGAACCCGCGCAGCGTCAGGCCGTCCGGCCCCGCCTTCGGCTCCGGCACCAGATAGCGCGGGTAGATTTCCTGTACGCGTTCCGCCAGCGGCAAGGTCGTATCGCCAGCCATGATGGTGACGAACAAGCGCTTGTTGGGATCGAACGGCGTGCCGACGGTCGGCTTGATCGCCGGATCTGGCGGCATCAGCGACGGCCACAGGTAGGCAAGATCGACGCGGTCCTGCACACCGGGACGGCGTTCGATCGCCTTGCGGATCGCCGCCGGCTCGATGTTGAAATTCTCGCCCGACACCACGATCGGCAATGAGGGGGCGCCGAGAGACACCGGCATGTCCGGCCAGCGCGGCCACAGCACATAGGCGATGTAGAGCGCGGCGACGACCGCCACGCCGGCAAACACCAGGAGCGGTGTAAAGAGCGGATTGTGGCCGGCATGACGTTTGCGCGGGCTTCGCCGTTGGTGGGTGAGAGTGGCCATTACGCCTCCGAATCAGCGCGGATTATGCCACGGCCCGCGCCCACGACCGGCGGGCTATTAACCATTCGTTAACGATTGGCTGGCGCCGCCTGAAGCCCTTTGTCAGAACAACCGCCTGTTTTGCGTTGAGGCCGCCATGGCGCCCGAATCCGTACAGATGTTGATCGTGCCGGTGCTGGGCTTTGCCTTTGCCGGCATGAGTTCGTCGGTCTATCAGCTCATCACCAGCCGTCTGCCGGGCTTCGACCTCATCAGCGAAGGGCCGAGCGCGAGCGCCTTTGCAGCTGTGGGATTGCTGGTGCTCTCGGCACCATGGCTCATCATGCGCAACACCTTGCGTGAACGCGGCGAACAAGGCCACCGCTTCGAGTTTGTGTTTCTGGCCACGCTAATTGCCGGCTTCTGGAGCCTGATGTCGGGGCTGGTGCTGGTGATGGCGCTGCAGGCTTGCGGCTTTCTGCTTGCCTGATTTGCGCGTGACCTTGTCCGAAAACCGGTACCCAGTTTTCGGCGTCACGCGCTGACCTCTTCCAATTTTTCGCGATGATTGCGATGCTCGGTTCCGACGTGTTGCGTTTGCCCGCAATCCGGGCGGCTGACCGGTTCCCGCTCAGCCTGGTTGCGCGCTAGGAGACGGGAATGCCGATCTACGAGCTCGACGGACAGGCGCCGGAGTTTCCCGGTGAAGGCCAATACTGGATCGCCGAAACGGCCGTGCTGATCGGCCGCGTGCGGTTATTGAAAGACACAAGCGTTTGGTTCGGCGCCGTCCTGCGCGGCGACAATGAGTGGATCGAGCTCGGCGCGCGCTCGCAGATTCAGGACAACGCCACGCTGCACACCGATCCCGGCTTTCCGCTCACCATCGGCGCCAATTGCGTGATCGGCCACAACGTCATTCTGCACGGCTGCACCGTCGGCGACGAAAGCCTGATCGGCATGGGCGCGATCATGCTCAACGGCTCCAGGGTTGGCCGCAATTGTCTCGTCGGCGCCGGCGCCATGATCACCGAGGGCAAGGAATTTCCGGACAATTCGCTGATCGTCGGCGCACCGGCGCGCGCGATCCGCACGCTCGACGAGGAAGCCGCCGAAATGATCCGCGGCGGCGCCGACATCTATGTGCGGCGCTCGAAACAATACGCAACCGAACTCAAGCGCGTCCGCTGAGGGCTTCCCAAAAAAGGTGCGGCCGGCCTTGGGGGAGGCCGGCCGCTCGCGAACCCGGTCTGGGGACGGGGAGGGGTGGGGACGTGACCGGGAGCGCGATCTCCGAAATTGTGGTTAGGGGCGAGCTGCGACGGTGGCCGGCGCAGTTTGCGGGATGCCGAGCGAGACCCAGACGTTCGGGTCGGACTGCGACTGGCGTTTCACGAAGCGGTAGCCGGTCCTGGTCCAGGGCAGGACCTTCTCTTCTTGGTTGTCGAGAACGAACTCGCCGCGATTGGTCTTGACCGTAAGCACGGCATGGCCGTCGCCTTTCTTGTCGCGCACCACGGTGACGAGCAGCGCCGAGCGCGGCCAGCCGGCCTTCAGCAACATGCGGCGCTTGAGCAGCACATAATCTTCGCAATCGCCGTAGCCGTCGTCCGGGTAGCTCCAGCGCTCGACCACGCCCCAATGCTCGAGGTCGGTGATCGGTTTGATGTGGCCGTTCACCCAGCCATTGACCTTGACCAGGTCTGCCCAAGCCTTCGATGTGAGCACGACATCGCGTGCTGCCGTCGGCCTGGTGCTGCACTCGGCCTTGTGTTCGACGCAGAACTCGAACCAGCCGATCGGTGCGCGTGCCTCCGCGCCGACCGAAGCGTAGACCATCGTGTCGGATGGTGCGGAAGCATAGACAGCATTGCGCTCGCGCGCTGTGCTCGGACCCATCGCAGCAGCGAGCGCCGCCGCGCAGGTGACAACCAGCAAGCAGCCGGTCGAGAGTTGTTTGATACGCCGACCCATGTTCTGTGGCCCCTTCCCGTCTCGTTGGGACCACATTTCGCACAAAGCTTTTGCAGCGCCGCTAAGTCTAGCAAGTCATTTTGAGAAGAACACAAATAAAGAAAGAGACGAATACAGTAAAACTTGAAATCGAATTCGCTTAAAAATGGAACGAATACAGTTTAATTAAAATTGTTCGCGTTAAGCCGAAAAAGCCCGTGATGGCGGGCTTGCGCGAACGCCGCAACACCCACGGTTTACCGTGAGCGGACCGTTCGATCATTTCTTATGATACCGCCGCGCGAAGGCATGAAGCTAACACGCGCGCATTGCGTGGCGTGCAATCTTACGCGTCCCGTTTACCGGGCGATGACTCTATTCGCCGGAGATGCTGTCTTCGAGGAAGTCAGGGTGTTGCAGGCGCGTGAACTCGATGGCGAAGCCGTCCTCGATATGACGGACCACGCGGCCTTGCGTCTTGCCAAGTGTCACGACCGAGCCAACCGCAGGCCGTAGATCCGGACCGATCGCGACGGCCGCGCCGGACTGCGACAGGTCGATGACGCGGCAGGAGACGTTGTTGCCGTTTGGCAGGATCAGCCGTGCCAGCGGATTGCGCGGCGTGAAACGGCCGTGGCGGCGGTCTTCCGGCAAATTGAGGATATGCCGGTTGGCGAGCCAGGTGAGTTGGGCCGCGAGTTTGTCGCGCTTGCGCGCGCTCGCCGAAATCGTCATCGCGAAGCCGTTTTCGAAGACTCGGGCGACCTGGCCTTCAAGCCGGCCGACGTGATCGACATAGGCGATGACGCGCTGATCTTCTTTGCCGGCAACAGGCGCGATGAGCGCCATGCCGCCAGGCGACATATTAATAACTTGGCAGGGATATTCGCGCCGGTCGGGCAGCATGTAGCGCCCGAGCAGATTGACTTTGACGCGCTGAAACCGCCGCCGTTCTTCGGCCAGCGGCAGAAATTTCGGTTTCAGTTGCGGCATCGACATGGCACGGCTCGGCCTTCGGGCGCAGACGGCCCGCAACTGACAACCCTAGGGCGGTATCGTTAACGCGCCGTTAGCCGGTACGGTCGCCGGACGGGGTCTCCCGGCCGCCGCTGTAGACGACGAAACCGTGGCGCAAGCGCCCGGTCTCGGCCGGTTGGCCAAAAACTGGAACATTGCGGGCGCTTTCAATTGCCCCCAGATGGCGAACGCCCGTGAGCTCGAGTTCGGTAACAAATCGGGTGCCGAGCCAATAAGGCGCCACCACCGGCGTCATGGCGCCGAGGGCACAAACGCGGGCGCGGCGGCTATAGGCGATCGGCAGCAGCAGCATTTCGATGTCAGTCGTGACGCCGTCCTCGGTATGGCCGGTAACGCCGGCAACGACGCCGGACGCTTCGGTTGCGACGATGTGCAGCAGGTCCTCGATCGTCTGAAGGCTGTGCCGGGGCCACAGCGCGTCAAAAGCTTCGCCTTTGATCTCGCGGCCGAACAGCGCGCAGACGCGGGTGCCGGCAAGACGAAAACGCAAATGGTCGGCGAAGTCTGCCGTCAACAGGAACGTATCGCCGAGCGCGCGTCGGATCGCACTCGGATCGATATCGTCGCGCTCCGGCGCCGGCCGGCCGGCCCGCTGCCTGTTCCAGTGTTCGAAGACGGCTCGCGTGGAAACATGTTTCATTGACGCCCACCTGTTCCGTCGCGGGACGTTTGAAGCGGTCTCGCTGTCTCCCAGCGGGACAGCGATGCCGGTTCACGGCCGCGATGGACAAGACGGAGCAGGACGCGTGCCGCGGCGGCGGGCCGTCAGCGGGCGGCGCGAGTTAGTGTTAAGAGCAGGATTGGATTGGCAATGGAGCGCGCTGCGCCTAAGGTCGCGGTCGATCCATACGTCGCCGAACTGAACCTCCGGCGCCAATTGACTAGAGCCACGGGGAGGCGTGGGGACTGACCAGCGCCATTGAAAGCGCGCCAGAAACCTCGCGGAGCGCGGCTCAAAGGAGGGCGAAAGCCCTCCTTTTTCTTTTTCCTTTTGTTTCCTTTCCTGTTTGCTTTTGCCTACTTGTGTCTTGCGGCGCGCGCGCAAAGCAGCGTAACTGGCCGGCATCGGACTGGCCGAGTAGTGAAACGCGAACCCGCACTTAACGTCCCTCCCGTCATTCTGGCCGTGCTCGCCGTGTTGGCGCTCGTCCATGCGCTACGCGTGTTTGTTCTGACGGCCGCACAGGACAACGAAGTCCTCTGGTTGTTTGCTTTTAATCCGATCCGCTACGGAACCGGCGTTCTGCCGCCGGCGGAATTGCCCGGCGGGTATGGCGCGGAGGTCTGGACCTTTGTGACCTACGCGTTCTTGCACGCGAGCTGGATTCATCTCGGCGTCAATGCCATCTGGTTCTTGCCGTTCGGTTCGGCGATCGCGCGGCGCTTCGGCGCGTTGCGCTTTTTGGTTTTTTTCGCGGTGACGGCAGCGGCAGGTGCGCTCGCGCATTTGTTCGCCTATGGCGGGCAGAACGCGCCGGTGATCGGCGCCTCCGCTGCGATTTCCGGAACGATGGCGGGGGCGATGCGATTTGCATTTCAGCGCGGGGGGCCTTTGAGTTTTCTGCGCACCGGCGGTGAGGCCGATTTCCGCGTGCCGGCCGCTCCTCTCTCGCAGGTGCTACGCGAGCCGGCCGTATTGGTCTTTCTTATCGTGTGGTTCGGGATCAATCTGGTGTTCGGCCTGATATCCCTGCCGCTCAGCGGTGCGGGCCCCGGCGAAGTCGTCGCCTGGCAGGCCCATATAGGCGGCTTTCTCGCCGGGTTGTTATTCTTCTCCTGGTTCGACCCCGTCACGGACACGCAACGACACGACAACGGCAGTGCAACATTGCATTAGCATCTGCGGTAGCCAGGGGTGGCGCGCGGCGATCTTTTGCTTGACGGAACCCCGCCCCTGGCAGGATCGTTTCTGATCGCCCGGACTCGCCAGGGTGACTACCGCACCTCGTGAGCGCCGGGCTCAGGGAGGCTGCCATGAACGTCAAAGCGATTCTGGCCGCCAAAGGCGGCGACCTCTTCGACATCGAACCGTCGGCGAATTTGGCGGCGGCGGCGAAATTGCTCGGCACGCGGCGTATCGGCGTGGTTGTGATTCGTGGCGCGGGAGGACGCCTTGCCGGCATTCTCTCGGAGCGCGACATCGTGCGCGCCATTGGCGAGCTCGGTGCTGCCGCGCTCGATCTGCCGGTCAGCCAGGTGATGACCCGCGAGGTCGAAACTTGTGCGGAAGACGATTCCGTAGCTTGGCTCATGGAGCGGATGACGGCCGGAAAATTCCGTCACATGCCGGTGGTGCACGGCGGCAGACTGGTCGGGTTGATCTCGATCGGCGATGTGGTCAAGCAGCGCGTCGGGCAGATCGAGCGCGAGTCCGAAGCGATGCGTGAGTACATTCGCAGCGCTTGATTGCGTCCTACGGCACGCTTTCTGAGCTGACGGCCTGCGATAGCGCGGCGACGGCTTCGTTGATCGCGTCGATGGATTTTTCCGCGGCCTCGGTGCCGATCGCGATCGCGTCGGCGGCACGATGGAAATCGAACCAGCCCACTTGGCCGAGCCGCGGGCTGATCAGCACGTCGGCCGGATCGCCCGCGAGCCGTGCGCGCGTGATACGGTCCTGCATCACGTTGAAGGCCTCAATCATCACCGTCGGGATGCTGGGTCGGCCGCGCCGGCCGATAAATTGGCGGCGTAGCATGCGCTCGCGGCCGAACATGCCGAGCAGCCCGTTCGGTTTCGGTAACGCGGCGGCGGCATCGTCGTCTTCGTCGGGGCCGTGGCTCGCGATGATGGTGCCGCGACCGAACAGATCGGAATTGAGATTGACGGCGATCACCAGGCGGGCACCGAGCGCGCGCGCAGCCGACACCGGCACCGGATTGACCAGCGCGCCATCCACCAGCCAGCGCCCGCCGATCAGCACCGGCGGGAAAATTCCCGGTAGCGCATAAGAGGCGCGCATCGCATCGGACAACCGTCCGCGCGTGAGCCAGATCTCGTGACCGGTATTGAACTCGGTCGCGATGGCGGCAAAGCGGATGGATAGGTCGTCAATCCGGCCGTCGGCAAGCGATGCCTCCAGCCGTTTGGCGAGATTGCCGCCGTGAATGAGACCGGTGCCGGACAAATTGAGATCGAGATGGCCGAGGATACCGCGCACGGTGAGGCTGCGTGCCCAGGTTTCCAGAGCGTCGAGTTGGCCGGCCGCGTAGCAGCCGCCGGCGACCGCGCCAATCGAGGTGCCGACGATGACATCGGGAACGATGCCATTGGCGATCAGCGCGCGGATTACGCCGATATGAGCAAAGCCGCGCGCGGCACCGCCGCCGAGCGCAAGCCCGATGATCGGACGCTCGGCTGCCGGCTTTGCCCGTGCGGTGGTGGCCTCGGCGGAACGGTCGCCGTTGCGCGCACGCGCGAATAGACCTTCGAATACCAAACGGCTTCTCCCCAGGCGCGATGATCAGACCGCGCCGGCCACCCGACAAGGCTTTCACCCCCATATGGTGAAAATCTGCTGGCGGAGTCTTGTGACCGAAACGTGACGAGAGAATGCGCTTGTGCGATTAGCCGTTGGTTAACCCGCCAGCCCCCGCTAGGAAGTCGGCCTGATCATCGAAAATACGCTGTCGAACACGGCATATTGATCGTAACCGCAGCGGGCGATCGGCTTCATGGCGGCGGTGTCGAGCAAGCCGTCCTTGATGAAGCGGTCGTCGATATAAACGCCGACCACCTGGCCGAAAACGACATGGCAGTCGAGCGGTTTGGCGCCAATATCGTCCAACTGGACGATCTTCAGAACCTTGCACTCGAGCGCGCAAGGCGCGGTGGCAACGCGCGGCGGCTTGACCATGCGTGAAGGCGCAGGCTCAAGGCCCGCCCGCTCCATTTCACTGACGCCGCGCGCAAGTGGAGCGGCCGTGGCGTTCATCGCATCGCGCAAATCCCAAGTCACGAGGCTGCAGACGAACTCGCCGGTCTCGGCGATGAAGCTCACCGAATCCTTTTGCCCCTCGCTTCCGAACATCACAACATTGGGCTTGCTGTTGACGCCGTTGAAGTAGGAATAGGGGGCGAGATTGACCTCGCCCTTCGCGCTCATGGACGTGATCCAGCCGATCGGGCGCGGCGCAACGATCGCCTTGAATGGATCGTACGGCAGCAAACGGGTGTCGCGCTTTTCAGGTTCGTAGAACATCGCATCAACCGCCGTAATGGCTTACGATATCGGCAAGCTTGGGCCGTTCGCGGTCCTCCGGCGGCTTGGCCGGACGTCCGATGTGGATGAAGCCGGCGATGCGCTCGTTGTCCGCAAGACCGAACGCCTTTAGCACGCGCCGGTCATAGGCATACCACTCGGTGATCCAGCTCGCGGCATAGCCCATAGCGTGGGCGGCTGCGACGAGGTTCATGCAGGCGGCGCCCGCCGACAGCAGTTGCTCCCATTCGGGGACCTTTGCGTGGTTCACCGTGCGACTGACGACGGCGATCACCAAGGGCGCGCGCGCAAGCCGTTTGCGCTCGAATTCGATCTGCTCCGGCGTGGCGTCGTCGCGGTCCTCGCGAAAGACTGCAACAATCTTCTCGCCGGCGGCCTCGCGTGCCGCGCCTTCGAATACGATGAAGCGCCAGGGAGCGAGCTTGCCGTGGTCGGGCACGCGCGTGGCAATGGTCAACAAGGTCTCGATGTCGCTTGCGCTCGGCGGCGGTCCGCCCAGCTCCAGCGGTTTGACCGACCGGCGGGTTTTGAGGAGTTCCAGAGCATCAGGCATGATGATCTCGCGAAATGGCGCCCGCGCCTAACATAGGGCCGGCATGGTGACAAACATGCCGCCGATATGCCGGCAAAATACCGTCTTGGCTTGAAATTGCCGCTATTTGAGCCGAAAACATGCGGTGATGAGCAGCGCTTCTGCCACCGCCGCCGTTAGTCGCTTCTGGTCCGGACTTGCCCTTGCCTTGTCGCTATTGCTTCCGGGCGCGGCGCTCGGCCAAACCGCAACTCCGAACACGTTGTTTTCGACTTCGCCTTCGACCTCGCTGATCACCCCGGAATCGGTCACGCGCGGCGAGGTCTTCGGCCCGGGCGGCGCAATGAACGCGCCCTCGAACTGGCCGGCAGGCGCACCGCATAATGCGCAGCCGAATATCGCCGTGCCGATGGTGCCGGCGGGCAAAGTGGCGCTCGCACTCAGCGCCCGTTTTGGTAAGGATGCACCGGCAATCGACGGCGGCCTGACTTGGCGGGTCTATGCGGCCAGGCCTGACGCCAAGGGCAAGTTCAAGCTGGTCAAAGAGGACAAGACGCCGGCGCCGACTGTGGTGCTGCCGGCGGGCAACTACATCGTGCATGTCGGTTTCGGCCTTGCGACCGCGGTACGCCCGGTCAATTTGCGCGGCGCGACGGTGCGCGAGGAATTCGATTTGCCGGCTGGCGCGCTGCGTATCGAAGGACGCGTCGGCGATACCCGCATTCCGTCCGGACAAGTCTCGTTCGACGTCTATAAAGGCAGCCAGTTCGAGGCCGGCGACCGTCGGCCGATCGCCGAGCACGTCATGACCGGCGACGTCGTGGTGGTTCCCGAAGGCGGCTACTACATCGTCTCGCACTATGGCGATGCCAACGCGGTGGTGCGCTCCGACATTCGCGTACAGGCCGCCAAGCTCACCGACATCACCGTGACGCACAGAGCTGCCGCCATCACGCTCAAGCTGGTGGCGGAAAAGGGCGGCGAAGCGCTTGCCAACACCGCCTGGTCGGTGCTCACGCCAGGCGGCGACGTGATCAAGGAATTGATCGGCGCCTTTCCGCGCGTGATCCTCGCCGAAGGCGAATATCGCGCGATTGCGCGCAACGAAGGCAATGTCTACCAGCGCGACTTCAAGGTTGTCACCGGCGTGGACGGCGATGTCGAGGTACAGGCGCAGTGAGTGAGGCTCCTGTGCACGGTGACGCGGCCGCCAACGACGCCGCTTTCGCCATGTTTGCGCGGCTCGATCCGAAAGTGATAGCGCTGCTGCTCGACGTCGACGGCACGCTCATCGATATTGGGCCGACGCCGCACGAGGTTTACGTGCCCGCCAATCTGTGCCGCGCGCTTGCAAAGCTGCTCGAACTGACCGGCGGCGCGCTCGCGCTGGTCAGCGGGCGACCGATCGCCGATCTTGATCGACTGTTTGCACCGCTGACGCTTCCGGCGGTCGGCGGCCATGGCGCCGAAATGCGGCTGCGCGACGAGCATATCAGCATGAAGCCGCTGCCATCTGAGTTGCGGCAACGGCTGGCCGACGCAGCAGGCATCGATTCCGGTATTCTCATCGAGGACAAGGGCTATTCGCTGGCAGTCCACTATCGCAAGGCGCCGCAACGCGAGGACGAACTACGCCAATATGTCGCAACAGCCGTGGCGGCTTTTCCGCATGAGGCACTCGAAGTGCTGCCGGGAAAAGCCTTGTTCGAGGTCAAACGCCCGGGTGTCAGCAAAGGTGAGGCGGTGCGCGGCGTGATGCGTCACGCGCCCTATGCCGGGCGCAAACCGGTTTTCATCGGCGACGATGTGACGGACGAATCCGTCTTCGACATGCTTGACGAGTTCGGAGGCACCGGGTTTTCGGTGCATCGGCATTTCGCCGGCGTCAGCGGTATTTTTCAGTCGCCGGGAGAGGTTCGGCGCGCTTTGGTCGCCCTGGCAGGCGAATAATGTGTGAACTTACGCTTTGTTTAGGCGTTATCGAAATGCCGATTAATGGGGCATTTTAAATTTGCCGATTGTGGTCGTTGGATGCACACTGGTGGAATTGATCACATAATTGGTAGTGGAGCGGGGGAGACCGGGTTTGGCGCGGCTCGTCGTAGTGTCGAATAGAGTTGGCGTACCGGACGGTAGCGCGCGGGCCGGGGGTCTCGAAGTGGCGATCCGGGCAGCGCTGAGGCGGCGCGGCGGTCTGTGGTTCGGCTGGAGCGGGCGTGTCGCCGAGTTCGACTTCGGGGCCGTCAAAGCAGGTCGACCAGGACGATATTTCCTACGTCACCGTCGATTTGCTCAAGGACGACTATGACGAGTTTTACAACGGTTTCGCCAATCGCGTGCTATGGCCAATTCTTCACTATCGGCTGGATCTCGCTGAATTCACCAGGCGCGATCTCGGCGGTTATTTCCGTGTCAATGAGTACTTCGCCACGCATCTGGAAAAGCTGCTCAAACCCGACGACGTCATCTGGGTGCACGATTATCACCTGATCCCGTTTGCAAAGACGTTGCGCGAGCGTGGCCACAAGAATCGCATCGGCTTTTTCATCCACATTCCCTGTCCGCCGCCGGAAATTCTCACAGCGCTGCCCAATCACGAACAGCTCATCCCCGCGCTTGGCTATTACGACGTGGTCGGCTTTCAGACAGAAACGGATGCCACCAATTTTTCGCGCTATCTTGTCAACGAATGCGGCGTCAAACGCGTCGTAAATGGCGACAGTTTCCTGATCGACGGCCGCACGGTTCAGGTAGGCGTCTTTCCGGTCGGCGTCGAGACCGAGGCCTTTTCCCGGCTCGCGCGCCGTGCGATCGAATCGGTGTTTGTGCGCGAGGTGCTGGAGAGTTTGTCCGGACGCGCCATGATCATCGGGGTCGACAGGCTCGATTACTCCAAAGGCATCCCCGAGCGCATGGATGCGTTCGAGCGCTTCCTCACAAATTTTCCCACCTGGCGCAACAAGGTCACCTATCTGCAAATCACCCCGCGCAGCCGCAGCGGCATTCCAGAATATGCCGACATCAGCCGCAAGGTGGGCGAGGCGGTCGGCCGCATCAACGGCAATTTTGGCGAAGCGTCATGGACACCGCTGCGCTACATCAACAAGGCGCACAGCCGCACCGCCTTGGCTGGCCTTTACCGCGCCGCGCGCGCCGCGCTGGTCACCCCCTTGCGCGACGGCATGAACCTGGTGGCCAAGGAATATATCGCCGCCCAGGACGCGACCGATCCCGGCGTGCTGATCCTGTCGCGCTTTGCCGGAGCCGCGAAGGAGTGTGGCGCGGCTCTCCTGGTCAATCCCTACGACCCCGAGGGCGTTGCAATCGCCATCAACCGGGCGCTGTCGATGCCGCTTTCCGAACGGCGCCAGCGGCACGAGCAGAATTATCGCGTCCTGGTGGTCAACGACATCACCCACTGGGCGGAACGCTTTCTGGAGGCGCTGGAGGAGCCGGACGGCGACGAGCACCCGATTGCGAGGGCCGCGGCCGGCTGATTTTTCCACCAATCCAAGTCGAATGAGACAGACGCCGTGCGCCAGTCTATGATCCGCGCGGGGCATCCATCCTTGCGAGACCATCCCACATGAAACGATCCTTCGTCGCGCCGCTTTCACTCGCCTTTGTTGCAATGCTGACGACTGCAGCGGCGGCGGCCGATGCGATGAACGGCCAGCGGCTGGCCGAGCGCTGGTGCGCCTCCTGCCACATTGTCGAACCGAACCAGAAGGCGGGCAGCACACAGGCGCCGCCTTTTTCGGAGGTCGCCAAGAGACCGCATCTCGATGCGCCGGTGATTGCGCTGTTCCTGCTCAACCCGCATCCGAAAATGCCGGACATGAACCTGTCGCGCATCGAGGCCGGCGATATCGCGGCCTATATTGCCAGCTTGAAATAGCGCCTCACGTCCTTGCGCGTTTAATGTCCGGCGGCACCGCTTCGTCGGCGAGCGCCTTGAGCGCGTCGTCGAGCGGCATCACTTGCTGGTTGTCCTGGCCGAGCCGGCGCACCGACACCGCGCGCTCGGCCGCTTCCTTCTTGCCGACCACAAGAAGCACCGGCACCTTGGCGAGTGAATGCTCGCGCACTTTGTAATTGATCTTTTCGTTGCGCAGGTCGGCGTCGACGCGCAGGCCGGCTTTTCGCGCCTGCGCGGTCACCTCGACGGCATAGCCGTCGGCGTCGGACGTGATGGTGCAGACGACCGCCTGCTTGGGCGACAGCCACAGCGGCAGGTGGCCGGCATAGTGCTCGAGCACGACCCCTAAAAAGCGCTCCATCGAGCCGCAGATGGCGCGATGGACCATCACCGGCGCCTTCTTGGAGCCGTCGGCGGCGATGTAGAAGGCGTCGAATTGTTCCGGCAGATTGAAGTCGACTTGCGTCGTGCCGCACTGCCAGTCGCGGCCGATGGCGTCGCGCAGGACGTATTCGAACTTCGGCCCGTAGAAGGCGCCTTCGCCCGGATTGATCGCGGTCTTGATTGTCTGGTTGTGGCTGCGCGCTTCGATCTGCTTGAGCACATCCATCATTATGGCTTCGGCGTGATCCCAGGCGGCTTCCGAGCCGACGCGCTTCTCCGGCCGTGTCGACAGTTTCACCGTGAGCTCGCCGGTGAAGCCGAAGTCCTGATAGGTCGACAGGATCAGATCGTTGATCTTCAGGCACTCGTCGGCGAGCTGCTCTTCGGTGCAGAAGACGTGGGCGTCGTCCTGCGTGAAGGCGCGCACGCGTAACAGCCCGTGCAGCGCGCCGGACGGCTCGTAGCGATGCACCACGCCGAATTCGGCCATCCGCACCGGCAGTTCGCGGTACGAACGCAAGCCGTGCTTGAAAATCTGGATATGGCCGGGACAGTTCATCGGCTTGATGGCGTAGACGCGCTCGTCCTCGGTGTGGTCGCCCGCTGACGTCGCCTGGAACATGTTTTCGCGGAACCAGCCCCAATGTCCCGACGTCTCCCACAGCGACTTGTCGAGCAGCTGCGGCGCGTTCACTTCCTGATAGTCGCCTTTCAGGCGCCGGCGCATATAGGCGACGATCTCCTGAAAGATGGTCCAGCCGCCGGCGTGCCAGAACACCGTGCCGGGGCCTTCCTCCTGGAAATGGAAGAGGTCCATCTCGCGTCCGAGCTTGCGGTGGTCGCGCTTCTCGGCTTCCTCGATCTGCTTGAGATAAGTGTCGAGCTCGTCCTGCTTGGCGAAGGCCGTGCCGTAGATGCGCGTGAGCATCGGCTTGGTCGAATCGCCGCGCCAATAGGCGCCCGCCACCTTCATCAGCTTAAAGGCGTTGCCGACTTTACCGACCGAGGTCATGTGCGGGCCGCGGCAGAGATCGAACCAGTCGCCCTGCTTGTAAATCTTGATCTGCTGATCGGCCGGAATGGCGTCGACCAGTTCGACCTTGAATTGCTCGCCCATGTCGCGGAAGGTTTTCTTCGTCTGTTCGCGCGACCAAACTTCTTTCGTGAAGGGTTTGTCGCGGGCGATGATCTCCTTCATCTTTTTTTCGATGACGGGCAAGTCTTCCGGCGTGAACGGCTGGTTGCGGAAGAAGTCATAATAAAAGCCGTTCTCGATCACCGGGCCGATGGTCACCTGCGTGCCGGGCCACAAGGATTGCACGGCTTCCGCCATCACGTGCGCGGCGTCATGCCGGATCAGCTCCAGCGCGCGCGGGTCTTCGCGGTTGACGAATTCGATTTTCGAATCGTGCTCGATCGGGTCGGCGAGATCGGCGAGCGCGCCATCGAGCGCCATCGCCACCGTGCGTTTGGCGAGCGACGGCGAAATGCCTTTGGCGATATCGAGCCCGCTGGTGCCGGCAGGATAGTCGCGCTTGGCGCCGTCGGGGAAGGTGAGGGTGATGGATTTTGCGGAGTTCGCGGGGGCTTGTGCGCCCGCCATGCCGGCTTCGGCCATAACAGGTCTCCTTGCTCACTCGCTGCCTACGAATGCAGGTAAGCGTCAGTGGCAGGGATATAGCAGGGGAATCGGACCACGCAACCGGCTTAGGGCGGTGTCTCGTTGGTGCCGCGCCAGCGTCCGTAGCGCCACGGCGTCCACCAGTGGGCGTGCGCAGGCAGGGTGGCTTGCACGAAGTCGAGCCCGTGCGTTCCCCAAGGGTTGCAGCGCAGGATCCGCGCCAATGCCATCCAGGATCCCGCCCATAGGCCGAACCGCGTGATGGCCTCCTCGGTATATTCCGAGCAGGAGGGCAGATGGCGGCAGCGCGGGCCAATGAGGGCCAGGATCGTGTAGCGGTACAGCAGGATCAGGCTGCGGCCGAGCCGTCGCGGCCAAAGCGCAACGTCCATCAAATTTATCTGCCGCACGGTCATGACTCGCAGGAATTTCCGCCGGAAAGTTCCGAATACCCTCGAAATGTTGGGCATTTACAGCACAAAGAGGCGGGAAGGCCATCTTTTTACACTAGACCGGACTCCGGCCGCTCATTAAGTTTCCAACTGTCGCCCGCCGGGGGTCGTAAGGCCGTTCCAGACCAGAACGTGGGTCTACCCACGCGCAACGACAAGAAGGGGCGGCGACAGGACGGGGTCTTGAGAATGGGTCGCTTTTTTGCGGCTGCTCTGGCGTTTGCGTTGGCGGTGCCGGTCGTGTTGACGCCGGTGCCATCGCGCGCATCCGATCGCACCCTGCCGATGCGCTTTTATTTGCGGTTGCAGGGCCCGAGTGAAGCTTGCGGCGGCAAATGCCGGCTCTTGATTGCGGCGCGTGGCGCGATTGCGGCCGAGACCCCGCAGGATTTCAAGAATTTCGCGCGCCATCACGATCTCACCGGCGCGACCGTTGTGCTCGATTCCGGTGGCGGCTCGGTGCATGGCGCCATTTCGCTCGGACGCGAAATCCGCCGTCTCGGTCTCGACACCACCGTCGGACGCCTGGAAGATCTCGATGAAAGCCAAAACGACATCCCGCACGCCCGGCTCATCACGCGCACCGAATGCGAATCCATGTGCGCTTTCGTGCTGATCGCCGGCGTGCATCGCACGGTTCCGCTGGAAGCGCGCGTGATGGTGCATCAGATATGGCTCGGTGATCGCCGCGACGACCCAACCGCCGCCAGCTATTCGGCCGAAGACCTGGTGCTGGTCCAGCGCGATATTGGACGGCTCGCGCAGTATACCGGCGAGATGGGCGCCGGCATCGAATTGCTCGATCTGGCGCTGCGTATCCCGCCGTGGGAGCCGATGCATGCGATGACGCGCGCCGAAATCCGCACCGCTCGCGTCGAAACGGAGCCGCGCACGGCGGCCACCGGCGCGACGACGGCCATCGCGTCGCCGCCGCCTGTGCTGCCGACGCCGGTACGGGTGACCAATGGCGTCGGCGTAAACGCCGTCAGCGAGCAACGCTGGACCATGATCGAACGCGCGGGCACTACCGTTCTGGCGCGGCGGCATCCGCTTACGATTGAGGGCGACGATATCGGCAGCTTCGATCTCATCGTCGCCTGTGGCGCGAAAGAGGGCAGTTACGATGTGAGCTATGTCGAGCGGCGCTACGGTGGTGGACGTCTCCACCGGCCGCGCAAACTTGCCGCGGTTGCGATGGTCGCCGGCCGCACGATCGCGCGGCTCAAGGTCGTCTCATCCGACCGCGATCGAACATCGGGCGAACTCGTCACCCACGCGAGCGCCAGCGTGCCGGTCAAGTTGATCGACACCTTTGCCGCCACGGGAAAGCATTCCATGATGGTGACGACGAAAAGCGCCGGCGTCGTCACCGCGATCCGCCTTGGCAATACCGGCGCGCAGCAGAGCCTGCCGCAGCTTGCGGCGAGCTGTGGCGGTGGCGACCGCGCCGAACTCGCCCCTCACAACGTGCAGGGTTTCGCCGCAGCGCAATGACTAGCCGGCTGGTTGCTTGTCCTTACCCTCGATTTGGTCGAGGGCCGACACCACGGCGTCGAAAGTGAGCATGGTGGAGGCGTGGCGCGCCTTGTAGTCGCGCACGGGCTCGAGCATCGCGATGTCGGCCCATTTGCCGGATGGCGGCGGGCCGTTTTCCTTCAGCATCTTGCGCATCGTCTCGCGCAATTCGCGCAGCTCGGCAGGCTTCGAGCCGATGACATGGCGCGCCATGATCGAGGAAGACGCCTGTCCGAGCGCGCAGGCCTTCACGTCATGGGCGAAATCCGAAACCTCGCCATGGTCCATCTTGAGGTCGACCGTCACCGTCGACCCACACAACCTGGAATGGGCGGTCGCGCTGGCGTCGGGCGCCGGCAGCCGTCCCAGGCGGGGAATATTGCCCGCCAATTCCAGGATTTTGGCGTTGTAAACGTCGTTTAGCATTAAGGTTTTACGGGTTTGACGCGAGGGTGGATTGCTCCGTCCGCGCAATAGAATATATAGGGGCTGGTGCGGCGGTGCGAGAAGGGGTTCTCGGCGGCCGGACATGGTTGAAAAGCATGGCTGGGAAGCCATGCAGAATGGGAATGCAGCGTCCAGGCGCGGCAAGGTCTGCCGCGAGTCAAACGACGCGGCCCCCCGGTGACACTCCCGGCGCCATCTTTTCGGATGCGTGCCGGTCGAACGGAGAGACGTCGTCATGGATGCGAAGAACACTCCCACGACCAATGTGACGCCTTGGCCCAGGCAGAGCCTGACTGACCACGTGCGCACCGCGCCGACGCCGGTCGAGCCGCGGCCCACGCGTGAACAGGCGGAAGCCGCCGTGCGCACCCTGATCGCCTTTACCGGCGACGATCCCAATCGCGAGGGCGTCCTCGATACGCCCAAACGGGTGATCGACGCTTACGAGGAACTCTATCAGGGCTATCGCGAAGTGCCGGCCGATGTGCTCGACCGCACCTTCAGCGAGACCGGCGGCTACGACGATTTCGTGCTGGTCAAGGACATTCCCTTCAATTCGCATTGCGAGCACCATATGATGCCGTTCTACGGCAAGGCGCATGTCGCCTATATGCCGACGGACCGCGTCGTGGGGTTGTCGAAGCTTGCGCGCCTCGTTGATGTCTATTCCAGGCGTCTGCAGACGCAGGAGCATCTGACCGCGCAGGTGGCGACCGCGATCAACGAGGTGCTCAAGCCGCGCGGCGTGGCGGTGCTGATAGAAGCCGAGCATATGTGCATGTCACTGCGCGGCGTGGAGAAGCCTGGCGCGGTCACCGTGACCACGAATTTCACCGGCGCGTTCCGGGACGATCCAAACGAGCTGGTGCGGTTCATGACCATGCTGCGCGGGGCGCAACGTTAAGCTCCCCCGCGTCAACAACGCGAGGCGAGTTTGGCTGATCAATCGGCAATCGAAGAAGGCTTGGAGTTCGCGCCGCGCTTCGGCGCCGACGGGCTCGTCACGGCCGTCGTCACCGATGTGTCGTCTGGTGACGTTCTGATGGTCGCGCACATGAACGACGAGGCGTTGCGCAAAACCATCGAGACAGGCGAGGCCTGGTACTACAGTCGCTCGCGAAAAAAACTCTGGAAGAAGGGCGAGAGTTCCGGCCACGTCCAGCGTGTCGTCGAATTGCGCGTCGACTGCGATCAGGATGCGCTCTGGCTCAAGGTCGAACAGCACGGCCCCGGCGCATGCCACACCGGGCGGCGGTCATGTTTTTACCGCGCAGTTCCGCTTGGCCAGAAGGGCAGCGTGACGCTCGAGTTCCGCGACGGGGAGAAGACCTTCGATCCGGGCAAGGTCTATCGGTAGATCAACTCTTCACGCGCTCCAGCAGCGCCTGCGCGCGCGCGAGATGCGGGCGGTCGTACATCTTGCCGTCGATGCCGATGGCGCCGGCGCCGGGCTGTGCGGCAAAGGCGGCCACCAACGCTTGCGCTTTTTCTATCTGCGCGGCCGTCGGCGTGAACACCTCGTTGATGATCGGCACCTGCGCCGGGTGAATCGCCAGTCGTCCGGCAAACCCGTCGCGGCGTGCGATTTCGGTGTCGTGGCGCAAGCCCTCCTCGTTGCGGTAATCGACATAGACCGTTTCGATGGCCGGCAACCTGGCGGCGGCGGCGCCGAACAGGCACATGGAGCGGGCGAGACGATAAGGCTCGGTCAGCGCACCGTCCGCGTCGCGGTTGGCCTCGGCGCCGACCTCGGCCGCCAGATCTTCCGGCCCCCAGGTCAGCCCGATCAATCTTGGACTCACGTCGCGATAGGTGCCGGCCTGGAACAGGCCGGCTGCCGACTCCACCGCCTGCGCCAGCACCATGACGGAATCTCCCGGCAGATCCGAGACCGCCTCGCGCGCGGTGAGCTTGGCGTCGAGATGAATGACCGAACGGCCGCCTTCCGCTTTGGGAAACACCACCGCGTCCGGCTTGCCGGGAACGACGGCGTCGAGATCGGCGTCGGTCATGCCGGTGTCGAGGCCGTTGATGCGGACAAAGAGCTTGGGCCGCTCCGGCTTGCCGTTCACGCCTTGCAGAAAGTCGAAGGCCGCCTTGCGGGCCGCCTCCTTGCGCTCGGGTGCAATCGAATCTTCGAGATCGATGATGACGACATCGGCGCCGCTGGCGAACGCCTTCTCGAGCTTGGCGCCGCCGTCGGCGGGCACGAACAGCAGGGAACGCATCACGTTTCGATTGCTCCTTCGGTCACAACGACGGCATCGCCGCCGATGCTGACGGCGGTAAGCTTGCCGTGTGTCATGGTCAAGGCGAGCCCTAACGCGCTCGGCCTGCCCATTTCGTAGCCCTGTTCGATGGTCAGGCGATGGGTGCCGTCGGGGGGAGGCGCCGCGTGCGCATAGACGCCGGCAAAAGCAGCGACCGCCGAGCCGGTCGCCGGATCTTCGATAACGCCGAGCTTCGGCGCGAACATGCGGGCGTGAAAGGCGGCGTCCGGCTCGGCCGTCTGCGCGCAGAACACGAAGGCGTTGCTGCGTCCGCCGGCTTCGAACGCCTTGTCCCACACGCCCGGATCGATGTGGGCTTTGCGCACGGCCGCGATGGACTTGACCGGCACGAACGTAAAAGCGTTGCCGGCGGACCAGACCGCCGGCTCGAAACTTTCAAAGCCGATATCGCCGGCCTCCAATCCAAGCGCAGCGGCAATGGCGCGCTTGCCGGCCGGCACCCACTCCAATTGCGGCATCTTCGGCAGTGCGAATTCGGCATACGCGCCGTCGCTCTCAAGCGGCCCGACGTTGCACGGAACCGGCCCGATCTTTTCTTCCAGCACGAACGCGCGCGGGCCGCCGCGCGCCCGCAATATCGCAACTGCTGCGCCGACGGTCGGATGGCCGGCAAAAGGCAATTCCGCGCCCGGCGTGAAGATGCGCAGCGCAGCGGCATTCGCCGCGTCAGCCGGGTGACACACGAACACCGTTTCCGGATGATTGAATTCGCGCGCAATCGTCTGCATCGCGCCGGTTTCAAGACCGTCGGCGTCGAACACGACCGCCAGCGGATTGCCGGTGAAACGCCTGCTGGTAAAGACGTCGAGCGTAACGAACGGCAGCTTCATGAGCCTGCTTCGGTCTACTTGGGCCGCATACGGATGAACGCGTTGCGATGACATTCCGCGACCAAGGTGCCGTCCTGTTTGAAAGCCTTGTGGTGGAATTCGACGATGCCGGCGCCAGGGCGCGACTTCGACTCACGCTTGCTCACGACCACCGTCGTGCAATTGACGGTATCGCCTTCGAACAGCGGATTGGGGAATTTCACATCAGTCATTCCGAGATTGGCGATGGTCGTGCCGACTGTCATGTCGGAGACTTGGATGCCGATCATCAGCCCGAGCGTGAACAGCGAATTCATCAAAGGCTGACCCCATTCGGTTTCCTGCTCGCAGAAGTGGCGGTCAATGTGCAGGGGCTGCGGATTGAGCGTCATGTTGGAAAACAACATGTTGTCCATCTGCGTGACCGTGCGGCGCAGGGTGTGCTCGTAAGTTCGGCCGACCTCGAAATTCTCGAAATAAAGCCCGCCGCGTTTGTGCCGCTGAATTGTCTCAACCATCGTTTCCTCTCGTTCCTTTCGGCGGGCCGCCCGCCGTTAACCAGTCATTTACCATAATTACCCATGGTCGACAGGACGCCTGAAAGGCCCGTACAGCGCGCAAACCGCGAAAGCCGGCAACGCCCATGGCGGTCGATTCCATCACGTCCGGAGCTTCCCGTATCGCGGGCGCGATCCGCGAGGCGGCGCAGACAACCGGCGCGAGCTTTGAATACCTGCTCACCACGGCCCGGATCGAATCCAATCTCAACCCCGCCGCGGCGGCACCGACATCCTCGGCCAGGGGACTTTACCAGTTTATCGATCAGACCTGGCTTGCCACGCTGAAACAGGCGGGGCCGGCGCTCGGGCTCGGCAAGTATTCCGCCGCCATCGTGCAGGGCGCCGACGGGCGTTACGCGGTGCCCGATGCCGGCGCGCGCACCGCCATCATGAAATTGCGCAATGATCCTTCCGCGAGCGCGAAGGTGGCGGGCGCCTTCACCCGTGGTAACGAGGCGCGGCTTGCCGCAGCCCTTGGCCGCACGCCCTCGCAAGGCGAACTCTACATCGCGCACTTTCTTGGCTCCGACGGGGCGTCGCACCTGATTGGTGCCGCTACCAGCCAGCCGCAAACCAATGCGGCCGCCATGTTTCCGGCAGCGGCCGTTGCCAATCGCAGCATTTTCTACGACCGTTCCGGCCATGCGCGTAGCGTTGCGGCGGTCTATAGCAAGCTGACCGGCCGCTACGAGGTCGCCCGCGCGCTTGCTTTTGCCGAAGACAGCGCGAAGGAAGCGGGCAATACGCTCGTGCCGCCGGCATCGATCCCGACATCGATCCCGGCAGCGCCGGTCGTCGATACGGCCGCCCTCACGCAGACCTACGCGCAAGCCAACGCTCAAGGCAGTGCGCAGACGCGTACGGCCTTGCCGGTGCCGCGGCCGCCGCGCGAGGGCCGCCCGCTGTTCCAGAGCATGTTCACCGATACGCCGCGGCGTGGGGTCTCCGCGACGGTCAACGCGCTCTGGGCTTCGGGCAAACCCGAGCAGCGGCCGGAAGGAGCCCCCTCGGCCTTGCTCGAGCTGTTCAAGGACATGCCCCTGCGCAAAACCTCGGGCGGCAAGGTCTGAGGCGCGCGAAAACGCGCAAACGTCGTTAACAGCCCTTCAATTTCTATGGTGAACGGTTTGTTAAACCTCTTTGTGTAGGCTGCTCCTTGCCGTCGGGTATGGCGGCGAAAGTGGTCGCGTCGGTATAGTCATGATTGTTCGACAGTTCCTGCAATGGGTCCGCTACGCTCCGCCCGGTGAACGGGCCGAAGCCACCTCCGCGCTGGCGCGGGCTTACCTCCACTCCGAATTGTCCGCAGACGATCTCGCCGCCGCCGAAGGCGCGATGATCATGCTGCTCGACGATCCGTCGCCGCTGGTGCGGCGCGCGCTCTCCGAGGCTTTCGCCTCCGCGCAGAACGCGCCGCGCGTCGTGGTGCATGCGCTCGCCTCCGACCAGCCCGAAATCGCAGCGCCAGTCCTGTCGCGATCGCCGTTGCTGCTGGATGAGGACCTGGTCGATCTTATCGCTACCGGCCATCCCGAATGCCAGGTGGCGATCGCCACTCGCGCCATGCTGCCATGCACGCTCGCTGCGGCGATTGCGGAAGTTGCTGCGGCGGAAGCATGCCTTGCGCTTTTGGAAAATACCGAAGCCGAAATCGCGCTATTTTCGATCGATCGCATGGTGGAGCGCTTCGGTCATCTCGCGCCAATTCGCGAGAACCTGCTCGATCGCGACGATCTGCCGATGGTGACGCGCCAGGCGCTGCTATCGAAACTGTCGCAGACGCTTGCCGGTTTTGTCGCCGCGCGCCACTGGCTCGGTCCGGAGCATGCCGAGGTTGCCGCGCGTGAAGCGTGCGAGAAGGCGACCGTGGCGCTTGCCGCCGACACGCCCTATGAGGAAGTCAGCGAGTTTATCCAGCATCTGCGCCAGAGCGGCCAGCTCACCGCCGGCATGATCTTGCGGGCGCTGTTGTCCGGCAATGTGGTTCTGTTCGAGGAAGCGCTATCCGAATTGTCCGGCGTGCCAATCGACCGCGCCGCAAGCTACATCCACGACCGAAACATTTCAGGCTTCCGCGCCCTCTATGCCAAGGCCGGCCTGCCGGACGCGGCCTATCCGGCGTTCAGCGAAGCGATCAAGGCGATGCGCGAGGGCGTGTTGATCGGCGAGCAAGGCGGGGCGGCGAGGTTGAAGCGGCGCATGGTCGAGCGCGTGCTTGCGGCCTGCGCCGCCGAGCGCGATCCCGACATGGCGTCGCTCCTGGCACTGTTGCGCCGCTTTGCGGTCGAGGCCGCGCGCGAGGAAGCGCGCATGTTCTGCGAGGATCTGGTCGCCGACGATATGGTGTTGCCGCCGCTCGCGATGGCGATGGAAGAGATCCGGCTGGTGGCCTAAGAGGTGAGCGATTGGCAACGCCCCGATTTCGCGGGCATCGCGAACGTCATTCGGGCGCGATCGACGGGCTTGTCTTGATCAGCTCGAGGACGTCGGGCCGAGCGCGGTTTTCAAACAAGAGGAAATCGTCGGTGACCTCACGCAGCCGCTTGGTCAGCTGCGCGGCCAATTCGATGGCGTCGGTACGGGAATACTCGCGAAAGATAGCGCGCACCGCGTCAACGTGCTGGTCGACCAATTCGAAGGGAATGCGCGTGGGATCGGGCGTATGTTCGATCAGCCGGCACAGGCTGTTGGCGGCCGAGGTCACGGCCGGATAGCCGAAAGTCGCGGCTTCTCCCTTGATGTCGTGGGCGGCGTGAAACAGCGCGTCCTTGTTGGCCTTGGTAAACCCGGATTTGCCGACATTGCGCCGTGCGACGTCGAGGCGGTCGCATTCCGATTCCATCCAGGACGAGAACTCGCTCGACAATTCGGCCAGCGCCTTTTCCGCGCGATCGAGCGGATCTTCCTCGCCGGGAAACAACGGCCGCACGGACACGGCGCTGCGCAGCTTGTTCTCCGGCGTGATCACCTCGTGATCGCCGTAGGTGGCGACGGTTGCTGCAGGTTTGCGGGAAGTCATGGATTGCGAACCTTCGTCAGCCGGGCGCGCGAATTTTGTCGATCAACGGGGTCTGCCGGATTACATCGGCCTTGCCGCCTTTGCGGCGCTCGGGGCCGGTATAGCTTGAGTTGAAGTTGCGGCGGCGGTCCGGGCCGAAATAAGTCTTCGTTTTGATGAACGGACGCGGATTGGCGATCACGTTGACGATGCGTTGATAGAGCCCTTTCGCCGACAAAGGCTTTGCCAGGAATTCGGTGACGCCGGCATCGCGCGCCGCCTCCACTCGGTTTTTTTCGGAGTGACCGGTGAGCATGATGACGGCGACGAACGGATTGGCGTTGGCGCCGGGCTGGCGAATCATCTGCGTGAGTTCGAGGCCGTCAAAGACCGGCATGACCCAGTCCGTGATCACGATGTCGGGGACGTATTGGGTGAACGCTTCGAGCCCGCTTGCGCCGTCTTCGGCCTCATAGACGTCGCGCGCGCCGAAGCCGTACAGCAAGGTGCGCAAAATCCTGCGCATATGCGCATTGTCGTCGATAACGAGAAAATGCAGGTGGTTGAAATCGATGCGGACCATGTTGTTCCGGGCCCCGGGTGTGTTCCAGCCCGCTTCTACCGGGGTGGAAAACTACCGGCGCGGCGTTAAGGAAGGGTTTAGGATAACGGCCGCGGCCGGGGGCGGCAGTTCAATAATAGTAGCGGCCGCGATACTGCCGCGGGAACCGGCAAGAAAAGCTGATGTATTGTCCGTACTTGGCGTAGACGACGAAGTGATACGGCACTTTGCCGTAGCGCGCGCAGTGCTCGGCCGCCCAGTCACGCGCGATGAGCCTGTTTTCGGGGCTGTAGGGGATGATGCCGCCGCCGTCATTGCCGGTCAGGCCGGGGCCGACGCCGCAGGCGGTGAGCGCGAGCGGTGTCAGGATCAAAGCGGCGGTCAGGAACTTACGCAGCATCTGGCTTCCCCAAGACCAAGCCTGGCAGGCGGCTCGGCTCATCCGTCATCAAGACCTAATCGTATTGGACGATGGCCGCATCAAAATCCTCGTCACTTATGACACAGGTGTGATGGCCTTTGCCACTCAGATCTTCCATGCGCCAGATGTCGCCGGGTCCGATCTCTCGCGCCTCCCCGTCGCTCGCGGTCACACGAACAGAACCGGCAAGGCAGATGAGTGTCTGCCTCTTGGGCGTCGGATGAATCGGTTCATTCCAGCCGGTGTGCAATCTCAGGAACATCATATTTTTGGTAAGCTCTGGCTCGGAGACGTGAATGCCCCGAGCCGGGGGAGCGAAGGCACGTTCTTCAAGGACGATTTCGACGTCCCTCCAGCGACTTTCGCCCGTGTCGTCGACGTAAAGATGATGGTATCGCACCGGCTTCCCCCCGTTTCGCCGAAACGATACTTGCGGCTCCGAATGAAGTCGAGAACAACGGCCAGTGACAATCGGCCATATGTTTTGCCCAAGAAGCGGCTGCGACAGCCGACCGGAAAAGTGGGACTTGAGCCTAGAAACCGAATTGCTCGCGCAGGATGCGTTCGTCGAGGTTGTGGCCGGGGTCGAACAGCAGGTCGATCGAAATGGAATGATCCATGCTGATGTCGACCGAACGCACCGAACGCACCTCGTCATGATCTGCCACGGCCGCGACCGGGCGCTTCTCGGCCTCCAAAATGTCAATGGTGATCTTGGCCTTGTCCGGCAGCAGCGCGCCGCGCCAGCGCCGCGGACGGAACGGGCTGATCGGGGTCAGCGCCAGCATCGGCGCGTTGATCGGAATGATCGGGCCCTGCACCGATAGGTTATAGGCGGTGGAGCCGGCGGGTGTTGCCACCAATACGCCATCGGCGATGAGTTCGGCGAGCCGTTCCTTGCCGTCGATGAGAATGCGCAGGTGCGCGGCCTGTGCGCTCTGGCGGAACAGCGATGCCTCGTTGATGGCACGATGCTCGTGCACGCGTCCGGCGGAATCGCGCGCGCTCATGACCAGCGGATGGATGACGGTAATCTGCGCGGCCGAGAGCCGCTCGCTGAGGCTCTCGTCGGAATACTCGTTCATCAAAAAGCCGACGGTGCCGCGATGCATGCCGTAGATCGGCTTGCCCGATTTCATGAACTTGTGCAGGGTTTGCAGCATCAGCCCGTCGCCACCGAGCGCCACGATCACGTCGGCGGAGTTGGGGGCGCTATTGCCGTAGCGCTTCTCCAGCCGTGCATAGGCGTCGCGCGCCTCCGGCGTTGTGCCGGCGACGAAGGCGATGCTTTTGAAGCGATTGGCTGGACGGCTCATGGGCATGGACCCGAGGACTTGGACCTGAGGACTTGGACCTGAGGACTTGGACCCAACAAGGAAAGGACCCGACGATGGAACCCGCCGTGCTCGTCTATACGACTTGGCCCTCGATTGTCGAGGCGGAGAGGGCCGGCCGCGCCATCGTCGAAAAGCGCCTGGCGGCCTGCGTCAACATCCTGCCGGGGATGATTTCGCATTATTGGTGGGAAAATAAAATCGAGAGGGGCGAGGAAGCCGTGATGATCGCGAAAACGCGCGCGAGCCTCGCCGAAGCCGTGCGTCAGATGGTCAAGGAACTGCACGCCTACGCGACGCCCGCCATCATGGTGCTGCCGGTGGAAAGCGTCGATGCGGACTATTACCGGTGGATTCTGGGAGAGGCGAAGGGCGAAGCGGCGTCCTGAAACGCAATCGCCGGGGCAGGGCCCCGGCGATCACGATAACGGCTGCGGTGGGCGCTAGTACGTCGCCTTGCCGTCGATCACATCTTTCAATTGGCGGAAAGCTTCGCAGCTCTCGTTGCCGCAGATGAGCTTCACCTTCTGCAGGTCGTCGAGCGCTTTCAGCCGGTTGCCCTGTTCCATTTGCCACATGCCGTAATACGACCAGGTGCGCACATGGTTGGGGTCTGTCTTCAGCGCGGCCTCATACCAGATCTTCGACTTCTCGTAGCTGCCGAGCCGGCGATAGGCGTAGCCGATGTAATTGGCGACGTCGGCGTTGTCGTCGTGGCCGAGCGCATGCATGGCGGCGATGCCGCCGCGGTAATTGCCGGCGAGAATGATTTCGCGGGCGGCGCGGTAGTCCTTGATGAATTTTTCGTAGGCGAGCTTCTGCTGTTCTTGTTCGATCGCGTTGCCGTCAGTCGGCTTTTTCTTTTTGCCGTCGTCGGTGGGTGGCGGCTTGGGCGTATCGCCGCCCATGGCATAGAGCGGCTTCATGCCGATGGCCGTGACAAGCAACGCGGCGATGGCCAAAAGACCGATGCGTCGGAGCGTAAGGGACAGCGTCATGGCTTTAAGCACCTTTCCATTCAGGGACCGGTTTCTTTTCGAAGCATACTCCGAAATGCGGCCTCTAAGGAAAAACAATCCGTGAGCGGTGGCTAGTCCTTCCCCGATCAAAAATTATGCACGGGCGTTATGTGTCGGTGACGGCCGGGAAGCGCTTGACTTGGCACAACGATCGGGGAACATTTCGATCGTGCTGGTTTCCCGGGGAAATCCGGGGACGAAAGAGGGAACACGGAAGCCCGTCACATAAGGGTCATCCGTGGCTGACCCCCCAACTGTAAGCGGCGAGCCTTCAGTCCAATTCGGCCACTGGGAAACTGGGAAGGCCGGACTAAAGACAACGACCCGCGAGCCAGGAGACCTGCCAGCGCGGTCACCCAACCGGTGGACGGGGCGTCCATACGGAGCGGTCTTTCGCAGCGGTGACGACAATGCCGGTGCGAAGGCCGTGAAAGACTAAAAGCCTTTCACGACATTCGGCACGCAAGGTCAGAACGCGCTGTTCGATTGCGTGCCGGAATACGCGTCCTTCGCCTCGGGCTTGGTCTCACCCGATGCGCGCAAATCATTGCGCGCAAACGAAGGAACGTTGTATCATGGGTGTGCGAGTTCCGCTGGCGGCATCGGCCGTCATGGTTTGCGTTCTGGCTGCCGGTTCGGCGGCTGCGCAAACGCCAATCGAATTGCCACCGGTCGATGTCACTTATTCGCGCTGGGGCGGAGCGGTCACCGGCGCCGCGAATTCGGTTATCACCGCCGAAGACATTGCCCGGATGCCGGCGCAGTCGCTGCCTGACATCTTGGGGCAGCAGACCGGCATCCAGACCCAGCACCTGCTGAGTTCGAACAGCGGTTCGCGTGCAACCATTGATCTGCGCGGCTTCGGCGCATTCGCCGCCTCCAACGTGCTCGTACTGGTGAACGGCCGGCGCTACCAGGATTTCGATCTGCAGGGATTCGATTATTCTTCAATCCCGCTCAACAGTATCGCACGCATCGAGATCACCCGCGGCAACAGTGGCGCCGTGCTCTACGGTGACGGCGCCATTGGCGGCGTCATCAACATCGTGACCAAGAGCAAGTCGCCAACGGGATTGTCAGGCAAGATCGAGGGGCTTGCCGGGTCGTACAGTTATTATGAAGGCCGCACCTCGATCACCGGCGCGTCGGGCCCGTGGTCGGTTGCTTTGTTCAGCAATGCCATCAGTTCGGACGGTTACCGAGTCAACAGCGCGCTGCGCCAGCGCAACATCAACGGCAGTATCAACTACACGGGAGACGGCTGGAGCGCCTACGCGACAATTTCCGGCGACCGGCAGTATCAGGGCTTGCCGGCGGGGCTGAACAACCAGCCGGGCAACTATCCCTACACGCTTGCAACACCCTGGCAGTCGAACACGCCGCTCGATTGGGGAAAGACGCAAGGAATCAATGTAACCGGCGGCGTAACCGTCACTTTGGCGCCAGGCGCGGAATTGACCGTCGACGGCGGCGTGCGGCGCAAATGGCAGCAGGCGCAATACTACAACTACCTCGATCCGGTGACGTTCCTGTACAACCTCGCGGCGGCGGCGCCGATGACTTACGTCGACACGGTGATGACCACGTCGTCGTTGACGCCACGGCTCGATCTCCAACATCAATTGTTCGGCGTGCCGAACCGGCTGCTCACCGGCATCGACATCTACAACACGCAATACAACTCGGATTGGCCGACGGCGCCTGGGCGGGTGCCGGTGCATCGTTACGACATCCAGCAGACTACGGCGGCAATCTACGCAATGAACACAACCTCGGTCACGCCCGACACCGATGTGTCATTGGGTGGCCGCCTGCAGCGCAACCTGGTCGATGCGCACGACACCTACAGCCCGGTAAATGATCCGAACGCCGGTTTCTATGCCAACAACCCCGAAATCCCCGCGTTCGACCAGGGCGAATGGCAATACGCCACCCATGTCGGCGTCGAGCATCGTTTCAATTCAACCTTTGCCGTCTTCGCCCGTGCCGCGCGGGCCTTCCGTCTCGGCAATGCCGATGAGCGCGTCGGCGCCGGCGGGCCCTATGTCTACACGGTGCCCACCTTCGATCTGCAAACGCAGACCTCTTACGATGTCGAAGGCGGCGTGCGCGTCAATGCTGGACCGTTTCATCTCGAATTGAGCGTCTATCTGATGCGGCTGAGGAACGAGATTCATTTTCTGCCGGCAATTGGCGTCGACACCAATCTCGATCCGACCGAGCGCAAGGGTTGGGAGGCGAGCGCCTCCTATCAGGTCGCCGACGATGTGCGCTTGCGCGGCGGCGTTGCTTATACGCGGGCCATATTCCGTGAGGGCCCATACGCGGGCAACGACATTCCGCTGGTGTCGCGCTGGTCGGGCCATGCCGGACTGTCCTGGCAGATCGTGCCGAAGCTGCTCGCGTTCGATGTCATCGGGCATTTCTTCGGCCCGCGCCGCATGGACAACGATCAGCTCAACATCCAGCCGCTCATTCCAGGTCAAGCGACGGCCGACGTCAAACTCGGCGGCGAATACCGGCAATTCTTCTGGTCGGCGTCGGTGCTCAATGTGCTCGACAAGCACTATTTCGACTACACCATTGCCAGCGGTGGCATTGCCGGCGGGCCGTTCTTTCCGGCCGGACTGCCGCCGACCGTCGGGCTTTACAGTGCCTTCCCGCTGGCGGGTCGGTCCTACGTGGTGCAGGCGGGGGCGACGTTCTAGAGCGGCGCCCACATTGCCGGCTCGAATTCAAAGCCGGTGCCGTGCCTGACGATGTGGCCGCAAGCCGGGAACGGGAAGTGATAGGCCGCGACCCGCATGCGGTCGCTGGCGGCACGATCGAGCATGTGCCGCCGTGCCTTCACGGCCATCGGCCCGTCCATGTCGAAGATCGGCTGCCAGTCGGGATGGCGCGCAAACAAATAAGGGTTGCGCACGGTGTCGCTCATCACCAGCAGCGATTGGTTGCCTGCGTGCACCGAGAAGGCGGTATGGCCGGGCGTGTGCCCGTAGGCCGGGATCGACACGATGCCGGGGGCGACTTCAGCGCCCGGCTTGAAGCGATGAACCTCCTTGGCGATGTCCTTGAAAATACGCCGCGCGTTGAGGAAGTAGCGGTGCACCGAGCCTTCGTAGCGGCCCATATTGGCGTCATCCATCCAGAAGGCCCATTCCGGCTCCGGCACCAGAATCTCGGCGTTGGGGAAAACCTTGCCGCCGTCCTTGGTCTTGATGCCGTCGATGTGGTCGGGATGGAAATGCGAGATGACGATGGTGTCGATGGCCGAAGGTGAAACGCCGGCCACCTTCAAATTATCGAGCATGACGCCTGCGGTGTCGGTGATCTGCCCGGCGGTGCCGGTGTCGATCAGAATGAGCTTCTTGCCGGTATTAACCAGCAGCGCGGTGAAGGTGATCGGCAGCACGCGCGGCGGCAGGAAGGCAACAGCCAGTGCCTTGTCGACTTCGGCCGCACTGGCATTGCGCATGAACTTGTCGTTCATCGGCAGGAACCAGGTCCCGTCATAGAGTGCGGTGACCTGATAGCCGCCGAGCTTGGTGCGGTAGACCCCAGGGCCTTGCATGCCGGCGAAGGGTGCGGCGGCGCGCGCCGGGCGGGGCAGGGCGGCCGCGCCGGCCATCCAGGCGCTCGACGCGAGAAAGGAACGGCGCGATATAACTGACATTGGTCTCCAGTTTCCTCCGGCGTGGGCGAGCCCAGATATTGCAACACCATGGCCTGTGCGCCTATTCAGAGGCCAACCGCAACGATCAAATGACACGGACGATGCTGGCGGCGCCATGACAAAGGCAAAGTGCGTTCTGCTGGGGTTAGCCTTGTTTGCGCTCGGGGGCTGTTCGTCCGATACCGGGCCGAGCCGTGCGGAGATCAACGCGCGCTGGGAGGCGCAGAACGTCTTTCCGAGAAACTACAAGCAGGACCTGCTCGCCTTCCTGCGCACCTATCTCAACGATCCGAACCATATCCTCAACGCCGCCGTCTCGCAGCCGGCGCTCAAGCCCGTTGGTGGCGGTGACCGCTATGTCGCTTGCGTACGTTACAATGCGCGCAATTCGGTCGGCAAATATGCCGGATCCAAGGACGGTGCGGCAGTCTATGTGTCGGGTAAACTCGACCGCTTTCTCGACGGCAAGCAGGCACAGCTTTACTGCAAGGACGCCGCCTACGCCCCGTTTCCGGAGCTGGAGCGGCTGTCTCGCTGACGCGCCAATAGACCACGACCGCCGGGCGTCCCGCTCGGCGGTGTCAAACTCAGACGAAGAGGCCGAAAGTAAGCGCGGGCGCCGCGGTCACTTGACCTTGAGGTTCTCCGCGGAAGTCTTCCCGCGATTCTCGACGAGCTCGAACTGAACGACTTGGCCTTCGTTCAATGTGCTAAGACCGGCACGTTCAACCGCCGAGATGTGTACGAAAACATCCTTGCCGCCTTCCTGCGGCTGGATGAACCCATATCCCTTGGTCGGATTGAACCACTTTACGGTGCCCTGCGGCATGCTAGTTCTCCAGGGTAGTGCTAACGGCCTAGTTTGGCACAGTCTGCGACCGCGTCACAAGGTCCGTCACGCCCAAGAGGCCCGGCCATGCGCCAAAAATTTGTGTGTGCGGCAACAGTGAATTCCGGTGCCGGGTGAGGGAATTGAACCCCCGACCAACGGTTTACAAAACCGCTGCTCTACCGCTGAGCTAACCCGGCTTTTTCCGGCGTGCATGGTGACAGCTATCAGCGTCGCCAGCGCATCACAAGCCGAACCGGAGCGACACAGAAAGATGCTCTCGGCGAGCGCTTGGCGTGCCCCTACGGAATACAGGGGGCCGGGCCGCCGGCGAACGGCAGCGTGGTCTACGATCCGGCCGTGTTGCTGAGCTTCTGCAGCACGTCGATCAGCCAGGCCGCCGCCTGGAGCACGGTCAGCCGCTGCGCCAGCCTTTCCTTGCGAAAGGTCTCATTCAGCAAGTGCAGCGCGCGCCGGTAGGCAGGATGCTTGCGCGCGGCTACGTCGAGGCCGTTGAGCCGCGCGACCAGCTTTTCGCGACGGGCCTCGAGGTCGTCATAGCGCTGCCGAAAACTCGCACGGCCCGCGGGCCCGTTGCCGGCTGCAGAGGGGGGACGTCGATGGGACACGGTGGATTTAGGTTTAATAGAGGTGGAACGCATCGTTCAACTGGCAGCAAAACCGGCGATTCAGGCCAGTTCAAGGCGCCTCCGGAGTTAATATTACCTCGCGATAGGCGGCACCTGCGCAAGACCTTCCGATAAAATGCGTCTGAAATTCAATCGGTGCGGAGCCGCATGCGCCTTTTTATCGTCCTTGCAGTCGCTGCCTTCAGCCTCGTCGTTCGCCCCGCGGCGGCTGCGGATATCGGCGTCGGCGGCGCGACGCATGGCTATGGCGCCTATTATGGCGGCGGTGAGCGTGCCGGCGAGTTGATCATCTACGGAGTCGAGCCGGGGGTGACGATACGCGCCTATTGGCTGCCACCCTGGCGCAACCGGCACTACTTCCCGTTCCACGGTAAGAAGCCTCGCCGTGTGTCTGCGCCCGGCCGGCCGAAGCCCGCGGAGACCTACTACCGGTATTGGTCGAATTCTGGAGCGTTCATCGACAATGTCCCGCCTGCCGTGCTGCGCGCCTATGACGCAACGCCTGGTCGTCAGCGGCGGACACTCATCACGCCGAACGAGATTGGTCCATGACAATCCATAAAGTGCGCAGGCTCGCCATTCTGGGCGTTGCCGTCGCCGGCATCCTGTCGCCGGCCACGGCCGTCGATGCGCAGCAGCGGTCGCGTTATTCCTACGATGAGCCGCCGCAATATTCTGCGAAAGGCGCGCAAGGCACCCGTGCCGTCCGTCACGCGCCGCCGCGGCAGAGTCAGCGCGCTCTGATCGAGGAATTGCGCCGGCGCAGCTACGCCAAACGCAAGAATAGCGGCCACGTGACCGTCGTGCGTGAGCGCCCAGCGATGGCCGAGCACCGCCGCACTGTGGCGGAGCCGTCTCGGGTCATCGAACGCCGTCGCGTCGTCTATGATCCGCCGCGGGTGATCGAGCACCGGCGCATCGTCGACGATCCGCCGCGCGTGGTCGAGCGCTACCACGTGGCCGAGGATTGTTCGGTCAAACGCGGCTTGTTCAATTCTATTTTTTGGTCTTGGTCGGGCGGCTACTGTCGCTGAACTGCGACGAGCGTCATCGACCATCGCGTTCGTGGGACGCGGAGCGGCGGGCTTGGGGGCCCGCCGTTTTGCGTTTCGCGCCACGTGTGGCCGCGGACGCATCGGCAGAGATTAGATTTTCGACGGCGCCGAATAGGCTTCCACACCGGGCAGCGACACCGGGCCGCGTTGAGACCCGCGCACGCGCGAAGTCGCCGCCTCGCTTTTTTCATAGGGACGTAATTCTTCCATGTAGAGCTGCAGATATTGCAATAGATGGCGGCGCTTTCCGCGGCCGCGCACGCTCTCATCCTGCGCAAGCACGGCATCTTCGGGGAAGAACAGCGGATCCACGTGACGCACGCGCTCATAGATCGAGCGCCATTGTTTGCGCAAGGTATCGCGTGACAGATTGAGTTCGGCGGCGATGTCCTCGTCGGCCTCCTGCAATATGGCGGACCGCAGCAGTTTCTGTTCCGCCGGCGAGAAATGAAAACGCCGGCTCGTCGGGGCGAACATCGTCGACAGTGTGCTGCCGAGCGGCATCTCGGCATGATTGACGGCGAGGAGATAGGGACGCTCGTCCTCGGGCAGGCCGCGGATTTTGGCGTCGCTGGCGTGATCACAATGCAGGTTCATACCGCACGACACCATGTAGCGGCAGAGATTGACGCCGACCACTTCCTTCAGCATCCGCTTGACCCGGAAACCGGCATGGGTGATGCGGAACGTATCCTGCGCCGCCAGCAGGATGCGTATGATTTCTGGGTCGCTGGTGTCGAAGCTGGCGGTGCTAAAATGCAGCGGCATTAAGGTTAGGCCGGGCGCGCTGTTGCCCTTGGCGATGGCGCTCTTATCAAGCACAGGCGAACGGCCGGCCTGAATCATCTCGTGCAATCGCGCATTGAGATAGGGCCGCGGCGACGCCAATTCGCAATCGGCGAAATCGTCGGCAACGAATACACTCAAGCCCACGCCCAAGACGCGCTGGTTCGTTCCTTCAAGCACCATGGTATTCAATTGGCCGCCGCGCAGCAGGCGTTCCCAAATCTGCGGCAACGCGTCTCGCTGTTGAGCCGGATAGCGATAACCGGTTGGCAGAAAATCGCGCGCAATGCGCAGGTCCGCAGACTTGGTCGCTCGGTACCTCATCGGCAACACCCCCTCTTGCCAGATGTGATTATTGCGCATCGCGGCGCTGGCTGCATGCGCAAAGTTTAACCCTTTTTGGGGGTAGGTGACGCGCGAGGCGGACCGATAGGCTGATTTTCCGCGATGTGGCGGCGCCGGAGCGATGAGGGGGGCGACCGATATGATAAACCAACGTTACGCGACGCTGAAGAGTGCGGCTGCCATTGTGCTGGCGGGACTGACCACGAGTGCGCAGGCGAGTTCGGTGACCGTCACCGAGCGCATCTACACCAACTACGTCTATTATTCCGGAGGTGCCGCGACCGAGTCCGCTGCCGGCAGCGATGGCTCCGGCACCGGCGCTGCGCCCGCTATTCTGAATGGCCTTTTGCCGAATAGCGTGGGCATCTCGGGTACCGCGTACCATGAGCGCATAGTTGGCCCTGTCCCTTGGAACTACACGGTCAATTGGGATGTGACGCAAGGCTTCACGGCCTCCGGCAATACATTGGATGCGTTCGGCTCCACCTATATCGATATTATTCCGAATGCGACGGCGGGCATCTCGGCCTGGAACACCCAGGAAATCCAGTTCGTCGTTTCCGGTACCACCGCCTATGATGTGGCAGGTCACGTCAGCGCCGCGTATTACGGAACCGATCAGGACTCGACGCGGCAGAATTTCGCGCTACAGGAATGGAATTCGTTGTACGGCATCTGGGTCTCGCTCTATTTCAATTACACCGACGACGATTTCACCCACTCCGACAGCCTGGACGACGGCCTCTACCGGATTCTGAATTTCGCGTATTCGATGACCGCCGACACTACGCCGTTTGTTCAGGACAGCAGTTGGGATTGGACTCTTACGTTTGCCGACGCGCAGGTCTCGGCCGCTGTCAGCGCCACGCCACTGCCCGCCGCTGTCTGGTTTATGGGGACGGGGCTGTTCGGACTGATCGGCCTGACGCGCCGCCGGAAGGCCCGAAAAGTTTATGCGCCAGAAAATTTTGACCGGGAACTCGCCACATAGAGACCGAGCGCCGCCGCGTTCGACACGTTCAGGCTTTTGATCTCGCCCGGCAGATCGATGCGCGCGACGTGGTCGCAGGTTTCCTTGGTGAGCTGGCGCAGGCCCTTGCCCTCGGCGCCGACCACCAGCGCGAGCGGCGCGCGCAACGCCAACGAGGCGAGATCGGCATCGCCGCTCGAATCGAGCCCGACCACGAGAAATCCGCTGGCCTTAAGCGCCGCGAGCGCGCGCGCCAGGTTTTGAACGTTAACCAGCGGCACCAGTTCGAGCGCCCCGGAGGCCGCCTTGGCCAACGCTCCGGTCGCGTCCGGGCTATGGCGCTGCGTGGTCACGATGGCGGTCGCGGCAAAAGCCGCGGCCGAGCGGAAAATGGCACCGACATTGTGCGGATCGGTGATCTGGTCGAGCACCAGTACGATGCCCTTTGCCGGCAAATCCTCGATTGGCGGCGCGGGCAGGGGATCGGTCTCGAGATAGAGGCCCTGATGAACGGCGTCGGGCAATAGCCGCTCGGCGATTGCGCCGGGTCGAACCACTTCCGGCTCGACGGTGAAGCCTTCGTCGGACAAGCGCCGCGCGGCGTTTTCGGTGGCGAGCAACTTGCGCAGGTGCCGCGCCGGATTGCGCAGCGCCGCCGTCACCGTGTGCCAGCCATACATCACCACGGGACCGTCGGCCGCGCCGCGCAGGCTCTCGCGCCGGGCGCGCTCGAACCGCTGGCGGCGCTCCGTCTGCTCGCGGGTTGCGCCGGGTTTGCCTCCGGGCGGGCGTGGACGGGATGCCATGGGGTTGCCATATCCGATCCGCCACCGGCCGGGTAGCCTCCATTGACTTGGGCTGGATGGCTCCCCATAAAGCGCGAAATCCCGATCAGCCGACGCATGCGGCCGTTTATCTTTCGAGATCAACACGGTGCGGCGGCTTTGGGGGAGAGTGTCCCGAGTGGCAAAGGGGGCGGACTGTAAATCCGCTGGCTTACGCCTTCGTAGGTTCGAGTCCTACCTCTCCCACCACCTTCTATAAATTCCAATAACTTACAGGGTCAGTGAGACCACTTTCGGGCGGCGAGACGCCTCAGTCGCTTCGCTCGTGTCATCCAGGGCCGCGCGCGTAGTGCCGCAACGAGATGGTTATGATGGCGCGTCAAGATCAGCCGGGCCAGGTCGTCAACCAGGCACGAGAGCGACGTGGTGTCGTTTTTCGGTGGCGGCCGGTTTTAATCTCGAACGGCCGAAACGCAGTCAGTTTGGCTCGGGCCGGAGCGCCCGCTGGCCAAAGGCCGCGCAGGCAAACGCTATTTCGCGTTCTTCTTTTCGGTTTGCTGTTTAAGAATTTCGATAAGGGCTTTCAGTCTCGAATTGTTTGGTTCGAGCTGGGCAAGCCTGTTGGCGTAAGTGAGCGCGCCGCCAATGTCTCCGCCGCCGCGAGAATAGGCAATTAGCGCCGATAGTGTGCTTCGGTCGTTGGGATGGTTGACCAGATTTTGTTTGAGGATTGCCACCGCTTTATCGCTTTGCTTTGCCGAATGCAGAGCGACCGCATAAACGTAAGAATAGCGTGCGTCGTTTGCGTCGAGTTCGTACGCACGGCGAAGCTCGTCAATCGCTTCGGCAGGTTTTTTCATGCGGGTCAGCGCGAGACCGAGTGAATAGTGCAGGCTCGCGTTTTCCGGTGTTGCGGCGATCGCTTTGCGCAACGTGTCTTCTCCGTCTTTGTCACGGCCAAGCCGCCGGTAAAGGTCGGCAAGGTTGACGGCTGCCGGTCCATATTGCGGGCTCAGCCGCAACGCCGCCTTATATTCGGCTTCCGCCTCGGTGGTGCGGCCACGCTTGGCATAGAAATTCGCAAGAGATGAGCGGTCCTCGGGGCGGTCCGCGTTGAGCCGGAGAGCGGCAACGAGCTCGGCAGCGGCGGCGTCGAAGGCCTTCCGGTCATTTTGTGGCTGGCGGTCGGTCGGTACCGCGGCGAGCAAATCCGCCGCGCGAATGCGAACGCCGCGCACCGGATCGGACAAAAGCGGCGCGACCAGCTGCCACATCTGCATTGCCGGTGCATTCGCGAGCATGTCCATCCCGGCAATTCGCATCATCGGATCTTGATTGGCGAGGCCGTCGAGCGCGACCGCGATCCGTTGGGGCGTGGCAAAAGGTGCAAGCTCGATCAGCGCGCTCGCCCGGGCAACGTCGGGCGCGTTTCCGTTTGACGCAACATGCGCGAGCAGCTCTTCGGCGCCGGCTTGGTCCGCCCGAGCCGCATGGAATGCCTCCGCATAGGTCTGAAACCCTTTTCGCTTGGGGCCAAACCAGCGCGTGACCGCGGCGGCCGCCCACTGACTGGATTTATCCTTATGGCAATAGTTGCACGCGTTTGGCGTGCCGAGCCTGGCCGAAAGGTCGGGGCGCGGAATGCGCATGCTGTGATCGTGCCGTGGATCGATCACCATGTAAGTGCGCGTGGGCATATGACACGAGATGCAGTCGGGCCCGCCGCCCGCTTGTTCGTGATGAGAATGCTTTGTGTTCGCGTAGGCCTGCGACGCATGACATTGCAGGCATACGCTGCTGCCGGCAGCCCGCAGCTTGCCACTGTGAGGGTCGTGACAATCGCTGCACGTGACCCCGGCGGCGAACATCCTGCTTTGCTTGAACGGGACGTAATTGTAGGGCTCCACGACATTGCGAATCTGACCATCCGCCCAATAGACATCGCTCGCGAGCGGATTATTGATGGCGTGCGTCTGCTGCAGCCACTGTCCGGGCACCCAATCTTCCGACATCTCGCTGCGCCGCGCATGGCAGCGGCCGCAGGTTTCGACTTCCGTATGCAAAACATCCGGCGGAAGATTTCGCCGTACAATCCCGCTGCGAGGATCGTGAGACCAGACGACTCCTTTACGCTCATTGAAGGCCGCCAGGAGCCCTTTCGTGGGGTCCTTGCTGCGATTGAACGGCAGCCAATTTTTTTGCGAGCGCGCCCATGCAACGTGATTGGAGCCCTGTCCGTGGCAGGCCTCGCAGCCGACGCTGATCTCGCTCCATTTCGTCGCGTAACTGTCCTTTTTGGCGTCGTAGTTCTTGCGAATGCCGGTCGAGTGGCATTCGGCACACATGAAATTCCAATTCTGGTTGAGCTTGGTCCAGTGCAGGACGTCGTCGTGCCGAATGTTCTCGTTGGGATAGAGATGGAACCAGCGCTGGCCGCCTTTTTCCTTCGGCCGGCTGTCCCAGGCAATCGACAGCGCCTGGATTCGACCGTCGGAAAATTCGATCAGGTATTGCTGAAGCGGATCGACGCCAAACGTATATTTGACTTCGAAGGTCGCCAGCTTGCCATCCGGTCCGTCGGTCTCGACGAAGAACTTGCCGTCCTTTCGAAAGAAACGCGAATGGACGCCGGCATAGTCGAAGCTCGTATTGTTGAAATTGCCGAGTACGGTTTTTTCGGTCGCATGGTCCATGGCGTGCTTGTGTTGGGAGACACGCCAAAGGTCTGCTTCCGCTTGATGGCAGCCGGCGCAGGTCTCACTTCCAACGAATGTCGGAGCACTGGTCGGTTGTGCATGGACGTCGCCGACCAGGTTCTTCGTAACGCCAAGGACGAGCAGAAACGCAATTGCAACAGAGATCAGAGACAGTGCAATGCTAAAAATAAAATTTGACGATTTGGTCTTATTGTCGAAATTTCGCATGAAATGTAGGCTACCACCCGGTTGGCACGCTCCCGACGATCAATCCGACATTTCACTGCGTCTTGGCAATAGGAGTAAACGCGTCAATGTGTCTTCGCTTCAGGACCAAAAACCGGACGCCTAGTTAACACTCGAAGTGCCCGCAGCAACCTGCCGCGCCTTTTCCAGTCCGGCCGTGAGTGCGTCGACAATTTCGTCGGTGGCCCCGTGACGGCGCAAAAACCCGGCCAGATCTGTGACCATTGGCTTGAACTGCGACAATCTTTTCAATGCTGCGCGCGCAGCGTCGCGGTTTCCAAGCCCCCCATTGGCAATGGCGATTAGCACTTCGCTGAAACCAGAATTGTCAAGGGAGGAACGCTCAGAAATCTCAAGCATCCGCTTGTAGTCTCCCTTTAGACAAAAATCGATTGCGATGAGGTGATAGTACCAGCCAGGCGGGTTCACGGTGCGCGCGATGGCGCGCTTGAGAATTGGAATTCCTTCCTCAAAGTTGCCGCGAACGGCGAGCCGCCAGCCGAGCTGCGCCAGCGCTCCAGGATCATAGGGATTGACATCCAACGCCTCGTGCATGATGCGCCGGCTTTCGTCATAGCGACCCGTGTAGTGGTAGACCGCGCCCAGCACCTTGAGCGCCAGGATGCTTTTTGGCGCAAGCCTCACGGCCTCGGTCGCGGCTTGCAAAGCCTTTTTATACTCAACTTGGGTGTCGTAACCGGCATATGCGATTCGGCCCGCGTCCACATGCAGCCATGCGAGCATGGCCCAGGCGTCGCTGTAGTCGGGGTCGCGTTTAACGGCCTCCTCCAGACAGCTTAGAACCGGCTCGAATTCCGTCCGTGAGAAACTTCGCCGGTAGCCATAGGCGCGCAGCACGCAAACATAGCTCTGCATGCTCGACACCGCCGGCGTTGTCAGCTGGCTAACGATATCCGAACTGACAACGCCATAGGGCTGGCCAATGACCGTTGCAATTTCGCTCGCCAGATCCTTCTGCACGCCTATCAGGGCTTTTGGATTCCGGAGGCGATCATAGGTCTCGCTCCAAACCACCCGACCGCTCTTGGCCTCAACGGTCTGGGTCGCAACGCGTATTTCGTTGCCATTGGCGTTGACGCTGCCGCTGACGACATAGGCCACACCAAGTTCGCGTCCCAGTTGGGCGGGCTCGGCATCCGCATCGCGATTGAAATTGGTCGGTAAGGTGTAGAGCCGCAAGCTGGGAAACCGCATCAGGTTTGCGACGAGTTCTTGGCTGATACCGCTGGCAAGGTAGCGGCTATCGTCGATCGTGCTGAGCGCTTCGAAGGGCAGGACGACGACGCCGGGGCCGCGTTCGGAATCGACGGAGGCGGACTGCCCGTTTTTGACGCTCAGGAACCAGCCGGCGGTTGAAATAATGACGAGCGCCGCAACGATCAAAGCTATCAGCAGATTTCGCGGGAGAGTACGACCAATCGTTTGATCCCGATCGGATACGCCGGACGCACTACCCAACGTTGGCTTACTGACGCTCGCCGGCTGCTCCCGAGTTCGGCATCGGGAGAGGCTGAATCAACTCGCGCCATTCGAAATGTGGAACGTACGACCCCTTGGGGATCGAGATGCGCACGCGGTCGTGGCTGCCCGCGTCGACATAGTAGCTGCCGAGATCGCGCCGCAGCCGTCGCGCCTCCAGCCGAACGACCGGATCGGCCTGGTAATCGAACGTTTCGTCCCGGCCGAATACCGAGACGGCTACGGCGTAGCCTTTCAGCCTGTCGCCTCGACCGGCCAGCGTTTCTTCGACGATGAAGCGCAGGAACGCGCGCCGCCGCTCGCTGGCCTGGAAATGTGCGCTTGCAAGAATGCGCGCCAATTCGGCCCGCACGTCATCCGCAGATGGCGCTTGCGACCCGACCTGATCGGGGACCGTGGCGTTGTAACCTTGCACTGTTGGTACCCGGTAACCGTACCAATGAATTATATCCGAATTGCTCCACCCATACGAGCCGCCAAAAGTCGTGCTTCGGTAGCTTAATTCGCTCCAATTGTAACTAATGGCCGAACGTGGGCTGGGCTTTGATTTCCCACAAATAAGCGTCACCCGTTCAATTCGACCGCATTTTTGTGCCGCGCCGCGCTCTTATCGCGGGGTGTGCGAACACGTTCGCACCTCCACCGGATGCGTCGCAGGGCTAATGATTGCAATGGATAGAAACCGAATGCCGCCAATGACCGAGATTCTAAACCGAGCAAAATCCGACGGGGCGCGGAATATGGGAGAAATCCGCTCAATCCTGGTCCGGTTTCCGCAGCGCGAGTTTGATATCCGGCGGGGTTGTGCCCGCGATGCACGCTTTGAAGCGATTTGCCTGGATTACGAGGAAGCGGCGAGGGCCCTCCGCTACTGGCAGGAGGCCGCCCAAAGCGGCGATCGGAAAAAAGAGGCCGATCGAAATGTCGAGGAGTACGCGAACTTTCTAACTGAGCTGGAAGCGGAAATCTTAGCGCATTTGAACCGCGCGATACCGAACGCCCAACAGTCCTGACGAAGTCCAATGCGGTTCTGGGCACCACACAGTCGTCCAAAAAGGAAAGGCGATGAAACTCTTAAACCTTGTCATTCCGACCGCAATTGAAAGGGAGGAGCAAACCGTTATGAATCGATCGATCAAACACAAACTCAGCCTGTACGCCTGCGCGGCGATGCTGGCTGCGCCGTTATGGGCCGGAATGCACCCGGCCGAGGCGCAAGCACAGGTGCAGAAGCCAAACATCGTCATCATCTGGGGCGATGACGTCGGTCAGTCAGACATCAGCGCCTACTCGCACGGTTTGATGGGCTTCAAGACGCCCAACATCGACCGCGTCGCGAAGGAAGGCGTGATGTTTACCGATTACTACGCGGAGCAAAGTTGCACCGCTGGTCGAGCCTCGTTCATCACCGGCCAATCCGGCCTGCGAACCGGTTTGACCAAGGTCGGTTTGCCGGGGGCGACGCTCGGGTTGCAGAAGGAAGACCCGACCATCGCCGAAATGCTCAAGCCGCTCGGTTACGCGACCGGGCAGTTCGGCAAGAACCATCTCGGTGACCGCAACGAGTTCCTGCCGACAGTGCATGGCTTTGATGAGTTCTACGGCAACCTCTACCACCTGAATGCCGAGGAAGAGCCGGAACTGCCGGACTATCCCAAGAACCCGGCCTTCAAGGCGAAGTACGGTCCGCGCGGCGTCCTCGACTGCAAGGCGTCCGCCAAGGACGACCAGACGGTTGACCCACGCTTTGGCAAGGTTGGCAAGCAGGTGTGCAAGGATACCGGCCCGCTGACCAAGGCGCGGATGGTGACTATCGACGACGACATTGCGAACCGGGCGGCGGATTTCATCAAGCGGCAGACGGACGCCAAAAAGCCGTTCTTCGTCTGGGTGAACTTCACCCATATGCATTTCCGCACGCATACCAAGCCAGAGAGCCTCGGACAGTCGGGCCGCTGGCAGAGCCCGTACCATGACACGATGATCGACCACGACAAGAATGTCGGCACGGTTCTCAAGGCGCTCGATGACGCGGGTATCGCCGGCAACACCTTCGTCATGTACTCGACGGATAATGGGCCGCACATGAACAGTTGGCCGGATGCCGCGATGACACCGTTCCGCAGTGAAAAAAACACCAACTGGGAAGGTGCCTATCGCGTACCCGCGATGTTTCGCTGGCCGGGCCATATCAAGCCGGACACCGTGTCCAACGGTATCGTCAGCCATCTCGACATGTTGCCGACCATTCTCGCGATCGCCGGCGACACGCAGGTGAAAGACAAGCTGGCCAAGGGCGATAAAGTCGGCGACATGACTTACAAGGTTCATCTCGACGGCGATAATCTCGTTCCGTACCTGACGGGCGAGACGACGAAGGATCCGCGCGAGTCCTTCCTATACGTCAATGACGATCAGCAGGTCGTAGCGCTGCGCTATGACAACTGGAAGCTCGTTTTCATGGAGCAACGAGCTAAGGGCCAATTGCTGCTGTGGGCCAATCCCTTCACCAATCTGCGAGTGCCGAAGATTTTCAATCTTCGGACCGACCCATACGAACGTGCCGATGTAACATCGAACACCTACTACGATTGGCTGCTCGATCACGTATTCCTGCTGGTGCCTGCGCAAGATTACGTCGGTCAGTTCCTTGCGACCTTCAAGGACTATCCGCAGCGGCAGAAAGCGGCCAGCTTCAACATGGATGAAGTCATGGAGAAGTTGAAGGAGGGCGGCAACAGATAAGCTTCGCCAACACCGACAACAACGAGCTGCGGCCGGCTGCGTCCTGCGGTCGGCCGCGGAAATGACCCGCGATAATTTGTCGACTTTCGACCGCTTCGAAAGAAGGCGATACGAAGAGAATACCACAATGAACCGAATTCTGATGCGCAGGCGGGCAGTGCTTGCCGGATTGCTCACTTCGACAGCTATAGTGGCAATGCCGCTGTCCGCCCGTCTGGCGCTGGCGCAAAGCGATCCGCTGCCGTCGTGGAACGATGGCGCCAACAAGCAATCGATTGTGAGCTTCGTGGCCGCCGCCACCAAGGAAGGATCGCCTGACTTCGTCCCCGCGCCGCAACGCGTCGCGACCTTCGACAACGACGGCACGCTGTGGTGCGAGCAGCCGATGTATGTGCAACTCGCCTTCGCGCTCGATCGCGTGAAAGCGTTGTCCAACCAGCATCCGGAATGGAAAACACAGCAGCCCTTCAAGGCCGTGCTCGACAACGACATCGCGACGCTTGCCAAGTCCGGCGAGAAAGGTCTGCTCGAACTTGTCATGGCGACTCATACCGGCATGTCGACGGAAGATTTCGAGAAGATCGCCAGTGGCTGGATAAAAACCGCGCGTCATCCAAAATTCAAGCGGCCCTATACGGATCTCGTCTACCAGCCGATGCTGGAACTGCTCGCATATCTTCGAGCTAATCAATTCAAGACCTTTATTGTGTCCGGTGGCGGTATAGAATTCATGCGGCCCTGGACCGAGCGCGTCTACGGCGTGCCGCCCGAGCAGGTGGTCGGATCCACTGTCAAGGTCAAGTACGAACTCAAGAATGGCGTTCCGGAACTGATCCGGTTGCCCGAAATGAATTTTATCAACGACAAGGCGGGCAAGCCGGTCGGCATCAACGCGCATATCGGCCGTCGGCCAATTGCCGCGTTCGGCAATTCGGACGGCGATCTCGAGATGCTCGAATGGACCACCGCGAGCGGCGGCGCGCGGCTCGGCATGATCGTGCATCACGACGATGCGGCGCGTGAATATGCCTACGACCGCAAATCCCATTTCGGCAAACTCGACAAAGGGCTCGTCGAAGCGCCGAAGCACGGCTGGACCCTCATCAGCATGAAGAACGACTGGAAGAAGGTCTTTAAATTTCAGTAGCCTGTCTGCATATTCGCTCTGTTGCTGTCGGCCGCGATGTGACTATTATTTCTACCAAATTTGCTACTGAGGTGAGGCGCTGATTTTTAACCGGCAGAAAGGCAACACGATGCCCCGTTTGATGTTTGCGTTATTGGTCGTTCTTGCAGCTCTCGCAGGGCCGGTATCCGCACAGACTCCCAAGACCTGGACGCAGGCTGGAATGCTCAAATGCAAGGTAAATCCCAACATCGGATTTATTATTGCCGGCCATAAGTCGATGGAGTGCCGCTTTGTGCCGAGCAACCACAGTTTTTCGGAGCAGGCCTATCAAGGCGCGCTCAATATGATCGGTCTCAACATCGGCATCAGTGCCGGTGGCGTCCTCGGTTGGGCTGTGCTGGCGCCGACCGGTGGCATTGCGCAAGGCGCGCTCGCCGGTGAATACGTTGGCGCATCCGGCGATATTGGCCTTGGCCTTGGCGCCGGCGCCAATGTCTTGATTGGCGGCTCCGGCCGCACCATCGCGCTGCAGCCTGTTTCCCTTGAAGGCTCGATCTCGATCAGGGCTGCCTTGGGTGTTTCGGCACTCAAGCTACGTCCTATGCTGTGAGCCCATGACCCACATGCGTGTTCTTGCCGGTTTATCCGGGCTAGTGGTGGTAATGATGGTGTGCGGCGCTGACATTGCTTTCGCCCGACCTGTTACTTGGTGCGCGGCTTTCGATGACGGTTCGACGCAATGCGCGTATTACACACATCAGCAATGCCTCGATTCGATCAGCGGCGTCGGCGGGTCTTGCTATCAGAATCCCGGTAGTCCGCCCCCCGGTCCGTTGCACCTACGAAGATGGCAACAACAACCGCAACGGGGATACGGCTGGGCTCCCGCCCAGATAGGCCCGCCGCCGGGACTTGATGGAGCGCCTCCCGTTCCAGGTGGCGGCGGCCGATGACTATGGCATAGTTGCAAGGACGGATGCGGCCTGTGCGGGGGGCGAAAAAATTGCGATGGTCAGGACTAGGCGTTGCCAATGTCGTGTTTGGCTTGTCGAACGGCGCGCTCGCACAGTCGAGTGACGCCGATTTGGCCAAGCAACTTGCCAATTCCATTTCCAGCCTGACCAGCGTGCCATTCCAGAGCAACAATGATTGCTGCTAAGCCGCTCGTCGGTGCTCGACTTTGATCAAACTCGTGCAGATGCTTCTGGTATGATGTACAATTGCGCGGCAGAGTGCGAAGGTTCGCCATTCATGGAGACGTGAAGTGACATTATCGCGCGCCTTTAAGATTGTAGGATTGACCGTGGCAATCGCTCTTTTGAGCAATTCGTCATCGTTTGCATTCGATATAAACGGTGCATGGACAACGGATGTTTCGGCGTGCGGAAAGATTTTTAAAAGGGACAAGGAAAACAATATTTCCATCATAAGCGGTTCCAGTATCTATGGTGACGCCTTTGTCGTTAGCGGAGATACTGTTTTTAACGCCGACACAAAATGTACGGTCAAAGCGCGAAAGGATGCCGGAGCCGTTCATCACATTGTGGCGGTCTGCGCGGCCGGCAACGTCGCTCTTTCGACGTTTCAGTTCAGCTATCGCGTTAAGGACGACAACAACATTGTCCGCATTTTCCCGGGGATAGAATCGCTAGACGTCACCTATGGCCGCTGCTTTTAGGGTTTTGAGGGCGGCGTGTTGGCTTGAGCCGAATGCGTCCGATTCTCGCTGACCGCGCGCGTCTTTGCTCCAACCCAATCCGTCGGCCGTGTACTGTTGACCGGTAAAGGTTAGGGCAAAGGCGGCCAACGGGCCTTGCCGCAGGTTGCAAGCTGCTCTACGAGAACTCCGCTTGTGCATCCTGCCCCCGGCCTGCCGGGCTTGCGAGCAGGACGGAAATCACTAATTCTGTCGTGATACGAAGCACTTGCGGGTGTAGCTCAATGGTAGAGCAACAGCCTTCCAAGCTGATGACGGCGGTTCGATTCCGCTCACCCGCTCCAGCCTCTCTTCGCCTGTGACGCTCAGAGCAGCCCGACGGCCCACACAACAAGTTCGTGCTCCGCCTTGCCGAAAGCCTCGGTGAGCGCGGGTACCGCGTCGGCGGCCGCGATGCTCTTGGCCGGCGCCGATGCCTTGAAGAACTGCGCACCGAGCACTTCGCCCTTGTCGTCCATGAGCTTGGCCGAGAATTCGACTTCCGCCATCGGTGTCGGCCCCGGCACCATCTGGAAACTGCGAATGCCGAGTTCGAGTCGATTGGCCCCTTCGAGCTGGTCCATCGGCCGGCTGACATTCGCCAACTGATTGGCGTTCTCGAAGCTTTGCACGATGCGCGCCTGCATCAACTTCGGCAGGTTATCGGCCCACTGTCCGCCTTTGACGTCGCTAAAGATACCGTCCTTGCCGCGGGCGAGAATTTTTTGGGTGTCGTAGACCAGCACCGTCTGCGGATCCGGCACGACCAAATGCGATTTGATGGTCTGGGTGATAGACGGAAAATCCGTGGCGGCCGAAAGATCGTAGATTGCGGGCTTGGCTTCGCTGCCGCCGCCGGTCAGCTTCTCGATCCCGCCGATCAGACCCTCGACGCGCTTGGAATTTTTACCCAACATGTCGGCAAAGGTGCTGATGCCTTCGATCGCCGTATGAATCGGCTTGGAATTCTCGGCGATCAGCTGGTCGATACTTTTCAGAGTCTCGCGCGCCGATTCCGTCAAATTTTTTCCGACGCCTTCCGGCGCCTTGATCACCGCCGGATGACTATTCTCCGTCGTAAGCTGCGGCGCATCGGCCGCGCCGCCTTTGAGCGCAATGGCCGGCGCCCCGGTCAGGCCCTGATAGGTCACGTCGACTTGCGTATCGGCGCGGACGGGAGTCGCCGGCTCAACCGCAATCGTGGCTGTCAGGCGCTTCGGATCCTGCGGATCGAGCTTGAGTGCGGTGATGGCGCCGACGCGAATACCGTTGAACAGCACGCCTTGTCCGATCGAGAGGCCGGCGACGGGCTGCTCAAACTGAACCTGATAGAGTTTTTCCTCGCCCAGGCCGCTGGTGTTCTGCAGCCAATAGATAAAGCCGAACATCGCAAACGCGAACGCCAGCACAAGTCCGCCAATAAGCGTGTAGTGCGCGCGGATCTCCATGGTGCCGATCCAGTCTCGCGTTTAGGGCAGGGGTTATTACGCCGTCATCGCCGGTGCAGCGAGAGCGAGGCTTTGACGTTTTGGCCGCCGCCGTGACCGTCGATCGATACGGACTGGCGGCTGCCGCGGCTGGTTATATACATTGTCGCGCTGAACGCCGAGCTCTCCACATGCAACTGAAAACGGTTGCCGCTCGATACACCGATTGCGGTGCCGCCGACATTGCGGGTGTGTTCGGTCCAATTGCCTGAAACGTGGTTGCCCTCATCGGCCCTGAAGGTACCGCCGAGATTGAAATTGTAGCTGTCGCTATTGCAGCGAAGCTGAAGATTGATTTCGTGCCCTGTACTGCCCTGCGGCCGGTAGCTGGCCGTGCAGCGAATCCGCTCGGTCTTGCCGGCATTGCGTATGGTGCCGGAGCCTGAAAATTGTCCGTTGAAGCTGGCAAAGGGGCCGCCCGCGGCTGCGGCCGGCGCCACGGCAACCGAGCCCCAGAGAACGAGAGCCATTACGCCGGTTATTGCCCCGGCACCTCGGTACGATCGGCACAATGCATTCAGCATGAAATAGACGCTCCCATTGATCCGGCTGGCCTATACTCCACCCTAAACGACGACAGGTCGACAACGGGCCGGCAGATTGTCGCCATGATGAACAAGCGATTGCGGGACGCAACCCCATCACCGGACGGTGCCTTGCCGCAAGTCGGGCTGGGAACGATAAGCCGGCGGTATTTTGCCGCGTCACCCCGGAATGAGGCGAGGCGGGGCTTCAAGGCCTTCGGGACGGCCGGAAATGTTGAAAAACCGGGTGTCTTCGGCCTTGCATTGGCCATCCGTATCATGCATGACATCCGCGCGGCGAACCTTTAGGTTCGCCGCATCCGTTTCCGGAGGAGTGTAGCTCAATGGCTAGAGCACCGGTCTCCAAAACCGGGGGTTGGGGGTTCGAGTCCCTCCACTCCTGCCAGGGCGGGCCGGACTTTGGGCTTGGGATGTTAAAGAGCGAATAGATAGATGAGCGATCAAGCGCCGGCGGAGGTTCGCCGCAAACGGGTGAGCCCGTTCCGGTTCATACAGGAAGTGCGGGAAGAAACCCGCAAAGTCACGTGGCCGTCGCGCAAGGAGACCGCGGTGACAACCGCCATGGTCTTCGTCATGGTGGCGATTGCCTCGGTGTTTTTTCTCGTCGCCGACCAACTGATCCGCATTGCCGTCACTTTCGTGCTCGGCATCGGGGGTTAGCGCATGATCCCGAAAATTGGGTACCGGTTTTCGGACAAGATCACGCGCACCGCACAAATGAGCTAATCAGATGAGCGATATCGCCACCGCCACGACGACCAAGCCCAAGCGCTGGTACATCGTCCACGCCTATTCGAACTTCGAGAACAAGGTCGCCGATTCGATCCGCGAGCAGGCCAAGCAGCGCGGTTTGGGCGATCATTTCGAAGAGATCATGGTGCCCAAGGAAAAGGTCACCGAAGTGCGCCGCGGCCGCAAGGTCGAGGCGGAGCGCAAGTTCTTCCCGGGCTACGTGCTGGTGAAGATGGACCTGACTGACGACGTCTATCACCTGATCAAGAACACGCCCAAGGTCACCGGCTTCCTCGGCACCGACAAGAAACCGATGCCGATTTCGGACGCCGAAGCCGACCGCATCCTGCAACAGGTGCAGGAAGGCATCGAGCGGCCCAAGCCCTCCGTGTCCTTCGAAGTGGGCGAGCAGGTGCGCGTCTCCGACGGGCCCTTCGCCTCGTTCAACGGCACGGTCGAGGAAGTCGACGAAGCGCGTTCGCGCGTGAAGGTGGCGGTGTCGATCTTCGGCCGCGCAACGCCGGTCGAGCTGGAATTCACCCAAGTGGAGAAGCTTTGACCATCGGACGCGGCCAGCCTTCTGGCGCGCGGATAGCGAATGTCAAATCCGCTCCGCTAGCGTTTGGCGCGCCGACCATTGTTTAACGACCTCAATAAATTCTCGTTCACATATTTCGCCTGCATATCGATCATGAACGGCAGCCTATAACCATCGACGCGCATGGTCATGTAGGGCGTGTGGACGCTCTGCTTCGGCGTCCACATGTAACCTTCCGAATAGCCGATGCCCGCGATCCTCGCGGGGTCGATCTTATGGGTGGCAAACCACCACGCGGCGGTTTGCACCCAGACCGAGCGATCCTCACGCGTCATGCGGGTCACGTAGCGGGCGGCATAGACGTAGATCGCGATGCAGACCGGCAGGAAGAGCGCAAACATGATCGGCCAGACCGGATCGACCGTCGTATACAGATATTGATAGGCCGAAGCCGCGCCGCAGCCGAGCGTGAACAGCAGGAAACCAAGAAATAGCAGGCGCACTCTAAGTCCACGCGGGCCGTTCACCAGTATCGTGCCGGGCGGATAGGCGGCCTCGCCTGATCCATCGCCAATACCTTCGAGCGCCGGCAGGCCGAGATGGTTGGCATTGCGGGTGACGGTGCCTTTTCCGAGCCGTTTGGCTTCGTCGATGATGAAAGGCACCGAACGCTTGGGGGCGCGATGCTTGAGCACCACGCTCGCGACGGGCGCCTTGTGGAATCCGACACTTTTTGTGCCAAGGTTCAGTATCGCGACGCCTTCGAAATCCTTAATCGGGAGCGACCAGGAATCGCGCCACAGCAGATCGTGGACCTTCACGTCGACTTGGGTCTCCGACAGACTGACTTTGACGATGCGATAGACATCGTGAATCATCGGCCAAAGCCACCATCCGCCCACGATCAGGACATAGACGGCGGCAGCGCCGGCTCCCACCCATATGGCCGGATCGCCTTGCACGAACAACAAGGCACCCAACAGCCCCATAACAAATGCGAACAAGACTCCGCCCACGAGAAAGAAAGCGGCGTAGACCGAAACAATCGCCCGCTCCGCGACGTCACACCGCAATTCGTATTTCAGCGGACGTTTGCCGATGTCGATGCGAACCGGAAAATCCGAGGGAACCGCGTCGTATAAACTCGATTTCATACCTGTCGTACCATCGCCATGTCATTTCCCATGGTCATTCTATAGGGGGTTCCAAAATGACGACAAGGAACTCCGGCTAATCCTTGCGGATTCGCCCAGCGGCGACGTCTATCGCCTGATCAAGAACATGCCGAAAGTCACCGGCTTCCTCGGCACCGACAAGAAGCCGGTGCCGATCTCGGACGCCGAGGCCGACCGCATCCTGCAGCAGGTGCAGGAAGGCATCGAGCGGCCGAAGCCGTCGGTGTCCTTCGAGGTGGGCGAGCAGGTGCGCGTGTCCGACGGACCATTCGCCTCATTCAACGGCACGGCCGAGGAAGTCGACGAAGCGCGTTCGCGCGTGAAGGTGGCGGTGTCGTTCTTCGGCCGCGCAACGCCGGTGGAGCTGGAATTACCCCAGGTGGAGAAATTATAGGCGAAAGCCCGTCATGGCCAGGCTTGTCCCGGCCATCCACGTCTTGCTTCTTCTCGAAGGCGTGAATTCTCGGCACAAGGCCGGGCATGACAAGATTCTTGCTAAGATTGGTTTTCATTTAAGCGTGGAGATCATAGCGAGGCCGTGGATGCGCTTTTCATCCGCTCACGCAACGCGGTGGCAAGTGCTTCGTTGGATGAAAAGAGGCAGCGGAAGCGGACCGTACCCTGGGACGTTTTCAGGTCCGCTGTTGTAAGGAAAAAACCAAATTGACCGAGAGTGACCGAGGCGATTTCATCGTAGCGAAGCTTGAAATCGGAAGGGTCCGCCAGATGCAGTGCGTTCAGCGCATTCGTCGAGAATATGAGGTGATCGTCGCGAAGCGTTACTGTCACTTGTATCCAGTGACCTCCTCCCAATTCCGCGAATATCCGCAGGAAGGGACGCAGCTGACGCCCCGGGAGCAGCGCTCTGCATCATATGAAACTTCTGGCATCACTGTTTCCCATCGACTGGCTGTTTGGAATGATGGGATATGACATGCCCACTTGGTACTGCGGTCGCTCGGCATAAGACGAGCAAGTAGCATTACCTGATTTCCTTCCGGCATGGTCCGCGCTGTCCTCAGAATCTGCAGCCGGCGGCCAGGCTTTTCAACGTTGCCTTCAGGCTATCCGTCGGGAACTGGCCCTGCCGGACGACTTTGCCATTGGCCTGCATGCCGGCGGCGACCGGATGGGCCGCCTTGCCGAGATCATTGATGAGTGACGGCGTGACGGCGGTGACAAAGATCAGCCGGCCGCCCTTCTGATAGGCCTTATCGGCGTCCAGCGGCACCACGCCGACCCCATCGAGACGGATGAGGATGGTCGGCTTGCCCCTTCTCAGCTTGTCGAGGTCCGGCTCCGACACAGTCTGCGCTGTGGAATAGAATAGATCGCGCCGCTTGGCGTTGCAGGCGAATTCCAGCCGGTCGTCGCCCTTTTCGGCAAAGGCGAACGCGCGATGGACATTCTGGTCGCCGTCTCCGGGCGCCAAATAGTGCCATTCGGCGAGAACTGGCTCGGTGGCGAGGATGAGGAGGATGGAGACAAGTGACGGCAGTAGGCCGCGGATCGGCATATCGTGTCTGCCCCTTCTTCTATTCTGTCACTGAATAACAACGTAAATTTGGGGCCGCGGTGAGGTCAACCGCGCCATGTCTGGAATTGGCCATAGGCGGACATAACATTCGCGCTGACGAGGGTCGAAATCATGTGTAGAGCGGACATCGCGCTCAGCCAAATTTATGGATACGCCCCTAAGGCTGACGTCCGGCTGGACACGCCCCCCGCAACCCCCTAAATACCCCCGCGGCCGATGAGGCCGATAGAGCAGACGTGGGAGGTGAGACGGCCGCCAACCGTCAAGATCCGCACCACGGACCTGAAACAGAAGGGCTGGCACGCCAGCCCTTATGCAGGAGTAACGAGATGGCGAAGAAGATCACAGGCTATTTGAAGCTGCAGGTGCCGGCCGGCGCCGCCAACCCGTCGCCCCCGATCGGGCCGGCGCTGGGTCAGCGCGGCCTCAACATCATGGAGTTCTGCAAGGCGTTCAACGCGCAGACCCAGAAGATGGAAAAGAACGTCCCGATCCCGGTCGTCATCACGACCTATCAGGACCGTTCCTTCACCTTCGAGATGAAGACGCCGCCGGTGTCGTACTTTCTGAAGAAGGCGGCCAATCTGCAAAGCGCCTCCAAGGCGCCGGGGCGCGATTTCGCGGGTTCGGTGACCAAGGCGCAGGTCAAGGAGATCGCCGAGCAGAAGATGAAGGACCTGAACTGCGACTCGATCGACGCGGCCATGAAGATGATCGAAGGCTCGGCCCGCTCGATGGGCATCACGGTGGCGGAGTAAGAACAATGTCAGGCAAACGCATGAACGCCATCCGTGAAGGCGTCGACCGCAACAAGGCCTATACGCTGGCCGAGGCGGTAAAGCTCGTGAAAGAGCGCGCCAAGGCGAAATTCGACGAGACCATCGAGGTCGCGATGAATCTCGGCGTCGACCCCAAGCACGCCGACCAGATGGTGCGCGGCGTGGTCAATCTGCCGAACGGCACCGGCCGCACCGTGCGCGTCGGCGTGTTCGCGCGCGGCGCCAAGGCCGACGAGGCCAAGGCCGCGGGCGCCGACGTGGTGGGCGCCGAGGACCTGGTCGAGCAGGTGCAGAACGGCAACATCAACTTCGACCGCTGCATCGCCACGCCCGACATGATGCCGCTGGTCGGCCGTCTCGGTAAGGTGCTGGGTCCGCGCGGCATGATGCCCAATCCGAAGGTCGGCACCGTTTCGATGGACGTTGCCGGCGCGGTGAAGGCGGCCAAGGGCGGGGCGGTCGAGTTCCGCGTCGAGAAGGCCGGCATCGTGCAGGCCGGCGTCGGCAAGGCCTCGTTTGCAGAGGACAAGCTGGTCGAGAACATCATGGCCTTTGCGGATGCCGTGCAGAAGGCCAAGCCGCCGGGCGCCAAGGGCCACTACATCAACCGGGTCGCGGTCTCCTCGACCATGGGTCCGGGCGTGAAGGTGGATATCCCGACGCTGTTTGCGGCCGGAGCCACCGCCCACTAGCGGCTCCCTGTCGCGGGTCGCGCCCGCGAAAGGGGGCTTGGCAAACGGACCGTTAAGGTCTAAATACACGCCATCGGGGCGTGCCGGCCCATTTGTCGGCACGCCTTTGCGCGTCTCAAAAATCGAACGGTGAGAGGACTTCATTCCTTTTGGACATCCCGGCGGGACATCTGAAGGGGAAGGAAGCCCGATGCCGCTTTTGGCGAGCCGCGTAAGACCGGTCCAAATCTCCGCAAGGGGTTTATCTCCGCAAGGGATTTTGTCCCCGCAAGAGATTTTGACTGGCCGACCTGTCCAAGACTGCCGGTGCCGAGGCGAAAGCCAAGGCTTAATCCCGGTCCACCCGCGTAAAGCGGGCCGGACAACGAAAGTGGGGCCAGCATAGACGGGGATGCGAGTCCAAAGTTTGCGCGTCTTAAACGGCGCGCCGGTTTGGTTCGAACCTCGGATAACCCGCTCCGGCTCGCCGAGCCGCTGTCGGGGGGCAGGCTTTTAACGAGCGTCGTCCTGCCCAGGTCTTGCTTCGCGTTGAGGCTCGTCGGTGGGACGGCTGGTAGCAACCCCCGGCGGCCGCTTGAAAGCGAAGCGGGCCGTCAAAACCGGAAAGAGCTTGCAGTGGATCGAGCGGAAAAGAAGGAGTCCATCGCCGAACTGGCCGAGGTCTTCAAGACCTCGAACGTGGTGGTGGTGGCTCACTATTCCGGCCTCAGCGTCGCCCAAATGCAGACTCTGCGTCAGCAGATGAAGCAGGCGGGTGCGCGCGTGAAGGTCGCGAAGAACCGTCTCGCCAAGATCGCACTCAAGGACACCGACGTTGCCGTGATCTCGGACCTGCTCAAAGGTCCGACCGTGATTGCCTATTCGGGCGATCCGGTCGCGGCGCCGAAAGTGGCCGTCGACTTTGCCAAGGTGAACGAACAACTCGTCATCCTTGGCGGAGCGATGGGCAAGACAGCTCTGGATCCCAACGGCGTCAAGGCACTCGCCTCGCTGCCGTCACTGGATGAACTGCGCGCCAAGATCGTCGGCCTGATCCAGGCTCCGGCGACCAAGATCGCCCAGCTCACCAATGCGCCCGCCGCGAAAGTGGCGCGCGTGGTCCAAGCCTATGCCTCCAAGGGTGAAGCGGCCTGACGGCTTTGATGAAACAAGCAATCTCACTGGTTCGAACCGATAGGAATTGAAAATGGCTGACCTGCAGAAGATCGTCGACGATTTGTCGAGCCTGACCGTGCTGGAAGCGGCGGATCTGGCGAAAATGCTGGAAGAGAAGTGGGGCGTTTCTGCTGCTGCTGCTGTTGCGGTGGCGGCGGGCCCTGCCGCTGGCGGCGGCGCCGCCGCAGCCGAGGAAAAGACCGAGTTCACCGTTGTGCTGGCGGCTGCCGGCGACAAGAAGATCGAGGTCATCAAGGAAGTGCGTGCGCTCACCGGCCTTGGCCTGAAAGAGGCGAAGGACCTGGTCGAGGGCGCGCCCAAGCCGGTCAAGGAAGGCGTCAACAAGGAGGAGGCCGAGAAGGTCAAGGCCACCCTCGAAAAGGCTGGCGCCAAGGTTGAGTTGAAATAAGCAGTGCTTATTTCAATGGAATCCCCGGGCGAGCATTAGCGAGACCCGGGGGGTCCAAGAGTTTCGACGAATTTCCCCGGGCCGGTGGCCCGGGGGACAGGTTGAAAGAACGCGGTGGCTGGATACCTCCCAGGCCAGCCCATCGCCGAGGCGGTGCGAAATAGTGAGCGGCGGTTCGGGCTCGTCCCGAATCACATAGAAACGGGCAGCCCCGACGCCTGTCCGGATGGTCGCGATGGATTGCGACCGTCCGGAGAGGCGCCCGCGCTGGCCGCCAATCCGAATCGAGAGAGACATAAAAACGATGGCGCAGACATTTACCGGTCGCAAGCGCGTAAGGAAGTTTTTCGGGTCAATCAGGGAAGTCGCGGAGATGCCGAACCTCATCGAGGTTCAGAAGGCGTCTTACGACCAATTCCTTCTCGTCAAAGAGCCGGAGGGCGGTCGTCCCGACGAGGGTCTGCAGGCCGTGTTCAAATCGGTGTTCCCGATTTCGGACTTCTCCGGCTCCTCGATGCTTGAATTCGTCAAGTACGAATTCGAGCCGCCGAAATACGACGTCGACGAATGCCGCCAGCGCGGCATGACCTTTGCCGCGCCGCTGAAAGTGACGCTGCGGCTGATCGTGTTCGATATCGACGAAGAGACGGGCGCCAAGTCGGTCAAGGACATCAAGGAGCAGGATGTCTACATGGGCGACATTCCGCTCATGACCAACAACGGCACGTTCATCGTGAACGGCACCGAGCGCGTCATCGTTTCGCAGATGCACCGTTCGCCCGGCGTGTTCTTCGATCACGACAAAGGCAAGACGCACTCGTCCGGCAAACTGTTGTTCGCCGCCCGCATCATTCCGTATCGCGGCTCCTGGCTCGATATCGAATTCGACGCCAAGGACATTGTCCATGCGCGCATCGACCGTCGCCGCAAGATTCCGGTGACGTCGCTGCTCTATGCGCTCGGGCTCGACAGCGAGCACATTCTTTCAACCTTTTACAAGCACGTCTCCTACAAGCGCGCGAAAGACGGCTGGCGCATCCCCTTCGATGCCAATCGTTTGAAGGGCTACAAGGCGGTGAACGATCTGGTCGACGCCGACACGGGCAAGGTGGTGGTCGAGGCCGGCAAGAAGATCACCGTGCGTCAGGCGCGGCAGTTGCAGGAGAAGGGCCTCAAGGCGTTGCGCATGGCCGACGAGGAACTGATCGGCCATTACATCGCCGAGGACCTCGCCGACGGCCGCAGCGGTGAAATCTTCGTCGAAGCGGGCGAAGAGATCACCGAGAAGAACCTGGAGGTGCTGATCGAGGCCGGCTACAAGGAACTGCCGATCCTCGACATCGACCACGTCAATGTCGGCGCCTACATCCGCAACACGCTCACCGTCGACAAGAACATGACGCGCGAAGATGCGCTGTTCGACATCTATCGCGTCATGCGCCCGGGCGAGCCGCCGACCGTCGAGACGGCGGAGTCGATGTTCCATTCGCTGTTCTTCGATTCCGAGCGCTACGATCTGTCCGCGGTCGGCCGCGTGAAGATGAACATGCGCCTCGATCTCAACGTGCCTGACACCATGCGGGTGCTGCGCAAGGATGACATCCTTTCGGTCATCAAGACGCTGGTCGACCTGCGCGACGGCAAGGGCGAGATCGACGATATCGACCATCTCGGCAACCGCCGTGTGCGCTCGGTCGGCGAGTTGATGGAGAACCAGTACCGTATCGGTCTGTTGCGCATGGAGCGCGCGATCAAGGAGCGCATGTCGTCGGTCGACATCGACACCGTCATGCCGCAAGACCTGATCAACGCGAAGCCCGCGGCTGCCGCGGTGCGCGAGTTCTTCGGCTCTTCGCAACTCTCGCAGTTCATGGACCAGACCAATCCGCTGTCAGAGATCACTCATAAGCGGCGCCTGTCGGCGCTTGGCCCGGGTGGTCTGACCCGCGAGCGCGCCGGCTTCGAGGTGCGCGACGTGCATCCGACGCATTACGGTCGCATCTGTCCGATTGAGACGCCGGAAGGCCCGAACATCGGTCTGATCAACTCGCTCGCCACTTATGCGCGCGTGAACAAATACGGCTTCGTGGAAACGCCATATCGGCGTGTAAAGGACGGCCGCGTCACCGACGAGGTGCAGTACCTCTCGGCGATGGAGGAAAGCCGTTACGCGGTCGCGCAGGCCAATGCCTCGCTCGACCCCAAGGGCAAGTTCACCGAAGACCTGATCGTGTGCCGTCAGGCCGGTGACGTGCATCTGGTGCCGCGTGACAAGGTCGACTTCATGGACGTGTCGCCGAAGCAGCTCGTGTCGGTGGCGGCGGCGCTCATTCCGTTCCTGGAAAACGACGATGCCAACCGCGCGCTCATGGGCTCGAACATGCAGCGTCAGGCCGTGCCGTTGGTGCGCGCCGAAGCGCCCTATGTCGGCACCGGCATGGAAGGCGTGGTGGCCCGTGACTCGGGCGCCTCGATTTCCGCGCGCCGCACCGGCATCGTCGACCAGGTCGACGCCACCCGTATCGTGGTGCGCGCCACCGGCGAGACCGACCCGACCAAGCCGGGCGTCGATATCTACCGGCTTATGAAGTACCAACGCTCGAACCAGAACACCTGCATCAACCAGCGTCCACTGGTGAAAGTAGGCGACATGGTCGACAAGGCCGACATCATCGCCGACGGTCCCTCGACCGATCTCGGCGAGCTCGCGCTCGGCCGCAACGTGCTGGTCGCCTTCATGCCGTGGAACGGCTACAATTTCGAGGACTCGATCCTGCTTTCGGAACGGATCGTGAAGGACGACGTGTTCACCTCCATCCACATCGAGGAATTCGAGGTGATGGCGCGTGACACCAAGCTCGGCCCCGAAGAAATCACCCGCGACATCCCGAACGTTTCGGAAGAGGCGTTGAAGAACCTCGACGAGGCGGGCATCGTTTATATCGGCGCCGAAGTCCATGCCGGCGACATCCTGGTCGGCAAGATCACGCCCAAGGGCGAAAGCCCGATGACGCCGGAAGAAAAGCTTCTGCGCGCCATCTTCGGCGAGAAGGCGTCCGACGTGCGCGACACCTCGTTGCGTGTGCCGCCGGGCGTGCAGGGCACCGTCGTCGAGGTGCGCGTGTTCAACCGGCACGGCGTCGAGAAGGACGAGCGCGCGCTCGCGATCGAACGTGAAGAGATCGAACGTCTCGCCAAGGACCGCGACGACGAGCAGGCGATACTCGACCGCAACGTCTACGGCCGTTTGGCCGAGTTGCTCGAGGGCCGTCAGGGCATTGCGGGCCCGAAGGGCTTCAAGAAGGACTCAAAGATCACCCGTGCGGTGCTGGATGAGTATCCACGTTCGCAGTGGTGGCAGTTTGCCTCGCCCAACGACAAGCTGATGGCCGAGATCGAGGCGATCCGGAAGCAGTACGACGAATCGAAGAAGCTTCTTGAACAGCGCTTCCTTGACAAGGTCGAGAAGCTGCAGCGCGGCGACGAATTGCCGCCCGGCGTGATGAAGATGGTCAAGGTCTTCGTCGCGGTGAAGCGCAAAATCCAGCCCGGCGACAAGATGGCCGGACGCCACGGTAACAAGGGTGTGGTGTCGAAGATCGTGCCGGTCGAGGACATGCCGTTCCTCGAGGACGGCACGCAGGTCGACATCGTGCTCAATCCGCTCGGCGTACCGAGCCGCATGAACGTCGGCCAGATCCTCGAAACCCATCTCGGCTGGGCCTGTGCCGGCCTCGGTCTCAAGATCGGAGAGGCGGTGCAAGCCTACAACGCCAAGAAGGACGTACGGCCGCTGAAAGACATTCTGCGCAAGGTCTACGGCGACGAGGCGACCATCAAGTCCTTGAACGAGGATGAACTGGTCGAGCTCGGCGGCAACCTGCGTCACGGCGTGCCGATTGCGACGCCGGTGTTCGACGGCGCCAAGGAAAAGGACATCGAGCAGATGCTCGATCTCGCAGGCCTCGACCATTCCGGCCAGGTCAGCGTGTTCGACGGGCGTACCGGCGAAGTCTTCGACCGCAAGGTTACCGTTGGCTACATCTACATGCTCAAGCTGCATCATCTTGTGGACGACAAGATCCACGCCCGTTCGATCGGCCCCTATTCGCTGGTCACCCAGCAACCGCTCGGCGGCAAGGCGCAGTTCGGCGGCCAGCGCTTCGGCGAAATGGAAGTGTGGGCGCTCGAGGCTTATGGCGCCGCCTACACGTTGCAGGAAATGCTCACCGTGAAGTCGGACGACGTCGCCGGCCGTACCAAGGTGTACGAGGCGATCGTGCGCGGCGACGACACGTTCGAAGCGGGCATTCCGGAAAGCTTCAACGTGCTGGTCAAGGAGATGCGCTCGCTCGGCCTCAACGTCGATCTGCACAACTCCAAGCAGGGGCAGCAGGGCCGCAGCGGCGAAACGCAGGAAGCGGCCGAATAACGACTTGACCTCCCCCGTCCGCGGGGGAGGCCGGACCGCCGGGTGGTCCGAACGACATTCGAATACAGACAGCGGCCGACAATGGTCGGCAAGCGGAGAATGCGATGAACCAAGAAATCATGAATCTCTTCAGCCCGACGGCGCCGGCTCAGGTCTTCGACCAGATCCGGATTTCGATCGCGAGTCCTGAGAAGATTCTGTCATGGTCATACGGCGAGATCAAAAAGCCGGAGACCATCAACTACCGCACCTTCAAGCCCGAGCGCGACGGCCTGTTCTGCGCGCGCATCTTCGGGCCGATCAAGGACTACGAATGCTTGTGCGGCAAGTACAAGCGCATGAAGTACAAGGGCATTATCTGCGAGAAGTGCTCGGTCGAGGTTACGTTGTCCCGCGTTCGGCGCGAGCGCATGGGCCATATCGAATTGGCCGCGCCCGTTGCGCACATCTGGTTCCTGAAGTCGCTGCCGAGCCGCATCGGCCTCTTGCTCGACATGACGCTGAAGGATCTCGAGCGCATCCTTTACTTCGAATACTATGTCGTGCTCGAGCCGGGTCTTACCCCGCTCAAGGACCGCCAGTTGCTGTCCGAGGACGAGTATCTGAAGGCGCAGGAAGAGTTTGGCTCCGACTCGTTCACCGCGCTCATTGGCGCGGAAGCGATCCGCGAGATGCTCAAGGCCATCGATCTCGAGAAGTTGCATACCGATTTGCGCGTCGATCTGGGTGAAACCGACAGCGAGATCAAGAAAAAGAAGTACGCCAAGCGGCTGAAGCTGATCGAGGCGTTCCTCGTTTCCGGCAACAAGCCGGAATGGATGATCCTGACTGTGGTGCCGGTGATACCGCCCGATCTGCGGCCGCTGGTGCCGCTCGACGGCGGGCGCTTCGCCACGTCCGATCTCAACGATCTCTATCGCCGCGTCATCAACCGCAACAATCGTCTGAAGCGGCTGATCGAACTGCGCGCGCCGGACATCATCATCCGCAACGAAAAGCGCATGCTGCAGGAAGCGGTCGATGCGCTGTTCGACAACGGCCGCCGCGGCCGGGTCATCACCGGCGCCAACAAGCGTCCGTTGAAATCGCTCGCCGACATGCTGAAAGGCAAGCAGGGCCGCTTCCGGCAGAACCTGCTCGGCAAGCGCGTCGACTATTCCGGCCGCTCGGTGATCGTTGTCGGCCCCGAATTGAAGCTGCACCAGTGCGGCCTGCCCAAGAAGATGGCGCTCGAATTGTTCAAGCCGTTCATCTATTCGCGGCTCGACGCCAAGGGCCTGTCGACCACCGTGAAGCAGGCCAAAAAGCTGGTCGAGAAGGAAAAGCCGGAAGTTTGGGACATCCTCGACGAGGTGATCCGCGAGCATCCGGTGCTCTTGAACCGCGCGCCGACCTTGCATCGCCTCGGCATCCAGGCCTTCGAGCCGGTGCTGATCGAGGGTAAGGCGATCCAGTTGCATCCGCTCGTCTGCGCGGCCTTCAACGCCGACTTCGACGGCGACCAGATGGCCGTGCATGTTCCGCTGTCGCTCGAAGCGCAGCTGGAAGCGCGGGTCTTGATGATGAGCACGAACAACATCCTGCACCCGGCCAACGGTTCGCCGATCATCGTGCCGTCGCAGGACATCGTGCTCGGACTCTATTACCTCTCGACTCTGCGCGACGGCGAGGTCGGTCAGGACAAGATCTTCGGCGACTTGGCCGAGATCGATCACGCTTTGGCGGTGAAGGCGATCACGCTGCACACCAAGATCAAGTATCGCTGGGAGGGCCTCGACGAGAAGGGCGAGATGGTGCGCAAGTGGTACGAAACCACGCCCGGCCGCGTCGTGCTCGGCAACGTGTTGCCGAAGAACTCCAAGACCCCGTTCGACGTCGTCAACAAGCTGATGACGAAGCGCGAGATCTCAAACATGATCGATACCGTCTACCGTCACTGCGGTCAGAAGGAGACGGTCATCTTTTGCGACCGCATCATGGCGCTCGGCTTCTACCACGCCTTCAAGGCTGGCATTTCGTTCGGCAAGGACGACATGGTGGTGCCGTCTTCGAAGTGGAAGACCGTCGAGGAAACCCGCACGCTCGCCAAGGAGTTCGAGCAGCAGTACAACGACGGCCTCATCACGCAAGGCGAGAAGTACAACAAGGTGGTCGACGCCTGGTCGAAGTGCACCGAGACCATCGCCGAGGCCATGATGAAGGAAATTTCGGCCTCCAAGCGCGACGACAAGGGTGTCGAGCAGCAGGTCAACTCGATCTACATGATGGCGCATTCCGGCGCGCGCGGTTCGCCCGCGCAGATGCGCCAGCTCGCCGGCATGCGCGGCCTGATGGCCAAGCCCTCGGGCGAGATCATCGAGAGCCCGATCATCTCCAACTTCAAGGAGGGGCTGTCGGTGATGGAGTACTTCAACTCCACGCACGGCGCCCGCAAGGGTCTCGCCGACACCGCCTTGAAGACGGCGAACTCGGGCTACCTGACGCGGCGTCTGGTCGACGTGGCGCAGGACTGCATCATCACCGAGTACGACTGCGACACCACGAACGGCATCAAGGTGCGGGCGATCATCGACGCCGGCACCGTGGTGGCTTCGCTTGCCTCCCGCATCCTTGGCCGCACCACGGCGGAAGACATCAAGGATCCAGCCGGCACCAAAGTGCTGGTCAAGGGCGGGACCCTGCTGGGCGAGCCGGAAGTCGATCTGATTGCGAACTCCGGCGTGCAGGAGGTGAAGATCCGCTCGGTGCTCACCTGCGAGACCAAGAGCGGCGTCTGCGGCGCGTGCTACGGGCGCGATCTGGCCCGCGGTACTCCAGTCAATATGGGCGAAGCGGTCGGCGTGATCGCGGCCCAATCGATCGGCGAGCCGGGCACTCAGCTCACCATGCGCACGTTCCACATCGGCGGCGCGGCGCAGATCTCCGAGCAGTCGTTCATCGAGTCGAACTTCGACGGCAAGATCAAATTCAAGTCCAAGGGCATCGCCAAGAACTCCGACGGTCACGTCGTAGTCATGGTGCGCAACATGGTCATCGCGGTGCTCGATCCGGACGGCACCGAACGCGCGCATCACCGCGTGCCCTATGGCGCGCGGCTGCGGGTCGAGGATGGTGAACAGATCAAGCGCGGCCAGCGCATGGCCGAGTGGGATCCCTACACCCGGCCGATCCTGACCGAGGTCGAGGGCTCCACCGACTTCGAGGACATGGTCGACGGGTTGTCGATGTCGGAGCAACTCGACGAGTCGACCGGTATTGCCAAGCGCGTGGTCATCGACTGGCGCACGGGCTCGTCCCGCAACCAGCAGGACCTGCGTCCGGCCATCGTGATCAAGTCGGGCGGCAAGATCCTCAAGCTCGCCCGCGGCGGCGACGCACGCTACCTGCTCGCGGTCGACGCGATCATTTCGGTCGATCCGGGTTCCCAGGTGAAGGCGGGCGACGTCATCGCGCGTATTCCGACCGAAAGCGCCAAGACGCGCGACATCACCGGCGGTCTGCCGCGGGTGGCGGAACTGTTCGAGGCGCGCAAGCCGAAGGATGCGGCGATCATCGCCGAGATCAGCGGCACCGTGCGATTCGGCAAGGACTACAAGAACAAGCGCCGTATCACCATCGAGCCGTCGAACAAGACCGACGAGCCGACGGAGTACCTGATCCCGAAGGGCAAGCATATCCATCTGCAGGATGGCGACGACATCGAGCAGGGCGATTACATCGTCGAGGGCAATCCCGCCCCGCACGACATTCTCGCCATCAAGGGCGTCGAGGAGCTTGCGGCCTATCTGGTCAACGAGATCCAGGAGGTCTATCGCCTGCAAGGCGTCAACATCAACGACAAGCACATCGAGGTGATCGTTCGCCAGATGCTGCAAAAAGTCGAGATCGACGATGTCGGCGAGACCGAGCTCCTGCAGGGCGAGCAACTCGACCGGACCGAGATGGACGAGATCAACGTGAGGGCGGAAGCCGAAGGCAAGAAACCGGCGTCGGGCCATCCCGTTCTGCTCGGCATCACCAAGGCGAGCCTGCAGACCCGCTCCTTCATCTCGGCGGCCTCCTTCCAGGAGACCACGCGCGTACTCACCGAGGCGGCCGTCAACGGCAAGGCCGATACGCTCGACGGGCTCAAGGAAAACGTCATTGTCGGCCGCCTGATCCCGGCCGGCACCGGCGCCACGATGAACGGTTTGCGCGAGGTCGCCACCAAGCGCGACGCGCTCATCCTGGAGGAACGCGAGAAGGACGCGGCGAAAGCCGCGGCCGCTGCAGAGGCCGCGGAAGCCCCGGCATTACCGGCGGCCGAATAAGTTCCGTCACTGACAACGAAACGAAAAGAAGGCCGCCCATCTGGGCGGCCTTTTTATTGACGTCGGTTGCAGCGGCACCGGAATCGGGCGCCCGGAACATCACCGATTAAGTTTTAACCAAGCGGGCAAAATACGGGCGGGACCGGGTCGGCGCAATGGGCACGAGCGCGGCTGAATACGTTGTGCCGGTGTGCAATCGAAAAAGAACGGTGCGGGTGCATGGGAAATTCAAATCGGCCAGACGCTTTCGTGATCGAAGACGCGACGAGCGTTCGCGTAGCGGTTTCGCGCGCTCTCGAGGACCTCGGTCTGGCGGTTGCCGGGTTTGACAACGCCAAGCAGGCACTCGCCGCGTTCGATCAGCATCCGCCGAAGATCATTTTCCTCGGCATCGTGCTCAAGGAGTCGGATGCCATCGACGTGATCAAGGGTCTGAACGAACGGCACTACTCCGGCACCGTGCAATTGGTCAGTGGCCAGCCGCGCCTAATCGACGCAATCCAACGCGTCGCCGTGCGCTACGGCCTGACCGCCCGGCCCCCGCTGACCAAGCCGCTGCAGCTTGGGGCGATCGCGAAGATTATTGCCGAGACCGGGCTGCGCGGCTCGTCCAGAGCTGCGCACTGAAGAAGTGGGGCGTGCCCGGCGAAAGCTAGCCGTCGGCGGCAACAGGACAGGCCCAGAAATAGCGGTTTTTCGGCCCTTTCTCCCTTGACTTAGCTGAATCCCGCCGATACATACCCACCACTTTACGGCAGGCGGTGAGCTTCGCTTGCTCGGAACGGCCTACCGGCTAACTCTCTGAAAGCGCTAAGTTTTCTTAGGTTCGGCCGGCACCACGCCTCGACGAATGAAGCTCAAACGCTGCCGCTGACAGCCACTGTCAGGCAAGTGAAGCGACCGGCCTTGGTGCATTTGCGCCGGGGTCGTCCGAACGGAAAAGCGCCCCCGCAACGTCAGGCGGATGGCGCGATTTCGTTTTGCGCGTGGGGTTCTGCGCGCAAAGCAACGCGCGCGGATGCTGTCCGCGTAAGACATGCCGGGGCGTTATGCCCATCAACGATGAAGGTCCGCGGTTGCGCGGGTCCTCAACCAGTCAGCGGGCGCGAGCCCGCATACGAATTCGGGCGCTTGTGCCCAAGCGAGAGCGAAGCGAAGGCGAGACATGCCGACGGTCAACCAACTGATTGCCAAGCCGCGCCAGCCGCTGAAGGCGCGCAACAAGGTGCCAGCCTTGCAGGCGTCCCCGCAGAAGCGCGGCGTGTGCACGCGCGTTTATACGACGACGCCGAAGAAGCCGAACTCGGCGCTGCGCAAGGTCGCCAAGGTGCGCCTGACCAACGGCTTCGAAGTGATCGGCTACATCCCGGGCGAGGGCCATAACCTGCAGGAGCACTCGGTGGTGATGATCCGCGGCGGCCGCGTGAAGGACCTGCCGGGCGTGCGCTACCACATCCTGCGCGGTGTGCTCGATACCCAAGGCGTAAAAAACCGCAAGCAGCGCCGTTCCAAATACGGCGCCAAGCGCCCGAAATAAGGATCAGCGTCCATGTCCCGCCGTCACGCCGCAGAAAAGCGCGAGATCATCCCGGACCCGAAGTTCGGTAACATTGTCGTTTCCAAGTTCATGAACGCTATCATGTACGATGGCAAAAAGTCGGTCGCCGAAGGCATCGTCTACGGTGCGTTGGAGACGATCGAGACGAAGACCAAGCAGAATCCGATCAGCGTATTTCAGCAGGCGCTCGACAACGTCATGCCGTCGATCGAGGTTCGCTCGCGCCGCGTCGGCGGCGCCACCTATCAGGTGCCGGTGGAAGTGCGCACTTCGCGCCGTCAGGCGCTGGGCATCCGCTGGATCATCTCGGCCGCGCGTGACCGCAACGAAAAAACAATGACCGAGCGGCTGTCGGCCGAGCTGCTCGACGCGTCCAACAACCGGGGAAACGCCGTCAAAAAGCGGGAAGACACTCACAAAATGGCGGAAGCAAACCGCGCCTTCTCGCATTATCGCTGGTGACAGCGGCGATCACATCCAAGGACATTTCCCTATGCCACGTAGGCACGCAATCGAGGACTACCGCAACTTCGGCATCATGGCGCACATCGATGCCGGAAAGACGACGACGACGGAGCGGATCCTTTATTACACCGGCAAGAGCCACAAGATCGGCGAGGTGCACGAAGGCGCCGCGACGATGGACTGGATGGAGCAGGAGCAGGAGCGCGGCATCACCATTACGTCGGCCGCGACCACCGCGTTCTGGAACGACAAGCGGTTGAACATCATCGACACCCCCGGCCACGTCGACTTCACCATTGAAGTCGAGCGTTCGTTGCGCGTGCTCGACGGCGCCGTCGTCGTGCTCGATTCGAACCAGGGCGTGGAGCCGCAGACCGAGACGGTCTGGCGCCAAGGTGACAAATACCGCGTGCCGCGCATTGTCTTCGCCAACAAGATGGACAAGATCGGCGCCGACTACTTCAAGTGCATGGAAGACATCAAGACCCGCCTCGGCGCCAAACCGGTCGCGATCCAGCTTCCGATCGGCGCCGAAAGCAACTTCAAGGGTTTGATCGATCTCGTGCGCATGAAGGCGCGGATTTGGGATGACGAATTGCTTGGCGCCAAGTTTGAGGACACTGACATTCCGGAAGACCTGCTCGCGCAGGCCAAGGAATACCGTGAGAAGATGATCGAGGCCGCCGTCGAGCTCGACGACGACGCCATGACCGCCTATCTCGATGGCAATGAGCCCGACGAGGCGACGCTGCGCCGACTGATCCGCAAGGCGGTAATTGGCGGTGTGTTCTTCCCGGTGCTGTGTGGCTCCGCCTTCAAGAACAAGGGCGTGCAGTCGCTGCTCGACGCGGTGGTCGACTATCTGCCGTCGCCGCTCGACGTGCCGCCGATCCACGGCATCAACCCCGACAACGACGAAGACGTCATTCGTGAGCCCAAGGATGACGCACCGATGGCGTTGCTCGCCTTCAAGATCATGGACGATCCCTTCGTTGGCACCATCACCTTCTGCCGCATTTATTCCGGCACGCTGCAAAGCGGCACTGGCGTGATCAATTCGACCAAGGAGCGCAAGGAGCGCATCGGCCGCATGTTGCTGATGCACGCCAACGACCGCGAGGACGTCAAGGAAGCCTTTGCCGGCGACATCGTTGCGCTGGCGGGCCTCAAGGAAGTGCGCACCGGCGATACGCTGTGCGACGCCAAGATGCCGGTGATCCTGGAGAAGATGGAATTCCCCGAGCCGGTTATCGAGATCGCCATCGAGCCGAAGTCGAAGGCGGACCAGGAGAAGCTCGGCGTGGCGCTTGCCAAGCTCGCCGCGGAGGATCCCTCCTTCCGCGTTTCCACCGACCAGGAGAGCGGCCAGACCATCCTCAAGGGCATGGGCGAACTGCATCTCGACATCAAAGTCGACATCTTGAAGCGCACCTACAAGGTCGACGCCAATATCGGCGCGCCGCAGGTGGCCTTCCGTGAGAAGATCACCCAGGCAGCCGAGGTTGATTACACCCACAAGAAGCAGACCGGCGGTACCGGCCAGTTCGCGCGCGTCAAGATCGTCGCCGAGCCGACGCCTCCCGGAACCCCGTTCGAGTTCGAGAACGAGATCGTCGGCGGCTCGGTGCCGAAGGAGTTCATCCCGGGCGTCGAGAAGGGCCTGGAGTCGGTTCTGGGAGCAGGCGTGCTCGCCGGCTTCCCGGTCGTTGATATCAAGGTCTCGCTGGTTGATGGCAAACACCACGACGTCGACTCCTCGGCGCTCGCCTTCGAAATCGCCGCGCGCGCGGCGCTGCGCGAAGCGCTGCAGAAGGGCAAGTCGGTCCTGCTCGAGCCGATCATGAAGGTCGAGGTGGTGACGCCGGAGGATTACACCGGTTCCGTCATCGGCGACCTCAATTCGCGGCGCGGGCAGATCCAGGGCCAGGACATGCGCGGCAATGCCAACGTGATCAATGCGATGGTGCCGCTCATGAACATGTTCGGCTACGTCAACAATTTGCGGTCCATGTCTCAGGGCCGCGCCACATTCACCATGCAGTTCGATCACTATGCGGAGTTGCCCGCGAACGTGTCGGCCGAAGTGCAGAAGAAATTCGCGTGACCCGCGAACGAAACTTGAAAAAGGGTCTGAACGGAGAGTCCCATGGCTAAAGAGAAATTCAACCGCAGCAAACCCCATTGCAATATCGGGACGATCGGGCACGTCGACCACGGCAAGACGACGCTGACCGCGGCCATCACCAAGGTGCTTGCAGAGACCGGCGGCGCGACATTCACCGCCTATGACCAGATCGACAAGGCGCCGGAAGAGAAGGCGCGCGGCATTACCATTTCGACCGCGCACGTCGAATACGAGACGGCGAACCGCCACTACGCGCACGTCGACTGCCCCGGCCACGCCGACTACGTGAAGAACATGATCACCGGCGCCGCGCAGATGGACGGCGCCATCCTTGTCGTGTCGGCCGCCGACGGCCCGATGCCGCAGACCCGCGAGCACATCCTGCTCGCCCGCCAGGTCGGCGTGCCGGCGATCGTCGTGTTCCTCAACAAGTGCGACATGGTCGACGATCCGGAGCTGCTTGAGCTGGTCGAGCTTGAAGTCCGTGAGCTGCTGTCGAAGTACAATTTCCCGGGCGACAAGATCCCGATCGTCAAAGGTTCGGCGCTGATGGCGCTCGAAGACAAGGACCCGAAGCTTGGCAAGGAAGCCATCCTCGAGCTGATGAAGAGTGTTGACGAATATATCCCGCAGCCGGAGCGTCCGAAGGATCAGCCGTTCCTGATGCCGGTGGAAGACGTGTTCTCGATCTCCGGTCGTGGCACCGTCGTGACCGGCCGCGTCGAGCGCGGCATCATCAAGGTCGGCGAGGAAGTCGAAATCGTCGGCATCAAGCCGACCATCAAGACCACCGTCACCGGCGTCGAGATGTTCCGTAAGCTGCTCGATCAGGGCGAGGCCGGCGATAATATCGGCGCGCTGCTGCGTGGCACCAAGCGCGAGGAAGTCGAGCGCGGCCAGGTGCTGTGCAAGCCGGGCTCGGTCAAGCCTCACACCAAGTTCAAGGCGGAAGCTTACATCCTGACGAAGGAAGAGGGCGGCCGTCACACCCCGTTCTTCACCAACTACCGCCCGCAGTTCTACTTCCGCACCACAGATGTGACCGGCGTGGTGCACCTGCCGCAGGGCACCGAGATGGTGATGCCGGGTGACAACGTGGCGATGGAAGTGCACCTGATCGTGCCGATCGCCATGGAAGAGAAACTGCGCTTCGCCATTCGCGAGGGCGGCCGCACCGTCGGCGCCGGCGTGGTGGCGAGCATCATCGAGTAAGGCTGAACGAGGCGTCTTGGCCGGGCTCACGCCCGGCCATCAACGTCTGACGAAAGAAAATCAGATGAACGGCCAGAATATCCGGATCCGGCTCAAGGCGTTCGATCACCGCATCCTCGATGCGTCGACGCGTGAGATCGTAGCGACGGCCAAGCGCACTGGCGCTCAGGTCCGTGGACCGATCCCGCTGCCGACGCGCATCGAGAAATTCACGGTGAACCGTTCGCCGCACATCGACAAGAAGAGCCGCGAACAGTTCGAGATGCGCACGCACAAGCGCCTCTTGGACATCGTCGATCCGACGCCGCAAACGGTGGACGCGCTGATGAAGCTCGACCTCGCCGCCGGCGTCGACGTCGAGATCAAACTGTAAAGGCCGCGCGGGGACGAAAGATGCGTTCGGGAGTAGTCGCGCAGAAGATGGGGATGACCCGGGTGTTCACCGAGGCCGGTGAACACGTGCCGGTGACGGTGCTGCGCCTGGCGCAGTGCCAGGTGATTGCCCATCGCACCAAGGACAAGAATGGCTACGTCGCGCTCCAGCTCGGCTCGGGCGAGCGCCGTACCAACAACATGATCAAGGCCGACCGCGGCTATTTCGCCAAGGCCAAGGTCGAGCCCAAGCGAAAGCTCGCCGAGTTCCGCGTCAGCGAAGACGCGTTGATCCCGGTCGGCGCCGAGATCACCGCCGATCATTTCATACCCGGCCAGTTCGTCGACGTCTGTGGCACATCGATCGGCAAGGGCTTTGCCGGCGGCATGAAGCGTTGGAATTTCGGCGGCTTGCGCGCCTCGCACGGCGTGTCGATCTCGCACCGCTCGATCGGTTCGACCGGTGGCCGCCAGGATCCCGGCAAGACTTTCAAGAACAAGAAGATGCCCGGTCATCTCGGCAGCGAGCGGGTGACCACGCTCAATCTCAAGGTTGTGCTGACCGACGTCGAGCGCGGCCTTATCCTGGTCGAGGGTGCAGTCCCGGGCGCCAAAGGTGGCTGGATCACCGTGCGCGACGCGGTGAAGAAAGCGCTGCCCAAGGATGTGCCCAAGCCCGGCAAATTCCGTCTGGGCAGCGAGGAAGCGCCACCCGCCGAAGCTGCGGCCGACGCGGCGCCTGCCCAAACCGCAGCCGAAGCGCCGGCGCCGGAAACCGCACCCGCCGAGAAGGAGGGCGCGTGAGATGGAACTGAAGATCACCACCCTCGAAGGCAAAGAGGCTGGCTCGGTCAATCTGTCCGACGCCATTTTCGGCCTCGAGCCGCGCGCCGACATCGTGCAGCGCTGCGTCAACTGGCAGCTCGCCAAGCGCCAGCGCGGCACCCACAAGACCAAGCTGCGTGGCGAGATCAACCGCACCGGCAAGAAGATGCATGCGCAGAAGGGTACCGGCGGCGCCCGCCACGGCGCTCAGAGCGCTCCGCAGTTTCGCGGCGGCGGTCGTGCCTTCGGGCCGGTGGTGCGCAGTCACGCCATTGAGCTGCCGAAGAAGGTACGCGCGCTCGCGCTCAAGCATGCCTTGTCCGCGAAGGCCAAGGACGGCGGCATCGTCGTGCTCGACAAGGCCGCAATGAAAGAGCCGAAGACCGGCGCGCTCGCCAAGCAATTCGGCAAGCTCGGTCTTGCGAACGCGCTGATTATCGACGGCGCCGAGGTTGACGTGGCCTTCGGCCGTGCCGCGCGCAACATCCCGAACATTGACGTGCTGCCGGTGCAGGGCATCAACGTCTACGACATCATGCGGCGCAAGACTTTGGTACTGACCAAAGCCGCGCTCGATGCGCTGGAGGCGCGCTTCAAATGAGCACCAGCGATCCGCGCCATTACGATGTCATCATCGCCCCGGTGATCACCGAGAAGGCGACCATGGCATCCGAGCACAACAAGGTCATGTTCAAGGTGCGCAAGGACGCCACCAAGCCGCAGATCAAGGACGCGATCGAGAAGCTGTTCGACGTCAAGGTCAAGAGCGTCAACACGCTGATACGCGGCGGCAAGATCAAAACGTTCAAGAACAAGGTCGGGCAACAGTCCGACGTGAAGCGCGCGATCGTGACGCTGGAAGAAGGTCACCGCATCGACGTGACGACGGGATTGTAGGGAACCGGTCCGATGGCACTGAAAAAATACAATCCGACCACGCCGGGCCAGCGTCAGCTCGTCAATATCGACCGCTCCGGTCTTTACAAGGGGCCGCCGGTCAAATCGTTGACCGAAGGCCAAAGCTCGAGCGGCGGGCGCAACAATCACGGCCGCATCACCTCGCGTTTCCGCGGCGGTGGCCACAAGCAGGCCTATCGCAAGATCGATTTCAAGCGCCGCTCCAAATTCGACGTGCCAGCGAACGTCGAGCGGCTGGAATACGATCCGAACCGTACGGGCTTCATCGCGCTCATCAAATACCAGGACGGTGAGCTCGCTTACATTCTGGCGCCGCAGCGCTTGTCGCCCGGTGACACCGTGATCGCCGCCGAACAAGCCGACGTGAAGCCGGGTAATGCCATGCCGATCGGCAACATTCCGGTCGGGACCATCGTGCACAATATCGAGCTGAAGATCGGTAAGGGCGGGCAGATCGCGCGCTCGGCCGGTTCCTACGCGCAGATCGTCGGCCGCGATCAGGATTACGTCATCCTGCGGCTGAATTCCGCCGAGCAGCGCCTGGTGCATGGCCGTTGCATGGCGAGCATCGGCGCCGTGTCGAACCCGGACAACATGAATACCGTGGTCGCCAAGGCCGGCCGCAGCCGCTGGAAGGGCCGCATGCCGCACAACCGCGGCATCACCATGAACCCGGTCGATCATCCGCACGGCGGGCGCACCAATGGCGGCGGTCACTGGGTTACCCCGTGGGGCTTCCCGACCAAGGGCAAGAAGACGCGCAAGAACAAGCGCACCTCGAAATTCATTGTGGCCAGCCGGCATAGCCGCAAGAAGCAGAAATAGGATAGATCATGGCGCGTTCAGTCTGGAAGGGCCCGTTTGTCGATGGATACCTGCTGCGCAAGGCTGAAGCCTCGCGCGCCTCGGGACGTCATGAGGTGATCAAGATCTGGAGCCGGCGCTCGACCATTCTGCCGCAGTTCGTCGGCCTGAATTTCGGCGTCTACAACGGCCAGAAGCACATTCCGGTGATGGTGACCGAAGAGATGGTTGGTCACAAGTTCGGCGAGTTTGCGCCGACCCGGATGTTCTACGGCCATACATCGGATCGCAAGGCGAAGCGCTCTGGCGGCGCGCCGGCGGCAGGCTAAGGATAAGGATAGAGAGCAGGATCATGGGCAAGAGCGCACGCGGGCGGGACCTCGCCGACAACGAGGCCAAGGCGGTCAGCCGCATGCTGCGGGTGTCTCCGCAGAAGCTCAATCTTGTTGCGCAGTTGATCCGCGGCAAGAAGGTTGCGAGCGCGCTCGCCGACCTGCAGTTTTCGCGCAAGCGCATCGCCAAGGATGTGCGCAAGTGCCTGGAATCGGCGATCGCCAACGCCGAAAACAATCACGACCTCGACGTCGACGATCTCGTCGTCGCCGAAGCCCATGTCGGAAAGGCGCTGGTGATCAAGCGCTTTACCCCGCGCGGCCGCGGCCGGGTGGGACGCATTTTCAAGCCCTTCGCCAACCTGACCATCGTCGTGCGCGAGGTCGAGGCGAAAGCCGAGGCTTAAAGGAGAGATAGAGTGGGTCAAAAGGTCAATCCTATCGGGCTTCGGCTCGGCATCAACCGGACCTGGGATTCGCGCTGGTACGCCGGCAAAGCCGAGTACGGCACGTTGCTGCACGAGGACATCAAGATCCGCGAAGAGCTGATGAAGCAGCTCAAGCAGGCGGCGGTGTCGCACATCGTGATCGAGCGCCCGCACAAGAAGTGTCGCGTCACCATCCACTCGGCGCGGCCGGGCGTGGTCATCGGCAAGAAGGGCGCCGACATCGAGAAGTTGCGCCGCTCGGTCGCCAAGCTCACCGACAGCGACGTGGTCATCAACATCGTCGAGATCCGCAAGCCCGAACTCGACGCCCAACTCGTTGCCGAATCGATCTCGCAGCAGCTCGAGCGCCGCGTCGCCTTCCGCCGCGCCATGAAGCGCGCGGTGCAGTCGGCCATGCGCCTGGGCGCCGAGGGCATCCGCATCAACTGCTCGGGCCGTCTCGGCGGCGCCGAAATCGCGCGCATGGAGTGGTACCGCGAAGGCCGCGTGCCGTTGCACACGCTGCGCGCCGACGTCGATTACGGCGTCGCCACCGCTTTCACCACCTACGGCACCTGCGGCGTAAAAGTCTGGATCTTCAAGGGCGAGATCCTCGAGCACGATCCGATGGCGCAGGACAAGAAGATGGCCGAGGGCGATCAAGGCCGTCCTCGCCGCGAATCCGCGGCCTGAGGGGACAGAGAGTAAGAAGTCATGCTGCAACCAAAGCGCACCAAGTTCCGCAAGGCGTTCAAAGGCCGCATCCATGGCGTGGCCTCGAGCGGCGCCACGCTCGCGTTCGGCCAGTACGGCCTCAAGGCGCTGGAGCCCGATCGCGTCACCGCGCGCCAGATCGAAGCCGCCCGCCGCGCGCTCACGCGCTTCATGAAGCGCGCCGGCCGCGTCTGGATCCGAGTCTACCCGGACGTGCCGGTGTCGAAGAAGCCGATCGAAGTGCGCATGGGCAAAGGCAAGGGCACGCCGGAATTCTGGGTTTGCCGCGTCAAGCCCGGCAAGATTCTTTTCGAGGTCGACGGCATTCCGATCGGCGTCGCCAAAGAAGCGCTGGCGCTCGCCGCCGCCAAGCTGCCGGTTAAGACCCGTTTCATCGAGCGCATCGCGGAGTAACCGACCATGAAAACCGCAGATGTCAGAGCGATGACGATCGACCAGATCGACGACGAGGTGCTCAAGCTGAAGAAGGAGCAGTTCAACCTTCGCTTCCAGCGCGCCACCGGCCAGCTCGAGAACACCGCGCGCGTTCGCGTCATCCGCCGCGACATCGCGCGGCTGAAGACCATTGGTTCGTTGAAGCGCACCGGCACGTCCGAGCCAACGGCGGATACCGGCGCGGCCGCCAAGAAAACCAGATCAGCCAAACCGAAAGCTGCCGCGAAGCCGCGCGCCAAGGCGCGCGCTGTGGCGAAGTCGAAGGAATAGGGGTCTCAAGATGCCGAAGCGAACGCTGTATGGCGTGGTTGTCAGCAACAAGCAGGACAAGACCGTGGTCGTGCGCGTTGAGCGCCGGTTCACGCATCCGACGATGAGAAAGACCATCCGCCGGTCCAAGAAGTATCACGCCCACGACGCCAAGAACGAGTTCGGCATCGGCGACCAGGTGTGGATCGAAGAGCGCCGCCCGCTGTCCAAGCTCAAGTGCTGGGAAGTGGTTCGCGGCGAAAAGAAAGTAGCCGTCTAGTGAATTCGACGAACAAGACAGTGAGAACCGCATCATGATTCAGATGCAAACCAACCTCGACGTGGCGGACAATTCCGGCGCGCGCCGCGTCATGTGCATCAAGGTGCTGGGCGGTTCCAAGCGCAAATACGCCACCATCGGCGACGTCATCGTCGTCTCGGTGAAGGAGGCGATCCCGCGCGGCCGCGTGAAAAAGGGCGACGTGATGAAGGCCGTGGTCGTGCGCCTCGCCAAGGACATCAAGCGCGCCGATGGCTCGGTCATCCGCTTCGACCGCAACGCGGCCGTGTTGATCAACGCACAGTCGGAGCCGGTCGGCACCCGCATCTTCGGGCCGGTGCCGCGCGAACTGCGCGCCAAGAACCACATGAAGATCATCTCGCTCGCGCCGGAGGTGCTGTGATGGCCGCGAAAATCCGCAAGGGCGACAAGGTGATCGTGCTCACCGGCCGCGACAAAGGCCGCAGCGGCGAGGTTGTTGAGGTGCGTCCCGCCGAGGCGCGCGCGCTGGTGCGCGGCGTCAACATGGTCAAACGCCACCAGCGTCAGACCGCGCAGCAGGAAGGCGGCATCATCACCAAGGAAGGCCCAATTCATCTGTCGAACCTGGCGCTTGCCGATCCCAAGGACGGCAAGCCGACCCGGGTTGGATTCAAATTCGTGGGCGAGGGCGAAGAGCGCCGCAAGGTGCGCGTTGCCAAGCGTTCCGGGGTAGAAATCGATGGCTGATACGCAGACGGCTGAAAAACCAAAGGCGAAGGCGCAAGCTGTGCCTTACGTGTCGCGGCTGAAGACGCAGTTCGACCAGCAGATTCGCGGTCAGCTCATCGAGAAGTTCGGCTATGCAAACCCGATGCAGGTGCCCGTGATCACCAAAGTGGTCCTCAATATGGGCATCGGCGAGGGCGTCGCCGACCGCAAGAAGGTGGATGGCGCGGCCTCCGATCTCTCGCTGATCGCCGGCCAGAAGGTCGTCATCACCAAATCGCGCAAGTCGATCGCCACCTACAAGCTGCGCGACGGCCAGGCCATTGGCTGTAAGGTCACTTTGCGCAAGGCGCGTATGTACGATTTCATCGACCGGCTGATTAACATCGCGCTACCGCGCATCCGCGATTTCCGGGGCTTGAACCCGAAGAGCTTCGACGGTCGCGGCAATTACAGCTTGGGTATCAAGGAACACATCGTTTTCCCGGAAATCGACTTCGACAAAGCAGTCGATTCTTGGGGGCTCGATATCACGGTCTGCACGAGCGCGCCGACCGACGACGAAGCGCGCGCGCTTTTGACCGCATTCAACTTCCCGTTCCGGCAGTGAGGCGATCCCTCATACGCGGAACCGCAAGGAGAGACTGAGAATGGCGAAAAAGAGTTCGATCGAGAAGAACAACAGGCGGCGCAAGATGGTGAAGAAATTCGCCAACCGGCGTGCCAAGTTGAAGGCGACCGCCCACGATAAAAACCTGCCGACCGAGGAGCGGTTCGCCGCCGCCCTCAAGCTTGCCGAATTGCCGCGCAATTCCTCGAAGACCCGCATCCGCAACCGCTGCGAATTGTCGGGCCGGCCGCGCGCCTATTACCGCAAGCACCGTCTGAGCCGCATCGCGCTGCGCGAGCTCGGTTCCAAAGGGCTCATTCCGGGCCTTGTGAAGTCGAGCTGGTAGGGAGGGCGAGATGGCAGTGAACGATCCAATCGGCGACATGATCACCCGCATCCGCAACGCGCAGATGCGCAACAAGCCCAAGGTCTCGATGCCAGGCTCCAAGCAGCGCGAGCGCGTGGCCGAAGTGCTCAAAATCGAAGGCTTCATCCGCGGCTACGCCAGCGTGGCGCATGCCGGCGGCCGCAGCGAGCTGGAAATCGAGCTGAAATATTTCGACGGCGAGCCGGTGATCCGCGAGATCGCGCGTGTGTCGAAGCCGGGCCGGCGCGTCTATGCCTCGGTCAAGGCCTTGCCACGCATCAATAACGGCCTCGGTGTTGCCATCGTCTCGACGCCGAAGGGCGTGATGGCCGACCACGACGCCCGCGAGGCCAATGTCGGCGGCGAAATTCTCTGCACGGTGTTCTAGTCATGTCTCGTATCGGCAAAAGAGCGGTTTCCATCCCGTCCGGCGTCACCGCCAATGTGGACGGCCAAACCGTCAAGTTGAAAGGCCCGAAGGGCGCGCTCGAGGTCGTGCTGCACGATGACGTGTCGGTTACGATGGACAAGGCCGCCATCAAGGTCGAACCGCGCTTTCCGACCAAGCGCGCGCGTTCGCTCTGGGGCACCTCGCGCACGCTCGTCAACAATCTGGTGACCGGAGTCACCAAGGGCTACGAAGAGAAGCTGGAGATCAACGGCGTTGGATACCGCGCCGCGGTGCAGGGCAAGCAGCTTAACCTGCAGCTCGGCTTCTCGCACGACGTCAATTATCCGATCCCGCAGGGGATCTCGATTGCCACGCCGAAGCCGACCGAGGTTGTCGTTTCCGGCATCGACAAGCAGCTCGTCGGCCAGGTTGCCGCCGACATCCGCGACTACCGCCGGCCGGAGCCCTACAAGGGCAAGGGCGTGAAGTATGCCGGCGAGTACATCTTCCGCAAGGAAGGCAAGAAGAAGTAGAGGACGAAGCGCCATGTCGAGAATGAGTGACAGGACAGCACGGCGGACGGGCATGGTACGGCGCAAGATCAAGCTTGCGGCGCGCGGACGCGCACGGCTGTCGGTGAATCGTTCCTCCAAGCACATCTACGCCCAACTCATCGACGACGACAAAGGCGTGACGCTTGCGGCCGCCTCGACGATGGAAAAGGCGATGCGCGAGCAGGGCAAGACCGGCGCCGACATCGCGGCGGCCAAGGCTGTCGGCAAGCTGATCGCGGAGCGCGCTCAACAAAAAGGTATCAAAGACGTCGTGTTCGACCGCGGCGGCTATCTCTATCACGGACGCATCAAGGCGCTGGCCGACGCCGCGCGCGAAGGCGGCCTCAACTTTTAACGCGCATCATCCCGAAAAATAGGAACCGGTTTTCGGATAAAATGATGCACAAACGAAACGAACTAGAGCCTAACGGATAGACCATATGGCACATGAACCCCGACGTGAATCGCGCCGCGACCGCGGTGGCCGCGATGAGCGCGACAGCGAATTCATCGACAAGCTGGTGCACATCAACCGCGTGGCCAAGGTGGTCAAGGGCGGACGTCGCTTCGGCTTTGCCGCGCTGGTGGTTGTCGGCGACCAAAAGGGCCGCGTCGGATTCGGTCACGGCAAGGCGCGCGAGGTGCCGGAAGCGATCCGCAAGGCGACCGAAGCGGCCAAGCGCGGCCTGACGCGGGTGCCGCTGCGCGAAGGCCGCACGCTTCATCACGACGTGCTCGGCCGTCACGGCGCCGGGAAGGTGTTTTTGCGCGCGGCGCCTCCTGGCACCGGTATCATTGCCGGCGGTCCGATGCGCGCAGTATTCGAGACGCTCGGCATGCAGGACGTGGTGGCGAAGTCGCTCGGCTCGTCCAACCCGTACAACGTCGTGCGCGCCACCTTCGATGCGCTGAAGTCGCAAGATTCGCCGCGCTCGGTCGCAGCCCGCCGCAACATCAAGGTGTCCACGTTGCAGGCGCGCCGCCGCGAGGGCGCCGAAGCGGAAGCGGTCGCCGACTAGCGCATGATCCCGAAAAGCGGGAACCGATTTCTGGATAACGTCATGCGCCGGAGAAATTAAGGAACGAAGATTATGGCTCAGGGAAAAACCATCAAGGTCGAGCAGATCGGCAGCCCGATGCGGCGCGAAAACGGTCAGCGTGCGACGCTGATCGGCCTCGGCCTCAACAAGATCGGCCGCACGCGCGATCTGCCGGATACGCTTGCGACCCGCGGCATGATCCGCAAGGTCAGCCACCTGGTGCGCGTGGTCGGCGACGCAAAATAACGAGGACCTGTGATGAAACTCAACCAGATCGCCGACAAGCCCGGCGCCCGCAAGAAGCGCATGCGCATCGGGCGTGGTATCGGCTCCGGCATGGGCAAGACCGGCGGCCGCGGCGGCAAGGGCCAGACCGCGCGCGCGGGCGTTGCCATCAACGGCTTCGAAGGCGGCCAGATGCCGCTGCACCGGCGGCTGCCCAAGCGTGGCTTTCGCAACACGCCGTTCGCGGTACCGCTTAACGAAATCAACGTCGGCACCGTGCAGAAAGCGATCGACGCGGGCAAGCTCGACGCCGGTCAGCCGGTGACGGTCGATGCCATGGTCAAGGCCGGCCTGATGCGGCGCGCCAAGGGCGGCGTGAAGCTGCTCGGCGAAGGTGAGCTCAAGAGCAAGGTTGCCGTCTCGGTCTACCGCGCCTCCAAGTCCGCCGTCGCGGCGGTGGAGAAGGCGGGCGGCAGCGTGACGATCCTCGCTCAGCCGAAGGAAGAGCCGACCGAGCCGCGTGGTAAGAACAAGCGCATGGCACTGGAAGCGGCCAAAGCTGGCGACAAGCGTAAAGGCGGCAAGGCCAAGGCGGAAGCGGGAGCTGAATAAGCGTTGGGCCGGCGGCTTTTGCCGGCTGTGTGCGACGAGACTTTAAGACCCGGTTGCGAAGGCCTATTTACAGGCGTGCCCGCACGGGCACGCGGGACGGAACAGGGCGGGCGGCAAGGAGCAACCGATGGTTTCGGCAGCGGAACAACTGGCGGCCAATCTCAACTTCGGCGCGCTCGCCAAGGCCGAAGAGCTCAAGAAGCGCATCTGGTTCACCGTCGGCGCGCTGCTCGTCTATCGTCTCGGCACCTACATTCCGTTGCCCGGCATCGATCCGGCGGCCTGGGAGCAGATATTCCAGACCAATTCGACCGGCATTCTCGGCATGTTCAACATGTTCTCCGGTGGCGGCATCCACCGGATGGCGATCTTCGCCTTGAACATCATGCCGTACATCTCGGCCTCGATCATCATTCAGTTGATGACGACGGTTTCGCCGACGCTCGAGAACCTGAAGAAGGAAGGCGAGTCCGGCCGCAAGATCATGAACCAGTACACGCGGTATCTCACCGTGGTGCTGGCCGCATTCCAGTCCTATGGCATTGCCGTCGGCTTGGAAGGCACCGGCAATGTCGTCTCCAGCCCCGGCATCTTCTTCCTGATCTCGACCACCATTACGCTCACCGGCGGCACCATCTTCCTGATGTGGCTGGGTGAGCAGATCACCTCGCGCGGCATCGGAAACGGCATCTCACTCATCATCCTGTCGGGCATCGTGGCGCAACTGCCGTCGGCGATTGCGGGCACGCTTGAACTCGGCCGCCAGGGCGCCTTGTCGACCGGGCTTATCCTCGCCGTCATCGTCATGGCGGTCGCGGTGATCGCCTTCATCGTGTTCATGGAGCGCGCGCAGCGCCGGCTGCTCATCCAATATCCCAAGCGCCAGGTCGGCAACCGCATGTTCGAGGGTCAGTCCTCGCATCTGCCGCTCAAGCTCAACACATCGGGCGTGATCCCGCCGATCTTTGCTTCGTCGCTGCTGTTGCTGCCGACGACGGTCGCCAATTTCAACGCCGGTTCGGGGCCGAACTGGCTGACCACGGTCACCACGTTGCTCGGACACGGGCGGCCGCTGTTCCTTATTCTCTACATCACGCTGATCGTGTTCTTCGCATTCTTCTACACCGCGATCGTGTTCAACCCGACCGAAACCGCGGACAATCTGAAGAAACATGGCGGCTTCATTCCCGGCATCCGGCCCGGCGAGCGCACGGCGGAATATATCGACTATGTACTCTCGCGCATCACCGTGGTCGGTGCGCTCTATCTGGCGATCGTCTGCCTGATCCCGGAAATCCTGATTTCCTACGCGGCGGTGCCGTTCTATTTCGGCGGCACGTCGTTGCTGATCGTCGTCAGTGTGACCATGGATACTGTGGCGCAGATCCAGGGCTATCTGCTCGCTCACCAGTATGAAGGACTGATCAAACGCTCGAAGTTGCGGGGACGCAATAGATGAGACTGGTCTTGCTCGGCCCGCCGGGGGCGGGGAAGGGCACGCAAGCGCAGCGATTGATATCGAAATACGGCATCGTCCATCTCTCCAGCGGAGAGATGCTGCGCGCGGCTGCCGCAGCCGGCACACCGCTCGGGCTGCGGGCGAAAAGCCTGATCGACCGTGGCCAACTGGTGCCGGACGATATGATCGTCTCGATCATCGCCGAGCGTATCGACCAGCCCGACGCCAAGGACGGCTTCATCCTCGATGGCTTCCCGCGCACCGTGCCGCAGGCCGAGGCGCTTGAGCGCCTGCTTGCCGGGCGTGGGCTCACGCTCGACGTGGTGATCGCCTTGGTGGTCAACGAGGGCATCCTGCTTGACCGGATCGAAAAGCGCGTGGCCGACATGACGGCGCGCGGCGAGACGCTGCGCGCCGACGATAATCCGGAGGTGTTGCGCGAACGCCTGGCAGCCTACCGGACGCAGACGGCGCCACTGATCGACCACTATGCTCGCAAAAGCATGCTGCGGCCGGTGGACGGCATGGATTCGGTCGAGGAGGTCGGCCAGGCCATCGACGATATTCTGGCCGAAGCCGGCGAGCGCAATCGCGCCCGCACGGCCGCCCTCGCCGAACCGCTCCCCGGCAAAGCCATCGCGCCCGACCTGGCAACCGATCCGGAGGCCCGGTCCCGTAAGGCGGCCAAGCGCGCCAATCCGGCTAAGATGGCTTCTAAAAGGACCGCCGGAAAGGCCCGGCGCGGTAGCGGCAAACCGGTCAAGCGGAAGGCCAAAGCCGCTAAAAGGGCCGCCAAAAAGACCCTTAAAAAGACGGCGAAAGGGAGCAAAAAGCCGACCGCGCGGCGCGGCGGCGCTACGGCCAAACCACGTAAAAAGACACGCAAATCGGTCCGCAAACCAACCCGTAAGCCCCCCCACGGCAGGAGCGCCAAAACCAAGGGGAAGCAGCGCAAATCAGGTCGCAGAGGGAGGTTGACGAAGGCCCGATGAATCCCCTAATAAGCTGCACATTCAGGAGTTTAACGCGATGCCGGGGCCCCAGTGCGGCGGGGACGGGCGTCGTGTTACGCTTTGCGTTATCCCCCTTTGGGTACACAAGAATTCGGCGCGCGCGGCGCTGCCGGAACATGACAGGAGAAGCCTCTCGTGGCTCGTATTGCCGGCGTTAATTTGCCGACCAACAAGCGCGTCGTGATCGCGCTCCAATATATTCATGGCATCGGGTCGAAGATCGCATCCGATATCGTGGGCAAGGTCAACCTGCCGGCCGAGCGGCGCGTGGCGCAACTCACCGACGCCGAGGTCTTGCAGATTCGCGAAATCATCGACCGCGACTACATGGTCGAAGGCGATCTGCGCCGCGACACGGCGATGAACATCAAACGGCTGATGGATCTCGGTTGTTACCGGGGCTTGCGTCACCGCAAAGGTTTGCCGGTGCGCGGCCAGCGCACCCATACCAATGCGCGCACCCGCAAGGGCCCGGCCAAGACCATCGCCGGCAAGAAGAAGACAACTTAAACGGTATCGGCCCGCGCCGTGATCGGCCTTGCGGGGATTGAAAGGGTTTGAGAATGGGTAAGGAAGCCACCCGCGTCCGCCGGCGCGAACGCAAGAACATCGCCTCCGGCGTTGCGCACGTCGCGGCCTCGTTCAACAACACAATGATCACCATCACCGACGCGCAGGGAAACGCTATTGCCTGGTCGTCGGCGGGGACGATGGGCTTCAAGGGTTCGCGCAAGTCGACGCCTTACGCCGCGCAGGTGGCCGCTGAAGATGCCGCCAAGAAAGCGCAGGAGCACGGCATGCGCACGCTCGAGGTGGAAGTGTCCGGCCCAGGTTCGGGCCGCGAGTCGGCGCTGCGCTCGTTGCAGGCGGCGGGTTTTACTATCACGTCGATCCGTGACGTGACGACGATCCCGCACAACGGCTGCCGTCCGCGCAAGCGTCGTCGCGTTTAAACTTTTGAGAGGCGGGTGCCTGGCGCGCACCCGCTACCGCCCAATTTTCCCACATGGCGGGTGGGGTCGCGCGAGGCGAGACGCCCGCGCCGCTGAAAAAGGTGAAGACGTGATCCAGAAGAATTGGCAGGAATTGATTAGGCCGAACAAGCTTCAGGTCGCCGCCGGGACCGACTCCGCGCGCACCGCGACCGTTGTGGCCGAGCCGCTCGAGCGCGGCTTCGGCGTGACCTTGGGCAATGCGCTGCGGCGCATTCTGCTCTCCTCGCTGCAGGGTGCCGCCGTGCAGTCGGTGCATATCGACGGCGTGCTGCACGAGTTCTCCTCGATTGGCGGCGTGCGCGAGGACGTCACCGACATCGTCCTCAACATCAAGGACATCGCCATCAAGATGCAAGGCGAAGGTCCCAAGCGCATGGTGGTGAAAAAGCAAGGACCGGGCACCGTGACCGCCGGCGACATCCAGACGGTCGGCGATGTCGTCGTGCTCAATCCAGAACTCGTACTGTGCACCCTCGACGAGGGCGCCGAGATCCGCATGGAGTTCACCGTCAACACAGGCAAGGGCTACGTGCCCGCCGAGCGCAATCGTCCGGAAGATGCGCCGATCGGCCTGATCCCGGTCGACAGCCTATACTCCCCGGTGCGCAAGGTCTCCTACAAGGTCGAGAACACCCGCGAGGGCCAGATCCTCGATTACGACAAGCTGACCATGACGATCGAGACCAACGGTGCGGTCCCTCCTGAGGATTCGCTCGCTTACGCGGCGCGCATCCTGCAGGACCAGCTCAACGTCTTCGTCAACTTCGAGGAGCCGCGCAAGGAGCAGGCCGCGGAATCGATTCCCGACCTGGCCTTCAACCCGGCGTTCCTGAAGAAGGTGGACGAGCTCGAGCTCAGCGTGCGTTCGGCCAACTGCCTGAAGAACGACAACATCGTCTATATCGGCGATCTCGTTCAGAAGACCGAGGCCGAGATGCTGCGCACGCCGAACTTCGGCCGCAAGTCGCTCAACGAAATCAAGGAAGTGCTGGCGCAGATGGGCCTGCATCTCGGCATGGAAGTTCCGGGATGGCCGCCGGAGAACATCGAAGAGCTCGCCAAGCGCTTCGAGGACCATTACTGAGCGTGAATTGCGGTCGCGGCCAGCATCTTCGGCCGCGATTTTCTGGGCGAACGCAGGAAGCCCACCTGAGCACAGCGTCCGACGAGCCGTCGTGACACAGAGACAAGAGGATTAGTTCGATGCGTCACGGAAAGGTTCACCGCAAGCTCGGCAAGCGCCCGTCGCATCGCCGCGCCATGTTCGCCAACATGGCGGCGTCCCTGATCAAGCACGAGCAGATCGTTACCACGGTGCCGAAGGCGAAGGAACTGCGACCGGTGGTGGAGAAGCTGGTGACTTTGGCCAAGAAAGGCGGGCTGCATGCGCGCCGTCAGGCCATCGCGCAGATCCACGACATCGTGCAGGTCAAAAAGCTGTTCGAAGTCATCGCTCCGCGCTACGGCGAGCGTCACGGTGGCTACACCCGCATCATGAAGGCCGGTTTTCGTTACGGCGACTCGGCGCCGGTCGCGGTGATCGAGTTCGTCGACCGCGACGTCGAGGCCAAGGGAAAAGATTCCGGGCCGGTGCAGGAGAAGAAGGTCACCGAGGAAGAAGCGACCGCGGCGGCGTAATCGTTTTGCACGCAACCGAATTTTGAAAAGGGCGGCGCCGCGCGCCGCCCTTTTTAATTGGCAGCGGCTAACGCGCTCCAAACAAGGGTGCAAAATGCTCCTTGCTGTGGAATCGCTCTTCGAGACGATATTGGAGTATTTTCTTGCATTTGCGGTGCGCGATACTCGCTATCAGTTTGCTCATCGCTCCGGCCGCTCGCAGCGAGACGGCCGTTGATGCGCTTGTCACGGCCTATCCGCAATTTCTCGTTGGCAGCGACGACAACAATTTGATCTGGCGCGACGGCACCCGTATGCCGCTGAAGGACGGCGTTGCCAACAAGACGTTTGAGCAGTTGCTCGAGCATCCGGACATCGAGGATCAGTTCGCCTTTCCGTATCCGTTAGGTGGCCCGCTCAAGCCGCCGGCGCCCAATGAGGACCCAGGGCGCATCCGCTACCAGCCGCTGTTCGTAAAGATGTACGGAGATTGTCGGAAGGGGGAGGTGGCCAAGCGCTTGAAGTCCATTCCCTGGTTGCTCAACCGGGACGGCCGAGCGATCCGGGCCACCACCGTCAATGGCGTTGCCGACAAACTGATCGACATCTCACGCGAACTGGAACGGCTACCCAAGGATATGGTGAGGTTCGCAGTGCCGAGTTACGGCGTCTACAATTGCCGCGCGGTGCGCCGCACCCAACGGCTGTCGATGCACGCCTACGGCGCTGCCATCGACCTCAACATCCGATACGCCGATTATTGGCTTTGGGAGACGCCTGCGCAGGGAAAGGTCCGTTGGCGAAACCGCATTCCGCAAGCGATCGTCGAGATCTTCGAGCGTCACGGATTTATCTGGGGCGGCAAGTGGTACCACTACGACACGATGCATTTCGAATACCGGCCAGAATTGATCGACCTTGCCAGGCGCGGCTGGGCGGCGCCGATAAAGGAATAACCGGACCGCTCACCACCCCGCCAGCACCACCTTGCCGATGGTCGTGCCGCTCTCGATTTTTTGATGCGCCGCGCGCAAATTGGCGGCGTTGATCGGCGACAGCTCCTTCGCCGCGGTGGTGACGATCAGGCCGGCATCGACCAGCCCTGACACTTCGTTGAGCAGCCGGTGTTGCGCGATCATGTCTGGCGTCTGAAACACCGCGCGCGTGAACATCGATTCCCAATGCAGCGACACCGCCTTCTGCTTGAGCGGGTTGGCGTCCAGCACCTTAGGATCGTCGATCAGACCGAACTTGCCTTGCGGCGCGATGATGGCGGGGATTTTCGGGAAATGCTGTTCGGTGCCGGTTAGGCTCGCGATCAGCGCGACGGTGCCGTGCCCGATGGCCTTGAGCTGGTCGGCAAACGGCTTGGAATGATCGATCACATGGTCGGCGCCGAGCTTCAGGCACCACGCGCGCGTCTCGCGCCGCGAGGCGGTGGCGATGACGGTCAGTCCCGTCAGCCTGCGCGCGAGCTGGATCATGATCGAGCCGACGCCGCCGGCGCCGCCGATGATCAGCAGCGCGCAGCCGTCCGGGGTCTTGCCGGGCGCGACGCCGAAGCGGTCGAACAGCAGTTCCCAGGCCGTGATGCTGGTGAGCGGCAGCGCCGCCGCCTGCGGAAAGGTCAGACTCTTCGGTTTGAAGCCGACGATCCGCTCGTCGACCAGATGAAATTCGACATTGGTGCCAGACCGCACGATCGAGCCCGCGTAGAACACCTCGTCGCCCGGCTTGAACAGCGTCGCTTCGGGCCCCACGGCCTCGACCACGCCGGCGGCGTCGTAGCCGAGCACTTTGGCCGGCTCGCCGTCTTTTGGCGCCGCGCGCATGCGGACCTTGGTGTCGACCGGGTTGACCGATACCGCCTTGACCGCCACCAGCAGGTCGCGGCCGGCGGGCGAGGGCTTGTCGGCGGTGAAATCGATCAGCGACTCGGCCTCTGCGGCGGGCAGGGATTTGTGGTATCCGACAGCTTTCATGGGGCACTCCACGGCGGCGGGACGCCCAATGTCGCCATCGCTTCGGCCATTGCAAGAGCCTGCGAAATTGGCCGAATTGGCCGTGTCGTGCCTTCAATCGGCCCCGTAAGGGCCCTATATCGGCAGCACCTGCCGGAGATCTGAAATGCTTGGGATTTTGCGCTTTTTCCTGTCTTTGCTCGCGCTTAGCGGCGCGGCTCTGACGCCTGTCGCTGCGCAGGCGCAGCCGGTCGAGCGCAAGGTGCCGACGCAGGCCGAGTTGCGGCTCTCTTACGCGCCAATCGTCAATCGGGTGGCGCCGGCCGTGGTCAATGTCTACGCCGCCAAGGTGGTGCAGAACCGCAACCCGCTGTTCGACGACCCGATCTTCCGCCACTTTTTCGGCGTTCCCGGTGGCGGCGGCCAGCAGGTGCAGCGTTCGCTCGGCTCCGGTGTCATCGTCGACCCATCCGGCCTCATCGTCACCAACGTGCACGTGATCGCCGGCGCCACCGAGATCAAAGTGGCGCTGACCGACAAACGCGAGTTCGAGGCCGATGTCGTGCTCAAAGATCCGCGCAGCGACCTGGCCGTGCTGCGCGTCAAGGACGGCCATGAGCGCTTCCCTTATCTGAAATTTGCCAATTCGGATGCGCTGCAAGTCGGCGACGTGGTACTCGCCATCGGCAATCCATTTGGCGTCGGGCAGACGGTGACGCACGGCATTGTCTCGGCCGTGGCGCGCACCGATGTCGGCTCCAGAAACTACCAGTTCTTCATCCAGACCGACGCCGCCATCAATCCAGGCAATTCCGGCGGCGCGCTGGTCGATCTCGACGGCAAGCTGGTCGGCATCAACAACATGATTCTCTCGCGCTCCGGCGGCTCGCAGGGCATCGGCTTTGCCATCCCCTCCAACATGGTGCGCGTGGTGGTCGTTTCCGCCGAGCACGGCGGCAAGGCCGTGCAGCGACCCTGGCTGGGTGCGACACTCCAAGCCGTGACGCCCGACATTGCCGACAGCATGGGATTGAAGCGGCCGACCGGCGCGCTCGTCGCCGCCGTCCGGCGCGGCAGCCCTGCGGAGCAGGCCGGCCTTAAGCCCGGCGATGTCATCGTCTCGATTGGCGGCCAGGACGTGGACAATCCGCAGGCATTCACCTACCGCTTTGCCACCCAGCCGCTTGGCGGCACCGCCGCACTCGAGCTGCTGCGTCACGGCCGGGCGACGCGCGCCAACGTGGCGCTGCGCACCGCGCCCGAAGCCCCGCGCGATGAAATCACCATCCGCGCGCGCTCGCCTTTCTCTGGCGCTCAAATCGCCAATCTCTCGCCGGCGCTGGCCGACGAATTGCAGCTCGACGAAGACAAAGGCGTCGTCATCCTGGACGTTGCCAACGGTTCCTATGCCAGCAATCTCGGCTTCCGCCGCGGCGATATCGTCGTGGCGGTGAATGGCGAAAAGATCTCGCGCACGCGCGACCTCGCGCGCGCGGCCGAGGCGCCGCGCCGGTCCTGGCGCGTCGTCATACGCCGCGGCGGCCGGCAGATTTCCGCGGTGTTCGGCGGGTGAGAATGCCGCGCCCTTTGCTTTTGTCATGGCTGGGCTTGTCCCGGCCATCCACAACTTGTTTTGCTGAATGTAGGAAAGTGGTGGATGCCCGCGACAAGCGCGGGCATGACGACAGACGGGCGGGCAACTGATGGCGACGCGCGCCAAAGCGGCAGGGCAGACATTGTTCGCTGCCGCCGGCCTCGACAAGGACGCGCCGCGTCCGCTCGCCGACCGCTTGCGTCCGACCAAGCTCGACGACGTCGTCGGTCAGGATCATCTGCTAGGCGCAGACGGCGTGCTCACCCGCATGCTGGCGACGCGCTCGCTCGGCAGCCTCGTGTTCTGGGGTCCGCCCGGCACCGGCAAGACCACGGTGGCGCGGCTGTTGGCGCAGGCGACCGACCTGCATTTCGACCAGATATCCGCGATCTTCACCGGCGTCGCTGACTTGAAGAAAGTGTTCGAGGAAGCGCGCCGCCGCCGCGAACTGGGGCAGGGCACGCTACTGTTTGTCGACGAAATCCATCGCTTCAACCGCGCGCAACAGGACTCGTTCCTGCCGGTGATGGAAGACGGCACCATCGTGCTGGTCGGCGCCACCACCGAAAACCCGTCGTTCGAGCTGAACGCGCCGCTGCTCTCACGCGCACGCGTTCTGGTATTCAAGTCGCTCGATGCCGCCGCGCTCGTAAAGCTGCTCGCGCGCGCGGAAACGATCGAAGGAAAGCCGCTGCCGCTCGATGAAGACGCGCGTTCCGCGCTGGTGGGCATGGCCGACGGCGACGGTCGCGCCGCGCTGACGCTCACGGAAGAAGTCTGGCGCGCTGCCCGCGAGGACGAGCGCTTTACCGCCGCGCAGTTGCAGGAGATCGTGCAGCGGCGCGCGCCGCTCTACGACAAATCCCAAGACGGCCACTACAATCTCATCTCGGCGCTGCACAAGTCGGTGCGCGGTTCCGATCCCGACGCCGCGCTCTATTATCTCTGCCGCATGCTCGATGCCGGCGAGCCGCCGCTCTATCTCGCGCGCCGCGTGGTGCGCATGGCGATCGAGGACATCGGGCTGGCCGACCCGCAGGCGCTCGTCATCGCCAACGCCGCCAAGGACGCGTTTGATTTTCTAGGCTCGCCGGAAGGCGAACTCGCCATCGCGCAGGCGGTGCTCTATTGCGCCACCGCGCCGAAATCGAACGCCGGCTACAAGGCCTTTGGTGCGGCCATGCGCGCCGCCAAGGAAGCCGGCTCGCTCTTGCCGCCCAAGCACATCCTCAACGCGCCGACGAACCTGATGAAGGACGAAGGTTACGGCCGCGGCTACGCCTACGATCACGACACGGATGAGGCTTTCTCCGGCCAGGATTACTTCCCCGAGGCGCTGGAGCGGCAGACGTTCTACAATCCGCCCGAACGCGGCTTCGAGCGCGAGATCAGAAAGCGCCTCGATTACTGGGCCAGATTGCGCAAAGAGCGGGGCGGGGAATGAAGACTGTTGCTTTGGCGCTGCTGGGCGCCATGCTCGGCGCGCAGCCGCTCGCCGCGCAAGGTCAGGTCACCGGCCGCTGGGCGCGCGACCCTTCGCAATGCTGGAACGACGGCGAGACGCGGACACTCGCGCCGTTGATTGTCACGGCGTCCGGTTTGCGCTGGTCGAGCGAGGATTGCCGCATCGCGCGCATGTACAAGACCGGCGACACCGTTCATCTGCAGGCGAGATGCCGCGACATGCATGGTGAGCGTTCGGTGGCGGTCTCGTTGCGGCCGCACGGCGGCCGGCTCGCGGTGTATTGGAACCGCGTGGCCGCCGGCGACTTGCGACGGTGCCCATGAGCGCCATGACCTTCGACCTTGATGCTTATTGCGCGCGTATCGGCTATGGCGGCCCGCGTGACGCCACGCTCGGGACCTTGCGCACGTTGCATCGGTTGCATCCGCAAGCGATTCCATTCGAGAATCTCGATCCGTTGCTGGGGTGCGTGGCGAAGCTCGATGCCGGTTCGTTGCAACGGAAAATGTTGCATGAAGGACGCGGCGGCTATTGCTATGAGCACAATCTGTTGTTTGCTGGCGCCTTGCGCGCCCTTGGCTTCGATGTGGCGGAGCTCGCCGCGCGCGTCGTCTGGAACGTGCCGCCGGGCTTTGCGTATCCGCGTACGCACTTGCTTTTGCTCGTCACGTTGGACGGTTCAAGTTACGTTGCCGATGTCGGTTTCGGCGGCAACGTGTTGACCGCCCCGCTGTCGCTTGACATTGACGCCGAGCAGGAGACGCCGCACGGCCGATTCCGGCTCGCCAAGGCGAGGGACGGCTTTATCCTGCAAGCCGAGATCAGGGGCGAGTGGGCGAGCCTCTATCGGTTCGACTTCGCCGAACAGATCATGGCCGACCACGAGCAGGGCAACTGGTACGTCTCGACGCATCCGAGCTCGGTCTTTCTCAGCCGGCTGATGGCCGCGCGCCTTGCCGGGGACCGCAGGCGCGGTCTGTTGAATAACGAACTGGTCGAACACGGCGTCGGCATCGAGACGCAACGGACACGCTTGATTTCGGCTGTCGAGCTGCGCGACGCGCTCACCGATGTCTTCGGCATCCGGCTGCCGCAGGACCCCAAGCTCAATGAGGTGCTCAACCGCTTTGCCGGAGGTGGACTATGAGCCGCGGTCGACAAGGGCCACGTCAGCCGGGCGGCGGGCGCCAGCAGGCAGGGCCGCGCCAGGGGCCGCGCGGCAAGGCGAAACGTTTCGGCGGACAGCGTCTCAGCGCTCCGTCTCTGCGTACACGGGATGAAGGCCGCGGCAAAGGCGCCTCTCCAGGCGCTCAGCAGCGTGGAAAGCCGCCCTTGGCCGAGCGCCGTCGCCCGGCACCGGCGGCCGATCTCCCGCCCCAAGCGGCGAGATTCGAAAGCGCCGGCGTGCAGACGCTCACCGTCACGTCCGACGAAAACGACATGCGCGTCGACCGTTTCTTCGAGGCGCGTTTTCCGGGTCTCTCGTTCAGCCATATCCAGCGCATCATCCGCAAAGGCGAAGTGCGCGTAAACGGCAAGCGCACGCAGCCGAAGGCGCGGCTCGAAGTCGGGCAGGCCGTGCGTGTGCCGCCATTAAAAGTGGAACAACCAAAGCCGCGTGACGATGCGCCCGCCGCGCAGAAGGATCGCGCTTTCCTGAAAGACATCACGCTCTACGAAGACGATGACGTGATGGTGCTCAACAAGCCGGCGGGTCTTGCGGTGCAGGGCGGCTCCGGCACCACTCACCACATCGACGGCATGCTCGGCGCGTTGCGCGGATCGCACCCGGACGCGCAGCGCCCACGCCTCGTGCACCGGCTCGACAAGGACACTGCTGGCTGCCTGTTGGTGGCGAAGACACGTTTTGCCGCCGCCGCGCTGTCGAAGACATTTCGTTCAAGGTCCGCGCGCAAGATCTACTGGGCGCTGGTCGTCGGCGTGCCGAAGCCGCAACAGGGCCGCATCTCGACCTATCTTGCCAAGCAGGAGGTAGAGGAGGACAGCTTCATGCGCATCGCCAAACACGGCGACAAGAACGCAATGCACGCCGTCACCTATTACGCGGTGGTTGAGACGGCGGCGCAGAAGCTCTCGTGGATATCGCTCAAGCCGGTCACCGGCCGCACCCATCAGTTGCGTGCGCATATGGCCCATGTCGGCAATCCGATCATTGGCGATCCAAAATACTTCAACATCGAGAACTGGGAACTGCCGGGCGGCATCCAGAACAGGCTGCATCTGCTCGCACGCCGCATCGTGATAGCACATCCGCGCGGCGGCGTGATCGACGTGTCGGCGCCTTTACCAGCGCATATGCAGCAGAGCTGGAACCTGCTCGGGTTCGAGACCACGCGCTACGACCCCATCGTCGATGCGCCTGAGGAGTAGCGAGGGGCATGTGTCATCCCCATGTGATGGTGATGTTGCGAGTCCCTCTCATTGTCGCGCTTGCTCTGGTGCTTGCCGTGTCGGCTTTCCCGGCGCTGGCTGCCGGCGCGGACGATGGCACCATCAACATCATGGTGCCGGAGAGGGGCGCGCCGGCCAAAAAGAAGCCGCATAAAACGCGCCGACGAGGCTCGTCCAATCCGGTCTATCCGATCCCGCTGCCGCGTCCGCAGGCGCCGCTTGCCGTGCCGCAAATTCGCAACGCCCGGCCGCACACGACGACCCCGCCGCCGCTTTACGTGCCGCAGACCGGACGGCTGGTGCCGAACCAGCCGGCGGTCGGCTCAGGCGTAGGCGGGCGCGAGACGTTTCAGGACCGGGCCGCCCGTTGCGTCAACCAGGCCGGTGTGAACAGCGTCACCGCCGGCGACCGCGGCGGCTACATCCGTGGTTGTGTGAATCAGTAGGCGCAAGCGCGCGTACCTATGTTGATCGCTTGCCAGCACCTGCTTTTCGTAACGAAAGCCGCTGTGGTCGTGCGGTGGGAACGAAAAAGCTTCCGATGTCAGGGCCGCCTTCGTCGACGTCGACGCTGAGGCCGCGCCAATGCTTGTCGGGCAAATCGACAATTATTTGCGCCAGGTTCCAACGCTTACTGGCGTAAAACTCTCTTGTTCCCTCGAAAGACCAGGAAGCCTGCGCGAGCCAGGTGTGGGAGCAAATTCTCTCGTCAAGAAGTGTTTTGCAAACGATGCCGTCGCCGTAAACGCCGACTTTGTAGTCGCGGCCAAGCGCGTTTGTCACTCCGTTAAAATACCTTCTGATTTTCGGTAAATCCGCTTTTTTGTACCCGTCCGGGAGACCCTCGACCGCGAAATAAATAACGCTTCCAGTTGGCTGCCCGATTGCGCGCGCTTGAGATTTTGCCGTGCTGCCGTCTTTGCCGCCTTGCTCCGTCGTAAGCTTCAGCTTGCTTGCGCTGCCGAAATCCTCATAAACCGAAAAAATCGCAATTCCGTTCGCGCTTAACGTCTGCGCTTCCGCCTTCGTAATCACTTTGCTTCCTTGGGATGCCGCGTAATACCGGCCCACCGCTTCGACACCGCGATTAACAAGAAACGCCGCCACTTTTGTGCATTTGGTGTTTGTATCGATGATCATCGCCTGTTTTCTCCAATGACCATTTTACAACATACAGCAATGAAGCTCGCGATGAGGGAGTAATATTCAATATACTATCAAAGGTTGTATGCCTGTCAATACAAGTCCGCGCTGGCGGCGAGTGCTTGAGGCGGCAAACTTTCTAAATCTCCTCCATCACCTGCGCATACGAAATCAAAGCAAACAGTGCGGTGCCGCCGACGATATTGCCGAGCAGCACCGGCGCCATGAATTGCAGGACCATCCGCCACCATTCCCATTCGCCGGCAAGCACCAGAAGATAGGCTTCCATGCTGCCGGCGATGATGTGGGTAAAGCCGCCTGCGGCGATCAGGTAGGTCATCAACGTGATGACCGCGAATTTTGCGGTTTCCGCGCTCGGCATCATCCAGACCATGGCCGCAATAAGAAAGCCCGACGCGATGCCGCGGAAGGCCATGTCCCACCAACCGAGCGCTAGCAGATCTCGGCTGAGGTCGCGCATGCCCTGTAACAGATCGGGCGCCAGCACCGGCGTGTAGGTGCAGAACAGCGCGGCGAAAAGTGTGCCGACCAGGTTGGCGGCCAGCACGATTGCCCACAGCCGTGCCATGCGCCAGAGGTTCGCGGCGGTCAGCTCCTTCAAGACAGGCAGCACCACCGTGATGGTGCTTTCGGTGAAGAGCTGCTGGCGCGCCAGCACCACCATCAGGAAGCCGACGCAATAGCCGAAGTCGGCGACCAGCGGCCGCCAGGGCGCTTCAGGCAGATGCGTTTCGAGGATGGCCTGCGCCAGCGGCGAAAAGCTGATCGACAGCCCGGCGGCGAGGCCCGACCACCACAGCGAAAACGCCGGCCGCGCCATTTCCTCGTCGCCCAGCCGGCGCACCACCTCGTAGATGACCGGCGTGCGCGGCGTCGACAACTCCTCGACGGCCTCGACTTCGTGGCGCGACATGCCTTTGGGCTCTTCGGCACTTTTACCGCTTTTGCTTTTGGGGGAAGGGCTTTTGGCCATCTCCCGACAACGCGGCGGATGGAACCGGAGTTCCATCCGGCGCCACAAGACGATCGCCGCTTGACATGCAACCAAAAGGTTGCCTATTATTGGTACCAAGACAGGTGACCATGGATGCAGTGTTCAGGGCGCTGGCCGATGCGAGCCGCAGGGAATTGCTCGACCGCTTGCGCGCCGAAAACGGACAGACGCTGAACGAGCTCTGCGCGCGCCTCGCCAAATTCGGCGCGACGATGACGCGCCAGGCCGTGAGCAAGCATCTGGGAATCCTGGAAGAGGCCAATCTGGTCGCAACTGTCAAACGCGGCCGCGAGAAGCTGCACTACCTCAACCCCGTGCCGATCCACGAGATCACCGAGCGCTGGATCGGGAAATTTGAACGCCATCGCCTGCAGGCGCTGAGCGAACTGAAGAAAGGACTGGAGGCCGGTAATGAGTAAACCGCGGTTCGTTTACGTCGCTTTCATTCGCACGACAGCTGAAAAGCTCTGGTTGGCGCTGACGAGCCCCGAATTTACGACGCAGTACTGGTTCGGCATGCATCATGAATGCGAATGGAAACCCGGTTCAGCGTGGAAATTGGTGTTTGCCGATGGCCGGGTCGCGGACGCCGGCGAAATCCTCGAGGCCGATCCCCCGAAGCGGCTTGTTATCAAGTGGCGCAATGAATTCAAGCAGGAGCTGAAAGCGGAAGGTTATTCTCGGTGCACGATCGAGATCGAAAAGAATTGGGACGCCGTGAAGCTGACCGTCACCCACGAGATCGATGCCCCGGCCTCGAAGTTCATCGAGGCCGTGTCCGGCGGCTGGCCGCGAATCCTGTCCAACCTCAAATCGCTTCTGGAAACCGGAACCGTTGCCCTGAAGGATTGAAACGAGGAGAAACGTAATGAGTAAGCCCGTCTTCGTCTATACCATCTACATCGCTTCGACGCCGGAGAAGGTCTTCAACGCGCTGACCGACACCGACGCCACCGGAAAATTCTGGTTCGGGAATGCCGCGACCTCGGACTGGAAGGTCGGTTCACCGATCACCTTTCAGCGTGAAGGCAAGCTGATCCTCAAAGGTACGATCCTCGAAAACGACCCGCCGCGGCGGCTCGCCTATACTTTCCTGCCGCAGCACGATCAATTCTTCAGCGAGACACATGCCTCGCGCGTCGTGCTCGACATCGAACCGCAGAAGGACCAGGTCAAGCTCACGGTCACACATGACGACTTTGCCGACGGCAGCAAGGTGTTCGAGAGCATCAGCAATGGCTGGCCGCTCGTGCTGTCGAGCCTCAAGAGCTACCTTGAGTCCAATCGCGTGCTGTCGGCGCCCTGGTATGAGAAGAAAGACGCTGCGGCCTGACAATTTGGCTTTGTGTGCGTAATGAGCAGGGCGTCCCGTGTGCCGCGCGGGACGCCCTCTCATGTTTCGGGAGCTGTTTGCCTGCGCGAAAAAGGCGACAAGGGGCGAAAAGACAACGGCAAGCTTACCGCAAGCTCGCGTTGATCTTGTCGAGTGCCGCCTGGCCCGGGCAGAGTTCTTCTTCACCGAGTTTGGTGAGCGGCGCCTCCACCGTGTGCAGATGCGCGTGCAGGTCCTCCGGCGCCTCATCCATATAGAGAAGCCCGGTAACGATCTGCTGCTTGGCGGCGTGGTGCTGCAGGAAGCCCAAGGCGGCGAAACGGTCGTGCACGTCATAGTCGGCGGAGAGCTTGCGCAGCGCAAGTTTGGATCCGTCATGCTGCTCCACCACCTCGACCGTGCCCGGCTCGTATTTCACCTCGATCGGCATGCGGCTCGACATATAATCGAGCCGGTTCACCGACTCATTGTGCTCGCGCACGAAATCGAAGCTCTTGGTCGAACCGGCATGGTTGTTGAAGGCGATGCACGGGCTGATCACGTCGATGAAGGCCGCGCCCTTGTGGGCGATCGCAGCCTTGATGATCGGCACGAGCTGATGCTTGTCGCCGGAGAAGGAGCGGGCGACGAAGCTCGCGCCGATCTGCAAGGCCATTGCAGCGAGGTCGATGGAGTTGTCAGTATTGATCATGCCGCGCTTGGACTTGGAGCCGCGGTCGGCGGTTGCCGAGAACTGGCCCTTGGTCAGCCCGTACACGCCGTTGTTCTCCACAATGTACACCATATTGACGCCACGGCGCAGGCAGTGCGCGAACTGGCCGAGGCCGATCGACGCCGAGTCGCCGTCGCCCGACACGCCGAGATAGATGAGATCGCGGTTGGCGAGATTGGCGCCGGTCAGCACCGACGGCATGCGCCCATGCACCGAGTTGAAGCCGTGCGAATTGCCGAGGAAATAGGTCGGCGTCTTCGACGAGCAGCCGATGCCGGAAATCTTGGCGACTCGGTGCGGTTCGATCGCCAGTTCGAAACAGGCCTGGATAATCGAGGCCGTGACCGAATCGTGGCCGCAGCCCGCGCACAAGGTCGAGACCGTGCCCTCGTAGTCGCGGTGGGTGTAACCGAGCGTGTTTTTCGGCAGCTCGGGATGATGGAACTTGGGCTTGGCGAGATAGGTCATGAGTTAGTCCTTCAACCTTGATCCGCCCTCATCCTGAGGTGGCCGCGTCGCGGCTGTCTCGAAGGATCGGGCGGCCCCATGATTCGAAACACGTCGCTTTGCGACGCTCCTCATCATGAGGCCGAGAGAAGCATGGTGGTTGTCGGTCATCACGACACCACCTTTATCGGCTTCACCTTTAGCTGATCAAGATGATCCCCGATCGCCTTGGCGATGAAGCGTGCGGTGACTGGCGTGCCGTCGTAGTGCAGGATCGGCACCAGTCGCACCGGATCGATGCCGCATTCGTTGACGATGAGCGAGCGCAATTGCGCGTCGCGGTTCTGCTCGACCACGAAGGTGAAATCGTGGCCGGCGACGAAGCTGTTGACCGATGAATGGAAGGGGAAAGCACGCACGCGCATGCGGTCGACCTTGTGGCCGCGCGCCTCGATCATGGCGATTGCCTCGTCCATCGCCGGCGAGGTCGAGCCGTAATAGATGACGCCGTATTTGGTCGGCCTGTCGGCATTGGCGATCAGCGGCCGCGGCACCATGTCCTTGGCGGTGTCGAACTTGCGCACCAGCCGCTGCATATTGTCGACATAGGCCGCGCCTTCTTCCGTATAGCGAGCGTAGCGGTCGCGTGAGGTGCCGCGCGTAAAGAACGCGCCCTTGGTCGGATGCGTGCCCGGATAGGTGCGATAGGGAATGCCGTCGTCGTCGACGTCGAGATAGCGGCCGAACTCCTTGCCGGCCTCCAGCTCCTCCGCCGTCATCACCTTGCCGCGGTCGAACCTGCGCGTGTCGTCCCAGGAAAGCGGCCGGCAGAGCCGGTGGTTCATGCCGATGTCGAGATCGAGCATGACGAAGACCAGGGTCTGCAAACGGTCGGCGAGATCGAAGGCCTGCGCGGCCATGTCGAAGGCTTCGGCCGGGTCTTCTGGAAACAGCAGCACGTGCTTGGTGTCGCCGTGCGAGGCATAGGCGCAGGTGATGACGTCGCACTGCTGGGTGCGCGTCGGCATGCCGGTCGAAGGACCGGCGCGCTGCACGTCGAAGATGACCGCCGGGATTTCGGCAAAGTACGCAAGGCCGATGAATTCCTGCATCAGCGATATGCCGGGGCCGGAGGTGGCGGTGAAGGCGCGCGCGCCGTTCCAGCCGGCGCCGATCACCATGCCGATGGAGGCAAGTTCGTCTTCGGCCTGCACGATGGCGTATTTCGCCTGTTTGGTTTGCGGGTCGACGCGCAACTTGGCGCAGTGGCGCGTGAATGCGTCCGCCAGCGACGACGAGGGCGTGATCGGGTACCAGGCGCAGACGGTGGCGCCGCCATAGACCGCGCCGAGGGCTGCCGCCGAATTGCCTTCGATGAAGATGCGGTCGCCGACCTTGTCGGAGGCCTGCAGCCGCAGGCCGAGCGGGCATTGCAGATTGAGCGTCGCGTAATCGCGGCCGATATGCAACGCCTTGATGTTGGGCGCGATCAGCTTGTCCTTGCCCTTGTACTGCTCGCCGATCAACGTCTCGACCGTCTTGACGTCCATATCGAGCAACGCAGTGAGCGCGCCGATATACATGATGTTCTTGAAGAGCTGGCGCTGGCGCGGATCGGCGTATTCACGATTGCAGATGGCGGTCAGCGGCATGCCGATAACCGCGATGTCCTCGCGGAATTTCGAGGCCGGGTAGGGCTTGGTGGAATCGTAGAACAGGTAGCCGCCCGGTTCGATGCCGGCGATGTCCTTGTCGAAGGTCTGCGGATTCATCGCCACCATCAGGTCGACGCCGCCGCGTGCTCCGAGATGACCGTCTTCCGAGACGCGCACCTCGTACCAGGTGGGCAGGCCTTGAATGTTGGAGGGGAAGATATTGCGCGGCGCCGCTGGAATGCCCATGCGCAGGATCGCGCGGGCAAACATCTCGTTGGCGCTGGCGGAGCCTGACCCGTTGACGTTGGCGAAGCGGACGACGAAATCGTTTACGCGGCTGAGCGGCGTGGCGGTCGGCATGAACTACCTGCGTGAGTCATATTCAGTAGGAATTTCTGCATGTCCCAGGCGCCGGTCGGGCAACGCTCGGCGCACAGGCCGCAATGCAGACATACGTCTTCGTCCTTCACCATGACGCGGCCGGTCTTGAGGCCGTCCTGCACGTAGAGGTCCTGGCTTAAATTGTGCGAAGGCGCGTTGAGCCGCGCCCGCAGGTCGCTTTCCTCGCCGTTCGGCGTGAAGGTGATGCAGTCCATCGGGCAGATGTCGACGCAGGCGTCGCACTCGATGCAAAGTGGGCCGGCAAACACCGTCTGCACGTCGCAGTTCAGACAGCGCTCGGCCTCCTTGAAGGCCAGCACCTCGTCATAGCCGAGCTCGACTTCCGCCTTGATGTCTTTCAGCGCGATCACGGTGTCGCGGTGCGGCACCTTGTAGCGCTTATCGGGCTCGATCTGGTTGTCATAGGACCATTCGTGAATGCCCATCTTCTGGCTGACCAGCTCGACAGCCGGGAGAGGGCGGTCGTTGATGTCCTCGCCGCTGAGCATCTTGTCGATCGACACCGCGGCTTCGTGGCCGTGCGCCACCGCCCAGATGATGTTCTTCGGCCCGAAGGCCGCGTCGCCGCCGAAGTAGACTTTGGGATTGGTCGAGACGAGCGTGTTGGGATCGACCTTCGGCATATTCCATTGGTCGAACGCGATACCGATGTCGCGCTCGATCCAGGGCAGTGCGTTCTCCTGGCCGACAGCCACCAGCACATCGTCGCACGGGAAGTGCTGGTCCGGCTCGCCGGCCGAAACGAGCTTGCGCCGGCCCTTGGCGTCGTATTCAGCCTTTACTTTCTCGAACGTGATGCCGGTCAGCTTGCCGTCGTCGTGCGTGAATTCCTTGGGCACGAGGAAATTGTGGATCGGGATGCCCTCGTGTTGCGCGTCTTCCTTTTCCCAAGGCGACGCCTTCATCTCCTCGAAGCCCGAGCGCACCACCACCTGCACGTCCTCGCCGCCAAGACGGCGCGCGGAGCGGCAGCAATCCATGGCGGTGTTGCCGCCGCCGAGCACGACGACGCGCCGGCCGATCTTGCTGGTGTGGCCGAACGACACCGACGAGAGCCAGTCGATGCCGATATGAATGTTCTTGGCCGCTTCCGCGCGGCCGGGAACGTCGAGATCGCGTCCGCGCGGCGCGCCGGAGCCGACGAAGACCGCATCCCAGCCTTCGGCCAGCAGCGCCTTCATACTGTCGATGCGCGTGCCCCCGCGGAACTCGACGCCGAGGTTGAGGATGTAGCCGCACTCCTCGTCGATCACGCTGTCGGGCAGACGGAATTTCGGGATCTGCGAGCGGATCATGCCGCCGGCGCGCATGTCGCCGTCGAACACCACGCAGGTGTAGCCGAGCGGTGCCAGGTCGCGCGCCACGGTGAGCGACGCCGGTCCCCCACCGATCAGCGCAATGCGCTTGCCGTTCTTCTGCGATGCGGCCTTCGGCAGGCGCGCGGTGATGTCGTTTTTGTAATCGGCGGCGACGCGCTTGAGCCGGCAGATCGCCACCGGCTCTTTTTCCACGCGCGTGCGCCGGCACGCCGGCTCGCAGGGGCGGTCGCAGGTGCGTCCGAGAATCCCCGGAAATACGTTCGACTGCCAATTGACCATATAGGCGTCGGAATAACGCCCCTGCGCAATCAGGCGGATGTATTCAGGGACCGGCGTGTGCGTGGGACAGGCCCATTGGCAATCCACGACCTTGTGGAAGTAATCCGGCGCGGAAATGTCGGTAGTTTTCATTTCGTCCTCGGAACGCGCCCCGCTACGCTTACTCACAGCACGGAAACGCGTCACAGCCTGGCGGCTGGCCTCCCCCGGTTCGGCCTTGTTATCCGGCATCGAATCCGATGTCGGATCATATTGGCTCGAAACAAGTTCGGCTACCCGTCCTTCCGTCGCAGGCCAGTATCAACCATAGGTCTTTACTGACCTTTTCGCTCCCTGAAAGGGGCAGCAAAATGGCACCGGGGCTAAGTCCCGGCGCCTGAGAATCGTCCCCCGGAGCACCGGAAAATCGGCTATTTTTGCGGGCTGATTTGGGGTAGCAACCGCCGCGGTGCTGCCCTATTGCGGCGCACAATCACGACAATCTGATGCGTGACATCTTTACCGAGATCTTCGAAAACCAGCCGGGCGACCCGACCGAGGCCGCCCGCCGCGCCATGCGGCCGCGCCTGCGCAAGCGCTTCTATACGAGCGCGTCGGTCGGTGAGGGTGGCGAGCCGTTTCCGCTCCATCTCGATGGCAAGAAAGTGCACACACCGGCGCGCCGCGTGCTGGCCGCGCCGTCACGCGCGCTCGCCGAAGCTTTGGCGCAGGAATGGAATGCGCAAGCCGACGAGATCGATCCTACACGTATGCCGTTGACGCGGCTTGCCAATGCGGTGATCGATGGTGTGAGCGAAAAGCCCGCAGCGGTGGCGGCCGAAATCGGGAAATATCTCGCCAGCGACTTGTTGTTCTATCGCGCCGACACGCCGGCCTCGCTGATCGCGCGGCAGGTGCAACATTGGGACCCGGTGCTGGCCTGGGCGCGTGAATCGTTCGGCGCGCACTTTGCGACGGTCGCTGGTATCGTGCATGTCGCGCAGCCGCCGACGGCGCTCGACGCCGCGCGCGCGCAGATTCCGACCGAGCCAAATGACATCAAGGAAATTTGGCGCCTCGGCGCGCTGTCGTCGGTCACCACGCTGACCGGTTCGGCCTTGTTGGCGCTCGCGCTGGCCGCCGGCGCGCTCGACACCGAGGCTGCCTGGGCCGCAGCCCATGTCGACGAGGATTGGCAGATGGAGCAGTGGGGCAGGGACGAGATCGCGCTGGCCCGCCGCGCCTTCCGCTACGGCGAGATGCAGGCAGCGGCGGCGGTGTTGAGGCTCGTTTAACCTCTCCCCGCGTGCGGGGAGAGGAAAAAGCGTTAATGCCCGCTCGGGTCGCCCTTGCGCGTCGCCTCGTAGAGAAACCAGACGCGCTTTTCAGTCTCATCGATATAGTTTTCGATCAGGCTCATGGTGGCGACGTCGCCATGCTCGTCGCAGACATCGTGCGTCTCGCGCATTGCGGCGACGAAGCGCTGGTTGTCGTCGCGCAATTCGGCCAGCATGTCGTCGGCATCGACATAGGGCGCATCGTTGTCGGCGAGGCGCTGCTGGCGCGAGATGTCGCCGATCGAGCGCAATGTATTGCCCCCGATCTTACGCACCCGCTCGGCCAGCGCGTCGGTCATGGCGAAGATCTCGCCCGCCTGCTCGTCCAGCAGCAGGTGGTAATCGCGAAAATGCGGCCCGCTCACATGCCAGTGGAAGTTCTTCGTCTTCATGTAAAGCGCGAAGGTGTCCGCAAGTAATGCATTTAAGGCGCCCGCTATGTCCTTGGTAGCATTGGCGCCGAGGTCCGTCGGCGTCGCGAGCCGCGCGGTCGGTTTGGCATGATTCATGGGAAATTCCTCACTACACCCTCGGAGGGCATGTCGGGAACCATTATGCGGCTTTCAAGACCCGTCTGTGAAGGTGCTTCAGACCGGTTCGCCGGTTCCGGCCTTGCTCTTTTCGGCCGCCTTGCGTTCAAGGGCGGCGGCCTTTTCTTCCGTTGCGCGCGCCTCATAGTTGCGGCCGAGCGCCGCCAGCATGGCGGCGCGGCCTTTATGGTGCGCCGCCACGTCGGGCTCGAGCCTTGCCGCCTCGTCGACCGCGGCAAGGGCGTCATCGAGGCGCCCAAGCGCTTTCAGCGCAAAGCCGCGCGCCAAGTGCGCGCGCGCGAAATCGGGCGCGAAAGTAATGGCGCGGTCGTAGCCGGCGAGCGCTTCCTCGCAGCGGCCGAGCTCATGCAACAGGTTGGCGCGGTTCAAATGGAGGGGCGGATACTCCGGGTCCAAGGCTAGGGCGCGGTCGTAGCTCGCGATCGCCTCGCCGGCGCGGCCGAGCCCGTGCAACGCGGCGCCGCGGTTGATCCAGTCCATCACCGAATTGGGATCGAGTTCGATCGCGCGGTCGAAACTCGTCACCGCTTCGGCGGCGCGGCCGAGCTCGATCAACATATTGGCGCGGTTGCCGTAGGCTTCGGTGAATTTGATGTCGCAGGCGATCGCGTCGTCGAAGGCGGCCAGCGCGTCGACAATTTTTCCCTGCCGGTGCAGCGCCTGGCCGATCAGATTGTGGGCGCGCGCCTGGCCGTTACGGAAGGCGAGCGAGCGACGGGCGAGATCGATGCCTTGGCTGTACTGGCCCTCCTGGCAGGCGAGCACGGCGATGTAATAGAGCGCGTCGGCGTTGCGCGGATCGTTGCGCAGGACCTCCGTGTAGCGGTCCATGGCGAGCGCGATATTGCCGGCCCGGTGGTGGCTGAGGCCCTGCGCGATCAATTCGGCGGCGGTGGCGGTCATGGGGGCTTGTAAGCAGGGAATGGGGGCGTGCCAAGCCTTGCAGTGGCCGCCCTATCCTTCGAGATGCCGGCCTCGCGGGGCTCCTCAGGATGAGGCGGAACGAGCCGTCGGCCCGGCACGACAGTCGCAAGCGGGTCATGCTATTCCTGTCCCCGAACCGGGGTTTTGGGCGGGGCAGGGGCTTTTGCGCGTATGAAGGACATTCTCGACAGGCTGGAAAAGCGGCGGGCGGAGGCGCGCCTGGGCGGCGGCGAAAAGCGCATCGAGGCCCAGCACAAGCGGGGCAAACTGACCGCGCGCGAGCGCATCGAGCTGCTGCTCGACAAGGGCTCGTTCGAGGAGCTCGACATGTTCGTCGAGCACCGCTCCAACGACTTCGGCATGGAGAAGCAGAAGATCCCCGGCGACGGCGTCGTCACCGGCTGGGGCACCATCAACGGCCGCGCCGTCTATCTCTTCTCCAAGGACTTCACCGTGTTCGGCGGCTCGCTCTCGGAGACGCACGCCCAGAAGATCATCAAGGTGCAGGACATGGCGATGAAGGCGCGCTGCCCCATCATCGGTCTGTTCGACGCCGGCGGCGCGCGCATCCAGGAAGGCGTCGCCGCGCTCGGGGGTTACGGCGAGGTGTTCAAGCGCAACGTCATCGCCTCCGGCGTCATTCCTCAAATCAGCGTCATCATGGGTCCCTGCGCCGGCGGTGACGTCTATTCGCCGGCCATGACCGATTTCATCTTCATGGTGCGCGACACGAGCTACATGTTCGTCACCGGTCCCGATGTCGTGAAGACCGTCACCAACGAGGTGGTCACGGCAGAAGAGCTCGGCGGCGCTTCCGTGCACACCACCAAATCGGGCGTGGCCGATGGGTCGTTTGAAAACGACGTCGAGTGTCTGTTGCAGATGCGCCGGCTGATCGACTTCCTGCCCTCGAACAACGAGGCGGGCCCGCCGTCCTGGCCCACGAACGACCAGCCGGACCGGCAGGACTTCTCGCTCGACACGCTGGTGCCCGACAACGCCAACAAACCCTACGACATCAAGGAAGTGATCGGTAAGGTCGCGGACGAGGGCGACTTCTTCGAAATCTCGTCTGCCTATGCCAAGAACATCGTCACCGGCTTCGGCCGCATCGAGGGCCGCACCGTCGGCTTCGTCGCCAACCAGCCGATGATGCTCGCCGGTGTGCTCGACTCGGACGCCTCGCGCAAAGCCGCGCGTTTCGTGCGTTTTTGTGACGCCTTCGGCATCGCGATCGTGACGTTCGTGGACGTACCCGGCTTCCTGCCCGGCACCGACCAGGAATATGGCGGGCTGATCAAGCACGGCGCCAAGTTGTTGTTCGCCTATTCGCAATGCACCGTGCCGCTGGTGACCGTGATCACGCGCAAGGCCTTCGGCGGCGCCTATGACGTGATGGCGTCCAAGCACGTCGGCGGCGACGTCAATTATGCCTGGCCGACGGCGCAGATCGCGGTGATGGGCGCCAAGGGCGCGGTCGAGATCATCTTCCGCGCCGACATCGGCGACAAGGACAAGATCGCCGCGCGCACCAAGGAATACGAGGACCGCTTCCTGTCACCCTTCGTCGCCGCCGAGCGCGGCTATATCGACGACGTGATCATGCCGCACGCCACGCGCATGCGCATCGCGCGCTCGCTGGCCATGCTGCGTAACAAGCATGTGGAGATGCCGGGAAGGAAGCACGACAATTTGCCGGTGTAGACTCGAGAGCGCGGGCGCCGGCTAACGACGCGCGACGAACTCGCGCGCACAATCGCAATCGCATCCGCGCGATCGTCGGCTCATTCGATCCGCGTCCACACCACCCGGCCACCGCCCGAGCGGGCAATGAGTTTGTCCTTGCCATCCATCGTAATGGTGCCGCGCTCGACGCGGCCGGACTTGGCGCGCATGATGTACCGTTTGCCCTTGATGTCAGCATCGCCGGTCTCGCCGGTGTAGGGTGCCGGACAACGATCGCTGAAACGATAATGGCCGTCGGGCTGCAGGTTGAACACGCACACGATTCTGTGCCGGCGGGTCCGCACCACGGTCTGCCAGCGTCCGGCCTGGGCGAGCCCGCCGCTATTGCTGCTGGATGTCGAGGCCTCGCTGGTGTCGCCGGGGAGAGCCGCCACCTTGGCGTTGGACGGCGTCGAAGTGTTGGCACCTGGCGGCGTGGACGTGTTTGCCGGCCCGGCGGCCTTCACGTCCGACAGCCCGGACTTGGCGTTGACCGGCAGGCCAGCCGTGGGGTGTTCAGACGATGCAGACGCCGGTGCGGGCTTGTCGGTGAAATGGATTTCTTTCGCCAGCGACGACGCAACCCAGGGAACCTGCTTGCCGGCCGAGGCGCGCGACACATCGATGCGCGCGCGGTTAAAAAGTTGTTCGACGCTCGCGTCCGGGGAGCGCAATTGCCGCAGTAGCGCGGCGGCGAACAGACTGTGTCCGCCGGAGCCCGAGTCGTTGGCGGTCCTGCCAAGCGCGGTCGAATAGAGTGCGAGCGTGCCGATGGGCATTTCAAACGGCGCAAGTCCCGCGGCGTCGGACCGAAAGCGGCGCTCGAACGGGTTGCGCCGTCCGGCATCGATGACGATGATCTTGGCACCGGCGCCCTTGTGCTGCATCCGGGCCACCAGCGCGTTGGCGCTCACGCCGTCGCGGCGCACGTCCGCCGCCGTCCAGATCTGCGCATCGACGGGAATGAGGTAGGTCTGCCGCTCGACCTGGAGGCCGAACCCACTGAAATAGAACAGCGCCGTATCGCCGCGCCCGATCTTGTCGATGAAGGCGTCGATCGCCTGCTTTGTTTCGCGCCTGCCGAGATCCGTCTTGACCTCGACATTGAAATTGAGCCGGCGCAGTTGCGCTGCAATCGCGGTCGCGTCCTTGGCGGCAAAGGGCGGCGGTCTCTCGGCGTCGGAGTAGGTCGCATTGGCGATGACGAGCGCAACGCTTTGCTGCGCGGTCGCCGGGACAGCGAGCATCGAAACAAGGATCGTCAGGCTGAGGCCGGCAAGCAGCCGGAAATGTCGCATATTGCCTCTCGGACGCGTGCTTGTGGTGCGAGGTACGAAAATCCTAACGGTATGGGCCCCGCTTGAAAACCCGCCTCCCTGCATCAGTAGCCAAGTTTGCGGTCGACGGTTTGAGAAAAGGGGCTTCCTGCGCGAAATTGTTTGACGATCGCGCAAATGCGCGGGGCGAGGTCTTCGGGAACGAGACGGCGCGCGACGTGCGGCATGATTGTGATCTTGGGATGACGCCAGAGCGGGCTGTCGCTCGGCAGCGGCTCGACGGGAAAGACGTCGAGGGTTGCCGCGCTGAGATGCCCCGAATCCAGCGCGGACATCAAATCCGATTCGACGACATGATCGCCGCGGCCGAGATTGATCATGGCCGCGCCGGCCGGCAATGCATTGAGCAAATCGGCATTGATGATGCCGTCAGTCTCCGGCGTCAGCGGCAACAAGTTCACGAGGATTTCGCTGCGCGCCAGAAACGCATCGAGGCGGTCGCGTCCGGCGAAAATGTCAAAGTCGTTCAGTGGGCGCGGGTGGCGCACCCAGCCTGCGACCTTGAAGCCGATTGAAACAAGCATTTTGGCAGCCGCGAGCCCGATCGATCCCAGACCCATGACGCCGACGGTGCGTTCACTCGCTGCCTTGATCGGCATCTTGATCCATTTGCATTGCTGCTGTGCCCGGAGATAGTCAGGCATATTGCGATGATGGCGCAGGGCGTGCAGCAATGTGGTTTCGCTCATCATCGCATCGCCGGCCGGGTCGCCGGCGCGAACGATCGGGACCGAAGGCAGATCGGGATCGCGCAGCAGGCCGTCGGTGCCTGCCGTCAACGAAATAATGAGGCGCAGATTCGGCAGCTTTGCCATCGCTCCGGGAGGAAGCGCCGCGACAGCCACCACGTCGATGTCGGCCGGATTGCCGGTCTCGGGCCAAATGCGCACGTCGATTTCGGGCATGGCAGCGGTGAGAAGAGCTTTCCACGTCTCCGCATCGCCAAAAAGAGGTTGCAGCAGAAGAGCCATGACACGGGGCTCCCTTCTTGTTCTTTAGGGTGCGGCGCTGGGCGATGGCTACCGTCGCGAGCAGACATGACGCCATTTTTTGACGGCGGTCAGCAAACGACCCCGAGCGAACATCGGTTTCGGCTCAATATATACCACATGTTCGCTTTCGGGGGTGGGGCGTCGATTAGGGCTGCTTTACGGATTGTTTCCTCCTGGACGCTATTGTGGACCCATGTTCGTCCGTTTCGCGTTTGTCTTTCTTGCCGCTATTGCAACGATGTCGTCGGCCGGTGCCGCCGATCTCGGCGCGGATCTCAGCGTGGGGCCGGCGGTTGACTGCAATTGCGGCTCCAACATGATCACTATCTACGACGTCGAACCCGGCGTGGTGACGCGCCATTGGCAGACCGATTGCGAATGTCGTTATGTGCCGTACGCGCCGAGGCCCCAAGTGCTCGCGGGTACGGCCGGCTACCCGGCGCCAGAGCGCTTTGTCGATCCTTGGCGCGGCTGGTAGCGTGGGCCCGGTTGTGGCCTAAGTTGTTGGTCTCTGAGCCGAGGCGGGCGTCGCGCGGACACGGCGTTTTGGGTCTTTGTTCTGTTATAATCTGGCGTCGAATCCGCCGAGCCATCTCCATGCTCCGCCGCACCATCATTCTCGCGCTTACCTTCGTGACCGCGCTCAGCCTCGCGTCCCCCGCCGCCGCCTTCGAGAACGAAAATCTGCTGGTCGCCATGCCGAAAGGCTACAAGCCCGACTACCGCGCCAAAAACGCGCGCGAGATGATCACCGAAATGGTGCCGCTGAACGAGAGCGTGAAGAGCTGGACCGAGATGGTCACGGTGCAGATCTTCTTCGGCGTCAAGCCGGGCCCGGAAGCTTTCCGCGACCGCATCGCGCAAGGTTGGGCGAAGTCGTGCAAGGACGCGACCGCGCACAAGATCGCGCAAGGCAAGGAGAACGGTTATCCGTTCGCGGTCTGGATGCTGACCTGTCCGCGCAACGCGCAGACCGGTAAGCCGGAATGGACCTGGTTCAAGGCCATCCAGGGCAATGACAGCTTATATGTCGTGCAGAAGGCGTTCAAGTTCGAACCCGAGCGCGTGCAGATCATCGAATGGACGCGCTATCTCAAGGGCGTGTCGGTGTGTGACACGCGCGGGACCGAGCATCGCTGTCCCGCCGGCGTGAAGTAGGACTTGACCGGCGGGTTGATGCGCGGGCCCGGCGCGCGGCCGGGAACGATAAAAAGTGAATGATTATCGGCATTTTCAATTAAAGCCTATCGATTACCAATACGACGCACACAATCGTACCAGGAGCCGGCCGATGTCCAAGTTTGTCGCGTTTATTAGAGAGATGCTGCAGCCGACACGCGAGAAGAAAACGCGCAAGGTGGCATCGAAGAAATCCGGCCGGTCCCGCGCGCGAAAGAAAAAAGCAGCCTAGTCGCGCACCAGCCCGAGTGGTGCTGTCCGGCCGGCGTGAAATAGCGCGATAGGCCAGGCAAAGGTTGCGCCGCCGCCCTGTTGAGCACCCCCAGTTGGACCGTGCCGAGGAAGGCCTCCCGCGACAGTGTTGGTAAACGAATTCGTTTCAATGACCTTTCTGTATGGAGGGTCCGCTTAACAAACTTCCCATGATTTGTATCTAACTTGGGCTTGTTCAAAGGCAGGGACGAGATGCAGGAACGCCGCAAAATCGCTCGCAAACGCGTCCTCAAGGGCGCCAAGCTTCTGCTTGGGATGTCCTCGTTACGAGATTGTGTTGTGCGTAATTTGAGCGATGCCGGCGCCGGTGTTGAGGTCCCGAACACGATCGAACTGCCGGATGCAATGGATTTGACTTTCAGTGACGGCCGCCCGTCGCGACGATGTCGTCTTGTCTGGCGGAAAATAAGCAAGACCGGCGTGGAATTTATCTAAGGTTCGCCATTCGCAAAACTGGCGACCGTTCGCGCTTGGCGCGCCGCACAGGTTGCCCATGTATCTTCAGATATACGACCCGCTCGACGCTGTCCTCAAAGGCTGTTTTATCGCCGGTGCGGTGATCTGGGCGCTGGTTTGCCTCTGGCAAAACCGTGGCGAGCTACGCGCAATCCCCAAAGCGATCCGCAATGCCGATGCGCCGACCATCGGCGTCATGGGGTGCATGGCGCTGTTCTGGATCGTGTTCGCCGGGTCGTATTTCTGGGGCGCGAGCCAGGCTGGCATGACCGCGTTGTTCGTGCTTGTGGCGATCATGACCGTCATGGTGCAGCTGCGCCGCAGCGCATAGCACGTAACCGCGACACGCGCGGAACCGAGCATCGCAATCCAGCCGGTGTGAAGGAACGCGCTTCATTCCAAAAACCTGCGCGGCGGCGGCGGAAACCCTGCCATGCGTGCCGCTGTCCGGATTTCGCCCCATCCGCCTGATCCAGATCAAGGCCTGAGCCGGCTAGCCGTGCCCGGCTTGCCTGCCTGTCCCCGTCATCACTTTTGGGCCTGTCATGAAACTCTGGTTTCTCAAATTTCACCGCTGGATCGCTCTCCTGTTTTCGCTGCCGCTTGTCATCGTGCTCGGCACCGGACTTATCTTGTCGGCTGAGCCGTGGCTGGTGGTGCAAGCGATCAAGCCCGGCACGCTCACCGCCGAAAAAGTGCAGGCGCTGCTCGATCAGCACGACTCCCAAGGACAGGCGAGGGCGATCAGCTACCGCAGTTATGACAACACGCTTAGCATTGGCGGACGCGGCCGTGGCGCGGCAGTCGATGTGGCGACTGGCGCCAAGCAAGCCGCGCCGTCGGCTCTTGCCGCGACGCTCGGCACCATGCGGCGCACCCACGAATATTTCATCTTCAATCTCGGCTGGGTCGTTACCGCCTCGAGCTTTGCGATGCTGTCGCTCGCACTGCTCGGCGTGTTGATGGGCTGGCCGCGTATCCGCAACACCATTGCCGGCTGGCACAAGGCGTTTGCTTGGGGCCTGTTGCCGCTCATCGTGCTGTCGCCGCTGACCGGCCTGTTCCTCGCCTACAACGTGACCTTCACCAGCCCGCCGGCCGGCGGGCGCGCGCAAGGCGCGCCACTTACGCTGAAGGAGGCGGTGGCGGTTGCCGGCAAGACGCACGATTTGTCGTCGCTGGTGTGGTTGCGTCAGCTCGGCGGGCGCATGGCGATGCGCATCGTCGAGGACGGCGAGTACAAGCTTTACGCGGTGACGCAAAACGGCACGCAGGCGATGGCGCGCAACTGGCCGCGGCTCTGGCACGAAGGCAATTTCGCCGGCGTGTGGTCGTCGCTGATGAACCTTGTCATCTCAATCGCCATGTTGGGGCTGTTGGTCACCGGCGGCTGGATCTGGCTGCGCCGCAAGTTGCGGCCGCGCACGCGGGAGCGCGCGGGGCGCACGGTCCCGGCGTGAGCCCGTGCGACACCCTTGACTTCCTCGACAAGGGAAAAAATCCTAGTGGCATTCTGCCCCGTCACCAAGGAGTGTCAGTCCGGCATCTTCAGACGCGGGGCCGGGAGCGGTGGCCGGGGGATGACGTCTCGCTGGAGATGCGGCGGGGCGCCCCAGCAGTTCGAGCCGCGCCGATCGCGCCGTCGGCGCGCGACGATGGGTCGACTTTTGCGGAAAAAAAGTGCAGTTTCGACCCAGACGATCCGACTTATGGAACCAGCCGTTCTTGTCGACGTGGAGTTGGCTTGTTCAGGCTGGTTCTCTTATTTCCAGCGCGATCGCCGCCGAATACCGAATGTGCGCCGTCGCGTGCTGCCGGTGTCAATAAAATTGCAGTTGGCGGCGCTGCGAGAAAGGTCAGTATACATGCCGGACGTGGCGAGAGAGATAATAAAGATTATCAGCGAAAAGACCAGCAACACGAATGGCGCTTTGAAAATTTCAGATCCGCTTGACGAGCTTGGCTTGGATTCGCTCGGCGTTGTCGAATTGACATTTTTGATTGAGGAAAAATTCGATGTCGAGATTCCCCTCAATGCAAACTCCGATATCAGCGCCAAGACCGTTGCCGATCTTGTTGAGATGGTTGAATCGCTTGTCGCTGCCAAAGTGAGCATGGCTTGAATAGGGTCGTCGTCACCGGATTAGGTGTCGTCTCTCCGGTCGGGCAGTCTGTGCCGGACTATTGGGCTGCTTTGATTGCCGGCCGATCCGGTCTCGCTCCGCCGTCGCCGGACATGCAAGTGGGCACGAAGCTTGTCGGCCAAGTGGTGGACTTCGATCCGACACTACATTTCGACGCGCAGCGGATTGGTTTGCTCGACCGGGTGTCGCAGTTTGCCGTCGTTGCGGCGAGGCAGGCACTGGCGCAGTCCGGGCTGTCGTTGAGCAATGGGCTTGCCGAACGCACCGCGGCCATTATTGGGACGGGATCGGGCGGCCAGACCACCATCGATGACAGCTTTCACAGGCTTTATTCCAAAGGCGCCTCGCGTCTGAACCCGCTTACGATTCCGAAAGCGATGATGAGTGCGGCCGCGAGCCAGGTTTCGTTGTACTGCGGCGTTAAAGGGCCCGTTTATGCGGTTGCCAGTGCGTGTGCCTCGGCGACGCACGCGATCGGGCAGGCATTTCATATGGTGCGTTCTGGCGGCGCAACGTGTGCGATTTGCGGCGGCACCGAAGCCAGCATCACGTTCGGCGCCCTGAAGGGTTGGGAAGCGATGCGGATCATGGCGCCCGACGCCTGTCGGCCGTTTTCGATTGACCGAAAAGGTATGGTGATCGCGGAAGGTGCGGGGGTGCTTATTCTCGAGACGTTGGAGCACGCGAAGGGAAGGGGCGCCGAAATTCTCGCGGAGGTCGTGGGGTTCGGGATGAGCGCCGACGCGAAAGATCTGACCGCGCCGGACCCAACCGGAATGGCGCGCGCGATAAGTGCGGCGCTGACGGACGGCGCGTTGGCACCGGACGTGGTCAATTACGTCAACGCCCACGGAACCGGAACAGTCGCCAACGACGAAGCGGAAACCGCGGCCCTGCATTTGAGCTTCGGCGACTATGCGCGGCGACTGGCCGTGTCGTCTACGAAATCGATGGTCGGCCATTCGCTCGGTGCCGCTGGCGCGCTCGAACTTGTTGCCGTCGTGATGGCATTACGGGACAATATTGTTCCACCGACCATCAACTACCTTGGTCCGGATCCGTCGTGCGATCTTGACTATGTGCCAAACGAGGCGCGTCGCATGCCGGTCAATGTGGCACTTTCCAATTCGTTCGCGTTCGGCGGTCTGAACGCCGTCCTAGCGGCGCGCAAATTCGCGGGCTGACTGTTGCGCAATTTTGAGGTCTCCGGCGCCTGCCAAAGAATAAAGGCGGCGGAGCTTTGCCATATCTCCGCCTCGTCCTGAGGAGCCGCGCGGAACGCGCGGCGTCTCGAAGGATGGCGGCGTTCTCGACGTCATGGTTCGAGACGCGCCGCATCGCAGCCAAGTGTACGAAGGCTGCGCCTGCTATAGCGCAACTAAGCGTACGCAGGCTGCGACCGCCATGGCGGCATTCCTCACCACGAAGAGAAAGGTTCCCCAGATGTCCGTCCCCGCGAAAGCGGGGACGGACATAACAACGGAGGCTGCGGTGGCGCGGGGGACGTACTGAGAACGTTGTGGACGCGCTGGCGCTTTGCCACACCGGACGTGGCAAACGCATTACACTCAGCCCCCATGAAGCGCGCCAAACCGAAAGTGCCCTTGCCGAAGTCGGCCAGGCCCGAGAACCTTCTCAAAAACCTGGGCACAGAGACGCCGCTCGTCGCCGGCGCCATCACGACGGTCATCTTCTTCACCGTTGGAAAGGGCTGGGCCGATAATTTCGTTCATCCCGCGCTGACCGCTGCGATCTTCGTGTGGCTGTTCGCGGTGATGATCTGGTGCGCTTTCGCGGTGGTGCGTCATGCCGAGGTCCTTGCCGAATACCTCGGCGAGCCTTACGGCACCCTGATCCTCACCATTTCGGTCATTGCGATCGAGGTCACCATCATGGCGACGGTAATGCTGCACGGCGGGCCCAACCCGACGCTGCCGCGCGATACCGTGTTCGCGGTGTTGATGATCGTGCTCAACGGCATGGTGGGCCTCTCCGTCGTGGTCGGAGCGCTGCGCCACCAGCAGCAGCAATACAACCTGCAGGGCGCGGTCGCTTTCCTCGCCGTGATCTCGTGTCTTGCCGTGATCTCGCTGGTGCTGCCGACCTTCACGGTCTCGACCAAGGATCAGTCGATGACGCCGTTGCAGGCGAGCGTGTTCGGCGTGCTGACCGCGTTGCTCTATGCCGGCTTCCTCGGCATCCAGACAATGCGTCACCGCAGCTTCTTCATGGAGACGGGCGCTTCGCCGGCCAAAGGTGGTGCAAAGGTGAGCGGTACGCAGGCGGACGCCGCGCACGCCAAGGCGCAAGGTGGCGAGCATGCCGGCGCGCACGGCCCGAAGCACTCGCTGCCCTATCACGCGGTGTTGCTGGTGCTGACGCTTTTGCCGATCGTGCTGTTGTCGAAGCCCTTGGCGCACGTCATCGACTACGGTCTCGAGAAACTGAAAGCGCCGGCGGCGCTCGGCGGTATTCTGATTGCGGTTTTGGTGCTGGCGCCGGAGGGGCTCACGTCCTACCAAGCCGCCCGCCGCAATCAGTTGCAGCGCTCGGTCAACCTCTCGCTCGGCTCTGCGCTCTCCACCATCGGGCTCACCATCCCCACGATGCTGGCGATCAGCCTGCTGGTCGGCACACCGCTTGAGCTCGGCTTGCCGGCGGCCGAGACAATCCTGCTGGTGCTGACCTTGTTCATCGCGCAGATGACGTTTTCCGGCGCCCCCACCAACATTTTGCTCGGCGGGGTGCATCTGGTGTTGTTCGTTACATTTGTGGTGCTTGTCTTCAATCCATGAGCGATGCCGTGCCGAAATCGTTTTTCATCGTCCGGGCCGTCGTGGACGCGCCGTTGCGCGAGAAATTCGATCGCTGGTACACCGCCGAGCACCTGCCTTTGGCGCTCGGCGTGTTCAAGTGCGAGAAGGCCTGGCGTTTTTGGAGCGACGTGGAGGAGGGCGTGCACTACGCGGCCTACCAGTTCGCCGACCGGGCAGCGCTCGACGCCGCGCTGGCAACGGAGGGCTTCAAAGGCATGGTCGCGGACTTTAACGACTCCTGGCCGCAGGGCGTCACCCGCACCCGCGATATCGTGACGTTGGTCGAGGAGTGGCGCGCCTAGCACATGGTCCCGAAAAGTGGGAACCTGATTTCGGATAAGATCATGCGCAAACAGAATGTTAGGGGAGCACAATGATTTAATCTGAATGGATTTTGCTCTAGCCTTTAGACTCCCGCCACCACGTTGTTTCGCAAGATGCCGATGCCGGTGATCTCGATCTCCACCGTATCCCCCGGCGCCATGTTGGCCGGCACGCCGTCGGTGCCCATCCACATCACGTCGCCCGGTTCGATGGTGCAGTATTTCGTGACCTCGTGAATGTAGTCGGCGGCCGAGAAGATCATGGCGTTGGTCTTGAAGCGGTCGGTTTCATTGCCGTTGAGCCGCACCACCGTTTCCATTTTGTCGCGATCGGCATCGGTGACGATCCATGGCCCCATTGGCTTGAAGGTGTCGGCGTTTTTGGCGCGCCAGAGCGTGCGGTCCTCTTTCTGCCAGCCGCGCTCGGAGACGTCGTTGCCGATGGTCCAGCCGAACACAAAGTCGAGCGCGTTCTCGCGCGACACCTTGCGCGCGCGCTTGCCGAACACGGCGACCAGCTCGCCTTCGTACTGAAAGGCATTGCCGCTATCCGCAGGTTTCACGATGTCCTCGTCATGGGCAATGAGCGCGTTGTTGGCGCGATAGCCGATGTCGGGCTTTTTAGGAAACGCCGGCGCGGTGCCGCGCTTGGTCGCCATTTTGCGAATATGGTCGGCGTAGTTGATGCCGACGCAATAGAATGTCTGCGGGATCACGGGGATCAAAAGTTTCACATGCTTGAGCGGGTAGCTGCGGGCGGTCACAGCGTGTTCGCCGAAAGGCGAACCGTCGACGGCGATAACGGTCTCGCCCTCGACGATGCCATAGCCTGTATGGCCGTCCTGGCTGAACCGGCACCACGTCGTCATTGCGTCACCGCCAGCCGCCGCCGCCGTTCACATAGACTGTGTCGGCGGTCATATAGGGGCAGGCGTCCGAGCACATGAACAGCACCATTTCGCCGATTTCCTCCGGTGTGCCGAAGCGGCCCATCGGCACGTCGTCGAGCATTTTTTGCTTCAGCTCCGGCGAGGTCGCCGCCGCGGCCGCAAAGGCGGTGTCGATCGGTCCCGGCGAGATCGAGAGCGCGCGGATGCCCTGGGTGGCGAATTCGCGCGCGACGCCCATGGTCATGGTCACCACCGCGCCTTTGGCAGCGGCGTAGTGCACCGAGGTGCCGGGCCCGCCGCGCCGGTGCGCCATGCTGGCGATGTTGACGATGACGCCGAGCTTGTTGGCCAGCATGTGCGGCAGCACCGTCTGCATCGCGTAGAACGTGCCCTTGACGTTGAGATCGAAGGTGCGCTCGAGCAGGACGTCGTCGATGTCGAGAAACTTGGAGCGGCGAAAGGCAGCGCCGGCCGAGTTGAACAGAAAGTGCACTTGTCCGAAGTCGTTGAGCGCCAGCTCGATCATGTCTTGAACCGCCGCTCGCTTGGTCACATCGATGGTGAGTGCCAGCGCCTGCGCCCCCTTGTCGAGGACCTGCTCGGCGGTTTCCTTGGCTCCGTTTTCGTTGATGTCGGCGCAAACAACATTCGCGCCTTCGCGCGCGAAGATCATCGCGGTGGCGCGGCCAATGCCGCTGCCGGCGCCGGTGATGACGATGGTCTTGTTTTTGAAGTAGTCCGGCGTTTTCGGCATGGGCGTCCTCGCTGTTGTTCGCGCGAGAAGCTAACCCATCCGATGCGCCAGGACGAAAGCTTTTTGCGAGTCAGAACCGCGTGGTGAGCTGCGTCAGCCAGGCCGGGGACGCTTCAACCATGACGGTTTCCAGCTTCTTGTCGAGGCCACTCAAAATCAGCACGCCGAGCAGCAGCAACAGGCTGCCGAGCAGGTATTTGCCGCTTTTGCCCGCGTGCAGCAGGCGGTCGCGCCAGCGCATCAGCGCTTCGCGTGACAGCATGCCGAGGACGATCAAAGGCGCGGCGGCGCCGATGCCGAAGGCGATCATGGTCAACGCCACCGTGCCGAGATCCTTGCCTTGCGCGGCCAGCACCGAGGCCGCACCGAGCGTCGGACCGACGCAGGGACTCCATACGATGCCGAGCAGCAGACCGAGTGCAAACTGGCCGGACAGTCCGCTCGTCGACATGCCGCCGGTTTGCATCTGCGCCCAGTTGCCGAACGGCCCGGCGGCCACGGAAAGCTGGCCTTGCAGACGCGGCAGCATCAGGACTGCGCCTACGATAATAAGCAGGATTGCCGCGACGTAGCGGAAAATGTCTTGGTCGAAGCCGATGGCAAAGCCGACGGTGGCGACGAACAGACCGACGACGACGTACGAGAGCGCAACGCCGGCCGCGAGCGCGACCGGCGCGAAGCGATGCTCGGTCAGCGCCGCGCCCAGCACGATCGGCAATAGCGGCAGGACGCAAGGGCTGAGCGTCGACAAGACACCCGCAAGCAGCGCGAGCGCAAACGTCGCCATGCGCGATCAGATCGCCTTGCTCAGCAGCGTTTCGATCGACGCCGCATTGGTATCGCCGGTCGAGCGGCCGACTTCCTGTTTGCCCTTGTAGACGATCAGCGTGCTCTGCTGGGCAACGTGCAGCTTGCGCAACAATGCCTTGCTGGTGTCGAAGTCGATGTCGAAGGTCACTACATTCTTGAACTTGGTCGCGCCCTCGAGCTTTGACAGGATCGGCTTCTGCGCGCGGCAGGTCGGGCACCAAGGCGCGGTGATGTGCAGCAGGATCGGTTTGCCGGCGGCTTGCGCCGCATCGAAGGCCTTCTGGCTGTAGTTCTTGGCCGACATGGCGGAAGCGAGCGGACTTAGCGTCAGCGCGGCGCCGACCGCCAGCGCGCCAAAGAAAAGACGTCGGTTGAGCATGGGGCGTCTCCGTTTGATAGCGATATCGGCTTCCTAGCAAGCTGAAAGCATAACAGCGGTCACAACTGGCGCCCGCCGGATCACGAATTCGTGGGATGGCAGACGGCGAGGGCGGTGGCGAAAATCCCGCCCCTTGCACGGGAGAGACCTCTATAATCGATGCAAAAGCATTCAAACGCAGGAGTGACACGACCCATGACTCGTCCCACGACACGTCCCATGACGCCGCCCCCGATAGACTATGCCGATGCTTCGCCCGAAGTGCGCGCGGTCTATGACGACATCAAGACATCGCGCAACGTTCCGGACGTGAACAATTTCTGGAAATATCTGGCGCGCGATCCGGCCACCCTCAAGCGGACATGGGAGAGCATCAAGGAGATCATGGCGCCCGGCGCGCTCGATCCGCTCACCAAGGAGATGGTCTATCTCGCGGTGTCGGTGAGCAATGGCTGTGCCTATTGCATTGCCAGCCATAGCGCCGCCGCCCGCAAGGCCGGTATGACCGAAGCGATGTTTGGCGAATTGATGGCGGTCACCGGCATGGCCAACGAGACCAATCGTCTGGTCAACGGCTATCGGGTGCCGATCGACGAGGCCTTTCAGACCTGATTGAACGAACTCGCGGGACGGGATATGGAATAGACCATCAGGGAGAGCCACCGCGCATGATGATCGACCGACCTTTTATCGCCAAACTGCTCTGCATCGGTCTGGTAACCGCCATCATGCTGCCTGTGGGCGTCCTGGTGTTTCCTTACGTCAGCGCCGAATTGACCCGTACGCAATTCCAGGCGATCGAGGCCGTGTTCAGCGCGACCGCCGGCTTCGGCATTTACGGATTTTTCGGCTAGCCCTCGGCTGACGCACACCATCCCGGCGGCGAGTCCACCGGGATGTCACGGCGAAATCATTCGGCGTCCGGCGCTACCGGTTGTCTGGCTGCACGGGTGCTGTCGAAGGCGCCATTGGTGCGGCGCCGGTTGTCGACGCCGGCGGTGTCGTTGCCAATGGAGTCCGCGAAGGCGCCTGGATGGGAGCGGTTGCCGATGGCGCCGGCGCATTGCTGGCCGTATCGGTTTCGCTATTCCAGCCGGCAATCACGATGATGGCGATCAGGACAATAATCGTAATTCCGGCAATCCAACCCCACGTGGCATTGCTGCTCGGGTGCGATGCGTCGTTGCGTGGGTCGGTCATGGCAGTCTCCTTGGGTTCGGACGGATGGCCATCTCGAATGGGACAATCCGGCGGTGAGGTGAAGAGTTCCAGGCTGATGGAACCGCGGTTTCCTCCTGTGGTGCCATGATGCTATAGGGCGCTTCCTGTCCGATTTCGTCGCGTAAACCTGCCGGGATCATTATGCGTCTGACCAGACTGGCGATCGCAACAGCGCCGATGCTGTTTGTGCTGCTGTGGAGCACAGGCTTCATCGGTGCGCGTTTCGGGCTCCCCTACATCGAGCCGATGACGTTTCTGGCGGTGCGCATGCTACTCGTGGTCGCGGCGATGGTGGCGATTGCGCTGATCGGCGGTGCGCCCTGGCCAAATATGACCGAGACCGGCCATAGCCTGGTGGCGGGATCGCTGGTGCACGGGCTTTATCTCGGCGGCGTGTTTGTCGCCGTCAGTCAGGGTGTGCCGGTCGGCATTTCCGCGCTCATCCCCGGACTCCAGCCGATCGTTGTCTCAACCATCGCCAACCGCTTCATGGGCGAGAAGGTGAGTGCATTGCAATGGCTCGGTCTCGCCCTCGGTCTGATCGGCGTGCTGTTGGTGTTGCACGATCGTCGCATGATTGCGGAAGGCTCGCTGCTCGGCTGGACCGCCAGCTTCGGCTCGTTGATCGGAATCTCGCTCGGCACGCTTTATCAAAAACGCTTCTGTGGGCTGATCGACTGGCGTACCGGCAACACCGTGCAATATATCGGTGCCACCATCCTGTTTACGTTCGCAGCCTTTGCCTTTGAGACACGCGTGATTCATTGGACCGGCGAATTGATCTTCGCCTTGGCGTGGCTCGTCGTCGTGTTGTCGATCGCCGCGGTCGCGTTGATGTATTGGCTGATCAAGCGCTCGGTCGCGACCCGTTTCGCCAGCCTGTTCTATCTGGTGCCGGCGGTGACGGCGCTGCTCGCTTACTTTCTGTTCGACGAAAAGCTTGACGCGCTGTCGATCGCCGGCATGGGCGTGTGCGCGGTCGGCGTCGTCATGGTCAATCGCGGCGCGGCGTTGAAGCCGGCGGCGGCGAATGCGGTGGCGTCCGTCTCCAGCGACGCCTGAGTTATTTTTTCTCGCGCGTCAGCACCATTTGCGTCTGCGTCACCAGCGCGCAAAGCCGGCCGTCGCCGCGAGTGATGCGCGTCTGCCAGACCATGGTGGAGCGGCCGCGATGCAGCGGAATGCATTCGGCATAGGCGACGTCGCCGATCGGCACCGCGGCGAAGAAATTGGTCTTGCTCTCGATCGTGGTGGTCTGCTGGCCTTCCTTCAGGTTGGCGATGGTCGCGGTGCCGCCGAGGGTATCAGCGAGCGCCATAATGGCGCCGCCATGCATGATGCCGAAGCGGTTGTTGAGGTTCTCGGTCGCCGGCAGTTCCGCGGTCGCGCGATCCGGTGAGACATGCGTCAGCTTGACGCCGATAAATTCAGCGAAGGCCGGCTGCGTGGTGGCGTCGTCGATGGCACTCATGGCATTTGCTCCAGCCCTTGCGTCGCGGCCGCGCACAATCGCGGCGGCGGGCGCCAAAAGCAAGGGGATCAGGAGCGCCCCTTAATCGAGTCAAGGGTGGCACCGATGCCGGTGTCGTAAGGCGTCATGTCCTGCCGCCCGAGCAGGCTCGCAAGTTTGCCGGCGTCGTAGCGCACCGGTTTCATGTAGTCGGGTGCCACCTGCATCAGTCCGCGCAGCTCCTTGTTGAACAGGCTGACGATGCGCAACATCATCAGGCCTGCCGCGCGCAGCTTGACCGGAGCCCCAAGATGGCGGCCGGCGATCTCGGCAAATTGCCGGCCGGTCAGCGGGCCGCTGCCGGGCAAGCACCAATGACCCGCTAGCGCCTCGGCGCGTTCCCCGAGCGTCGCCGCGATGCGCATGGCGTCGGGGACGTAGATGTACTCACGTGGCGTATCGGCTTTGCCCAGCCAGTTGACGGTCATGCCGGCCGCTGCCTCGACCAACGCGTTTTGCAGAGTGCTGACATGCACCTGCGGACCGTAGAAATCCGGCAAATGCAAAATCGCTGCGCCGGCATCGTGCAGAATGTCCTCGGCTTCTCGTCGCCAGCGCACCCAGGGCGGGCCGCCCTCACGCGGATGTTGCTCGTTCATCGGCGAGCGCACCTGCGGGTAGTAGGCCCAATAACTCGATACCTGAACGCAGCGCGCCCGTGTTTGCCGAAGGGCATCGGCAATGGTGCGCGCGGTCACCGGGTGCAGGTGCATCAGATCGCTGGGCAAGCCGATGCAGTCGTAAACAAGTTCGCAACCGTCGATGGCGCGCAACGCCGCGGCGCCGTCGAGCATGTCGGCTGCCTGTTTGTCGAACGCGGTATCGGGAAAAATGTGGGCGAGCGTGTCGGGCTTGCGCGCGACGACACGCACCTCGATCTTGGCTTTGCGCAACGCCGCCGCCAAATGAATGCCGGTTGGGCCGGTCGCGCCGAGAATCGCGGCCTTCGTCATGACAAGGGTCCGGGAGGGAAGGGGCCGATCGGTCCGCTAGTATAACTTAGCGTGAGTCAAAAATGTGAAGGGCGCTGTGTCAGGTCGCGCCCTGAAACCGCAACGAGTTCTCGTCAGGCGTCCGGCTCCGCCGGCTTGCGCGTGCCGCACGAGCAGCCCTGGCAGCCGCCGCCTGCCACCAGCGCGTGGTGCCGCTCGCCCACCCGCGGCGCGTCGCCGGTCAGGCATGGCCGGCGGCCCACGTCCTGCACCGGCACCTTCGCCATCACCTTTTTCACCGCGTCGAGGTCGAGCGCCGCTTCCGCCGTGAACTTGCCGGCATAAGCGAGTTGCTCTTCTTTCAGTTCGTAGCAAGTGGCGCCCTCGATATCGAGCAGCACTGCCTCCATGCCGCTGTCGCGGAACGCATGGTGACGCTTCAGGAAGAATTCGCCGCAGCACATGCCGACATAGCTCTCGACCCCGGCCGCTTTCATGTCGGACAGGGTGCTGGCCAGATGTTCAAAATTGGTGATGGTCACAACTTCCATGTTGCGTTCGCGCGCCATCAGGTAGGCGTCGCCCACCTCGCACTTGCCGCATTCGACGCAATCCATCGTGTGCCGCCATTTGCACCACGACGGCTTGGCGCAATAGGGCACCAGCATCACGTTCGCGCGCGCAAGCGCCGCCGCGGGATCGTTCTGTCCTCCCGCCAGCATCAGGCCCGAGGTCTGCTCGGGTGTGAGCCCGAGCCATTCCTGCATCGACCATTTCGAAGCCGCGCGGTCGATCAGCTTCACCAGGTCGGAGGCCGCGAAGCCGGCCGTGTCGGGTGCCTCGGCCGAGAGCCAAGCTTCTGCCGTGGCGGCAAGCGCGCCGGCCTTGAGCCCGTGCAGACGGCCGGCAAGCCGCACGAGCGTATCCGCCGGTGTCACGTGCCCGTCGGTGGCGAAGCGCACGTCCGTCGCCACGTCATCGGCCGACATCGCCAGCAGCACCCGCAGCGTGGCGCCCGGAACCTTGTCCTTGGTCTCGAACCGGCTGGCGCCCAGCACCCAAGGTAACTCTTCGGGTGCGGCTGTTGCTTCCTCCCAGCCGCGCGCGAAGTTGCGGTCGAGCCGCTCTTGCGCCGCTTTTTCGAGCGCCTGCGTGATCGCCTGCGGCGGCGGCACCCGGCCCAGCAGCTCTTCCAGCGAGGTCATCCGCTCTTTGGCATGTTCGAGCCCGGTCACCGTCAGCTTTTCGGTCGGTACCAGCAGCGCCTGCATCGCGGCCTTGAGATCCAGCCGCACGATGACGGTGGCAAAGAGCAGCGCCGAGCCGCCTTGCTCGGCGAGAAACACCGAGGCGATCTTCTGCCGGCCCGCGACCTGCAGGTCGTTCGGCGCCTTGAACTCCGTCGCCACCTCGAGCCGGGACAGTGCGTCCGCCACGATTGCCGCCCCCGTCGCCAGCCGCTCGGCCAGGGTTGCCCCCAACGCTGCCGCCGGCAATACGAGGCTCATTCCATGCTGCCCTTCGTCGAGATAAAGCGCGCCGCCCGCCGTCGGCCGCCGCACCACCTGCACGCCGGCGCGGTCGCAGTAGTCGCGACGCGCTTCGTGCTCGAAGGTCTGGTGGCAGCCCACGGAAACGGCCGGGCGGCAGCGATGGAACACGATCCGGTCGCCGGTCTCCCCCGCCGCATGGGCGGCGAGCATCGCCCGGTCGCGCGCGGCGGCCTCGGCTGCGGTGCAGGCGGCGGGAATGGAGCGGACCGTCCGGGGTATTTTGGGGGAACCTTCGGTGACCTGCCGCGTGGTGTCGAGGATAGCAGCATTCGTCATGGCGGCACTCCGGAAGGTGATGTCTGAAGCATCACCATATCCGGCGCAGTGTCCAGAAAAAAAACAAAGGGCGCGGCCCCAAGCCGCGCCCTCAAGCCGCAAGCGTTTGGCTGCTCAGGCGGGCGGCTGCGGCACGAAGCGGATGTAGGGCCGCGGCGCCTTGAAGCCCTGTGGATAGAGCTGCTTGGCTTCCTCGTCGGAGACCGCGCTGGTGAGGATCACGTCCTCGCCTTGTTTCCAGTTCGCCGGCGTTGCGACCCGATGCTTGGCCGTCATCTGCAGCGAATCGATGACGCGCAACACCTCGTCGAAGTTGCGGCCCGTGCTCATCGGATAGACCAGGATCAGTTTGATCTTTTTGTCCGGGCCGATGACAAAGACGTTGCGTACGGTCTGATTGTCGGCCGGTGTGCGCGTGGCCGCGCCGTTCGCACTGGCCGGCAGCATGCCGTAGGCCTTGGAAATCTTCAGGTCGGGATCGCCGATCAATGGATAGTTCGGCGCGAAGCCGACCACGTCCTTGATGTCGAGCGCCCACTTCTGGTGGTTGTCGACCGGATCGGCCGACAGGCCGATGATCTTGACGTTGCGCTTGTCGAACTCGGGCTTGAGCTTCGCCATGGTGCCGAGCTCGGTCGTGCACACCGGCGTGAAATCCTTCGGGTGCGAAAACAAGACACCCCAGGATTCGCCAAGCCAGTCGTGAAAACGAATCTTGCCTTCGGTTGTGTCCGCCGCAAAATCCGGCGCTGTGTCGCCGATCGCCAAAGCCATTCTGTTGGTCTCCAATTTCACCTCCATCCGACAATGTTCCGGTTAATAAACATAAACCGGTATGAAGCGGCCGGAAGGACGCGGCTGCAAAAAACATCGCCCGTTTCGGCGAACGGCGTCGTGGCAGCACAAAGCTTTCGGAAGTGATGTGCCGGATGGAAAGATTTCCCATCCGGCGCGAGCTTTGCTATCGCGTCATGGCCGGCAAGCCGCCGATATAGCCGACGATGCCGCGCTCATCGATCAGCTTGCGCAATTCGGTTTTGATCGCAGGCGGATACTTGTGCAGGTCTTCCTCGGCGCCGGGATGCTGCACGTTGCCGGTGATGTAGGCGTGACCGTTGACGTCGTCGTAGACCTTCAAGCCGGTATTTTCGCCGCCGGCCGGCGCTGAAAAGATGCGGACCGCCTTTTTGCTGTCGACGTTGAACGCCCAGGTAAAGTTGTTGAGGTGATTGCCTGAATCCTCGCCGATGAACAGCGTGCGCATGGCCTCCGAATAGTTGATGTTGTCGGGGTTGGCGACCATATCGGTATTGCACTTGTCGTATTTGCCGCTGGCGGATTTGTGCGGCTGGCGCGTGCCGCCGACCAGCTCCGTCATATTGACGGCGACCCAGTCGCTCACGATCGCGTTGCCCGCGCTGTCCTTTTGGCCGCCGGTCATGCTGCTCTCATAGACGACGCCGCAGGTGAGGTCTTTCGGATTGCCGGAGAGCTTGATGTCGTCCTGCGGCCGGTCCTTGTTCCGGCCGTCGAGCATGCCTTTGCGAACATAGCTGATTACCGTGTAGAGCTTTTTGTCGGCGGCGTTGTGTGCCTGTCCTTCCATCTTGGTGTATTCGGTGGTGGCGCCGAGATAGCCGGCATAACGCCGCGTCTCCAGAAAGGCGGCGGCTTTCTCCATGCCGAGCTTCAACTTCAGATAGGTGAGGCCGCCTTTGCCGCCGGTGCCGGCATAGACATAGACCGGCTTGAAGCCGGCTTTCGCCTCGCTCGCGACCTCCCAGATGTCGCTGAACTTGATGCCTTTGTCGACCAGCGCCTTGATCTCGGCATTGCTGGCGTGACCGAGCTTGATCCAGGAGAGTTTGGCGGAGCCGAAATTCTTGCCATCGGTCTGGATCCATTTCGAGGCATAGAGCGTGCCGCTCGATAGATCTTCCGGCGTGTCGGCGACGAACATGGCGCGGATGACGTCATCGCCATCGTCGCCGAGATAGACCGTCTTGCGGTCGGGCATGACGTCGCCGAGCTCAAATGCCAGGCGGCCCATGGCGTAATGCTTGGTGACAGCGGTGGAACCGTCGGCATCGACCTTCACTTCGACCAGATGGCCGTAGTGATAGGGATTGGCGCCGCCGTCGGCTGCCGTCTTCCCGGGGGTGCCGAAATAGAGGTTCATCGCCTCGAGCGGGCGCTTCTCAAAATACTGCGCATTCGGTTCATATTCTTCGCCGCCAAGATGCGTCATCCAGGGCGTGGTCGCGCCGTTGCACGGGATCCACAAGCCATCGACGCCGGAAAAATCCACGTTCGACATCTTCACCGGCGTGAGCTTGCCGGTCGCCGGGTCCTGATCGAGCACGGTCAGGTTCATGGCCATCGGCAGTTGGGCGTAAAGCTCGACCGGCGGCTTGGCCGGATCGATATTGTCGGCTTCGGTTTCGTATTCGAGGTGATTGATGAGGAAGACGGTGTGACCTTTCACGCCATCGACCTTGGCATCGGGGACGACGAGCATCGATGTGCCGTCGGCGCCGGCGGAGAAGAAAGGTCCGCGCGCGATATTGCCTTTCACGGCGGCCGACTGGGTGATCGGCTTGTTGTTCTTGTCGACCACGAGGCCGGCATACCAACCGCCGACAAAGTCGCCGGAACGGTGCAGCACATGATAGCTGAGCGGAAACCTCTTCTTGCTGCCGTCGGCGAGCGTCACCACCGCGTCGGAGCGGGTCGTGGGCTGGGTCATTTCAAGCGTATTGGATGGCGCAGGCGTTGAGGTGAATTCGACCGATTGCACCTTGAGCGGTGCCGGCGTCTGCGCCAATGCGGGCATCACGGCACAGGCACATGCGGCGACGCCGCTCAGTAAAAGAGCGCGAATTGTCATCGTTGCCTTCCTTCCCCAAAAAAACCTGCCGTCTTCGATAAGCGCGCAATAAGACGGCAGTGTAACAGCCGGCGCGTCTGTTTGCGGGTGACGGCGGCGGACCCTAGATTGCAACGCAGGCCAAGGGGCTTGCGCCGGTATGGATATCGATCATCTGCTTTCGCGGTTGGCTGTCGCGCTCGGCATCGGTCTTCTGGTCGGGCTTGAGCGCGGCTGGAAGTCGCGCGCCGTCGAGAGCGGGCGCCGCGCCGCCGGTATCCGCACCTTTGCCTTGATCGGTCTGCTCGGCGGCCTTATGGCCGCCTTGGCGCAGGCGACGGGAAACGCGGTGGGTGCGGGGCTGGTTCTGGGTTTCGGCTTTGCCGTTTTCGCCACCGTCTTCGCCGTGCTCGAGCGGGATGCCGATCGCGCTGCCGGCAGCTATTCCGCGACCACGACGATTGCCGGGCTGTTGACGTTCGTGCTGGGCGTTTATGCGCAGATCGGCGATGTGCGGGTGGCGGCGGCGGTGGCGGTCGGCGCCACCGGCATTCTCGCCGCGCGGCAGGATATTCACGCCTGGGTCGCGCGTATCACCTGGCCCGAGCTGCGCTCGGCCCTGGTGCTGCTGGCGATGACCTTCGTCATTTTGCCCGTGGTGCCCGATGTCACCGTCGGTCCTTACGGCGGCGTCAATCCGCGCGAGGTCTGGCTGATCGCCATCTTGCTCGCCGGCGTCTCGTTCCTCGGCTATGGCGCGGTCAAATTATTCGGCGCCGCGCGCGGCGTCCTTTTGGCGGCGGTCGCGGGCGGCTTGGTGTCATCGACCGCCGTGGCGATGTCCAATGCGCGGCGCGCGGCGTCCGGGGAGGGCGCGCCGCGTTTGCTGGCAGCCGGTGTCTCGGTGGCAACGGTGGTCTCGTTCATCCGCGTCATCGCCATCGTCGCTGTCATCAAACCTGTTCTGCTAGTGCTGGTCGCGCCCGCCGTGGGTGCGGCGCTCGTGGTGGCGGTGGTGCACGCGCTGGCATCCGTCTATTGGCGCGCCGATGGTGAGCGCAGCGATCAGCCGCCGCCGGCCGACTTCCGTAATCCGTTCAGCTTCTGGCCGGTGGTTGCTTTTGCGGTCTTTCTCGGCGTCGTGATCGTCGCCGGCCGCATGGTCGGCGAGACCTTCGGTGCCGGTGGCGCATTGTTGGGGGCGGCCGGGCTGGGCTTGGCCGACGTCGACGCCATCACGATTTCGATGGCGCGGCTGGTGCCGCAGCCCCTGAGCGAGGTGGGGGCGGCCGAAGCGATCCTGGCCGCGGTGGCGAGCAACATGTTCAGCAAGCTGGTTATCGCCGCCGGTATCGGCCGCGGCCGTTTTGCCGGCGAGGTCGCGATCATGACCGTCGGCTGCTGGCTGGCGGCGCTGGCCGCGTTTTGGGCGACTTTGGCCTTCCGGCCCGGCTAAGGCGTCCAATCCGAGGCGGCGTTGACACTTTTCGCTGCAGCGCCGAAAAGAGGTGGGCCGGCTTAAGGAGTGCTCGTCGCGGCATGTTCAAGCGTATCCTGATCGCGAACCGCGGCGAAATTGCCTGCCGGATCATCAAGACCGCGCGCAAGATGGGCATCAAGACGGTCGCCGTCTATTCCGACGCCGACAAGGACGCCCTGCACGTCGAGATGGCCGATACGGCGGTCGCCATCGGCCCACCGCCGGCAGCCGAAAGCTATCTCGTCGCCGACAAGATCATCGCGGCCTGCAAGGAAACGAAAGCCGAGGCCGTGCATCCCGGCTACGGTTTTTTGTCCGAGCGCGAGTTGTTTCCCATTGCGCTGAAGAAAGCCGGCATCGTCTTCATCGGGCCGAATCCCAAAGCCATCGCGGCGATGGGCGACAAGATCGAATCCAAGAAAGCGGCCGCCGCGGCCAAGGTCTCGACCGTCCCCGGCCATCTCGGCGTCATCGAGGACGACAACGAGGCGATCGCGATCGCCGAAGAGATCGGCTATCCGGTAATGATCAAGGCCTCCGCCGGCGGCGGCGGCAAGGGCATGCGCATCGCCTGTTCGAAATCGGAAGTCGCGGAGGGCTTTGCCCGCGCGCGTTCGGAAGCAAAGTCATCGTTCGGCGACGACCGTGTCTTCATCGAGAAATTCATCGTCAATCCGCGCCATATCGAAATCCAGGTGCTCGGCGACAAGCACGGCAACGTCATCCATCTCGGCGAGCGTGAATGCTCGATCCAGCGCCGCAACCAGAAAGTCATCGAAGAGGCGCCATCGCCGCTGCTCGATGAAGATACGCGCAAGGAAATGGGCGAGCAGGCGGTCGCGCTCGCCAAGGCGGTCGGTTACGATTCAGCCGGCACGGTAGAGTTCGTCGCAGGCCAGGACCGCAGCTTCTATTTCCTCGAAATGAACACGCGCCTGCAGGTCGAGCATCCGGTGACCGAGCTCGTCACCGGCATCGATCTGGTCGAGCAGATGATTCGCGTCGCGGCCGGCGAGGCGCTGTCGATCAAGCAGAGCGATGTCACGCTCAATGGCTGGGCGATCGAAAGCCGCGTCTACGCCGAAGATCCGTACCGCAATTTCCTGCCCTCGACCGGACGATTGACGCGCTACCGCCCGCCGGCGGAACGCGCCAGCGGCGGCGTCACCGTGCGCAACGATACCGGCGTCTATGAAGGCGCTGAGATTTCCCTGTTCTACGATCCGATGGTCGCCAAGCTCGTCACCCACGCCTGGAGCCGAAGCGAGGCGATCGACACCCAGGCCGACGCGCTCGATGCCTTCGTTATCGACGGCATCCGTCACAATATTCCGTTCCTTGCGGCATTGATGGCGCATCCGCGCTGGCGCGAGGGCAGGCTGTCGACCGCTTTCATCGCCGAGGAGTTTCCCAACGGCTTTCATCCGCAGCCGCCGGACGGCGAGCGTGCCGAAGTTCTGGCCTCCGTCGCCGCAGCCATCGATCACGTCTTGGGCGAGCGCAAGCGCTGCATTTCCGGCCAGCTCGACGGCGCGAGCTATACCCGCGAGCGCCAGCGCGCGGTGTGGCTCGGCGAGCACGAGGTTCCGCTCGAGGTCAAGCGCGATAACGGCACCATCGAGGTGCGTATCCCTGCGCAAGACAAGGCCGGCTTGTTTCATCTGTCGTCCGACTGGCAGCCGGGCGATCCGGTGTGGACCGGCACCATCAACAGCCATCCGGTGGCGGTGCAGGTGCGTACCATTCCTAACGGCTTTGCGCTCAGCTTCCGTGGCGCCGAGGCCAAGGCCTATGTCTACACCGCGCGCGAAGCGGCTTACGCCCGGCTGATGCCGCCGCCGAAAATCGCCGATACCGGCAAGCAGGTGTTGTGTCCGATGCCGGGTCTGGTGATGTCGATCGCGGTCACGGAAGGCCAGGAAGTCAAAGCCGGCGAGACCGTCGCCGTGGTCGAAGCGATGAAAATGGAAAACGTGCTACGCGCCGAGATCGACGGCACGGTGAAAAAGATAAATGCCAAGCCGGGTGACAGCCTGGCGGTCGATGCGGTGATCTTGGAGTTTGCCTGATCCGGCCGGATCGTGCGCGCGTCGCTTCTTTACCCATCCAGCCATGCGACGGCGCGGATCGGCCCACCGGTGCCGCCCTTGATCTTGATCGGGAAGCCGATGAAGCGGAAGCGGCCTTTACCAACCAGTTTGTCGAGATTGCAGAGCCCCTCCATGTGGGTGAAGCCGAGGTCGCGGCACACGTGATGCACCTCGAAATTGTCGCGGCCCGGCCGCCCCGGACTTACCGCCTCGACGCCGAACATGCCGATGCCTTTCCGACCGAGCCAGGTGGCCGAATCTTTGGTGAGGCCGGGAAAATCGGTCATGAAGGCGGGAGTGCCGTAGGCGCGGCGATAGAAATCCATGTGCAGCAGCACGGTGTCTTTCGGCTTGATGGTGACGCCGGCAGCCTTTTCGGCCCGCTCGAGATCCTCGATCGAGATGTCGGACTTGAGCGGCTTGTGCGAGAGGTCGAGGCAGACAGCTTCGGTGAAAAAATCTTCGAGCGGCATCTGGTCGATCGACTGTGCACTCGGACTGGCGTTGAAATGGCACGGCGCATCGACGTGGGTGCCGGCGTGATCGCCCATCACGATCGCCATGGTGGCGGAGGAGAACTTGTAGCCGTCGGCCTCGCGTATTTCGTCATGAGTGCCGAACCTGGTGACGATAACCTGCGGGTAAGTCGGGAAGGCGGGCATCTTGTGTTCGATGCTGCGGGAAAGATCGATCAGGATCATGGGAGGCATCCACCGGCTGTTCGTGTTCGGGAGCGTGGAACGATACCCGATGCGGTGTACGGCCGCATTTGGAAAGACGGCGTCGATTTTGCTATGCGGGAGACATGCTCTATTTCGCTTACGGCGCCAATCTGAGCCGCGCCGCCATGCGGCGCCGCTGTCCGGGCGCGCGGGCGGTCGGGCCGGCACTGCTTGAAGGTTATCGATTCTTCATCGGCATCGACGGCTGGGGCTCGGTCAAGCCAGGCGCCGGCGATCGCGTGCACGGCGTGGTCTGGCGACTGACTCCGCGCGATATCGCGGCGCTGCACGCCTACGAGTTGCTGCATGAGGGCCTCTACGACGTGCGCCACCTGCCGGTGCGCATGGGCGCGCGCCGCGTGCCGGCGATGGTTTACCTGTTGCGCCGGCGTAGCCCCGGCCGCCCCAAGCCAGGCTATGTCGAACTAATTGCGGCTTCGGCGCGCGACTGGAATCTGCCGGAACGATACGTCCGGTCGGTCGAACGCTGGTCGCGCGCGCGCTGGACCGGCGCGCGCACAATCGATGTCGGAGAGATGGCATGACCACCATTATTCGTCATGTCGGCGTGCGCGGCCGCGTGCAGGGTGTCGGCTACCGCGCTTTCGTCGAGGTCGAGGCGGTGCGGCGCTTGCTGCAAGGCTGGGTGCGCAATCGCAATGACGGCACCGTGGAAGCCGTGTTCATGGGCGAGGAGGTGTCTGTCGCCGCAATGATCGAGGCCTGTCGGCAGGGCCCGTTCGCCGCGCGCGTCGATGCGATTTACGAGCGCGACGGCGACGACGTCGATCTGCAATCGCGCAGGCCGGGCGAACTGTTTTCGGTGTTGGCGACCGTCTAGCCGGTCGTCGGCCCGAACAGCACTTCGAACTCCTGCCGCAAAATCATATCGACTTCCGGCATCGACACCGGGATACCGAGATCGGCGAGGCTGGTGACGCCGTAGCGCTGCTCCTTAACGCCGCACGGTACGATACCGGAGAAGTGCGACAGATCGGGCTCCACGTTCAACGCCATGCCGTGCAACGTCACCCATTGCTTCACGCGGATGCCGATGGCGGCGATCTTGTCCTCGAAGCCTTCACCCTTGTCGGGGCGGCGTACCCAGACGCCGATGCGGTCTTCCCGCCGTTCGCCACGCACATTGAAACGGCTCAGCGTACGGATGATCCATTCCTCCAGTGAGGCGACGAAGCGGCGCACGTCGGGCGCGCGGCGCTTGAGGTCGAGCATGACATAGGCCACGCGCTGCCCCGGGCCGTGATAGGTCATCTGCCCGCCGCGGCCGGTTTCAAAGACGGGAAAACGCGCCTCGATCAGTTCGGAAGCGTTGGCGCTGGTGCCGGCGGTGTAGAGGGCAGGGTGCTCGATCAGCCAGACGCGCTCGTGCGCATCGCCGGCGGCAATCGCCAGTGCGCGCGCCTCCATGACGGCAACGGCATCCGCGTAGCCGAGCAGGCCTTCGCGCACATGCCATTCGACCGGCGCCGATCCGGGCACCGGCGCCAAGCCAACGGCCAATTCATCCCGTACGTTAACCACCTGTTCACCCTACCATGGTGACCTGACACCTGCCCGCAAGCTGCGCGGAACATATAGGAAGCGAACGTGTCCACATTCGACAAGGTCGACGTCAATATCGCCGTTGTGCTTGGCACCACTACCATGCCGGTTCACCAGGTGCTGCGGCTCGGCCGCGGGGCTATCATCGAACTGGACGCCTCCGAGGACGATCCGGTCAACGTCCTCGCCAACGACCTGCCGGTGGCCAAGGGGACCGTGGTGGTCAACGGCAACCGCATTGCAGTAGAGGTCGGCGAACTGCTGGCGCGCCCGACCGATATGCGCTGAACCCGGCGCAAATCGCGGGCCGGCGGGCCGGAAAAAAGCCTCTCGGTCGTCACTGCCCGGTGCTTCTCGGCGCGGCCCTTGTCCCCCGTCACCCTATTTGTTACATGCTCCGCCGTCCCGGGGGCGGCGGCCTTAAGGCTTTCCGTCCTCAATTCCAGAGCATGATCCCGGAAAGCCCGTCCCCGGCTCGATCGTGGATGGGAACCGGCTTTCGGATATGATCATGCTTGGAAACATGCGGCCGTGGCGGAATTGGTAGACGCACTGCCTTGAGGTGGCAGCGGGTAACACCGTGGAGGTTCGAGTCCTCTCGGCCGCACCAGCCCACGCACATGTCGTGCGTCGGCGCGTGATATCTTATCATCCCATCGTGTGAGAGCGGCGCGAGGCCTAGTTACGCGCGCCCCACCGGAACAGCCCGAAGGTCGCGAGATTTGCCTGCTTGGGCGAGTTGTGCCTCTTCGCGACACGATGATGATGACGATTGTGCCGTTTGGCGACCACTTTCTTGACGCGGTGGCGCAACTCGATTTTGGCCGCGTCGGCCTTTGCAGTCTTGGCGTGTAGTACGCGCGGCCAGTTTTCCTTTTCAATGGGTGATGCCACCACTTCGGGCAGCGCCTTCGGCCGCTCTCCGGTCGCCACCACGTGCACGACGCGGTAACCGCCTTTCTTGAGCGCCTTGAGCAGCGCCGGCAAGGCGAGCGCCGTGGCGGGATGAATGTCGTGCATCAGGATGATGCCGCGCCCTCTGGCGTTCAGCCGTTTCATCGCGCGCTGGATGAGCGCATTTGGTGTGGTACCGCGCCACCAATCGTTGGTGTCGATGTCGGCGCTCCAGGTCACCAGATGCTTGCTTTCGAGAAAATGCTCGATGGCGTTGGTGCGGGCGAGACCGGGAATACGGAAGAACGGCGACAGCGCCGCCGGATCGCCGAGCGCTCCATCAACTGAAGCAATGCCGCCGTTCACTTCGGCTGCGACCCGCTGCATCGACAGGCGCTGCATTGCCATCGGATGATGCTGGGTATGCGTGCCGATGCTGTGGCCTTCGTTGTAGATGCGCCGCACCAGATAGGGGCGGATCCTCGCCATCTCGCCGACCAGGAAGTAGGTCGCTTTCACGCATTGTGACGCCAGCGTGTCGAGGATCGAATTCGTATAGGGCGGAATGGGCCCGTCATCGAAGGTGAGCACCACCTCGTGATCCTTCAACGGCAATGTCGTCTTGTATTGAATGGTGCCGAGCAGCTTGAGGTCGTCCGGCGAGATGGTCAGCGTGCGGCTGGTGCCGAGCGCGTCCGGATGGCCGGGGCAGCTTGCGTCGGCCGTCTTTTCTTTAATTTCGTCTTTCTTCTCGGAGGGCTGGGCAGCGGGCTTTTCGTCCGGCTGAGCAGTGGGTTCGTCTGTCGGTTTGTCGGCCGGCGTGATCGTGCCCGTGACCGCCGGCGGTGCGCCGGCGGGAATGGCCGCGTGCTGTACAGCCGGCTGTTCGGGTTTCTGTTCAGCCGGCGTTTCCGCTTTTTGATCGGCTGCTGGAAGTTCAGAAGCCTTTGCGGCGAGTTCGTTGGTCGACGAACCGTCTTTTTCCGCAACCGGTTGTTCAGCGGCTTTTACGTTTTCCGGTTGCCCCGATTCTGAAACAGAGGCCGGCGCTGGAGTCGCCGTCGGCGACTCAGTTGACGACAATGTCGATTCAACAATTGGCGATTGAGCAGTTGTCGATTGAGCAAACGCCGATGCCGTACCGCCAATCAAGCAGCACACAACAAACAATACAAAACGCATTATCAAATCTCCCCGTCTCGCCATTTTGCGCCCGATGGCGCTTCCCGGATGGCGAGCCCCTATAAAAGTACCGACGTCAACATTAACCGAAAATTAACCGAGGTAAATGGGCTAGGTGGTTGTTTATTGTGGGTTTTCGCGTTTGGCGGGGGGAGTGTGGCAATTCAGTTCAGGACGCGCCGGTTCTTGCTGGAAACCACGTGCACGATCCGGTAGCCGCGGCGTTTGAGTTCCCGCAGCAGGGACGGAAGCATGGCGGCGGTCTGGGCCTTGGTATCGTGCAACAGCACGATGCCGCGACGAACTGTCTCAATCCGGGACAAGAGCAGATGGAGTTCCTGCCCGGGCGACATCGGTCGCCAGTCGCTCGCCCAGACGTCCGCGCCGAACACGACGATGCCGCGCTCTTGCAGAGAGGCAAGCAGGGCACGATTCGAGACGAAGCCTGGAAAGCGGAAGAACGGCGTCGTGGGTTTGCTGCGACGCTGGTCGTAGAGCGCGAGTTCGACGGCGGCGATGCCGCGGTTGATATCGGCCTCCGCCTTGGGAAACGTCATATGGCCGAGCAAAGGATGTGAGAAGCTGTGGTTGCCGATGCTGTGGCCGTCCGCCAGTTCGCGCCGGACGAGGGCGGGATGCGCCTCGACATTGCGGCCGATTACAAAAAAGGTCGCCTGCACGCATTCGCGTTTGAGCGCATCGAGCACATTCGGTGTGGTGCCCGGCCACGGTCCATCGTCGAAGGTCAGCACCAGCTCCTTGTCCTTGAGCGGCAGGGTGGCGGGGAATTGCTTGCGGCCGACCCGCGGTGTGGTCGCGGCGTCGACCTCGAGTACCCGCTCGGTCCCGAGTGCTTGGCTGTTGTCCGGGCACGGTTGGGCTGCGGCGGCGGCAGGGGTGAGCGCCGCAAGGGCGAGGATGGTTACGAGGCGCTTCATGATGGCTCGGTGGCTGGTCAATTGAGCGCAACCGCGGTCCGGCGGCAAGTGCGTCATTGCACCGCCGTGTATGTGTTTATGCGTTATTGAATTGCTAGGCCCAAAGGCCGGGCGTACAAGCGGCGCGTTCTGTCATTCGAGAAGGCCGGCATGCTCGATGAGCAATCCATAGCAGAGCCGCTGCGCGATGAAGACGGCGCCGTGCGCGCCGAATTCGTCGAGCAGGTCGCACATGCGGTGGAGACCGGCGCGACCGACCGCCTGCGCGAGCTGACCGGCGACCTGCACGAGGCCGATCTCGGCGCCGTGCTGGAGGCGCTCGAAGCCGACGAGCGCCCGCGCCTCATCGAGATGCTGGGTATCGACTTCGACTTCACTGCGCTGACCGAAGTCGACGATACGGTGCGCGACAACATTCTCGACGAATTGCCGCCGGAGGCAGTCGCCGAGGGCGTGCGCGATCTCAATTCCGACGACGCGGTGGCAATCCTTGGCGATCTGTCGAAGGAAGAGCAGGCCGAGATCCTTCAGCAACTGCCGCCGTCCGAGCGCGACGCGCTCGCGCGCAGCCTGGAATATCCGGAAGACGCCGCCGGCCGGCGGATGCAGAGCGAATATATCGCCGTGCCGCCGGGTTGGACCGTGGGTCAGGCGATCGACTACATGCGCGAGACAGTCGATTTACCGGAGCGCTTCTACGAACTCTATGTCGTGGACGAGGCCGGCCGCTTCCTCGGCGCCGTGCCGCTTGACCGGCTGCTGCGCTCGAAACGGCCGGTACCGGTCGCCGAACTGATGGAGGAGGAGCGCCGCCGCATCTATGCGGGTCTGGACAAGGAAGAAGTGGCACGGCTGTTTCAGCGCTACGATCTGGTCGCGGCCCCCGTGGTCGACCGCAGCGATCGCCTGGTCGGTGTCATCACCTTCGACGACGTCGCCGACGTCATCGAGGAAGAGGCGGAAGAAGACATCAAGGCGCTTGGCGGCGTCACCCATGACGAAGAACTTTCCGACACGGTGTGGACGATCGCCCGCGGCCGCTTCAACTGGCTGCTGGTCAATCTCGGCACCGCCTTTATCGCCTCGCTGGTGCTCGGCCTGTTCGCGGAGCAATTGCAGAAGATGGTGGCGCTTGCGGTGCTGGCGCCGATCGTGGCGAGCCAGGGCGGCAACGCCAGCACGCAGACGATGACGGTGGCGGTGCGCGCACTCGCCACCCGCGACCTTAACGACTCTAATGCCAAGCGCGTTATCCTGCGCGAATTGCTGGTCGGGGTGGTCAACGGCGTTGCCTTTGCCGTCATCACCGGGATTCTTGCTTATCTCTGGTTCAAGGTGCCGGGTCTGGGTTTCGTCATTGGGCTGGCGATGATCTGCAACCTGGTGGCGGCCGCCTTGGGCGGCATTCTCATTCCGGTCGCTCTCAACAGGCTCAAGTTCGATCCGGCTGTCGCTTCCAGCCCGTTCGTGACCACGGTCACCGACGTGGTCGGCTTTTTCTCGTTCCTCAGCATCGCCAGTCTCTGGTTCGGCCTGCGCTAGCCGCCCGCAACGCTTGGCGATAACATCGCCGGCAATCGCGCCAAGACCGGCGCGTGCCGGAGATGACGCATGATTCCCAATGCCTGGGCGGGCTTCGATTTCGGCCTCGGGATCGATGTCGACATGATGCGCAAGACGGTCACCGACTTCGCACAAGACCGCATCGCGCCGCGCGCCGACGAGATCGACCGCAGCAACACGTTTCCGCGCGATCTCTGGCCGGAAATGGGCAAGCTCGGCCTGCATGGCATTACCGTGGAAGAAGAGTACGGCGGGGCAGGGCTCGGCTATCTCGCCCATTGCGTTGCGATGGAAGAAGTCTCGCGCGCTTCCGCCGCGGTCGGCTTGTCTTACGGCGCGCACTCCAATCTCTGCGTCAACCAGCTCCACCGCAACGGCAGCGAAACGCAAAAGCGAAAGTATTTGCCCAAGCTGGTGTCCGGCGAGCATATCGGCGCGCTCGCCATGTCGGAGCCTGGAGCGGGCTCGGACGTCGTGTCGATGCGCACCACCGCCGCGAAGAAGGGCGACCGTTACGTGCTCAACGGTTCGAAGATGTGGATCACCAATGGTCCTGTTGCCGACACGTTCGTGATCTATGCAAAGACCGACCGCACTGCAGGTGCGCGTGGCATCACAGCGTTTATCGTCGAGAAGGGTTTCAAGGGCTTTGCCCCCGCGCAGAAGCTCGACAAGCTCGGCATGCGCGGCTCCGACACGTCGGAGCTCGTGTTCACGGACTGCGAGGTGCCGGACGAAAACGTGCTGGGCGCGGTAGGCAACGGCGTCAATGTGCTGATGAGCGGGCTCGACTACGAGCGCGTGGTGCTTGCCGCCGGTCCCTTGGGAATCATGCAGGCCTGCATGGACGTGGTGGTGCCATACGTGCACGACCGCAAACAGTTCGGCCAGCCGATCGGCAGCTTCCAGATGATGCAGGCCAAGCTCGCCGACATGTACGTCACCATGAACGCGGCCAAGGCGTATGTGTATGCGGTGGCACGCGCCTGCGACGAGGGCCGCACCACGCGCGAGGATGCCGCCGGCGCCATTCTCTATGCCGCCGAGCGCGCCACCTGGATGGCGCTGGAGGCGATCCAGTGCCTGGGCGGCAACGGCTATATCAACGACTTCCCGACCGGGCGTCTCTTGCGCGACGCCAAACTCTACGAGATCGGCGCGGGCACGAGCGAAATCCGCCGCATGCTGATCGGGCGGGAGATTTTCGAGAAGACGCGGTAGACCTGCCCGCCAACTCAGCCTTTGTATTCCAGAATATACATCCCGCCGTTGAAGTCGGTCGTGTAGATCACGCCGTCGGCGGTCACGTACACGTCGCAGGACTGGATCACCTTGGCGCGGTTCGGACGACGGTCGGCGAGTTGCCTGGGTTCGGGCGGCACGAACGCTGCGACCTCCTCCGGCCGGTAGGCATTGCTGATGTCGGTGACGCGGATGCCGGCGTTCTGATAGGTCGAAAAAATGAGATCTGAGCTGACAAATGCGTCCGGGCGGTTTTCATGAATATTGTGCGGGCCGAAATGCGCGCCTTTCTTGCAGTAATCGGTCTCGTCCGGCGTCGGAAAAGTCGAGATGCTGACCGGGTTTGACGGTTCGCGGATATCGAACATCCAGATGTATTTGATGCCGTCCTCGCAATTGTCCAAAACCGCTTCGTCCAGCACCACCAGCAACTGGCGGTCGGGCAGGGGCAGGCAGTTGTGCGTGCCGCCGCCATAGGGCGGACACCAGTTGCGATGGGCGATGAGCTTGGGCTTGCCGCGGTCGGCAACATCCATCATCACCAGCCCACCGTCGCGCCAGGCGCCATAGGCGGTATCGCCGTTCACAATCGCATGATGAAGGCCATAGCGCTTATTCGCCGGCCAATCCGGCGTTTCGCCGGCCGCCTTGTTCATGCCGGGCAACCAGTAGCGGCCGGCTTCTTTCGGTTGGGTGGGATCGGCCATGTCGATGGTCAGGAAAATGTAATCGGTGAAGCCGTCGAGCAGCGCGGAGACATAGGCCCAGCGCCCGCCGACATACCAGATGCGGTGAACGCCGCCGCCGTTGACCGGCATGAAGCCGATCGGACGTGGCTCTGCCGGATTCTTGATGTCGTAGACGGAAAGGCCCGCGGTCCAGTTGCGCGCCTGTTTCTTTTCGTCGGTGCCGACCTTCTCGCTCAGCGAGCCGGTGTAATACTGCTTCTCGTCCTGAAGTTCGGAGGCGGCGAACATGTCCATGGCGTTGATCACCAGCAACAAGTCGCCGGAAGTCTGCAGGTGGATCATCCATGTGTTTGGCGGCGCCGGTATGTATTTGACCGGCTTTGGATTGCGCGGATCACGCACGTCGATAACGCTGAAGCCTTTCGAGAACATGTGACCGACAAAGGCGTGACCTTTGTTGATCATCAACTGTACGCCGTCAGGCCGTCCGCCCTGATCGGTGTGGCCGATCAGTTTCATGTTCTTGACGTAATCGGGCTTGGGTAAATCTTGATCGCTCATGCGTGTCGTTCCCGAGATTGCGCGACGCAAACCTTAAGTGCTGCCGCCAATGATAGCGTTACAGAAATTCGCGTTCTTTGTTGAAAGGGGCGTCCATCGTGTAGCCGTGCGCCGCACGGTAGCCGTCATAGCGGTAGCCTTTGTATTCCAGCACAATGGACACGACGAAGGCGATGAGCACCATGGTGATGACGAATTCCGCCAGCCCGGGAATCGGATATTGCATCAGGCCGCTGGCGACCGCGCCGGCGGCGAAAAAATAGACGAAGTAGCCAGCCGTCTTGTGGTAGGCCTCGAACACACGCCGGCGCGTCGTCATGTTGTAATGATCGCCGAACCAGGTCTTCGGATCATTCGGATCGGCGGAGTAATAGTTTTTTCCGCCGTGCTTGCCTCTGAGCCAGCCGCCCATGATCTGCAAACATCCGAGCGCGACAGTCGTTAGACCGAACATCGAATGAAACGAGCCGCTGAAGCCGCCGCTGACCGTGACTGCCACGATTGCACCGGCCAGCGCCAGGCCGATCGAAAACATCAGCCCGTATTTGTGGACGCTGAACCACCACCACTCGATGTTCTTGATGGCGACTTTCCGGTGGAGGCCGGTGAGCGTCGGTTTCGGTTTGCCGAAACGGATGATGATGATGCAGATCGGCACCAGCACGAACCAGACGTCGACCATCAGGTAGGCGTGGTAGTTCCAGTGGATCGGGATCGTCCGGCCAAGGAAATCGAGATAGACCTCGGTCGGAATGTGGTGTGGCTGCATTTCCCCCAACTCCGTTCGCCATTCCGGCGTTGTTGATCTGCGCCTTTTGCGCGGCGCATTCTGTCTCGTCGCTGAGACCGGCGCATCGATGCGCGCAGAGACACGCCTTGACGAGTTTTCACACGATCAAATTGAACGTGAGCGTCGTCGTTATCGTTGGGTAAAATCCGGTGAAAAGCAACGCCGCGGCGTGGGAGCGGCCGCGTTAACTTTTGCGTCGGCCGAATCAGCTAGGTCATTGGCCGACGAGGTCAGGAGGCCAATGCCATGATGCGGGTGCGGCTGAAGGCCGACGGGCGGATCGTGGAAATCCTGCCCGACGGCAGCGAAAAAACCCTCGATCACAGCGATCCGGCGAAATTCGTGCGCCATGTGCGGGCCCGCTGCGGGCTCACGCAAGCCGCCTTCGCCGACCGGATCGAGGTGCCGATCGAAACCGTGCGCAATTGGGAGCAGGGCAAACGCTCTCCGCGGGGACCGGCGCGCGCGCTGCTGAAATTGATCGACAGCGCGCCGGAAGCGGCGTTCGCGGCGCTGGGCGGAAGCCGACGCTAGTTATTCGGCGGGTTCGGCCAACTCGCGGTCGTGCGGCTGATGACGCGCGAAGCGCACCAGCAGGTACATCGCCGCCAAGGTGCCGAGATAAGCGATGAGCTGCAATTGCGTCGGCTGCTCGGTGTAGCCGATCAGCGTGTGCAGCAGCTTTCCGAAAATGCTGTTTTCGGTCAGCAGCCACGACGTATTCCACACCGTCGTGCCGAGGACATTGACCGTGCCGGCATTGTAGAGGAACTGCACCGATTGCGCGGCCATGCCGGCGGCGAGCAGAGCGATCAGCCAACTGGTGACTGAGAAGATATAACGCGTGGGGATCGCCAGCAGGCCGAAATAAGTGAGTGCCGTGAAGGCCGCGCCCACCACGACGCCAAGCACGCCGCCGGTGAACAGCGCCATGCCTGAGGTCCCCGACGCGAGAATGCCGTAAAGGAACAGCACGACTTCGGAGCCTTCGCGCAGGACGGCCAGGCCGACGACGACGGCGAGCGCCGTCAGCGACCGCGCGCCTTCGCTCACATCGGCACCGATCTGGCGCATCTCGTCGGCGATTTCGCGCCCGTGCCGCGCCATCCAGGCGTTGTGCCACATCAGCATGACGACAGCGATGCCAAGAACGCTGGCGTTGAACAATTCCTGCCCGGAGCCTTCGAAGGCTTGCGAGATGGCGCCCGCGAAGAAGGCGACGATCACCGCGCCCAGAACGCCGACAACGACACCATAGGTGATCCAGCGTCCACGCCCGGCGACACCGCGCGTTGCCGCCATCACGATGCCGATGATCAGTCCGGCTTCGATGACTTCACGGAAAACGATGACGAGGGCGCCGAGCATGTTTCTCCGATACCAGTTTTGTTGCTATTCCGCGACCACCGCGCCCTTGGCGGAGTCCTCATGAAACTCGCCGACGAAGGGGTAGCGTCCCGGCTTCAGGGGCCCGATGCGGACCACGGCTTTGGTCTTGCCGGGGATGACCTTTTCGACCTTCATCTGCTTACTTTCAAACTCTTCCGGCGTGGCGTCGTCATTGACCACGGTCAATTTCACGCGCTTGTTTGCGGGCACTTTGATTTCGGACGGCGTGAACTTGTGGTCCTTGATGGTCAAGGTGAGGTCCTGGGCGCCTGCCGAAAGGGGCGCAAAAACGAGAATAGCGGCAAGGCCGGCGGCGGCTGCGAGGTTCTTCATAGGTGTATCCCGACTGACTTAAGGTACTCAGAAAAGCATTAAAGCTCTCTCATGCAACAGGTATTTTCATATTTTGAATTATTCTAATGTAAGAACTGCGGCCAATAGCTTGCCGCCAAAGTATTGTCTCGTCTGAGAGTACCAAAAAATAATTTTCGACTTTGGCCGAGCAGCCCGGTGGAGGGCTCGAAATCGCCCGTTGGGCTGGCGTGAGCCGCCCTGGTTGGCAGGCTACGGCTGAGCAGGCATCCTGCGGCGCCCGCCTTGCGGTGCCTCGGCATCGACGCCCATTCAGGAGACAATTCTATGCAATTTGTGGAAGCCCACGGGGCCAAGATCCCCGCCATCGGCCTCGGCACCATGACTCTGAAAGAAGACGTCTGCGTGCAGGCGGTCAAGGCCGCCTTGCAAATGGGCTATCGCCATCTCGACTCCGCTGCCTTCTACGGCAACGAAGTCGAAAACGGCGAGGGCATCCGCCAGTCCGGCGTCAAACGCGACGAAATTTTGCTCTGCACCAAGGTCCGCCAGGACGACCTGATGCCGGACAAGTTCGAAAAGGTCATCGACCAGAGCCTGGCAAACTTCAAACTGCCTTATGTCGATCTTCTGTTAATCCACTGGAATAACAAGGACGTGCCGTTGAAACTGTCCGTCGGCGCGCTGTGCAAGGCGAAGAAAGACGGTAAGGCCAAGCATGTCGGAGTCGCCAACTTCACCACCAAGCTGCTCGACGAGGCCTGGGCGGTGACGACTGAGCCGCTGGTCTGCAACCAGATCGAGATGCATCCCTTCATCAATCAGGACAAGGTGCTGGCGGCGTGCAAAAAACGCGGTATGGCGGTCGTGGCCTATTGTCCGATCGCGCGCGGCAAGGTGCCAGGCGCCGACGCGCTCGAACGTATCGGCAAGGCGCATGGCAAGAGCGCGGCGCAAGTCTCGCTGCGCTATCTCGTGCAGATGGGCGTCTGTTCCATTCCGCGCACGGCGACGCCGGCACACATGAAGGAAAATCTCGATGTCTTCGATTTCAATTTGTCGGACGCCGAGATGGCCGAATTGAAAGCGCTCAACGCGACCAATATGCGCGTGGTCAATCCGCCGCACGCGCCGGAATGGGATACGCCGTAAACCTTGAAGGACCATGTTTTGATGGACGTTGTTGAGGCTAAAGGATTCAACATTCCGATCGTCGGGCTCGGCACCTGGGCGGTGCGCGATCCCGCGCGCATCGTCGAGCAGGCGATCCGCATTGGCTATCGCCACATCGACACGGCGCAGATGTACGGCAACGAAGCCGAAGTGGGGCAAGGCGTGCGTGCGTCCGGGGTGCCGCGCGCCGACGTCATGGTTACCACCAAAGTGCAGCCGACGTTTTTGGCGCCGCACGATCTCGAGCGCTCGGTGAAGGAAAGCCTGGCCAAACTGCGGCTGGATGTCATCGACCTCCTGCTGATCCATTGGCCCAACCCGCGCGTGCCGCTGTCGGAGTCGCTCGGCGCCATGTCGAAGATGAAGCGTGAGGGCTATGTGCGCGCCATCGGCGTTTCGAATTTTACGGTCGCGCTGCTCGACGAAGCCAACAAGGTTTCGCCGGAACCGGTGGTGTGCAATCAGATCGAGTGCCACCCTTTCCTGAACCAGGACAAAGTGATTGCCGCCTGCAAAAGCCACGGCATGGCGGTGGTCGCCTATAGCCCGATTGCCCGCGGTGGCGCGTCCGGCCACGCCGCGCTCGAGCGCATCGCCAAGGTGCACGGCAAGACGGCGGCGCAGGTCTCGCTGCGTTATCTGGTGCAGCAGGGGATTGTGGTGATCCCGCGCACCAGCCGTCTCGAACGGCTGGAAGAGAACTTCGCGGTGTTCGACTTCTCGCTGACGGAAGCCGAGATGCAGGCCATCTACGGGCTTGCTCACGGCAGCGGCCGCATCGTCGATTGGACCTGGTCCCCGAAGTGGGACTAAACACGCCCCGTGACCATCGCCAACGAAACAGCGCTCGTACTTTTTTCCGGCGGACAGGATTCCACCGTCTGCCTTGCCTGGGCGCTCGCGCGTTATTCGCATGTCGAGACCATCGGCTTCGACTACTGCCAGCGCCATGCGGTCGAGCTCGATGTGCGCCCGCGTGTGCGCGAGCGCATGGCCGGCCTGAACGCCGACTGGAAGGCGCGGCTCGGTGACGACCATATGGTCAAGATCGATGCACTGGCCGCCATCTCGGAGACGGCACTGACGCGCGCGACTGCGATCGAAATCGCCGACAACGGCCTGCCGACCACCTTCGTTCCAGGGCGCAATCTGATTTTTTTCTGTTTTGCGGGCGCGCTTGCCTATCGGCGTGGCGCCCGCCATCTGGTCGCCGGCATGTGCGAGACCGATTATTCCGGCTATCCGGATTGCCGTGACGACACCATCAAGGCCATGCAGCTTGCGCTCACCCTCGGACTCGACAGGCGGCTCACCATCCATACGCCGCTGATGTGGATCGACAAGGCCGACACCTTCGCCCTGGCCGAGGAGCTCGGGGGACAGGCCTTCCTCGATCTCATTGTCGAGGAAACCCATAGCTGTTATCTCGGCGACCGCACGCATCGGCACGACTGGGGTTTCGGCTGCGGCGAATGCCCGGCTTGTCAGTTGCGCGCACAGGGTTTTGCCAAGTTCAGGAGCCGCTACAAGCCATGAAGGCAAAGGTAGTCAATCTCGACCAGCGTAGAAATATCGAAGGCAGTATTTTTCTCGTTTTGTTTTGTCTGACCATTCCGGCGGCCAATTGGATGATCGGCCATGTCGGCACGGTCTGCGTCGGCAAAGGACCTTGTCTCGTGCCGGTCGCGCCCGGCGTGCTGGCGCCGTCCGGCGTGCTGATGATCGGGGCCGCTCTGGTGCTGCGTGATCTGGTGCAACGCCGGCTCGGCGTCGAATTCGGCATCGGCGCGATCGTCGCCGGTGCCGCCATATCGGCGGCCGTCGCGCCGGCTGCGCTGGTGTTTGCATCGGCGACGGCGTTTCTCTTGTCAGAATTCGTCGATTTCGCCGTCTATACGCCGCTTGCGCGCCGCCGGCTGGTGACGGCGGTGATCGCCTCCAGCATGGCCGGGCTTGTGGTCGAACTCGATCGTGTTTCTCTGGCTTGCCTTCGGCTCGCTCGAATTCCTGCCGGGTCAAATCATCGGCAAGGCCTGGATGGTACTTCTGGCCACGCCGCTCGTCGCACTGATGCGCCGTCGCGACGAGCGGATCGGCCTAACCGCCGCCTGACGTGATGGAATTTGAGTTTGTGCGTCATGGCGAGCGCCGGCGCGGATTTCAAAGATTAGCGAGTTGATCATGAACGCGATCGAGGCATTGAAGTCGATTACCACCGGCACCATCACCACCATGCTGCTGAAGAGGGGCATTCGCCGGTCCTGGATGGCCAGCGCCATGCCGTTCGGCTTCTCCGGCAAGCGGATGGTGGGCAAGGCCTTCACGCTGCGCTTCGTGCCCGTGCGTGAGGACCTGGCCACACCCGAGAGCTGGTCGAAGCCGATCTCCACGCGCTTCGCTATCGAGGCCATGCCGGAGGGCTGCGTCGTGGTGGCCGATGCCATGGGCGTCACCGGCGCCGGCATCTTCGGCGACATTCTGTGCATGCGCATGGTCAAACGCGGCGTGACCGCGCTCGTCACCGACGGCGTCATGCGCGACAAGCACGGCATCCTGACGACCAGCCTGCCGGTCTGGTGCGCCGGGGTGGCGGCGCCGGCGTCTGTTAATCAGCTTACCTTCGTCGGCTGGAACGAACCGATCGGCTGCGGCGGCTGCGCGGTATTTCCGGACGATGTTATCGTGGCCGACGACGATGGCGCGGTGGTGATCCCGGCGGCCCTTGTCGATGCCGTCGCTGCCGAAGGTGCCGAGCACGAATTGATGGAAACCTGGCTGGTGCAGGAAGTGGAGAAGGGCGCGAAGCTCCCCGGCCTTTATCCGCCCAACGAAGAGAACAAGAAGCGCTACGAGGAGTGGAAGAAAAGCCGCTGATGTTCTTTATCCTGTCCAAGTCCGCGGCGCTGCTCCTGGTTCCTTCGAATCTGTTGATCGGTATCGGCGTTGCCGGCGTGGTCTTGTTGTTCACGCGCTGGCGGCGCACCGGCATCTGGATGATGGCCGTCAGCATCGTTCTGCTCGTCCTCGTGGCCTTTCTGCCGTTCAGCACCATCCTCGAACACACCTTGGAAACGCGCTTTCCGCCCTGGGACCCCAAGCGTGGTGCGCCAGATGGCGTTATCGTGCTCGGCGGTTCCATCAACCCGACGCTCTCCGCCGATTACGGTACGACGCAATTCATCGAAAGCGGTGAACGCATCACCGCGATTGCCAAATTGGCGAACGATTATCCGAATGCACGCATCGTCTATTCCGGCGGCAATGGCAGCTTGATGGGGTATGGCGATCCGGAATCGCACTTTGTTATCCCGCTGGTCGAGTCCCTCGGTGTGCCGCGCGGGCGCGTGCAGATCGAAGACCGCTCCCGCAACACTTACGAAAACGCGGAATTCTCCAAGGCGCTGATCAAGCCGAAGCCTGGCGAGCGCTGGCTGTTGGTGACGTCGGCCTGGCATATGCCGCGGGCGGTCGGTTGTTTCCGGCGCATCGGATTTCCGGTCGAGGCCTATCCGGTCGACTGGCGGACGCGGCGTGTCTTTCAACTGGGTGTGCCGCGGCAGTTCGGCGAAGCCCTGTCACGGTTTGACGAAGCCGTGCATGAGTGGGTCGGCCTGTTTGTCTATTGGTTGACCGGACGCACCAGCGCATTTTTCCCGGCGCCGGCGCACTAGCGCATTTTCGTTCGGCAAATCTCCCATGGGCGAATCGCGCAACAGTCGCCTGTTGTTTGTTGCAACCCTGTGACGGCGTTACCCTTGCATTCGTACAGGGCGATTCGTTGCCCGAGTCCGCGTCTGCGTGCTCGCGCACCATCACACGTGATGCCTCACGGAGGGGATCTGCCCATGACGCTCGACGGACTTTTTGGATTTTTCCGGCTGCCGGTGAAGCAGGCCAACAACGACAACGTTCCCCGCGCAGTGACGTGGGACGAGCCATTCATCACCGCCGCCGCGGTGGCGATGGCCGTGGGCGTGGTGGCGCTGCTCGCGGTCGTCATCGGAATGAACAGCACGCCTTAGTTGATGCGTCGGGCAATGTCTCGGCACGGCTTTCCGGCCGCTTGAGTGGCGTCGGCCTCTCTGCCACCATCGTGGCGGACAGGAGTACCGTAAATGCCGCAGACCATTACCACCGGATACAAGGCGCTGTGCGAAGCCGCCGAGCGCGAAATTGAAACGCTGCCGACCGAAGAGGCGACCAAGCTCGCCGGCCGCGACGACACCGTGCTCATCGACATCCGCGACATCCGCGAATTGCAGCGCGAGGGCAGGGTGCCAGGCGCCTTTCATTGCCCGCGCGGCATGCTGGAATTCTGGATCGATCCGCAGTGCTCCTATCACAAGCCGGTCTTTGCCCAGGACAAGAAATTTGTGTTCTTCTGCGCCGGCGGCTTGCGCTCCGCGCTTGCCGCGCAGACCGCGCACCGCATGGGCCTCAAACCTGTCGCGCATATCAAGGGCGGCTTCAGCGCCTGGAAGAAGGCTGGCGGGCCTGTCGACCTACCGGAGGAAATGCCGGGCGAGCCGCATAAGACGTGACATTCATTCACACGGCTGTTCGTGGCCATCGAAATAATTCGCTTGCCCACCGCGAGCACTGATCGCAACAATTCGCATTGAACGCGAACCGGGTTCCTATGGCGCTCGTACTGATCCTCGGCAACAAGAATTATTCGTCCTGGTCGTTGCGGCCGTGGATCGCCATGAAGGTCGCCCGTCTCGCGTTCGATGAAGTGGTTATCCCGCTGTTCGAACCGGGCAGCCGCGAGGCAATTTTGAAATACACGCCCGCCGGCAAGGTCCCGGTCCTGATCGACGGCGACCGGTACATTTGGGAATCGCTCGCCATTCTTGAACACCTGGCGGAGAAATTTCCGGACGCGCGGCTTTGGCCGCAAGACCCGATCGCGCGCAGTCATGCGCGCACGGTATCGGCGGAAATGCACGCCGGTTTTTCCGCGCTGCGCCGCGCCTGCCCGATGAATATGTGGCTGCCGCCAAAGCCGCGGCCGCAGAGCGAGGAGGTGATGGCGGACGTCCGCCGCATCGCGGCGCTCTGGCGTGATTGCCGGGAGCGATTCGGCCAAAAATCGGATCAAGGCGGTCCGTTCCTGTTCGGCGCCTTCGGCGCGGCCGATGCGATGTATGCGCCGGTGGTGGCGCGGTTTCACACCTATGGAATTTCTGTCGATCGCGACGCGCGCGCCTACATGGATGCAGTGATGGGCCTGCCGGCCTGGGACGAGTGGTGCGCGGCCGGCAGCAAGGAGCCCTGGATCATGCGCCACAACGAGCCGGACTGGCCGCTGGTGCGCGGCGTCGCGATTTCGCAATAGAAAAATGCGGCGGCGAACGCCGCGCATTCAAACTTTTGTCAAGATTGTACGGCAGACACCGCCGCATCTGCCGCGGCGTTTGGCCGTGTCTTCATTTTAGGGGGTGACGATTGTGCAGGGACCGCTCGCGGTCCCTGGTGGGGATTGCCATGCTTCAACGTCTCCTTGCGCTCATCGTCGCGCTCGTTGCCTTCACCTTTCCAGCCTTCGCCATCGACTCCGTCGCCAAGCCCGATGTCAAAGGGCTTTATTTGCTGACCAACTATCCGGCCCTCTCGGTGCAGCCGGGAACGACCGCGACAGTCAATCTCAAGCTCCGCAATTACGGCCTTGCCCCCGAAAATTTGTCGCTCTCGGTCTCGGGTGTGCCGCAGGGCTGGTCCGCAACGCTGCTCGGCGGCGGCCAGCCGGTTGCCGCGGCAATGCCGGCGACCGACGATAGCGTCTCGCTCGACCTGCGGCTTGACGTGCCGAAAGACGCCAAGATCGGCACTCATACGCTGACGGTGAACGCCGAAGGCGGCACGTCGCACGTATCGTTGCCGGTCGCGGTCACGCTCGCCAAGGAATTGCCCGCGAAACTGTCCGTGCAACCGCAATTGCCCGAACTGCGCGGCTCTTCGCGCTCGAGCTTCGCATATACGCTCACGGTGAAGAACGACAGCGGCAAGAAGCTGCTGGTCAGTCTCGCGGCGCAGGCGCCGCGCAACTTCGACACTTCCTTCACCGAGGCCTATGGCAGCCAGCAGTTGACCGCCATTCCGATCGAGGCCGGCAAGTCGAAGGACGTTAAGCTGAAAGTCACGCCGCCGAGCGACGTCGATGCCGGCCACTATCCGGTGAAAGTGCAGGTTGCTGCCGAAGGCGCGAAAGCCAATAGTGACGTCGCGCTCGACATTACCGGCCAGCCCAAGCTGACGCTGTCTGGCCGCGAGGGCTTGCTCAGCGCCAGTGCGACCGCCGGCACCGAAAGCACGGTGGCGGTCGTCGTGCGCAACACCGGCACTGCGCCGGCCGAGAACATCCATCTGTCGGCGAATGCGCCGAGCGGCTGGAAGATCGATTTCGTGCCAAAGACCATCGACCGTATCGCGCCCAACCAGCACAAGGAGGTGCAGGCGCAGATCACGCCGCCGAGCAAGGCGATTGCCGGCGACTACGTCAATACGTTCAACGCCGCCGCCAGCGGTGAAAACGGCAGCGCCAATTTTCGCGTCACCGTCACCACCTCGACCATGTGGGGTGTGGCCGGTGTCGGTATCATTGGTGCTGCCGTGCTGATCATGGTGGGCGCGGTTGCGCGCTTTGGCCGCCGATGAACGTCCCCGTCATCGAGGCGCACGACCTCACGAAGCGCTATGGCACGGCGACGGCCGTGGATGGCGTAAATTTCAAAGTGGCTGCCGGCGAGATCTTCGGGCTACTCGGCCCCAACGGCGCCGGCAAGACCACCACCATTCTGATGTTGCTCGGATTGAGCGATGTCACCTCCGGGGAGGCTCGCGTCTTCGGGCATGATCCGATGCGCGAGCCGCTCTCGGTGAAGCGGCTGGTCGGCTATCTGCCCGACACGGTCGGCTTCTACGACAACATGACGGCCGCCGATAACCTGCACTACACCGCGCGGCTGATGGGCATGCGTGGCGCCGAGCGCAAGGAAAGAATTGGCGCTGCGCTTGCGCGGGCCGGCCTTGCCGAGGTGGCGGAGAAGAAAGTCGGCACGTTCTCGCGTGGCATGCGTCAGCGGCTCGGTCTCGCCGAGATCGTGATGAAGGACGCTCGCATCGCCATCCTCGACGAGCCGACCAACGGTCTCGATCCGCAGGCGAGCCTCGAGCTTCTGGATTTGATCCGCTCGCTGAAAGAGCAGGGCGTGAGCGTTCTGTTGTCTTCGCATCTGCTCGACCGCGTGCAGAGCGTGTGCGACCGGGTCGCGCTGTTTAACGAAGGCAAGATTGCGCTCATGGGCACGGTCGGCGAGCTGGGCCGCCACGTGCTCGGCGGCGGCTACGCCGTCGAGGTGGAGGCGGAAAGCAATGACGGGCTGGTGAAACGTTTGTCGGCCTTGCCCGGCGTGCGCGGCGTCGAAGCGCCGGCGCCCGGGCGCTTCCGCATGACCTGCGACCGCGACTTGCGCTCTGAAGCCGCCGCTGCCGTGGTGGCGGCGGGCGGCCGGCTCAAGAATCTTTCTCTCGACGAGCCGAGCCTGGAGGAAATCTACACCCGTTATTTCCAGACCGTGCAGGAGGAGGCCCGTCATGCGGCGTGAAGGATCTCCCTGGCAAGGCTTGGGCGTGGTGGTGCTGAAGGAATTGTCGGACCATCTCGCCAGCGCGCGCATGCGCGTGTTGGAATTACTGGTGGTGTTGACGGCGCTTGCCGCTGTCTTTGCCGCCATCACGCAGGTGCGCGACGTCACGGCGCAGGACCCGTTCCTGTTCCTGCGGCTGTTTACGACCGCGCGCGATCCCTTGCCGTCGTTCGTGTCGTTCATCGGCTTTCTTGCGCCGCTGATGGCGATCGGGCTCGGCTTCGACGCGGTCAACAGCGAGCACAGCCGCCGCACGCTCTCGCGCATTCTGTCGCAGCCGATCTACCGCGACGCGCTGCTGTTCGGGAAATTCATCGCCGGGCTGACGACGCTCGCCATCAGCCTGATCGTGCTGTGGCTGCTGGTGATTGGCCTCGGCCTGTTGATGTTGGGCGTGCCGCCGGGCGGCGCCGAAATGGGGCGGGCGCTGATCTTTCTCGGCGTCACCATCGCCTATGCCGGGGTGTGGCTCGCGCTCGCCATCCTGTTCTCGGTGGTGTTTCGCTCGCCGGCGACGGCCGCATTGGTGACGCTCGGCGTCTGGCTGTTTCTGACCGTGATTTGGCCGGCGCTGGCGCCCGCGATCGCCCAGACATTCGTGCCGGCGGAGGATCAGGCGGCACTCGTCATCACGGCGCAGATGCTGTCGCGGTTATCGCCGTCAACGCTGTTCGGTGAGACCGTGCTGGCGATTCTGCATCCGACCACACGCACATTGGGGCCGGTCTATTTGAGCCAGTTGCAGGGCGCGGTGATGGGCTCGCCTCTGCCGCTCGGCCAGAGCGTGCTGGTCGCCTGGCCGCAGATCGTCGGCCTCATCGCGGCGAGTATCGTGCTGTTCGTCGGTGGCTATGTTGCGTTCCAGCGTCAGGAAGTAAGAGCGTAGTCGATAGCGGGAGGAAGCGTACCGCCAGCCTGACGACTTCAACGTTGGGTTGGCGGTTCCTCCCGCAAGAGCTGCACCAGTTCTTCGATGAACGGCCGCTGCGCCGGCAAGATTTTGCGCCGCGCCGTCGCCAGCTTGAAATAGGAAATGCGGTCCACTTCCGGAAAGCTTTGCTGCTTGCCGGAACGCGGCGGCCATTCCATCTCGAATGTGTTGCTGGAAAAGCCGGAGATATCAAAATCGCCTTCCAGCGCGAATGCGTGCACCGTCTTGCCACTCTTCTGTCGGATCGGTTTGAGCGCGACGAACTCGCCGGCCGCGACCAGCCCGGTCTCTTCGTTGAATTCACGTTTGGCGCAGGCGAGCAGATTGCCGGATTCGACGATGCCTTTGGGGATCGACCAGGCGCCGGCGTCCTTGTGACGCCAATAGGGCCCGCCCGGATGGGCGAGCAACAGCTCCAGGCCGCGCCTACGGCGATAGGTGAGAATGCCGGCGCTGATTTCGCTGCGGTGTGACATTGGCGCGGTTCGCCCCTCCGCGAGAGAGCCGGCCACTCCCAAGCGCCTAATGAAAGCACATTGGCGATGTCATCCAAACGCAAAAACGTGATTTGACGGCCCGTTTTCGGCGCGCCGATGCCCAAAGTCAGTGCCCAAGAATGCGGCGCTGCCCGTCGTCATGCGCGGACTTGTCCGCTCGTGATCGGGGATCAGTGCGCGCGTTGCGCGGCTACCACGGCCGCGCGACTGAGTTCGTCACGTGCTCGCGGTCGGGTGCGGTGAGACAGACGGCGACGCAGAGATAGGGCAGTTCCGGGTGCGGATTGTGCCCGCGGTGAAATTTGGCGATCGGCTCGGAATAGCAATCGCCGGCCTTGGCCTTGACCAGCACGCCTTCCTGAAAATGCGCCTCGAACTCGCCTTGCAAGGCGACAAAAAACGTCGCGCCGTTGTGGCAGTGCCAATTGGTGAAGCCGCCGGGGACGATTTCGGCATTGTATATCTGTACCTTCACCTGCGGGTCGCGCGGCAATGAGGCATAGAGTGTCTCCAGCAGCACGTTGCGGTGAAAGCCGTTGCCCGGCGGGACCATACCGTCGAGCGTGAGCTTGAGATCCTTGTAGTTGGCGAGCGATGCGTCCACGGGAAGCCTCCCTTGATTTTCCGGGAAGCCTATACGCCGCCGCGAGAAGCGTGAAGCGGCCAAGACGGGAGAAGCCCGGCCTATGCGCCGGGCTTCTCCGTGGTCCACCTGTCCGAATTAGTCGACCGAGTCTTTGACCGTATCGGCCGCGTCCTTCACAGCATCCTTGGCGGCGCCCACGGCGCTCTTGACCTTGCCGGCGAGTTGTTCGGCTTTGCCTTCGCCCTGCAGCTTGGCGTTACCGGTCGCCTTGCCGATGGCTTCCTTAGCCTTGCCTTTTGCCTGGTCGATACTGCCTTCGATCCGTTCTTTGTTCATTGGTTCCCCTTATGTGTTGCTAAGGTAATCGTTACTTCAACGTTTCAGGATTTCGAATCGTTCCCGTGCTCGAATGACGCGCCGGGTGAGCCTTTCGGCTTGATGTTGGCACCGTTGCCAAGTTCAAGAGGTTGCACGCTTTGCCCGGTCGTTTCCGGCGGCTTGTGCGTCCAGACATTCATTGGCGGCGCTATCTTCTCGGCAGGCGCGTTTCGCTGCGCCGCTGGCGCGCGCTCAGGCTTGATGTTGTTCAGGGTTTCTGCCGATGCCACGGTGGCGGTGAGCAGAATTGCGGCTGTTGCTAGCAAATGTTCGGTCTTCATTGAGCCTCCTCGAGATCCGTCGAAAACGGCCTGCATTTCCGGCGCAAATAGTGAAACGCCCATGGGGCGGCCTGCGTTCCCTTCGGGCTTCGCCCGGTTTCCCACCATTGCCTTCGCCGTAACGGCAAGGCACGTTGCGTCGAAAAAGGAGGGTTGGGTGGCGATTCTCGCGTCAGCGATCGATCAGAATTCGGCGGAATTTCGCGGCAATGCCGAGCGCATGCGCGCCCTTGTGGAAGAACTCAAGACGCGCCGCGCCGAAGCCGCGGCCGGCGGATCGGAAAAGGCGCGCGAACGCCATGTCGCGCGCGGCAAATTGCTGCCTCGCGACCGGGTGTTGAACCTGATCGACCCCGGCTCGCCCTTCCTTGAACTGTCGCCGCTCGCCGCCAACGCCATGTACGACGACGCCATTCACGGCGCCGGGTTGATCACCGGCATCGGCCGCGTCGAGGGCCGCGAATGCATGGTGGTCGCCAACGATTCCACCATCAAGGGCGGCACTTACTTTCCGATGACGGTGAAGAAGCACCTGCGCGCACAGGAGATCGCGCGCGAGAACCGGCTGCCGTGCATTTATCTCGTCGACTCGGGCGGCGCCAATCTGCCGCACCAAACCGAAGTGTTCCCCGACCGCGAGCATTTTGGCCGCATCTTCTACAATCAGGCCAGGATGTCGTCGCTGCGTATCCCGCAGATTGCCGTGGTGATGGGTTCCTGCACCGCCGGCGGCGCTTACGTGCCGGCAATGTCGGACGAAAGCGTGATCGTGAAGAACCAGGGCACGATCTTCCTCGGTGGCCCGCCGCTGGTCAAAGCCGCGACCGGCGAGGTGGTGAGCGCGGAGGACTTGGGAGGAGCCGACGTGCATGCCCGCAAGTCGGGCGTCGCCGATCACTACGCGCAGGACGATCATCACGCCCTGAGCATTGCGCGCCGCATCGTCGCCAATCTCAATACGAGGAAGATAGTCGATATTCCGCTGCTCGCGTCGCGCGATCCCGCGCTCGATCCGGCCGAGCTCGATGCCTTGGTGCCGGTCGACCTGAAGAAGCAATACGACATCCGCGAAGTGATCGCGCGCCTGGTCGATGCCAGCGAGTTCGACGAGTTCAAGGCGCTCTACGGCACGACTTTGGTCACCGGCTTCGCCCATATTCACGGCATGCCGGTCGGCATTCTCGGTAACAACGGCATTCTGTTTTCGGAGAGCGCGCTGAAGGCCGCGCACTTTGTCGAGTTGTGCTGCCAGCGCCGCATTCCGCTACTGTTCCTGCAGAACATCGTCGGCTTCATGGTGGGGCGCGACTACGAAGCGGGCGGCATCGCCAAGGATGGCGCCAAGATGGTGACCGCAGTCGCCTGCGCCAACGTGCCGAAGATCACCGTCATCGTCGGCGGCTCTTACGGCGCCGGCAATTACGGCATGTGCGGGCGTGCTTACGGCCCGCGTTTCCTGTTCACCTGGCCGAACGCGCGCATCTCGGTGATGGGCGGCGAGCAGGCGGCCTCCGTGCTGGCGACCGTCAAGCGCGACAACATCGAAGCCGCCGGCGGCTCATGGTCGGAGGTCGAGGAGGAGGAATTCAAGGCGCCGATCCGCGACCAATATGAAGACGAGGGCAATCCCTATTACGCCACCGCGCGGCTGTGGGACGATGGCATCATTGCGCCAAGCGAGACCCGCCGCGTGCTGGCGCTTGCGTTTTCCGCTGCGCTCAACGCGCCGGTGCGCGGGACGCGGTTCGGGGTGTTTAGGATGTGAGGCGGGCCGGTGATGCCGCGACGCGACAAGCAATCGATGCGCTCAAGTCTGTCTTCGACAGGTCTTTTGCTGTTCGCCGCCTGTTTCCCTGCGGCTGCAAGCTCATAGGGCGGATTAGCGAAGCGTAATCCGCCATTTCGCGATCGCTACGCGGCGCGTTACGCCTTCGGCAAACGCGCCCTACGATATCACGCCTTCTTCCTTTTCTTCTCCTTCGGCAGCTTCGCCGCCTTCCTCAACACCGTGTTGATGCGGCTTTGCCAGCCGCGCCCGCCGCGGCGGAAATAGGCCACCACGTCGGGATCGAGCCGCAGACTCACCGCGCGCTTGGGCGCCTTCGACTTCGGCCGCCCGCGCAAAACGGGCTTGCCGCCGATATGTAAAACGCCGCGGGCGAAGTCCTCGTCGGTTAATTCGGGGATTTCCTCGTAATCCTTCGGGCCGAGCGCATAAGTGTCGACTTTCTTCATGTCGCTACCGATCCGCTTATAAGGATTGCGCGTAGCGCGCTTTTTCCCGGTCATTGGCTTTCCCCATCGAGATAATGTGTCGCGCGTTCCCGCGCGGCGTCCAGCAGACGATCACCATGCGACCGCGTAGATAGCCGACTGAATTAATCCGCGGCTCGTCATAGTCGTGGCGAAGGTCGGGGATATCGATCGTCTCGTCCGCAAAGACATCTTCAGCGCTCGCAAAATCGAGCCCGCGTTCGCGCAAGGTCCGTTCGCGCTTAACGGGGTCGAAGGTGATTTTCATTGAAAATTATTGTATATACAATAAATGCGACGATCAAGTGGCGTAGCGTTGCCGCTATGATCTCGTGTGGTATCGATTCTATACGACGCACCGCTTGATGGGATGAATGGCCAGAATGACTCGCGCGGCTGTCTTTTCACTGTTCGCTGCCGGCTGTTTGCTGGCTGCATTGCCCGCCCGCGCCGAGATCCAACTGCAGCCCGGCCTCTGGCAGGAAACCGAAACCGGCAGCGAGAACGATCAGCCGGCGAAGGTCGAAACCAGCACGCGTTGCATGACGGCGGATGAGGCCAAGCAGCCGTCGAATGCGATCGTGTTCGACAAGGTGGTGCGCCAGCACTGCAAGGTGCTCGAACTCACCCGCACCGGCGACGACCTTGCGTTCCGCATGCAATGCGGCACCGACGGTTTCGCGGTGGCCATAGGCGCCAATTTCACCATTCACACGCCGCAACACTACAGCGGCACCATAAAGGCCTCGCTGCGGCTGGGCACGTTTCGGCTTACCGCCGACAAGAAAATCGACGCTCACCGCGTTGGGGAATGCAAAAAAGACTAGCCGATGACCGGCACAGCAGCGCGCTGAAGTGCCGCTCCCTGTAAATTGAATTCAGCTTCCGCCGCCGATCCGGCAAGGTACGCCCGCCGTGCCTTCAGCGGCCGCAACCGGCAGGAACGTCAACATGTCCGAAACCTACAAATCAGCCCTCATCGTCGGTGCAGGCTCGGGCCTTTCGGCCTCGATTGCCCGACTATTTGCGAAAAACGGCATAGCGGTCGCGCTCGCTTCCCGCTCGACCGAGGATCTCGCAGCGCTCGTGCAGGAAACGAAGGCGACGGCCTATGCCTGCGATGCCAGCCAGCCGGGTGACGTCGACAAGTTGTTCGCGGCGCTCGATAGTGACGGCGCGCCCGATGTCGTTGTCTATAACGCGAGCTATCGCACGCGCGGCCCCTTCGTCGATCTCGATCCGGCCGAAGTGCAGAAATCGATCATCACCTCCGCCTTCGCCGGCTTCCTGGTGGCGCAGGCGGCGGTCAAACGCATGCTGCCAAAGAAACACGGCGCGATCCTCTTTACCGGCGCATCGGCAAGCGTGAAGGGCTATGCGCAGTCGGCGCCGTTTGCCATGGGCAAGTTCGCGCTGCGCGGCCTCGCCGAAAGCATGGCGCGCGAATTGTCGCCGCAAGGCATCCATGTCGCGCATTTTGTGATTGATGGCGGCATCAGCAGCGCACGCCGGCCTGTACAGCCCGACGCGCCGGATTCGCTGCTCGATCCCGACGCCATCGCTGAGACATACCTGCACGTCTTGCTGCAGTCGCGCAGCGCCTGGACACATGAAGTCGTGCTGCGGCCCTGGGTGGAGAGGTTCTGAGCGGCCGGTCTTTTGCCGCCGTCGTCGCCGGCATTGACAGCGATCGCGCCGCGCACGACTTTTGTGGCCAAGTGACAGCGTCAAGTCACAGCGTCAAGTCACAGCGTAAGGATCCCCGATGCACCGCCGGATGATTATCGTGGCATTCGCCGCCGTGCTGCCGCTCGCGGCCGCCGCTCAAGTCCCCGTTTCCCACCCGCCCGGGTCGCATGAAGCCGCGCCAATAGCGCCGCATCCGCGCGATGCCCACCGGCCGGTCCCGCCAGTGCCGCCGCATCCTCCGAGCGCGCATCAAGTTGGTCAGCCTCAGGCGCCGGCCGCGCACCCCGCGGGCTCGCACGAGGCCGCTCCGGCGCCGACCGTGCAGAAAGCCTACATCCCCGGCATCGAGCAGTTCATGAACGTGATCCAGGCCGAGCACACCAAGCTTTGGTACGCCGGCGAGGCCGGCAACTGGCCGCTCGCCGCGTACAATCTCGCCGAGATCAAGGAACTCATGTCCGACCTCGAAGACCTGTTCCCGACCTTTAAAAGTATGCCGTTTGCCGACATGCTCGATGCCGTGATCGTCGGCCATGTCGCCGCTTTGGAAAAGGCGGTCGATGCCAAAGACGCCAAGGCTTTCGCCGCCGGCTACGACCGGCTCACGGCCGCATGCAATGCCTGCCATCAAGCGACCGGTAACGGTTTTCTCGTGATGCGGCGGCCGTCGCCCGGTGCTTTTCCCGATCAGGACTTCACGCCGAAGAAGTAACGGGGGTGGCCGCGCGCAAACGTGCCGTGTTAAACGTCGCTCGCCATGCAAAGCGCCATGCCAACTCCCGACGAAATCAGGCAACTCGCACCAACCGGTCAATTGCGCGGCGGCGTCGTCACTGCGCCGGCCGCTTCTACCTTTTTTGCGGTCAAGGAAGGCAGCGGTGTCGTGCGCGGCGTCACCGTCGATCTGCTGCGCGGCTTCGCCGATGCATTGAAGCTGCCGCTCGACCTGCACGTATTTTCCAATTCCGGCCAGGTCACCGACGCGGTGGCGAGCGGCGCCTGCGACCTCAGCTTCATGCCACAGGACGCCGCGCGCGCCGAGAAGGTCGATTTCGGCCCGGCCTATTATTTCATCGAGAGCACCTATCTGGTGCCGGCCGGCTCCACCATCAAAACAATCGACGAGGTCAACCGGCCGGGCGTGCGCATCGTGGCGATTGCCAACACCACCACCATGCGCAGCGCGCGCCGCACCGCGCCGCTGGCCTCGGTCGAGGAAGTCGCCGGCGTCGACCTGATGACGGAGATGGCGCGCGCGGGGAACGGCGACGCCTTCGCGCTGTCGCAGGATTCTTCGTCGGCCTGTTGCCGAAGTTGCCGGGCGCGCGCGTGCTGCCGGGTAATTTTCAGCAGACCGGCATCGGCGTCGCGGTGCCGAAGGGCCGCCCGGCGGCGCTCAAGCTCGCGAGCGAGTTGCTCGAAGACGCCAAGAAATCCGGCGCCGTGCGCCGCGCGCTCGACGCGGCCGGCTTCAAGGACGCCGCCGTCGCGCCCTAGAGTTTGGTCTACCGAGATTGAAGAATTCTCCGTTCGTTCCCGCGGAAGCGGGAATCAAGCGCTTTGGCTCTGGGTCCCAGCTTTCGCGGGCACGAACGGGTTTTGCAGGTTCATACTCAATGAATAAGCATCTAAGGCGATCTGATCCGCACCTGCGCCGCCGCGATGCGCCGGTAGAGCTTGATGCGCCGCACGATCGACCACCACTGGTAGAGATAGATCTCAAGCGGCCGCCAATTCGCGCACCCAGCCGACCAGGAATTCTTCCACGCCGTTGTCGAGATCCTTTTCGCGAAACGGGGACGGGTCGAACGAATTGAACAGTTGCCCGATCGTTTTCGCACGGACTGGCGATCTCGACCGGGCCGGCCATGGCGCTAGCTGGTCATCCAGCGCTTCACATGCACGCCGGCCTGATAGAGCAGGGCCAGTCCCGCGATGGTCCAGCAAAGGGTCGGCATCCAGCTCAGCACGACCTTGAGCGAGGGATCCGCATTGAAGCCCGTGGCGACCGTGGCCATGCGCAAAAGCGTGGCCAGAGCCAGCGTCGAATACAGCAGACCGGACATGCGGCCTTCGCCGCCGTTTTCGCCGATCGCAAATGCCAGCGTAAAGGCGCTCATCAGGATGGCGCCCCAGGCCGCGCCGGCCGCAAATTGCGCGACCACCATTTGCTCGAGCCCTTGCGCAAGGTGCGCCGCCAGGATCGCCAGCGCACCGATCAGAGCGGCGGCGCCCATCACTTTGTAGCCGCCGAGCCGGTTGGTGATGATGCCGGCAGGGAACATCGAAATATTGAAGCCGATCCAGAATACCGGCATCAGCCACTGCAACTGGTCGGCATGGGTGAAACGCAAAAACAGTGGTTTGCTCTCGAGCGCAAAATGGATCTGGTAGCCGAGCGCAAGCGTCACCATCGCGAGCGCGAACAGGATCGCCGGCCTGGTCATGGTGCCGAAGGCGCGTACGGGCTGGGAAACGGGCGACGGTTTTCCTTCCGCCGCCAGCCGGCGTTCGGCGGTGATCATGCCGAGGGTGACCAGCATGAGGACGAGGCTCGCTATGGCGAAGGGTATGCGCGGGTCGATGTCACGCAATGTGGTCGAGAGATAAGGACCGATGGCGGCGGCAATGCCGGTGCCCAGCAGAGCCAGCGCCGAAAGAAAGGGAATAGCCGGCTTGCGGGCATATTTGCCGAGCAGCATCAGCGGCGGCGCACGCAGCGCCGAAGAGGTGACGGTCCAGACCACGATGGTCGTCATCAATGCCGGCGTGCCCAATACGGCGATCAAGGGCATGACCAGAAACGCGGTGCACGACAGTGCGGTGGCCGCGACCACCCATAGGCCGAGCCGCCCAAGCACGCGCGTGACCTTGTCGGCGGCGATTCCGGTTGCGAAATCGCAGATCGTAAAGATCGCCTGATCGAGCAGCAGGATGAAGATGATCGCTTTCGGTGCGATGCCGGCACTCGCGGCGAGCTTCGGCAAATAAATGACATAGACGGTCCAGCACAGCGCAAAGAACAGCTGCAGGACCGCCAGATACCAGCCGTAACGCTGTGAGATTGCGCTCACGTTTGCCCGCTCACATCGTCACGATGACATTGCCGATGGTGCCGGCTTCCACCGCCTCATGGGCGGCGGTGATCTCACTCAGAGGATAAGTCTTCGGCGCCAGCCGGTTCATCAGCGCGTCGCGCGCGAGCGCGCGATTGATGGCGCCAACGGCCTGCGCGCGTGCGACCGTATCGAGCTCATAGACCAGAAAAAATTGCACCCGGATCGACTGGGTGAGACAGAAGAAAGCCGGCAGAGTAGCGTCGCCACTGGTGCCGTAGACGATGACTGAGCCTTTCGGCCGCAACACGTCGGGGATAAGCTTGGCATTGGCCGCGAGATCGAGCTCGATGATGGCGTCGACCCCGCGATTTCCGGTCAGTTCCTTGACGCGCTCGCCGACGTTTTCGCGCTTGTAGTCGATGGTGTGATCGGCGCCGGCTTCGCGTGCCATATTGGCTTTCTGGTCCGACGACACGGTCGTGATCACGGTCGCCCCCGCCATTTTGGCGAACTGGATGACATATTGGCTGACCGCCCCGGCGCCGCCGGAGACCAGAAGGGCGGTGCCTTTCTCGGTCGGACCGAGCGAGACCGCTTGGTAGGCGGTCATGGCCGGGATGCCGAGGCAGGCGCCGGCTTCGAAGCTCGTATTGTCCGGCAGCATCACCGCCTGCGCCTCAGGCAGGGCGATGTATTCGGCCGCGGTGCCGAACGGGCGTTTCCACTGGCCGTTCCAGATCCAGACGCGTTCGCCGATGCGCGCGGCGGCAACGCCGTCGCCGACCTGCTCGATCACGCCGGCGCCATCGCTTTGTGGAATGACACGCGGCCAGGCAATCTTGCGGGTTCCACCCTGGCGGGATTTCACATCGGAGGGATTGACGCCGGAGGTGGCGAGCTTGACCAGCACCTCGCCGGGCGCCGCCTGCGGCCTGTCGATCTCATCGACGCGCAAGACGTCGCGCGCTGCGCCGTTGCGCTCGTAATAAGCCGCCTTCATGGGAACCCTCCGCCGCGGCACGATATCACGGCTCTCAGACATTGGAATCGGGCGGGAACCGTAAAGCGGCTGCCGCATTTTCAGCCTAAATAGCCCATGCCGAAGTCGAACAGTGGAGGACCGACAATGCGCTATCGCGTGTACAGCGGCCCTAGAGGGTCGCAGGATGTCACCCCGACGACCAAAGACAAGTTGCTGTTCAAAGAATTCACAAATCTCGACGAGGCGCTGTCCTGGGCGCGTCATGTCGAGCGGGAGGAGCGGGTCCCGCTGCTGATCGAGGGTGATGACGGCACCCGCATGGATCGGCGGGCGATCGTCAACGCCTTGCGCGTGGGTATGCGCGAGGAAGTTGGCGGGCAGTCGCCGTCCAAATCGCCGTCCAAATCGCCGCCCACGGGCTGAAAAGAGGAGAGCGGCGCAGTTACGAAGAGTTGGCGAGCCGTTGCCACTCCGCGCGGGCGCGTGCGGTGAGGTGACTCCATTTGACGGCGACCACGTCCCAGTTGACCAATGGACGCTCTGCACTCTCCGTCGTGCCCAAGCCCGCGGTCCGCTGGTGGGAATCGTAGAGATAGGCGCCGCCAACCGTCAGCACGGCGCCGAGAACGATGCCGAGCAATAGTCTCATGCTGATCTCCACCCCTGTTTCACCTGCCAGGGGGAGCCTTGGCGGTCGCAATGGCAGTTTTAGGGCGCGCGTTCCGCGGCAGGCGCGGGCACCCCGGCGCCCTATGTTAACTATTTGAAAACATGGTATTTTTTGCCAAAAATTCTTCGCCCGCAAACCAAAATAAGCTGCTATATTGTGTGAATGAGTACACATTCAGCAAAATCTGCCCGCCGGTCGACCAAAAGCGTCCGGCGGACGACCAAAAAGTCTACAAAATCGACCAGTGCAGCGACCAAAAAGGCGTCGAAATCTGCTCGCCGCAGCGTCGGCAAGTCCGGCAAGTCGACAACGCGCGCGGCGGCGTCCGCGCGGGTGTCAGCTGCCGCGCATCAGGCATCAGCCAAGATGATCCGGACCGCGAGCCCGCCGGTCCAGCCGATGGCGCCTCCGCCGATACCGGTGCTTGCCCATCGGTACAAGGTCGGGGAAACGGTCTATTACACGTCGCCCAGCTTCGGCCGCGCCGCCGCCACCGGCAGTTATACGGTGGTCAAGCTGCTGCCGTCGGAAGGGGACGACTACCAGTACCGGATCAAAAGTTCCGGCGAGGCGTTTGAACGCGTCGCCAAGGAAAGCCAGCTCGACCGCGCCTAATTTGTGCGCGAACCCCCAGAATTATGGGTACGGCATCTTTCGGGACGAGGCTGCGCGCGGCTAAAAGAGCGCCGCCGCGATTTCGCTTTTGCCTTCGGCTATGATGAGCCCGCGACGCGGCCATAGCCGCCATGGAGGACGTATGCCGATCTATATCACGCAGGGCCGCTATACCCGCGATGCGGTCAAGGGCATGATCATCAACCCGGAAGATCGCGCCGCCGCCGTTGCCCGCTTGCTGGCGAAGGCCGGTGGCAAGCTTATCGGCTATTATCTCACCTTCGGTGAGTACGATTTCATGGCCATCGCCGATTTGCCGAACGAGACCCAGGCCGCTGCCGTATTGCTGGCGGCGGCGAGCGGTGGCGGCGTGGCGGACCTTCGAACCACCTTGGCCATGACGTCCATCGAGGCCAAGGGCGCCTTTGCCGCGGCTGGCGACATCGCTCCCAGCTTCAAATCGGCAGGCGGCACATAAGCGGGCGATCATGCTCGAGACACAAGGTGCGCTGAGCGGGTTCTTTTCCGCGCCGCTGGTGCTGCCAGCAACGGCAGCCGGCGCGCTTGCGGCTTTGTTCGTTGTGCTTGCGGTCATCGCCTGGCGGCGCGGACGTTCGCGCTCGTTGCTGCCGCTCGCGGGTCTCATCTTCGGTGGTTTGGTCTTATTCTCGGTGATCGAGCGTCTTGCGTTCAACGAACGGGCGGCGGTGCGTGACGCGCTGCTCGCGCGCGATGCGGCCTTGACCCGAAGCGCGCTCCTGCCCGGATCGCCGCTTGCCTGCCTCGATGCGGGCGCTGGCGAAACCGTCGATAACGCGTGCGAAAAAATGGTGTTCGCCAGCGCGCAAAGCACGGCGGCTGCGACGGCCTATATGGCGGCGCGTCTCACGCTTCTTGCCGAGGCCGATCGTGATGACGAGGTCGTCAGAGCGGCGCTCGCTTCCTCGCGCCGCGCGGTCGAGCTGGATCGCTTCGGCGTGGCTGCCCATGTCCTGGCCGTGCGTGACGGCTGCACGGCCGAGAAATGCGACGCCTTTGCGTTCATCGACGATGCCAGTGCGCTGAAGGCCAATCTCAAGGCGCAAGTGTTCGACCAATACGTCTCGCGTTACGCCGCGACCTGGACGGCGCCGGTTCAAGCAAACCCGTCGCAGCCGGCAGTGTCGGCGGCACCGAACCCCGCTGCTGCGCCGGCCGTCGTCGGTTCGGCTCCAGTCGCGCCGATCAAGCCCGGCGAGACCTGGGACTATCCTTCGGCGGACTCGATCCCGGCGGTCAGCATCATGAACGACGAGCCGAAAGCGCCCGCTCAAAAGCCGCCAACGAAGAAATCCGACGTCGCCGCGCAGGCGCCGCCCGTGCCACCGCCGAAGCCTGCGGCCAAGCGGGGTTCCAAGCCGGTCTCCAAGCCGGCCTCTGGCAACGCGCCGCTGCCGCTTGGCCCGTCGAACGGCGAGCAAACGCAAGCCGTCCCGCCGTCTCCTCGCTAGCGCATGATCCCGGATAGGCCGGCCCCCGACCTGATCGGGGCTGGGAACCGGTTTTCGGAAAAACATGCCCTTGGGCTCGACCCGAGGGATCATGCGCAAGAAAAATGATAAGGGAGGCAGCGTGATTCAATCCAAACGGATCGCGCCCTAGTATCGCTACGACACGTCCGGCCGCTCGATGTTCAAATCCATCCTCATCGCCAATCGCGGCGAGATCGCCTGCCGCATCGCCCGCACGGCCAAACGCATGGGCCTGCGTACGATCGCCGTCTATTCGGCGGCTGATACGAACGCTCTGCACGCGCGCCTCTGCGATGAGGCGCATGAAATTGGGCCGGCGCCCGCGTCCGAGAGCTATCTGTCGATTGACAAGCTGATCGCCGTGGCCAAGGCGGCAAGCGCCGATTGCCTCCACCCCGGCTACGGATTTCTCTCCGAGAACGCCGCTTTTGCCGAGGCTTGCCAAACTGCGGGGATCGTATTTGTCGGTCCGCCGGCCGATGCGATCCGCGTCATGGGCTTGAAGGATCGCGCCAAGGCGCTGATGGCGGGGGCGGGCGTTCCGGTGGTGCCCGGCTTTCACGGCGAGCGCCAGGAGCCGGCGTTCCTCAAACAGAAGGCCTACGAGCTCGGCTATCCGTTGCTGATCAAGGCCGTCGCCGGCGGCGGCGGCAAGGGCATGCGGCGCGTCGACAAACATGCGGATTTCGAGACTGCGCTCGAAGCCTGCCGGCGCGAGGCGCAGAACTCGTTCGGCAACGCCCGCGTGCTGCTGGAGAAATACATCGCCAATCCGCGTCACATCGAGGTGCAGATTGTCGCCGATAGCAGTGGAAATGCGATCCATCTCGGCGAGCGCGACTGCTCGTTGCAGCGCCGCCACCAGAAAGTGATCGAGGAAGCGCCTGCGCCGGGCATGACCGCGGACTTGCGCGAGCGCATGGGCGCCGTTGCGGTCTCGGTGGCCAAGGCCGTTGGCTATCGCGGCGCTGGCACCGTCGAATTTATCGCCGACGGCGCGGGCGGGCTCAAAGCCGATGGCTTCTGGTTCATGGAGATGAACACCCGGCTGCAGGTCGAACATCCGGTCACGGAAATGATTACCGGCCTCGACCTGGTTGAATGGCAATTGCGCGTCGCCGCCGGCGAACCGCTGCCGCTCAAGCAGGATCAGGTGCGTTTCGAGGGCCATGCGGTCGAGGCGCGCCTCTACGCCGAGGATCCCGAGCGCGGCTTTCTGCCCTCGACCGGAAAGTTGATCGCCTTTCAGCTTCCGCAGGACGAGAACTTACGTATCGATGCCGGCGTCGAAACCGGTAGCGAAGTGACGCCATTTTACGATCCGATGCTTGCCAAGCTGATCGCCCACGGCCAAACGCGGGAGGAGGCGCTCGACCGCCTTGCCTCCGCGCTCGAAGACAGCGTGATCGCCGGTCCGCGCACCAATCTCGCTTTTCTGGCGGCGCTGACACGCGCGGAGGCCTTTCGGCGCGGCCAATTCGATACCGGCTATATCGACGCTCATCTCGCCGACCTGGGCGCGACACCCCGGATGGTCGACCCTGCGGCGATCGCCATCGGCGCACAGGAATTGCTCGCGCGCGAAAGCGCACGCGTTGTCGCGTTGCACGAGCGCGACGCCGATATGCCGGCTTCGCCCTGGGAGGCAACCGATGCCTTTCAGCTATCCGGGCACCGTCGGCTGGCGCTGCCGCTCGTTGCCGACGGCGAGAACGTCACGGCCGAAATTACCTATGGTACCTGGGGGCCTTTGGTTCGGGTCGGCGACGCCGAGCGCGCGGCGGATGCAACCGTGCTGGTCGAGGGCGATGCGGTCTACGTGCTGCGGCACGGCCGCCAAACCAAAGTCGCCTTGCGCGATCTTGGCCTCAACGAGGCTGGGGATCAGGGGCGGGGCGGGGTTGTGCGCGCGCCTATGCATGGCAAAGTGCTCAGCGTTCTGGTCGATGAGGGCGCCCAGGTTGTGCGCGGGCAGCGCCTCGCCATTATCGAAGCCATGAAAATGGAGCACACCCTGGTTGCCCCCATCGACGGCGTCGTTGCGGAAATTGCCGTTGCGCAGAACGCGCAGGTCGCGGAAGACGTCAAACTCATCGTAATCGAACCGCGAGTGCCGGACATTTCGTAAATGCCACTTCAACTCATCAAGCTTTGCGTCGGCTGTGATTCCGTCGCCGACCTGGAAGACTGGATCAAGCAAAAGCTGAAAGAGAAAAAGAAGCGCCGTCAGAAGCCGGAGCACATCCACACCACGCGCATGTTCCCCAAACGTGCCGATGAGCTCAAAGACGGCGGATCGCTCTATTGGGTGATCCGCGGCCAGATCGCCTGCCGCGAAAAAATCATCGATATACGCCCGACCACCGGCAAGGACGGCATCAAGCGCTGTCAGGTCGTGCTCGACGGCAAGCTCGTGCTGGTCGAGCCGCGCCTCCGTGCGGCCTTCCAGGGCTGGCGGTATTTAGAGACCAAGGATGCGCCACGCGATCTTGCCCGTGCCGCTCCAGGTGCTGCGCGGATGCCGGAAAAAATGCGCCGTGAATTGCAGGAACTGGGGCTCTTGTGACAACCACGTGACGTGGCCCCCCTTCGGTGCTAGCCTAAGTTTCATGTCGATCTGGGAGTGGGGGGCGACATGCGACCAAGGCCATGGTGGGTGGCCTCCGTCATCGTAAGCGTGTGTGTGATGGCGTCGGCTTGGTGCGGTTCCGCGAGAGCGGACGACCGTGAAACATGCAAGACCGCCTCGGGTGATCCGGCGATCGAAGCCTGCACAAAGGCGATCGAGTCTAAAAAGTACAACAAAAAGAAATTCAAGCGCACGTTGTCGCTGCTCTATACCAATCGCGGCGTCGAATACGAAATTAAGAAGGAATTCGACAAGGCGATCGCCGATCATGATGCGGCGGTCAAGGTCGATTCCAGAAACTGGGCGGCCTATAACAACCGCGGCAACGCCTATGCCGGCAAGCGTGACTATACCCACGCCATTGCCGATTATGACGAGGCGATCAAGCTCAATCCGAAATATGCCGAAGCTTACTTTAACCGTGGCCTCGCCAAGCGAAACAGTGGCGATACTGCGGGAGCCGAAACGGATATCGCGCAGGCCAAGGACCTGCAGCCGGGCATTGCCCAGCGCTAGCGGGCTGGAACCGGAGCAGAACGCCGTGTGGCGCCGAATGCAGGTGGCGCTATACGGCGATATTGTCGATCAGCCGCGTCGTGCCGATCTTTGCGGCTACCAGCAAACGGACCGGACCGTCCTTGCGAGAGTCGATAGGCGCCAGCGAGAGGGCGTGCCGCGCCTCCAGATAATCGAGCGTAAAGCCGGCGCCTGTAATCTCGTCGCGGCCGCGATCGAGCACCTTTTGAATGGCCTCGCCTTTCTTGATGCGGGCAGCGCTCACCTTGAGAACGCGGTGAAGGGTCGGCGCGATTTCACGTTGCTGCGGCGAGAGATAGGCGTTGCGGGAGGAGAGCGCGAGGCCGTCTTTTTCGCGCACCGTCGGCACCGGCACAATTTTGAGCGGTAGATCTAAATCTTTGGCCAACTGCGTGACCATGCGCAATTGCTGGTAATCCTTCTCGCCGAATAGCGCGAAATCGGGCGCGACTTGTAAAAACAGCTTGGCCACCACGGTGGCGACCGCGCCGAAGAAATGCGGGCGGAACTTGTCCTCCAGGCCCGCTTTGGCCGGACCAGCCGGCTCGATCCGGGTGGCAAAACCTTCCGGGTACATGACGTCCGGTGACGGCGCCCAAACGAGGTCTACTTTTGCCTCGACCAACGTGCGCACATCGCGTTCTAAGCGCCGCGGATAACTGGAAAAATCTTCATTTGGCGCAAACTGCGTCGGATTCACGAAGACCGATACCACCACGCGGCGGGCGCGGCGGTGTGCTTCGCGCACCAGCGCGAGATGACCGGCGTGCAGTGCACCCATGGTCGGGACGAGTGCGAGCCGTTCGCCGGCTGCCGCGTAGGGCTCGATCGCGCGCCGGAGCGCGGGAACTGTGCGCAGGATACGGGGACGCTTGCTCATGATGGCTTTGTCGGCAGCTTATCGCACATGCGCGCTAGCACTTAGCAGGACACGGTTAATTGAGCCATGCGGATTAATGGTTAAGCTGCGTCGAACTTGACTAAAAGGCTCTCCTGTCTTCACAATCGCCGGCAAAGGACGCGTTCATGTTGGTCCAGCCGATCCAGGAAAATCCCCAGTCCGCGCATGTGGTGGTGCTCGGAAACGAGAAAGGCGGCTCGGGCAAGTCGACGACCGCTCTGCACATTGCAGTGGCGTTGCTGAAGGCCGGCCAGCGCGTCGCCACCATCGACCTCGACAGCCGGCAGAAGAGTTTCACGCACTATGTCGAGAACCGCCGCGGCTGGGCCGAGCGTGCGCGCGTGCCGCTGGAGTTGCCGACGCATTTCTGTGTCGAGCGCGCGGAAGGCGTGTCGGTAGAGGCCAACGAGGCGCAGGAGTTCGCGAACTTCTCCAAGGCGATCAGTTCCATCGAGCACACCCACGATGTCGTGGTGGTCGATACCCCCGGTAACGACACCTATCTGATGCGTCTCGCCCATTCGCTGGCGGATACTTTGGTTACGCCGCTCAATGACAGTTTCCTCGATTTCGACGTGCTGGCTACGCTCGATCCGGCCACTTTCGGCGTCACCGGCGAAAGCCATTACGCGGAAATGGTGCGCGAGGCGCGGCGCCAGCGCCGTCTGGTCGATGGCCGGCTGGTCGACTGGATCGTGGTGCGCAACCGTCTGTCCGCGCTCGGCTCGCGCAACAAGCGCCTGGTCGGCGAGGGGCTCACCGAATTGTCCAAACGCATGGGCTTCCGCTGCGTCGAAGGCTTCGCGGAACGCGTGGTCTACCGCGAATTTTTTCCACGTGGGCTGACCGCGCTCGACAATCTCGACGAGGCGACGCTCGGCACGCGGCCGAACATGTCGCACGTCACCGCGCGCGAGGAAGTGATCGCGCTGCTCAACAGCCTGCATCTGCCGTTGTCGGAAAACGGCAAGCGCCGCGCCGCCGCCCGCGCCGAATGGTACTCGGTCATGGACCAGCCGTTGCAGGTCCACGACGTCATCGGCTGATCCTGCTTCCAGGAGGTGTTTTGTTGTCATGGCCGGGCTTGTCCCGGCCATCGGCGTTTTTAGATGGGCGAAAGCCCCGCTAATTCGTTAACGAGACGCCGGGCGAATTGTTGTAAAGTCGGCCCATGAGCAAGATCACCAAGGACACCTCGCACGAAGCGCCGGCGCCGGCGGCCTCGCGCAAGGAAATCGATGCCTTTCTCGAGCGTGTGCGCGAGCTTGGACCGGCCACCCCGGCCGACAAGCGCGGGCGGCTGATCTTCGCGCTCGATGCCACCATGAGCCGGCAGCCGACCTGGGACACGGCCTGCAAGCTGCAGGTCGAGATGTTCCACGAGGCGGCGCGCTCCGGCGGCCTCGACATTCAACTCGTTTATTTTCGCGGGCTGAATGAATGCCGCGCCTCAGGCTGGGTGGCGGCGAGCGACAAGCTTGCCACGCTGATGACGCGCATCGACTGCCGCGGCGGCCATACGCAAATCGGCAAGGTGTTGAGCCATGCCCGCCAGGAAAACGCGCGCAAGCGCGTGCAGGCGATGGTGTTCGTCGGCGACGCCATGGAAGAGAAGATCGACGATCTGTGCCTCGCGGCCGGCGAGCTTGGCCTGCTCGGCGTGCCGGTGTTTATGTTCCAGGAAGGTCACGACGCCGTCGGCGAGAATGCCTATCGGGAAATTGCCCGGCTCGCGCGCGGCGCCTATTGCCGCTTCGACACCGGCGCGGCACATCAACTCGGCGAGCTGTTGCGTGCGGTGGCGGCCTACGCTGCTGGCGGCCGCAAAGCGCTCACCGAATTGTCGACCCGTCACAGCGGCGCGCGCCTCTTGCTGGCGCAGCTTAAGTAGCCATGCCGCTTTTCCTGGGTCTTGTCGTCTTGGTGCTCGCGCTTTGGGCGCTCAACGTCATATCGAAGGTCGATCCCCGGGTCGGTGCGCGCGTGATGAAGGCGGGCGGTGGCCTTTTGACGCTCGGCCTTGCGGCGTTCTTGGGGGTGCGCGGTGAGGTCGGGGTCGCTGTGCCGCTTGGAATTTTCGGGCTTGGCCTGCTCGGCTGGATGCCGTTCGGGCCGGCCGGCTTCGCCGATCGCGTGAAAAAGACCGGTGGCCGCGCCTCACATGTGCGTTCGGCCTATCTCGAAATGGTGCTCGACCATGACAGCGGCACGATGCACGGCCATATTCTGGCCGGCCGCCACCAGGGCGTCGAACTCGACAGTCTTGAGGTCAAGACGCTTGTGTCGCTTCTGGCCGAGATCGACGACGAAAGCCGGGCGCTATTGATGGCGTATCTTGACCGCCGGGAGTCCGGCTGGCGTGAACACGCGCACGGTGACACGGGTGCGGGGAGGGCCGCTGCGGGGAGCGGCAAAATGTCGGAACAGGAGGCCTACCAGATCCTTGGCCTGGAGGCCGGCGCGAGCGCCAAAGCCATCAGCGCTGCGCATCGCACGCTGATGAAGAAATTCCATCCCGACCAAGGGGGGACGACGTATCTGGCCGCCCGCATCAATGAAGCCAAGGAAATCCTTCTTCGCCGCCATCACTGAGGTACTCCTCACACAACTTACCTTCAGCGGCTCCTGATCTCTGTTTGGTGCGTTACCCTATTATCGGCCGGCCTGTTTTTTGTCGCGAGGACCGGCCTTAGTTTCTCAGCAGAATGCACGGAATATCGCTGCGCTTGAGATGGTGGCAGACGCTTTGCGCTTTTGATCGTTCAAGGCCTGCAAAGCGAGCGCGGTAGAGGGTCTTGTCGCCCTTGGCGACCGGTTCTGTGAACGGGTTGGCGCTGCCGAGTAGGGCCTTGGCCTTCTCTTGCGCTAAGGTCAGGCGCTCCTTGGCATCCTTCTCGACGTCGAAGGCACCGACCTGGATCATCCACCCACCGTGCGGCTTGGCCGCAGGTTCGTGCGCCTTGGGCGCAGACTTTGGCGTGGCGGCTTTGACCGGCACGCTGTCATCGGCGGAAGCAACCTTGGTCTCCGCGACCGGCACCGGTTTTGCCGGTGGCGGCTGTTTGCCTGGCACCGTTGTGATCATGGTGATCTTGGCCGCTGTCGCGGTCGCCGGCGCCGGTGTCAGCTTTCGGCTATCGGCAGGAAGGGGCGACAGCGAAGCGGCTCGCGTGAGGCCGGGCTGCACGGTGACGGTTTTTACGAAAATCGGGCGGATCGGATCGGTCGATCCGGGCTCGGGCGCCGGGATAGGCGGCAAGGGCGGCGCGACCACGACTTTGGTTTCGGTCGACGCCAGCTTCGGAGCTTCGGCGATTGTTTTAACCGGCTCGGCAGCAGGTTTGGTGACAGGTTTGGCGGACTTTTCGGCCACCTTTTGAGCTGGTTCGATTGCAGGCTTGGCCGGTGGCGTTGGGACGTCTTTGCGCGCAATGGCCGTCATCCAGCCTTCGACGACCTTCGGCGCGGTGCGCTTCGCCGATGCAACATTGATGTTGTTGGCGATCAGGCTGCTGACGCGCGTGTCGCGCGCCGAGCCGGAGCGTCCGCCGAACATAACCGCGATGAGGTTGCGGCCGCTGCGGTGTACGGAAACCACGATGTTGAAGCCGGACTCGCGGATGTAACCGGTCTTGATGCCGTCGACGCCGTTGATGCGGCCCAACAGGTGATTGTGGTTGCGCATTCGTTTGCCGCGGAAGACGAATTCGCGGGTCGAGAAATAGTGAAAATATTTCGGGAAGCGATCCTGAATGGCGCGACCGAGAATGGACTGGTCGCGCGCGGTCGTAACCTGGCGATCGTCGGGCAGACCGGACGCGTTGACGTAAACGGTATGGCTCATGCCAAGCACGTGCGCTTTCGCGGTCATTGCTTTGGCAAACTCGGTCTCGCTGCCGTTGCCAAGCGCCTCCGCTACAATCACCGCAACATCGTTGGCCGACTTGGTCACGATGGCGCTGATGGCCGTGCCGACGTCGATGGTCTGGCCTGGCTTGAGGCCGAGCTTGGACGGCGCCTGCGCGGCAGCATGGGCCGACACCGGCAATTCGGTGGAGAACTTGATCTTGCCGGCTTCCAACTGCTCGAACAGCAGGTAGAGCGTCATGATCTTGGTCAGTGAAGCGGGATGGCGGCGGCTGTCGGCGTTTTCAGCGGCCATCACCTTGCCGGAGTTGGCGTCGACCACGATTGATGCGTAGGGCGGGTTGTAGGAACTGCCGCGGTGACGCGAGCGCGCGTCGGCGGCGGATGTGACGAGCGCGGCGGCCAGCAGGCTTACCAAAGTCAAAACGCCCCAACGGCGACTGCGTTGGTTTCGTACCCGACTAGGCGGCATTCGGTCTCCCCAACCCCGTTATTGGGCGGCTCTTAGGCCGTCATCTAGGCCGATTTGTAGCAATTCCGCGGCGCATCAAAGAACAACGCTAGGAGAAGAGAGTTTACAAATTCTTAAGGGAATTCTTACGATTCTGCAGCACTTTCTGCACTGCAAAAACTTCTTGACATTTTTGTTGCAGTGCAATATATAGTTAATGTTGCTCCGGAAAACCCGGGGCCGGGAACATGCAATGGCGCGCTTTGCGCGTGCCGGGAAGGGAAATCGCTATGGTGAAGAATTTCGAAGACTTTCAGGTGGTTGGCAAAGAAGGGATGGATTCCGCGATGAAGTCGTGGGGTGCGATGTCGAAAGGCGCGCAGGCCATCGCCGTCGAAGTCGCCGACTACTCGAAGAAGGCTTTCGAGGACGGTTCTGCGGCGCTCGAGAAGCTCTTCGGCGTCAAGTCCTTCGACAAGGTCATCGAAGTGCAGACCGAGTATGCCAAGACCGCTTATGAGGGTTTCGTGGCCGAGGCCACCAAGCTCAGCGAACTCTACGCGGATCTCGCAAAAGAGACCTATAAGCCGTTCGAAGGCATTATGGCGAAGGCGAAGTAAGTCGCCGCGTGGTTTTGTAGCGTAACAGCGTTTGCGTTAGGGAAAAGAAGCCCGGCTCAATTGGCCGGGCTTTTGTTTTGCGTGGATGGTGAAGTATTTGTTATTGCGCAAGACGAAGTTTGGTCAGGTTCGTTCCGATCAGCTCGAAAGTCGTGATGATCTGGTCCGCTGACGTCAAAAGAAAGAACTTGTCTGACGAACTGGCGCAATTCTGCAGCAGCGTGGACGTGGGATCGCCGCCGGTATTGACCTGCACCGAATAGATTGTGATGCCGGCATCCTTGATGTTTTTACACGTGCCTTGACCATTCGAGCCGTACATACGGTTGTCGACTTGTGTGCTCGTGTTGTAGCCGTTGCCGTACCAGCGGTCCTGCGTGTTCAATCCGTCCGACAGCAGAATGATGACCTTCTGGTAGGTGTAGTTCGAATCCTCGGCCGGCGCGGTGAGCGGGCCGCCACCGACCAGCGATTGCCAGCCCCACACCAGCCCGATCGGCTGGTTGGTCGAGCCGTTCGGGTACATATTGCCGACAAGACTGTTCATGGCCGTCCAGTCATAGCTCAGGCCTTTCATTTGTAGCGGGCAATACGAATATTGCTCGGCCGGAAACTGGCTTGCCGATACACCGTTGATCGGAGCGATGACGTTTTGGTCGTAGTTCTGCGAGCTCGGCGCATTGGCATCGCCGCGGTCGGTGATGCAGCCATTCCACTTGCTCTTGTCGACGAACCATGTGTGCGAATTGGTCGTCTATTCGACAGATCTTTTTCTTGTCCGTTGCCCGGAGCAGGTGCAGTTGCTGTATACCCGAGCAAGAAGCATTTTTGCCGCTGCTGACGACTGTCGTTTGAGCCACGCTGTCGTAGCAGCCAATGCTGTTGCTCGGGCAAATATATCCCTTGTTGCTGCCGTTCGATGGAATTGTATTGGTATTGCCGGATCCGCCCGGCTGGGTGACACAATATAGCCGTCGGAATAGCTGCTATAGGGACAGCTCGAGCCCGCGCCGACGCTGCTGCTTGGCACTGAATTGCTTCGTCGACGCCGACGGCGCCACGTTGGTCCAGTCCTGGCTCCAATCGATCGAGCTGTCCCAGGATGTATAGCTGCCGGCGTTGACGTCCTTGCTGAAGGGAATGATCGAAACGTAGACGTCGCCATTCACGCTTGCCGCGGATTTCATCTGCGAAAGCAGGTTTTTGGTCGCCGTCTTCAAGGCGTCCATTTTGCTGTTTGACGCCATAGAGCCGGTGTTATCGAGCACAAGCGCGACCCGCAGGCGCGCCGATCCCCATTTCGTCGTTGCGGAGTCGGTCAGAGAAATCTTGTTGATGCCGATGATCTGCAGAAATGTCGTTGGCACGTCGGCCGTCGCCGTCACGACGACCTGCGAGCCGCCGCTGGTCGAGTAGGCCGCGTTGAAATTGACGTTGGTCGGTACCGGATCGGTGAACAGCGCGCGGAAGTATTTGTCCGCAGCGCTCTGCAAATCGGTCTCATTCATGGAGGCCGCGGATTTCGACACCATCAAGGCCGTCGAATCGAGCGCGGCTTGCAACTGGACTTTGACTGCGTTCGCGCGGCTGTAGTCGATCGCCGCACCGACGAAGGTGAGTAACGGGATGACGGCAATCGCAAACGTAATGGCGACATTGGCTCGCCGCTCGCGCAAAAAGCGCTTGCAGGTGCGGCCAAGGCGGCAAACATAAAACTCAAAGTTACGCATAGCGGCATACACTCGTGATTGATGGCCAATCGCATATATGCCGCCGCCATAAATGGCGCGTTTAGGTCATCACCGAAAAGGCGAAGGGTTCTGGTAAATATAAGTCGCGCGAGCGGGCGGAAGCGCCAGCAGACGCGGGACGTTGGCTGGTTAAGCGCGGGACGCAGTCGGGCGAAATTAAACGGTCGGATAAAGTTACTGTCAGGTTGACAAGAACGCTAGATATTTCAGCAATCGCCGACCGCGGTTGTGCTTTCGTGAGCGATATCGAACGCGGACGCTATTCCGCGCGGGCCGTTAATGCATCGTCATTGCGACCGCTAAAATCGCGTTCGTCACAAGTGCGAGCGGGTGCCTTCAAATCCAGCGCCCGCTCTTTCGTGCCCCCCGTTATTTTGCCAAGCGCAGTTGGCTCAGCGCTGTGCCGATCTGATTAAATACGGTCACAATCTGGCTCGCCGACGTGAGCAGGTAGAAGTGGTCGGTGGTTCCCGACGAGTTGCTGGCACATTGCTGCAAAAGCGTTGACGTCGGATCGCTGCCCGTGTTGACCTGAATTGTATAGATGGTGATGCCTGCATCTTTGATGTTTTTGCAGGTGCCATTGCCGGTCAACGAATCATACATCCGGTTGTCGATAGAGCTCTGACTGGAGGTCCAACGGTTTTGGGTGTTCATGCCGTCGGACAGCAGGATGATGACTTGTTTATATTGATAATTCGGATCCAATGCCGGCGCCGTGAACGGCCCGCCACCGACCAGCGTTAGCCAGCCCCAAACCAGACCGATCGGCTGATTGGTATTACCGTTGGCGGCCATATTGGTGACGAACGTGTTCATTGCCGTCCAATCGTAATTGAGCCCCATGATCGCCTGCGGGCAGGAATTGTATTGCTCGGCTGGGTATAGCGTCGCTGGGATGCTCGAGATTGGCGCGGTCACATCTTGATCGTATCCCGCGGAATTTCCGGAGGGACCCGATGGGGTGCCACGGTCGGTGATGCAGCCGTTCCAAGTGCTGTGGTTATTGGGTGTCCACACTCCCGCGGTCCAGACACCGGCACCCGTATTGTGCCAGGTTCCGTTATGATCGTTGCAACTGCTATGCGACGTGTACCGCGATTTTGAGCAGTAGCCCGTTGAGGACGTACAACTGCTTTGGCTATTGTTGCCGGAATTTGAACATGTGCCGGAGGAAATGCAGCTGCCGCGCGACGAGTTGCCAGAGATGCTGCAGGTGCCATTTTGGGCATCCCAGGAATTGTTGTCGGACAAACTCGGGTCCTGCGCCGACGTGCCCCAGTAAATCCAGGACGCATTATAGTTGCTGGCGTCGACACTCACGTCTTTAACGAACGGAACGATCGAAACATAGACGTCATCAGGAACGGTGACTGCGCCCTGCAATTGGGTCAGCAAATTATTCGTTGCAGTCTTGAGCGCGTCGAGTTTGCCGGCCTGGCCCATCGAGCCGGTATTGTCGAGCACCAGTGCGACGCGCAGCCGGGTAGTGCCCCATTTGGAAGTGGATGAAGCGGCCAGATTGATTTTGTCAATGCCAAAAATATTCATAATTGTAGTGGGTACCGAGGCAGTAGCATCAATAACCAGGCTCGTCGCGCTATCGCTCGTATAGACCGCATTGATCGTGGCGTTTTGAACACCCGGTGGATTGAATTGCGCATAAAAATAGTTTGATGCATTGGTTTGCAGCTGGGAGGCGGTGTCGGTTGCTGCTTCCTTCGACATCATCAGCGCCGTCGAATCGAGTGCTGCTTGCAGCTTTACCTTGACGTCGTTTGCGCGACTATAGTCGATGGCGGCGCCGACGGCTCCAAGAATTGGGAGGCACGCGAAAGCGAAGGTGATGGCGACGTTTCCGGTACGCGCCGCGCTGAATGCCATCAAGGCCGAACGAAATTTCTCCCAGCAGATCTTCATGGCGGTTCACCAAATAAGACGAATGCAATTCCCTACTCTGATACGACAGCGGTACTAAATGACCGGTATATCGGTTCCCTGAAAAATCGACGCGTCGCGCAAGCCTGCGAACTTCCAACTCGCGAATTGGCCTCGATTCCGAGGGGCTTGGATGATTAACGCCGGCACGGTTCGCGCCTGCGCCCATGGTTTGCGCCGTTTCGACGTCGTTAACGTTCGGTTTCCGACTGCGGTTAACGGATGCGTGACGGTTACATCGAGAGCCGCAAGTTGGAGAGCGCCGTGCCGATCTGGTCGAACGTGGTGATGATCTGCGTCGACGAGGTCAGCAGGAAGAACTTGCTGGAGTCGCTCGCGCAGCTCTGCAGCAATGTTGAGGTTGGATCGCCGCCAGTGTTGACTTGTACGGCATAGATCGTAATTCCTGCGGCCTTGATATTGTCACAAGTCTTCTCTTGGCGCGCATTGATCGACGAGGCGTTGGTGTACCAGCGATCCTGTGTATTGAGACCGTCGCTCAGCAGAATGATGACCTGCTTGTATTGGTAGTTCGGGTCGAATTCGGGAACTGTGAAGGGCGCGGCCGTGAGCGACTGCCACCCCATCTGCAGGCCGATCGCCTGGTTGGTGTTGCCCTGCGGCTGCATGGCGTCGATCTTGCTCGACAGCGCCGTCCAATCGTTGCTCAGGCCGATCAATTCGGCGGGGCAGGACGAATATTGCTCCGTCGGATAGAGTGTCGAACCGGAGACCGGTGTATTGTTTGTCGTGTCGTAGTTTTGATCGCGGTCGGTGATGCAGCCGTTCCAGGTGCTGTGACTTGCCGGCGTCCACGTCTTGCCGTGCGACACGCAGGAACTTTGATTGTGGTAATAGTTGTTGCTGCAAGTCCCATTCTCCGCTTCCCACAGATCCCATCGCAGCCAGGATTCGTCGACGTTGGAGGTGCCGACATTGACATCCTTGCTGAACGGGATAACCGAGACATAGACGTCTTCGGGCTCCTGTGCGGCGCTCTTGAGCTGATCGAGCAGATTGTGCGAGGCAGCTTTCAACGCCGTCATCTTTTCGTCGCTCGCCATCGAGCCGGTGTTGTCGAGCACGAGCGCCACGCGCACGCGGGAATTGCCCCAGGTCGCGGTGGTCGACGCATCGATGTTGATTGAGCTGAAGCCGAGGACGTCGAGGAAGTCCGTCGGCACCGTGCCACTGCTGGTGAGGGTGACTTTGGAGCCGTCGGTGGTGGAATAGCTCGCGGTCACGGTGACGTTTTTCACTTCGCCGCCCTTGAACAGCGCCGTGAACGTATCGGTGGCGGCCGTTTGCAACTCTGCCGGCGTCTTGTTCGCCGCCGACTTCGACAGCATGAGGGCCGTTGAATCGAGCGAGGTCTGCATGGCGGTCCGCGCCGCACTCGCGCGCGTGTAATCGACCGCCGCGCCGACAGCGCCGAGGAGCGGTATAATCAAAATTGCCAGCATGGGGGCGACGCCCCCGTCACGGTCGTTCCAAAAGCGGGCCAACAGCATGGGTCACCCTTTTCTCAAGCTCGGCAACGCGCCGCATAGCGGTAATGCCCGTACGGTATGCCGGTGCGGCTCTTGAAAATGGGTGTGAGAAGTCAGGTCAATTTGGCGACAATGCCGACCGAATTTGGGGAGAATTCGGGTCGGATTGTCTGCAACCGGGTTGAGCTTGGGTAACCAGCAACTATCTAGCAAAATGTGGCTAGGAATCGGCTTAAATTCAGGCCGCACTTTCCCGAAACGGGGCAAAATGCTCCCTTGGAATGGGCAGGCCGGGGTCTTTATGATGGTCGCGAGGCGGGTCTCGGCCCGCTGGCGACGGTTAGCCGAATCCTGGCGGCCTCTTCGACTCGTGATGCCATGACGTCAGACGCCATAGTCACAACGACCCTGCCGCCCCGCGAGGGGGCTGCCCCAACAGGGCACGGAACCGAGCCACGCATGGCCGACGACGACCGCAAGAAACGGAACGAGCCGGGCGGTCCGGGAACCGCGGTCATCACAAAGACCAAGCCGCAGACCAAGCGGCCGAGCATGTACCGGGTGCTCATTCTCAACGACGACTACACGCCGATGGAGTTCGTCGTGCACGTGCTGGAGCGTTTCTTTGGCAGGGATCACGAGGCCGCCACCAGAATTATGTTGCATGTGCACCACCATGGCATCGGCGAATGCGGCATCTATACTTATGAGGTGGCCGAAACCAAAGTGACGCAGGTTATGGACTTTGCGCGGAAACATCAGCATCCTTTGCAATGCGTGATGGAGAAAAAATGAGTCGCGGGGGGCGTCCAAGTACAAGAATGAAAGTGGATCATTAATGCCGACCTTTTCCCGCAGTCTCGAGCAATCTCTGCACCGTGCGCTCGCTCTCGCCAATGAGCGCCATCACGAATACGCGACGCTTGAACATCTGCTGTTGGCGCTGATCGACGATCAGGACGCGTCTGCAGTCATGCGTGCCTGCAACGTCGATCTTGACAAGCTGCGACGCAGCCTCGTGGCTTACCTCGAGTCCGAGCTGGAAAATCTAATCACCGACGGCGCCGAGGATTCCAAGCCGACGGCCGGGTTCCAGCGCGTCATCCAGCGCGCGGTCATTCACGTGCAGTCCTCGGGCCGCGAGGAGGTCACCGGCGCCAACGTCCTGGTGGCGATCTTTGCCGAGCGCGAGAGTCATGCCGCCTATTTCCTGCAAGAGCAGGACATGACGCGCTACGACGCCGTCAATTACATCAGCCACGGCATCGCCAAGCGGCCGGGCATGACCGAGGCGCGCCCGGTGCGCGGCGTCGAGGAAGAGGCCGACGCCAAATCCGGCGACGAACCCAAGAAAAAGGGCGACGCGCTCGAGGCCTATTGCGTCAACCTCAACAAGAAGGCCAAGGACGGCAAGATCGACCCGTTGATCGGCCGTGACTCCGAGATCAGCCGCACCATCCAGGTGCTCTGCCGCCGGCAGAAGAACAATCCGCTGTTCGTCGGCGATGCCGGTGTCGGCAAGACCGCGATTGCGGAAGGTCTTGCCCGCCGGATCGTCAACGGCGAAGTGCCGGATGTGCTCAAGGGCGCAACGGTGTTCGCGCTCGACATGGGCACGCTGCTTGCCGGCACGCGCTATCGCGGCGATTTCGAAGAGCGGCTCAAGCAGGTGATCAAGGAGATCGAGGCCTATCCGGGCGCGATCATGTTCATCGACGAGATCCACACCGTGATCGGCGCCGGCGCCACTTCCGGCGGCGCCATGGATGCGTCGAATCTGCTGAAGCCGGCACTTGCCTCTGGCTCGATCCGCTGCATCGGTTCGACAACCTACAAGGAATACCGCCAGTATTTCGAGAAGGACCGCGCGCTGGTGCGCCGCTTCCAGAAGATCGACGTCAACGAGCCGTCGGTGGCCGACGCCATCGACATCCTCAAGGGGCTGAAGCCGTACTTCGAGGAATATCATAAGCTCAAATACACCAACGACGCCATCAAGGCGGCGGTGGACTTGTCGTCGCGCTACATCCATGACCGCAAGCTGCCGGACAAGGCGATCGACGTGATCGACGAGTTGGGCGCGGCGCAAATGCTGCTGCCGGAGAGCCGGCGCAAGAAGACGATTGGCGTCAAGGAAATCGAAACCACCATCGCAACAATGGCGCGCATTCCGCCCAAGACGGTGTCCAAGGACGATGCCGAGGTGCTGCAGCATCTCGAGCAGACGCTGAAGACGGTCGTCTACGGTCAGGACAAGGCGATCAATGCGCTGTCGGCGTCGATCAAGCTGGCCCGCGCCGGCCTGCGCGAGCCGGAAAAGCCGATCGGCTGCTATTTGTTCTCGGGGCCGACCGGCGTCGGCAAGACCGAGGTCGCCAAGCAACTGGCCGCTTCGCTCGGCGTCGAGCTCATTCGCTTCGACATGTCGGAGTATATGGAGCGGCACACGGTGTCGCGCCTGATCGGCGCGCCTCCGGGCTATGTCGGCTTCGACCAAGGCGGCCTGCTGACCGACGGCGTCGACCAGCATCCGCATTGCGTCCTGCTGCTCGACGAGATCGAGAAGGCGCATCCCGACCTGTTCAACGTGCTCCTGCAGGTGATGGACCACGGCAAGCTCACCGACCACAACGGCAAGCAGGTCGACTTCCGCAACGTCATCCTGATCATGACCACCAACGCGGGCGCCGCCGACATGGCCAAGGCGGCTTACGGTTTCACCCGCACCAAGCGGGAAGGGGACGATCAGGAAGCAATCTCCCGCATGTTCACGCCCGAGTTCCGCAACCGGCTCGACGCCACCATCACCTTCGCGCATCTGTCGCAAGAGATCATCGCGCAGGTGGTCGAGAAGTTCGTCCTGCAACTCGAGGCGCAGCTCGGCGACCGTAACGTCACCATCGAGCTGTCGGACGAGGCGTCGCGCTGGCTGATCGCCAATGGCTACGACGAACTGATGGGCGCGCGGCCGATGGCGCGGGTAATCCAGGAGCACATCAAGAAGCCGCTGGCCGACGAAGTGCTGTTCGGCCAGTTGAAGAACGGCGGCCATGTCCGCGTCATCGTCACCAAGGACGAGGATGGCCGCGACAAGCTCGGCTTCGAATATCTCGACGGGCCGGTCACGCCCAAGCCGGAAAAGCTGCCGGCGGTGCGGCCGAAGCAGAAGCGCCGCTCGTCACCGCGACCAAAGGCCAAGCGCGGCACGGTACCGAAGGTGCCGCTGATCAAGGCTTGAGCCGCGTACGAACGCGCGACGAAACCGCAAGGCCGGGCCCCGTGCCCGGCCTTCGCATTTTTGCAGATAGCGCATGCGGCTTTCGTCGGTTGCGCCTGTGCGAGTGCTGTGGGACAGGTCTTGCCCCATGTCAGCCGCCGGGCCGTTCCAATCCTCGACCGCCGCCTTTTTCGGCGGCATCCGCTCGGCGCTCACCTCCGTCTTCTTCCCGGTGATCGGCGGCACTTATGTCGGTATCGGCGCGCTCGCGCATGATTTCGGTTTGAGCTCCTGGTGGCTTGCGTTCTCGACCGTGCTGATGTGGGCGGGGCCGGCGCAGGTCATCCTCGTCTCCGCGCTCGGCACCGGGGCAGCCCCAATCGAAATCGCCGTCGCGGTCAGCCTGTCCGGCGTGCGGCTGTTTCCCATGGTGGTGGCATTGCTGCCGATGCTGCGCGGGCAGGGGACGCGCCTGCGCGATCTGTTGCTGCCGACGCATTTCACGTCGGTGAGCATGTGGGTGGAATCGCTGCGACTGTTGCCCGCGCTGCCGCGCGAGCGCCGGATCGCTTTCTGTAACGGGCTGTCGGTCGGATTTTTAAGCACGGCGACCTGTACCGGTTTCGTCGGATTTTATCTTGCCGCTTCGTTGCCGCCGCTGTTTGCCGGCGCGTTGTTGTTCCTGACGCCGATGTCGTTTCTGGCGTCGACCGCGCGCAACGCCAAAACGATGATGGATAAGCTTGCGCTCGTGCTCGGACTGACGCTGGGGACGATCCTGACGGAGAGCCACGTTGAACTCGATCTGCTGTGGACCGGATTCGGCGGCGGCACGTTGGCCTATCTCGTCCACCGTTTCCGGAGGGTCGCGGCATGAATCCGGCCATCGGCGACCTGTGGCCCTATCTCCTGATCGTGCTGGTCGGCTATCTGCCGAACGAGATTTGGCGGTTTCTCGGATTGTGGCTGGCGCGCGGGCTCGATGAGGATTCCGAAATCGTGCTCTGGTCGCGGGCGGTGGCGACCGCCATAGTTGCCGGCGTTATCGCCAAGTTGATCGTGTTCTCGCCCGGCGCGCTTGCTGCCATTCCACTGTCTGTTCGCGTTGCCGCAGTGGTCTGCGGCTTCGTCGCGTTCCTGGTGGCCAAACAGTCGGTTTTTGTTGGCGTGGCGGTGGGAGAGGCGGCGTTACTGATCGCCGGCGCCTTCTTCATGCCCTAGCAACCGGGGTTGCAAGAGCCAGCGCCCGGCGACATCTGTGACAAGAAATAAAATCGGGCCGGTGCTATGAGCGATCCACAGGAAACGTCCAGGTCGGCCCAGGCCGACGCCCGTTATCTGCAGACTGCCGAAATTTTTGAACGCCCGCTAGCGGATCGTCCGGTCCGTGCCAATATCGATAGTATTACGACATGGCTTGTGGGCCCGGCACGGCGGATCGATTCGGGGCTTCAGGTGTTCGACGACTTCGCCTGGCGGTTGCTTGCCGCCGGAGTGCACGTGCTGAGGATTACGCTGCACGCCCGCATGCTACATCCGCAATATCTCGGCACCACCATGCATTGGTGGCGCACCACCGGCAAGACCACGCAAATTATGGTGGCTCACGAAATGGCGGATTCGCTGCACTATGATGACAATCCAGTGCTTCGCGTCAGCATCGGCGGAGAAACGCTGCGGCGCAGGCTCGATGTCGCGGACGCCAAGTTTGATTTTCCGATCCTGCGCGACATCAAAGCAGAAGGCGCCACGGATTACGTTGCGCTGCCGGTGCCGGCTGCGCATAGCGGTAATTACATGCTGAGCTACGCGACGGATCGGCCGGGTGGGTTTACAGCGGCTGAAATCAAAGACCTGACGCGAGTGTCGCAGTATATCGGAATCGTCGCCGACCTTCACAGTCAACGCGCGCTCAGCCGCAACGTACTCAATGCCTATCTCGGTCCGAACACCGGTCCCAAAGTGCTGTCCGGCCACATTCGTCGCGGAAGCGGCGCTCCGCTCACGGCCGTTCTTTGGTCGTCGGACTTGCGTGGCTTTACCGAACGCTCCGATCGGTTGCCCGGAGATCGCATGGTCGCGATTCTCGATACTCTATTCGACGTACAAGCGGCAGCGATCGTTGCCCATGGCGGGGAGATTCTTAAAGTTTATCGGTGACGGTCTTTTGGTGATCTTTCCGTTTGGCGAACCGGAAGCTGGGGCTGAAGCGGCGCACAACGCGCTGGCGGCGGCATTCGAAACGATCGCCGCGGTTGAGCACCTCGCCGACGATCCACTTCTGGCGGGTGAACCGCCGCTCGACGTCGTCATTGCCTTGCATATCGGGACGGCTTTTTATGGCAATATCGGCGCCGCCGATCGGCTCGATTTCACCGTCATCGGGCCGGCCGTTAACCTGGTCAGCCGCATGGAATCCGTCGGTAAAACACTGAACGCGCCGATCATCGTCAGCGACGACTTTGCGCGCAATTGTACGGCGCCATTGACGTCGCTCGGACACCACAAGCTACGCGGTTTGACAACCCCGCACGAACTTTTCGCGCCGGCAAGCTCCGTTTCGGCGTCACCGCCCTGATCAACCCGCCGCCAGCCCAGCGGCGAGCATTTTGGCGTTTTTCGCCAGCACCTCCGGCTTTTCCTTCTCGCTCGCCGGCGGCTTCATCGGCACGCCGGTCTTGCGCGGAATGACGTGGACGTGCAGGTGGAAAACGACCTGCCCGCCGGCGCCTTCGTTGAACTGCTGGACGGTGATGCCGTCGGCTTTAAACGCCGTCATGGCGGCCTTGGCGATCTTCTGCGCGACGGTCATCACATGGGCGAGGTCGTCTGTGGCGACGTCGAGAAGGTTGCGCGCCGGCGCTTTCGGCAGCACCAAGGTGTGGCCGGGTGCGCGCGGCATGATGTCGAGAAAGGCCAGCGCCTTGTCGTCCTCGTAGACCTTGTTGCAGGGGAGTTCGCCGCGCAGGATTTTGGCGAAGATATTGTTCGGATCGTAGCTCGGCATTTTGTCCCCCAGTCGGCTCGGTTGCTCAGTCCTGTTCTTGCTCGACCAAATCCTTGCGGAATGGCGCGTAAGCCGCAAGCTCCTCGCCGGCGGCCTCGACATAGGCCCGCTCGCGCGCGAGGTAGTCGGCGATCGCCCGCCGCAGCGCCGGATTGGCGATGAAGTGGGCGGAATAGGTGGTCTTCGGCAGGTAGCCGCGCGCAAGCTTGTGTTCGCCTTGCGCGCCGGCTTCCACCTTCTTGAGCTTGTGGGCGATCGCGTAGTCGATGGCCTGGTAATAGCAGAGCTCGAAGTGCAGGAACGGATGGTGCTCGATGGCGCCCCAGTTACGGCCGAAGATCGTATCGTGGCCGAGGAAGTTAATGGCCCCGGCAATCCAGCGCCCGGCACGGCGCGCCATCATCAGCACGATGCGCTCGCCCATGCGCTCGGCCACGATCGAGAAGAACTCGCGCGTGAGATAGGGCCGGCCCCATTTGCGCGAGCCGGTTTCAATGTAGAACGCGAAAAAGGCGTCCCACACCTCTTCGGTGAGGTCGGAGCCGGTCAGCCAGTGCACCTCGATGCCCGGCGCGAGCGCGTCCTTGCGCTCGCGGCGGATGGTCTTGCGCTTGCGCGAGGACAGTGCTGCCAGGAAGTCGTCGAAGGTCGCGTAGCCGGCATTCTCCCAGTGAAACTGCTGGTCGGTGCGCTGGAGAAAGCCGCGCTCGCCGAGCAGGCGCCATTCGTCCTCGGGCAGGAAGGTGACGTGGGCCGAGGACAGGTCATTGCCGGCGGTGATCCCGATCAGCGCGTCGGCGAGCGCGCCGCGCACCGTCTCATGTAGCGGTCCGGGACGGGCCAGCAGGCGTGGGCCGGTTGCCGGCGTGAACGGCACCGAGACCTGGAGCTTGGGGTAGTAGGAACCGCCCGCGCGCTCGAAGGCGTCGGCCCAGCCGTGGTCGAATACGTACTCGCCGCGTGAATGGCCTTTCACATAGCAGGGTGCGCAGCCGAGCAGTTCGCCTTGGGCGTCTTCGAGCAGCAGATGCTGGGGCTGCCAGCCGGTGCGGGGGCCGACCGAAAAAGAGGACTCGAGCGAAGACAAAAACTCATGTGAAACAAAAGGGTTATTGGTCTGTCTTCGCGTGGATAACTGTGCGGAAAACTTATCCTCAGATGTTAGTTTAATATCCTCATCTGCCGCATGAGGATTGATTCCCGCGCAGGCGTCCCACGCCGCGGCCGGAACCTCGGCGAGCGATTGAGCGATGCGGAGGCGCAGTTCGATATCGGTCATCGGGCCAATACGACTTCTAACGCAACTTTATGCCCGAAATCGTACAAGGACACCGCCCATTTGCCGCATGGCAGGCGTGCCTGGGAGCGCTAAGCGGCACGGCGGGAGCTAAGGCCGGAGCCCTTCGAAAATGATCTGGTCGGCGTAGGCGGCGGCTTTGGCGCACTCGTCCTCCGTGCGCACCGTCCAGGTCAGCAGCGGCAACAGAAGCAGCAGATGCGCCGCCAGCGGCGCCAAGGCGGGCAGGTCTCTGACCCCATAGGCAATGAAATGCGGCCGCGTACGCGGCAGGTGCGTCATACGCGCCATCTGCCGCGCCATCTGCCACGGCAGACCCGGCCAATCGTCGTAGCGGCGCTGGGCGACGACGCCACGCACGAGCTTGGGCGCACTCTGGCGCAGCGCTTCAACCAGGCGCGGATCGAACGACATCGCGGCGGCCGGTCCCTGGTATGACGCCAGGACTTCAGCGGCGCGCTGCACCAGCCGCAGGTCGCCGTCGAAGCGGCTCTTGAGTTCCAGGAGTAGCGTGGCGCGGCCGCCAACCAGGTCGCACAACTCGCCCAAAGTGAGAATGCGGTCGGCGCTCTGCTTGAATCGGACCTGCTTGAGCGCGGCCGCGCTCATTTCCGCCAGCCGGCCTTTGGCTTCGGTCAGCCGTCCCAGCGCATCGTCATGATGCACCATGGCTTCGCCGTCGGCGCTGATCTGCAGGTCGCACTCGATGCCGTAATTGCCGGCAATGGCGGCGTTAAATGCGCTCGCGGTGTTTTCGATAATGCCTTGCGCGGCGTCGTGCAGCCCGCGATGGGCAATCGGCCGCGCGGTGAGCCAGGCTGGACCGCGCATGGCCAATCATTCTTTTCTGCGCATGATCTTTTCCGAAAACCGGTTCCCGCTTTTCGGGATCATGCGCTCACCTCGAACACGCCTTCCACTTCCACAGCAGCGTCGACCGGCAGCGCCGCGACACCGACGGTCGAGCGCGCGTGCCGGCCTTTGTCGCCGAACACTTCCACCATCAGGTCGGAGGCGCCGTTCATCACTTTCGGTCCGTCGGGGAAGCCGGGCGCCGAATTGATGAAGCCGCCGAGGCGCACGACCCGCGTGACCTTGTCGAGGTCGCCGACGGCGGCTTTCACCTGTGCCAGGATGTTGAGCGCGCAGGCGCGCGCGGCCTTCTGCCCGTCCTCCATCGAGACGTTGTCGCCGAGGCGGCCCTTGGCGACCAGTTTGCCGTCGGCGCCGTAGCAGATCTGGCCGGAGACGGTGAGCAGATTGCCGCTGCGGACGAACGGGACGTAGTTTGCGCTCGGGCTGGGTGCAGCGGGAAGGGTAATGCCGCGCTCGGATAGTTTCTTCTCGATGGTGCCGGCCATGGGACCTCTCTGGGCGAGTCGCAGCTTGTCGTCTCGGGCCTGTCTTGGCCGATCGGATGCGCGGGCGCAAGCACGCGTCCGGCCGCGTTTGCTGCCGCGGATGGTGGCCCCTATCTTGCCTTGATGTGAGGGCAATTTCGAAAACCCAACCCGCGAGACGCCACACAATGACGAAGCTTGCCGCTGCCAAGTCGCTGATTCTGCCCATCCTGACAATCATGCTGGGGGCGGCAGCAAGCTCCGCCATAGGCTCTGCCACGGCAGCGCCGGCGGCGTCGCCGGGGGCCGACAAGGTCTTTCTGGCGCCGCACCGGGCCGTCTATGACCTCAAGCTGGTCAAATCGCATGGCGGCCGCGGCGTCGACGCCGTACGCGGGCGCATCCTCTACGACTTTTCCGGCAATGCCTGCGAAGGCTATGCGCTGAAATTCCGTCAGGTGTCCGAGCTCGCATCGCTCGAGGGCAAAACCACCTTGAGCGATATGCGCACCACGACCTGGGAAGACGGCGCGGCCAAAACCTACCGCTTCAATTCGGAAAATCTGCTCAACGATCAGCAAACGAGCGCCGTCGACGGCAATGCCGAGCGCAAGAACCAATCGATATCGGTGCGGCTCAAAAAACCGGCCGACAAGTCCTTCACCGAGCCGATCAACACGGTCTTCCCGACCGAACATATGCGAAGGATCATCGAGGCCGCGCGCGCCGGCAAAACCATCCTCGAGTTTCCCGTCTATGACGGCTCGGAGACCGGCGAGAAGCTCTACGACACGTTGACCGTGATCGGCCGCGTGATCCCGCCGGGCAGTGCGCCGCCCGACGATGCCGCGGCCAATATTCCGGAGCTTGCCAAGCTCACGCGCTGGCCGGTCAGCATCAGCTATTTCGACCGCAAAAGCGATGCGGCCGAGCACACCGGCGAGCAGACCCCGGTCTACACAATCGGCTTCGAGCTTTACGAGAACGGCATCTCGCGTGCGCTGACGCTCGACTACACGGACTTCACCATCAGCGGCAAGATGACGGCGCTGGATTTGAAGAAGACGACGCCGTGTAAGTGAGGCGGGCGCTCGCGCCGGCTGTGTTAGCTCAATCGACTGAGCTTCCGAGGGCCGCCTTCATCCTTCGAGACGCCCGCCTTCGGCGGGTTCCCCAGGATGAGGCGGATTTGGGCCGGCGCGCGTCATTCATCCTCCAGCGCCAATCCTTTCACCACCGCACCGCGTCCGAATTTTTCGCGCAATCGATCGACGGCATGCTCGGCTTCCGCTGAGCGGCGGTCGAGCAAGTCGGCAAGATCGTTGCCGACGGACTCTTCGAGATTGCTGACACCGATGCCGATCAGGCGGAATTTCGTTGCACCCACCTCGCGGCGCAGCAGTTCGCGGCCGGCCGAGAAAATGCGTGCCGCGAGTTGGGTCGGATTGCCCAGGCTTTCGGCGCGCGTGCGTATCTTGAAGTCTGCGCTCTTGAGTTTCAGCGTCACGGTCGAGCCGGCCAGCGCCTGCGCCTTCAGCCGCGCGGAGACTTTCTCCGTCAATGCCCACAATGTTTGCTCGAGCGGGCGGAATTCGCCGATGTCGCGCTCGAATGTCGTTTCCGCCGAAATGCTCTTGGTGTCGCGTTCCGGATCGACGCGGCGCGCGTCGACGCCGCGCGAAAGCCGCCAGAGCCGCGCGCCTTCCTCGCCATAGCGGCGCATGAGATCGCGCTCGTCGGCGCGTTGCAGATCGGCGATCAGGCGATAGCCGTCGGCGGCGAGCTTGGCCGCGCTGACCGCGCCGACGCCGTAGATGAAACCGACCGGCTTGGGCGCTAGAAACGCCGCGGCTTCGTCCTGGCCGAGCACGGCGAAGCCGCGCGGCTTATCGAGATCGGAGGCGATCTTGGCGAGGAACTTGTTGGCCGACAGCCCGACCGAGATCGTGATGCCGAAATCGCGCTCGACGCTTTGCGCAAAGCGCGCCAGCACCTTGGCCGCCGGCATGCCATGCAACCGCTCGGTGCCGGTCAGATCGAGGAAGGCTTCGTCGATCGACAGCGGCTCCACCAGCGGCGTCAAATTGAACATCGCCTTGCGCACGGCACGGCCGACTTCAACATATTTCGCCATGTTGGGTTTGATCACGACCGCGTCGGGGCAGCGCCGCCGCGCCTCGAACATCGGCATGGCCGAGCGGACCCCGTAGGTGCGCGCGATATAGCAGGCAGTCGCCACGACGCCGCGTTTGCCACCGCCGATGATGACCGGTTTGTCGATGAGGGTGGGATCGTCGCGCTTCTCGATGGTTGCGTAAAAGGCGTCGCAATCGATATGCGCGATGGAAAGCCGGTCGAGTTCGTCATGACGCGCAAGCCGCGGCCGGCCGCAGGCCGGGCAGCGGCGGGCCGTGTCCGGCGCTTCGGCGAGGCAATCGCGACAGAAGCTCATGCGCGGCTCACCATCGTCGGCTCTCTAAAGTCGGCTCATGGGCCGTCGCGCTCCCAGGCGCCCCCGCCCAGGGCGGCGAGCGCCTTGCCGATGTCGGCCGGGTTGATCTGGGCTTCGGAAACAAATTCGGTCAACAGACGCTCGTCGGCGGCAATGTGTTCCAGCACGCCGGCCAGGAAGCCAGGCTCGGCAGCGGCAGTCCGAATCTCGGCGGGACCGATTCCCGTCATTGCCAGGAAGCGACCGAGACGTTCCGGTTCCCCGGCGACAAAGGTAAGCGCCTGAATCGCCATCTCTTCTGCCGCAGTTTGCGTTAACGAAGCGGCTGGTTTCATCGATCAAATTTGCCTTTCCGTAAGAAATCGGCACTACCGTTCAACCATGCCCGAACCCGCACGTCATGGCGACGGCGCGGCGTCTGGGCAAGCCGTATTGGGGACAACAGGGGCGGACAAATGGCCAAAACCGTCCTGATCGTGGAGGACAACGAGCTCAATATGAAGCTCTTCCACGACCTGTTGGAAGCCCACGGCTATCAGACGGTCGGCACCCGCAACGGTATCGAGGCGCTCGATCTCGCGCGCAAGTACCGGCCCGATCTGATCCTGATGGACATTCAATTGCCGGAAGTATCCGGTCTCGAAGTGACGAAATGGCTCAAGGACGACCCCGATCTCAAGGCGATCCCCGTCGTGGCGGTGACCGCCTTCGCTATGAAAGGCGACGAGGAGCGCATCCGCGAAGGCGGCTGCGAGGCTTATCTCTCCAAGCCGATTTCGGTGGGCAAGTTCATCGAGACCATTCGTCATTTCCTCGGCACGCCGTGAGGATTACGCGATGACCGCCCGTGTTCTTGTCGTCGATGACGTTCCCGCCAACGTGAAGTTGTTGGAGGCGCGGCTGTCGGCGGAATATTTCGACGTCACCACGGCCTTCAGCGGCGCCGAAGCCCTGGCGCTCTGCGAGCGCGCCGAATGCGATATCGTGCTGCTCGACGTCATGATGCCGGACATGGACGGCTTCGAGGCATGCCGCAAGCTCAAGTCCAATCCAGCGACACACCACATTCCAGTGGTCATGGTTACGGCGCTCGACCAGCCCTCCGATCGCGTCAAGGGTCTGGAAGCCGGCGCCGATGATTTCCTCACCAAACCGGTCAGCGACGTCGCGCTCATTTCGCGTGTGCGGTCCTTGTCGCGGCTGAAGATGGTGACCGACGAGCTGCGCATGCGCGCCGTTACGTCGAAGGAAATCGGCATTCAGAGCCCCGAACGCGAAGCCGTTACCGAGACAGGCAAGCAGGGCAATATCCTCATCGTCGACGATCGCAAGAGCTCGTATGAGCGCATGGTCGCGATGCTCTCCGCCGAACATAAGGTGGAGGTGGAAGCCGATCCGAACGACGCGTTGTTCCACGCCGCCGAAGGCAATTTCGACCTGCTGATCGTGTCGCTCGGGCTGCAGAATTTCGACGGCTTGCGCCTGTGCAGTCAGATCCGTTCGCTCGATCGCACCCGCAACGTGCCGATACTGGCGGTGGCGGAGGCCGACAACAGCCAACGCGTGGTGCGCGGCCTGGAGATCGGCGTCAACGATTACCTCATCCGCCCGATCGACAAGAACGAGATGCTGGCGCGGGTGCGCACGCAGATCAAGAAGAAGCGCTATACCGAACGGCTGCGCGACAACGTGCAGTTGACCGTCGAGATGGCGATCACCGACGTGCTCACCGGTTTGTTCAACCGCCGCTATATGGAAACGCATCTGGCGACGTTGGTGGAGCAGGCCGCCCAGCGCGGCAAGCCGATTTCCGTGCTGGTGCTCGATATCGACTACTTCAAGTCGATCAATGACGGCCACGGGCACGACGCCGGCGATGACGTGTTGCGAGAATTCGCGCTGCGCATCCGCAAATCGATCCGCAACATCGATCTCGCCTGCCGCTACGGCGGCGAGGAATTCGTCGTCGTCCTGCCGGAAACCGACATGGCGGTTGCCACCATGGTCGCCGAACGCCTGCGCCGGCGCATCGCCAGCGAGCCTTTCGGCATCCAGGACGGTTCGCGCGATCTCGACGTCACTATCTCCATCGGCATCGCCGCGCTCGACGGCGCGAGCGACAATGCCGCGACGATCCTCAAGCGTGCCGACACCGCGCTCTATCGCGCCAAACGTGACGGCCGCAACCGGGTGGTGCCGGACGCGGCCTGATGCACGGGCCGCGAGATTCGCGCTTATGAGCGGATTTTGAGTCGCGGCGGATCTTTAATTTCCGAGACAGTGGAAGACGTTAGCGCTCCAGTTGGAGTGCGCTTGCGCTTGGTCTAGCTTGGCGAAGTCCAGCTTTTCCAAGACGGCTTTACGCGCCGCGCGGCGTCACGGTCTTCGATCGGCGGGAGCGGAAGCCCAAACCCGATACCCTGCGGAGAGCTCAGGTCCGCCGCATCTCCTGGGTCCACGTGGGGTTCGGCCGGCCAGGATGCGGTGGGAGTGGCCTCCTCAAGTCACCGCGTCCGGCCGGCCACCATTTTTCGCGAGGCTGTAATTGCGAAGGACGCCCAAATTGCGAAGGGCGCCCAAAACGCAAAAGGCGCCCCCTAGGGCGCCCGCCGCGTGAGCCGATGTGGCCAGCGTCACTTGATCTTGGATTCGGAGTATTCGACGTGCTTCTTGGCAATCGGGTCGTATTTCTTCTTTTTCATCTTGTCGGTCTGCGTGCGCGAATTCTTCTTGGTCACGTAATAGTGGCCGGTTCCCGCGCTGGAGACGAGCTTGATCTTGAGAGAGATGGCTTTGGCCATGGATTTAATCCTTGAAACAGGGCTGGCGTGGCGCCTTTGGCCGGGAACCTAGCGTTGGAACGCGGAATGTCAACGGCTGGCTCTTCTACAGCAATTCCCGGAAAAACTGCTGGTCTTTCATGAAGTAGAACGGCACTGGCAGGCCATGCGCCATGCCTGCCTCCACGCGGGCGAGAAGTTCCTCCAGCACCACGGCGGTGATGGTCGGCATATCCAGATGCGCGGCCTTTTCGATCGGCACCCAAGTCAGCTCGACCAGTTCGGAGTCCGGCCCGACCACGCCTTCGATCGTGTGGGCGATCGAGGAGGCGTCGGCGGTGAAAAAGCGGGTGTCGTAGCGCTTGGGCCGGCGCGGCGGTGTGCAGGCGCGCGCGATGAAGTGCAAGGAACCGAGATCGGGAAAGACGCCCGCCTTGGCGAATTCGGTCCAGATCTCGCCCGGCGTTTGCGGCGGCTCGGCGCCTCTTTCGCCGAGCAAAAGGCCGGTCTCTTCCGCGGTCTCACGCACGGCGGCGAGCGCCAAGCCGCGGGCAAATTCGGTACTCGGCTGGGCAACACGCTCCAGCAGCTTCTTTTCGGTGTCGGGGTGAAGTTCGCTGACCGCCGGCATGGCGCGGTCGAGCGCTTCGATGCGGCCGCCTGGAAAAACGAACTTGCCGGGCATGAACTTGTGGCTGTCATGACGGCGGCCGAGCAGGACTTTCGGTTCACGGCCGGAGCGGTCGATCAGCATCAAGGTCGCGGCGTCGCGCGGCTCGCTGTCAGGAAACGTCTGGTCGCGCTCCTGATTGGTCATCCGTTCCGCCCAGAGTTTGGCCAAATCTTGCTTCATGTCGCTCTATCGTACCTTCCGCTGCTTTCGACGCAGCTTGGTGTGCTTGGGGCGATGCGCCTTCGAGGGGCGGCGCTCGCGGGGGCGGGAGCCATGCCGGGCCGGCCGGCCCTGGCGCCCCTCCGATAGCATTTCGAAGCGCAAAGCGCCCGCAACCGGAGCGGCTTCCACCAGCTTGACCGTGACCTGGTCGCCGAGCCGGTAGGTTTCGCCCGAGTGGCGCCCGATCATCGCGCGCTGGCGCTCGTCATAGTGGAAATATTCGTCGCCAATAGTGCGCGCCGGCACGAAGCCATCGGCGCCGGTGCCGTGCAGCTTCACGAACAGGCCGGCACGGGTGACGCCGGAAATGCGGCCGTCGAACGTGGACCCGATGCGGTCGGCGAGGAAATGCGCGATCAGCCGGTCGTTGGTCTCACGCTCGGCCACCATGGCGCGGCGCTCGGTGGCGGAAATCTCGGCGGCAATCTCCGCAAGCTGCGTGTGCTCGGTGCTCTCCGGCAGCGCGCCGGGACCGAGCTTGAGCGCGCGGATCAATCCGCGATGCACGACGAGATCGGCATAGCGGCGAATGGGTGAGGTGAAGTGCGCGTAACGGCGCAGGTTGAGACCGAAGTGTCCGTAATTATCGGCTGAATACTCGGCCTGCGCCTGGCTGCGCAGGATGACTTCGTTGACGAGCTGCTCGGCGTCGCGACCTTTCACGAGCTTGAGCACGCGGTTGAAGGCTTCCGGGCGCAGCGCGCCGCTTTTCGGAAAATTGATATCGAGCGATTGCAGGAATTCACGCAGCGCGACGATTTTCTCCATCGTCGGTTCGTCGTGCACGCGGTAGATCAGCGGCACGCGCGCCTTCTCCAACGTCTCGGCGGCGGCGACGTTGGCCGTGATCATGAATTCCTCGATCAGCCGATGCGCTTCCAGCCGCTCCGGCGTGATGACGCGGTCGACCGTGCCGTCGCCTTTGAGCAAAATCTTGCGCTCGGGCAGGTCGAGATCGAGCGGTTGGCGTTCATTGCGCGCCCGCGCCATCGTCTCATAGGCTTCATAGAGCGGCTCAAGGATCGGCTTTACGATTGCCTCGGTGTCTTCATCGGTGCGCCCGCCGATCGCGAGTTGCGCCTGCTGGTAGGAGAGGCGGGCGGCCGAGCGCATCATGATGCGGTGGAAGGTGTGCGCGCATTTGCGCCCGTCACTGCCGATCACCATGCGCACGGCAAGCGCAGCCCGGTCTTCTTTCGGGCGCAGCGAGCATAGATCGTTGGAGATGCGCTCCGGCAACATCGGCACCACGCGGTCAGGGAAATAAGCAGAATTGCCGCGCACCAAGGCTTCGCGATCGAGCGCGGAACCCGGCGTCACGTAATGGGCGACGTCGGCGATGGCGACGGTGACGATGAAGCCGCCTTTGTTGTCGGGCGCGGTATCCGGCTCGGCATGTACGGCATCGTCGTGGTCTTTCGCGTCGGGCGGATCGATGGTGACGAGCGGCAGCTTTCGCCAATCTTCGCGGTGGGCGAGCGTCGCAGGGCTAGCGGCTTGCGCCTCGTTGAGCGTCTCGCGCTTGAACACGGACGGAATGCCATGCGCGTTTATGGCGATCAGGCTGACCGCGCGTTCCGATTTGAGAGAGCCGAGCTTTTCGACCACGCGGCCGGTCGGCGCGCCCAGGCGCCGGGCGCGGCTCGTTTCCACGGCGACCAGGTCGCCGTCCTGCGCCTCGCCTGTGCTGCCGGCGGGGATGGCGAGCTCCTTGCCGAGCATTTTCTTGTCGACCGGCTCGAGGCGTCCGCCGCCATGCGGCATTTTGTGAAAGATGCCGAGCACCCGATGCTTGGGATGATCGATAATCCGGATGACGCGGCCGCGGTGGCGGATGCCGTCTTCTTCTTCCGCTTCCTCGACCCGTAAGAGGATGCGGTCGCCAAGTCCCGGGGCTTGGCCGGCAGCCTTTCCAGACCGTGCTTTGCGCGGCTCGTGAATGCGGATTTTCGGCGCGGGTCCGTGCGCCTCCTCATCCCACTCGTCGGGCGTTGCGATGAGATCGCCTTCGGAGTCGCGCGCGGTGACGTCGGCGAGGACGGTTGCGGGCAGGGTGCCGGGGTGGTGCAGTTTCTTGCGGCGCTTTTCGACCGCGCCTTCGTCGGCCAAGTCGCGCAGCATGCGCTTGAGATCGCCGCGCAGCGCGTTCTTCAGTCCGAAGGCGCGGGCGATTTCTCGTGTGCCGACTTTGCCGGGGTGTTCACGGATAAAGGCGAGAAGATCGGCCTTGGAGGGAAGGGAGACGGGTTTTTTAGTTGTTTTTTGCAATAGAGTTATCCTGCGCCGCGCGCATGATCCCGAAAAGTGGACATCGATTTTCGGAAACGATCATGCGCCAACAAGTCGGCGCCTGTTAAAAATGTAGTGATCGAAAGCAAGCTTCGCCAGCTATTCGGCGGCCTTGGTCTTGCGCGCGGGCTTGGCTTTCGGTTTGGCGGCCGGCTTGGCTTCGGCCTTGCCGGATGCAGTCTTGCGGCCGGCGGCGCGGCGCGGCTTCGGCGCTTCGGTCCCCACCGCCTCGGCATCGGCCTTTTTCTTGGCGGTCTTCTTGGCGACGGCCTTCTTCTTGCCTCCGCGTTTGCCGGGTCCGACCAGAGCCGCGCGTGCATCGAGCAGGCCGACGGCTTGCTCGAGTGTCACGGTCTCGGGCGTCAGATCGCCGGTAAGCGTGGCGTTGATGCCGTCATGCGACGCGTAAGGACCGTAGCGCCCGTTCTTGACGACGACCGGTCCGCCTTTGTCGGGATGCTCGCCCAAGACTTTTCCGGGGTCGGCGCCGAAACGGCGGCCGCGTCCGGGGTTGGCTTTCTTCTCGGCGATCAGCGTAACCGCGCGGTTCAAACCGACGGTGAGCACGTCTTCTTGCGAGTCGAGATTGGCGTAGATTTTTCCATGCTTGACGTAAGGTCCGAAGCGGCCGACGCCGGCGACGATCAGCTCATTGTCTTCCGGATGAAGGCCGACCTCACGCGGTAGCGCCAACAGCGCCAGCGCCTTTTCGAGATCGATATCCTCAGGTGACACGCCTTTGGGAATGCCGGCGCGTTTGGGTTTTTCGACTTCTTCGCCCTTCTTCTCGGGTTTCTTCTGTTCGCCGATTTGCAAGTAGGGACCGAAGCGGCCCGAGCGCAATGTCACTTCCAACCCGGTCTGCGGGTCTTCGCCCAGCACCTTGGTGCCGTTGATGCCGCCGTTTGCGCCGGGGCTCATCTGGCGCGTGAAATTGCAATCGGGATAGTTCGAGCAACCGATGAAGGCGCCGAAGCGACCGGTCTTCAGCGAGAGTTCGCCAGTGCTACACTGCGGGCATTGGCGGCGCGGTTTGCCGTCGTCGCGCTCCGGAAAAATGTGCGGTTCGAGCAGATCGTTGAGCGCGTCGAGCACGACGCGATTGCGTACTTCCTTGATCTCGCTGACCGCGCCGATGAAATCGGTCCAGAAATCCTGCAGGACCTTCTTCCAGTCGACCTCGGCATTGGCGACCTTGTCGAGCTGTTCTTCCAGATTGGCGGTGAAATCGTATTCGACATAGCGCTGGAAGAAGCTCTCCAGAAAGCCGACGACGACGCGGCCTTTGTCTTCCGGAAAGAGCCGCTTCTTGTCGATGCGCACATAGCCGCGGTCCTGCAACACCTGCAGGATCGCCGCGTAGGTCGAAGGCCGGCCGATGCCGAGCTCTTCCATGCGCTTGACGAGTGAGGCTTCCGAATAGCGTGGCGGCGGCTCGGTGAAGTGCTGGCTCGAATTGATTGACTGTTTCTGCAGCAGTTCGCCGGTGCTCATGGCGGGCAGGCGCTTGCTTTCGTCGTCCTCGCTCGGCTCGTCGTGGCCTTCCTGATAGAGCGTCAGGAAGCCGTCGAATTTGATCACCTGGCCGGTGGCGCGCAATTCAAGCGTGCGCGAGCCTGCCTTCGCTTCGATCTCCACAGTGGTGCGTTCGAGCTCGGCCGATTGCATCTGGCTCGCTACGGCGCGGTTCCAGATCAACTCGTAAAGACGGGCCTGGTCGCGGTCGACCGATTTGGCGACTTCGGCCGGGGCGCGGTTGGAATCGGTCGGGCGCACGGCTTCGTGCGCTTCTTGTGCGGTCTTCGATTTCTGCTGAAAGGTGCGGGGGCTTTCCGGCACGTAGTTGGTGCCGTAGTTCTTGCCGATCATGCCGCGGACGGCGGCGATCGCTTCCGGCGCGACGTCGATGCCGTCGGTTCGCATATAGGTGATGAGGCCGACGGTCTCGCCGCCGATGTCGATGCCCTCATAGAGCCGCTGCGCCAGCCGCATGGTGTGCGCGGGCGAGAAGCCGAGCTTGCGCGAGGCTTCCTGCTGCATGGTCGAGGTGGTGAAGGGCGGCGGCGGATTGCGACGCGCGGGCTTGGCCTCGACATTGACGACATGGAAGGCTGCGTTTTCGAGATCGCGGGTGAAGGCTTCCGCCTCCGCGCCCGAACCGATGTCGAGGCGCTGTATCTTCTGCCCGTCGGCGCCGGTGAAGCGCGCTTCAAAAGTTTCGTTGCGCGGCGTCGCCAGCATGGCCGAGATCGACCAGTATTCCTTGGCGACGAACTTCTCGATTTCGAGTTCGCGGTCGCAGACAAGCCTTAGGGCAACTGACTGCACACGGCCGGCCGAGCGCGCGCCTGGCAGTTTGCGCCAGAGCACAGGTGAAAGCGTAAAGCCAACGAGATAATCGAGCGCACGGCGCGCGAGATAGGCGTCGACCAACGCGGCGTCGATGGCGCGCGGGTTCTTCAGTGCCTCGGTCACCGACTGCTTGGTGATGGCGTTGAACACCACCCGCTCGATGGGGATGTCCTTGAGCGCCTTCTTCTCCTTGAGCACCTCCAGCACATGCCAGGAGATCGCTTCGCCCTCGCGGTCCGGATCGGTAGCGAGGATCAGCTTGTCGGCGCCTTTGAGCGCCTTGGCGATGTCGTTGATACGCTGGTTGGAGCGGCTGTCGACTTCCCACAGCATGCGGAAGTCCTGCTCGGGGTCCACAGAGCCGTCCTTGGCGGGCAGGTCACGGATATGGCCATAGGAGGCGAGAACCTCGTAACCGGGGCCCAGGTACTTGTTGATCGTCTTCGCCTTGGCAGGCAATTCGACAACGACAATATTCATTTAATTCCAAAGGTTTAGCGGCCAACTCCTCGCCCGAACGGGTCAGAATCGACCGCCTAGCGTGCCGGGAACATGGGGAAGGCTGCAGTTGCTGTCAATTCAGCCTAGCCCGGAGCCGCCTAACAACAGGCAAATGGGGCACCAACAAGTCCCCACTTCGGACGAAATACAACTGTAAGATGTAAAAATTAGGATTCTCAATTTAAAGGTTACTGTTGGCTCCGGACCGTGTATTTTGAGGCGGCGAACGAATGGTTCGCGTGATTGCAAACGGCCTGAAATACCTCCAATGGCCAATCAGCCGCCATCTGACGATTTTGGTGACCGCCAAGCGGTAGCCAGCTACGTCGCCACAATATCCGGCGACCTCGCCAGGATGACGCGGAACACTGGCTTACAGACGCTGAGCTATTTGCTGGAAATGGTGCAGCTAGAAGCTGTCAACGAAAGCCGCCAGGCAAACGGTGGCAGCGTCACTGACGCGGGTCATTGAGCCGGGCTCACCCCCAGTTTTTCTAGGAGCGTGCTCGTCGGATTGCCGTCCGGCGGCAACCCGAGTTTTTTCTGCTCGACACGAATATTGTCGCGCAAGTCAAAATCGATATGGCCTTCGAAGTCGTTCACCTTGTAGCCGAGCGAGGCAAGCTTCTTCTGCAGCGCGATACGGGCATCGCGGGTGAGTTGACGGTCTTCGGACGGCCATTTCGCCTTGAACGGCTCGCCGCCGTGCATGCGATCGGCGAGGTGGCCGACGGCGACCGCATAGGCATCGGAATTGTTGTACTCCTTCAGCACATCGAAATTCTTGGTAACGATAAACGCGGGTCCTTTCGCACCGGCCGGAAAGAAAAGAATTCCATCTCCATTCTTCGGGAACGGCTTGCCGTCGGCGCGGCGCAGCCCGAGCTTGTACCAGCCGTCGAAACTGTCGCGGCTGTGCATGAGATCAAAGCCCTCCGGCACCGTGACCTCAAAGCCCCAAGGCAGGTCGCTGCGCCAGTTCCATTTGCGCAAGTAATTGGCCGTCGAGCCGAGAATGTCGGGCACGTTGGTCCACAGATCGGCTTTGCCGTCGCCGGAAAAGTCGACGGCATAGTCGACCACATTTGATGGCATGAACTGGGTCTGGCCCATGGCGCCGGCCCACGAACTGACCATACGGCTCCGCGGAAAATGGTTGTCCTGCATTACCTTCATGGCGACGAGCAGCTCGTTACGAAAATAGGGATCGCGGTAGCCGACGAAACCGAGCGTCGCCAGCGAGCGAAAGACATCCCATCTGTCCTTCTCGGCGCCGAAATCGCTTTCGATGCCCCACAGCGCCAGCAGGATCCAGCGCTCGACGCCGAATTCCTTCTCGACCTTGTCGAAGATATTGGCAAACTTCTTGCCTTCGAATTCGCCGTCGGCGATGCGGCGCTTGTTGGCGATGGCGTTGACGTAGGCGCCGAAGGGTTTTCCGTATTCGGGCTGACGCTTGGTGGCGGCAATCACGCGCCTGTTCGGTGTCACGCCCTTCATGGCGGTATCGAAGGTTGCGCGCGTGATGCCCTTGGCCTGCGCGTCCGGCCAGAGCTTGGTGACGAACGCTTTGAAGGATTTGTCGGACTGCGCCTGCGCGGGCAGCGCGAGCGTCACCAGTGCGGCAAGGGAGAGGGCAAGCAGGCGCAACATCCGGTGCAATCCCCAATCGATTCTGCGCGTCGTTATAGCAGCGATACCAAGGCGCCGCCGTGGCGTTCCAGCCGTCCGGCAATTTCAAGTTCCAGCAGCACCGCGCGCACGATGGCAGGCGAAGCTTTTGACAACCGCACCAAATCGTCAATCGCCACTGGAGTAGGCCCAAGCAGGCCAATAATGCGATTGCGCTCGTCGTCGCCGGGCTCGCTCCCCGGCACGCCAAGCTCTTCCTGTGCGGGCTCCTGCGCAGGCGGAATCTCAAACCCGCGGCCGAGGATCGGTTCCAGGACCGCGATGACGTCGGCGGCTTCGGTCACCAAGGTCGCGCCCTGCTTGATCAGGCCATTGGTGCCTTCCGCGCGCGGATCGAGCGGCGAACCCGGCACCGCGAACACTTCGCGTCCCTGTTCGCCGGCCATCCGCGCCGTGATCAACGAGCCGGAGCGGCGCGCCGCCTCCACGATGACGACACCGAGCGCCAGCCCCGAGATCAGCCGGTTGCGGCGCGGGAAGTCACGCGCACGCGGCTCCCAGGTGAGCGGCATTTCAGACACGGCGGCGCCTTCCGTCAAAATCGATTCCAAGAGGTCGACGTGTTCGGACGGATAGATGCGCTCGTGGCCGCCGGCCAACACGGCGACCGTCCCCGAACCGAGACTTGCACGATGCGCGGCGGCATCGATGCCGCGCGCCAGCCCCGACACGATGCCATAGCCGGCAGCGCCCAGATCGCGCGCCAGCCGTTCGGCAAACTTCACGCCGGCGGCGGAGGCGTTGCGCGAGCCGACGATGGCGATGAGCGGACGGGTCAGGATCGCGCGGTTGCCGCTTGCAGCCAACAGCGGCGGCGGATCGTCGATCATTTGCAAACGCGGCGGATAGCCGGCTTCGCCGAGCGCGATCAATTCGATGCCGCGCGCGCGGGCGGCCTTCAGCTCGGTGGCGGCGTCGTCTTGCGAGCAGATGCGCGCCGGGCGCGATGCGCCGCCGCGGCGCGCCAATCCCGGCAGCGCCGCCAAGGCCGGGCGCGCACCACCGTAATAGTTGACCAGATCGAGAAAGGTGCGGGGACCGACATTGTCGCTGCGGATCAGGCGCAGCCAGTCGAGCCGCTGCTCGTCGCTTAAATGGATGCCGTCGCTCAACGTAATCGCCTCCCGCCGCCACGGGCCACAGCATTGCCGAAGGCGACGGACGCGACAACCGCGCGTTACGATGACGTTGCAGCGGTTTTGCCGATCTTGCCTTCGGTGCCGGCGATGAGGCGCGAAATATTGGCGCGGTGCCTGATCCACAACAGCGTGGTTAGCAAGAAAAACAGCAGCGCCGTGTTCTGTTGCCCCGTAAACCACATCGCCACCGGCGTCACCGCGCTGGCGACGAGGGCGGCGAGCGAGGAGTAGCGGGTTGCGACGGCAACCACGAGCCAGACCGCGCAGAAGATGAGCGCCGCCTGCCAGGCCAGGCCGAGCAGCACGCCGATATAGGTGGCGACGCCCTTGCCGCCTTTGAACTTGAGCCACACCGGAAACAGATGGCCGAGGAAGGCGCCCAGCCCTGCGGCGAGTGCCGCATCATGCGTAGCGAAGTGTGCGGTGACCAGCACGGCGACAGCGCCCTTGAGCATGTCGCAGAGAAGCGTCACCGCCGCTAGTTTCTTGTTGCCGGTGCGCAGCACGTTGGTTGCGCCGATATTGCCGGAGCCGATGGTGCGCAGGTCCGGGCCGCCGGTTGCGCGCGTCAGGATCAGCCCGAACGGGATCGAGCCGAGCAGATAGCCGAAGAGGAGGGCGAGGGCGGTGGTCATACGTATTCGTATACCGTGCGGCCGGCGACGATTGAGCGCACCGCGCGGCCGGTGAGGCGCGCTTCGTCGAACGGCGTGTTCTTGCACTTGGATTTCAATTCGGCGGGGTCGAGCACCCAGGGCATGTCGAGGTCGACCACGATGACGTCGGCCGGCGCGCCGCTGCGCAATGTTCCGCCCGGAAGGCCGAGCAATTCGGCCGGGCGCGTCGACATCGCGCGCAACAGCGTCGGCAAGGTGATTTCGCCGCTGTGCACGAGCCGCAAGCCGGCCGTCAGCATCGTTTCAATGCCGATGGCGCCGGGGCTCGCTTCGGCAAACGGCAGGCGCTTGGTTTCGACGTCCTGCGGATTGTGGTCCGACATGATCACGTCGATAAGGCCGGAGGCCAGCGCCTCGACCAACAGCTTGCGGTCGTCCTCGGCGCGCAAGGGTGGCGACACTTTGAGGAAGGTGCGGTAGGAGCCGATATCGTTTTCGTTGAGCGTGATGTGATTGATCGAGGCGGACGCGGTCACGTTGAGACCGTCGTCCTTGGCGCGGCGCAACACCGCGAGCGACTCTCCGCAGGTGATGGAGGCCGCGTGATAGCGCCCGTTCGACAAGGCAACTAGACGAATGTCGCGTTCCAGCATCACGGTTTCCGCCGCGCGCGGAATGCCGAGCAGGCCGAGGCGTGCCGCGAACTCGCTTTCGTTCATCACGCCGTCGCCGACCAGATCGGGATCTTCGGTGTGATGCACGATCAGCGCGTCGAAATCGCCGGCGTAGGTTAGCGCCCGGCGCATGACCTGGGCATTGGTCACGCTCTTGTCGCCGTCGGTGAAGGCGACCGCGCCCGCGGCTTTCAGCAAGCCGATCTCGGTCATCTCCTCGCCGTCCAAGCCCTTGGTGATCGCCGCCATCGGATGCACGTGCACAATCGCGGTGTCGCGCGCGCGCCGCAGCACGAAATCGACGGTGGCGGGGTTGTCGATCGCCGGCGACGTGGCCGGCTGGCAGACGATGGTGGTGACGCCGCCCGCGGCCGCCGCCTGGCTGGCCGAGGCAAACGTCTCGCGGCTGGCCGCGCCCGGCTCGCCGATGAAGGCGCGCATGTCGATCAACCCCGGCGCCACCAGTTTGCCGCGGCAGTCGATCACCTCGGTGCCTTCCGGCACGCCGGCGGCGCCGATGCCGCGCTTGGCGTCGCGGATGACTCCATCGGCGATCAGCACGTCGCCCGCCATATCGAGGTCGCGTGACGGATCGACGATCCGGGCGTTGGCAAGCAGGATCGGGCGGCGGTCTGACAACATGGTGGCTACGCGTTCGGCAGGTTGCGCGAGAGGGCTTCCAGAACGGCCATGCGCACCGCGACGCCCATCTCGACTTGTTCGCGAATGAGCGATTGCGCGCCGTCGGCGACAATGGAGTCGATCTCGACGCCGCGGTTCATCGGCCCCGGGTGCATGACCAGCGCGTCGGGCTTGGCGAAGGACAGCTTTTTTTCGTCGAGACCCCAGTAGTGGAAATATTCGGAGACCGACGGCACGTAGGAGCCGTTCATGCGCTCGCGTTGCAGCCTCAGCGTCATCACGATGTCGGCATCGTGCAGACCTTCGCGCATGTCGCGCGCAACCTCGACGCCGAACCGTTCGATCCCAGGCGGCAAGAGTGTGGAGGGAGCCACCACGCGCACGCGCGCGCCCATGCAGTTGAGCAGGATGATGTTGGAGCGGGCGACGCGCGAATGGAGAATGTCGCCGCAGATCGCGACAGTAAGGCCTTCGATGCGGCCCTTGTTGCGGCGGATGGTGGCGGCGTCGAGCAGCGCCTGCGTCGGATGTTCGTGCGCGCCGTCGCCGGCATTGATCACCGAGCAGCCGTCGAGCTTGCTCGCCAGCAATTCCACCGCGCCGGAGGCGTGATGGCGTACCACGATGATGTCGGGGTGCATGGCGTTGAGCGTGATCGCGGTGTCGATCAGCGTTTCCCCCTTGCGCATGGAGGACGAGGACGTCGACATGTTCATCACGTCTGCGCCGAGCCGTTTGCCGGCCAGTTCGAACGAGGACTGGGTGCGGGTGGAGACTTCGAAGAACAGGTTGATCTGTGTGCGGCCGCGCAAGGATGTGCGCTTTTTCTCGACCTGGCGGTTGAGCTCGACGAATTCCTCGGAAAGGTCGAGCAGGCCGGAAATGTCGGCGCGTGAAAGGCCCTCGATCCCCAACAGGTGCCGCCGGCTGAGGACGAATGAGGTTTTCGACGCAATGTTCATTAAAGGCATTGCTATAGGCGCATGGTTTGCCGGCGGCAAGGGCAAGCCTTGAGCGGTCCACAAGGCTCCGCGGGAAGCGGTTAACGGGCGGTAGCCGCGTCTAGCGGTTCAGGTTGGTCAGCCGGTCGAGCGCGCCTTGCAGGATATAGGCAGCCGCGTGCTGGTCGATCACGGCCGCGCGTTTGGCGCGGCTGACGTCGGCGGCGATTAGCTCGCGCTCGACCGCGGCGGTGGAAAGCCGTTCGTCCCAGAGCGCGATCGGCAGCTCGGTCAACTTGGCCAGGTTCCGCGCGAAGGCGCGGGTCGACTGCGCGCGCGGGCCCTCCGAGCCGTCCATGTTGACCGGTAGGCCGAGCACGATGCCGACCGCGGCGCGCTCGGCCGCGAGCGCCAAGAGCTGTTGCACATCCTTGGTGAACGTCTTGCGCGCGATCGTCGTGACGCCTGCCGCCAGCCTGCGGTCGGGATCGCACACGGCTACGCCGATGGTCTTGGTGCCGAGATCGAGGCCAATGAGCGCGCCACGTGGCGGCCAATGGGCGGCGGCTTCGATCAGCGGTAAGACGAGACTCATGACCTTTCATACGACCGCGGGCGGGGGGCGAGGCAATCTTTTCTCCGGCGAGGATAAGAACTCGCAAAAATACGAATATTATCCTAGATGTCGCCTTGCGGCTTGCTCCGGCATCGCTGACAAGGGCACAGCGGCGGCCACTGCTGGCGAGACGCGGAGTTAAAGACGCGGAGCAAGAGGTTTCCTGAAATGACGTTTACGATCAATTTTGTGCGGCGCGGGTTGGCGCCGCTCGTCCTCGTTTTGCTCTCCGCCGCGGCGTCCGCGCAGAGTTTTGAAAGACCGCCGACATTCAACGTCGCGCAAATTCCAGGCATTAAACGGGTCGGCGCCAACTACACCGTGCAAAACCCGGTGCACAGCGACGGTATCCTGCGCGTGTACGTTCTCACCACGCCGTACGGGAAATTCATCGTCACCGGCGACGAAATGTTGCGCATGCGCACCCACGAACTCGACGCACTCGCCAAGCTGGAGAAAGTAAGCGAGTCAGAACATTTTGGTCGCGCGCTGGCAGAGGCCGGGATCAGTCCGCTGAAATTCGCCGGTCAACTCGTGACAAATCCGATCGGCACCGTCCAGAATACGTTCGCCGGGGTCGGCGCATTTTTCAATCGACTCGGCGCCGGCATGAACCACGCGGGCCAAACTCCGGGCGACCCAGTTTCCGATTTTATCGGGGTGACCGACGAGAGGCGGAAGATTGCCACGACCTACGGCGTTGATCCGTATACGGACTTTCCGCCACTCTCCGCCAAGCTCAACCAATTGTCGCAAGCGGCGACCGCCGGCGGATTGGTTGTGACCGGCGCGTTGCTGTTCGTGCCAGGCGCAGCAGGCATCGTCGTGTCCAATCTTTCCACCGCCAACAAGGTCAATGACATCGGTATTGCGGACTTGGCGCGGGACTACACCGCCGCGCAGATTATCGATATCAATCAAGCGGCGCTGACGAGGATGCGTGTTCCGCCCGGGTTGAGCGCCAAGTTGCTCGCCAACAGGCACTACACGCCGATCGATATGGCGGCGATGGTTGCCGCGCTCGAAAGCATGCGTGGCGTGCGCGGTCGCGCGGTGTTCGTCGCGCGCGCCGCCGACGCCGACGGCCGTGCCATCGCCTATACGATGCGCCGCATGGCCGAATACATGGCCGACGACTTTCGCAAAGGTGGCGGCTATGTCCGCTTCGTGTCGCTGGCGGATTTCCCCTACGTCGTGACCCGCGACAACCGGGTCACCGCGGTCATGCCGATCGACGCGCTGTCGTGGACCCGCGAGACGGCGGGCGGGTTTACCGCGGTGTCCAATGACCGCCAGCGGTCTGTGCCGAAGGCGCGCGGCCAGATGCGGATCACTGGCACGGCGACCGCCCTGGCCAAAAAGCAGCTCAAGGCGCAAGGTTGGGTTCTGTTGGAGCGCCAGCGGCCGTAAAGTCGTGCGTTTTCGAGGCGGTTGCGGGCGAAAACCGGCCTCTGCTATACGCGGCTGGTTCCTTTTTTCGAGGTTCTGATGTCCGTTGACGCCGAGACCGTCCGCCGCATCGCGCATCTCGCGCGTATTGCGGTTGCCGAGCACGAGATCGATCATCTCAAGGGCGAGCTCAATGCGATCCTGGCCTGGGTCGAGCAGTTGGACGAGGTCGATGTCGAGGGCGTCGAGCCGATGACGTCGGTTACGCCAATGATCATGAAGATGCGCGCCGACGCGGTGACCGACGGCGGCATCGTCGATCAGATCGTTAAGAACGCGCCGCAAACCGATGACGGATTTTTCCTCGTGCCGAAGGTGGTGGAGTGATGTGCATCGCCTGTGAAATGAACTTCTGGTCCATGCTCGATGCGCTGCCGCCGGAGGCGCGCGAACGCATCCTGCGCGCGCAGCTCGAGACCGAGAGGCTAGCTTGCGAGGCGCCGCCCGCGCAGACCGCGCCCGCGCCGCCGCCGTCCGAGGACGAACGCAAGTCGTGAGTAAGTTGCCGTGAGTGACCTGACCTCGCTGACGTTAGCCGAGGCGCGCGACGGGCTTTCGGTGAAAAGCTTCTCGGCGCAGGAGTTGGCGCAGGCGCATCTCGCGGCAATCGAGAAAGCGCGCGCGCTCAACGCTTATGTTCTCGACACGCCGGAGCATGCCGTGGAGATGGCGAAGGCTTGCGACGCGCGCATCGCGAAAGGGGAGGCCAAGCCCCTCGATGGCATCCCGATCGCCGTCAAGGACATGTTCTGCACCAAGGACGTGCGCACCACCGCCTGTTCGCACATTCTCGACACGTTCGTGCCGACCTATGAATCGACCGTCACGGCGAACTTGTGGCGCGACGGTGCGGTGCTGCTCGGCAAGACCAACAATGACGAGTTCGCCATGGGCTCGTCGAACGAGACCTCGTTCTTCGGTCCGGTGATTTCGCCCTGGCGCCGCAAAGGCTCGAATACGCCCTTGGTCACGGGCGGCTCCTCGGGCGGCTCGGCGGCGGCGGTGGCGGCTCATTTGTGTCTCGGCGCGACCGGCACCGACACGGGTGGCTCGATCAGACAGCCGGCGGCCTTCACCGGCACCGTCGGCATGAAGCCGACCTATGGACGCTGCTCGCGCTGGGGCATCGTTGCTTTCGCGTCGTCGCTCGATCAGGCGGGGCCGTTTGCGCGCAGCGTGCGCGACGCGGCGATCCTGCTGCGCTCAATGGCGGGACCGGATGACAAGGACACGACCTGCGTTGACCAGCCGGTGCCGGATTACGAAGCAGCGGTCGGCAAGTCGGTAAAAGGCCTGCGCATCGGCATCCCGAAGGAATACCGCATCGACGGCATGCCGGCCGAAATCGACAAGATCTGGGATCAAGGCAAGCAGTGGCTGCAGGCTGCCGGCGCAGAACTGGTCGACGTCTCGTTGCCACACACCAAATATGCGTTGCCGGCCTATTACATCGTGGCGCCGGCGGAGGCCTCGTCCAATCTCGCCCGCTATGACGGCGTGCGCTACGGCTTGCGCGTCGAGGGCAAGGACATTCGCGCGATGTATGAGGGCACGCGCGCGGAGGGTTTCGGCAAAGAGGTGCGCCGGCGCGTGATGATCGGCACCTATGTACTCTCGGCCGGCTATTACGATGCCTATTACCTGCGCGCGCAGAAGGTACGCACGCTGATCAAGCGCGACTTCGAACAGGCTTTCGCGTCCGGCATCGACGCCATGCTGACGCCGGCGACGCCGTCCGCGGCCTTCGGCGTTGGCGAGAAGGCGGGCGGCGACCCGATCGAGATGTATCTGAACGACGTCTTCACGGTGACGGTGAATATGGCGGGTTTGCCCGGCATCTCCGTGCCGGCAGGACTGGACGGGCAAGGCCTGCCGCTCGGTTTGCAGTTGATTGGACGGCCGTTCGACGAGGAGACGCTGTTTTCGCTCGGGACTGTGCTCGAGCAGGCGGCCGGCAAGTTCGCGCCGGAGCGGTGGTGGTGACGCCGCAGGCCTATAGCCTGTCGCTATCACAGAGCGTTCCACCAGATGCTTTAAATGCGCCGCTCGCCGCCTTGTGGTGGGCGAAGAAGGGCGATTGGGACAAGGCGCATCGCATCGTAATGGACGACTCCGGTGCGGAAGCGGCCTGGGTGCACGCCTATCTGCATCGCGTCGAAGGCGATCACGGCAATGCCGGATACTGGTACCGCCGCGCCGGCAAGCCGGCGGCGCGCGGCGATCTCGATTCCGAGTGGACGGAAATTACGGAAGCATTGCTCATGCTCGCTCTGTGAATTTCGCTGTCGGCGCAATGTGCTCATCTATGCACGCAAACGATAGCCGGTGAATGGTTGGAAAACGCATCCGAATTGCTTGGCCGAACACGATGGTAAGTTCATACTCAGTCGCGGGAGGGACCTTCCCGTGGGGACGAGCGCTACACACACGATCGTGCGCGAACTTTACGACGCCTATGAGCGGCACGATCTCGACCGCGTTGGCGCGTTGCTGCACGACGACATCGACTGGATCATTTACGGGCCGATTTCGGTCTTTCCCTTCGTCGGCGCGCGCCGCGGCCGCGCTGCCGTGCTGGATGTGATGAAGGCAATCGCCGAGGTCTATGCGCTGGAGAGCCACCAGCGCGAGATCGTTATCGTCGAAGGTGAGCGCGCCGCGATCATGGCGGATGCCAGCTTCCGCCAGCGCGCGACCGACCGGGTGTTGCGGTTTCGGATCGCGAACTTCCTGCGCCTGGAAGGGGGCCAGCTGATCGAATTCCGGGAATTTACCAACACATTCGATGTGGTGGAACAGGCGCTCGGACGCGAGCTTGATGTTTGAGCGAAGAGTGCGAAGGCGCGGACGACGAGCAAGACCATGACAGCCGGCCACGAGCCTTCGTCCGCGCTTCGCGATGGTTCGTTGCCGGCGCGCGCCGTGATCGAGGCGATTCAGGCCGCGTTTCGCGCCGGCGACTACGCCGGCATCGCGGCGCGTTATGACGATAATCTGGATTGGCTGGTCTATGGTCCCCCCTCGGTCTTTCCCGAACTTGGCCACCGTCGCGGCAAGACCGCCGTGTTCCAGGGGCTACACACGCTGAACCGCCATTACGAGGTTGTTCAGTCCGTGACCGAATGGCTGATAGCCGAGGGCGACCGTGCCGCGAGTATCACCGACCTGACGCTGAAACAGCGCGCGACCGGCCGCACCATCCGCTGCCGGATCGCGAGTTTCCACCGCGTCCGCGACGGCCGGGTGATCGAATACCGTGGGTTTACTGACAGTTTCGACGCCGCCGAGCAGGTGCTCGGGCACGAATTGCGGGTCTGAGGCTGTCTTGCCGCCGGGCGGGCGAGCCGCTAGCTAAATCCATATGAGCATCCAGACCAAACCCGAAAAGTTGATCAAAGGCGCGACCGGCGACTGGGAAGTCGTCATCGGCATGGAGGTGCACGCCCAGGTCACGTCCAAGTCGAAGCTGTTTTCCGGCGCCTCGACCGAATTTGGGGCTGAGCCCAACAGCCACGTCTCGCTGGTCGATGCCGCCATGCCCGGCATGTTGCCGGTGATCAACGAAGAGTGCGTCAAACAGGCGGTGCGCACGGGGCTTGGGCTGAAGGCCAAGATCAATCTGAAGTCGGTGTTCGACCGCAAGAACTATTTCTATCCCGACCTGCCGCAGGGCTATCAGATCAGTCAATACAAACAGCCGGTGGTGGGCGAGGGTGAGGTGACCGTCGATCTGGAAGGCGGCGAGACCGTCGCTGTCGGCATCGAGCGGCTGCATCTGGAACAAGACGCCGGCAAGAGCCTGCACGACCGCAACCCAACCATGTCCTATGTCGATCTCAACCGTTCCGGCGTTGCCCTGATGGAGATCGTGTCGAAGCCCGATTTACGCTCGGCGCACGATGCAATGGCGTTCCTCGCCAAGATGCGCTCGATCCTGCGCTATCTCGGCACCTGCGACGGCGACATGGAGAAGGGATCCTTGCGCGCCGACGTCAACGTGTCGGTGTGTAAGCCCGGCGAACCGTTTGGCACGCGCTGCGAGATCAAAAATATGAACTCGATCAGCTTCATCGGCGACGCGATCGAGCACGAAGCGCGCCGGCAGATCGACATTCTGGAAGAGGGCGGTTCGATCGATCAGGAAACGCGGCTTTACGATCCCAACCGGAAAGAAACCAGGTCGATGCGCACGAAGGAAGAGGCGCATGACTACCGCTATTTCCCCGACCCCGATCTGTTACCGCTGGAACTCACCCTAGCGGACGTGGACGCGCTAAAGGCGGCGTTGCCGGAACTGCCCGACGAGAAAAAGGCGCGCTTCATCGACGCCTTCGGGCTCTCCGCTTACGACGCAGGCGTTCTGGTCGCCGAGCGCGAGACCGCGGATTATTTCGAAACAGTCGCCAAGGGGCGCGATGCCAAACTTGCCGCCAACTGGGTGATCAACGAATTGTTTGGGCGGCTGAACAAAGAAGGCAAAGCGATTGCAACCTCGCCGGTGTCGGCCGCGCAGCTTGGCGGCGTGCTCGAGCTGATTGCGGACGGCACGATTTCCGGCAAGATTGCCAAGGACTTATTCGAAATCCTCTGGAGTGAGGGAGGCGACCCGCGCGCCATCGTCGAGGCGCGTGGCATGAAGCAGGTGACTGATCTCGGCGCCATCGAGACCATCGTCGACGACATCATCGCCAAAAATCCCGACAAGGTTGGCGACGCCAAGTCCAATCCGAAGGCCATCGGATGGTTCGTCGGGCAAGTCATGAAGGCGTCGGGCGGCAAAGCGAGCCCGCAAGCGGTCAACGCGCTGCTGAAACAAAAACTCGGACTCTGACGTTCGCATTCGTGTCGCGCGGTGCGCAAAACTTCCGGCGCGCGACCTGTTGCGTGACGCGTTCCGCGAAAAATTTCTCGGCGACCGACGATCGATACCGCGAATCACCGGTCACCGATTCGGTGGTTTTGATCGATTCCGCCCCTCCGACGTCCCTAATTTCGGTCGACTGTGCAAAAATATTTTGTCGCACCTGAACGTGCACGGCGATCGTTTTCGCTGGTAATTTTTTCGTGCAAACAGAAAAATTTTCGCGCGTATTTGCATCGTTCACTCGCCGCGCGCGCGTGCAATTAAACCTTATTTTATCGGCACTTTTTCAATTTCGTCGAACAACGCGCGACATTGCATGACGCGCAAATAGAAACGCGTTGACGAGTAAATGAAGTTCGTAGACTTGCGCGCATGCGCGCACCGAACGCGCGCCCAGTATACGTTTCCTTAAGCGGAGACTGTTTTTTTCGTTGTGCTGTAGTAAACGAAATGCAGTGCGTGTCGATTCGCGGCGCGCGCTGATGCGACACCCGCCATGATTTCATGGCTAGGAGGGCAGCAATGGCGAAACGTAGGAAGAAGGCAGTGAAGGCGGCGAAGAAGACGAAGAAGCGGAAGAAGAAGCTCTAGTCTGAACGCTGCTTGCCGATCTTCGATGTTTTAGCTTTGCGTCGAAGATTGCGTCATACGGGCCGGTGTGCGCCGTGGAATGATGAGCGCCTAGCAGTCCTTCCAGGGCGCCCCGGTTCCGGATGACAAGAGGGCGTCGGCGAGACCAGCTAGTCTCGCCGACGCCCTCGGTGTTTCTGGCCTGCGTTTGTGATCTGCCGATCCCGCTCGCCCGCGTATTCACCCCTCCCTTCATCGTTGTCGCCGGCACCCTTGGTCAGCTTGCGCTTTGGCGCCTGCGCACCTAGGTCAAACGGCGTTGCTCATTTGCGGATCGAACGGGAGTGGTGACATGGCGCGCGCGAAGACAAAGCGGACGGTGAAAGCCAACCGGAGCAAAGCGAAGGTCAAGACCAAAGCCAAAGCCAAAGCAAAGAAGGCATCGAAAAAGGCGGCTGCGCGCAAGCAAAGCAAGCCGATCGAACTCTGGTATTGGCCGACGCCGAATGGTTTCAAAGTCTCCATCATGCTGGAGGAGTGCCGGCTGCCTTACACGATGGTCCCGGTAAATATTTCCAAAGGCGAGCAGTTTAAGTCCGAGTTTCTCAAGATCGCGCCCAACAACCGCATGCCGGCAATCGTCGACCCGCAAGGGCCGGGCGGACGGCCAATAGCGATTTTCGAGTTGGGCGCCATCCTGCAATACCTCGGCGGCAAGACCGGAAAGTTCTATCCGGCCGATGAGCGCGCCAAGGTCGAGGTCGATCAGTGGCTATTCTGGCAGATGGGCGGCCTGGGGCCGATGGCGGGCCAGCTCAATCACTTCAAGCATTACGCGAAGGAGACCTTGCCCTACGCGATCACGCGCTACGAGGACGAGGTCAACCGGCTTTACGGCGTGATGAACAAGCGGCTTGCCGACCGCGACTTTCTCGCCGGCCGATATTCGATCGCCGACATGGCTTGCGTCGGTTGGGTCAATCTGTGGAAGCGGCAGGACCAGAATATCGACGACTTCCCGCACTTGAAGCGGTGGCTGGAAGCCGTGAAGGCGCGGCCCGCCGTTGAGCGCGGCATGGCGCTCGGCGCCGAACTGCGCCAGGGCATCGACATGAAGGATCCCAACGTGCAGGCGGTACTATTTGGCCAACGTGCAAGCGCGGGCTGACAAGCTTCCTCGGGTGGTTATCGCGGCCTGAACGGGCGCGGTTAGCGATCCGTGACCGCGCGCCGTAAAATTGCAACTTGGCCCTGAAAAACGGGCGCTTCTTGACTTGCGTGGCGGCGTCGTAGTCGGCGCCGATTCATCTTCGATTCATCGCAGCGCTTAAGCGCTCATTCAAAAATTCTTCCCATAGTCGCGCTCGTTCGCACGCGCTTGTTTCCGCGTGCGGCGAGACAGGGACGTAACGGTGATCCGTGGGGCGGATCGCGGTGATAATGGGGAGGCCTAAAATGGCTGATATCGAATTGGCGTTTGATGCCGCCGAACCGGCGAACGCCGAAGAATGCTTTGCACGCGGGATGATCTATTCGGCCGGCGCCGGCGTTTCGATCGATCTCATCGAGGCGCACAAGTGGTTCAACATCGCGGCCATGTGCGGCCACGGCGAGGCGCCGCACCTGCGCCGCGAGATCGCCGAGCAGATGAGCGACAGCGAGATCGGTTGTGCCCAGCGCGCCGCGCGCGATTGGCTGAAATCCCATCCGCGTCCGCAGCAGGCGGCGCCCGCCATCCGCGTCGCGGCTTAAGCGTTGCGCGCCGCTAGTGTCGCTTGCGCGCGCGCTTGCTGCCTTGCGGGCCGGTGTAGAACTGGTTCGGTGTGCAGTAGCCACCGATGCCGCTGATCGTGTTCAGGCACTGCTGGTAGGTCACGAAGCCGCAATTGGTGGCCTGCACGTCCCGGCTGCCATAGACGGCGCACCATTTGTACGGATCGGCATGGGCCGGCAGTGGCGCCATCATCGCGGCGGCGATCGCTACCAGTCCGATCATTGAAAGGCCTAAATGTCGCATCGGATATCTCCCAGCTTGTCGAATGAACGGATCGCCTGTTCCGACCGGTTCACATTATTGGGTAACGATTAGACACTGGATTTGTGGCATTGGTTCATTGTCATTTATTTTGTCGCGCGGCTCGCATTGTTTGACCGCAGCCCCTAGAGTCCGATACGCATTTCCTCACGCGGAGACGTGGCCGAGTGGCTGAAGGCGGCGGTTTGCTAAACCGTTATACGCTCCAAAGGCGTATCGAGGGTTCGAATCCCTCCGTCTCCGCCAAGCAGCCTCATCCAAGCAGCCTCATCAATATGACCGGGTCATACGATCGACCCAACCTGGTCTTTGCACATCGGGACCCGCGACCGGCGCCGCCGTTGATTTTCACCGACAGTTCTGATTCGTTTCCCATGCTCGATGCCGCAATGGCCGTGCGACGGTTGGCGGATACTCTTAAGAACGGTGCAAAATCAAAATGCCTGCGAAATAGGCGGTCGAATTTAGGAAACCGGTGCAAAATCGGAGGAAAGTGTGTTCGGATTTTCCGGCAAAACCGGTATTATTGCGCTAATCAGAAGTATATTCTCCTATAAGTTGTAGCGACCATGTATCATAATATATTGAATTTAAAGAAAAAATCTATTTTCGTGGCTTGGCCTAACGACGGCCTGGGCTTGACCGAACCGATGCGGCAATATTGCGTGTTTTTTGCGCAACACTCGGTCGAAAAGCAGCCCTAGAGCCTGTGGGAAGGGGCGTTCTTCATTGCGCCTAAGAGCTTATCGGCTAATGTCAGAGCGCGACGGAGGGGGGCATCCCCGTGTCGCGTTGCCCGGCTGATGCCTTGCAAGTTGCAGACGTTGGTTCGGGTGGCGGGGAGTCAAGGGGAAGTTCCATCGGTGCTGTCGCACTGGGCGGATACGGAACCCTCTCACGAGAAACATATTGTTGGAGGTTCAAGATGAAGATGGTGAAAAGCCTTCTCCTTGGCTGCGCAGCGGGTCTCGTTGCGATCGCTGGGGCACAGGCTGCCGATCTTCCCGTAAAGGCCGCACCGGTCGCATACGTGAAGATCTGTAGTCTGTACGGCGCAGGGTTCTACTACATTCCGGGCACTGACACCTGCATGAAGGTCGGTGGCTTCGTCCGAGCCGAGTATGATTGGAACGCCGGCGGTTCGTTCATTCCGCTCACGGCTAACGATTATACTCGCAGTACAACGCAAAACTCGTTCCGCGCTCGCGGCGCGGCGTCGTTTGATGTGCGTTCGCAGACGCCCCTTGGCACGCTGCGGTCGTATGTGATGCTGGGCATGACCGCCACCAACGGTAATGCTTCTGCCGGCGTGCAGACCTATATGCCGCGCGCCTTCATCCAGTGGGCGGGCTTCACGGCCGGTCTGACGGTGTCGTTCTACGACTTCTTCTCGTTCGCGACGGTGTCGAACCAGACCAACCGGCTGGGCTCGGATACCAGCGGCAACGGCCAGATCGTGTTCGCCTACACCTGGCAGTTCGGCAATGGCCTGTCGATGAGCTTGTCGGCCGAAGATCCGAACGGGCAGCGCCAAGCTCCGATTTTCACCACCAATGGGGGTGCGTTTGCGACTGTGACCGGCGCCGAGAACAGCTGGCCCGACATCGTTGCGAATATCCATGTCGACCAGAGCTGGGGCAGTGCGCAGATCATGGGCGCCCTGCATAACGTGACCGCCAACTACTACCTCAACACTACCAATCCGGGCACTGTTACCGGCAACGGTCACCCGAGCGACGCAGTCGGTTGGGCGATTGGCGGCGGCTTGAAGTTCAACCTGCCGGCCCTGGGTCATGGTGACAACATCGCCTTCCAGGCCGACTATGCCAAAGGCGCGACCCGGTACACTCAGGTCGTCGGCTTCCTTCCCTGGGATGTCAGCAATGCATCATTCGGTGGCATTTCGGATGCCGTCGTCAACTCCGCCACTCGGGGCAGTCTGGATCTCACGGAATCCTGGGACATCGTCGGCGGTTACGAGCACCACTGGAATCCGCAGTGGAAAACGTCGCTCTATGGCGGCTATGCTGCGGTCAACTACAGCAACTTTGCAAGCACCGTAATTGGCACCCCATTTGCCGGTAATACTAACGGAGCCGACTACTCGTGGTGGCAGGTGGGTTCGCGCACGGTGTTCACGCCGGTCCGCAACCTCGATTTCAGCGTCGACGTGCTGTACACACAGTACAACACCAGCTTCGCTAATACGGCGATTGCCGGTTGCGGTACCTGTACAGCGTTCGGTACCTACAAGCTCGCCGATGTAGACGAGTTCCAGGCGATCTTCCGCGTGCAGCGGAACTTCTACCCCTGATCGTTTGAGAGCAGCGGTTTAACAAGCAAGACCCCCGGCGGGAAACCTCCGGGGGTCTATTTGTAATTGGGCTGTCGCAAGAGTTTTTTGTTGAGACCCGTTGCGCCTAGGCGTTCCTGCGACCTTGTCGATCTCGTCCGGATGGAACGTTGCGCCTTTGCCGACACGGGTCCGTCTGACGCGGGTCTGTGTTGAGCTGGAGCCAGGGGTGATCTGGCGCGCGCATTGGTCTGCCCTCGCGCGCAATTCATGAACTGGAACCAATGTGCGCGTTGCCAGCGCGCGCCGTTGCCGTTATCCATTGCCATCGCAAGATCATCCATGAAGGCGCGAGCGATGACCGCACGCATCTACAAGCCTGCCAAGACCGCCATGCAATCGGGCCAGGCCAATACCAAGGCCTGGGCGCTCGATTTCGAACCGGAGGAGCCGCGTCAGGTCGAACCTCTGATGGGATGGACTTCTTCCGGTGACATGCGTCAGCAGGTGCGCCTGCGCTTTGCCAGCAAGGAAGAAGCGATCGCCTATTGCGAGCGCCACGGCATTGCCTATCAGGTGTTCGAGGCCAGCACGCCGCAACGTCGCGTTATTGCTTACGCCGACAATTTTGCCTCCAGCCGGCGCGATCCCTGGACGCATTGATCGCATCCGGGAACGACTTGTCGGGGCGGTAGCGTTCATTGCCGTCCTCGCCCGGCCGCGAGTGGGCGTAACAGAGGGAAACGGCCCAGCGTTCGAACGGGCTTTCGATCCCGGCAGCAAGTTTAGAAGTTGCCCGGAGCCGATGCCCTTAAAGCTTTGCTCGAACGCGGCACCGCCGGGCGCGGGGCAGAAAGGCGCACTCGCTCGGAATTCCCGGGAAAACAAATTGGCGACCCCGGCTGGATTCGAACCAGCGACCCTCAGCTTAGAAGGCTGATGCTCTATCCGGCTGAGCTACGGGGTCGTCGCTGTTCACGTTTACCTGCCGTGCATGACCAAGGAAAGGCGGCGCTGCCGGCAATTTCGCGCCCGGCGCCCCCAAACCGGGCGCAGGAGGCCGTAAGGGAGAATCTATCTTATATTTAAATGGTTTAGAGAAGTCTTCTAACCTAACTAAACCGAAATATGAGCAGGTGGCCCTAGTCATATGACGACGCGAGCCGATAGCATATCGCTTAAAATGCCGGTTCGTGCCGGTGAGGCCTGCGCCCGTCAAAATCACAGCCATGCCCTCGACACCTTCGTGCCGTCAACTAACGTGAACTAAAAAGAGCGCTCACCGCACCAAGTTATGGTGAGGTCCGTCATCCTTCGGAGGTCTGTCCCATGATTTCGCTGGTCCGCGTCGGGCTTGCCGCGGCGCTGCTTGCCCTTGCTCTGGTGCCTGTCCAGGCCAGCGACAAGGTCGCCGACAAGGCGTTCCAGCGCAGCGACCTTGATCAAGCCGCGATCAAGCTCGAGGCGCAAATCAAGCAGGACTCCGGCACGGTCACCAAGCCGGCGTCGGCGCTCAGCCGTGAGGCCGACGCGGCGTTTCAGAAGCGCGATTTCCGCACCGGCATGCTGGTGCTGGGGCAGATGGTCACCGCGGCGCCGAACGACGCCGCTGCCTGGCTCAGGCTCGCGCGCACCATTCGTCAGATCGGTCCGCACGACAAACGCGAGCAAGCGCTGCTGCTCGACCGCGCTACCACCGCCGCCTACATCGCCTATCAACGTGCGGCCGATCGCACTGTCGAAGCCGACAGCCTTGAATTGCTCGGCCGCACGCTCGCCGAGCGCCAGCTCTGGCGCCCCGCGCTCAATGCCTTGCGGCTTGCGCTCGCCTTGCGTGAGACCGCGGCGCTGCGCGGCGAATATGAGCGCTTGCGCGTCGCGCATGGTTTCCGGCTGCTCGACTATTCCGTCGATTCGGACGCGGCATCGCCGCGCGCCTGCTTTCAGTTTTCGGAAGCGCTGCCGCGGCGCACCGATATGTCTCCGTTCGTCGCGGTGGAGGGCCAGGCGAAGCCCGCCGTTTCGGCGAGCGACCGGCAGCTTTGCGTCGAAGGCCTCAGGCACGGCGAACGCTACCAGATCACGCTGCGGGCGGGACTGCCCTCGACGGTCAACGAGTCGCTGGCGAAGTCGGCCGACTTCACGGTGTTCGTGCGCGACCGCAAGCCGTTCGTGCGCTTTTCCGGCAAGGCTTATGTGCTGCCGCGTACTGGGCAGCGCGGCATTCCGGTGCTCAGCGTCAACACCAGCGCGGTCAAACTTTCCGTCTATCATGTCGGCGACCGCAATCTCATCGATACCGTTCTTGGCTACGAATTTCAGCGCAACCTGACCAACTACCAGGCGGAAAACTTGGCGCGCGAGCGTGGCGCCAAGGTGTGGAGCGGTGAGCTCGCGGTCGAGCGCAAGCTCAACACGGAAGTTGCCACCGCGTTTCCGGTCGATAAGGCGCTCGGCGTGCTCAAGCCGGGCGTCTATGTGATGACGGCGACGCCCAAGGACCAACTCACGCAAGACTATGGCGCGCTGGCGACCCAGTGGTTCATCGTCTCTGACTTGGGGCTCACCGCCTATAGCGGCCATGACGGCGTCGATGTCTTCGTTCATTCGCTGGCGAGCGCGCAGCCGCTCGGCGATACCGAGATCCGCCTGGTCGCGCGCAACAACGAAGTGCTCGCGCGCGGCAAGACCGACAACAATGGCTTCCTGCATTTCGCCGCCGGCTTCGCGCGCGGTGAGGGCGGTTCGTCGCCGGCCGCGGTCGTCGCCGGTCTCAAGGACGATTACGCGTTCTTGAGCCTGAAATCGCCGGCCTTCGATCTGAGCGACCGCGGCGTCGGCGGTCGGCCGGCGCCGGCCGGGCTCGACGCTTTCGTCTATACCGAGCGCGGCGTCTATCGCCGCGGCGAGACGGTCCACATCACCTCGCTGCTGCGCGACGCGGGCGGAATGGCCGCGTCTTCGGCGCCGCTGACCTTGGTGGTCGAACGGCCGGACGGCGTCGAATATCGCCGCGCCCTGGTGAAGGACGAAGGTCTCGGCGGCTATTCGCTCGCCATGCCGCTCGTTTCTTCAGCGATGTCAGGTACTTGGCGCGCGCGGGCCTTTGCCGACCCGAAACAGCCGGCGGTCGGCGAAACCACCTTCATGGTCGAGGACTACGTGCCCGACCGCATCGAATTCGATCTGACCTCCAAGGACGAGGTCATCTCGCCGGATGCGCCGCTCACGGCTCATGTCGACGGTCATTTCCTGTACGGCGCGCCGGCATCCAATTTAGCGCTGAGTGGTTCGGTGACGATCGCCGCCGCCAAGCAACGCCCGGGCTTTAGCGGCTACTCCTTCGGCGTCTTCGACGACGACGTGACCTCGGTGCGTCAGGAACTCAACGAGTTGCCGAACACCGATGCTGCCGGCAAAGCGAGTTTCCCGGTAACGCTCGACAAGGTACCGTCGACGACGCGGCCGCTCGAAGCCAAAGTGACGATCAGCATGGCCGAATCGGGCGGCCGCGCGGTCGAGTCTCATTTGACGCTGCCGGTGAAGCCGGACGCCGACATGATCGGCGTGAAGCCGGCCTTTTCCGGGCGCTCGCTCGCTGACGGCGCCAATGCGGATTTCGACGTCGTGATGGTCGCGCCCGACGGGCGCAAGCTTGCGCAGAAGAACCTGCACTATGAATTGCTTCGCGTCGAGACCAGCTATCAATGGTACCGGCAGAACGGTCAATGGCGCTACGAGCCGATCAAGCGCAGCGAGCGCGTCGCCGATGGCAAGTTCGATGTGACCGCCGACAAGCCGGCGCGGGTTTCGCTGCCGGTGAAATGGGGCCGCTACCGGCTGGAGGTGAAGACCGGCGAGCCGAATGGCGCCGTCACCTCGCTCAGCTTCGATGCCGGTTTCTATGCAGAAGCGAGCGCGGACACGCCCGACCTGCTCGAAATCGCCCTCGACAAGTCCGACGCCAAGCCGGGCGACACGATGTATGTGACGGCAACAGCGCGCGCCGCCGGGCGGCTCGACGTCAACGTGTTTACCGACCGGCTCGTCGCCAGCAAATCCTATGATGTGAAGGCCGGCATCGCTCATGCACTGCTGACCGTCGGCAAGGATTGGGGCACAGGCGCTTACGTGGTGGCGACCCTAACGCGCCCGCTCGATGCGCCGGCGCGGCGCATGCCGGGCCGCGCGATCGGCGTTAAGTGGTTCAGCATCGACCGCGCTGCCCACACGCTGGACGTGACCATGACCATGCCAGCGACGCTGCGGCCCAACTCCAAGTTGACCGTGCCGGTGCATCTGGCCGGTCTTGCGGCCGGCGGAGAGGCACGCGTCGCGGTCGCGGCCGTCGACGTCGGCATTCTCAATCTCACCCATTACAAACCGCCGGCGCCCGACGATTACTATCTCGGCCAGCGTCGGCTCGGCGCCGAGATCCGCGACCTCTATGGCGAGGTGATCGACGGCATGCAGGGCGCGCAAGGTAAGTTCCGCTCCGGCGGTGACGAAGGCGCGGAATTGTCCGGCTCGCCACCGACGCAAGCGCCGCTCGCTCTCTATTCCGGCATCGTCAAGGTCGGTAGCGACGGCAATGCGCAAGTGAGCTTCGACATCCCAGCCTTCGCCGGCACCGTGCGCGTGATGGCGGTGGCGTGGAGCAAGGGTAAGGTCGGCAAGGCATCGGGCGATGTCATCGTACGCGATCCCGTGGTGCTGACCACGACGCTGCCGCGCTTCCTGCGTACCGGCGACCGCGGCGCGGTGCAGCTCGAGCTCGACAATGTCGAAGGTGCGGCCGGTGACTACATCATTTCGCTCAGCGCCGAGGGCGGCATCAAGCTCGACAGCGACAAGCAGACGCTCAAGCTTGCCGAGAAGCAACGCGCCCGCGTCTCGGTGCAGGTTTCGGCGAGCGTGGCAGGGACCGGCGCGATCGATGTGAGCGTGAGCGGGCCGAACAACTTTGCGCTCGACCGCGCCTACACACTCGACGTGCGTCCGGCCACGCAAACCTTGACGCGCCGGACGGTCCGCGCGCTCGGGCCCGGCGAGACGCTTACCCTCAACAAGGACATGTTCGCCGATTTCGTGCCGGGCACGGGCAGGGTGGCGCTGTCGGTCGCGATCTCGACGTCGCTCGATGCCGCGACCCTGTTCAACGCGCTCAATACCTATCCGTTCGGCTGCTCCGAACAGCTCACCAGCAAGGCGATCGCCTGGCTGCATGTGAAAGACTTTGCCAGCGCAACGAATATCGCCGACGCCGACGACGTCGATCAAAAGCTCAACGATGCCATCGCGCGACTGTTGTCGCGCCAGGCGTCAAACGGCTCCTTTGGCCTGTGGTCCGTGGGCGGTGAGGATGTTTGGCTTGATGCGTATGTGACCGACTTCCTCACGCGCGCGCGCGAGCGCGGCTACAAGGTGCCGGCGGAAGGCTTCACGCTGGCGATCGACCGCTTGCGCAACTATGCCGGCAATGCGCCAGATGTGAGCAAGAACGGCGGGCGCGACCTCGCCTATGCGCTCTATGTGTTGGCGCGTAATGGTGTCGCGCCGATCGGCGACTTGCGCTATATCGCCGATGTGCAGCTTGGCAAAGTCGCAACGCCGATCGCCAAGGCGCAGATCGCCGCCGCGCTCGCCATGCTGGGTGACAAGCCGCGCGCCGAGCGCGCCTTCGCCGCCGCCCTCAAGGCAATCGCCCCGCAGGCTGCGCCGGATTTCACCCGCACCGATTTCGGCTCGATGCTGCGCAACTCTGCGGCGCTCGTCACGCTCGCGTCGGAAAGCAGCGCGGGCGCGCCGGTCGTCAACGATGCGGTGGAGCGTGTGGACGCCGCACGCGGTCAGTCATCGTACACGTCGACGCAGGAGGACGCCTGGCTGGTGCGGGCGGCAAGCGCGCTGGCGAAGAAGCTCAATGCCATCTCGCTCGAGATTGGCGGGACGAAACGGCAGGGCACGTTCTATCGCACCCTGCGTGCGGGCCAGTTGGCGACCCCGCTTGCCGTCAGCAATAGCGGCAGTGATCCCGTGAAAGCCGTGGTCTCGGTCAGCGGCGCGCCGCTCACGCCCGAGCCCGCAGCCGAGCGCGGTTTCAAGATCGAGCGCAATTATTTCACGCTCGACGGCCAGCCCGCCGATCCTTCGAAGGCGACACAGAACCAGCGCTTCGTCGTCGTCTTGAAGATGACCGAGCCGCAGCCACAATTCGGCCGCGTCGTCGTCGCCGACTATCTGCCGGCTGGCTTCGAGATCGACAATCCGCATCTGGTGTCTTCGGGCGACACCGGCACCTTGTCGTGGATCACCGACGCCGCCGAACCGGTTAGCACCGAATTCCGCGACGACCGCTTCACGGCGGCCTTCGACCGCGCGAAAAACTCCGCGCCCGTGTTCACGGTCGCTTACGTTGTTCGCGCAGTGTCGCCCGGTCATTACGTGCTGCCGCAGGCCAAAGTCGAGGACATGTACCGGCCCGAACGATTTGGTCGCACCGCGACCGCTGCAATCGACATTCAGGCTGCGAAATGAAGCGCTGGCATGTGATCCTTGCCAGTATTGCCGGCGCGCTCGTCCTGAGCGTGGTTGTGGCGGGGGCTTACGTCTATTCGCTTGGGCCGGCGCCGCTCGGCAAGAACCTGGAATTTTCCCACTTGGTGCTCGACCGGCACGGTCGCTTGCTGCGCGCTTACGCCACCAAGGAGGGCCGCTGGCGGTTGCCGGTCAAGGTCGACGCGGTCGATCCGCGTTTTCTCAAAATGCTCTTCGCGTACGAAGACAAGCGCTTCTATCGGCACCATGGCGTCGACCTGGAAGCGATGACGCGCGCGGCGTGGCAGCTTATGACCAACGGCGAAATCATCTCCGGCGGATCGACCATCACCATGCAGGTCGCGCGTCTGCTCGAGCCGCGGCACAAGCGCAGCCTCACGGCCAAGTTGCATCAGATGGTGCGCGCCATTGAGATCGAACGCGCCCTCGACAAGAGACAAATTCTCTCATTATATCTGACGCTTGCGCCCTATGGCGGCAACCTCGAAGGCATTCGCGCGGCCTCGCTTGCCTACTTCGGCAAGGAGCCGCGCAAGCTGACGCTCGCGCAGGCCGCGCTCCTCGTCGCGCTGCCGCAGTCGCCGGAATTACGCCGGCCCGACCGCTTCGCCGCGGCCGCGCGCGCGGCACGCGACCGCGTGCTCGACCGCGTTGCCGATGCTGGCGTCGTGCCGCGCGATGAAGCCGCGCGCGCGAAGAGACAAGACGTGCCGCACGCGCGCAAGCAGATGCCGATGCTGGCGCCGCACTCGTCCGACCGCATTGTGTCGGAGGAGCCGAACATCCGCATTCATCGACTCACGATTGACGCATCGTTGCAGCGAAATTTGCAGCAACTCGCGCGTGAGCGTGCGCGAGCGATCGGGCCACATATTTCGGTCGCCGTTCTTGCGGTCGACAACGCGACCGGCGAAATTCGTGCGCGCATCGGCTCGGCGGACTTCCTCGATAACGCACGCGCCGGGCAGGTCGACATGACGTTGGCGCTGCGTTCGCCCGGCTCCACACTCAAGCCGTTCATCTACGGTCTCGGTTTCGAAGACGGCCTGATTCATCCGGAGACGTTGATCGACGACCGGCCGGTGCGTTACGGCAATTACGTGCCGGAAAATTTCGACCGTACGTTCGAAGGTACGGTGACGGTGCGCCGCGCGCTGCAACTGTCGCTCAACGTTCCGGCCATTGCGGTGCTCGACAAAGTCGGCGTCAACCGGCTGAGCGCGCGGTTGACGCAAAGCGGCGCGGCGCTGGTGTTGCCGACCGGCGAAGCGCCGGGACTGGCGATGGGGCTCGGCGGCGTCGGCATCACGCTCAACGATCTGGTGATGCTCTATAGCGGGCTCGCGCGGCTTGGCGTGACCGTACCGCTCATAGAGCGGGAAGGGCAGACTGCGGCGACGCCGCGCCGTCTGCTCGATCCGGTTGCCGCCTGGTATATCGGCAATGTTCTGTTGGGTGCACCGCCGCCGCTGAATGCGCCGCGTGGACGCATCGCCTACAAGACCGGCACCTCTTATGGTTATCGCGATGCCTGGGCGGTCGGCTACGACGGACGCATGACGATCGGTGTCTGGGTCGGCCGGCCGGATGGCGCGCCGGTGCCGGGGCTGATCGGCCGCGTCAGCGCAGCGCCCATCCTGTTCGACGCTTTTGCGCGTTCGGGACTGACTCCGAAGCCTTTGTTGCATGCGCCGAGAGGCGTCATCAGGACGACGACCGACAGGCTGCCGCCGCCGTTGCAGCGCTTCAGCCCGGAATTTGCGCCGGGTGAGGCACGCGCGCGGCCGCGCATCATGTTCCCGCCCGACGGCGCGCGGCTCGAATTGGCCGGCGGAGGCGCGCCTGAACCGGTTGCGCTCAAAATCTCGGGCGGGCGTGGGCTGCTCACCGTCATGGTCAACGGTGCGCCGGTGCCGCACGCGCGCGGCCGCCACATCGTGTTTTTCAAGCCCGACGGCCCCGGTTTTGTGCGATTAACCGTCATGGACGCGCGCGGCGAAAGCGACAGCGTCGTGGTGCGGCTGCAATAGGCGCGAGTGGCGGCGCGCGCTATTGTGCGCGCGATGACTTGCACTCGGTCCATCGGGCACCCAGCACCCCAATGAACGCGGCCGCCGACGACGACACCATGCCTTCGCTCGTGCCGACGCGGGGACTATCCGCCGTGGTCGACCGCGCGGTGGCGTCGCACGGGCGCGCGTTGGCGCTGCTCGTTCTGTTTTGCCTGATCGCCTTCCTGCCGGGCTTTTTCCAGATTCCGCCGGTCGACCGCGACGAGGCGCGTTTTGCGCAAGCCTCCAGGCAGATGATCGAGAGTGGCGACTACGTCGACATCCATTTCCAGAAGGAGGTTCGTTACAAAAAGCCGGTTGGCATTTACTGGCTGCAAGCCGCCGCCGTGAAGGCGGGTAAAGCGGTTGGCGTGCCGCATGCGCTCACCACCATTTGGCTCTACCGGTTGCCGTCGCTCTTTGGCGCGATCGGTGCGGTGCTGCTGACCTACTGGGCGGCGCTCGCTTTCATTTCTCGCCGCGCCGCCTTGCTGGCGGCACTGATGATGGCCAGCTCGGTGCTGCTGGGTGTCGAGGCGCGCCTCGCCAAGACCGATGCGGTGTTGTTGCTCACATCCGTTGCGGCGATGGGCGCCATGGCGCGCATTTATCTCGCGCACCGGCGTGCGCCGCAGGAACCCGGCCGCTGGCCCGCCGCGGCAATACTATGGACGGCGATCGGCGCTGGCGTCCTGATCAAGGGCCCGCTGGTGCCGATGTTTGTCATCTTGACGGCGTTGACCTTGTCCATTCTCGACCGCTCGGCGCACTGGCTGTTGAAGCTGCGCCCGTTCACCGGTTTCGTATGGATGCTGGTGCTGGTGTTGCCGTGGTTTGCCGCCATTGTCGCCAAATCGGGTATGACCTTTTTCACCGATGCGGTCGGCCACGACATGTTGCGCAAGGTGGCGAGCGGTCAGGAAGCCCATGGCGCGCCGCCCGGTTATTATTTCGTGCTGTTCTTTCTGACTTTCTGGCCCGGCGCGGTGCTGTCGGGGCTTGCCGTGCCTGCGGTATGGCGTGCGCGGCGTGAGCCGGGCGCGCAATTTCTGCTCGCTTGGCTGATCCCGTCATGGCTGGTGTTCGAAGCGGTGATCACCAAGCTGCCGCATTACGTTCTGCCGCTTTATCCGGCGATCGCGATTTTGATCGCCGGTATTCTCGCTCAGGACGCGCTGGCGACGAAACGCTGGATGGTGCGTGGCACGAGCTGGTGGTTCGTCTTTCCGAGTATCATCGCGCTTGCGGTGCCGGTGGCATTTATCCTGATCGACCGCGATCTCGGCCTCATCGCCTGGCCGTTTGCCGCGGCGGCGGTGATCTTCGGGCTGTTTGCCTGGTGGCTTTATGAGGTGGATGGCGCCGAGCGTTCATTCTTGCGCGGCGCCATGGCCTCGGTGTTCGTGGCGATCACGGTCTACGGCATCACGTTTCCGTCGCTGCCGGCTCTGTTTCCCAGTGCGCTGATTTCCGATGTACTGCATGAGAGCGGTTGCGAGGATGTTCATGTCGCGTCCACTTACTATTATCAGGAACCGAGTCTGGTCTTCCTGGCCGGCACGGACACGCATTTTACCGGTGGCGCCGGCGCGGCGCAGTTTTTGCGCGGCGGTGCCTGCCACTTCGCGCTGGTCGATGCGCTCAGCGGACGCAGCTTCGTCCAGCGTGCCAATGCCCTCGGTGTGCGCTATAGGCTCGCTGGCCGCGTCGACGGCTACAACATCAGCATCGGCCGGCCGGTGTCGCTGGCGATATACCGTTCGATGGCAAGGCCATGACGATGGCAAATGGGTTTCACGACAATCCGGCGGTGCCGGTGCTACGCCGTTGCGGGACCAATATCGGCGCCGCACTCGCCATCGTCGTGCGGCCGGCGCGCTTTCGGGCGCCATTGCCGGCAACGCCGCGCCAGCTCGCGATCGGCGCGGGTGTGACCTTGCTCGTTGTCGTGATCACGATTGTGCTTTTCGATGCAGCGGTCGTGCGCGCGGTCATGCATGCGCCGCGCTGGATAATCTGGCCGTTCGATCAGATCACGGATTTCGGCAAATCGAGTTGGGTTCTCTGGCCGCTCGGTCTGTTGTTTCTCGCATTGGCCGCGCTGCCCAATGACAAACTGACGAAAGTTTCGCAGGCCGTGCTCGCGGCAGTGATGGTGCGAGTCGGTTTCCTTTTTCTGGCCGTCGGTGTGCCCGGACTGTTCGTCGCGATCGTCAAGCGCATGATCGGGCGGGCGCGGCCGCTCGTCACCGGCGCGGTCGATCCATACGCCTTTGCGCCGTTCATCTGGCGGGCCGACTATGCCAGCCTGCCGTCGGGACACGCGACGACCGCATTCGCGATACTGGTCGCTTGCGGCACATTGTGGCCGCGCGCGCGCACCGCGCTGTTGCTCTATGCGGTGGCGATCGCGGTGAGCCGGACCATGGTGCTGGCGCATCACCCTTCCGACGTCATCGCCGGCGCGGTGGTGGGGACGGTGGGGGCGCTCATGGTGCGGCGCTATTTCGCCCTGCGCGGGCTATGTTTTTCGATTGGGGTGGACGGGGTCTTGCACCAGTTTCCGGGTCCTTCACTGCGGCGGATCAAAGCGGTTGCCCGCGAGCTTCTGGCCACATAAGACAGCGCCATCCGCAGGGGCCCGATAGAAGCTTTCAACCATGAATTCGAACGAGCCGGCAGTGTCCGTCGTGGTGCCGGTGCGCAACGAGGCCGGCAATATCGCATCCTTACTGGCGGAAATCGGCGCTGCGCTTGACGGCCAATGGGCCTTCGAGGTGGTCTATGTCGACGACGGCTCGAGCGACGGCACCGCGGCGGAACTTTCCCGACTAAAGGCGCAATATCCCTGGTTGCGGGTCCTGCATCACAAGCAGTCCTGCGGCCAGTCGGCGGCGGTGCGCAGCGGCGTTGCCGCCGCGCGTGGGCCCATGGTCGCGACGCTCGACGGCGACGGGCAGAACGACCCGGCCTTCCTGCCGGCCTTGCTCGGCGCCCTGGAGGCGGGCGCGCCGCGCGTCGGCCTGATTGCCGGACAACGCGTTGGGCGCAAAGCGAGCGGCTTTAAAAAGCTGCAATCGCGCGTTGCCAATGCCGTGCGCGGGGCGGTCCTGCGCGACGGCACGCGCGACACCGGGTGCGGGCTGAAAGCGTTTCGGCGCGACGTCTTCCTACGCTTGCCTTACTTTGACGGCTTACACCGCTTTCTGCCGGCGCTGGTGAAACGTGAGGGCTATGAAATCGGCTATGTCGACGTCGTCGACCGGCCGCGCGGTGCGGGCACGTCGAACTACGGCTTATGGGACCGGCTCTGGGTCGGCATTCTCGACCTTGCCGGCGTGTGGTGGCTGATCCGCCGCAAAAAACGAATTCCTGACGTTTCGGAGGACTAGATGCTGATCGATATCGCGCGTTCCGTCGGCGGCTATCTGCACGACGTGTTTCTCGGCAATCTCGATATCGGAATCCTGATCGGTTACATCGCGCAGACCATGTTTGCCATGCGCTTCGTGGTACAATGGATCGCCTCCGAACGGGCCGGGCGCAGCGTGGTGCCGACGGCGTTCTGGTTTTTCTCGATCGGCGGCGGTGTGATGCTGCTCGGCTATGCGATCTACCGCCGTGACCCGGTCTTTATCATAGGGCAGGCGTTCGGCGTGTTCGTCTACTTGCGCAACTTACAATTCGTGCTGCGCGGCGGCGGCTCGGGCGCAGCGGCCTAGCTAATTTGCCGACTTCATCGCGGCAAAGCCACGTTCGAGATCGGCGGTAAGATCGCCGACGTCTTCGAGGCCGATGTGAATGCGCAGCGTCGGTCCGCCCGGCGTCCATGCGGTCGCGGTGCGATATTCCGTGCAATCGAACAGAATGATGAGGCTCTCGAAGCCGCCCCAGGAAAAGCCCATGCCGAACAACGTCAGCGCGTCCATGAAGGCATAGACCGCTTTGTCTGGCATCGGCTTGAGCACGATGCTGAACAGGCCGCAGGCGCCGCTAAAATCCCGTTTCCAGAGCGCGTGACCCGGATCGCTCTCCAGCGCCGGATGCAGCACGCGGGCGACTTCCGGCCGGTTGCTGAGCCAGCGCGCAACCGCGAGACCGGATTGATTATGACGCGCGAGCCGCACGGAAAGCGTGCGCAAGCCGCGCAACGCGAGAAACACATCGTCGGGTCCGACGCAGAGGCCGGTCGCGCGCACGGTGTCTTTCAGACTTGCCAGCGTCGCGGCGTTGGCCGCCACGCAGCCAAACATGATGTCGGAATGGCCACCGATATATTTGGTGCCGGCCTGGATCGACAGGTCGACGCCCTTTTCCAGCGCATTGAAATAGAGTGGCGTGCCCCAGGTGTTGTCCGTCAGCACGACCGCGCCCTGGTCGTGAGCGACCTTGGCGATGGCCGGGATGTCCTGCATTTCGAAACTCTGAGAGCCTGGCGTTTCGGTGAACACGGCCTTGGTGTTCGGCTTGAACAGCTTGGAGATATCGGCGCCGATGAGCGGGTCGTAATAGGTCGTTTCCACGCCCATGCGCTTGAAGATTCCGTCGCAAAACACCCGCGTCGGCCGGTAAACGCTGTCGGTGACCAGGACGTGGTCGCCGGCACTTGCAACCGCGAACAATGCCGTGGAAATGGCCGACAGGCCGGACGGCGTCAACGCGACGCCGGCGCAGGCCTCGCCCTCGAGCTCGCGCAGGGCACTCTCCAGCGCTTCCGTCGTCGGCGTGCCGCGGCGGCCGTATTGATAGCGGGAGCGGTGGGCGACCTGGTCTTCGGCCGTCGGGTAGAGCACGGTCGAGGCGTGATAGACCGCCGGATTGACGAAACCATTCTGACCCTTGGTGTCGCGGCCGGCGGTGACGAGCCGGGTCTCCGGTTTAAGCGGGGTTTTGGGCGTCTTCGCCATGGTGTTTTGCAGTCCGGTTGGGTGGCGGGTGCCGAAAAGGGGTGCTCGCCATATACGGCTGCGTGCCGTGCAAGCGTCAACCCCTTGACCTAGCGGCGTGATCGTTCTGAGATGTTAGATGCCGAGGGGATCTCGGGACTATGGCCAATGGTTTTCAATTCTCCACTTCTCCATTGCGGGAGCGGAGCCCGGCGGTGGCACATGCACTTGGCCGTGCTGAAGGGGCGCCGCGTTCTGCTAGAAGGGGCTGTCAGATGAAACGTATTGCTTGCTGTCTTGCTCTCGCCGTCGCCGTATTTGCCGCACCTGGCGCTTATGCACAGACGCAAACTCTGAAGGCCGTGAAGGATCGCGGCATTCTCAATTGCGGCGCCAACGGCCAGCTTCCGGGTTTCGGCTTGCCCGACGCGCAAGGGAAATGGACCGGACTGGACGTCGATGTCTGCCGTGCGGTTGCCGCGGCGATCTTCGGCGACGCCAATAAAGTGAAATTCGTGCCGCTGACGGCGAAGGACCGTTTCACCGCCCTACAATCGGGCGAGGTGGACGTGTTGGCACGCAATACCACCTGGACGGCGTCGCGCGAAAATGCGCTCGGCCTCAACTTTACCGGCGTCGATTATTATGACGGGCAAGGGTTCATGGTGCGCAAGGCGCTCAAGGTGAATTCGGCGCTCGAGCTTAACGGGGCCTCGATCTGCGTGCAGCAGGGCACCACCACCGAACTCAATCTCGCCGATTTTTTCCGCGCCCATAAAATGCAGCTCAAGTCGGTGACCTTCAATACCTCGGACGAGGCGATCAAGGCTTACGACGCGGGGCGATGCGATTCCTTCACGACCGATGCCTCCGGCCTTTATGCCGAACGGCTGAAGCTCGCCAATCCCGACGATAACATCGTGTTGCCCGAGATCATCTCGAAAGAGCCGCTCGGGCCCGTGGTTCGCCGCGGCGATGACCAGTGGTTCGGCTTGGTCAGGTGGGTGTTGTTCGCCATGATCAACGCCGAAGAACTCGGCATCACGCAGAAGAACGTCGCCGACATGATGAAGTCCACCAACCCTGCGATTAAGCGTTTCGTCGGCACCGAGGGGAATTTTGGCGAACAGATGGGGCTGACGAAAGATTGGGCGGTCCGCATCATCAAGGCCGTCGGCAATTACGGCGAGGCGTTCGAGCGCAATGTGGGCAAGGACTCGCCGCTCAAAATTGGCCGGGGCTTGAACAAATTGTGGAACGATGGCGGCATCCAATACGCGCCACCGATTCGCTAGGAGGTCTGCGATGCGCCGCGGGCCGGCTTGGTCCACGGCGCGATTGCTGAAAAAAATAGGTGATGCCGGGCGCCGTCCAGTCGCGACGAGGGTGGGGTATGTCGACTGATATAGAAGAAACGTCGCGTCCGGCGCGCGTCGCGTTTTACAACAATCCTAAGGTTCGCAGCGTCGTCTATCAGGCCGCGCTGATCGCGGCCGTCGTTTTTCTGATTTACGGCGCAACAACCAACGCCATCGATCACCTGCGGCGTGCCCATATCGCATCCGGCTTCGGTTTCTGGGACAACACTGCCGGTTTCGACATCAGCCAGACGCTGATCCACTACACGGCGGCGGGTTCGACCTACGGGCGCGCCTTCTGGGTCGGTTTGTTGAACACCCTTCTGGTGGCCGGCATCGGCATCGTCCTGGCGACCATTCTCGGCTTTATCGTCGGCATCTCGCGCCTGTCCAACAACTGGCTGCTTTCCAAAACCGCCTACGTCTATATCGAAATCATGCGCAACACGCCGTTGTTGCTGCAGCTTCTGTTTTGGTACAACGCGGTGCTCAAGGCGCTACCCGGCATCCGGGATAGCATCGTGCTTCCGGGTGGCTCGTTTCTCAACAATCGCGGCCTGTTTCTGCCGGGGCCGGTTTTTTTGCCCGGCTTCGGCACGGTGGGAATCGCGCTGATAATCGGCATCGTGGGCGCAATCGCGTTTCATGTCTGGGCACACAAGCGCCAGGAGCGCACCGGTCAGCAGGCGCCGGTGTTTTGGGTCGCGGTCGCGCTGATTGTCGGCCTGCCGCTGGTCGTATTCGCGATCATGGGCTTTCCGCTCAAATTCGATTATCCGCAGGCAGGGCGTTTCAATATTACCGGCGGTGTCGAACTGCTGCCCGAGTTCGGCGCCTTGCTGTTTGGTCTTTCCACCTACACGGCGGCCTTCATTGCCGAGGTGGTGCGCGCCGGCATCCTGTCGGTGTCGCGCGGGCAGACCGAGGCGGCCTATTCGCTCGGCATGCAACCGGGGCCGACGCTCCGATTGATCGTTGTTCCGCAGGCGATGCGCGTCATCATCCCGCCGCTCACCAGCGAATACCTGAACCTGACAAAGAACTCTTCGCTCGCGGTTGCTATCGGTTATCCCGATCTGGTCCAGATCTTCGCCGGCACCGTGCTCAATCAGACCGGTCAGGCGGTGGAGGTGATCGCCATCACTATGCTGGTCTATCTGACAATCAGCCTTGTCACCTCACTGGGGATGAACTTCTACAACCGGCGCATGGCGCTGGTGGAACGGTGAGGGCCTGACCCATGACCATGGAAGAAGGCGAACTCGCCGTTGCCGAGCTGAACTTCGTGCGCCAATCCATGCTCGCCGAGCAACCACCGCCGGCGTCGATGACTGGCGCGTTCGGCTGGCTGCGTGGCAACCTGCTATCCACACCGTTCAACATCGCGTTGACGATCATCATCGCTCTGCTGCTGGTGTGGATGATCCCCGATCTTGTAAAGTTCCTATTTATCGATGCGGTCTGGCATGGCACCGACCGCGATGCCTGCCGGGAAGCGGTCCAGCACCGTGTCATCGGCGCCTGCTGGCCGTTCGTGTACGAGAGGTTTGCGTATTTCATCTACGGCTCTTATCCAATCCCGTTGCGTTGGCGCGTTGACCTGTTCTTCGTCATGCTGGCGGTCGGTGTCGTGTGGGTGCTTTGGGTGAATGGACCGCGCCGCGATCTGGCCGCCAGTTATTTTTTCATCGTGCTGCCGATCACTTCCTACATTTTGCTGCACGGTTTTGCGGCGATCGGCCTGCCGGTCGTGGATACGACGCTGTGGGGCGGTGTGCTGGTGACCATCGTGGTAGCCACGGTGGGCATCGTATTCTCGCTGCCATTGGGCATCCTGCTGGCATTGGGGCGGCGGTCGCCAATGCCGGCCGTGCGTACGTTCTCGACGATATTCATCGAATTTGTGCGCGGCGTGCCGTTGATTACCGTGCTGTTTATGGCGAGCGTCATGCTGCCTTTGTTCGTACCTGAAAGCCTCTCGCCGGATAAATTGGTGCGCGCGCTGGTCGGCATCGCCTTGTTCGCATCCGCCTATATGGCGGAAGTGGTGCGCGCCGGCTTGCAGGCGATCCCCAAAGGCCAATACGAAGGCGCCATGGCGGTCGGCATCGGCTATTGGCAGATGATGGGGCTCATCATTCTGCCGCAAGCGCTGAAAATCACCATTCCCAACATCGTCAATACGTTTATCGGCCTGTTCAAGGATACGACCCTCGTGTTCATTGTCGGGATTTTTGATTTCTTGCAGACCGTCGAAGTCGCGCGCATCGATCCGAAATGGGCGACGCCGGTAACCAGCGCCACCGGCTACACCGTCGCCGCCATCTTCTATCTGATCTTTTGTTACGCCATGTCCCGCTATGCCAGCGCGACGGAAGCCCGCCTTGCGGCCGGCGACAGGCGATGAAGGAAAGTGAGGCAATCCCCATGGCCAATGCCGCCCACGCAGCCGCGCCGATCAAGCCGACCAAACTCAACAATCCGGTGGCGGTGGAGATCGTCCTCATGAACAAGTGGTACGGCGATTTCCACGTTCTGCGCGACATCGATCTCAGGGTCCTGGGAGGCGAGCGCATCGTGATTTGCGGGCCGTCCGGCTCCGGAAAATCGACCATGATCCGTTGCATCAACCGGCTTGAGGAACATCAGAGCGGGCGCATCGTCGTCGACGGCGTGGAGCTCACCAATGACCTTAAAAAAATCGACGAAGTTCGTCGCGAGGTTGGCATGGTGTTTCAGCACTTCAATCTGTTTCCGCATTTAACCGTGCTACAAAATTGCACGCTCGCACCGATCTGGGTGCGAAAAATGCCCAAGAGCGACGCCGAGGACGTCGCGATGCACTATCTTGGGCGAGTCAAAATTCCCGAACAGGCCGGCAAGTTTCCCGGCCAGCTTTCGGGCGGTCAGCAGCAGCGCGTCGCGATCGCGCGTGCTTTGTGCATGAACCCGAAGATCATGTTGTTCGACGAGCCGACCTCTGCGCTCGATCCCGAAATGGTCAAGGAGGTGCTCGATACGATGGTGGGGCTGGCCGAGGACGGCATGACCATGCTGTGCGTGACCCATGAGATGGGCTTCGCGCGCCAAGTGGCCAACCGCGTCGTGTTCATGGATCAAGGCCAGATCGTCGAATCCAACTCGCCCGAAGAGTTCTTTGCCAACCCGCAACACGAGCGCACCAAGCTGTTTCTCAGTCAGATCCTGCACTGAGCCGCGGTGAATGCCGTAACAGTAAGTACCGTCAACTTTCACAGTTTCCGAATCGACCCTTGTTCGGTTACAAAAATTTGTGGCGATACTTCAAACCGCATTTGCATGCGGTAGTTTCTTGTTGCGGTCTCTTGCATTGAGCTGGCTGTCATGAGCGGTCGCATACGTTGCAGGCGACGGCAGAAGGTGCTCGCTCTCACGTCGCGCGAAATCGAAGTGTTGACATGGGTGGCCCACGGCAAGTCGTCCTGGGAGGTCGGTGAGATTTTGGATATCGCCAAGCGCACGGTCGACGAACACGTGCAAACAGCGGTGCGCAAAATCGGCGCGGTCAATCGAACGCACGCGGTGGCGATCGCTGTGCGCGACCGCATAATCACCATGTGAACAACGCTCGAACGTGAACATTGGGCAGGCCGCGTGCGGCAACCGAAAAGAGCCGCAAGTCAGCGTTGGCCGGTAACGAGCAAACGTCCTAGTCTTTCTCCACCGGCAAATCGGGCCGGGCGCCCCATTCCGACCACGAGCCGTCATAGATGCGCGGCAGCGGCTTGCCGAGCGCGTCGAGGCCGAGCGCCAGCACCACGGCGGTGACACCGGAGCCGCAGGTGGTAATCGTCGACTTGTCGAGATCGACGCGGCCTTTCTCGAACGCGCGTCTGATGCGCGCGGGCTCGACCAGCTTGCCGTTCTCGACGATCTCGGTGAAGGGCACATTGAGCGAACCGGGGATGCGGCCCGAACGTAGTTCGGGCCGCGGCTCAGGCTCCTTGCCGGCAAAGCGGCCGGCCGAGCGTGCGTCGACCACCTGCACGCTGCCGTCATTGAGTGCCATCTGCACGTCGGTGTGCATGGCGACCGCGCCGGTATCCATGCTTGCATTGAATGATTTCTTGGTGCGCTTGACCTCGCCCGCTTCGACCTTACGGCTTTCCGCCTTCCAGGCCGGAAAGCCTCCGTCAAGGATGAAGGAGTCCTTGGCGCCGAAGATGCGGAAACTCCACCATACACGCGGCGCCGAATAAAGCCCGACGCCGTCGTAGACGACGATCGTATCTTTATCGCCGATGCCGAGTGCGCCGACCTGCGCGCCGAATTGATCGGGTCCCGGCAGCATATGGGGCAGTTCGCTCTCCTGGTCGCAGATGCCGTTGATATCGAAGAACACCGCGCCCGGAATATGCGCGGCAAGATACTCGGTATGCGCGTCGCGATTCTGGTTAGGCAGGTAGTAAGAGGCATCGACCACGACGACCTTGTCGAGATTGTCGGCGAGCCATTGCGTTGTTTTGAGCCAGCGGCTTGCGGGAGCTTTGTTCGTCATGGGTCCGGCCATTTGATTGGAAAGGCAATGCGAACCATCACGCAATCGTTCCAATTGCGCAAGCCGGCCTACGCACACGCACTCTGTCGGCATCATTTTTCGTTGCGCTATGTCGTCACGAATGGTGGCTCGACATTCGCCTTGCGCTCCAGCCATTCAGGCACGGGTAACTTTTTCGTGCGCAGGAAGTCGGGATTGAACAATTTCGACTGATAGCGCGCGCCGCCGTCGCACAGGATCGTCACGATTGTGTGGCCGGGGCCGAGGTCCTTGGCGAGGCGGATGGCGCCCGCGACGTTGATGCCGGATGACCCGCCCAGACACAGACCCTCGTGCTCGATAAGGTCGAAGATGACGGGCAACGCTTCCTCGTCGGGAATGAGATAAGGCTTGTCGACCTTCAAGTCCTCGATGATCGGCGTCACGCGTCCAAGCCCGATGCCTTCGGTGATTGAGCCGCCTTCGCTGGCCTTCGCCTCGCCATGCGCAAACAGGTTGTACATGCCTGCGCCGCGCGGATCGGCGAGGCCGATCACGATGTCCTTTTTCTTTTCTCGCAGGAAACTTGATGTTCCGGCAATGGTGCCGCCGGTTCCGACGGCGCAAATGAAGGCGTCGACTTTGCCGCCGGTCTGCTCCCAGATCTCCGGTCCGGTGGAGACGTAATGGGCCTTGCGATTGTCCATATTGTTCCACTGGTCGGCGAAAATGACCCCGTTCTTCTCGCTGTGTTTGAGTTCTTCGGCGAGGCGGCGTCCGACATGCTGATAGTTGTTCGGGTTGGCGTAGGCGAGAGCCGGCACCTCCACCAGTTCCGCCCCGCACAACCGCAACATGTCCTTCTTTTCCTGGCTTTGCGTCTGCGGAATGACGATCAATGTGCGGTAGCCGCGTGCGTTGGCGACGAGTGCGAGCCCGATGCCGGTATTGCCCGCCGTCGACTCCACGACGAGCCCGCCCGGTTTGAGCTCACCCCGCTTTTCGGCTTCCAGAATCATCTGCCGTCCGGCGCGGTCCTTGACCGATCCGCCCGGATTCATGAATTCGGCTTTGCCAAGGATGGTGCAGCCGGTCGCCTGCGAAGCGCGCTGTAGCTTGATGAGGGGGGTATGGCCGATGGCGTCGACTGTGCCGTCGCGGATTTGCATGCCCGGTTCCGCGTGTTGTTGGGGACGGGGCGACCCTAGTGGACCGGAGTTTGCCCTACAAGGCCGCGTTTTCATGCCGCGAGACCGGCTTTCTGTCTACTTCTGAGACAGGCCGTTCAAATGCGGCCGGCGCCGGCAACGTCCTCGAAACCATAGTCTCGTGTTGGCCTGAGGTATCCCGGCACATTCACGACTTCTTACGAGGGACAGCTCTATTCGTGGATTTGGGCGCAGGAAGTGCCGGCAACCGGGGCAGAATGAAAGGGACGGGGGTCCCCGGCCGAAGTCTGGGCGTGCCACTTGATGAAACTTGATGTCAATACGCTATTCACGGTCACGATCTACGTCGAGGTTATCCTTGGCCTGCTGCTGCTGTTTGCCTGGGCGCAGAATACGGCGATCTACGGCGTCTGCTGGTGGGGATTTGCGCATCTGGTGCGCGCGGCGTCGGTCGTGCTGTTCGGAACCTACGGTTCGGCGTCCGACCTGATCGCCATCGATCTCGCCAATGTGCTGCTGTTTACGTCCTACGCGGTGACATGGACAGGAGCGCGGGTCTTTGACGGCCGACCGGTCGAGCCGGTGTATTTGGTCACCGGCGCGGTGCTGTGGCTCCTGATCAGCCGGCTGCCGGTGCTGACGGAAGCCATCCAGGCCCGTGCGCTCATCGCCTCCGGCATTGTCACGTCCTATGTGTGGCTGACCGCATACGAGTTCTGGCGCGGGCGCAGCGAGCAGCTCGTCTCACGCTGGCCGGCGATTTTGCTTCTGTTCGCCCATGGGGCGTTGTTTCTGTTGCGCACGCCGCTCGCCGTGCTGTTGCCCTGGGCACCCAGCAATAAAATGTACAGCAGCGTCTGGCTCACCGTGATGAGCTTCGAGGCGTTGCTATTCACGATCTCCATCGCATTCATCCTGCTGGCCATGGCCAAGGAACGCACCGAGCTGCGCCACCGTACCGCAGCATTGGTCGATCCATTGACCGGCATTTCGAACCGCCGCGCATTTCTGCAAGACGCTGGCCAGCTCGCCAAGCGCTATGTCGGCAAACCGCGCCCGACCGCCGTATTGCTCATTGATCTCGACCACTTTAAATCGATCAATGATCGCTTCGGTCACGCCCTTGGCGACCGCGTGCTGGAGATCTTCAGCGACGCTGCCCGCAAGTCGGTACGCTCGAGCGATCTGCTCGGCCGACTCGGCGGTGAGGAGTTCGCCGCGATCCTGCACGACACGACATCGGAACGCGCGGTTGCGGTGGCCGAGCGCATTCGAGAGACTTTTGCCATTGCCGCCCGGGAAGTCGACGGTCGTCCGGTGGGCGCGACGCTGAGCATTGGCCTTGCTTACTGTGACGAGCCTGTCCTCGATGTCTCCGAAATGCTGGCGCAGTCCGATCAGGCGCTGTATTTCGCCAAGGAGCGTGGACGCAACCGGGTCGAGGTTGCCGACATTGCGATGCCTATGGAGCGCGGCACTGTCATGCCGCACGCGTCCGCGGATTCAATTGCGGCGATCGCGGCCAAAAACGCTGCCGCCTGACCGAAGACCTAGCGAGCCGGTTTTCTTTGACCATTCTTGGATGCGCGTACGGTCTGTTTTCATAGACCGGGCGCGCTGCGCTGCGGCGTGGGGGCGGATTGACCGGAGACGCGAAAATGGTTCAATTTAGGACGATTGGGCCGCAATCCGGTGCCTTTTGGATAGTGGGATTCCAAACTAATTCAACGATATAGGGGAGGATAACGATGAAAATTTTTCGCTGGCTGGGGGTGACCGTCCTGGCCGTCATGTTGGGCAGCGCCGCGCAAGCGGCCGACATCAAGATCGGCGTGGTACTTCCGTTTAGTGGTCCGAACGCGGATCTCGGCCACCAGATCGACAAGGCGTTCGACCTTTACGTCAAGTTGCACGCCAAGGATATCGCACCGCACAAGGTGACGATCATCAAGCGTGACGAGGGTCCGCCAACCGGCGCGCAGGCCAAGACCGTCACCACGGAATTGATCACCAACGACAAGGTGCCGTTGCTCACAGGCTTCGTGTTTTCGCCGTCGGCGATCGCGCTGGCACCGGTGATCAACAAGGCCAAGGTGCCGATGGTGATCGCGAACGCGGGCACGGCCTGGATTACCAACCTGTCGCCTTATTATGTGCGGCTGTCGTTCAGCATGTGGCACACCGCCTGGCCGATGGGCTCTTATGCCTACACCAAGATCGGTTGCAAGACCGCGGCTGTTGCCTACACCGACTTCCCGCCGGGCAAGGATTCAGTGGGCGCCTTTAAAGCCGGCTTTGAAAAAGCAGGCGGCAAGGTGACCCTGTCGATCCCGATGGGTCCCCCGAACCAGGTGCCCGATTTCACGCCGTTCATGCAACGCGTGAAGGACGCCCATCCCGATTGCTTGTATGCCTTCATTCCGTCCGGCGCGCATGCCACCGGCCTGATGAAAGCCTATGGCGAGGTCGGTCTGCGCAAGGCCGGCGTCAAGCTGATCGGCCCGATGGACCTGGTGCCGGACAACAAGCTGCAGGACATGGGCGACGCAGCCATCGGCACGATCGTGATGAGCCACTATGCTGTCGATCTCGAAAACGCGGCCAACAAAGCGTTCGTCGCGGACTGGCACAAAGAGTATGGCGCCAATTCCTATCCGGACTTCATGTCCGCTCAAGGGTGGGACACCATGCATGCCATTTTCGACACGATCAAAAAGCTCAACGGCAATGTGTCCGATGGCGCCAAGTTCGTTGCGGCGATGAAGGGCTGGTCGGCGAACGGGCCGCGCGGCCACGTCATGATCGACCCGCAAACCCGGGACATCATCCAGGACGAGCATGCCATGGAGGTCTATCGCAAGGCTGACGGCAAGCTCGGCCTGAAGGTGATCAACACCACCAAAGCCGTGAAGGACGAGTGCAAAGTCCTCAAGGTCGGCCGCTGCGGGTCCTGATCGCCCAAGTGTCTACCATTTGACACAAAAGCGCGCCGCCGCGCATCATAATGGTGCGGCGGCGTTTTTTTATTCGAAAGGGTGGGGCACCCGTGCCGCAAATTGTCAAAATCGTCGTTAGCATCCTTTTTGACGGCTTGGCGTACGCCATGTTCCTGTTCATCACCTCGGTGGGCCTGTCGATCACCATGGGGCTGATGGGATTCGTGAATCTGGCGCATGGCGCTTTTGCGATGTGCGGCGGCTTTTTCGTGGTGACGCTCACCCGTTCGCTCGGCATACCTTTCGTTCCCTCGCTGATCATTGCCTCGGTCGCGGTCGGTCTCATCAGCATTCCTTTCGAGCGCTATCTTTATCGGCGGCTCTATAAGGCAACCGATCTCGAGCAAGTGTTGCTCACGATCGGTCTTGCGTTTATCTCGATCGCGACATTCACCTATTTCTATGGGCCGATCCCAAAATCAGTGCCGTTGCCGGACTGGTTGCAAGGCGACGTCAATCTCGGCTTCCGTACCTTTCCAAGCTATCGCGCTTTCTTGATCGTACTCGGCGTCGTTTTGATCTCGGTGCTGTGGTACGCCTTCGAGCGCACCAATATCGGTGCCAAGATCCGCGCCGCCGTCGACAATCGCCGCATGGCGGAATTGGTCGGCATCAATGTCGACCGCCTGTTCACGCTCACCTTTGCGCTCGGCTCCGGGCTCGCCGCGCTCGGCGGCGCGCTCGCGATTTAGCTGTTCGGCCTGACTCCAAACTTCGCGGTGCTCTACCTCGTGCTGTTTCTGATCGTGGTGGCGGTCGGCGGCCTCGGCAGCTTGAAAGGGACGCTGCTGGCGGCACTCGTCATCGGTATTATCGACACCGGCGGTAAATATGCTTTTCCGGTGGCGGGCAATCTCTTCATCTACGCCATTACCGCGATCGTGCTCCTGATCAAGCCGGCGGGGTTCTATGGCCGTGAGTGAGACGATTACCCGCGACGCCGCATCGGTCGAAAAGCGGTCGAAGGCAGCGGAATATCTCGTCCGCCGGCACTATTTCAGCTGGGCGGAGGCGCTGCCCTGGCTGGCCGCGATCGCCTGCTTTTTTGTCTTTCCGGACCGCATGACCTTCGGCAGCCAAGTGCTGGTGATGGTGATCTTTGCGCTCTCGCTCGATCTGATCCTGGGTTACGCGGGCATTGTTACGCTCGGCCATGCCGCTTTCTTCGGGATTGGCGCCTACGTTGTCGCTCTTGGTTCTCTGCGGTTTGGCTGGAGCGAACCGATCACCGGCATCATCGTCAGCGGCATAGCCGCGGGACTTGTCGGTGCCGCCGTCGGCTGGTTCGTGCTGCGCTACCGCGGGCTGACGCTGCTGATGCTGACCATCGCGTTCGCTGCAGTGCTGCAGGAGTTGGGTAATCTCCGCGCCGATATCACCGGCGGCTATGACGGCTTGCCGGGCCTGATGTTCGATCCCCTGCTCGGTACTTTCGACTACGATCTCTACGGCCACACCAATTATCTCTATACGCTGGCGGTGCTAGCGGTCATGTTTTATCTCGTGCGCCGTGTCGTCTATTCTCCTTTCGGGCAGGCGCTCACCGGCATCCGTGAAAATGTGCGCCGCATGCACGCCATTGGCTCGCCGGTGCATCGCCGGCTGGTGACGGTCTATGCAATCTCGGCGGCGATTGCGGGCGTTGCCGGCGCGCTATTCACGCAGACCAATGCGTACGTGACGCTGACGACCTTCGATTTCGACAATTCGGCAAAAGTCATGGTGATGCTCATTCTCGGCGGCACCGGACGGCTTTACGGCGCTTTCGTCGGCGCGACGCTTTACATGGTGCTGGAGGACTATTTCTCCAAACTCTCGCCTACCTTCTGGCAACTCGGCATCGGCCTCCTCCTGGTCATGGCGGTGTTGTTTGCGCGCCGTGGCGTGCTCGGGCTGTTCGAGGATGCGGGCGCCTTCCTGTCGCGGGCGAAAAAGTCGTGACCGCCGCGCTCGAAGTGCGGCAGCTCAACCGCAGCTTCGGCGCGCTGCATGTCACGCGCGACGTCAATCTCGTGCTGGAGCGCGGTGCGCGCCGCGCGTTGATCGGGCCGAACGGTGCCGGCAAGACGACTTTGGTCAATCTGATCACCGGCGCGCTCAAGCCCTCGGCCGGCCGCGTGTTGCTGGACGGTGACGACATCACAGCGACTAGCCAAGCCGAGCGGGCACGGCGGGGCCTGGCGCGCACTTTCCAGATCAATCAGCTTTTCCGCGGGCTTACCGTGCTGGAAAACCTTGCCATGACGATCGGCGAGCGTGACGGCAACTGTAACAATCTCTGGCGCCCGGCCGGCGCCAAACGCGCTGTAATCGACGAGGCGCTCGATTATCTCGAATCTCTGCGCATGGTGGACGACGCATTGAAACTGGTGCGCGAATTGCCCTATGGCCGCCAACGTCTCGTCGAAATCGCGATCGCGCTTGCGCAGAAGCCACGCGTGCTGCTGCTCGATGAACCGGCGGCGGGCGTGCCGTCATCGGAAAGCCATCTCATTCTCGACGTGGTGGCCGCGCTCGATCCCGACATCGCCATTCTCATCATCGAGCACGACATGGACGTGGTATTCCGCTTTGCCAAACAGATCACGGTGCTGGTGCAGGGCGGGGTCTTTACCGAAGGCACCCCGGCCGAGATCATGATCAACGAGGAGGTGCGCGCGGTCTATCTCGGCCAGGAAGGTCACAAAGCAGGCGACACGGGGAACGGCCATGGCTGAGCACGCTCTCGCGCTCGACCAAGTTTCCGCCGGCTATGGCGAGACCGTGGTGCTGGAGGATATCCGGCTGACGCTGGAACCGGGCGAGACGCTCTCGATCATTGGCCGCAACGGCGTCGGCAAGTCCACTTTGCTCGCCACCATCATGGGCCATACCACGCTGCATGGCGGCCGCGTGTTCATGCACGGCAAGGACGTGTCCGCGATGGCGACCTATCGCCGGGTTGTGGAAGGACTGGGCTACGTATCGCAGGAACGCGAGATTTTCCCGTCGCTTACCTTGCGGGAAAATCTGGAGGTGGCGGCGCAGCCCGGCGAATGGGCGCTCGAAACGGTGTATGAGCTTTTTCCGCGCCTCGCCGAACGCGAGCGCAACATGGGTAACCAGTTGTCCGGCGGCGAGCAACAGATGCTGGCGATTGGCCGCGCGCTGATCGGCAATCCGTCGGTGTTGCTGATGGATGAGCCGTCGGAGGGCCTCGCACCGGTGATTGTGGAAGAACTGGCGCGCGCGATGAAAAAACTCTCGCAAGGCAGTGGCTTAGCGTTGGTGCTGGTCGAGCAGAATTCGCGTCTCGCGCTTGATATCGCGCCGCGCGCGGTGGTGATGGACCGCGGGCAAATCGTCTACGATGGGGCGAGCGAGACGCTGCGCAACGATCCGGCCAAGCTTGAACAGCTCATCGGCGTCGTGAAAGGGTGAATGCCATGCTCCACCGGCCGCGGCTGCAAGGTTTCAATTTCCAGAAATGGATCGACGACAACGCACATCGGCTCCAGCCGCCGGTGAGCAATCAGCGGGTGTTCGAGACGGCGGACATGATCGTGATGGTGGTGGGCGGGCCGAACAACCGCACCGATTTCCATGACGACCCGGCCGAGGAATTCTTTTACCAGCTCAAGGGCGACATGGTGCTCAAGATCGCGGACGACGGGCAGTTCTACGACGTGCCGTTGCGCGAAGGCGAGGTGCTGTTGATGCCGCCGCATCTGCGCCATTCGCCGCAGCGCCCGCTGGCCGGCTCCTTCGGCCTGGTGGTCGAACCCAAGCGCTATCCCGGCGACGACATCGACGGCTTCGAATGGTTCTGCTTCGAATGCGGCGCGCTGGTGCACCGCGCCGAATTCAAGATCGAACATATCGTGCGCGACCTGCCGCTGATCTATGAGCGATTCTACGCCGACCCGGCCGCGCGCAAATGCCCAAAATGCGGCGTCATTCATCCCGGCAAGGAGCCGCCGCCTGGCTGGGTCAAGCTTTAGCGCAAGCGGGCGCAAGCCCACCATTGCCTTTTGCGGCTGCGCGTCGCATAGGCTGCTCCGATGAAGCACAGCAGCAATCGCATTCTCACCACACACGTCGGCAGTTTGATCCGTCCGTCGGCCTTGCAGGAGTTTCTGCGAGCCAAGCAGGGCGGCAAGGCCTACGACGAAGCCGCCTATCGGTCATGTTTGAGTGGCTCGGTTGCCGACGTTGTTCGCCGACAGGCCGACGCCGGCGTCGATGTGATCAGCGATGGCGAGTTCGGCAAGTCGATCAGCTGGGCGCAATACGCGCTGACGCGGCTCTCCGGTTTTGAGCGGCGGCCGTTCAAGTTGGACGCCGCCAATCCGTTCAAGCGCGGCACCGACCGCTCGCGCTTTGCCGAATTCTATGCTGAGCTTGACGCCAAGGAAGCGCCCGCCACCACGATGGAAGCGGTCTGCACCGGCCCGATCAGCTATTCCGGCAATGACGAGCTCGAACGTGATATCGCCAATTTCAAGGCCGCGCTGAAGAACGTAAAGGTCGAAGAAGCCTTCCTGCCAGTGGCGGCGCCGTCGAGCGTCATTCCCGATCGCAAGAACGAATACTACAAAAACGAGGATGAGTTGCAGACGGCAATCGCCAACGCGATGCGCACCGAATACAAGACCATCATCGATGCCGGATTCCTGGTGCAACTCGACGACGCGCGCAGCGCCGTCACTTACGACCGCATGGTGCCGCCGGGAAGCTTTGCCGATTACAAAAACTGGCTCGAAAAGCAGATCGAGATCATGAACCACGCGATCGAGGGTCTGCCGGCGGATCGCATCCGTTACCACATCTGCTGGGGTTCGTGGCCCGGTCCGCACACGAGCGACGTGCCGCTCAAGGACATCGTCGACGTGGTGCTGAAGGCCAAAGTGGGGGCCTTCGTCATCGAAGGCGCCAATCCGCGCCACGAACACGAATGGCAGGTGTGGAAAACGGCGAAGCTCGGCCCCGGCCAGATGCTCATTCCCGGCGTTATCAGTCACGCCACCAATGTGGTCGAGCATCCGGAACTGGTGGCGGCACGCATTGTGCGATTGGCGAAAATCGTCGGCCGCGAGAACGTCATTGCCGGCACCGATTGCGGCTTCGCGCAGGGACCATTTTATCGCCGCGTGCACCCCTCGATTCAGTGGGCGAAGCTGGAAGCGCTGGCGCAGGGTGCCCGCCTTGCGAGCAAGGAATTGTGGGCCTAGCCTTTCGGTTGACGTTTCGGACGCCAGCCGGAGGAGAGCCCATGAACGTCAATACTTCTGCCGCCAGAGGCCTTGCCATTCCGTTCGACCACGCGCGCCTCGACCGCCTGATGGAGGCGGCCGGCATCGACGTGCTGCTCGCGACCTCCAAGCACAATGTGCAGTATCTGCTCGGTGGCCACCGCGCCAATTTCTTCGATGTCATGGATGCCACCGGCGTGACGCGTTATCTGCCGGTCTTCGTCTATGCGAAGGGTCAGCCGGAAAAGTCGGTCTATGTCGGCCATCGGCTGGAAGGCTTCCAGCATCAAGCGAATCCGCTGTGGACGCCGGTTACCGACACCTCGTCGAACGGGTCGATCGACGCCATGCAAAAGGCGCTCGATCACATGAAGAAGGCGGGGCTACAGCCGAAGCGCATCGCCGCCGAATACGGCTTCCTGCCGTACGACGCATCCAAGGTGTTGCGCGCAGGCTTCCCGGACGCCGACTGGGTCGACGCGCTTTACGTGATGGAACGTCAGCGGTTAGTGAAATCTGCCGACGAATTGAAGACGCTCAAATACGCGTCCGAAGCGGTGATCGACGCCATGCTGGCGACGATCGCCAAAAGTCCGCCGGGTTCCACCAAAGCCGAGGCAGTAGAAACCTTGCGCAGGGAAGAGACTTTGCGCGGGCTCAATTTCGAATATTGCCTGATCACCTGCGGCACCAGTTTCAACCGCGCGCCGTCCGACCAGAAATGGGAGGCCGGCGAGATCATGTCGCTGGATTCAGGCGGCAACTATCACGGCTATATCGGTGATGTCTGCCGTATGGCGATTCAAGGCGAGGCGGATGCCGAGCTCGAAGACTTGTTGGCCGAGATCGACGCCATCCAGCACGCCGCCTTTAACGCAATAAAGCCCGGCGCCAAAGGCGGCGACATCTATGCCGCCGCCGAACCGCTGGTGCAGACATCGAAACACCACAACACCATGGAATTTCTCGCGCACGGCATGGGCATGGTCAGCCACGAGGCGCCGCGGCTGACGGACCGCGGGCCGGTGCCTTATCCGGCCGACGATGCCCGGCTGCCGCTCGAAGCCGGCATGGTGATTTCGGTGGAGACCACGCTTAAGCATCCGGCGCGCGGCTTCATCAAGCTCGAAGACACCGCGGTGGTGACGTCCAACGGCCATGAGATATACGGCGAGGGCGCGCGCGGCTGGAACCGGGCGGGCGCGTAACGCCTAGCGACCCACATTGAGCCGGTCGGCTTCCGCCGCCAGCGCCTTCAACGCGTCGGAAATCGTCACCGGATAATCGAAGGTCTCCAGCCGCTTGAGCGGCGCCGGCAGCTTGGCCAGTTGCGCTGCTGCGTGCTCGCGGATCTCGGCAAGCGTCGGGGCAGGGCCGGTGCGCTTACCCGCACGCATTACTTGCGTGACGATCGTCTCGCCCGGCTGTGTGTCGCCTTCGACTGAGAGAATGTCGCCGCGCATGCGCCCGTCGGCGTCGTAAGCGCGCCACACCTGCTTGCGGCCCGGCCAAGTCGCCTTGCCTTCCGATAGTTTGCGCCGCGGTTTGCCGGCATATTCCTGCAGTTTGTAGGCGCAATCGAGCGCCGGCACGTCGGTCGAGACGTCGAGCGAGACGCCGATGCCGAAGCCGTCGATCGGCGCGTTCTGCTTCTTCATGTCTTGCAGCACGTCTTCGTTGACGCCGCCGCTCACCAGGATGATGACGTCCTGGCATCCGCCGTCGTCGAGGATGCGGCGCACCTTCTTCGACATCTCGATCAGGTCGCCGCTGTCGATACGCACGCCGCGGATGGCAATGCCGTCGGCCTTCAGCTTCGGATAAAGCGCGACGACTTTGCGCGCGCCGGCTTCGGTATCGTAGGTATCGATCAACAGGATCACGCCCTCCGGGCGGGTGCGGGCGAAATCGTCGAACGCCTGCTGCTCATTGTCGTGTACCTGCACATAGGAATGCGCCATGGTGCCGACCACCGGGATGCCGTAGCGCGGCCCGGCCAGCACGTTGGCGGCGCCGGCAAAGCCCGCAATGTAACTTGCCCGCGCCGAAAAAAGTCCGGCCTCCGCTCCGTGTGCAGTCCGCAGACCAAAGTCAGACAGGATTTTGCCCGGCGCCGCCAGCACCATGCGCGCGGCCTTTGACGCGACCAGCGTCTGGTAGTGCAGAATGTTGATTAGCCGCGATTCAACGAGCTGCGCCTGCGGCAGCGGTGCCGTGATGCGAATGAGCGGTTCGTAGGGGAAGCAGACAGTGCCCTCGGGGATTGCGTGCACGTCGCCGGTGAAACGAAACGACGCCAGGAAGTCGATGAGCCGGTCGTTGAAGCGGCCGCTCTTTTTCAGCCAATCGATCTCTTCATCCGAGAACTTGATCGTTTCCAGGTATTCGAGCGCGTCCTCGAAACCTGCGGCGAGCAGGAAACCGCGCCGGGCGGGAAGCCTACGCACGAAGAACTCGAACACCGCCTCGTTATTCTCGCCACGCTCCAGATAAGCCTGGATCATGTTGAGTTCGTAAAGGTCGGTTGTGAGCGGGCTGGTGGAGGGTGTCATTTTGACGTTCTTTGCATTGGCCCGCACCGGATTCAAGGTTTGCCGCCGATGGACGGCGATGCACGATGATCCACGAGATGCTGCGTAGGGGATGGCTTTAGGCAGGCTCGACAATCAGCACGACCGTGTTGTCCGCTCCGGAGGTTACGACCAGCGCGCCGTTCCGGTCGATCAGATATTGGGTGCCCTTGATCTGCGGCACGAGCCTCTCGGCCAGGATGTCCGGCGTAGGCTTGAGATCAACAGCCCCAATCTTGTCGCCCATTTTGAACTTCGCCGCTTCGCCGGTTTTGTACGCAAGGTTGAAGAATACGCGTAAACCGTCCACTTCACTCGCCGTCAAGACGATGGCCGTGCCCGGCGCAGCCGCGGGTTTCGGCGACAGCGTTGAATCGATGCGCGCGAGCGATTTGCCTGTGCGCGCCTGTTCCTGCAGGAGCTTCACGACGCCGGTCGTCGTGCCGCCGACGAGGACGGTGGCGCGCTCGATGCGTTCTTTCAAATCGGCGGTTGCGCGTTGCAGTGCGCCGACTTTGCGGTCGGCAACGCCGAGTTGGTGAAACAGGAAAAAGCCGCCGACAATGACCGCGACGATGATGGCGACGCCGGCGGCGACGGATAATTGCAGCAGCCTGAATTGGCCGTCGATGGCGGCCTTGAGGCTTTGCATATTGGGCTCGGCCTTGCTGGGATTGGGCCTGCGGGCGGCCCTCGGTTCCTTCACGGCAACCCCCGGTGCAGACGCACGCGCATGTCGAAGTGGCTCCCCGGGCCGGATTCGAACCAGCGACCAACCGGTTAACAGCCGGTTGCTCTACCACTGAGCTACCGGGGAACAAGCCGGCGCTTCGGCTCATCGCGCCTATAACAAAGCTCCTTCGCTTTGCAAAGCGAGAAGCCTTACCCCTCGCGAGGGCAAGTGGAGGCCACGGCCGGAATCGAACCGGCGTACACGGATTTGCAGTCCGCTGCGTAACCACTCCGCCACGTGGCCGTCGGCGAGGGCGGTCGGTGTTAGACCGGCCGCCCCCGGCGCCTCAGCCCTATATAGGAGGCTAGGCGCCGCGACAACGCCGGGCCGATTGCTTGCCTTTTATCGGTCCTTGCCGCAAATAAGCCGCGCACCCCTCTTTTTTCCCAGAGGACCGCGATGACCGATTTCGCTGCCGCGCGCCGCAATATGGTCGACTGCCAAGTGCGGCCTGCCGATGTCACCGATCTGCGAATCATCTCGGCCATGCTCGATGTCCCGCGTGAGCAATTCGTAGCGCCGGCAATGGCGGACCTTGCCTACCTCGACCGCGACCTACCTGTGCGGAAGGAGGCCAATTCCGGCCGGTGCCTGATCAAGCCGATGGTACTGGCGAAACTCATTCAGGCTGCCGAAATCACCGCGGCCGACAATGTGCTCGACGTCGGCTGTGCCTCCGGTTATGCGGCCGCGCTGCTTGCCCGGCTTGCCGGCCGGGTGATCGCGCTGGAGCAGGAGCCGGCACTCGCTGAGGCGGCTCGCGCCGCCTTGTCAGGCTTGGCGAATGTCGAGGTTGCCACCGGCGTACTGACCGCGGGTTGGCCGCAGGCGGCGCCTTATGATGCCATCATTCTGGAAGGGGCGGCCGGGGCGGTGCCCGGGGACCTGCTGGCGCAGCTCAAAGACGGTGGCCGGCTCGTTTGCGTTCTGGGCGGGGGGCCCGGCGCCAAAGCGACCCTGTTTCGGCGCAGCGGTAACGAATTTGGCAGCCGCCATCTGTTCGATTCCACAGCACCGGTCTTGCCGGGCTTCGTGAAGCCACCGGAATTCGCGTTTTAGGCCACATTTGAAAGAAAGCGTGGCGTGAAAGCCCCAGTCGGCGGCGATTTGATGTGGCCCACAGGCGGCGGGGGTTTAAAGGCAGCCTTGATCCGCCTATGGTTTCCGTTGGTTACGTCGTGCGACTCGGGTGGGCCGGTTGCGCGGGGTTGGGTTATTGGAATGCTGTCTGGAAGATTTAGCGGGTGGGCTGGCGGGCTCGCGGTCGCAATGATCGTGTGTGCTGTGGTGGTCGTGTGCGCGCCTGTGGTGGCGCGGGGGGAAACCCTCGAACAGGCCCTGGTCGAAGCCTATCGCAACAATCCCTCGCTCAACGCACAGCGCGCTGCGGTGCGTGTCACCGACGAGAACGTCCCGCAGGCCTTGTCGGGTTACCGGCCGAAGGTCACGGTTACGGCGAGCGGCGGCGAGCAGTCGCTCTCGTCCACCACGCGCGTGGTCACCCCCAATCTGCCGGCCAATAAGCCGCCCAACAGTCCGGCGATCTACGCGACGCAGAGCGGCTACAACAGTCCGTTCAATTACGGCGCGACCATCACGCAGACGCTGTTCAACGGATTCCAGACCGCCAACAAGACGCGGCAGGCGGAAAGTCAGGTGCTGGCCGCGCGCGCGACCTTGGCGAACACGGCGCAGACGGTGCTGCTGAATGCGGCGACCGCCTATATGAATCTCTTGCGCGACGGCGCGATCCTCGATTTGCAGCGGCGTAACGTCGAGGTGTTGCAGGAGCAATTGCGCCAGACGCGCGACCGCTTCAATGTCGGCGAAGTCACGCGCACCGACGTCGCACAATCTGAATCGCGGCTTGCCGCGGGACGCTCGCAGGTGTTGACGGCGGAATCGAACTACAACGCCTCGAAAGCGACCTACCGCCAGGTGATCGGTTCCAATCCGGGAAAGCTTACGCCCGGCGCGCCGGTCGACCGCTTCTCGCCGCGCTCGCTGTCGGCCGCGGTTGCCGTCGGCACGACCACGCATCCGTCGGTAGCGTCGGCGCAATACAATGTCGATGTGGCGTTGCGTGCGGTGTCCGTGGCGGAAGGCGCGCTGCTGCCGAACCTGTCGGTGCAAGGCAACTACACCAAGAACTATCTCGCCGTCGGCAGCCTCAACACCATCGAGAGCTACAATGCCTCGGTGCTCGGAACGCTGACCGTGCCGATCTACCAGGGCGGTGCGGAATACTCGCTTATCCGTCAGACCAAAGAGCAGCTTGCGCAGCGGCGGCTCGACTTCGACACCGCGCGCGATAGTGTCCGGCAAAACGTCGTGCAGTCCTGGGGCCAGCTCGCAGCGGCCAAGGCCAATATCGATGCGACGCAGGCGCAGGTGCAGGCGTCCGAGATCGCGCTCAACGGCGTGCGCGAGGAAGCGCGCGTTGGCCAGCGCACGACGCTCGACGTGCTTAATGCCCAGCAGGAACTGGTCAATGCACGCGTGTCGATGGTGAGCGCGCAACGCGACCGCGTGGTGGCGTCCTATACGTTGCTGGCTGCGGTTGGCCGCCTGTCGCCGGAGGTGCTCCGCCTGCATGTACCCTCCTACAACCCGGTCGTGCACTACGAGCAGGTGCGCGATAGCTGGGCCGGCGTGCGTATTCCTGACGGCAAGTGATTGGGCCGCTGGTGTCCACAGCTCATTAGCGTTTCACGCTTTTCCTCTCTGCCAAACCCGCACCGCTCTGGCGTATAAACGGTATGTGGCGCTGATTTGCTGCGCCTGCATGCCGTGCGTGGCTGCGCGTGGGCAATTTGAAAGACGGTGGTCGGGATTTCGGAATGAGCCAGACGGCGAAGGCGCAAGAGCCCTCGATGGAGGAAATTCTGGCCTCCATCCGACGCATCATCGCCGACGATGATGGTGGCAAGCCGGCCAAGGCGGCTGAACCTGCGCCGAGCAAGCCGCCGGCAGCGGCAGCGCCAAGCCGTCCGCCGCCTGCGCCAGCACCACCTCCGCCAGCGCCGCCACCTCCGGCGGCCGAGCGCAATGCGCAGAGCGATATCGATGCAATGCTGGCCGAGCTTGATCCGCCGCAACCAGCGCCGCAACCGGAACCCGAACCAGAACCACCGCCTCCGCCAGCTGCGATCGATGTGCTCGAATTGACTGAAGACAATGTTGCGCCGTCGCCTGGCCCGGTGCCGACGTTCCGCACCATCGATGGCGATTCCGATATCGTCTTCGCGGAGCCTGCACCCGAGCCGCCACCTTCGCCGCCTCCGGTCACGCAGGCGATGGAGGAGGAGCCGTCTGCGCCGGAGCCACTGCCGTCACAGCCTGACTACAGTTTGATTTCCAACGACACCGCTACGGCGGTCGACAGCGCGTTCAATGCGCTCGCGCACACCATCCTTGGTCAGAACGCGCGCACGCTCGAGGATCTGGTCAAGGAAATGCTGCGTCCGATGTTGAAATCATGGCTCGACGACAACCTGCCGGGCATGGTCGAGCGTATCGTGCGCGCGGAGATCGAGCGCGTCTCACGCGGCAAGCCTTAAGCGGTTTCGCGGCGCACAAGCCTCAGCATGATCCACACTGCGAGCGCGGGCCAAAGAAGCGCGACAATTACGAACAAGGGCGCGGCGCCCGCGCGGTCGACGAGCGGGGCGGCAAGGGCAACGCCCGCGCTCTGGCCGAGAAACAGCGCAGACGAAAATCCTGCCACCGCCGTACCGCGCGCCTCCGGCAACATTTGCGTGGCGTTGGTCTGCAACGTGTTGTGCAGCATGTAGTAGCCGAAGCCGAGCAAGCCGCAGGAAAGCGGCGCACTCTCCCACACCGGCGAGAAGGCGAGCGCAAGAAACGCGATCGCACCCACGATGCCGCCGCCGATCACCAGCCCGCGCTCGCCGAGCGCGCCGACCAGCCGGTGCACGCTGCCGGCATAGATCAGGCAACCGACGCCGAAGGCCGCGATGACGAGGCCGACGATCGAAAAGCTGATGCCGAAACGCGCATGCAAGCCGGCGGCGACATAAGTAAACCCGCCGAAGAACACGCCGCCTTCAATGAAGACGGCGATGAGAATGAAGCGCGCCCACGGCACCGCAAACAATTTGCGGTAGCCGGAGACGAGGCCGACGCGCACGGTCCCTTCGTGATGGGTCGGCCTCGTCCACGGGTTGCCGCGAAATTGCGTGGCGAGCGACAAGGCCACGGCCGCGAACACGCCGGCCAAAGCAACGAAAGCCATGCGCCAACCGAAATGATCGCCGATAATGCCGCCGGCGACCTGGCCGGCGATCATGCCGAGCATCTGTCCGGCGAGAAATCGTGCGAGCACGGTTTGCCGCCGTGCATAGGGCACCACGTCGCCAACGTAAGCCATGCCGAGCGGCACGATGATGGCCGCGCCCGGCGCGCTAATGAAACGCGCGAGCGCGAGCTGCGGCACCGATTGTGCCGCCGCGCATAGCACCACCAGGAGACAGGAGAGCGCGCAGGCCGCCGCCACCGCGTGATATTTGCCGAACCGGTCGCCGATCACGCCCGCGAAGATCTGGGTCGAGCCGTAGGGGATCGCGTAGGCCGTGACGATCGAGGAGGCCAGCCCGATACTGGTGGCGAATCCTTGAGCCACCTGCGGCAGCAGCGGATCGGAAATGCGCAAGGACGCTCCGCTGGCAAAGGCGGCCAGCGACATCAGCATGATGACGCGGGTGAGCGCGCGGTCGGCGGAGGCGGCAGGGGCGGGGGTGGCTGACAAGTTGACTCCGGCAGGCGTCGCGGGCTTTCTACGCCGCAATCGAGCCCAAGCAAAACAGCAATGATCGATAAGACCTACCAGCCCTCAACCGTCGAGGGCCGCATTTACCAGACATGGGAGCAGGCGGGCGCTTTCAGGGCCGGCCGGCCGGAGCGCGCCCGGGCGGAACCTTACTCTATCGTCATTCCGCCGCCCAACGTCACCGGCTCCCTGCATATGGGCCATGCGCTCAACAATACGCTGCAGGACATTCTCGCCCGCTTCCAGCGCATGCGTGGCAAGGACGTGCTGTGGCAGCCGGGCACCGACCATGCCGGCATCGCCACGCAAATGGTGGTCGAGCGGCAGTTGATGGAGCGCCAGCAGCCGGGGCGGCGCGAGATGGGGCGCGAGAAGTTCCTCGAACGCGTGTGGGAATGGAAAGCCGAATTGGGCGGCACCATCGTCAATCAGCTCAAGCGTCTTGGTGCGTCTTGTGATTGGTCGCGCGAGCGCTTCACCATGGACGAGGGGCTCTCCCGCGCCGTCGTTAAAGTTTTTGTGGAGCTTTATCGGGACGGGCTCATCTACAAGGACAAGCGGCTGGTCAACTGGGACCCCAAGCTGCTCACCGCCATCTCGGACCTGGAAGTGGTGCAGGTGGAGACCAAGGGTCACCTGTGGCACCTGCGCTATCCGCTCGAAGGCAAGACCTTCAATCCGGACGATCCCTCGACCTTCATCGTGGTCGCCACGACACGGCCCGAAACGATGCTGGGCGACACCGCGGTGGCGGTGCATCCGGAGGATGAGCGCTACAAGGCGCTGATCGGAACCAACGTCATCCTGCCGCTGGTTGGCCGCAAGATCCCGATCATTGCGGACGACTATTCCGATCCCGAGAAGGGTTCGGGCGCGGTGAAGATCACACCGGCGCACGACTTCAACGATTTCGATGTCGGCAAGCGGCACGATCTGCCGCAGATCAACATCTTCACCGTCGAAGCCAAGCTCGATCTGAAGGATAATTCCGATTTCCTCGCCGGCGTTGCAGCGTCGGACGGATTCAACGAAACACTAGAACTGCACGGGCAGGACCGATTTGCCGCGCGCAAGTCGATTGTCGCGCGTCTGGAGGAGATGGGGCTGGTCGAAAAGATCGAGCCGAACAGCCACGTCGTTCCGCACGGCGACCGTTCCAATGTCGTGATCGAGCCATTTCTCACTGACCAATGGTACGTCAACGCCAAGGAGCTTGCGAAGCCGGCGATCGCGGCCGTGCAGGACGGCGAGACCAAGTTCGTGCCCGCCAACTGGGCGAGCACGTATTTCAACTGGATGGATAACATCCAGCCCTGGTGCATCTCACGTCAACTGTGGTGGGGGCACCAAATTCCGGCGTGGTATGGGCCGGACGACAAGGTGTTCGTTGCGCTAAGTGAAGCGGAAGCGCAGACCGAAGCCGACAAATACTATGGCAAGACAACCGCTCTCATGCGCGACGAGGACGTGCTCGACACCTGGTTCTCTTCGGCGCTGTGGCCGTTCTCGACACTGGGCTGGCCGGACGCGACTGCGGAGCTCAAGCGCTATTACCCGACCTCGGCGCTGGTGACCGGCTTCGACATCATCTTCTTCTGGGTCGCGCGCATGATGATGATGGGCCTGCACTTCATGCAAAAGGAGCGTCCCGGCGCTCCGTTGGAAGAAGTGGTTCCCTTCCACGACGTCTACATCCACGCGCTGGTGCGAGACGCCGCCGGCGCCAAGATGTCGAAGTCGAAGGGTAACGTCATCGACCCGCTGGCGCTGATCGATCAATACGGCGCTGATGCCCTGAGGTTCACGCTCGCGGCCATGGCGGCGCAGGGACGCGATATCAAGCTGTCGACCCAACGTGTCGAGGGCTATCGCAATTTTGCGACCAAGCTGTGGAACGCGGCGCGCTTTGCCGAAATGAATGGCTGCGCCACACAGGCCGACTTCAATCCGTCGGCGGTGAAGGAAACGATCAACCAGTGGATCATCACGCAGCTTGCCGACACGCTCGCCACGATCGAGCAGGCGATCGCCGACTATCGCTTCAACGACGCGGCGAACACGATCTATCACTACGTGTGGAACCTCTATTGCGACTGGTATCTGGAATTCACCAAGCCAGTTCTGCTCGGCGCCGACAGCGACGCGAAAAAGGAAACGCAGGCGACCGTCGCCTATGTGCGCGATGAAATTCTCAAAGTTCTGCACCCGTTCATGCCGTTCGTTACAGAGGAACTGTGGCAGGTCACCGCGAGCGCGCCTCGGCAAACGCTGCTGGCTCTGGCGTCATGGCCGACCGAGCAGCCGTATTTTCTGGACGCGCATGACGAGGTCAGGTGGGTGATCGATCTCATCGGCGACATCCGTTCGGTGCGCGCCGAGATGAACATCACCGCGTCGATTCCGCTGGTGCTTTCCGATGCCGCCGCCGAAACGAAAGCGCGCGCCGAACGCTGGACCGAATTCATCAAACGCCTTGCGCGCGTTGCCGACATTTCGTTCGCTGCGTCACCCCCGAAAGGATCCGTGCAACTCGTGGTGCGCGGCGGGGTGGCGGCGCTGCCGCTCAAGGGCGTCATCGATCTCGCCGCCGAGCGCGCGCGTCTCGCCAAGGAAATGCAGAAAGCCGAAGCCGATATCGCCCGCGTCGACGCCAAACTCGGCAATGCCAATTTCGTTGCGCGCGCGCCGGAGGAGGTGGTCGAGGAGGAAAAAGAAAAGCGCGAGGAAGCGGTCGCCCGAAAGGCCAAGATCGCCGAAGCGTTGGAACGGCTCAAAGGTGCGGCGTAGCTACGCTCGCGTCCCGGGCGCAGCGTAGCACGCCGCAAGTTGCGTAAACGCCGCTTGCGGATGTAGTGCGCTGCTGACCCGGTACCGTTTCGCATGCAGACTTTGGTGCGGTCCCGGGGCAGTGGCGCAACATTCGTGCTGCCACGCTCGCATTGCACCGCATCCGGGACAGGTCCCGCATCCTTGACAGCTTGGGCCCGCGCCGCGCTATCGTCGCGGCGCCGTTCTCGAAGGGAGTCGCGCATGCGTGGAGTCATTCTGGCGATAGCGCCCGACGGAACCTACGGGCAGCTGTCCGCCGAGGACGGCCAGCGCTACAGCTACTGGACCAGTGAAATCCGCAACGGTCCCGCGCAAATCGGCCAGGGTGTCGACTTTCAATTGTGGGAAGGCCAGCCGGTCGACATCTTTCTGTTGACGCGCTCGGTACCGGTGCCGCCGCCGGGCGCGCCCGCGCCACAGGCGGTGGCCGATAGCGGCGCGTCCGCGGTTCAGGCGGCTTATGCCGCCATGCCGACATCCTTCGCGAATGCGTTTTCGTCGCTGCCGGCGTTGCCCTACTGGATCACCTTGTTCAGCTCGACGGCCGGACGAATCTCGCGCCTGCAGTTCTGGCTGCATGGCGTCTTGCCGATTTTCGTCGTTAGTCTCGTGTTCGGCTGGATACCCTTTGTCGGAATTCTCGTTTCGCTCGCGCTGTTCTGGGCGAGCGTGTGCATCTGCTTCAAACGCTTTCACGATCTTGGGCTTCCGGGCTGGTGGAGCCTAGTCAATCTGGTCCCGATGGCGATCGCGGCCGCTTTCACCGCCGGCTCGTTTTTCGGTTCCGGCTTTGCCTGGCTGTTGGCGGAAGTATTCTGGGGACTCGGCTTCCTCGTCATCGTCGCGCAATTGGTATTCGTCTATCTCCGCGTCGGCGAACGCGGGCCCAATGATTACGGCCCCGATCCGCTCGCCGGCGCATCACGAGCGCGGCCATGATCGATCCCAACAACCGGCCGGGCGGCGCCCATCTCATCCTTACTGCCAAGAGCGCCGACAAGGTGCAGTTCTTCGATGCCGACACGCTCGCGCTCGCCGGCGAAATAGATATGCCGGCCTCCACGCACGAGATGGTGCGTTCCGCCGACAGTGGCAAAGTCTATGCCTCGATCTATGGCGGCGGCATTTTCGGGAAAAACAAGAATCCGGATCGCAGCATCGCGCTTATCGATCTCGTGTCGAAAAAGATCGAGCGCACCATCGACGTCGGCGCAAACATCGCACCGCATTCGGTAATGATGGACGCCGGCGGCACGCTCTGGTGCACGGCGGAGCTTGCCAATGCGGTGCTGGCGATCCAGCCGGGCAATGACGAGGTCGAGCGCGTCGACATCGGCGGCGCGCCGCACTGGATCGCGGTCAGTCATTCGACCGGCAAGCTGTTCGCCTCCTTCAAGACGCGCGAGGCGGTGGCGGTGCTCGATCTGGAAAGCCGCAAGCCGATCGATCTCATTACCATTCCACACGGCGCCGAAGGCGTCGCGGTGTCGCCAGATGGCTGGGCGTTGTTCGTATGTGCGCACCACAAGGGCGTCGTTCACGCCATCGATACTCGCACGCATGCGCTGCATGAGACGATTGCAATCCAGGGCGCGCCAGGCGAGGCCAGACAGTTGCGCCGCGTGCGTGTGTCGCCAGACGGACGTTATATTTGCGTCTCGAGCCATGTCGATAACTACGCCGCCATTTATGACGGCTATTCGCTCGAGCAGATTGCCGGCTTTCCGACGCCGAAAGCGCCGATGGGTTTCGGTTTCGCCGCCGACGGCGAGCATGGCTATCTGTGCTGCCACGACGCCGCGGTGACGCTCGAATTCGCGCTCGCGACGGGCCGCGTGACGCGCCAGTTCGACACCGCCGCCGGCTGCGAATTCGTCATTTCGTATTGAGGATTTCGTGCGTGTCTTTCTCGCCGGAGCGGCTGGAGTCATCGGGCGGCAGCTGACGCCGATGCTGGCGGCGGCCGGTCATGACGTCACCGGCACGACTCGTTCCGCCGACAAAGCCGATGCAATCCGCGCAGCCGGCGCGCGCGCCGTCGTTGTCGACGTCTTCGATGCGCCCGCACTCAAGCACGCTGTTGCAGCGGCCGCACCCGATGTGGTCATTCACCAACTCACCGATCTCGCATTCGCGCCGGGCACGCCGCAATATCAGGAAGGCCTTGCGCGCAATGCGCGGCTGCGCATCGTCGGCACGCGCAATCTGGTGGACGCCGCCAAGGCCGCGCAGGTCAAACGCATGGTCGCGCAGAGTATCGCTTTCATCTACGCGCCGGTGCCGGGCGCGCGCGTAGAAACAGATCCGCTAAATCGCGATCCTTCTGTGGCGCGGACGGTCGAAGCGGTCGAAGCGCTCGAGCAGACGGTCGCCGCAATGCCGGAGGGGCTCGTTCTGCGCTATGGCTTCCTCTACGGCCCCGGCACCTGGTCGCTCGATACGCCGCGTCCGCCGGCGCTGCATGTCGACGCCGCCGCGCATGCGGCTTTGCTGACGCTGACGCGTGGCGCGCCCGGTATCTACAATGTCGTCGAAGACGATCCCGGCCTCTCGAGCGAGAAAGCCAAGCGCGCGTTCGATTTCGACCCGGCCTACCGGTTCACTTGAACGGCTTGCTCAGAAACCGCGAACCCTTGAGCCCGTAGCGCCAGGGGTACTCCGTCGCTTTCGTGATGCCGATGCGCGCGCCGACAGCGATCTCCGGATCGGTCTCCCGCGCGCGCAGTTCGAAGGGCGGCCGGTCGAGCGGCAGGCCGTTATGCTTGTCACGGGTGATGCCCAGCGCCTCGCCGAGCTTGCCGGGGCCTGAACACAAATCCCGTGGGTCGCTCTTGTCGCGCCTTCGCTGCATTGCAGCAAGACCGGCGGTCGGCTCCAACGCGCGGATCAGGACGGCGCTTGCCGAGCCTTGCGCCTCGCAGACGAAATTCAGGCACCAGTGAATGCCGTAGGAGCGGTAGACATAAGCGGTGCCGGGCGGCCCGAACATCACCGCGTTACGCTCCGTCAAGCCGCCGTAGGAGTGCGCCGCCGGGTCGGTGTGGTGATAAGCCTCGACCTCCACGATCACGCCGCCGATGCCGTTAACCAAGAGGGTAGCCCCGATCAGCTCAGGCGCGACCGTGTGCACGGAGCGGTCGAAGAAAGTGCGGCGCAGTCGGGGCGGAAGTGGCATGGCGGGGAGCGATGACGGGGATGTGACCTGCTTGCAACACCCTTAAGGCAAATACGCAACATTTGCTCACGATGTTCGGATGCGCCGCGATTTGGCCATACCGTTCTCCGACACCGTGGCCACTGAACGTAAGCGCAAGCCGTTGCCCGGCTTCAAGGTTTTGCTGCCGGCAAAAACTGCGAATTTAGACTGCGACGATATGTGGATCGTGATCGGGGCGAGGGGCACTGAGGCGTAATGGACGCGAAATCGAACCTGAAAGCGCGGTTGCCGAGCCGCCATGCGACGGAAGGGGCGGATCGCGCCCCGCATCGAGCCTTCTACTATGCGATGGGGCTTTCGGCCGAACAGATCCACGCGCCTTTCGTCGGCGTGGCGACCTGCTGGAACGAAGCCGCGCCCTGCAACATTGCGCTGATGCGCCAGGCGCAAGCCGTGAAGGCGGGCGTCGCCAGCGTTGGCTGCACGCCGCGCGAATTCTGCACCATTACCGTCACCGACGGCATCGCCATGGGCCATGCCGGGATGAAGGCTTCGCTGCCCTCGCGCGAAGTGATCGCGGATTCGGTCGAGCTGACTGTGCGGGGCCACGCCTACGACGCGCTGATCGGCGTCGCCGGCTGCGACAAGTCGCAGCCAGGGATGATGATGGCCATGTGCCGCCTCAACGTGCCCTCAATCTACATCTATGGCGGCTCGATCCTGCCCGGCAAGTTCAAGGGCAAGGAAGTCACCGTGCAAGACGTCTACGAGGCGGTGGGCCGGCATTCGGTCGGCGAGATGTCGGACGCCGACCTGCTGACGCTGGAAGAAAACGCTTGTCCTTCGGCTGGCGCCTGCGGTGCCCAGTTCACCGCCAACACCATGGCGACGGTTTCGGAAGCCATCGGCCTGGCGCTGCCCTATTCGTCCGGTGCGCCGGCACCTTACGAGATGCGTGACAAGTTCTGCATGCTGGCCGGCGAGATGATCTGGTCCCTGATCCAGAACAACATCCGCCCACGTGACATCGTCACCCGCAAGGCGCTGGAGAATGCCGCCGCGGTGGTTGCCGCCACCGGCGGCTCCACCAATGCGGCGCTGCATCTGCCCGCGATCGCGCATGAATGCGGGATCGAGTTCGACCTGTTCGATGTCGCCGAAATCTTCAAAAAGACACCTTATATCGCAGATTTGAAACCGGGCGGCCGTTATGTCGCCAAGGATATGTTCGAGGCAGGTGGCGTTCCGCTGCTGATGAAGACGCTGCTCGATCACGGCTTCCTGCACGGCGATTGCCTGACCGTGACCGGCCGCACCATCGCCGAGAACATGAAGAACGTGAAGTGGAATCCTGACCAGGACGTCGTGCGCCCGGCTGACAAGCCGCTGTCGCCGACCGGTGGCGTGGTGGGACTGAAAGGCAATCTCGCGCCGGAAGGCGCGATCGTGAAGGTCGCCGGCATGAAGACGCTGAAGTTTTCTGGCCCGGCGCGCTGCTTCGATGGCGAGGAAGCCTGCTTCGACGCAGTCAAGAACAAGAAATACAAGGAAGGCGAAGTGCTCGTCATTCGTTACGAAGGGCCCAAAGGCGGCCCCGGCATGCGCGAGATGCTCGCGACGACGGCGCTGCTCTATGGCCAGGGCCAGGGCGAGAAGGTTGCGCTTATTACCGACGGCCGCTTCTCCGGGGCCACGCGCGGCTTCTGCGTCGGCCATGTCGGACCGGAGGCGGCGATCGGCGGACAGATCGGGCTCTTGCGCGACGGTGACATCATCGAGATCGATGCCGTGAAGGGTACGCTCGACGTGAAGCTGTCCGCCGAGGAACTTGCCAAGCGCAAGGCCGAGTGGACGGCGCGCGGGAACGAATACGGCTCGGGTTATTTGTGGAAGTACGCCCAGCAGGTGGGAACGGCGCTCAATGGCGCGGTCACCCATCCAGGCGGGGCGGGCGAGAAGGCGTGCTATGCGGATAGTTGAGACCCTTTTGCGCGTGGTTGCGGTTGGCGCCATGTTGACGGCGGCGCCGGCGTTTGCCCTCGACGGCAGCAAGACCGACGCCAAATCGTCGCCGAAGCCGCTGACGGCGATGCAGGCCTTCCGTACCGGAGCGCACTTTCTCAAAGCGGGCGAGTCCGCCAAGGCGGTGACCTCGCTCGAATATGCCGCTGAAAAAGGCCATGCGCTCGCGCAGTGGAAGCTCGGCCGTATGTACGCCGCGGGCAACGGCGTCGCCCAGAACGATCTCAAGGCCTTCGAATATTTTCGCCGCATCGCCGGCGATCACGCTGCCGACAATCCGGATACGCGAGAAGCCCGCTTCGTCGCCAACGCCTTCGTCGCGCTCGGTCACTATTATCTCGACGGCATCCCCCACACGAAGATCAAGCGCGATCCCGAACGCGCCCGCGCAATGTTTTCCTATGCCGCGTCGTATTTCCGCGACGCGCAGGCGCAATATTATCTCGCCCGGCTTTATCTCGACGGCGTCGGCGCGCCGCACGATCCGCGTCAGGCTGCGCGCTGGTTCGGTCTCTCCGCGCAGAAGGGCATGTGCCAGGCGCAAGCCATGCTCGGCGCGATGCTGTTCACCGGCGATCACGTTCCGCGTCAGGCCGCGCGCGGCCTGATGTGGCTGACACTCGCCAAGGACGCGGCGAAGGACAGCGGCGCCGCCGACCGCAACTGGATCAGCGGGCTTTACGACAACGCCTTTCAGCAGGCAACCGACGACGAGCGCGCGCTGGCGCTGGTCTATCTGCGGCATTGGCTGGAGACGCGGCGGGAGTAGATTTCCGCTGCACGACAGCCCTTTGCGAAATGGCCGGGTTCGTCCCGGCCATTGCTGTTTCGAGCGAACTTCGGTCAGCGTGGCGCGATATCCAGATCAATATACACCGGCACATGATCTGACGGCTTGTCCCAGCCGCGCACGTGCTTATCGATGCCGGCGTCGGTGAGGTGATCGGCAGCCTGCGGTGATAACAGCAGGTGATCGATGCGGATGCCGTCGTTCTTGGCAAAGGCCCCACCCTGATAATCCCAGAACGTATAGAGGTCGCCGGAGTCGCTGACGGCGCGGATGGCGTCGGTCAGCCCGAGATTGATCAGCGCGCGGAACTTCTCCCGCGTCGGCCGCAGGAAGAGCGCGTCGTTCACCCACGCCTCCGGCCGCTTGGCGTCGGAGGGAGCCGGAATGACGTTGTAGTCGCCGGCCAGCACAAGCGGTTCTTCCAGCTTAAGTCGTTCATCTGAAAACCGAGTCAGTCGGTCCATCCATTTGAGCTTGTAAGCGTATTTATCTTCGCCACCATTGCCGTTGGGGAGATAAAGGCTGACAACGCGCAGCGCGCCGTTTTTGGTCGACACCAGTGCCTCGAGAAAGCGCGCCTGCACGTCGCCATCGTCACCGTCGAGACCGGACTTCACCTCATCGAACGGTTGCTTCGACAACAAGGCCACGCCGTTGAAGGTCTTCTGGCCGTGGACCGCCACGTTGTAGCCGAGCGCTTCCAGCGGCTCGCGCGGAAAGGCATCGTCCATGCATTTGATCTCCTGCAGACAGACGATGTCAGGGGCCCGCTCGGCCAGCCAGGCGGTCAGGCTTTCCATGCGTTGGCGGATCGAGTTGACGTTCCAGGTGGCTATTCGCATGGGTTTTTGGCTCTGGAAGGAGGTGGCTCACCACGTATTTACCGCAGGTTTATGCACGGGAGCCCGTTAATATGCTAATGAGGCCCGTGAGGGCCCCCAAAAGGCGGTTCAGTCCTTTTGCGGCATGAGGGAGCGCACGCGGGCAGGTGCAAACGGGCCCGGATCGAAATTGCTGATGATCAAGCGAAAATTGCTCTTTGGTGCAGTGCTGATCGCTTTGGTCGGCACCGCCGTATTCACCCGCGATATGTGGACAAATGAAAAGGGCTCGCCCGCGCGCGCCCAAAGCCAACGCGCCCGTCCGGTTCCGGTCGAGGTCGCCAAGGCCGTGCGCAAGCAGGTTCCGGTGCGCATCGACGCGCTCGGAACCGTAACGCCGATGGCGAGTGTCGCCATCAAGGCGCGGCTTGAGTCGGCCATCGTCGGCGTTCACTTCAAGGACGGGGCCCATGTGAACAAAGGCGATCTGCTGTTTACGCTCGACTGCCGTGCGCTCGATGCGCAGATCGCGCAGACGGAAGGCAGCATCGGCCGCGACCGGGCGCAGCTCGAAGGCGCCGAGCGCGATGTCGCGCGCTATGAGAGCCTGGCCGCAAAAAATGCAAGTCCGCAACAGATACTCGACACAGCCAAGACGCAGGCTGCCGTTTATCGTGCGGCGATCAAATCCGATCAGGGCCTGCTGGAAAATCTGCAAGTCCAGCGCAGTTATTGCACCATCACCGCGCCGATTTCCGGCCTCATTAGTGCGGCCAATATGAAGGTCGGCAATTTCGTGCGTCAGGCCGACACCACGCCAATGGCGACCATCAATCAGTTGGCGCCGGTCTATGTCACCTTCACCGTCCCGCAGAAAAACCTGCCGGAGATCCGCGGCGCGCTCGCGGCGAAAACCGCGACCGCCGAGGCCGTAATTCCAGGCGACACGAAGCCGGCGCAGGGCCAGGTGAGTATGATCGAGAACACGGTCGATGCATCGACCGGCATGGCCACCTTGCGCGCCACGATGCCGAACGCCGACGAGCGGCTGTGGCCGGGCACATTGGTCACCATCGAAATGACCTTGCGCAGCGAGGAAGGCATCGTGGTGCCGACCAACGCCGTGCAGGTGAGTCAGAGCGGCAATTTCGTTTTCGTCGTCGACAAAAACATCGCCAAGGTGCGTCCGATCAAAATCGGGCGACAGGTCGGCGGCGAAACCGTCGTCGTTTCCGGATTGAAGGCAGGTGAATCTGTCGTCATCGATGGGCAACTGCGGCTGTCGGACGGCGGCCGCGTCGCGCCGCGTTCGCCGAAAGCGAACGGCAAGCCGAAAGCGCGCGCCGGGACCTAACCGCCATGAACCTGTCGGAAATCTGTATCCGCCGCCCGGTGCTGACGACGCTGATGACGGCGGCGCTGATCGTTTTCGGCGTGTTTGCCTATCGGCTCTTGCCGGTGGCGGCGTTGCCGTCGGTGGACTATCCCACCATTCAGATCACAGCCAACCTGCCGGGCGCTTCACCTGAAACCATGGCCGCCTCGGTTGCCTCGCCGATCGAGCGGCAGCTTTCGACGATATCCGGCATTTCGACGATGAGCTCATCGTCGTCGCTCGGCTCGACGCAGATCACGTTGCAGTTCGACCTCGGCCGCAACATCGACGGTGCTTCGCTCGACGTGCAGACCGCGCTTGCCACCGCGCAACGCCGGCTGCCGGTCGAGATGACCACGCCGCCTTTTTTCCGCAAGGTCAATCCGGGCGACTTCGCGGTGCTCTATCTGAGCATGCGTTCCGACACCTTGCCACTTTCGAAAATCAACGACTACGCCGAGACGGTGTTGGCGCCGACGATCTCGCAGTTGACCGGCGTCGCTCAGGTGCTGGTCTATGGCTCGCAGAAATTCGCCGTGCGCGTTCAGGTCGACCCGGCCGCGGCCGCTGCACGCAACATTTCGCTCGACGATATCCGCAGCGTCGTCGCCAAGGCCAATTCCTCGACCCCCGTCGGTTCGTTGCAGGGCAAGGACCGCACCGTGTCGCTGCTCGCCACCGGCGCAATGGAGAACGCCGCAGATTATCGCAACGTGATCGTCGCTTATCGCAACGGCGCGCCGATCAAGCTCAATCAGGTTGCGCGGGTGATCGACGGCGTGCAGAACGACGACGAGGCGAGCTGGTACAACGACAAGCGTGCCATCGTGCTCGGCATCTATCGCCAACCCGATGCCAATACCGTCGAGGTCGTGGACAAGGTGCGCGCCGAATTGCCGGCGTTGCGCGCGCAGGTGCCAACGGCGATTGAATTGTCACCTTTGTTCGACCGCTCGATTTCGATCCGCGACGCGGTCGCCAACGTGCAGGAAACGCTGGCGATTGCGGTTTGTCTGGTCATCATGGTGATCTTCCTGTTCCTGCGGAAGGTATCGGCGACCATCATCCCCGCGCTGGCGGTGCCGATCTCGCTGATCGGCACGTGCGCGGCGATGTATGCCTTCGGCTTCTCTATCAACAACATGACGCTTCTTGCGCTGACTTTGTCGGTCGGCTTCGTGGTCGACGACGCCATCGTCATGCTCGAAAACATCGTGCGCCATATCGAAGGCGGCATGCGGCCCTTCGAGGCGGCGCTGAAGGGCTCACGCGAGATCGGCTTCACTATCGTCTCGATCACGTTTTCGCTGATCGCGGTGTTCATCCCCGTCCTTTTGATGGGCGGCATGGTCGGCCGCGTGTTCCGCGAATTCGCGGTGAGCATTTCGGTGGCCATTATCGTGTCCGGCTTCGTCTCGCTGACGCTGACGCCGATGCTGTGCGCGCGCGTGCTCAAGAGCGAGCATGAGGGCGAAAAGAAGCAGAATTTTCTGTTGGCCGCGTTCGAACTCTTGTTCGACGCCTCGCTGCGCGGTTATGCGCGCACGCTTGACTGGGTGCTGCGCTACAAGTCGATCATGTTGATGGTGACGATATTCACCATCGCCGGCACGGTCTGGCTCTACATCATCGTGCCCAAAGGATTCTTCCCGACCGAGGACACTGGCTTCCTCTTTGGCATCACCGAGGCCAGGACCGACATCGGCTTCGATTCGATGGTTGAGAACCAGCGCAAGCTGGCCGACATCGTGCGCGCCGATCCGGCCGTAGATTATGTGAACTCGTCGGTCGGCGGCTTCGGCTCGCGCGGGCTCGGCAATACCGGGCGCATGCTGGTGGCGTTGAAGGACCGCGACAAGCGTCCGCCTTTGCGCGCGATCATCGGCCGCCTGCGCCGCGAGGCCAATACGATTCCCGGCATCCGCATCTTCTTTCAGCCGATCCAGAACATTCGGCTGGGCGGGCGTTTGAGCAAGAGCGAGTTCGAATACACGCTGCAATCCAACGACACCGAAGCGCTTTATCGCCTGGCGCCGGAAATGCGCGACAAGATCGCGAAGCTGCCCGGCCTGCTCGACGTCACCACCGACCTCTATATCAAGAATCCGCAGATCACGATCGAGGTCGACCGCGAGAAGGCGGCGGTCTATGGCGTCAGCGTCGATCAGGTGCGCCAGGAACTCTACAACGCCTTCGGTACCCGTCAGGTCGCCACCATCTACACGCCGGCCAACGACTATCAAGTCATACTGGAAAGCATGCCGGAATACCGGGCGAGCCCGGCCGATCTCAACCGGCTTTATCTGAAGAGCGCGAACGGCACCGTCATTCCGCTCTCCGCGGTGACGCATTTCGTGCCCACGGTCGGCCCCTTGCAAATCAACCACCAGGGCCAGCAGCCGGCGGTGACCATTTCATTCAACCTGGCGCCCGGCGTTGCGCTGGGCCAGGCGGTGGATGCGATCACCAAACTGGAAGGGGATGCCGGCCTGCCGGCGACCATCACCACAGGCTTCCAGGGCACCGCGCAGGTGTTCCAGGATTCCTTGCGCGGGCAGGGCATTCTCATCCTGGCGGCGGTGTTTGCGGCCTATGTGGTGCTGGGCATTTTGTACGAGAGCTTCATTCACCCGATCACCATCATTTCGGGCCTGCCATCGGCCGGCATCGGCGCCATCCTGACGCTGATGCTGTTCAAGATGGACCTGTCGGTGATCGCGATGATCGGTATCGTCATGCTGGTCGGAATCGTGAAGAAGAACGCCATCATGATGATCGACTTCGCCATCGAGCGCCGCCGCGTCGGCCTCTCGGCGGAAGCCGCCATTCGTGAGGCGGCGAGCTTGCGCTTCCGGCCGATCATGATGACGACCTTCGCCGCGATCTTCGGCGCTCTGCCGATCGCGGTCGGCACCGGCGCCGGTGCCGAGTTGCGTCAGCCGCTCGGCGTTGCGGTGGTCGGCGGTCTGGTGCTGTCGCAGCTTTTGACGCTCTACATCACGCCGGTGATCTATCTCTATCTCGATCGCGTCGACAGACTGATCAAGCGGCGCATCGAACCGCAACTCGAGGAAGTGCCGGAAGCACCGCCCGCAGTGGCGGCGGAGTAAGCCTTTTCGTCATTGCCGGCCGCCGCAAGGCGGCGAGGCCCGGCAACCCATCATTTTCGCAATGAAATACGGGTGCGCAGGTCAAGGCTCCGTAAGAGGACGTGCTGCTGTGGTTGGGCAATATCCATCCCTGTCGCCGCCGCCTGTCGTGACTTGCAGGACCACCGTTTTATTAATTGCTTTCCGCCCAGCGATCGGCAAAACTTTACATTGCGACTGTGCCTTCGTCGCTGGGTACAAAGGAGCGCATGAGCCCGGCGTTGCTTGACCAGAAATAACAAACGAAAATTCCTCGGAGGAACGAAACAATGAACAAGCCAACATCGAATAACCGTCTATCGCGCCGCGGGATCCTTAAAGCCGGCGCCGCGGCGGCCGCTCTGCAGATCGCCTCGCCGTTCATCATCAGTGCCCGTGGCGAAACGCCGATCAAGCTCGGCATGGTCGACCCGCTGACCGGCGTTTATGCGGCGATCGCGGAAAGTGAAGTCGCCGGCGCCAAATTTGCTGTCGAACACGTCAACAAGACCGGCGGCGTGCTGGGGCGGCAAATCGAATTGCTGGTCGAGGATTCTGCGAATAACGTCGGCACCGGCGTGCAAAAGACCCGCAAGCTGATCGATCGCGATGCGGTCGACTGCATCATCGGCGACGTCAATTCCGGCATCGCGCTGGCGATGGCCGGCGTCACGTCGGAGAAGAAAAAGCTTCATATCGTTTCGGGCGGTCACGCCGACGCCGTCACTGGCGCGCACTGCCACTGGAACGTGTTCCGCGTCTGCAACACGACGACGATGGGCGTGAATGCGATCGCCGACACGCTAATGAACAAGTTTGGCAAAAAGTGGTACTTCCTCACGCCCGACTACGCCTACGGTCATTCGGTTCAGGCGGCGTTCGTCAAGAAGCTCAAGGCGGCCGGCGGCGAGTTTGCCGGCGACCTGGTGCCGCTCGGGTCGGCCGACTATTCGGCCTATCTCATCAAGGCCAAGGCTTACGGACCGAAAGTGCTCATCGACGTGATGGGTGGCGGTGACCAGGTGAACAGCCTGAAACAGTTCGCCGCATTTGGTCTGAACAAGGAAATGGCGGTCGGTGGCACGCTATTCGAGCTCGAGAGCTTGCGTGCCGTTCCGGCCGAAGCGCGCGTCGGCTGGTGGACGATGGAATGGTGGTGGGATCAGCCGAACAACGAGCACGTCAAGAAGTGGGTCAGCGAAATCCGACCGAAGATCGGCGGCAAGGCGCCGTCAGCGCGCAACTGGTTCGGTTACGTTGCCGTGCAGACATTTGCCGGGCTGGCCAATCAGGAAAAGACCGTGGACGGCTTCAAGCTCGCGCACGCGATGCAGGGCTACAAGTTGCCGCCGGAGGTCGCACTTCAACCGGGTGCCCCCTTCTATCGCGAAGGCGATCACGAGCTCATGGCCTCGGTGTTTGCCGGCGAGGCGCACAACGCCAAAGGCGATCCCGACAATATGTTCAGTGTCGGCGCGGTGGTTCCGGGCGAGAAGGCGGCTGGGCCGGTGTCCGAAACCGGATGCAAGATCGTTTTTCCGAGTTGAGCCTCCGCGCGCGGGCAGCTTAGCAAAGGCCGCATCATTATTGGACGGGGTCGTGGTCCTCACGACCCCGTCTCGATAGCGAGACTTGGCCGATCGGTCCGCTGCGGTTGACCGCCGACATACGTAAGTTCTTGCGCCTGCTGGGAGGGCCGCGATGACCACTCTGCTCCTGCTCAATGTGACCAACGGTCTCATCGTCGGTGCATTTTATGTGCTGATGGCACTGGGCCTGTCGCTGATCTTGAATCTGAGCGGGGTCATCAATTTTGCCCATGGCGGCTTTCTCGCCCTCGGCGCCTACGTCGCCTACACGATCGAGCCCGTCGTAGGCTTTTGGGCCGCCTTGCTGATCGCACCGCTTCTGGTCGCCTTGCTCGGTGTCCTGGTCGAGCGTGTGCTGATCAGCCGGCTCTATCGCCTCGACCCGCTTTACAGTTTGTTGCTTACCTTCGGGCTGGCGTTCGTATTTGAAGACGTGACACGCGCGGTTTGGGGCGCGACCGGGCTTCCGTACAAGGTTCCGGATGTGCTTACGCGGCCGATCAGCCTCGAATTCTTTTTCATCACCTGGTACCGGCTATTCATGGTTTCGATCGCCGCAGCCGTCGTCGCCGGGCTGTTTTTATTGCTGCGCATGAGCCGGCAAGGCATCCGCATTCGTGCCGGCACCTTCGATCTGGATACTTTGTCCTCGCTCGGCGTCAACGTGCGCGGCTTGCGCACATTGAATTTCGCCGTCGGCATCTTCCTGGCGGGGCTCGCCGGCGTGTTGGCTGGCGGCCAGCTCAGCCTCGAGCCGACCATGGGCGCGGGCCTGCTGATGCCGAGCTTTGTTGCGATCATCATCGGTGGCGTCGGCAGCCTGCCGGGCACTTTGTTCGGCGGGTTGCTGATCGGGGTTGCCTCCGGCCTTACCGCGGTGTTCTGGCCGTCGGCGAGCGAAGCGGTGATCTACGTGATGATGGCGGTGGTGCTGCTGATACGGCCGCGCGGCCTGTTCGGCGAGGAAGGGCTGCTGTCATGATGACGGGTACCGCGCAACGCAAGTTGATTGTGCTGTCGGCGATCTGGGTGATCTTGCTGGCCGTTCCCTACTGGCTGCCGTTTACCGGCGGCTACATCGCGCTCGGCACCCGCGTTCTGGTTCTCGGCCTTGCCGCCATGTCGCTCAATTTTCTGCTTGGCTTTACCGGCGTGCTGTCGTTCGGGCATGCCGCCTATTTCGGCCTTGGTGCCTACGGCACCGGGCTCGCTCTCAAGTTTGCGACCAACAGCACGCCGCTGGCTTTGGTGCTTGGCACCTTGCTCGGCGGCGTCGCCGCGGCGCTCTTGGGTGCGCTCATTGCCCGCCGCCGCGGTGTCTATTTCGCGATGGTGACGATCGCCTTCGGCCAGGTGTTTTATTTCATCGCGTTCCGCTGGCACAGTCTGACCGGCGGCGACGATGGCTTGTCCGGCTTCAAGCGCCAGCCGCTGCATTTCGGCGTGTGGACCGCCAACATCCTCGACAATTCCGTGCTGTTCTATTTCTTCGTGCTGGCGGTATTCGCCATCGCCACGGCCATCATGGGATTCCTGCTGCGGTCGCCGCTCGGCCACACTTTGCTGGCTATTCGCGAAAATGAGCGCCGAGCCCGCTTTCTCGGCATTCCGGTCGAACAGCACATCTGGCTTTCTTTTGCGATCTCGGGGTTTTTCGTAAGCTTGGCGGGCGGCCTCAACGCGCTGCTCAATAATTTCGCCGACCCGACCATGCTGAACTACAATCAGTCCGGTGAAATCGTGATCATGGTCGTGCTTGGCGGCATGCGTTCGTTCTGGGGCCCGTTGGTTGGCGCCGCCGTGTTCGTGGTGCTGCAGGATTATCTGTCGAGCATGACCACCAACTGGATGTCGTTTCTCGGCGCGACCTTCGTCCTTGTGGTCCTGTTTTTTCCGCGCGGCGTGCTTGGCATGAGATTTGGCAATCTGCTCAACACCGCCGGGTCGTGGCTCAAATTGAGGGGCGCGACCACTTGAGTGGACAAGGCGAAAATTTGCTCGACGTCCGCAACGTCACCAAGGCGTTCGGCAGCCTGGTCGCGGTCAGCAACGTGTCGCTGTCCGTATCGGCGGGTGAATTGCACGCCGTGATCGGGCCGAACGGCGCCGGCAAGACGACCTTCTTCAACCTGATCAGCGGCATGTTTTCGCCGGACGACGGCGAGATCGTGTTCGCCGGAACGAATGTGACGCGGTTGCCGGCCTACCGCCGCGTCAAGAGCGGCATGGTGAGGACCTTCCAGATTACCGAAATATTTCCGGAGATCTCGGTGCGCGAAAACGTGCGCATCGCCGCCGAAGTCGCTGCCGGCTATCGGCTACGGCCATGGATCAGCGGCGCCGAGAGCACGGCGATCGACAAGCATGTCGATGAAGTGTTGGCATTGACCGACCTCTCGAGCAACGAAGACCGGCTTGTGAGCGAACTCTCGCACGGCGATCAGCGCGCAACCGAGATCGCGACCGCGCTCGCGCTCAAGCCGCGGTTGCTGTTGCTTGACGAGCCGACGGCTGGAATGGGCGATCAGGAGACCTACGAGATCACCGGGCTCATTCGCCGGCTTCACCGCAACAGCCGCTACACCATCGTTCTTATCGAGCACGACATGCGGGTGGTCTTTCATCTTGCCGATCGGATGACCGTGCTCGACCAGGGCCGCGTGCTGGCGCAAGGCTCGCCGCAAGAGATCGCCGCGAATGAAGCGGTGCAGGTCGCTTATCTGGGGAAGGCGACATGAGCGCGCTCACGGTCGAACACATTCACACCTTCTACGGCAAGAGCCACATTCTCGACGATGTCAGTCTCGACGTCGCGGAAGGCAAGATCACGACGCTTCTCGGCCGTAACGGCGCCGGCAAAACCACCACGCTGCGCAGCATCATGGGCTTGACGCCGGCGCGCGAAGGCAAGGTCACGATCCTCGGCAACGACACGACCCGCTGGCCGCCGTTCAACATCGCCGCGCTTGGCGTCGGCTATGTGCCGGAAGGCCGGCGTGTTTTCCCGAATCTGACGGTGGACGAGAACCTCCAGGTGCCGGTTCAGCGCGCTGGCGCCTGGACGTTGGAGCGGATCTATCAGCTGTTTCCGCGTCTGGCCGAACGCAAACAGAATATGGGCCGTCAGCTTTCCGGCGGCGAGCAGGAGATCCTGTCGATTGCGCGCGCGCTGATCATCAATCCTAAACTCCTTATTCTCGACGAGCCGTCGCAAGGCCTGGCGCCGCTCATCGTACGGGAAGTTTTTCGCATCGTCGTGCAAATGCGCGCCGAGGGTATTTCGATCCTGCTGGTCGAGCAGAACGCGCGCATGAGCCTGGAAATCGCCGACAACGCCTATGTGATCGACAACGGTGCGATCGTTTACTCAGGCACCGCCGCCGAGCTCGCCAGCAACGAGGAGCGCGTGCAGGCACTGGCCGGCGTCAGCGCCGAGGATTGGTCAATCGATGAGCTGTTGCGCGCGCCCTAGAGCGCAATCCGGCGAAGTGGGAACCGGTTCGCCGTAAGATTGCGCGATAAATCGATGAATTTAGACCATGATCCGATTCAATCTAATCGGATCATGGTCTAGTGCGGCGCTGCTTTTGGCCCAAAGCGGACCTGCCGCTCACGCCGCCGAATGTCCGCTTTCAGGGGCAGGGCGGACACCGTCCAACCGCTGCTCACTGATCTCGACTTATGAGTATGTGCTTTAGAGCGAGAAACTCGTCCCGCAGCCGCAGGACGCGGTCGCCTGCGGATTCTTTACCTTGAACGACGCGCCGATCAAATCCTCGACGAAGTCGATCTCGGAACCGGCCATGTATTGCACCGAGACGGGATCGATCAGCACGGTCGCGCCTTCGCGCGCGATTACGAGGTCGTCGTCTGCTTTGGCCTGCTCCATGTCGAACTTGTATTGAAAGCCGGAGCAGCCGCCGCCTTCCACCGACACGCGCAGCATGGTGCCGACCGGCTCGGCTTTGAGAATTTCGCCGATTCGCCGCGCCGCCCGCTCACTGACCGTAACCGCCGCTTCGCCCATTTCGTCCGTATTCCTATTGGCAGGGCCCGTCTCAACTAGTTAAGTGCGCCGGACGACAAGGTCAATGCTGGCAAATGATGCCGAAAAGCTTGCTCTCGACGTGATCGGGGATGGCCACCGGTTTTCGGATAAAATCATTTATCGAGTGAAAAGAGCCCACAATGGCGATTTCCACACCCATTTCGCGTGAGCCTTATGCGGCCGATCCGATGCACAGTCGCGGGCGTCTGTACGCCGAGCCGCCGAGCCCCTCGCGCAACGATTTCCGCCGCGATTGCGACCGGGTCATCCATTCGAGTGCCTTCCGGCGGCTCGCCTACAAGACGCAAGTGTTCGTCTATCATGAGGGCGATCACTATCGCACCCGGCTCACCCACACCCTCGAAGTGGTCCAGATCGCGCGCTCGCTCGCCCGCGCGCTTGGGCTTGACGAGGACCTCGCCGAAGCCACTGCGCTCGCGCACGATCTCGGTCATCCTCCCTTCGGCCATGCCGGCGAGCGCGCGCTTGATGCCTGCGTGCGCGCTTTCGGTGGCTTCGATCACAACGCGCAGGCATTACGCGTCGTGACCGCGCTCGAGCGCCGTTACGCGCAATTCGATGGCCTCAATCTGACCTGGGAGACGCTGGAAGGCATGGTCAAGCACAACGGCGCGCTCACCGATCGCGCCGGCAACGCCACCGGCCGCTATGTCGAGCAGGGCGTGCCGGCGCCCATTCTTGCCTATTCGCGCATCCAGGATCTCGAACTGTGGTCGTATTCCGGCGCCGAGGCGCAAGTGGCCGCGCTCGCCGACGACATCGCCTATGACGCCCACGATATCGACGACGGTTTGCGCGCCGACCTGTTCGGCTTGGATGACATTGCGGGCGTGCCGCTTGTCGCCGACATCCTGCGCGAGATCGACGCGCACTATCCGCAGCTCGATCCTCAGCGGCGCGCGCACGAGACGGTGCGCCGCATCATCACGCGCATGATCGAGGACGTCACTGCCGAGAGCAGGAAACGACTGGCCGACCACAGCCCGCGCTCGAGCGAGGACGTGCGCACCGCGGACGAGGCGATGGTCGCTTTCCCGCCGGCGATGGCTGCGGCTGATGAGGACATCAAGGGCTTTCTTTATCCGCGCATGTACCGCCATGCCAAGGTGATGGCGGTGATGCATGCGGCCGAAGACATCGTGCGCGATCTACATGCGCATTTCACGGCCTATCCGAGCGATTTGCCGGCGGAATGGCGCGACGGCGTCGATTTTTCCGATGCCGGCGTGCGCGCGCGCCGCGTCGCCGACTATATCGCCGGCATGACCGACCGTTACGCGCTCGTTGAGCACGCGCGTTATTTCAAGACAACGCCGGAGTTTCGATAGGGGTCTATCGGGAGCCTCCCACCTTGATCGGTGCGGCAAAGCGCGAAATCATAGCGGCTTCGGTGTGCAACGGAGATTGATCGATGTCACGTAAGACAAGGACTGTACTGGCGTTGTTGTGCGCGCTGACGATTGTGAACTCGGGCGCCGCGCTGCTGAATATGGCGCAGCCTTCGCGCGCTGCCGTTGCGGGCATGAAGGCGCAAGACCTGGAAAGCGATCGCGACTTCGTCGCAGCGGTCCAAGCGATTGCCAGCCGGTGCCGGGTCAATGTCGATCTCGCCAAGCTGAGCTGTTGAGCCTGATTTGACGTCTTTGACTCCAAAGAAGGTCGATCTGCTGATTGCGGGCGCGGGGCCCGCCGGCATGGCGGCTGCGCTCGTCGCCTCGCTTGAGGGGCTCGACGTGCTGCTGTGCGAGAAATCCGGTCAGATCGGTGGTACCGGCGCGACATCGGCTGGCACGGTTTGGATCCCCGGCAACAGCCAGAGCAAAGCCGCCGGCTACAGCGACAGTGCCGAAGAGGCCGATAAATATTTGAGTGCGTTGATCGGCGAGGGCACCAACCGCGCGCTGCGCGACGCGTATTTGCGCACCGGCCCGGAGGCTATCGACTATCTTGTCGCGCGCAGCGAGGTGAAGTTTCTCCCGTGCGGCACGCATCCCGATTATCGCAGCAACATGCCGGGCGCCGCCGTGTCCGGCCGCGCTATCATACCGGCGCCGTTCGACGGCCGGCTGCTGGGCGTGGATTTCCGGCGCGTGCGTCCGCCCATTCCCGAGTTCATGGTGTTCGGCGGCATGATGGTCGGCAAGCCGGACATCGCGCCGTTGATCGGGCGGTTTTGCTCGCTCGGCAATTTTCTCTATGCGGCGAAACTGTTCGCGCGCTATCTCACAGACCGTCTACGCTATCCGCGCGGCACGCGCATCATGATGGGCAATGCGCTCGTGGCGCGGCTTTACTACAGCCTGCGCAAACGCAACGTGCCGGTACTGTTCGACGCCAGGATTGTCGATCTCGCCGGCGATCGGAACGGTGTGACAGGCGCGCGGCTGCGTACGGCGGAAGGCGATATCGAGGTGACAGCGCGCAAAGGAGTTGTGCTGGCGACCGGCGGATACGCGCACAACGGAAAATTCCGCGCCGCCTTCATGCCGCAGCCGGTGCCGGTTCATTCCATGAGCTATGAAGGCAACAATGGCGATGGGCTTGACCTTGGCCAACGCATCGGTGCTGCGATTACGCCCGAGCATTGCACCAGCGGCTTGTGGACGCCGGCGTCGGTGACGACTCGGCCCGACGGCAGCAAGGGACTTTTCCCGCATTTCATGCTCGACCGCGCCAAGCCCGGCTTGATCGCCGTGAACGCAGCCGGCCGCCGCTTCGTCAACGAGGCGTGCTCCTATCATGACTTTGTGCTGGCCATGTTCGAAAGCCACAAGACGACGCCGTCGATACCGGCCTGGCTCGTGTGCGACGCCGTCTTTCTCAAGACCTATGGCCTGGGGGTGATCTATCCGGGCCACGGCAATCCGGCGAAATTCGAGGCAAGCGGCTATCTCTTCAGTGCGCCGACGTTTGCCGCGCTGGCCGACAAGATCGGCGTCGATGCCGCGCAATTGCAAAAGTCCGTGGAACGCCACAATGGCTTTGCCGAAACCGGCATCGATGTCGATTTCGCCAAGGGCGAAACCGAGCTCAACCGCTTCAACGGCGACGTTGCTCACATGCCCAATCCTTGCATTGGGCCGATCGCGACGCCGCCGTTTCATGCCATGGCCGTATGGCCGGCCGACATCGCCGTGAGCACGGGCCTTGCCACCGACGCCGACGCGCGCGTATTGGGCACAGACAGCGCGCCCATTCCGGGCCTCTATGCGTGTGGCAACGACATGGCCTCGGTGATGGGCGGCAGCTATCCGGGGCCGGGCACGACGTTGGGACCGGCAATCGTCTTTGGTTACCGCGCGGCGATGCACGCCCTTTCGCGGTGATGCCGGACTTGCGAGAACGCGTCCGCTAAACGACGAGCAAAAAGGAAATGGAAATGAGCGGGAAGAAACCTCCCTTCAAGGCGGACGTGGTCGGCAGTTTGTTGCGGCCGCAGGCCATTCACGATGCGCGCGCGCAGCGCGCGCGCGGCGACATCACACCGGAGGCGCTGTGGGAGATCGAGGAACGTGCCGTCGACGAGGCGGTCGTCATGCAGAAAAAAATTGGGCTCAAGAGCTGCACCGACGGCGAATTTCATCGCGGCCACTGGTTTCTCGATTTTCTGAAGAAAATCGACGGCGTCGAAATGCATGGTGGCCTGCCGACAAAGTTTCACAACGAGACAGGCGACATCGAATTCTCACCGCCGCGTTTCGAGGTGCACGGCAAGCTCAAACGTAGCCGCAGTCTCTCGGTCGACGATTTCGCCGCGCTGAAACCGATCGCCGACAAGAATGGTCTTGTCGGCAAGCAGCCGATCCCGTCGCCGACCTGCGTGCACTTTCGCGGCGGCCGCAAGGCAATCGACATGGCGGTCTATCCCGACATCGAGCAGTTCTTCGAGGACTTGACGCAGGTCTATCGTGAGGAGATCGCCGCGCTCTATGCCGCCGGCTGCCGCTATATCCAGCTCGACGACACCAACTTTCCATACTTGTGCGATCCAAACCTGCGCGATTTTGTCCGCAACCTGGGCGAAGACCCGGACACGCTGCCGGCGCTTTATGTGCGGCTCATCAACGATTCATTGCGCGGCAAACCGGCCGACATGACGGTCTGCATCCACATGTGCCGCGGCAACCACGAAAGCTCCTGGGTGGCGGAAGGCGGCTACGATCCTGTCGCCGAAGTCGTCTTCGGCGAAACCAAAGTGGACGGCTTCTTCCTCGAATACGATTCCCCGCGTGCCGGCACGTTTGCGCCGTTGCGCTACCTCACCGACGGCAAGATCGCCGTGCTCGGCCTCGTCACAAGCAAGAAGCCTGACATGGAATCGAAGGACGAACTGAAGCGGCGCATCGACGAGGCCGCCAAGGTCGTGCCGCTCGATCAACTGGCGCTCAGTCCGCAATGTGGTTTCGCCAGCACCATCCTCGGCAACAAGCTCTCCATCGACGATGAGTGGCGCAAGCTGAAACTGGTGGTGGAGACCGCCCGGGAGGTGTGGGGCGCGGTCTAGGTTAAACTGCGGGGGCTATTAAAACGCGCCCATAGAGCGTGCTAGCCCCGCGCGGTCTGGCTCATCCGTTTTGCGACCACGAAGGCGACGGGAATCGCCAGGATGAATCCGGCAATGGCTCCGACCGGAATGAGGCGCATATCCTGAGTGGCCAAAGACGGCACGGTCAGGATCGTCATGACGGCAATCCCGGCGAAAACGGTTCCGACCATGACCCAAACCAGCGCGGCGATCTTGAACATGACCTGCTCCTGCTTGTGAACCTGTTGGCATAAACCGCCAGGTGCCGGCAGGTTTCATTGATCTGGCGCAATGCGGGGCGGTTTGGGATGCCACGGCGCGCCAATTGCCCCCGCACAACGATCCGGCATTCGTCAGAAGTCCATGCTTTGACTCGTCCCATAAAATCCCTTACCCGCAACCCCCACCATGTCCGCCGCCGGCAAATCCCAGCACCTTTTCGCCGCCATGCTTGCCCGTGTGCAGGCGGCGACCGCGCCGCTCGTCGGTAACGCCGACCTCTCACGCATCGTGGTCGAGCCGCCGCGCGATGCCAGCCACGGCGATATGGCGACCAACGCCGCCATGGTGCTGGCGAAGGAGGCCGGGCAGAAGCCGCGCGATCTCGCCGAGAAGATCGCCGCTGCGCTGCGCGCCGAGCCGACTGTCGAGAAGGTCGATGTCGCCGGTCCCGGCTTCATCAATCTCGCGCTCAAGCCGTATGTCTGGAGTCAGGAACTGAAACTCGCGCTCACGCTCGGCCACGACTACGGCCGCAGCGACATGGGCAGCCGCGAAAAGGTCAACGTCGAATACGTCTCCGCCAATCCGACCGGCCCGCTGCATGTCGGCCACGGCCGCGGCGCGGTGTTTGGCGATGCGCTGGCGACGCTGCTTGATTATGCCGGCTACGACGTCACGCGCGAATATTACATCAACGATGCCGGCGCCCAGGTCGACGTGCTCGCGCGCTCGGCCTACCTGCGCTACCGCGAGGCGCTTGGCGAGAATATTGGCGAAATCCCCGAGGGACTATATCCCGGCGACTATCTGCGCGAATGCGGCGGCGAACTCGCCGCCGATTACAGCTTCAAGCTCACCGCCATGCCGGAGGAGGAGTGGCTGCCGATCGTGCGCCGGCGCGCGACCGATATGATGATGGCGGAGATCCGCAACGATCTCATGGATCTCAACATCGTGCCGGATGTCTTCTTTTCCGAACGCAGTCTGATCGAGGGCGAGAAACCCGATCCGTCCGCGCCGGTTCCGGTCGACGCCGGACCGACGGACGAAGTCGGCGCCACCATCGAATGGCTGCGCAAACAGGGTCACGTTTACGAGGGCCGTTTGCCGCCGCCCAAAGGACGTGACAAGGGCGGTGCCACCGAGGACTGGGAAGACCGCGAACAGACCCTGTTCAAGGCCACCGATTTCGGCGACGACGTCGACCGGCCGCTCAAGAAATCGGACGGCAGTTACACGTATTTCGCGACCGACATCGCCTATCACAAATCCAAGGTCGAACGCGGCTTCCTCAATCTGATCGACGTCTGGGGCGCCGACCACGGCGGCTACATCAAGCGCATGCAGGCCGCTGTCAAAGCCGTCAGCGATGGCAAGGCCGCCCTCGACATCAAGCTGGTGCAGTTGGTGCGGCTGCTGCGCGCCGGCGAGCCGGTGAAGATGTCGAAGCGGGCCGGCGACTACATCACCTTGCGCGAAGTGGTCGGCGAAGTCGGGCGCGATGCCGTGCGCTTCGACATGCTCTATCGCAAGAACGACGCCGTGCTCGATTTCGACCTCGCCAAGGTCATCGAGGCGAGCCGGGAAAACCCCGTGTTCTATGTCCAGTACGGCCACGCCCGGGCGCAGTCGGTTTTCCGCAACGCCAAGGCGGACGTGCCCGACCTGCCCGAGACGGCGGGCGAGCGAGTCGGCTTTCTTACGCAGGCAAAACTGGAACTTTTAAATGACTCTGGGGAACTCGCCATTTTGCGCCGGATTGCCCTGTTTCCGCGCCTGGTGGAAGCCGCCGCCGCGGCTCATGAGCCCCACCGGATAGCCTTCTATCTCTATGAATTAGCAAGCGATTTTCATGCGCACTGGACGCGGGGAAAGGACTTGCCTCATTTACGCTTCATTATCCAGAATGATCGAGAAAGAACCATGGCGCGGCTCGCGCTGGTGCAGGGGGTCGCGACCGTGCTGGCCTCGGGACTTGCTGTCCTCGGGGTCGAAGCGCCGCAAGAAATGCGATAATTTGGCGATCTGACCGCGTGGGTCGCGGTCTTGTCGGCTCATATGCAAAGCGGGCTGCAGACGAATCCGGGGATCGAATGGCGGACGAACAATTTCAGCGAGCTTTCCGTGCCAGCCAGCCGCCGGTGCGTAGCGCTTCGGGCCAAAGCTCCGCGTCCTCTGGCGATCCGCTTGCCGAGCTTGCCCGGCTGATCGGGCAGAATGATCCCTTCGCCGAATACGGCCACAATGGCGACCGTGCGCCCGGCGTGCCTACGGCCGCGCCGGTCGCCAACTACGCGCCGCTGAGCGCGCGCGATATGCATGAGGCTGCCGCACCAATCTACGATTCGGCTCCTGCCTACGATCCTGCGCAGGGATATGACGATCCGCGCTACGCGCCGCCGCCGGTCGGGGCTGCGCCTTTCCCGCCGCCGTCCGCGCCGCCGCCGTCCACGCAATTCGAGCAGCAGGACTACGCTTCGACCGACTACGCGAGCGAACCTTATGCGCAGGGCATCGTTTCGGGGCAGGGCGGCGAGATGACGCCGCCGGGATACGAGCAAGCGCCGTTCTTTCCGAACAACAATCAACTCGGCGCCGAGGATGAGCACTACTACGACGATGTGCCGCCGCGCCGGCGCATCGGCGTCATGGCGATCGCAGCGGTTTTCGCGCTCGCCGTAATCGGCACCGCCGGCGCCTTCGGCTATCGCATGGTTTTTGGCTCCTCGGGCGCGAAATCCGGCCCGCCGCCGGTGATTAAGGCTGACGCGACTCCGAGCAAGGTGGTCCCGGCTGCCAAGAGCAAGGATCCGCAAAGCGGCAAGTTGATCTACGACCGCGTCGGGAACGGCCAAAACGAAAAGGTTGTGTCGCGCCAAGAGCAACCAATCGACGTCAAGGACAGGCCCTCCGGAACGGTCATGCCCCAAAGCGGAGCGCCGCAGGCCGCATTGGGAAGTGGCGTGATCGGTGTCGAACCGAAGAAGATCCACACCATCGCCATTCGTCCCAGCGATATCGGTGCTCCGACGCAAGGGTCGGTAGCGAATGCCGCACCTGCTGCGGCACGCGCGCAACCAACGCCAACCCCGGCTCCACGGGTAACGCAGGCGCCACCGCCACCGCGTCAGCAGGTCGCGCGCGTAGAACCCGCGCCGGCTAGACGCGCACCGCCATCGGGCAATGCGCCGCTCTCGCTCAATCCGAACACTGCCGCGCCGGCGCCGCAACGGCCGGTGCGAACGGCGTCTGCTCCGCCAACGCCGACGGCGCCTGCGCGGTCCGCGCCAGCGCGTCAAGCACCGGCGTCGATTGCGCCGGCAGCGGCCGCCTCCGGCGGCTATGCGGTGCAGATTTCCTCGCGGCACAATGAGGCCGATGCGCAGGCCTCGTTCCACAGCCTGCAGGCAAAATTTCCGCAACAACTTGGCGGCCGCTCGCCGCTGATCCGCCGCGTCGATCTGGGCGCCAAGGGCGTCTACTACCGCGCCATGGTTGGCCCCTTCGGCAGCGCCGAAGAGGCGAGCCAGTTGTGCTCCAACCTGAAAGCGGCCGGCGGCAATTGCATCATCCAGAGGATTTAGCGGCCGAAAGCTTGACCCTTTCGGGCGGCGCGGGCTAATCCGCGCGGATGCCTGCACGCGCTTTCATTACCGGCCTGGCGGGATTGGCCATTTCCGCCAACGAACGGGCATTCTTGCGCGAAGCCCAGCCCTGGGGGATGATTGTCTTCAAGCGGAATGTGAGCACACCGCAGCAAGTCTCTGCACTTGCGGCTTCATTTCGTGATATCGTTGGCTGGCAAGCGCCCATTTTGGTCGATCAGGAAGGAGGCCGCGTGCAGCGATTTGGGCCTCCGCATTGGCCCGCTTATCCGCCAGGCGCACGCTACGGGAAACTTTATGACCGGGAGCCCGCGGCGGGGACCGCGGCCGCGCGATTGGCCGGCCACCTGATCGCGTCGGATCTCGCCAGCATTGGTGTCGACGTAGACTGTCTGCCGATTGCTGACGTTCCGGCGGCTGATGGCGACCCCGTGATCGGAGACAGGGCTTACGGAAGCGAACCGGGCAAGGTGGCGGCCATTGCGGGCGCCATCGCCAAGGGGCTTATGGCCGGCGGAGTCCTGCCGGTGCTCAAGCACCTGCCGGGTCACGGCCGCGCCACGGCGGATAGTCATCACCGGTTGCCGACGGTCGATACCGACCGCGAGACCCTGGAATCCACCGATTTTGCGGCATTCCGGCCGCTCGCCGGCTTGCCCCTCGGCATGACTGCACATGTTGTGTTTTCCTCAATCGACCCCGTCGCGCCGGCCACGACTTCAGTCAAAATGGTGCGCGATGTGATTCGGGACTTTATCGGGTTTCGGGGTTTGCTGATGAGTGACGATATTTCGATGGGCGCCTTGTCTGGTACCCTGGCCGAACGCAGCACGGCTGCGCTCGCTGCCGGCTGCGATGTCGTTCTCCATTGCAACGGCGACCTTGCCGAGATGAGTGCGGTCGCCGGCGTGGTGCCGGAGCTGCAAGGTCAGGCGGCAGAGCGAGCGGATAAAGCGTTGGCGCAGCGCACGGCGCCTGAAGAGTTCGATGTGAAACAGGCGCGTGCGATTTTTTCGCGCATGATCGGCGGCCAGCCACAGCAGGTGACGGTGTCATGAGCGACGAATTCAACAACACGCTTGAAGCAGACCGCGCCACTGGCGAGCCGGCGATGATCGTCGACGTCGAGGGCTTCGAAGGCCCGCTCGATTTGCTGTTGATGCTGGCGCGCCAACAGAAGGTCGATCTTTCGAAGATTTCGATATTGGCGCTGGCCGACCAATACCTCGCCTTTGTTGAGGCCGCGCGCAAACTGCGGCTGGAGCTTGCCGCCGACTATCTGGTGATGGCGGCGTGGCTGGCTTATTTGAAGTCGCGGCTATTGTTGCCGGAGGCCGCTCCCGCGGAGGGACCGAGCGCCGAAGACATGGCGCTGGCGTTGGCCTATCGCTTGCGGCGCCTGGAAGCCTTTCGCGAAGTGGCGTCGCGGCTGATGGGACGGCCGCAGCTCAATCGCGACGTCTTTTCACGCGGCGCGCCGGAGCCGATCGCCGAGATCAAGCAACCGGAATGGACGGCAACGCTGTACGATCTGTTGTCCGTTTATGCGACGCAGCGCTCGAAAACCGCGCTTTCGCGCGTGCAATTCAAAAAGCGGTCGGTGTGGTCGCTGGCCGAGGCGCGTGCCGCGCTCGATCGATTAATCGGGCAGACATCCGATTGGGCGCAACTCGACCAGTTCCTGATCGCGTATGTGGTCGAGCCAGCAATGGCGGCCACGGTGTTTGCGTCCTCCTTCGCCTCCGCGCTCGAACTGGTGCGCGAAGGCCGGGCGGAAATTCATCAGAAAGAGTCGTTCGCGCCGATCTATATGCGCAAGCGTATCGGAGCGAATGGAAGTGCTGCGACGCATGACGCGCAAAAAAACGCATAAGGAGGACCGGTCCATGTCGAGCGTGGCCAAGAAGCTGGTGGTTGTCCAAAACAATGAGCCGCCGCCGGAGCAACCGGCTGCGCGTGCCGAAGAATTGCGCCTGCTCGAAGCCTTGCTGTTCGCCGCGGCCGAGCCTCTCGATGAGGCGACGCTCGCCAAGCAACTCCCCGACGGCGTCAACGTGCGCGAGGCGCTCGCGCAATTGAAGGCCGAATACGCATCTCGCGGCGTCAACTTGGTGCGCATTGGCAAGAAGTGGACATTCCGGACGGCCGACGATTTGTCCTGGCTGTTGACCAGGCAGACGATCGAGACGCGCAAACTCTCACGCGCCGCCGTCGAAACCCTGTCGATTATCGCCTATCACCAGCCGGTGACCCGTGCCGAGATTGAAGAAATCCGTGGCGTGGTGACGGCGGCCGGCACGCTCGATGTGCTGCTCAAGACCGGCTGGATCCGTCCGCGCGGCCGGCGCAAGGCGCCGGGCCGGCCCATTACGTATGGAACTACGGAAGCGTTTTTATCGCATTTCGGGTTGGAGGAGGTTGCCGACCTGCCGGGTCTCGACGAGCTCAAGGGTGCCGGTCTCCTGGAAGGCAATTTGCCGCCCGGATTTGCGGTGCCGATGCCATCTGACGAGACGACCTTGCGCGACGACGAGGACCCGCTCGAGCCCGGCGATCTCGATTTTGGTCTTGCTCCCAAGCCCGAAGGCAACGAGCCGTAACGGCGGCGAAATTAAGGTAAATCCAACGGCTTGGCGCGACCTCGCGCAACGATTTAACGCGCCGAAGTCCTTGTTTTTGCCGTCACCGGGGCCTAGTTTCAACCTCAAACGAGGCGGGACGAGCGTTGCATGCCCGTCGCTGCGGAGGATTTGCCGATGGGTTCATTGAGTATATGGCACTGGATCATCGTTCTTTTGGTCGTGATGGTCCTGTTTGGCGGGCGAGGCAAGATTTCGTCTTTGATGGGCGACTTCGCCCAAGGCATCAAGGCCTTCAAGAAAGGCATGGCCGAGGACGAAAAGACGGCTTCGAACGAGCCGGTAAAAAGCATTGAAGGTAGCAGCGCTGCACCGAAGGCAGAAGCCGAACGGCAGACCGAGAGCGCTCGCTCCTAAACGTTACCGCGGCGGCGCGGGAAGGGCGGCCGACACAGTCGCGGGGACCGGCGCCGTGGAGTTGACTAATCCATGTTCGATCTTGGTTGGGGCGAGCTCGTCCTCATCGGCGTTGTTGCGCTAATCGCAATTGGACCGAAAGAGCTGCCGACCGTGATGCGTTCGGTTGGCCACTGGATGGGTAAAGTCCGGCGTATGGCCAATGAATTCCAGGGCCAATTCCAGGAAGCGCTGCGCGAAGCCGAGCTTTCAGACCTCAAGAAGCAGGCCGACGACTTAAAGACGGCCGTCACCGACGCAACCAGCTTCGATCCGCTCGCCGACATCGACAATGATGGCGGCATGGCAGAGCCGGCGAAACCGGAGCCGCCCCAAATCGAGGCTCCGCCGGAGACAGAAGCGGCCTCGGAAGCTGCTCCGGAAACAACAGCCGAAAAGTCGCTACCTGAGACGACAACGCCGACAAGCGAAAGCGAACCGGCACCTGCCGATGTGCCGTCTGAGGCGGCGCCCAAAGCGGCATCCAAGACGGCACCAAAAAAGGCACCCAAGGCTGCGCCGAAGAAAGCCAGGGGCAAGACATGAGCCACGAGGACATCGAGTCCACCAAGGCGCCCTTGATGGAACACTTGGTCGAGCTGCGCTCGCGGCTGATCAAAGCCGTGCTCGCTTTCGGCGCGATGTTCGTCCTGTGCTTTATCTTCGCCAAGGACATCTACAACGTTTTGGTTTGGCCATTCGTGTGGGTGGCGGGCGCGGAGAATTCGAAATTCATCTACACGGCGCTTTTGGAATACTTCGTTACGCAATTGAAGCTCGCGATGTTTGGCGCCGCGTTCCTGTCGTTTCCGGTGGTCGCCGCGCAAATCTATATGTTCGTCGCGCCCGGGCTTTATCGCAACGAACGCAAGGCGTTTCTGCCCTATCTCATCGCGACCCCGATCTTCTTCGCCATGGGCGCAACGGTCGTCTATTTTCTCGTGCTGCCGATGCTGGTACGTTTTTCGTTACACATGCAGCAGCCGGGCGACGCTTCCGATGCTTCGATTTCGCTGATGCCCAAGGTTGGCGAATATCTCTCGCTGATGATGGCGCTGGTACTCGCCTTCGGCGTGGCGTTTCAATTGCCGGTGGTCCTCACGCTGCTCGGCCGGATCGGGGTAGTCACCTCTCAGCAGCTTAGGGAAAAACGCCGCTACTTCATCGTCGGCGCTTTCGTCTTGGCTGCGGTGCTGACCCCGCCCGACATCATCAGCCAGATGTCGCTGGCAGTGCCTTTGCTGCTGCTTTACGAGGGCTCAATCTGGTCGGTGCGCTTGGTCGAGAAAAAGGCACGGACGGCCGCGGCGGCCGCCGCCGCGACCGATTCCTCGGGCAGCGCGGCAGAGTAGAGAACCGGACTTGACACCGTCATGCCCGGCTTTATGCCGGGGCATCCCTGTCCTGGCTTGAGTTTGGGCAGGTTTTGAGAAGCCCCGCCATGCACGACATCAGATGGATTCGCGACAATCCCGGCGCCTTCAACGAAGGGCTGACGCGGCGCGGCCTCGAACCTATGGCGAAGCGGCTCTTGGCGCTCGACGAGACGCGCCGCGCGCTGATCGCCAAGCTGGAAGAGGCGCGGGCGCGACGCAATGTGGCGTCAAAGGAAATCGGTCAGGCCAAAGCCAGGAAAGACGACGCGACGGCGCAAAGGCTGATGGGCGAGGTCGCCGAGTTCAAGTCGTCCATCCCGTTGATGGAGGCGGAGGAAAAGAACGCCAGCGCCGCGCTCAACATGCAGCTTGCGCAGATTCCGAATTTGCCGGCCGACGACGTGCCCAACGGCGCGGATGCCGACAGCAATGTCGAGCGTCATAAATCCGGAAAGAAACGCGACTACGCGTTCGCGCCCAAGCAGCATTATGATCTGGGCGAGGCGCTCGGCATGATGGATTTCGAGCTCGCCGCTAAATTGTCAGGCGCGCGCTTCGTCGTCTTGCAGAAAGGGCTGGCGCGGCTGGAGCGCGCGCTCGGGCAATTCATGCTCGACGTGCACACGAGCGCGCAGCACGGCTATACCGAGATCAATCCGCCTTTACTGGTGCGTGACGCCACCATGTTCGGCACCGCGCAACTGCCAAAATTCGTCGACGACCAGTTCTTCGCTGCCAACACTGCGCTCATCAGGGAGCTCGGCACCGACATTCAGCTTTCGCCCATGGCGGACATCTTTCAGGAAGCGCTGTTCATTAAATTCTTCGACGCGTCGAAGCTCTGGCTGATCCCGACCGCGGAAGTGCCGCTCACCAATCTGGTGCGCGAGTTGATCGTGGAGGAGGACAGCCTGCCAATGCGGTTGACCGCCTGTACGCCTTGCTTCCGCGCCGAGGCGGGGGCGGCCGGCAAGGACACCCGCGGCATGATCCGCCAGCACCAGTTCACCAAGGTCGAGCTCGTCTCCATCACCACGCCGGACAAAAGCAAGGACGAACACGAGCGCATGCTTGGCTGTGCAGAGGAGATCCTGAAGAAGCTCGACCTTCATTACCGCGTGGTCACGCTAAGCACCGGCGATATGGGTTTTGCCGCGCAGAAGACCTACGACATCGAGGTCTGGCTTCCGGGCCAGAACGCCTATCGCGAGATTTCCTCCTGCTCGAATTGCGGCGAGTTCCAGGCGCGGCGGATGAATGCGCGCTACAAGGGCAAGGATGGCAAGGTCAAAGGCCACGTCCACACCCTCAACGGCTCTGGTGTCGCCGTCGGCCGCGCGCTGATCGCGGTGATGGAGACTTACCAGCAGGAAGACGGCTCGATCGTCGTGCCGGAGGCGCTCAAGCCCTATATGGGTGGCATGACCAAGATCGAACGGGCGTAATGCGTATCCTCATCACCAATGACGACGGCATTCATTCGCCGGGCCTGAATGCCTGTGAGGCGATCGCACGGCAGATGTCGGACGACATCTGGATCGTGGCGCCGGAGACCGACCAGTCGGGCGTGTCGCACTCGCTTTCGCTCAACGATCCGCTGCGGCTGCGCGAAGTCGGCGAGCGGCATTTCGCGGTCAAGGGCACGCCCACCGACTGCGTGATCATGGGCGCGCGCCACATCCTGAAAGACATGCCGGACCTCGTCCTGTCCGGCGTCAACCGCGGGCGCAACTGCGCCGAGGACGTCACTTATTCCGGCACGGTCGCCGGTGCCATGGAAGGAACGGTGCTCGGCATTCCCTCGTTTGCGCTGTCGCAGGCGTACGCCTTCACCACCAAGCGCAACCCATACTGGGACACGGGGATCAAGCACGGGCCCGACGTCATTCGCCGCATCCTCGAGACCGGCATGCCGCGCGATGTTCTGGTCAACATCAATTTTCCGGATTGTGCCCCCGACGAAGTCGCCGGTATCGCCGTCGCGGTGCAGGGCAAGCGCGACCAGGAACTGCTGCGGATCGATGCCCGTCACGACGGCCGTGGCAATCCCTATTACTGGATTGCGTTCGGGCGTGGCGGCATGGCGGGCGCGGCGAAAGGCAGCGATCTCGCAGCGCTCAACGAGATGCGCATATCGGTGACGCCACTGCGGCTCGATTTAACCGACGAGCCGTTCATGACCAGGCTGGCGGATGTGTTCGACTAGACTCGAGCGAGCAAGCCGCTGAGCGCTACGTCGAGCTGGTTGGCCTGAAACGGTTTCTGCAATGTCGGACGATCGCGATAGCGATCAGGCAGCACCCGTTCGCCATAACCGGTGACGAACACGAAGGGCAGGCCGCGTTCCGCAAGAATGTCGGCAACCGGGAAGATCTCCTCCCCGTCGAGATTGACGTCGAGGATGGCGACGCCGAATTCAGCCTTGGCGGCAAGGTCACGCGCTTCGGCAATGCTGCCGACGGCGCCGGCGACGGCATAGCCGAGATCGGCCAGCATGTCCTCGAGCAGCATTCGGATGAGGTATTCGTCTTCGACGACGAGCACGCCGTTCTGCGCTTGTGTGGATTGCGTCATTCAAAGGTCCCCGCGTTGGAGCGCGCTCTCGCGACCGGCTCCGTCGGTTCGCCCGTGTCGTGTCATGCTACAGGAATCGGTCGTAAACATGCTAAAAATGCGGCGGTGAGGGGGAGGCGTTTGCCGCCGTGGGTCAAGACGTACAGGACGCCCGCCGTATGGAGTTCCTGCTGGCATTGCGCCGGCGGGGAATTTCCGACCAGGCAGTTTTGCGCGCCATGGACGAAGTGCCGCGCGAGCAATTTGTCGAATCAGGTTTCGCCGCGCGGGCTTATGCGGACCATGCGCTGCCGATCGTTTGCGGGCAGACCATTAGCCAGCCCTATGTCGTCGCTTATATGACCGAGAAGCTTGCCGTTCGCCCGCACCACCGCGTGCTCGAAATCGGTACCGGTTCCGGCTATCAAGCCGCAGTGCTGTCATGGCTCGCGCGCGAGGTCGTCACCGTCGAGCGATATCGCACGCTTGCCGAACAGGCGCGTGAGCGGCTGTCCGTGCTTGGCTACGACAATGTCGAGGTCGTGGTTGGTGACGGGTTCCTCGGCGTGCCGAACAAAGCACCGTTCGACCGTATTATGGTCACCGCCGCGGCCGAGCAGGTGCCGGAAACGCTCGTCGATCAATTGGACGATGAGGGTATCATGGTGCTGCCGGTTGGGCCGCACGATAAAACACAACACATTATCAAGATTACCAAATCGCAAACGGGGCTGGCGCGCGAAGATCTGATTCCGGTGCGTTTCGTGCCGATGTTGCCAGGGCAAGCGAAAGAACTGTGACATTTTTACCAGACTCGTTTGCGCGCGTAACTGTCCGCTAATTCTTAAAAGCTTGTTTACTGGCTCCTGCTTTATTTCGAACTCTAGTCATTGTGCGTATGAGTGAGTAACCACATGCCGCGCCTAATGGTGCCGTCTCGCCTGCGTGTTTGGTCGCGGGTTACAGTGTTCGCTCTGATCGGTGTTGCTGTTGCCGGTTGTGAGAATTCAGCGCGCTTCGATTCCAATCCATTCGCATCCAACCGCCATGCGCCCTCGCGCGAGGTGACCGGTTCGGTCTCGTCGCGCCCGGCGACAGGGCATACCGTCGTGTCGCAGCCTTTGCCGGCGCCGAGCCGTCCGGAAACGGTCGCCGCAAGGAATGGCGTCGCGTATGGCGATCGCGGTTTTGCCGCCTATCGGCCACCGCAAAGGAATTCCGACGTGACCGGCTCGGTGTCGCAACAAAAGCCGGCTCCGCAATATAAGCCGGCGCCGCCGCCGCAACCGCGGGGGCACTGGACCTGGGACGGCGGTAAGCCGGTAACGCTCGGTTACGGCGAAACGCTTTCCGTCGTTGCACGCCGTCACAATGTGCCGCTGGCGGCGCTGATGCAAACCAACGGCATCACTAACCCGGCATCAATCCGGCCCGGCCAGCGGCTTGTCATTCCCCATTACGTCTACGATACCGCACCGCGCGCGGTGGCTGCTGCGGCACCGGCTGCGCCCGTTGCATCGACTGCATCGACTGCTTCGGCGCCGCGGCGCGCTGGCGGGCACGTCCATGTGGTTGCGCAAGGCGAGGGCTTGATGTCGATTGCGCGCCACTATGGCGTGTCGCTCGGCGACTTGGCGCGCACCAATCACCTTCAGCCTTATAGCCGCCTAAAGCTCGGCGATCGGTTGTCGATCCCCGGTGGTCAAGTCGTGGGTTCGCGGCAAGCGCCCGTACCGAAAGTCGCGCAGCCGCGCACCGTCGCGGTCGAGAAAAAAGTCGCCAGCGTTCAACCGGCGCAGACGGCGCGTATTGCCAAGCCCGACGCGCATCCGACTGAAAGCATCGTCCATAAAGTCGAACCCGCGGGCGGCATGCCGACATTTCGCTGGCCGGTGAAGGGACGCATCATTGCGGGCTTCGGACCGCGCTCGAACGGTACGCAGAACGACGGCATCAATCTCGCGGTGCCGGCTGGCACGCCAATCAAGGCGGCCGAAGATGGCGTCGTCGCCTATGCCGGCAACGAGCTCAAAGGCTACGGCAATCTCGTGCTGGTGCGCCATTCCGGCGGCTATGTGTCGGCCTACGCCAATGCCAGCGATTTGCTGGTCAAGCGTGGCGATACCGTCAAGCGCGGGCAGGTGATTGCGCATGCCGGCCAGACCGGCAACGTGACTTCACCTCAGCTGCATTTTGAGATTCGCAAAGGCTCGGCGCCGGTCGATCCGACCAAGTATCTCGGCGGCGCCTGAGGTTACTCTTTCAACGGCACGCCCAGTCGTCCGGCCAGCTCTTGGATGAATTGCCAGGCAACGCGGCCCGATCGTGCGCCGCGTGTGGTCGCCCATTCCAGGGCTTCCCGTCGTAGGGCTTCCGGCTCGGTTTTGATCTTGAAGTGCTTGAGGTAGCCGTCGATCATGGCGAGGTATTCGTCCTGGCTGCAGCGGTGAAAGCCGAGCCAAAGGCCGAAGCGGTCGGACAGCGATACTTTTTCCTCGACGGCTTCACCCGGATTGATCGCCGTCGAGCGCTCGTTCTCGATCATATCGCGCGACAAGAGATGGCGCCGGTTCGACGTGGCGTAGAAGATCACGTTGTCCGGGCGGCCTTCGATGCCGCCTTCCAGAAGCGCCTTGAGCGACTTGTAGGAGGTGTCGTCGGTGTCGAACGAAAGATCGTCGCAGAAAATGATGAAGTGGTAGCGGGCGTCGCGGATCAGCGCCATCAAGTCGGGAAGGCTTTCGATGTCCTCGCGGTGGATCTCGATCAGCTTGAGCGGGCCATCTTCGCTGCCGCGCGCAAAGGTGCGGTTGACCGCCGCATGCGAAGCTTTGACCAAAGATGACTTGCCCATGCCGCGCGCCCCCCACAGCAGCGCATTGTTGGCGGAAAGTCCTTTGGCAAAGCGTTCGGTATTTTCCACCAGGACGTCGCGGACGCGATCGATGCCCTTTAGCAGCGACATCTCGACGCGGTTGACGCGTTTAACCGGCGCAAGCCGGCGTCCGTCCGGATACCAGACATAGGCATCGGCGTTCGAGAAATCGGGAGCCAAGGCGGCCGGCGGTGCCAGCCGGTCCAGCGCGTCGGCAATGCGCGCGAATAGGTCGGGCGCCTGCTCGTTTTTGCCGGCGGATTTTGGCTTGGCGCCACGCGCCGGTTTGGACTTGGATGCCGGCTTCGATGTCGACTTCGAAGTTGACTTGGATTTGGACTTGGGCTTCGCCATGGCAACCGTTCTCGAAACGTGGCTCGCTCTTACCCGGACCGTGATGGACCCGCAAGCGGGCGGTGCGAGAAATGGGCCAAAATGGCCGGTTTCCGGGCCCTGCGCGGCGTTGCAATTGGGCGGGCGGCCGCTATAGTCCGCGCCGAATTGCAGCGTAGGCGCGGGCTCTTACAGCCGCTTTCGGGCCGCCGCGCCACCTTTAGCGAGGAACGACCGAGATGTTCATATCCACCGCCTTTGCCCAAGGGGCCTCTCCACTCGGCGGCGAAGGCGGCATGTTGATGTCGCTGCTGCCGTTCGTCCTGATTTTCGTCATTATGTATTTTCTGATTCTGCGTCCGCAGCAGAAGCGCGCGAAGCAGCACCAGGAAATGGTCAAGAACATACGGCGGGGCGACACCGTTATCACCAATGGCGGGCTCGTCGGCAAGGTCACCAAGGTGATCGACGACGACCAGATCGAGATGGAGATCGCGGACAACGTGCGCATTCGCCAGTTGCGGCAGATGCTCTCCGACGTGCGCGCCAAGGGTGAACCGGTAAAGGATGAAGCGGCGGCCAGCTAGCCGTCGCTTCATCGTTCGCAACCGAAGTCGGGACACCATGCTGTATTTTACGCGCTGGAGAGTGGTGGCAATTCTGCTCACAGTGTTCGTCATCTGCTCGTTCGCGATCCCCAACTTCCTGCCGTCAAAATGGGTCGAGAGCTGGCCGAAATGGGCACAGCGGCAGATCGTGCTCGGTCTCGACTTGCAAGGCGGCTCGCACATCCTGCTCGAGGTCGATAGCGGCGCTGTGCGCAAGGAACTTCTGGAGACGTTGCGCGATGACGTGCGGCGCGTGCTGCGCGAGGCGCGCATCGGCTATACCGGCCTGGTCGTGCGCGGCAATAGCGTCGAGGTACGCATCCGCGAAGGCCAAAATTCCGGCGAGGCGCAGCAAAAGCTGCAGACCCTGTCGCACCCGCTCGGTGGCATCCTGACCGCCACCGGCCACAATAACGTCGACATCACCGAAGGGGGCGGCGGGCTCTACCGGTTGACGCTGACCGATCCGGCCATCCTCGAGCGGGTGCGCCAGGCGGTCGACCAATCGATCCAGATCATCGAGCGGCGCGTCAACGAACTCGGCACGGTCGAGCCGCTCATTCAGCGCGAAGGGACGGACCGCATCCTGGTGCAGGTGCCAGGCCTGCAGGATCCGACCCGGCTCAAACAACTGCTCGGCAAGACCGCCAAGCTCGATTTCCGCATGGTCGATACTGCGATCCCGCCGCAGCAGGCGCTGCAAGGCCAAGTGCCGCCGGAAGATGAAATTCTCTACAGCGCCTCCGAGCCGAAAATTCCCTATCTCGTCGAAAAGCGTGTCCTGGTATCAGGCGGCGACCTGACCGACGCGCAGCCGGGCTTCGACCCGCGCACCAGCGAGCCGATCGTTTCGTTCCGCTTCAACACCTCGGGCGCACGTAAATTCGCCCAGGTGACGCAAGAGAACGTCGGCAAACCCTTCGCCATCGTGCTCGATAACCAGGTCATCTCTGCCCCCGTCATTCGCGAGCCGATCCTCGGCGGTTCGGGGCAGATTTCTGGCAACTTCACCGTTCAAAGCGCCAACGATCTTGCCATCCTGTTGCGCGCGGGCGCGCTACCGGCGCCGCTGACGATTATCGAGGAGCGTACCGTCGGCCCCGGCCTTGGCGCCGATTCGATCGCGCAGGGCAAAATCTCGTCCTATGTCGGTGCCGCGATGGTTATTCTCTTCATGTTCGCCACCTACGGCCTGTTCGGCCTGTTCGCCAACATCGCCGTCGCGTTCAACGTTGCCATGATCTTCGGCGTCTTATCGATGCTGAACGCGACGCTCACGCTGCCGGGCATCGCCGGCATCGTCTTGACGGTCGGCATCGCGGTCGACTCCAACGTTTTGATCTACGAACGCATCCGCGAGGAGGTCCGTGCCGGGCGCTCGCCGATCAACGCGATCGATGCCGGGTTCTCGCGCGCGCTCGCCACCATTCTCGACTCCAACATCACCACTTTTATCGCCGCCGCCGTTCTGTTCTATATCGGCACCGGCCCGGTGCGCGGCTTTGCCGTGACGCTGGGCATCGGCATCATCACCACCGTGTTCACCGCCTTTACGCTGACGCGCCTGATCGTCGCCTATTGGGTGCGCTGGCGGCGGCCGCAACGCGTTCCGATCTAGGAGGTTAAACCGTTGCGCCTGCTCCGGATCGTTCCCGACGACACTAAATTCGATTTTATGCGCTTTCGGCGCATCAGCTTTCCTATTTCCGCACTCATGTCGATTTTGGCGATCTCTCTTTATTTTTTTCACGGCCTCAATTTCGGCATCGATTTCAAGGGCGGCACGCTGATAGAGATCCAGACCAAGGCGGGTCCCGCCGATCTCGCGAATATGCGTTCGACGCTCGGCGGGCTCGGTCTCGGCGAAGTGCAGTTGCAGCAGTTCGGCGCGCCCAACGACGTGCTGATTCGCATCGCCGAGCAGCCGGGGGGCGACGCCGCCCAGCAGGCCGCTGTCAACAAGGCGCGCGCCGCGCTCGGCGAAAACGTGACCTATCGCCGGGTCGAGGTGGTGGGCCCACGCGTTTCTGGCGAGCTCTTGTCCTACGGCATTGTGGGCCTGATGTTGGCGATCCTCGGTATCCTGATCTACTTATGGTTCCGTTTCGAATGGCAGTTCGCGCTCGGCGCCATGATCGCCAACGTGCACGATCTGGTGCTGACCATCGGCTTCATGTCGCTGACGCGCATCGATTTTGATCTCACCAGCATTGCGGCGCTGCTCACCATTCTCGGCTATTCGCTCAACGATACTGTCGTCATCTATGACCGAATTCGCGAGATGCTGCGCCGCTACAAGCGCCTGTCGATGCCGGATCTGCTCAATGCCTCGGTCAACCAGACGCTGTCGCGCTCGGTCATCACCCACGTCACGGTCAGCCTGGCGCTGCTAGCTTTGCTGTTGTTCGGCGGCCAGGCGATCCATTCCTTCACCGCCACCATGATGTTCGGCGTCGTGCTGGTCGGCACCTATACGTCGGTGTTCATCGCTTCGCCGATCCTGATCTATCTCGGCGTCGGTTTGGGCCGCGAAGGCGCGGCGAGCGACAAGGACAATCCTTAGGCCGTGTCTGGCGAAGCCGATGCGCCGCATCTGCCGCATCCGGCGCCAATCGAAGCCTATGGCAATGGCGGCTTTCGTTTCGGCGGCATGTCGCACCGCGGTTCGCTTCTGTGCTTTCCCGATGGGATCTGGGCGTGGCGGGTCGCAAGCTTGGCGGACTTAAGCGTCTCGGTGTTGGAGCCGGTATTGGCGCGGGCCGACCGGCTCGATTTTTTCATCATCGGCGCCGGTTTCGACCCTTGGGTACTGCCGGAGGCTTTGCGGGCGCGCTTTCGCGCGGCCTCGTTATCGGTCGATACGATGGCGGCCGGCGCGGCCGTGCGCACCTACAACATCCTGCTGGCGGAAAACCGCCGCGTTGGCGCGGGGCTCATCGCGGTGGCGTGAGTGGCGCGCTAGAGTGCCGGCATGGCGAAGACGTTCGATTATTGCGCCGCGCTGGTGCGGGAGGCCGATCACGATCGCTATCTGGCGACGTTGTTTGCGCCGGCCGAGCATCGCCGGGCTCTTCACGCGCTTTATGCCTTTGGCGTCGAGATAAAGCAGGTCCGCGACTTGGCGCGCGAGCCGATGCCGGGAGAAATCCGGCTGCAATGGTGGCGGGAAGCCCTGGCGGGCGAACGGGACGGCGAGGCGGCGGCCAATCCGGTCGCGGCGGCGTTGCGCGAAGCGCTTGTCCGTTACGACATCGCCAGCGATCCATTGATTGGGCTGATCGATGCGCACGCCTTCGATCTCTATGACGAGCCGATGGCGACGTTGAGTGAACTGGAGCGCTACGGCGAACAAACGCAAGGCGCCTTGTTCGAAGTCGCGGGCCGCATGCTGGCGGGGCCGGCGCCGGCCAGCAAAGGTTTTATTCACCATATCGGCATTGCCTCGACAATTCTCGGTGTTTTGCGCGCCTTGCCGCGCCATGTGTTGCGGCGGCAACTCTTTGTGCCGCTCGATTTGTTGCGGAGGGCATGCGGTCGAGCCTGAAACCATCTTTGCGGAACTCGATAGCTCCGGGCTCTCGGCGGCGCTTGGCGCGCTGCGGGAGCAGGCGCGGTCGCATCTGGTGGCCGCGCAGTCGGACTATAAGAGCGTGGCCGACGAGTTCTTGCCGGCGCTTTTGCCGGTCGCAACCATCGGGCCGACGCTGAAGCTAATGGAGCGCTCCGGGTACGATCCATTCAAACCGACGAACCTGTCGCCATGGCGGCGGCAATGGCTGATTTGGAAGGCGGCGCGCAATCCGCAGCGCATATTTGCGTATGTGATTATTCCGCGGCGTCCGCATGGGCGCTACCCTCGAACCAGCGGGCGAGATCGGACAGCGCACGCGCGCTCAGTGCCGCCTTGCGTGCCAGGTTCTTGGCAGAGCCACGGCCGAATTTGCGGCCCTGGAGGTCGACAGCCGGCGTTTCTCCGAGCGGCGGAAACAGGCCGAAATTGATATTCATTGGCTGGAAGGAAGCGGGGCCGGCATCGATGGTTTCGATGTGGCCACCGGTGATATGGGTCAGCAACGCGCCATGCGCTGTGGTTGGCGGCGGCGGCGCGAGCGTTCTGCCATGACGCTCGGCGGCGGCAAAGCGCCCGGCCATTCCACCGATGGCAGCAAATTCGACGTAGCCTTCACAGCCGGTAATTTGACCGGCAAACCGCCAGCGAGAATTGACTTTAAGCCGCAGGCTTTCGTCGAGCAGCTTGGGCGAGTTGAGGAAGGTGTTGCGGTGCAGGCCGCCGAGCCGCGCGAATTCGGCGTTCTGCAGGCCGGGAATATTCCGGAAAATGCGTAACTGTTCGCCATGCTTCAGCTTGGTCTGAAAGCCGACCATGTTGTACAGCGTGCCGAGCTTGTTGTCCTGGCGCAGTTGCACCACCGCGTAGGGCTTCACATTTGGCGCGTGCGCGTTGGTGAGGCCGAAGGGTTTCATCGGCCCGTGGCGCAAGGTTTCGCGGCCGCGCTCGGCCATCACTTCGATCGGCAGGCAACCGTCGAAATAGGGCGTCGATGCTTCCCAATCATGAAAGGACACTTTGTCGCCGGTCAGTAGCGCATCGACGAAGAAATCGTACTGTTCGCGTGACAAAGGACAATTGACGTAGTCGGCGCCGGAACCGCCGGGCCCGGCCTTGTCGTAGCGCGACTGGAACCAGGCCTGATCGAGATCGATCGAATCGCGATGCACGATCGGCGCGATAGCGTCGAAGAACGCGAGTTGATCCTCGCCGGTCAGCGTGCGGATCTGCGCGGCAAGATCGGGCGACGTGAGAGGTCCGGTCGCAATGATCACGCTGTCCCAGGTCGCGGGCGGAAGTGCGACTTCGTCGCGCACGAGCGTGATCAGTGGATGGTTCGTCAGTGCTGCCGTGACGGTAGCGGAAAATCCGTCGCGGTCGACGGCGAGGGCCCCACCGGCCGGCACCTGGTTTTGGTCGGCCGCCTGCATGATGAGCGAGCCCAGCCGGCGCATCTCCTCGTGCAGCAGCCCGACGGCGTTGTGTTCTTTGTCGTCCGAGCGGAAAGAATTGGAACAGACAAGTTCCGCATACCCGTCAGTCTTGTGCGCGGCGGTTTGCCGCTGTGGCCGCATCTCGTTGAGGACGACCGGTACGCCCCTTTGGGCGAGCTGCCAGGCGGCCTCCGAACCGGCAAGTCCGCCGCCGATGACGTGGACCGATGTTATTTCGCGGCGTATCATGAGTGATACCTAGGCGACGGAACGAAGCGTGACAACGGCGGTTTTCGCCGCTGTGTAAGGGGCCAGCGTCGTGCGGTTTCGGCGAGTTCTGTTGGTATTTGTGAGCGTAGGGCTGACTTTGGTCGGCGCGCAGGCGTCAGCGACAATCAAGCTGACCGAAGCCATGACTTACCTGTACACTTCGGTCGGGATATTGCCGCCGACAGCGCGGCAAATGACGGTCTGCTATGGCTTCGTCTGCCGGCGCCGTATGGAACTCGGCTTTACTGCCGGGGATCGCGCAACGCTCAAGACTATTTTGGCGCGCGGCAAGGCGTCGCCGGCGGCCGAGCGCAAGGCAATTCAGCAGGCCTTTGTCTGGTTCGATCACCGCGTGGGGCGGAGTATCGGGACCTCCCAGCGCGTCGCGCGCGCGGATATCCGTACGTTCGACGCCGCGCACAATTTCGATTGCTGGGATACGACACGCAACAGCACCAGCTTCCTGCTGATCCTGCAGGAATGGGGCGCGTTGCGCCATCACACGGTCGGCGATCCGCGCTATCGCGGCAATATCCTGGTCGGCCAGTTGCCCCACAACACAGCCGTCATCGTGGAAAAAAAGCGCGGCACGGAATGGAGCGTGGACATGTGGACCACGGCTTACGGGAAGGTGCCCGACGTCATGTTGCTCACGCAATGGCTCAGCGAAAACTGACGCTCGCAAGCATAAACGAAACCGCCCGCGGAACTGCGCGGGCGGTTGCGAAACCTCGTAATTGTCGGGAACTCAGCGCTTGTGGGCGGCGCCCCAGGCAATTCGCGGGATGTCCGAACGGCTGATGCCGATATCGGCGAGCTCGCGGTCGCCGAGGCGGTTCAGTTCGCTCAGGCTCTGGTTGTAGTGGCGCCACTCACTGACAAGGCGCACGATCGATGCAAACATGACGTGTCTCTTTCTCTTTGGTAACCGGCGTTGCCGCCGGCGAATCTCGTTATCCGGAAAATAGGGATACTGCCGCGCAAGAAAACAGGTTATGCTGCGCTGCAGCTAAGCGAAAAACGCATAGCTTAAGCTACTGATAATTAACAAAAAGAGTGGATTCGGGGCTGAAATCCACCCGATACGAGCGGCCGCCATGCAGCCGCCACGGCAATGGAGCGACAATGCTCCGCCAGCACCGGCAATTCGTGTAGGTTCAGGCTGACGACAAGCCGGGAACCTGGGTCATGCCCGAAATGCACTTGGTTGCCGCGGAGCGGGCAGGGTAGGGCCGGTTCCGTTGCACGGGGACGCGACGCCGTGGCGGCTTGATCGCCGCATCGTGATTACTGCACTCGGCGTCAGTCAGATCCTGGCCTGGGGCACCTCATTCTATTTTCCTGCGGTCTTTTCCGAAACGATCGTGAGCGAGACCGGCTGGTCACTCGGTTTCGTCGTCGGGGGAACATCCCTCGGCCTGCTGGTCGCGGGTCTGATTTCGCCGCAGGTCGGCAAGCTGATCGACCGGCACGGCGGCCGGCCGGTGTTACTGGCGAGTTCGCTGTTTTATGCCGTAGGCCTCGTCGGCGTCGGCCTGTCGCCGGCATTGCCGGTTTATCTAATGTCCTGGGCCTTGATCGGCCTCGGTATGGGCACCGGGCTCTACGACGCAGTCTTTGCCGCACTCGGCCGCATGTACGGCAGCGAAGCGCGTACACCGATCACCAATCTGACGCTGTTCGGCGGCTTTGCCAGCACGATCTGCTGGCCGCTCAGCGCGTTCATGATCGATCATATTGGTTGGCGAAGCGCATGCATTGTTTACGCCGGCTTGCACCTCATTGTGTCGTTGCCGCTGCAAATGGCGGTGGTGCGCGCGGTGCCGGCGGCGAAGGCGGTCGCGCCGGACAAGGACGATGATGCCCAAGGTGAGGCGGTGCCGCGTCTGCGAAACGAGACTCTGATTTTCAGCTTGCTCGCCATCGTGCTGTCGCTTGCCGCCGGGATCGGCTCGATTGTGATCGTGCATTTCCTGATATTTTTGCAGGCGCGCGGCGTCGACTATGCGCTGGCCGTCAGCCTCGGCACGCTCTTTGGGCCCGCCCAGGTCGGCGCGCGCGTGGTGGAGCGGCTGTTCGGCAGCCGCTACCACCCGATCTGGACGATGGTCGGCTCCTGCGCGCTGATGGCCGCCGGTCTGCTGATGCTGGCGGGCGGCTTCCCGATCCTGATGTTGACGATATTGATCTACGGCGCCGGCTACGGCATCTCGTGGATCGGTCGCGGTACGCTGCCGCTCGCGCTGTTTGGGCCGGTGCGGTTTCCCCGGCTGATGGGGAGGCTCGCTTTCCCAAGCCTGATCGTGCAGGCGCTCGCGCCATCGGCGGGCGCCTTCTTGATCGAGGCGCGGGGCGCCGAGACCACTGTGGTCGTTCTGACCGGGCTGGCGCTGGTCAATCTGGTACTGATCGGAGCTCTGTGGCGGCTTTGCGGGTCCGCCAAGCCTAGCGAAGCGTGACGATCGGCGTCGCAGTCTTCGTCGGCTGGCTGTGAGCAGCGCTGAGCGAGAAGGCCATGCCCAAGAGCGAGAGGGCGAAAAGGCTGATAGCGAAGCGGACTAAAACCATGACACAACTCTGCTTGGTTCGACGGTGTTGGGTTCCATAAACACCCGTAGGCCGGCCTGGGTCTGTGACCGCGGTCACGTTTTTGCTGTTTACCGCCAAGCCGGAGGGGGCCGATGGTTCTGCCGCTGCAGATGTTGTTCTTCGAGGATCTCTCGGTCGGACTGGCCGAGACCCTCCGCAAGACGATCAATTCCTCGGACGTTGTGGGTTTCGCCGAGGTCACCGGCGACCGTAATCCGATCCACCTGTCGGAACATTTCGCCGCCAAAACGCCATTCGGGACCCGGATTGCGCACGGATTGTATACCGCGAGCCTGATTTCGGCCGTCTTAGGTACTCGATTACCAGGACCCGGAGCGGTTTATATTTCTCAGACACTCAACTTCCGCGCGCCTGTAAAAATCGGCGATACGGTCGAGGTGACCGTCAAGGTTGCCGAGCTGGTGCCGGAAAAGACGCGCGCGCGCCTGGAATGCACCTGCGCTGTCGACGGCGAAACCGTGCTCGACGGCGAAGCCTGGGTGAAAGTCCCTTCCAAGCAAGCCGGTGGTCGCCCGCCGCCGCGGGTCTAGCCTGCAAAGGCTGCGACGAGGCGCTCAGCTACCGGATGGCGGCGCGAAGAAGCAGCGAGGCGTGCCGTCCGGCCGTTTGCAGCGCCAATAAGCGCCGTCCGGCGAGGGGAGCGCCTGACTATACGGAATGACCTCGTTGACATGGTCCTGGGTGGTTGGACCGTCTTGCACATTGCCGGTGATGGCCTTGCCGTAGGTTACGGTGCCGGCGACTGAATAGCCGCCATTGGTCGCATGAACCGCTTTGGGTGAGACGACGCCGCAGTCTTCGGCCCCGCAGCACCATTCGCCGGCGGGGTTTTTAAAGGCGCCGCGATTGATCCAGATGTCGTGGGCAAAAGCGGCGGAACCGCAAAGTGTCAGCAGGATTACGAGAGCAGAGCGCGTGAAAATGCGCGGCATGGGTGGCCTCCATTAAAACCTCCCGGCGCGGCGTTTCTTCGTGCCTCTCCCACCTCCCGTAATGGCTGGCCGCAGGTTCAGTTCCCGCTGGCCGGCACCGTTGCGCCCAACCTTGTGATCGGTTGTGACGAATTGATCCAACCCAATAATGCTACCACGTGCCTGCACACGGAATAGGTAAGATTGTGCGGTGCAGTATAACTGCTATGCGGCGCCGGCAATGGACATAAAAGACTAAATGGATCAGCGAATTAGAGCGTGTCCTTCGGGCAACGGCCGGGCGTTTTTCACGCATTGCCTGCGAACTGGCCGCCCAATGAAGCGGCAGGGCCGATGAGCGCGGCGATGAGTGGATCCTGGCAAATTTGGCGGGACAAGCGCGGGCGGCTCTCTGCGTTGCGCATCGCCACGCTGCTGCTGCTGCTGTTGCCGCTGGCCAAGGCGGTACTCGATGCCGACGCGATCCTGCACGGCGCCCGCCCGTTGAATGATCTCATCCACCGCGCCGGATTCTGGACGCTGGTTATTCTGGGCGCGACCTTGGCGGTGACGCCGTTCCGTCGCATCGTCCGCTACGGCAACCTCATCGACGTGCGGCGCATGCTCGGCGTCGGTGCATTCTGTTATGCCGCCGCGCATCTCGGGCTTTACATCGCCGATCAGGGCTTTGATCTCGGCAAGGTCGCTTATGAAATCAGCCATCGCTGGTATCTGATCGTCGGCGGCAGCGCCTGGCTCGGGCTTGCCGTGCTGGCCGCAACCTCGACCGACGGCATGGTACGCAGGCTCGGGGGGACGCGCTGGCGCCGACTGCATCAAATCGTCTACGTCATCGCGCTGTTGGCGCTCATCCATTATTTTCAGCAAACCAAGGCCGACGTGACCGTGCCAGCGCTCGCAGCCGGATTGTTCGGTTGGCTGATCGTTTATCGGCTGGTCGCGTGGTGGTTCGAAACTAGCGAACTGTCCACACTGACGCTCTTTGTGATGACCATCGTCGTATCCGCTTTAACCTTCGTCGGTGAAGCGATTGGTATCGGCATTGCGTTCCACGTTTCGCCGATGCGCGTACTCGGTGCGGCCTTCAACATCGACGCCGGCATCAGGCCGGGCTGGGAGGTGCTGGCCGCCGGTCTCATCGTCGTCATTGTTGACGCCGTGCGCGCGCGCTGGAACAAGCGGACGGTAAGATCGCGGCCGGTCGCGGCCGAATAGGGAATAGGGGAATGGCTGTTTTTGTCGTGGCGCATGGTGCTTGGTCGGCCGGCTGGGTGTGGAAGAAAATGCATCCGCTGATGGCGGGGCGCGGCCACACGCTGGTGACGCCGACCTATACCGGGCTCGGCGAGCGCGCTCATCTGGTGCGGCCGGACATTGATCTCGATACGCATATCACCGACATCATGGCGGTGCTCGAAATCGAAGACCTCCGCCAAGTCAATCTGATCGGCCACTCCTATGGCGGGATGGTTGCAACAGGCGTCGCCGACCGCGCGCGCAATCGCGTTGCGCAGCTTGTCTACCTTGACGCCTTTGCGCCCGAGGATGGCGACAGTCTGATGTCGTTGTTGCCAGAGGCGTCACGCGCGCAGCGGCAAGCCGGTCCCGACGGCCTCATTCCGCCAGGCCCGATGCCGTCCGACACCGCGGCGGAAGATGTCGCGTGGTGCAGGCCGCGGCGGCTGCCGCAACCGCCCAAGACCTTTGCGCAGGCGCTGCGTTTGCGGAACGGACCGCTGACGCTGCCGCGCCACTACATTTATTGCACGCGGCGTCCACCGGACGACCGTTTCGGCCGCTTCTACGAACGTGCCAAGCGCGAAGACTGGGGAGCACATGAGCTCGACTCCAGCCACAATCCGCACATCACCTGTCCGGATGCACTGGCGGCTTTGCTCGACCGTATTGCCGCCTAGAGTTTTCGGCTGTCATAAGCCCAATGCAGCAGCGCCTGCCGCTGCCGCTTGCGGCAGGTGAGATCACCCGGCTCGCAGTTCTTTTGAATCTGCCGCACATGGCGGCGGATCGCTTTCCAGCGCTTGATCTGCCGCGCGTCTTCCTGTGGCATGCGGCGGCCCAGGTAATAGCGGCAATACCACTGAAACCAGCCGCGCGGGTCGTCGGGATGAATCCAACCCTTGCGCCTCCATTCGGACAGAGGCTGGCTTGCCTCGACGCCGAAGAAATTGAGCGTGCAGTCGCGTTTGCCGCGGGCGAGCTTGGCATGCGTGAACCAGCTTTTGGGAAACTCGCGCCGGCAGTCGGTCATGTACTTGCCGCAGAACACGCCGAGCTTGAGCATCTTCGCCGGTGTCAGTTGCGGTTTGAACTCCGGATCGAATCCCCGCCCCACGCCGGCTGACAGCGTGTAGCGGTAGCTTTTTTGCATCGTGTCGTTGACGGTGACCGCGCGCCTGCGCATGGCGCCGTTTAACTACACGCGTTCGCGGTCCGCAACGGGGGCCACATCCGGCGCGCGCTTTGGCAGCAGGGGCTTGAGGTGGCCGGCCGCCTTGATGACGGGCTCGATGAGCTCGCCTCTGACGGTGTGTGCGTCTTTCGCGTGGTCGGGTACGCCGAAAGTAAGCGGCTCGCGCTCCTTATGCGGCACATAGAGTGTGCCGAACATCCAGTCCCACAACGCTAGGCAACTGCCGAAGTTCGTGTTGAAGTGCTTTGGATCGGCCGAATGGTGCACCTGGTGATGGGCCGGGCTGATGAAGATGCGGCCGAACGCGCCCTGAAACGAAATCCACATATGCGAATGCTGCAGGTGGACGTAGGCGTGGATGAAGATCACCAGAATGAGATTGGTGTCGGTGATGGCGTATTGATAGGTGGTCGCCCCGAACAGATAATTGCCGAAGCCGCTGGCCGTCGCCGTCGCGATGGCAAGGATATTAGCGAAGATCCAGCCGTAGACGGGATGAACGCGAAAATTTGTAATCGGCGTGAGCACTTCCGCGGTGTGGTGTACTTTGTGGAATTCCCACAGCACCGGCACTTTGTGGCTGAGCCAGTGGTTGAACCAGTAGCCGAGCTCATAGGCGAGAAACATCATAACGGTGACGATGCCGCGAGAGGCGACGGCTGGCAGCGTCGAAGGTGTGACCGGGCCGAACACGGCGATCAGCGTCGCGATGATGCCGTTGGTGATGAACTGATAGGCGAGCACCGCCCAGCCGAACAGGATGCCGGCCAGAAACACGTTCAGGAGCAGATAGAAGATATCGATCTGATTGGAGCGGTGACTCATGATGTGGCTGGGAAAGAGCGCCCGCCAGATCGTGCGCCAATACACGCGGCGCCCGCGCTTCACGCGTTGCCACACGAAAAAAGACGCGGCCACGAGGAAAGCCACTGCCAGAGAAGAGATGGAAAAATGCGATCCCAGCGATCCCAGCAGATGGGCCAGCCGGTCGAAAAAGAAACGGATGCCGGCCAAAAAATCGATTTGCACGGGCTACTCCCACGACGCGAAGAGTCAAATGTCTTACCGAAGGGTAAATATTGCGTTAGGCTGACAGACGAATTGCGGCCACTTATCCCCGTCAAAGCTGAGGAAATCCCATGCCGGAGCTGACGCTTTACCACGCGGCGCCGTCGCGCTCGTCTATCACTCTGTGGATGCTGGAAGAGCTCGGCGAACCCTATGACATCAAGCTGATCAAGCTGAGCGACGGCGAAAATCTCAAGCCGGACTACCTCGCCATCAACCCGATGGGCAAGGTGCCCGCGCTCAAGCATGGCGACACCATCATCACCGAGGTGGCGGCGATTTGCACTTATCTTGCCGACGAATACCCCGACAAAAAGCTCAACGTGCCGATCGGCACGCCACGCCGCGGCGTTTATCTGAAATGGCTGTTCTTCGGGCCGAGCTGTATGGAACCGGCAGTGATCGACCGCGCGGCGCCGCGCAAGGAAGAAGCGCGGCGCGGTATGCTTGGGTACGGCGATTTCGACACCACCATGAATGTCGTCGCCAAGGCGGTTGAAAAGGGACCGTGGCTGATGGGCGATCAATTCACCGCCGCCGACGTCGTCATCGGCTCGAACATCCGCTGGGGCACGATGTTCAAGCTGATCCCGGAGCGCAGGGAATTCATCGATTATAATGCGCGCATCGCCGCGCGGCCGGCGGCACAGCGCGCGGAAGCGAAAGACAAGGAATTCGCGGCCTAGCCTAAAAACTCCGCCCTTCGTCCGGAATGTTGAGTAATACCCCGCAGGCCTTGCAATGGACGGCGTCGAAATCGTGGCGCAACAGTCCGCACTTTGGGCAGCGAAAGCGAACCTTGCTGGGACTGATCAATGCGCGCGCCAGATTGAAGAACAGCGTCACGCCGAAAATCATGATGATGACGGAGATCAGTCGGCCAGACGTGCCCGGCAGGGTGATGTCGCCGAAGCCGGTGGTGGTCAGCGCCGTAACGGTAAAATATAGCGCGTCCGCGTAGTTGTGAATATGCGGATTGCCGTAGTGCTGAGTCTCGTAGACGGCGCCGGTGGTGATGAAAATGAAGACCACCAGATTGGCGAGCGCAATGATTACTTCCTCGTGGCGGCGGAAATAACGGCTGTCGGTTCGCAATTGGGCGAGCAGATGGTAGGTGCGCAGGAGCCGCAGCGTGCGCAGGATACGTAGAAACGCGACTCCTTCGCCGAATATTGGAGCGAGGAAGGAGGCGATTGCTGCGACGTCGGCCCAGGTCGCGGGGTGAAGTAGGTCCCGCCACCGATGTTTGCTGATCACCATGCGAGCGGAAAAATCCGCCAGGATGAAGAGTCCAAACGCGATATCGAGAGCGATCGTGACGGCGCCGTGCGGCAGGAACGACGTTATGATGATGAAAAGGATCGTGACGAAGTCGAAGACGAGCAGCCCATAGCGAAACCGGTGGCCGCGCGCCGTATTGGCTTCATAGAGGTCGCGCAGCCAAGCGACGAGGCCTTTGCTGCTGGTGCGTTTTCGTGAAGCTTTGGCCACCGCCCCCTTACCCCCTTATGAGCACTTTCATTGTGGTGGGCACGTTGGTCCTGATCCACATCAAAAGCTGACCATGCTGCGCCGCATTATCGGATGGAGCCGGACCAAATTGCGGGCGTGCGGCGATTTGCTCAACTCGATTGAGCGTAGACGACGGTATATTGTTAGCGTAAATACGTGCGACAAGTTGGGGGAACATTTGTACCGCGTAGTCCTAGCGGGGGCATCACGGCTTGCGCGTATCGGTCTGACGGCCTTTCTCTTGATAGCGGGGGTCGGGGGAGCGCAGGCCGCTTCATTCGCCATCCGCGATCAGAGCGCAAGCGCTCAAGGCCAGGCATTTGCGGGCGTGGCCGCCGGCAGCGGCGGCCTCTCGTCGATGTTCTGGAATCCGGCGACGATGACCAAGCTGCCGGGTTGGCGAACGTCGGCGATCGTCTCGCTGATATTCCCTTATGCCAATCTCACGCCACAGGGTGGCACGTTTCCCTTCTTTCTTGCGCTCCAACCTGCCGGAAACATGGCATCGCCGGCGGCCTTGCCCTCGTTTTACAACAGCTATCAGCTGAATGATCGCGTGTGGTTGGGCGTTGCGCTCAATGCGCCGGACGGTCTGGGCAGCAATCCGCACAAGCCATCGTCGTCACAGCTTTACGGGCTCAAGTCGGAACTGAGGTCGGGCGAGGGCATGATCACTCTCGCTTACAAGGTCAACGACATGTTGTCGTTCGCTGCCGGCGTGCGCGCGCTTTACATGGATCTTTACGAGGAGACGGCAACCGCCGTGAGTGTTGCGCCGCCATTGTCGACGCTGAAAGGGCATGGCTGGGACTTCGGATACATTTTGGGTGCGACGATCACGCCGTTTCCCGGCACTGAGATCGGTATCGGCTATCGCAGCCGCATGTCGCCTACGATTGGCGGTACGCTATCCTTTGACTCCGCTCTGCCTGGACCCATTCCAGCTGGATCGTACGACGTCAGTTTGAAGTTTCCAGTACCGGAATCGGTCAACGTCGGCATTAGGCAGCGTATTGGCGATCGGTTCACGGTGTCGGCTACTTATGAATGGACCCATTGGAAAATTATGACCAGCTTTCCCATCGTGGGTTCACCCATCCCCGGCCAAACCGCGCCGTTTTTCTATGACAAAGGCTGGATGGTTTCGCTTGGCGGTGAGTATCAGTGGAATTCGCGCCTGACGTTGCGTGCCGGTATCGGTTACGAACAATCGCCGGTCACGGACGCAATCCGCGAGATCCGCAATCCCGACACCAACCGCAGATGGGGTGCAATCGGATTGTCTTACGTTCTCAACAATCAACTGACATTCGATTTGAGCTGGGCGCACTATCTCCCCGGCGATGTGACGGTCGCCATCGTTCCCGGCAATCCGCATTTTGCGGCGGTGGGGTTGCCTTTTGTCGGCACCGTCGCCGGACGGCTCGACGTCGTGTCGTTCGGTCTAAACTTCCGCTGGGATGACCCGACGCGCGTGAACTGACGAGAGTGCCGAAATTTCACGCGACCGCCGTGTGGAAATCGCTGGCGTCTCGAGCTTCATTTGAAGCTATTTCTTTTTCTTTACGGAGATCAACGTGATGGCGTTGAGGACTTGATCGAACGCGTTGGACTCAACCGAATTCATGCCGGGTTGCGTCACGGTCCACACCTGCGCCCAGGTGTTTGGCGCCAGTTTTATGATTACGATCTTGGCTTTTCGAGCGAGCCCGCGTTTCTCCGGCATCTTGCCATAAAATGCGGTACCTCGAAAAATGGTCCTGCCGTCGGAGATGCGCGCCGGTTCGTGGTTGTCGCTCAACTCGACGCCGACGATTTTTGCCTGCTTGGCGACGACGACAGAGTCCGGCTGGTTACGCAATTTGTTATCGACGATGATGGACAGGTAAACCACCGCGTATTGATTGGGTGGGACCAGAAGCATTCCGCCAAGTTTGTCCATCTTGGTCGTCCAGCCGCGCGGCAGGTCGATGCGAAACGCGTAATTTCCCGTCGATGGAAAGCGAAACGGCTCCGCCCGGGCCGGAAAAGCCAATGCCATGCCGCCGATCAAGCAGAGAAGTACCAAAAGACGCTGCATCATTATGCCCGCCAAACTTATGTCCGGCGCCATGATCCTCAGTTTCGTCCAGGATGTCCAACGCTACCCTTTTGTGCATTTATAACGCCGTCATGCCCAAACTCATGATTGTGTCGGGCGGACAGACGGGCGTCGACCGTGCGGCGCTCGATGCGGCGATTGCGCATGCCATCCCTTATGGCGGGTGGTGCCCGCGCGGCGGCTGGGCGGAGGACTATCCCGAGACGCCGGGATTGCGCCGCCGCTATTCCAATCTTGAGGAAACCCCGCTTGCCGACCCCGCGCAGCGCACCGAATGGAACGTGCGTGATGCAGACGCGAGCCTGATCATGGTCGACGCCCGAGGCATGAGGCCGTCGCGCGGGACCGAACTGGCCGAGCGGCTATCCAGGCGCCACGGCAAGCCACTGACGGTTGTGGATGTCGATGCGCCCGGCGCCGATGGCGTAGTGACCGGCTGGTTGAATGGGCTGTTGGCCGGGTTTCACAGCACAACCTTCCGGCTTGCGGTCGGCGGTCCGCGCGAAAGCGAGGTGCCGGGAATTTATGAACGATCGATGCGTTTGCTCACGATGATATTCGAGCGGGTGCAGAGTGAGTGAAGATCGCGCCGCCGCGTCTCACCGCCGGCAGCGTTCGAGGATGCCGCGGAGCGGCGCTTCCGCGCACATGATGCCGCCCCATTGAAAGCCGGTGCGGCCGCCGTGGTAGCGGATGCGGAACCAGTCGTAGCCGTCCATGGTGTTCTCGCGCGCGAGCAACAGGATTGGCTCGCCCTCTTGCAGGCTGGCGACTTTCGGCGCCTGCATCGATGGTGCGCCGCGGACGATGCCGCCGAGCGAGCGGCCGGGCAGGGGAAAGCGGCCACGAGCGTGCGCGAGAATCGGACGCGACCGGCCGGGCGGGGGCGTGGCCCCGTTCGGCGCGCAGGCATCGGTCTCCGGTATCTGATGGAAGCCGGGCCCGCACGGATCGGTATGGCCGAGCCCGATCCGGCCGGCGGTCGGGGCGCCCGGCCGGAAGCGACAAACCGTGACGCCATAATCGGGGATATCGACCGTCGCCTTGGACTGGTCCGGGGAAATCGCCAGCGAATAATCGTCCTTGGCAAAATAAAACGGATTATTGCCCGTCTGCCGCATCGTCATGGTGGCGCCGTCAATTGGCGAGGCGGTGATGGTGCGCTTGTTGATGACGGTGACGGTGATGGCGCGGTTATTTGGGCAGACGAAACTGCGGGTCTGCGCCCACGCCGGCGACTGGGGTCCCGAGGCAACCAGGACCAAGCCAAACAGGGCCGAAATGAACAGGGCGGACGCCCGGGCGTGTCTCATACGAATGAACCTCCGCGGGCGGCGCGGCGACGAATGTTTCGTGATAGACTGTAACCGACAGTTCCCGTCCAGGACAGGGGGTGTGGCATGGTGCGTTTCATTCGATCGTCATGTGCGCGTGCATTGCTGGCCCGTTTGCGCTTTGCCGTAGTTTGTCATTGCGCGCTCGTCGCCGCGGTGGTGCTCGCATGCGCCGGTGTCGGCGTGACGCCGGCGGCCGCGCAGAAAATGAGCGAACGGCAGATCATGAAGATGCTCGAGCCGATGATGCAGAGCGAGGACTTCAACGAACAGCTCGAGGATTTTGCCGAGGAGCACGACCTCGACCCGAACATGTTGCGGGCGCTGGTCGCCAAGCGCGGCCGCGGCGGCAAAAAGATGCTGAATCAAATGCAGCAGCAGCAAATGCAGCAGCAGCAACAGCAACAGTAGCAGCCGCAAGGGGTGCAGCGCGCCAAGACTGTGACGGGCGCGACGCGCCCGGCCGGCCCCCGCCGCGAGTGCGGGGCGACGACGCGCCCGGCCGGCCCCTGCCGCGAGAGCGGGACGAGGACGCGCCCGGCGCGCGTTCGCGCCTCAGATCGTCTTAGATTGTTTTGGTCGGCTCGCCGGCGAGCGGCGAGGGCTCGGCCAGCACCTTCTTGCGCCAGGCCGCCGGCAAAATGCACTTGCCGAGGCACCACGCCATCGGCGCCGTGACCACGAGGCTGACCACCATGATGCCGGTGAGCCAGAGGCCGGCGTTTTTCTCCAGCGGCGGGAAGATCGTCACCGCATAGATGGCGGCTGTGAAGATGATGATGTTGAGCGTGGTGTAGAACAAAAGTGCGATCTGCGACCGCATCGACATCGTATGCGCCATTGCCTTAAGCCTCTTGCTTCGTCCCATAAGGCGGCGGGGGTTAAGGCCCCCACACGTGGTTCATCGTGCTTCTTGCGCCGTCAGGCGACGCAAGACGGTTTCCTGGTTCCATGATGTGGGAAAACATATCGGGAATGCAATATGTTTTGTCCTGATCTTTTGTCCTGATCTTTTGGCGTGCATTCAGCCGTCGAACGCCTGCAACAGATCGCGCAGCGACCAGGTCTGGCTGCCGGCGTGCCCGCCGATATCGTCGATCATCCAGCGGCCGCCCTCGCGCACCATCTCGTAGTCGAGGGTGTTGCCCTTGGTCGCGGCGACCGGGCCGGTCTTGGCCGAGATCGAGACCGCCACCCGGGCGCGGGCGCCGTCCGCCCGCAAGGTCCTGACCGCGAAGCCTTTCACCAGCGGATCCTGTGAATTGGTGATGGGGTCGAAATCGACCGGCCCGACATTGCCGGGCGTGGTTTTGGCCTCGGCCGCGGCCCACAGTTTCACCAGCGATTTCGAGAAATAGCGCGGCCGGTCTTCCGCCTCGAGCATGAAGGCGCCGCCGTCCTCGCCCTTGCCGGCAGCAACGCGGGCGTAGATCGCGGTGAGGGTGGCGGCCGGATCGTCGCCCGCCGCGAGGGCGGGCGCGGCAACGAAGCTGAAAACGGCGAGCAGGAAATGACGGCGGTGCATGGCGGACCTCGTCGCGGCCCTGGTTCGGGGCGCATGCTCATACGCCGAATCCGGCCGCGCCGACAGTCGCCTCGCGCGCAGGCTGGCGCGCGCTAGCCGACCAGCAGCGACGGCCAGAACGCTTCCACGGCGTCCTTGGCCGCCTCCGGCGTGACGGCGGCGGGCAGCTCGGTGCCGAAGCGGTTGCCGCAATGCGGGCAGGTCCAGAGATAGAGCACGAGCCCTTCCTCGCTGAAATACTCGGCGTAGTCGGGCGCGGCCGGCGAGCCGCCGCAACTGTCGCAGATCACCGGGACAACAGGGTCGCTCGCATGTGCGACCGTGGTCATGACAGCCTCCGTTCTATTTATGCGGCACAGGCTCGCCGAAAATTGTTCCACGCGCGTTGCGCTGGATCAAACAGCGATGCTGACCTGTTTGTCGCCGGGCCGTCATGGGCGGTTCGCCGCGACCGGCCCGCGCGAAGCGGCCTGACCAGGGCCGATCCAGCGTGTTGGGGCCGGTATAGCGATCGTTTCCTATTGAATCACATTCGAGCCTGCCGGACCGGCCCGCGTTAAGGCGCCGGGGATTACATCGCCAGCACGCCGAACGCCGCAAACGCCGTCACCAAGCGGCCAGGCTTCGGTGGTCCCGGGTGCAAGGAGCAGGGTGATGAACAAGCGTCGGATGATGTGTTTTTCGGCTTTGGCTTTGACGGCGCTCGCCGCGCCGTTGCTGTTCGGCGCGGCCGCGCCGGCGCAGGCCCAGCAGACTTGCGCGCGGCTGGTGATCACCGGCCATCCTTCCTATCCGCCGGTCGCCTGGGCGGCGCAGGGCAAAATCGTCGGCGCCGCGCCCGCGCTGGTGCGCGCGATCGCAAACAAACTCGGCGTCAAGACCGTGGAGTCGAAAGATTTCGGCTCGTGGAAGGGCGCGCAAGAGGCGGCGCGCACGGGCGAAGCCGACGTGATTTTCGGCATCTACAAGAACGACGCGCGCGCGACGTATCTCGATTTCATCTCGCCGCCGTTCATGCCCGATCCGGTGGCCATCGTCGTGCGCAAGGGCGAGAGCCTTGCCTTCGCCGAATGGAGCGACCTCAAGGGCCGCAAGGGCGTGACCAACGCCGGCGAAAGCTACGGCGATGTGTTCGACGCCTACATGGCGAAGAACCTGACGGTGGCGCGCGCGGCCGGCGTCGACAAGGCCTTCGCCGCGCTGCTCGACAAGCAGGCCGATTACCTGATCATCGGGCTCTATCCCGGCCGCGACGAAGCCAGCAAGCTGGGCCTCGCCGACAAGATCGCGGTCCTGCCCAAGGCGCTGTTGTCGCCGCCGATGTATGTCGCCTTCTCCAAGCAATCCAAATGCGGCGCGGCGTTGCGGGCGGGCTTTGCCGATGAGATCCAGACCGCGGTCGACGACGGCACGGTGCGACGATTGCTGGAAGCGGCGAGCGAGCGCGCGGGGGAGTAAGGGCGGGGAAACGGCGGCGCTTGTTTAGGCGCGCGCGGCCCGAGCGAGAATGGCGGAATCTGCTTCGCTATTCCGCCCTACAGGCAGTTAATCGAAGATTCAATTCAGGGGTGTTTTTCGAAGAACTTCGCGTAATATTCATTGCCGAGTGGGGGAATTGGTAATGGCGAAGAAAGCAAAGCGACCTCGCCGCCGCAGGCGCGAAGCCTTGGTCCATCAACATCTAGAAAATGTTTCTCGCGAGTTGCTGGAATTGCACCCGGACGTGGTCAAGCAGTTTATTGGCCGGAACGCTGGTATTTACGCGCTCTACCGAAAAAAGAAATTATATTACGTCGGTCTGGCGACGGGGCTTCGTGGTCGACTTAAAGCCCATGTAAAAAACAAACACGGTCATTCTTGGGACCGGTTTTCAATTTATCTGACAATTGGCCTGCACCCGGTTCCGAAGACACCAAGTTTGGTGTGACAATGGGACCGGAGGTGGGTCATGGAGAGGCGGAAGTTTACGCGAGAGTTCAAGCTTGAGGCTGTGCGCCTGATCAGGGATCGGGGCGTCTCGTTTGTTCAGGCATCGCAGGACCTGGGTGTGCACGTATCGCAGCTGCGCGACTGGGTGAAGAAGTTCGCGGACGACCCGCAGCATGCATTCCCAGGCAATGGCCAGATGAAGCCGGAGCAGCTTGAGATCGCGCGGCTCAAGCGTGAAGTCATCAAGCTCAAGGCCGAACGAGACATCCTAAAAAAAGCCGCGGCCTACTTCGCGAAGGAATCGACGTGAAGTTCTCCTTCATCGCGAAGCACCGGGGGATCTGGCCGGCGGATTGGATGTGCGGGGCGCTCGGTGTCTCGCGCGGTGGCTTCTATGCCTGGCTGAAGCGGCCGCGCAGCCGGCGCAGCCGAACCGACGAAGAGCTGGGAGCCAAGGTGCGGGCGAGCTTCATTGCGCAGTGACCGGACCTACGGCGCCAGGCGGGTGTGGCACGACCTGCTGGCCGAGGGCTTGGCCTGCGGGCTGCACCGGATCGAGCGATTGATGCGGAGCCAAGGGCTTAAAGCACGCCCGCGACGGCGTCGGCTGCCGCCCGATCTGGGTGAGCGGCAGGCCTCCGCCGTCGCTCCCAACGTGCTCGATCGCAGCCTTCGCGGCTCCCGCTCCCAACCGCAGATGGATTGCCGACTTCACCTATATCTGGACAGCGGAAGGCTGGCTCTACGTGGCCGCCGTGATCGACCTGTTCTCCCGTCGCGTGGTCGGCTGGTCGATGAGCGCGGCAATGACGGCCCAGCTCGTCACCGATGCGCTGGTGATGGCGATCTGGCGGCGCGGCAAACCCGACGCGCTGCTGCATCATTCGGACCGCGGCAGCCAATACACCAGCGAGCAGTTCCAGCGGCTGATGGCCGACCACGGCGTCATCTGCTCGATGAGCCGCTCGGGCAATGTCTGGGACAACGCGGCGATGGAGAGCTTCTTCTCGTCGCTCAAAACCGAGCGCACGGCACGCAAGACGTACCGAACCAGAGATGAGGCCAAGGCCGATGTGTTCGACTACATCGAGCGCTTCTACAATCCGAAACGCCGGCACTCGACGATCGGCTATCTAAGCCCTATGGAGTTCGAGCGGCAGGCCGGATTAGCTTAAGTCGGTGTCATCCAAACCGGGTGCAGGCCACTTCGATGGCCTCGTTCTGAGAGTGTTTTAGTTCTGTAATCTTGCGCTCTAGATGATGGCTGAACAGCCGTTCGCCCAAGGCTGTTGAACGAAGGACAATAAAGCTGAGAATCGCCACGCCAGAGGCGGCGATAGTCTGAAGAAGCCAGGAGCTAATGGCATACCAATCAGGATGCACGGACAATCCTTTTGGGTACTTACTCCGCCGCCTGAATCCGCTTCTTCGGCTTTTCCTGCCTGAGCAGTACCGGCCTCAAAAACTCCGCCGTATAACTCCGCTTCGCCTTCACAATATCCTCCGGCGTGCCCGCCGCCACGATCTCGCCGCCGCCGCCGCCGCCGTCGCCGCCTTCGGGGCAGAGGTCGATGATCCAGTCGGCGGTCTCGATCGCTTCCCGATTGCGCTCGATCACCACCTTGGTGTTCCAGCCGCTACTTCGCCGCCACCGGCGTCAATTCGAACACGCGGCCGTGTTTCGCCGCCTCGGCAATATTGCCGGCGCGAAGCGCGAGCGTGACATTTTCGAGCTTGCGAGCGTCGTCGCCCGACATGGTTCGTACCCAATTTTCATCATACACGATTTCAACGTCCACTTCGGCTGCGTATCCGCCGTCTTGAATCAGTTCCGTGAGCTTCCGACGCAGTTTCTCGCTCATCGTTCCGACCCCCACCCCGTTCGCCTTCGCGCGATGTACTTCGGCGGACGACCCCCCCGCAAGGGGGAGGGTGAAGCGTGCCTCACTCCGCCGCCTCAATCCGCTTCTTCGGCCTCGTCTCCGGCCGTCGCCAGCACCGGCCTCAAAAACTCCGCCGTGTAGCTGCGCTTGACCTTGACGATGTCCTCCGGCGTGCCGGCCGCCACGATCTCGCCGCCGCCGTCGCCGCCTTCGGGGCCGAGGTCGATGATCCAGTCGGCGGTCTTGATCACTTCCAGATTGTGCTCGATCACCACCACCGTGTTGCCCTGCTCGGTGAGCTCGTGCAGCACCTCCAGCAGCTTGGCGACGTCGTGGAAGTGCAGGCCGGTGGTCGGCTCGTCGAGGATATAGAGCGTGCGGCCGGTGGCGCGCTTCGACAGCTCCTTGGCGAGCTTGACGCGCTGCGCCTCGCCGCCCGACAGCGTCGTGGCCTGCTGGCCGACATGGATGTAGTCGAGGCCGACGCGGTGCAACAGCGCCAGCACGTCGCGCACGCGTGGCACCGCCTTGAAGAACTCGAGCGCTTCTTCCACCGTCATGTCGAGCACGTCGGCGATCGTCTTGCCCTTGAAGGTGACGTCGAGCGTCTCGCGGTTGTAGCGCTTGCCCTTGCAGACATCGCAGGTGACGTAGACGTCGGGCAGGAAGTGCATCTCGATCTTGATGACGCCGTCGCCCTGGCAGGCCTCGCAGCGGCCGCCCTTGACGTTGAAGGAGAAGCGCCCCGGCTCGTAGCCGCGCGCCTTGCTCTCGGGCAGGCCGGCGAACCATTCGCGGATCGGCGTGAAGGCGCCGGTGTAGGTCGCCGGGTTCGAGCGCGGCGTGCGGCCGATCGGCGACTGGTCGATGTCGATGATCTTGTCGATGTGCTCGAGGCCCTCGATGCGGTCGTGCGGGGCGGGCGCCAGCGAGGCGCCGTTCAATTTGCGCGCGACCGCGTTGTAGAGCGTGTCGATCAGCAGCGTCGACTTGCCGCCGCCGGAGACGCCGGTGACGCAAGTGAACAGGCCGAGCGGGATCTCGGCGTCGATGCCCTTGAGATTGTTGCCGCGGGCGTTGACGACTTTCAGCGTGCGGCGCGAGCGCGGGCGGCGCTCCGGGATGGCGACGGTGCGCTCGCCGGAGAGGTACTTGCCGGTCCATGAGCGCGGCGCGGCGATCAGGTCCGTCGACCTGGCCTTGCGCCACGACGTGGCCGCCGTGGATGCCGGCGCCGGGGCCGATGTCGAGCACATGATCGGCGGCGCGGATGGCGTCCTCGTCGTGCTCGACCACGATGACGGTGTTGCCCAGATCGCGCAGACGCTTCAGGGTTTCGAGCAGGCGCGCGTTGTCGCGCTGGTGCAGGCCGATGGTGGGCTCATCCAGCACGTAGAGCACGCCGGTCAGGCCGGAGCCGATCTGCGAGGCGAGCCGAATGCGCTGGCTCTCGCCGCCGGACAGCGTGCCGGAGCCGCGCGACAGCGTGAGGTAATCCAAGCCCACGTCGACCAGGAAGCGCAAGCGCTCGCGGATTTCCTTGAGCACGCGGGTACCGATCTCGTTCTGCTTGGCGTTGAGGTGCTGCGGCAGATCGGTGACCCAGTCGCCTGCCTTGCGCACGCTCATGTCGGCGATGTCGGCGATGGTCTTGCCGTCGATCTTGACGCACAGCGCCTCGGGCTTGAGGCGCGCGCCATGACAGGCCGCGCAGGGCACATCGGTGAAGTATTTGGCCAGGTCCTCGCGCGCCCATTCGCTCTCGGTTTCCTTGAAGCGGCGCTCCAAGTTCGTAATCACGCCCTCGAACGGCTTCTTGGTGGTGTAGCCGCGCAGGCCGTCGTCATAGACGAATTTAATGTCCTCCTCGCCGGAGCCGTAGAGCAGCGCGTTCTGCGTCTTCTTCGGCAGGTCCTTCCACTTGGCGTCGAGCGTGAACTTGTAGTGCTTGGCGAGTGCGGTCAGGGTTTGCAGGTAATAGGGCGACGAGCTTTTCGCCCAGGGCGCGATCGCGCCCTTGCGCAAAGAGGCGTCCTTGTCGGGGATGACCAAGTCAGGGTCGATGTGCTGCTCGAGCCCGAGCCCGCCGCATTCCGGGCAGGCGCCGAACGGGTTGTTGAACGAGAACAGGCGCGGCTCGATCTCCGCAATGGTGAAGCCGGAGACCGGGCAGGCGAACTTCTCCGAGAAGATCAGCCGTTCGGCGTTTTCGTTGCGGCCCTTGTTGGCTTTGGCGCCCGAGGCCTTGGTGTCGGCGAGCTCGATCACCGCCATGCCGTCGGCCAGCTTGAGACATTGCTCGAGCGAATCCGCCAGCCGCGTTGCGATATCGCCTTTGACAACAAGGCGGTCGACCACGACGTCGATGTCGTGGGTGAACTTCTTGTCGAGCGGCTTGACCTCGCCGATCTCGTGGAAGGCGCCGTCGACCTTCACGCGCTGGTAGCCCTTGCGCAGGAAGTCGGCGAGCTCCTTTTTGTATTCGCCCTTGCGGCCGCGCACGACCGGCGCCAGCACGTAGATGCGCGTGCCTTCCGGCAGCGCCAGCACGCGGTCGACCATTTGGCTGACCGTCTGGCTCTCGATCGGCAGGCCTGTCGCCGGCGAATAGGGAATGCCGACGCGCGCCCACAGCAGGCGCATGTAATCGTAGATCTCGGTGACGGTGCCGACGGTCGAGCGCGGGTTCTTCGAGGTGGTCTTCTGCTCGATCGAGATGGCGGGCGAGAGGCCGTCGATCTGATCGACGTCCGGCTTCTGCATCATCTCGAGGAACTGGCGCGCATAGGCCGACAGGCTCTCGACGTAACGGCGCTGGCCCTCGGCATAGATGGTGTCGAAGGCAAGCGACGACTTGCCAGAGCCGGACAGTCCGGTGAACACCACCAGCCGGTCGCGCGGAATGGTGACGTCGACGTTCTTGAGATTATGCTCACGCGCGCCGCGGATGGTGATCACGCGGGCATCGCGGGCGCTCTTGCTGGAAAGATTACTCATCGGCGCTGCGGGCGGCCTTGGTCTGATACCGGCCGGGCCGGCTCTCGGTGGTGGTTGCGGAAGCGGGCGATGGGTGGAACGTAGTGAGAACAGGGCGCGCGCGCCAGCCCCTTGTGCGGTGCAAGACCGGCCCCATGGGGATAACCGTCTGTGTCGGCAACGCCCGCCGCGCGTATGTCTCCTTCACCCGCGCCCGTCTTATTGACGGCCATGTCGGCAACCAATCGCGATAATCGAACGAAAAGAACATATGCGCTTATCGAAATATATCTTGCGCTTTGCGCATGACAGAACGATCATAAACGCATTGCACTACGCCTAGCGTCGGCATTCTTCGAATCCGGCGTTCCAGAGAACAAAAACATCAACTCCCGCGTTCTCGACCGCAACCATCGGAGGATGGCCGGTGCGAGGACAGCCCGAGCCGGGCCCAGTGGGAGATAGGGAGAACGAGATATGCTCCGATCCAAACGTGCACGTATGACCAGGCGGCAGTTCAACGCGCTCGCCGGTGCCACCGGCGTTGCGCTCGGCGCCGGCCTGCCGGGTGCGGCCTTTGCCGCCGCCGGAGATTCCGCCGCCATCATCAAAGGCAAGAAGAGCGGCCTCATCATCCACAACGCCAAGCTCGGCGTGATGGAGACCCCGCTCGCCGAGCTGCGCAAATACGACATCACGCCGAAAGACATCCTGTTCAACCGCTTCCACTATCCGCATGAGGGCAACTCCGCGTGGTACGCGACCACGTCGCCGCCGTCGGCAGAGATGGTGAAGAACTGGAACATCCGCGTCGATGGGCTGGTTGAACGCCCGCGCGATGTGTCGATCGCCGAACTGCAAAAGCAGCCGCAGGAAAAGCGCATCTCGGTGCTGCAATGCGCCGGCAACGGCCGTGCTTTCTACGCGGCCAAGCAGAAGGTCGGCGGCGGCCAGTGGCACAATGGCGGCATGGGCAATGTCGAGTGGGAAGGCGTGCCGCTGCGTCCCTTCCTCGACAGTCTGAAAATGGGCGTCGCCAAGACGGCAGTCTGGCTGACGGCGGAAGGTTGGGATCAACCGGCAACGCCGGAAGGCTCCGACTTCGCCAAGAGCTATCACTTGAACGATCCGGCGCTCGACCACGCCATCCTGGCGCTGAAGATGAACGGCGAGCCGATCCCGGCCACCAATGGCGGCCCGGTGCGGCTGGTCATCCCCGGCTACTACGGCAACATGAACGTGAAGCTGCTCACGTATCTTCTTTTCATGGCCGAGCAGTCGCCGAGCGTCTTCCAGTCGGTGGGCTATCGCATGCCCACGCAGATGCCGGTCGATCCGGCCACGTTCAAGGCCAACAGCTACACCCACGCCAACAGCGTTCCGACCTACGGCCATGTGATTAAAAGCGTGATTTTCTCGCCGTTGCCGGAAGACAAGCCGAAGCCGGGCGAAGTCGAGATCACCGGCGTGGCGTTCAACGACGGCATGTCGAAGATCACCAAGGTCGAAGTTTCCACCGACGGCGGCAAGAGCTGGAAAGCGGCCACGATCAAGCCGGCGGCGAGTCCCTGGGCCTGGCATCACTGGTCGCTCAAGGCCAAGCTCGGCAAGGGCAAGCATGAGTTGATGTCGCGCGCCTTTGACGCCAAGGGCCAGAGCCAGCCGGTCGACGGGCTGACGCGGTGGAACCCGCGCGGTTACGAGTGGAACGGCGCCGATCGCGTCGAAGTCACGGTCTGATCTTTGGCGACTCGACGAAAAGGCGGGGAGCGCCCTTTTGGCGCTCCCCGTTGCTTATGAGCATCGGGAGATTTTTCGATATGCGTGCGACGCCTTTGCTGGCGGCGGCCGTTGCCTTTGTGCTGTCCGCGGCGCCAAGCTTTGCCGACGAACTGCAATTACCGCCAGGGCCGAACCGCGAGCTGGTCTATGGCCAATGCCGCACCTGCCACGATCTGCAGTATTTGATTGAATCCGCCGGTGTGCCGCGTGACACCTGGAGCGAACTACTCGACAGCATGAAGCAATACGGCCTGCGCATTGCGCCGGACCAGCGCGCCAAGATTTTGGAATATCTTGGCACCTATCTCGGACCCAATCCGCCGCCGGCGATTGGAGCATCCGCACCGGCTGCACCTGCCAAGGTCGATGGTGCGGCCGTGTTCAAAGACCAGTGCACGGCGTGCCACCAGGAGAATGCGCAAGGGGTGCCCGAACAGTTCCCGCCGCTGGCGGGCAATTCCGATCTTTTCCTGAGCGCTGATTTTCCGGCGCGCGTCGTGCTGTTCGGTCTGGAAGGCAAGATCAACGTCAACGGCAAAAAATTCGACAGCGTCATGCCGCCGCTCGATGTGCTGAGCGACGAGCAGATTGCGGCAGTGATCGCGTATGTGCGCAGCAACTTCGGCAACGCTGCGCTGAAGCCGAAGGACATGACCGCGATCGACGCGGCGGCGGTAGCGAAGTTGCGCGCGAAGAAAGACACGACCTCGGCGCAAATTTTCGTATACCGGAAGAAACTCAAGGGCGGATCGTAAGGCTTGGCCTCCCTGGCGCCCGCCGGTTCTAAATTAAGCGCTCTATTATGGTCATGAGCGCGTAGGCCAAAAGAAATATCCATGCCGCGGTCAGTCCCAGACCAAAACCGACGACGAGGGGCGCGGCTCTGCGCCGAATTGAATGACTCACCGACTGCGCGACCGACGTATTCATTTGTTTCGTTCTGCCAGGGTACCGTCTAAAATCTGTACGATCGCCAAGTGAGGGGCCACTGTGTGTGGCTTTCGCAGCGGCCCCTCGGCGAGAAACCGTGTACCGGTGAACCGTGTGAGAACGGCGACGGCTCGGCCTTTCGCGCGTTAACCATGTTCAGACGCGACCGGGCCGTGCCGTGATGGCGATCACAGACGGGGCGAATTAACGCCGCGGTTGCATAGATCTTTGTATTGATCTAGAACAAAACATGAACTATATTTGATATCCTGAGTGATGGGCTGGCTTAAGCGCCGGAAGCGCTGTGGATTAGGGCCGAAGGCGCTTGCCGCGTCTCCGCCGGAGTCTACGGTGAACTGAGACAGACATTCGGCCCGAACGGCAGGCGGGCCCCAAAGGCGACCGGCAGGAAGGCGGCAAGGCCGCGTCCGGTCTCACCAATCGGAGAGCATCATGGCGGGTAGCGTCAACAAGGTCATTCTCGTCGGCAATCTCGGCGCCGATCCGGAAATTCGCCGCACCCAGGACGGGCGGCCGATCGCCAATTTGCGCGTCGCCACCTCCGACACCTGGCGCGACAAGGCGACCGGCGAGCGCCGCGAAAAGACTGAATGGCACCGCGTGGTGATCTTCAACGAGGGTCTGTGCAAGATCGTCGAGCAATACCTCAAGAAAGGCTCGAAGGTTTACCTCGAAGGCGCGCTGCAGACACGCAAATGGCAGGACAAGGATGGCAACGACCGCTATTCGACCGAGGTCGTCCTGCAGGGCTTCAATTCGTCGCTGACGATGCTCGATGGCCGCGGGGGCGGCGGCGCAGGGGCCGGCGCCGGCGACGATTTCGGTTCGAGCGGGCCGAGCGCTGCGCGCGAGCGCAAGCCGGCTTTTGCCGGCGCCGGCAAGAGCGACGACATGGACGACGAAATTCCGTTCTGAGGCGGCGGCGTCAGTCGCCCGTTAGCCGTACCGAAAGATCGGGCGCGCCGGCACGAGGGCGTGGAACCAATAAACTGGCAGCCAAAAACCCCGGGTGAATGGGTCGCACCATGTCCGCTTATAGGGGGAGCGGACTTGGACTGAGAGGTCGGCGGTTTACGCTTTTAACCCAAAGCAGATGTCGACGGGCCATTTAACGGCGTGCGTAGACAGCTCGAATGCGTAAGTGTTGCTGACATGAAAATCGAAATAAAAAGTTCGCACGCGTTACAATTTTGATCGGTCGTACATATATGAAAGCTGGCGCGCCGCGCACCTGCGATGCCTTCTTGAGACATCATCTATTAGGAATTTCTTGAGCCATCATCTTTTGGGAAAATGAAGAGCGCTCGAGCCCGCATTTCCTCCAATCGAGTGCGTTTCAGGACACTTCAGCCGTCTAGAACGATTGCGAACCATTAGCGTACTAGCCGAAACGCCATCTCAAGGCGGCCGGCCATTTAATCCAACTTTTCGGTCGGAGCCCATAGGGGTGTCCGTAACCTCGCCCCGAAAAATTTCGGGCGAAAGGAAACATCATGCAGCTACCAAAAATCCTCGAGGGAGAGTCGGTCACGCGTCTATTGCAGGGCGCCGCTGCTGGGGCCGTCGCTACCTTGGTCATCGGTTTTATGTGGGGCGGCTGGGTCACCGGTGGCACCGCAAAAAGCATGACAACCGAGGCGGTCGAGGCGACGCTGGTGACACTCTATTCGCCGGTCTGTGTCGAACGCTATATGGCGAAGGCGACCCCCGAGCAACGCGTGGAGTTTGCCAAGGAAAACGACTGGAATCGCGATTCGGTGATCGAAAAGACCGGATTCGCGACGCCTCCAGGCGCAAGCGCTCCGAGCGACAAAGTTGCAGACAAGTGCGCCGAGATTCTCAGCAAGCAGCTGAAAGCGGCCGCTGATAGCGTAAACAAGCAAGTCAAGACGAACTAGCCAAAGCGGCGCCACAGCGTACAGCTTTCAACGCGGTCCATCTCGCGCGCGAATATCTGCCAAAATAATTAGGCCGCCTCGTAAGGCGGCCTTGCTTCGTGAGTCCTGCGGCTGCTCCGTCAGGTTGACTTACCGGTCCCGAATTATGAGGACACGGCTCGCCATATCCTGAGCAGAGGGTTCGCGCCTCACCCCGCCAACGCCAACCGCACGCCGTCGATCACGAACTGCACGGCCAGCGCCGCCAGCAGCACGCCGAGCAGGCGCGAGGCGACGACATTGCCGGTGGTGCCCATCAGTCTGGCAATCGGGCCGGCGAGCACGAACGCGATCCAGCACAACGCGAGCACGACGGCGATCGCGCCCAGCAGAATGCCAAGGCGCGGGAGATCGCCCGCGGTGCGGCCGGCGAGAAGAACGCAAGCCGTGATCGCGCCGGGACCCGCCATCAGCGGAACGGCCAGCGGGAAGGCGGCGATGTTGCGCACGTGTTCGTCGAGCGCCTTTTCGGCCTGCTCGGATTGGCGCGTGACGCGCACGCCGAACACCATCTCCGACGCGATCGAGAACAATAATAGCCCGCCGGCGACGCGAAACGCCGGCAAGCCGATCGACAGCGCGCGCAACAGCCAATCGCCGATGAGTGCAGCTCCGGCGAGCACCAGGGCGGCGATCAGGCTGGCGCGCCAGGCGACGCTGCGCCGCGCGCTCTCCGGCAGCGAGTGTGTGACCGCGATGAAAGCCGGCACCAGGCCGATCGGATCGACCACGACGACCAAAGTCACCAGCGCGGAAACGAGGAATTCGAGCGGCATGACGTCACGATATGCTAGCGCGAATGGCGGGCGATAGGCCCGAGCAGATCAAGCCTGAACGGGGGTATTCCCGCGCCGCCAAACCAGGCAACAAGCATTTGATATTACAGTCAAACTTAGGCATTGCGCGGCGCCGTTTCGAGTAGCAAATAACATGTGAATCAGCTACTCAAACCGCCCACGGCGATCCGCCCAGGAACCGATCCTTGTCCGACACCGACAACCCCAAATCGGGGGACGGCAGTCCCTCCGACGTGCGTCCTGTCTCCATCACGGAGGAGATGAAGCGCAGCTATCTCGATTACGCCATGAGCGTGATCGTGTCGCGTGCGCTGCCCGACGTGCGGGACGGCCTCAAGCCGGTGCATCGGCGCATCCTGTTCTCGATGCACGAGCAGGGCCATACGCCCGACAAGAAATACGTCAAATCGGCGCGCGTGGTCGGCGACGTGATGGGCAAGTATCACCCGCACGGCGACCAGGCGATCTACGACGCGCTGGTGCGCATGGCGCAGGATTTCTCCATGCGCCTGCCGCTGATCGACGGGCAGGGCAATTTCGGTTCGGTCGACGGCGATCCGGCGGCGGCCATGCGTTACACCGAGTGCCGGTTGGACCCGGCGGCGATGGCGCTGCTCGACGACATCGACAAGAACACCGTCGATTTCCAGGCAAACTATGACGGCAACGAGCACGAGCCGGCGGTGCTGCCGGCGCGCTTTCCGAATTTGCTGGTCAATGGCGCCGGCGGCATTGCCGTCGGCATGGCGACCAATATCCCGCCGCACAATCTGGGCGAGGTGATCGACGGCTGCATGGCCTTGATCGACGATCCCGCACTCGACGTCGACGATCTTATCAAGATCGTGCCGGGGCCGGACTTTCCGACCGGCGGCGTCATCCTTGGCCGTGCCGGCATCCGCAATGCCTATCACACCGGACGCGGTTCGGTGGTGATGCGCGGCAAGGTCGACTTCGAGACCGTCCGCAAGGAACGCGAGGCCATCGTCATCACCGAGATCCCGTTTCAGGTGAACAAGGCTTCGATGGTCGAGCGCATCGCAGAACTGGTGCGCGAAAAGAAGATCGATGGCGTTGCCGACCTGCGCGACGAGTCCGACCGCGACGGCTACCGTGTCGTGGTCGAGCTCAAGCGCGACGCCGAGCGCGACGTGGTCTTGAACCAGATCTACCGCTTCACCCCGCTGCAGTCTTCCTTCGGCGCCAACATGGTGGCGCTCGACGGCGGCCGGCCGCTGGTTATGAATTTGAAGGACCTGCTCTCCGCCTTTGTCGCCTTCCGCGAAGAAGTCGTGTCGCGGCGCACCAAGTTCCTGCTCGGCAAGGCGCGCGACCGCGCCCATGTGCTGGTCGGCCTGGCGATTGCGGTCGCCAATATCGATGAAGTGATCAAGCTCATTCGCGGCTCGAAAGACGCCAACGAAGCGCGCGAAGCCTTGATGGCGCGCGATTGGCCGGCCAAGGACATGGCGTCGATGGTCACGCTGATCGACGATCCGCGCCATAAAGTGTCCGACCAGGGCACCACGAAGCTGTCTATGGAGCAGGCGCGCGCCATTCTCGATCTGCGCCTGCAACGGCTCACGGCACTCGGCCGCGACGAAATCAAGACCGAGCTCGACAAGCTTGCCGCCGAAATCGCCGATTATCTCGAAATTCTGCGCTCGCGCGCGCGCATCCAGACGATCATCAAGGACGAATTGAAGGCGGTGCGGGACAAGTTCGCCACGCCGCGGCGTACCGTCATCACCGAGGAAGAAGGTCTGGTCGAGGAAGAAGACCTGATCACGCGCGAGGACATGGTCGTCACCGTCTCGCACCTCGGCTACATCAAGCGCGTGCCGCTTTCGACCTATCGGGCGCAGCGGCGCGGCGGCAAAGGCCGCGGCGGCATGCAGGTGCGCGAGGAGGATTTCGTTTCGCGGCTGTTCGTGGCGTCGACGCACACGCCGGTGCTGTTCTTCTCCTCGCGCGGCAAGGTCTACAAGGAAAAGGTCTGGCGGCTGCCGTTGTCGGCGCCGCAGGCGCGCGGCAAGGCGCTGATCAACATCCTGCCGCTCGGCGAAGGCGAGTGGATCACCTCGATCATGCCGCTGCCCGAGGACGAAAAGACCTGGGGCACGCTCGACGTCGTGTTCGCCACGACGACGGGAAACGTGCGGCGCAACAAGCTGTCCGATTTCGAGAAGATCAGGCCGTCCGGCATCATCGCCATGAAGCTCGACGCGGGCAACGCTATCGTCGACGTGCAGATATGCACCGAAAAGGACGACGTGCTGCTGACCACCACGGCCGGCCACTGCATCCGTTTCGCGGTGCCGGAGGTGCGCGTGTTCGCCGGCCGCACGTCGGACGGCGTGCGCGGCATCAATCTCGCCAAGGACGACAAGGTCATCTCAATGTCGATCCTGCGCCACGTCGAAGTGACGTCGGAAGAGCGCGTCGCCTATCTCAAGCGCGCCAATGCCGTGCGCCGCGGCACCGCCGAAGAGGAGGCGGGCAGCGAGGCGGAGGAAAGCGCCGAGCAGATCGAGCTCGGCGAGCAACGCTATGTCGCATTGTCGGCGGCCGAGCAGTTCGTTCTCACCGCGTCCGAGCGCGGCTTCGGCAAGCGCACATCGTCGTTCGAGTACCGCACCACCGGCCGCGGCGGCAAAGGCATCGTGGCGATGAACGTGACGTCCAAGACCGGCAAGCTGGTGGCGTCCTTCCCGGCGGAGGAGGGCGACCAGGTTATGCTGGTGACCGACCAGGGCAAGCTCATCCGTACCAATGTCGCCGGCATCCGCATCGCCGGGCGCTCGACGCAAGGCGTCATCGTGCTCGATACGGCCGAGGACGAGAAGGTGGTGTCGGTCGAGCGGCTGAGCGAGGAAGAAGAAGACTAGCCGTCGCGGCGGCGCGCGACCTAAGCGTTTCAGCATTCATCGATGGCCGACTTTGGGGGCGTCATGACTCTGCAAATCTGGGCGGTCGCCCAAGCGGCCGCGAGAAAACAGCACATCTCCGTTGAGTCCGAAGCGGCGGGGTATGCGGCCGGCGTCCTGGTGTGGCTGATCGCGGGCAGCGTCTTCATCGCGTTCAAGCTGGGTGTCCGGGAGATGCCGCCTTGGACATTTTGCTGTTCGCGCGCGCTGATCGCCGATCTCGTTCTGCTGCCATTCGTCTCCGCGCATTATCGCGACATGCTTGGTTTGCTGCGACGGCGATGGTTGGAGGCCATCTTTATCGGGGCTATCGGGCTCGGCCTCACGCAAGGCGTGACCATTGTGGCGCTCTCCCATACCAGCGCCGTCAATGTCAGCATCATTTTCGCGCTGGCGCCCATGGTGACGATGCTGTTGGCCTGGCTCGTCCTGGGCGAGCCGATGAACGGCTGGCAGGGCATCGGTATGGCCATTGCCTTCGCCGGCGTCGTGGCGATCGCCGTGCACGGCAGCCTTGCGCTGTTGCTCGGCCTGAAGATCGGGCTCGGCGAGTTGTTCGCCTTCTGCGCGATCCTGCTGTTCGCCGGCTATACCGTGTTGCTGAAGCGGGCGAAATTCGAACTGCCGACGCTGCCGCTCTTGGCCATTCTGCTGGGCGCCGGCGGTCTGTCCGCTTTGCCGTTCTCGCTCTGGGAAATCGCGCACGGCGAACATGAGCATCTGGCGAAGACCGGCTACATCGCGCTTGCCTATACCGCGGTGATCGGCGGCGCCTTCATGTACTTCCTCTATAACTGGAGTGTGGGCGTGCTGGGCGCCGCCCGCGCCGGCACGCTGATCTATTTGCAGACGGTCTTCGCGACCTTTTTCGCCTGGCTGATCCTCGGCGAACAGCTTGCGTGGTATCATTTCGTCGGCGGCAGCCTAGTCGTCGTCGGAATTTTGTTCGTGACCCTGCTGCGGCCGAAGCTGGCGGCGGCGGAGAGGACGTAAAAGATGAACTGGCACCTGTTTTCCGCCTTCCTGCTGATCACGATGATATTGGTTCTCACGCCAGGGCCGATCGTGACCTTGGTGATTGCGACCGGCGCCAGCCGCGGCCTCCGCGCCGCCTTGCAGACCGTGGTCGGCACCACGCTCGGCAACGCCGTGCTGCTCGCAACAATCGCGCTCGGCTTGAGCTGGATTCTGGAGGCTTCGGCGGAAGTGTTTGATTATGTGCGGTTGATCGGCGCCGCCTATCTGATCTGGCTGGGCATCCAGGCATGGCGTCATGCCGGCAGCCCGGCAGCGGTGGCCCCGGTCGCCGGCCACGTGCATGCTTGGCGCGGCTTCGTGGTGGCGATCACCAACCCCAAGACGATCGCCTTCTTCACCGCCTTCCTGCCGCAGTTCATCGACCCCTCGCTGCCGCTGACGCGCCAACTGGTGGTGATGTGCACGGTGTCGGTGGTGCTGGCCGGCTTTATCGATGCCGGCTGGGCGACCGTCGCGAGCCTGGGCCGCGCCTTCCTGATGAAGCCGCAGCACTACAAGCTGCTCGGGCGGCTGTCCGGCCTGGTGCTGATGGGCGGCGGGGTGTGGCTGTCGCTGGTGCGTGCGCGCTAGGTTACGAACCGCTAGAGCGGATACTTGTCAACCGTGACGCCGCACATTTCGAGAAACTTGCGCACCTGAACGACTTCTTCCTTCGGAAGATCGTGATGGGCATGCGTGAAGGCGGCCGAATGCTCGCCGAGCTTTACACCGACCCGGTTGCCGGATTTGTTGTCGACCTCTGCCCCGAGGTCTTCCAGCAGGTGGACGACCTGCCTGAAGTCGATATTCGCGCTGACGGGATGGGCAAACAGGGCGTGCAACGTCTTGCGGTGATGGTGATTTATCTTTGTTCGTTGATTAAAGTTGCTCGGATCGGTTGGACGGAGAATGCGCAGGGTGCGTACCAGCCGTCCTTGATCCAGATCAAGGGCTCCGAGACCGGCTACACAACCGGCTTGCTCGCTGGTAATCCAGGCATGAGACGCGGTTGCCGCCACAGGACGAATAAATGGTGAGTGCGCAATATCGGGGTGTTGGTGACGGCTTGCAACTCGAACGTTTCGACCATGTCCCGGATGCGTTGCTGGATCTGCCAGCGTCTGCGCTTTGGCAACATTTGCCGGGGCCGTCGTTGTTTTATCTTCCCGGCCGCCAGCTGCGGCCGCTGTTTGTGAGCGTGCTGCTGCATGGCAACGAAGACACCGGCTGGCGTGCCGTCCAGTCGGTGTTGCGGCAACACCGCGGCGGGCTGTTGCCGCGCGCGCTGTTGCTCTTCGTCGGCAACATCGCGGCCGCAAAGGCCAATGTGCGTACACTGCCGCAGCAGGAAGATCACAATCGTGCCTGGCCCGGAACGGCGACGCCCGGCACGCCGCTGGCGCGGCTGCTGGCCGACGTCGTCGAGATCGTGCGGCGCGAGAGGCCTTTCGCCAGCATCGATATTCACAACAACACCGGCAACAATCCGCACTATGGGTGCGTGAACGATCTCGACGAAAAGCACCTGCATCTGGCGCGCCTGTTCAGCCGGACTGTCGTCTATTTCCTGCAACCGGTCGGGGTCCAATCGGCGGCGCTCGCGCCCATCTGCCCGGCGGTGACCGTCGAATGCGGCCGCCCCGGCGAAGAGTTGAATGCCGCGCATGCGGCGGAATTCCTCGATGCGGCGCTTGGCCTGCAGCATTTCCCCGAACACCGGCTAGCCAACAGCGACCTCGACCTGATGCGGACGTTTGCGATCGTCAAGGTTCCGGCCGATGCCAGCTTCTCTTATGATGGGACCGATGCGGACTTTCGGCTGCGTGGCGATCTCGACCGGCTGAATTTTTCCGAGCTCGATCCCGGCGCCGTCTTTGGGACACTGGGCGCGGGCGGCAGCCGCCGCTTTGATCTCGTCGCGGAAGAGGGTGCGCAAGCCAATGGCGCGTATTTCGATTATGCTGGCGGGGATATCCGGCTTGCGCAGCGGGCCATTCCAGCCATGCTGACGCTTGATCGCAATGCCGTGCGTCTCGACTGTCTCGGCTATCTGATGCATCGGATCGGCCGCGACGGACGGCGTATCGCAGAGTAGGAGCGGGAACCCGCGTGTCGAGCGTCGAGCATCAACTTGCAATCGCCGACACCGGCGCCTGCGCGACCGCCGAAGAGCTCGCGCGGTTTCGCGATCTGCAAGCGCAGTTCTCCCATTCGTTTCGCGCCTTGTTCGACGATCCGGCCTTGCCGCGCACCGTGCTGATTGTGCCCAGCCTGAGCCTCGATCAGGACGTCTTGGCCAAGATCACGGGCGTGCATCATTACGAAGAGCGGATGCTCTGCCTGCTCATGCTGCTGCGCATGCCGCGCACGCGGGTGATCTATGTCACCAGCACGCCGATTTCCGACACCATCATCGATTACTATCTCCATCTGCTGCCCGGCGTTCCGGAGGTGCATGCGCGGCGCCGGCTGACGCTGGTGTCCTGCAATGACGCCTCGCTCGCTCCGCTGTCGCAAAAAATTCTGGCGCGGCCGCGTATTCTCGATCGCATTCGCGAGTCGATTCCCGATCGCGCGTCGACGCACATGACGTGCTTCACGGTGAGCGAACTCGAGCGAAAACTGGCCTTGGCCCTCGGTATTCCGATTTATGGCTGCGACCCGTCGCTTCAGCAGTGGGGCTCCAAGAGCGGATCGCGCAAGATTTTTCGCGAAGCCGGCATCGATTTGCCGTTCGGCTTTGAGGATCTGGCCGATGCCAACGATGTGACCGACGCGCTCGCCGAACTGAAAAGCAAGAAGCCGGAGCTGGACAGAGCGGTCGTCAAGCTCAACGAGGGCTTCTCGGGGGAGGGCAACGCCGTTTTTGATTTCGCCGGGGCACCGGCCGGTTCGGCGCTGCGCCCGTGGATTAGCGAGCGTTTGCCGAATCTCGCTTTCGAAGCGGGCGGCATGATCTGGGACGTCTATCAGGCCAAGCTGCGTGCGATGAGCGGGGTCGTCGAGGCGTTCATTCCAGGCGCCATCAAGCGCTCACCGTCGGCGCAGTTCCGCATCGATCCGGGCGGCGGGGTCGATGCGGTCTCGACCCACGATCAGGTGCTGGGCGGCGGCAGCGGGCAGATTTTCCTGGGCTGCCGTTTTCCCGCCGATAAGGCCTACCGGCTCGCCATTCAGACGGACGGCGCCAAGGTCGCGCGCGCACTCGCCGACAAGGGCGCAATCGGACGGCTCGGAGTTGATTTCATCTCGGTGAAGGAGGCCGACCGCTGGCGCCACTATGCCATCGAGATCAACCTGAGAAAGGGCGGCACCACGCATCCCTTCCTGATGCTGCAGTACCTCACCGACGGACACTACGATGTTCAAACGGGCGAGTTTCTCACGCCGTCGGGACAACCGTGCTGCTATTACGCATCGGACAATCTTGAATCAGAACGCTACCGTGGCCTGACGCCGTTCGATCTTGTCGACATCTCGGTGGTGAACGGGCTTCATTTTCATGCCGCCACCAGCGAGGGCGTGGCGTTCCATCTGATCGGAGCCTTGTCCGAATTCGGCAAGCTGGGTGTCGTTTGCATCGGCCGCACGCCGGAGCAAGCGGATCAATTGTACCGCAGCACGGTCGATATTCTGGATCGGGAAAGCGCGGCCGGCGCGCGCTGACACAGTGGACCGGCGCTGGTCGGCAGAGGCGGGCGGTGGCCGTTGCCGCGCTGCGGATCCGATTCCAAGTTACTCCGGTCCGAGGTAGCGAAAGACCGTTTGCCGCCACCATTCGCTATGGACCGCGCGGAGCACTCTGACATTGAGCGCCCGGGAAAGCGTGCTGTCACGCGGCACCGCAAATGCGTATTGCTGCGGATCAAACCCGACATCAAGCAACACGATCGAGGACGAGAACTCGTTTTGAATGATCCAGGTGAGGATCGGCTTGTCGTAAACGAAGGCGTCGATCGAATGCGCGCGCAGCGCCTTCAAGCCGTCCTGTGGCGTTGCAAATTTTCGGTAGTGGATCCGAAATCGCGTCAGCGCGTCTTCGGTCGACGTCCCGGCGACCGCTCCGACGTGAACGCTCCGCAGGTCGTTGACGCCGTGCACGGTTCCCTGCAGGTGCTTGATGGTGAGGGTCGACGTGACGCTGGCGGTGAAAACCGCAATGGCGACGATTGACACGACCATCCAGACGATCGCCACGAGCCGGCCCGGCAGCGTCCGCGGGGAAAGGCTCCCGGTCTGGCGCTGTGTCATTGCGACCGCCGACCACCAGACACCGGTCGTGAGACCCTTGGCGGCATGGCCGCCGAAATCTTCATTGTGGCGGCGTTCGAAAAACCAGATTAGGACTCCGGCCGCCAACGCCAGTCCGGCAAGCGCGAGGATCGCCTGCACAAAACCGAAAGAGGTGAGGGTGCGCAAAAGCGGCAGCCAACTCGGCTCGCCGCCGGCGGGTACGGCGATGCCGAGGCCGCTGCTAAAATAGGGTTGGGTGAAATCGACGACTTCAAAACGTGCCGCCGTGACCGTAAGAGGCGCGACGGCAACATCGAAATCCTTTTTTGCTACTCCCTGGATCAGCGCGTCCACATTTGGCACTTCGGCGAATTTGTAGGTCAGGTGCATTTGTTGCGCGACATGACGCCAAAGATCGATGCTGATTCCATGCCAGCTCCCGTCGATGTTCTTCATCACAAACGGCGGGGCTTGCTTGGTGCCGACCACCAATTGCCGCGGCGATGGACTTGCTGAATGTCCGGCGTTGGGTGTCTGTGCGAGGCTGGCGGTCGAACAGGCGACGATGGCCGCGACCAACACTATGGGGACAAATCTGCTCATCATCGGGCGCCGCCTCCCGGCGCTGCCGACGAGAAACACCCTGCGCCGCCGAAATGGCGCCGATCCTAGTTTGCCGGCGGGACGGACCGTAGCATGTTCACTCAAAATCCGGCCACGATTGGGGGACGGCGTCGGCTTTCAGAGGACGCCCCTCGTCAGGGCGCCGGACCCGTCAAAATGGCGGCGGTGGCTGCGACGATGGCTGCGGCCGCACTGGCGCTCAACGCCTTCACCGTGACGTGTCCCTGTTTTTCACGGCTTTTCCTTTTCGTCGCAGGCTGCGGGGGCGCGGTTTGAGGGCCAAAACGGGTGGGGAGTGCGACCGCGGACGGCCTTGCCGGGCGGGAATGGCCGGGGTAGACCCCCGCCATGCCGCGGACCGCCCTCTATGCCGGCTCTTTCGACCCGGTGACCAACGGCCATCTCGATGTTGTGCGCCATGCCGTGCGGCTGGCCGACAGGCTCGTCATCGCCATCGGCGTGCATCCGGGCAAGGCGCCGCTGTTCACGCACGAGGACCGGCTCGCCATGCTGGTCGAGACCTGCGAGCCGATCGCCCGTGAAGCCAGTTGCGATTTCGATTGCATCACCTTTGCCGGTCTGGTGGTCGAGGCCGCGCGCGATAACGGCGCAACGCTGCTGATCCGCGGCCTGCGCGACGGCACCGATCTCGACTATGAAATGCAGATGGCCGGCATGAACGAGACCTTGGCGCCCGAGGTGCAGAGCGTTTTTTTGCCGGCCTCGCCGATGGTGCGCCCGATCACCGCCACATTGGTCCGCCAGATCGCCGGCATGGGCGGCGACGTCTCGGGCTTCGTGCCGGCCGCGGTCGTCAACCGCCTGAACAAGAAATTTACGCGCTGAGACGCGTGACGTGAAACCCAAGGAGCGTTTATGCGAAGCCGCCGTTCGATCCTGATGCTTGCTGCCGTGCTGGCAGCGCTTGCCGCGCCCGCGCTGGCGCAATCCAAGCTCGCCAATCCGGCCGCCCTCAACGAGCAGGCGCCGGCGAGCTACAAAGTGCGTTTCGATACCACCAAGGGGCCATTCGTCATCCAGGTGAATAGGGCCTGGGCACCACACGGCGCCGACCGCTTCTACAATCTGGTCAAGAACGGCTTTTTCGACAACGTGCGTTTCTTCCGGGTCATCTCCGGCTTCATGGTGCAGTTCGGCATCAACGGAAATCCGCAGGTTTCGGCGCACTGGCGCAACGCCAATATCCCGGACGATCCGGTGAAACAGAGCAATGCGCGCGGCATGATCACCTTTGCGACGGCCGGTCCGAACACGCGCACGACGCAGGTGTTCATCAATTTCGGCAACAACAACCGGCTCGACGGCCAGGGCTTTGCGCCCTTCGGCAAAGTCGTGTCGGGCATGAATGTTGTCGATAGCCTCAACGCCGAATACGGAGAGGGTGCGCCCTACGGCAAAGGGCCCGACCAGGGCCGCCTGCAGACGGAAGGCAATGCCTATCTCGCCAAGAACTTTGCGCGCATGGACTACGTGAAGAAAGCGACGGTCGTGCAGTAGGGGCGGGCGGCATGACGCGGATGGCGGCAGCGGCTGGCGCCGTGGGACTTGCCCTGACACTCGGCGGATCAATCGCTCCGGCGGTGGCGCAGGAGACCAGGCCGGCAGCGGCGCCAAAGAGAATGCTTTATACGCTGGCCGATATTACGCGCGCGGTGCGCAGTTGCTGGCGCTGGCCGGTGTCGGGCACGTTCCACGCCGGCATGGAACTGACCGTGTTGCTGAGCTTCAAGCGGAACGGCGAGATTTTCGGCGCCCGCATCACCTACCAGACGCGTGGTATTTCGTCCAACGAACGTGCGAATTATCACGGAGCGCTTCTGCAAATGATCGCGCGCTGTTCGCCGTTGCCGCTCGCAAGGAGTCTCGGCGCGTCGATCGCCGGGCATCCGTTCTATTTCCATTTCTACGACACCCGCAAACAAAGAAAGGTTTAGCCATGGCCAGTCCCGAAAACACGCTCACGCTGGAAACGACGCAGGGACCGGTGGTGATCGAGATGCGGCCCGATCTCGCGCCCAACCATGTCGCGCGCATCAAGGAGTTGGTGAAACAAGGCTTCTACGACGGCATCGTCTTTCACCGCGTGATCGACGGCTTCATGGCGCAGACCGGCTGCCCGCACGGCACCGGCACCGGCGGCTCGGGCCAGCACCTGAAGGCCGAGTTCAATGCCGAGCCCCATGTGCGCGGCACGGTATCGATGGCGCGCGCGCAAAACCCGGATTCCGGCGACAGCCAGTTTTTCATCTGCTTCGACGACGCCACCTTCCTCGACAAGCAGTACACGGCCTGGGGCAAGGTGATTTCCGGCATGGAGAACGTCGACAAGATCAAGCGCGGCGAGCCGGTCGCGAACCCCGACAAGATCATCAAGGCGACGATGGGGGCGTAAAACGCGCGCCTGGTTCGCAAGAGCTTCCGTCATGGCCGAATTTGTTTCGGCTATTCACGTTTTCAATTCCTCTCAAAGCCGCAAAACGTGGATACCCGGCCGACAAAGCCGGGCATGACGGCGGACAGCTATGAAGACCGACCTCTTCGACTTCGACCTGCCGGCTGAGCGTATTGCGCTTAGGCCCGCAAATCCGCGCGATGCCGCGCGGCTACTGGTGGTGCGGCCGGGCGGGACGACGCAATTCGAGGATCGTGTTGTGCGTGACCTGCCGGCGTTGCTGCGGCCGGGCGACGCGCTGGTGGTCAACGATAGCAAGGTGATTGCGGCGCGGCTGAAGGGCCGGCGGATCGGGCGGGGGCCCGAGGCCGGCATCGAAGCGACGCTCCTCAAGCGGCTCGACGGCTCGCGCTGGACGGCCTTCATCCTCGGCGCCCGCAAGGTCCAGATCGGCGATCACCTGCGGTTTGGCGAGGAAGGGCGGGTCTGCTTTCTCGGCGAACTCGATGCTCAAGTTTCACAAAAAGACGAAGGAGGGGAGATAACCCTTTCATTTTCCATGCATGGCCCTGTCCTCGACCAGGCCATCGCCGAGCGCGGGGAGATGCCGCTGCCGCCCTATATCGCCTCCCGCCGGGCGCCCGACGAACAGGACAAATCCGACTACCAGACCCTGTTTGCGCATGACGAAGGTTCGGTGGCGGCACCGACGGCGGGCCTGCACTTCACCGACGAATTACTGGCGCGGCTGCAGGCGCGCGGGGTGGCCCTGCACAAAGTCACCCTGCATGTCGGCGCCGGCACATTCCTGCCGGTCAAGACGGACGAGATCGAACGCCACAGGATGCATGCCGAATTCGGCATCGTGACCGCCGAGGTGGCCGAGGCGCTCAATGGGGTGAGGGACAGCGGCGGGCGCATCGTGGCGGTCGGCTCGACCGCGCTCCGGCTGCTGGAAAGCGCCGCCGGTCCGGATGGCCGGCTCGAAGCTTTCTCCGGCGACACGGCCATCTTCATCACCCCCGGCTACAAGTTCCGCGCGGTCGACCTGATGCTGACGAATTTCCACCTGCCGCGCTCGACTTTGTTCATGCTGGTGGCTGCCTTCTCGGGGCTCGAGACGATGAAGCGCGCTTATGCGCATGCGATTACGGCCGGCTATCGCTTCTATTCCTATGGCGACGCCTGTTTGCTATTTCCGGACAATTCCGGTCATTCCGGGACGGCCCGTTAGGGCCGGGCCCGGAATCCATAAACACAGGCCGGGGTTATGGATTCCGGGTTCGTCCGCCTGCGGCGGACGCCCCGGAATGACAGAAAGAAGATGCCCGAACCCTTCTCCTTCACCCTCCTGAAATCCGATGGCGCCGCCCGCCGCGGCGAACTGGTCACGCCGCATGGCGCTGTGCAGACGCCGGCCTTCATGCCGGTCGGCACGCAGGGCACGGTGAAAGGGCTGACGCCCGAGATGGTGCGCGACACCGGCGCCGAGATCGTGCTCGGCAACACCTACCATCTGATGCTGCGGCCCGGGGCGGAGCGCATCGCCGCGCTCGGCGGCCTGCACGCCTTTATGAACTGGCCGCTGCCGATCCTGACCGACTCCGGCGGCTTCCAGGTGATGTCATTGTCATCCTTGCGCAAAGTCACCGAGCAGCACGTCGTGTTCCGCTCGCATCTCGACGGCGCCATGCATGAATTGTCGGCCGAGCGCGCGATCGAGATCCAGGCGCTGCTCGGCTGCGATATCGCGATGCAGCTCGACGAATGCCTGCGGCTGCCGGCCTCGCTTGAGGACATCGCGCGCGCCATGCGGTTGTCGCTGCGCTGGGCCGCGCGCTGCCAACGCGCCTTCGAGGGCCGCGCCCGCGAAGGCTATGCGTTGTTCGGCATCGTGCAGGGTGGCGATGACGTCGCCTTGCGCCAGGAGAGCGCGCGCGAACTGACCGCGATGAAGTTCCAGGGCTACGCCATTGGCGGGCTGGCGGTCGGCGAGCCACAGGACGTCATGCTCGGGATCGTCGAGGAAACGACGCCCGCGTTACCAAATGAACGGCCGCGCTATCTCATGGGCGTCGGCACGCCGCACGATATGCTGGAAGCGGTCGCGCGCGGCATTGATATGTTCGACTGCGTGATGCCGACCCGCAATGGCCGCCACGGCATGGCCTTCACGCGCTATGGCGCAATCAATCTCGCCAACGCCCGGCACGCCGATGACCCGCGTCCGCTAGACGAGCAAAGCGCGCACTCCGCGGCGCGCACCTATTCGCGCGCTTACCTGCATCATTTGACCAAAGCCAACGAAATGCTGGGAGCGGTGCTGCTCTCGGCCATCAATCTCGCCTATTACCAGGCGCTCATGGCCGGCATGCGCGGCGCGATTGAAACGGGACGTTTTAGCGATTTCCGGGCGGAAACGATCGCCGGTTGGGAACGGGGGGATATTCCGGCGCAGTAGCCGGGATTGTCTCGCGGGCAGAGCTTGGCTAAATGCCATCCATGAACGTTCACGCCTCCTTTCTCGCCCACCGCCGCAAGCCGGCCTTCAAACTGCCGCCGGGCGCGACCGACGCGCACTGCCATGTGTTCGGGCCGGGCAACAAGTTCCCCTACGCGCCGGGGCGGCGCTACACGCCCGACGACGCGCCAAAAGAAATGCTGCGCGCGTTGCACGAGCATCTGGGCGTCGAGCGCACCGTGATCGTGCAGGCGAGCTGCCACGGCTCAGACAACCGCGCCATGCTCGACGCCATCGCCGACGACCCGAAGCGTATGCGTGGCGTCTGCATCGTCGATGCAAGCTTCGGCGATAAGGAATTCAAGGCGCTGGATGACGGCGGCGTGCGCGGCGCGCGTTTCAACTTCGTCAAGCATCTCGGTGGCACGCCGGACATGGAACTGCTCCGACGTACTGTCGAGCGCATCAAGGAGATGGGCTGGCACCTCGTGCTGCATCTCGACGCGCCCGACATCATTCCGCTGTCGGATATGATCAGGGCGCTGCCGTTACCCTTCATCATCGACCACATGGGCCGGGTGCCGGCCAAGGACGGCGTCGATCAGGCCCCGCTCAAGGCGCTGCTCGAACTCGCCAAGCTGCCGAATTGCTGGATCAAGGTGTGCGGCGCCGAGCGCATCGACATGCCGCCCTATGACAAGGCGGTGCCGATCGCCCATGCGATCGTGTCGGCCATTCCAGACCGCGTGTTATGGGGTACGGATTTTCCGCATCCCAACCCGACGCACGAAGCTGACGAGGCCGATCTCGTCGATCTGGTGCCGAAATACGCACCCGATGCGGCTATGCAAAAACTGCTGCTGGTCGACAATTCGGCGAGACTCTACGGCTTCTGAGCGCGCCGCGGCGTCGATTCACCGGCAGGCTTTGGGCTGGGCATCCTGTGACCAACCGGCGAGCTTGACGGCTTTGAATTTCGCCTTGATCGGTTTTGGTTTGCCGTTGCCGCGCGAAGCGACGCCTTTGCCGGTGAGGAAGTTGATATCGCAACGGCCAATGCTGCCGTCGCGCATGTCCCAGTCCTTGGCAAAGCGGGCAACCCAGAACGCGCCGCGCCGGTAAACGACGGTCAGGCGCATTTCGTATTGATTGCTGCCGAGGCCGACGCGGCCGTATTTGACGGTCAACGCGCCTTTGCGGCTTTTCTCAAGCCCGGTCACCGGATCGGTGGTGAGGTCTTTTTTCACGAAAGACGGTTTGCGCGACAAGTCAGGGGCGCCGCCGACGTCGCCGAGGTAGATATAGAGCGCGGCATAGATGCTCGCGGGATCCTGGACCACCAGGGCACGGTCGAGCGTACCGCCATGGTCGAGATCGAGCGCAATATCGAAAAGCACCTTCGCGGCGGGCTTGTCATCGGCGCGGGCGAAAAGCGGAGCGAACGTCAAAATCGCGCTCAGCACCAGCGCCGCCGGTTGCATCGATATTTTCATGCGCGCCGTTTTATGGCCCGTCGTAGAGCCAGGAAATCCCGTCATAGGATTGCTCGGGCGTGCGGCCGGCGAGCGCGATGTCGCGCAGCTCGGCGGTGACGCCGCGCGCGTGATAGAAATCGCCGTAGACCCGCGCCATGATCTGCACGCGGCCAGTGCGCAGGTAGCGCTGCTGCTGATAGTCCTGAAATGCGGTCGGCAGATCGTTCGGCTTGGCAGCGACTTTTTCCGCCAGGGTCACGGCGTCTTCGGTCGCCATGCAGGCGCCCTGCGCGAGATATTGCAGCATCGGGTGGGCGGCGTCGCCGAGCAACGTCACATGGCCTTCCGACCAATTCTTCACCGGCTCGCGGTCGCACAAGACCCACATGCGCCAGGTCTCGATGCGCTCGAGCATGCGCAGGACCTCCGGCACCTGGCCCTTGAAGTGTTGCCACAACAGTTCGGTCGAGCCTTCGGTGTTCCAGCCCTCTTCGTAATGATCGGAATGGAACACGGCGACGAGGTTGTAGAGCTCGCCACGCCGCAGCGGATAATGCACGAAATGGGTGCGCGGGCCGGCCCACAGGATCACGTCCGGCCGCCACAAATCCTCCGGCACGTCCTCGCGCTTGAGCACGGCGCGGTAGGCGATGTGACCGGACACGCGCGGCTTGCCGTCGCCGACGATGCGCTCGCGGATATTCGACCACACGCCGTCGCAGCCGACGAGCGCGCGGCCGTCGGCACGTTCGCCGTCTTCAAGAATGGCGGTCACGCCGTCGTCGTATTCCTCGTAGGAGTCGACGCGCCGGCTGTTCTCCAGCGTGATCATGTTGGAGTCCTGGCAGGCCTTCAGCAGGCGGCCGTGGATATCGGCGCGGTGGATTACGGCATAGGGTTGGCCGAAGCGTTTGATGAAGGGCTCGCCGAGCGGGATGCGGGTGATGAGCTTGCCGGTCAGGGCGTCGCGCATTTCCTGCGCCGGCGGGATGTGAGCGTCGGCGAGGATCGCGTCTTTCAGTCCGATTTTCTCGAACATGCGGAAAATATTGGGACCGAGCTGGATGCCGGCGCCGACTTCGCGGAATTCCGGGCTCTGCTCGAGCACGCGGACAGGGATGCCTTGCTGTGCCAGCGCGTAGGCCGCCGCCAAACCGCCGATGCCGCCCCCAACCACCAGGATGGGTGCCCCGCCATTCTTTCCCGCCATGAGTGTTCCTCGTCTTCGCTCGCTGGTTTTGGGTCACGATAAGCCGCCGGCGCGGCGGAGGCAAAACCCGTCAAAGTAGCGAACCCGTGGACAGGATTAGCCCGCCGGGCGGGGAAACCGGCGGGCTTGACAGCGTGGACGGGAGTTGGGGGCGGCTAATCCGCCACGCTTATCACCTTTACTTTGTGACTTGACCGCGGATTTCTCCGGCTTTGTGCGCGGCGGTGTGAATGTTGACGTACATGCTGCCGGACATCAGCGCTTCCGCCTGCGCGTCGGTCAGGGTCGCCGAGCCTTCGAACGGGCTTTTGGCGCTGGCGCCCTGGAAAATCGGGACCATGACGCCCGCATTCTTGCCCTTGGGGGCAGGACCGTGGAAATGGGCGGCGGTCGCAGGGCCGCTCAATTTGGCGTAGCTACCCTTCCAGGACAGCTTCTTACTGGCCGTGTCGTAGGTCACATCGACCGAACCGGCGCCGCTTCCGCTTCCCGGCGGCACCTCATTGGACGGTTTCAAGTCGGCCTTCATCTTGACCACTTCGGCCATGGACGGCGAGGCAAATGCGAGCAGACCCGCGCAGGCGACAACGGCCATCGGCAGACATAGGCGTTTCATGTTTGGCCCTCCTTGATCGGCTATGCGCAAGGGTAAACACCGCAGCGCAGCACGTATTCCACTGCGTGCGCGATCAGGAGATATCGAGCGGAATCGCGGTTGTGGCGCTTTCGCCGCAGGCGTCACATTCCCAATGGTGGCGGATCTCATCGCCGGCCACAAACTCGGAGACAATGGGTGCGACCATGCAGTCGCCGCAGTAAGGGCAGGGCATGGGCGCGGTGAAAGCGCGAGTGGCCGCTAGTTTTGCCGCGTTGCAATGAAGCATGATCGGCCTCCGTTTCGTCGCTGTCCTTACCCGTGGCAGTTGCTTAGAAGCCGATCGTGGCGCAGCCAAGACCGGCTCGTGAAACTGCCGTGACCTTTGTGATAAGAATTTGCGACGACGGGGTAGATGCAATTTTATATTGAATTGCGCATATTGCTGGGTGATTGCTGTGTTTTCGGCGCGCATGTGTGGCCATGTGCAATGGGCTTAAGTTGCACGTGACCACATTTTCGACCAACTTGCCCGGCGATGCCCGCTTTAGAGGCAATGCGAGCATTTTGCAGCAGACGATTCTTCGGCCGGGCGTGTCAGTTTTTATTCATTCGATTTCCGGTGCTGGCAATGGCTGAATTTTCCAATGTGCTGATCTGCACTGTCTTCGCCCTTTTCATCTTCACCTGCATCGGCCTGCCGCTCGCGCTCAAGGCTGTGCCCGCCGCATCTGCCCCATTGCTCGCGCCGGCGCTTGGCTGGGCGGCACACAGTGCGATTGCGCTGCCGGTGTTTTATGTCGCGGAGATGTCGCGGACGGCTGTGATGGCTACGTTCGCGGTGCCGGTTGTGCTGGCGATCGCCGCTCTGCTGTCGATGCGGCCCGGTTTCGACAGGCTGAAGCTTGCTCCGCTGAGTCTGGTCGCGCTGGCCGCCGCGGCGGCGCTTGCGCTCGGTGTCGCGGCCGCCGTGCTGCCGAAGTTTTCCGCCGAGGGCGTGTCGCTGGCGGCGCCGATTTTCGATCATTCCAAAGTGGCGATGGTCAACGAAATGAGCCGCCTCGGCGTGCCGCCCGGCAATCCGTTTTTTGGCGGTTCCGGCACCCCGCCGCGGCTCGCCTATTACTATCTCTGGCATTTCAGCGCGGCGGAATTGTCGGTGCTCACTGGCGCGAGCGGCTGGGAGGCGGATGCCGGGCTGTCCTGGTTTACGGATTTTGCCTCGCTTGCGATGATGATCGCGCTGGCAACCTGGCTCAGCGGCCGTGCCTCGGCGGGCATATGGGTTATCGTGCTCGCGGCCACGGCCTCGTTGCGTCCGCTCCTGAACGCGCTCGCCGGCATCGACGCGGTTGAAGCGGTGACCGGCTATCAATCGGGATTCGGCGGCTGGCTGTTTCAGACGAGCTGGGCGCCGCAACATATGGCCTCGGCCATGGCCGCTGTCGCGGCTGTGCTTGTGTTGAATGAATTGGCGCGGCGGCCCAACGCGCCGGTGATGGTCATTCTTGCCATCACGATGGCGGCGAGCTTCGAAAGCTCGACCTGGATCGGCGGCATCGTATTGCCGCTCGCGGCCTTGGGTCTTGCATTGACCGCGCTGACGCGTAGCGAACGACCCCTGCGCCTGTTTCTGTATCTCGCCGGCGCGGCACTGATTGCTGCGCTGCTGGTCGCGCCCATGCTGTACGACCAGGTGCAAACCGCGATCTGGCGCGGCGGGGAAACGCCCGTTGCCATCATTCCCTATGACGTTCTCACGGACCGGCCGGACGGTCCGCTTGGCTTTATCGCCAATCTGCTGGCCTATTGGACGATCTTTCTGGTGGTCGAGTTACCCGCCTTCTATCTAGCAGGCATCGTCGCAGTCGTGGTCCTGCTGCGGGCGCGCGGCGAGGCGCCCGAGCGCACCTCGGTGATACGCACCTTCGCGTTTTTACTGGCGGTCAGCCTCGGCGTGGCCTGGCTCCTCCTCAGTACGCTCGGCGACAACAATGATCTCGGCTGGCGTGCGGTGCTGCCGGCGGTGTTGCTACTGATCGTGTTCAGTGCGGTTGCGTTGACGCGCTGGCTGGAGCGGCCGGTTTCATTTGCAGCCATTCCGGCGCTGGCTCTGGTGCTGCTCGGTCTGCCCGACGGGCTCATGCTGATCTACGGCAATGCGGTCGTGACGCCCAACGCCTCGTCGAAGATTTTCGCCGCGACGCCGGATCTATGGCAGGCCGTTCGGCGCCATACGTCCAGCACCGAGCGCATCGCCAACAATCCATTTTATCTCGAGAACATGACGCCGTGGTCGATAAATATTTCATGGGCGCTGCTGGCGAACCGGCGCTCGTGCTACGCGAACGAGGCCCTGGTCGATCCCTTCAGCGCGCTGACGCATGCGCGCAGCGCGCGTATCAACGCGCAATTCATCCGCGTGTTTTCGGGCAAAGGCGATGCCGACGACGTCGCGCAGCTCGCGATCCTATATCATTGCAGCGTCGCGGTGGTGACGCCGCAGGACGGGGCCTGGAGCCGCGATCCTTTCGCGGCCAGTCCGTATTACCGACTGGTCGAGGGCAATGCCGCCTGGCGCATCTACAAGCTGACGACCGTGGCGGACAATGGCGCGCCGCAGCTCATATCCCGGCGAACCAATTAAATCCCTGCTTCGACCAGAATGTCGGCACGAAGACGTTGGTGACTTCCATCGCCATCAACCATTTGGCGTTCTTGAAGCCGAGCTTGGTGGCGGTGCGCAGGCGCAAAGGAAAACCAAACGGATCGGCGAGCGGTTGCTTTGCGTATTTGGTCGCCAACATGGTCTGCGGGTGAAGCGCGGTCGCCATGTCGAGGCATTCGGTGTAGTCATCGTTCGTGTGGAACACGATATATTTGGCCGTGAGGTCGGCGCCGATGCGCTCGAGGAAGGTGCGCAAGTTCACGCCCGACCATTGCCCGATATACTCCCAGCCTTCGACGCAGATGTGCTTGATGATCATCTCCTGCTCGGGCAGCTGATAGATCTGCTCGATCGTCCACGGCTGCTTGTTCTTGACGAGGCCGCTTACCTCCAGCTTCCAGGTTTTGCCGTCGACCGGCTTGACGTCCTCGATGTCGTAATAGGCGTTGAAGCGCGGTGGCTTCACCACCTGATCCTCGGAATAGGTGGGCGCAAGGTGGTCGGGACGGAATATCAGCTCCTGCACCTTGTCGTTGAAGGCGTTGATCGCACGCATAAAGGACTGCATAGGCCCGGTGTCGGATACCGAGCAGCCGGTGAGCATGGTCAGCGCGCCGAGACTGACGGTGCCGCGCAACAGATTGCGGCGGTTGATGTCCTCAATCAGTCGCTTGTTCTCGAGGAGCGCGCTCTGATCGACGCCGTTTTCCGGGCGGAAGAGCGAACGGGAAGGCGAGCGGATCGACATATTGCAGTGGTCCGTTATTCGGCGGGAGCGGGCGCGGCGGATGGCGCGGATTCATCTTCCGGTACCTCCGGTCCGCCGGTCACCATGGCGCCGATGGTCTTCGGCACGATGAGTGCGAGCGCGACGTGAACGATCAGGAAGCCGACGATCGCCGCCATGCCGATGAAATGAACGAGCCGGCCGAGCTGGAACGGGCCGAATACCGCGCTCAATTCGGAAAACTGGATCGGCTTCCAGATGTAGAGACCGGAGAACACCTGAACGATAATGACGGCAATGATGCCGGCATAAAGCAGCTTCTGCACGGCGTTGTAGTGCGTGATGTCGTCGTGGGCGAGGCGGAAGTGCAGCGCATCGCGGACGTCGGCGATGATCGCGCTCGGCCAGATCGGCAGCAGCTTCCGGCGGAAGCGGCCCGTAGCGAACCCGTAGATGATGTAACAGAGGCCGTTGATCATCAGCACCCACATGGCGAAGAAGTGCCATTGCAGCGCGTGCTGGGCGTAGACGCCGATCGTCATCCAGTCGGGAAAATGCAGCCAGCCGAACAGCACTTCGTCGTTGTAGATCTTCCAGCCGCTGCCGATCATGATGATCATGGCGATGGCATTGATCCAGTGCATCGTCCGGATGGCGCCGGGGTGCAGCTTGCGGTGATGACGTTCTGTTGATTTGACCGCGATCATGTCCGTCATGAATTGTTCGGTAGCGAGCCATTTTTCGGGGTGACTTTGGCGCATGCGATCATTGACGCGCAACACACGACTTTGTGTTTTCCGGCCTCAATCTCAGTCGGTTTCATTTGCGACGGTTGCCTGCGTGGCGGCGGCTCTGCTGGTGTCGACGGCCATACACGCGCCTGCGGCGCAGGCGGCGGCAGTGCTGGCCGCCAATCAGCACCAGCCGATGGAAAATGCCAAGCCGAGCAATGACGACAAGCTCACGCAGGAGCAGATTTTCCGGAAGCGGTTTCCACAGCCGGTCCGCGTCGGCGATCTGATCGGCCTGCCGGTGCTCGACTATGACGACTCGACCATCGGCTACGTGAAATCGGTGGTCCGCTCACCGACGGGTAAAGTCTTTTTGATCGTGCCCTACAGCGCCTGGTTCGGCTGGGCACGGACCGATTGGGGCAAGCGCCAGGTGGCGGTGCCGATCGAGGTTGTGGCCATTCTCGCTCGCCAAATCGATTCGCTGGAAATGTCGCGTGAGGATTTCGACGAGGCCCCGACCTGGGTGCCCTCGCAGGCCAAGCCTATTTCGCTCGACGAAACGACACTCATTGCACTCGGTCGCCGCTAGCCGCCCGCAAGGAACCAACTGGAAAGACCGCATTGGCGCGGAACTCTCGCAAAGCTTTGCTGTTAGGAACGGAATGGACGACCAGACCAAGTCCCGATTTTCTCCGCAGACGATCGTCGCTCAAGGCCTGGGCGCGTACGAGCCCGTCACGCGCGGGATCGTACCGCCGATCCATATGGCGGCCACATATTTGCGCGACCGCGACAACGGTTATCGCGCTGGCTTTGTCTATGGCCGCACCGACAACGTCACCGTGCAACAGGCCGAAAGCCTGATTGCCGCTCTGGAAGGAGCCGACGAGGCGCTGCTGTTCGGTTCCGGCATGGCGGCCGCGACCACGGTTCTGCTGGCGCTGGACAAACCAACGCATATCGTTGCCTCGCAGGTGATGTATTGGGGCTTTCGCTCTTGGCTGCGTGACATCGGCCGTTTCGGTCATACGGTCACGTTCGTCGAAACCTCCGATCTCGATGCCGTGCGCGCCGCTGTGCGTCCCGGCGAGACCGGGCTGTTCTGGATCGAGACGCCGAGCAATCCGCTGTGGACGGTCACCGATATTGCCGCCGTCGCCGAGATCGCCCACCAGGCCGATGCATTGCTGTGCGTCGATTCAACCGTGGCGACGCCGGTGTTCACCAAGCCGCTTTCGCTCGGCGCCGACATCGTGATGCATTCGGCGACCAAATATCTCAACGGCCATTCCGACGTGATCGCCGGCGCGCTGGCCGTCGCGGATGAGGGGCCGCTATGGGAGCGCGTCCGCAAAATGCGCGGCCAGCTTGGCAGCGCGCTCGGCTCCTTCGATGCCTGGCTGTTGATGCGCGGCATGCGCACGCTCGACGTGCGCGTGCGCAGGCAAGCCAAGACAGCGGCGGACCTTGCGGAACGACTGGTCGGCCATCCGGCAGTGTCGGCGGTGCTCTATCCCGGACTCGAAAGCCACGCCGGCCACGACGTGGCGCTGCGGCAGATGGTGGGCGGCTTCGGCGGCATGTTTTCGCTGCGCATCGGCCAGGGCGAACAGGCGGCGATCGCGGTCGCCGCCAATGTCGATTTATGGAAGCGTGCCACTTCGCTTGGCGGCGTGGAAAGCCTGATCGAGCATCGCCGCTCGATAGAGGGCCACGGCTCGCCCTGTCCGGACGACCTGTTGCGCTTTTCGACCGGACTGGAAGACGCCGAGGAATTGCATTTCGATCTGGCCCGTGCGTTGACGGTAGCGGTGTGAGGGGGCGGGCATGAAAAAAATCGCCATTGCCATCGTCTGCAAGACGCCGGCTGCGGGACAATCGAAAACCCGATTGTCGCCGCCGTTGCGGCCGGAAGAGTGCGCCGAGATTTCGCGCTGCTTCATTCGCGATCTTGCTGCGACGATTGAGGACGTGTCGGGCGACGGCGATGTCGCCGGTTGCGCGGTCTATACGCCTTTCGGCTCGGAAGCCGCGTTGCAACGATTGTTGCCGGACGGATTTGATCTGGTCTTGCAAGGCGAGGGCGATCTCGGCGCGCGGCTGCTCAAGGGTACGGAAGATTTGCTTGGCGCCGGTTTTGGCGGCGCGATCCTGGTCAATTCGGATTCACCGACGCTGCCGCGCTCGATCCTGCGCGAGGCCGCCAACGCCGTGCGCCAGGGCGACAATGTCGTGCTCAGTCCCGCCTTCGACGGCGGCTACACGCTCATCGGCCTGTCGCGTCCGCACGCGCGCCTGTTCGAAGCCATGCCATGGAGCACGAAAGACGTCTATCGATTGACGCTTGCCCGCGCGCAGGAGATCGGCTTGCCGGTGGTGAACGTGCCGGGCTGGTATGATGTCGATGACGGGGCCTCGTTCCGCATGCTGGAAGACGAATTATCCGGACAACGGACGGGCTTTGCTTCGCCGCATTTGAATGGCGCCGACGCGCCGGCCACCCGCCAATTCATCCGCGCGCGCCATAGCGCGCTGGTGTCGCAGGCCTGACATGAAATTGCCGTCCGGTGAACGCAAGGTCAGCGCGGTCATTCCATGCCTGAACGAGGAAGAGCCGATCGCGGGCGTGGTGCGCGAGGTGCTGGCGCAAGGCGTTGACGAGGTGATCGTGGTCGACAACGGCTCGACCGACCGCACGGTCGAGAATGCGACAGCGGCCGGCGCGCGCGTCGTGCGCGAACCGCAGCGCGGCTATGGCCGCGCCTGCGCTGCCGGCTTGGCCGCCGTCGACGCGCAGACCGATATCGTCTGCTTCCTCGACGGCGACGGCAGCGATGTGCCTGACTTTATGCCCGCGCTAATTGCGCCGCTTGCCGCCGATGAGGCCGACTTCGTCATCGGCTCGCGTGTGCGCGGCAGGCGCGAACCGGGCAGCCTGTCGCCGCAGCAACTCTTGGCCGGCCGTCTGGCGGGCTGGCTGTTGTGGGCGACCTATGGCGTGCGCATGACCGATATGTCGCCGTTCCGCGCCATGCGTGTTGCGCGGCTGCGCGCGCTCGGAATGCGCGAGGAAACCTATGGCTGGAATCTCGAAATGCAAATGCGCGCGGCGGCGACCAGTTTACGCATTCTGGAAATTCCGGTCGATCATCGCTGCCGGCGCGGCGGCGTCTCCAAGGTGTCCGGCAATCTGATCGCGGGCATGAGCGCGGCGTGGAAGATCGCCACGACGTTCCTGCGACTGGCGCTGACGCTGCGCGATGAGCCGCAACGTCGCCTGCAGACCGCGCATGGAGACCGCTGACCATGCACGTTCTTCTCACCGGTGGCGCTGGCTTCATCGGCCGCCATGTGTTGGGTGAACTGTTGCGCCGCGGGCACGAGGTGCGTGTGCTCGATTCCTTGCGGCCCGACGTGCATGCGCCGGGCACGGCGAAACTGCCGGAGGGCGCCGATCTCGTGGTGGCCGATGTGCGCGACGCGGCAGCACTCGACCAGGCGCTGCGCGGCATCGACGCGGTATTGCATCTCGCCGCCAAAGTTGGCCTCGGCGTTGATGTCGGTGACCTGCCGGACTATGCCTCCTCCAACGATGTCGGCACCGCCGAACTACTCGCCGCCATGGCGCGCGCCAAGGTGCAACGGCTGACGCTGGCGAGTTCGATGGTGGTCTATGGCGAGGGCTTCGGTCATTGCCCGCAGCACGGCGCGGTGCGGCCGGCGCCGCGCGTCGAAAGCGAATTGAAGGCCGGCAATTTCGAACCGCCATGCCCGATTTGCGGACGGCCCTTGGAAACCGCGCTGGTCGATGAGGCGACGCCGTTCGATCCCCGCAACGCCTACGCCACCAGCAAGGTGGCGCAGGAATATTACGCGGCGAACTGGGCACGTGTGACCGGAGGCTCGGTGGCGGCGCTGCGCTATCACAATGTCTATGGACCGGGCATGCCGCGCGATACACCCTATGCCGGCGTGGCCGCGATCTTCACGTCCTGCCTGCGACGCGGCGAAGCGCCGAAAGTGTTTGAGGACGGCCGCCAGCGCCGCGACTTCGTGCATGTGCGCGATGTGGCGGCGGCAACGGTGCTCGCCTGCGAGAACCACACGGAGGGCGTGCGCGCCTTCAATGTCGGCTCAGGGACCCCGCGCACAGTTGGTGAGATGGCCTGCGCGCTCGCCAAGGCACTGCACGGACCGGAGCCGATCGTCACCCGCAGCTATCGTTTAGGGGATGTGCGCCACATCACCGCGGACTCCTCGCGGCTGCGCGCCGAATTCGACTGGCGCCCGCAGATCGAGTTCGCCGAGGGAATGAACGAAATGGCGCGGTTGTGATGCCTATCGCGGCGTTCGGCTTCGGTGGACGAGTGCGATGCCCAGCCAGATCAGAATACCCGCCACCAGGACGATGAGAACACCGTAGCCGACGACAAATTGAAAGGCTGATTCCGTGACGAAATTGGTGATGCCCGTCACGAGCGCCAGAATAATCGTGATGACGAACTGAAGGATGGCTTCTGCCACGAGGAAACCGGCTCCCGCTTGTCGCTGCCGCCACACTATCCCGGTTTGATGAATAGGATGGTGAGCGCGCAGGGATTCGAACCCTGGACCTACTGATTAAAAGTCAGTTGCTCTACCGACTGAGCTACGCGCTCGTCACCATTGATGTGGCGCATGATTTTGTCCGAAAACCGGAACCCAACCCCGATCAAGTCGAGGACGAGCTTTTCGGGATCAAGCGCTGGCGCCTGATCTGGTGCGGAAATCGGCGCGGATCAAGCGTTTCAGGGCCGGTGTGTAGGGGCGCCTGCCTGCCCGGTCAATAGGCAGGTCCCGCTTTATCCTTGAACTCGCGCTGGCCCCCTGCGGTTTGCTACACTGACGGCCTGATCTTTCGCGCTTTCGGAGGTCCGCCCTATGCCGATCGTCAACCGTATCGCCGACCTCGCCGGCGACATCGCCGAATGGCGGCACGACCTGCACGCGCATCCGGAGCTCTTGTACGACGTTACGCGCACCGCCGGAGCCGTGGCCGAGAAGCTGCGCGAATTCGGCTGCGACGAGGTCGTGACGGGGATCGGCCGCACCGGCGTGGTCGGCGTCATCAGGGGCCGCAAGGGCGACTCCAAGAAAGTCATCGGCATGCGCGCCGACATGGACGCGCTGCCGATCGAGGAGGCGACCGACCTGCCGTACAAGTCGACGGTTCCCGGCAAGATGCATGCCTGCGGCCATGACGGCCACACCGCCATGCTGCTGGGCGCTGCGCGCTATCTCGCCGAAACGCGCAATTTCGCCGGCACCGCGGTGGTGATCTTCCAGCCGGCGGAAGAGGGCGGCGCCGGTGGCCGGGCGATGGTCGAGGATGGGCTGATGGACAAGTTCAACATCGGTGAAGTCTACGGCATGCACAATTTCCCCGGCCTGCCGGTCGGCGAGTTCTCCATCCGGCCCGGGGCCATTATGGCCGCGGCCGACCATCTGACGATCGACATCGAGGGCAAGGGCGGCCACGCCGCGCGCCCGCATCTTGCGGTCGACCCAGTGCTGGTCGGTGCGCAGATCATCAACGCCATTCAGCAGATCGTGTCGCGCAACGTCGATCCGCTGGAAGCGGCGGTGGTGTCGATTTGCGTGTTCCAGGCCGGCAGCACCGACAACGTCATTCCGCAGACTGTGCGATTGCGCGGCACCGCGCGCACGCTCTCTGCCACCGTGCGCGACATGGTGGAGCAGCGGCTGCACGACGTGATCGAAAACACGGCCAAGGCCTATGGCGCCAAGGCGACGATGAAATACCGGCGCGGCTATCCGGTGTTGGTCAACCACGCCGACCAGACCGATTTTGCCGCGAAGGTGGCGGGCGAGGTTGCCGGCAAGGACAAGATCGACATCGATATGGCGCCGGTGATGGGCGCGGAGGATTTCTCCTTCATGCTCAATGCGCGGCCCGGCGCCTTCATCTTTGTCGGCAATGGCGACAGTGCAGGCCTGCATCATCCGGCCTATAATTTCAACGACGACGCGATTCCTTTCGGCACGTCCTATTGGGTGAAGCTTGTCGAAACCTCACTGGTCGCCTGACATGTTTTGGCTGGCATTCCAGACACCGACGAGGTCGCGGCGCAGCGAACGGATTGCCGCAGGGACCGACGACGAGATCGAGGCGCCGCCGTCGGCCGAGGAAGAAGCGGTCACGATGAGCGGCCGTGACAGGCAACAGCGCATCCGCGAGCGCGCCTATCAGATATGGCTCGATGAAGGCTGCCCGAACGGGCGCGAGCAGATTCATTGGAGTCGGGCTGAGATCGAGATCGACGCTGAAAGCGCGCAGCCCAGCTAGGCGAACGATGGCTTCACGCCGTCGCGCCTGGGTCTTCTAAAAAAGCTTACTGCACGGCCTCGCGTTCCGGCGCCGGTGCCGCCAACTCGACAACCGCAGGTGTGCGCCTGCTCGGCAGTAATTCGACAAAGCGCGCTTCGAGCGCCCGCCAGGTCGCGAAATCGTTGAGCGGCGTGCGCTCGATCGTCGCCAGCAAGACCGCCGCGATGAACGGCAGGCTCTGCACCAACAGCACCACGGCGAAGATGTCGACCTCGCGCACTTCCTTGTAGTTCAGCATGTGCAGCGTGATGGCGCCGAAGATCAAAAGACTTGCGAGGATCGTTTCCCAGAAGGCATGGAAATCCGCGCTCTTGCAGGCTGCGCCGCCTTTCGAGGTGCGCACGAAGGGCAGGTGTTCCTTGACAAGGCCGAAGGTCACCGCGCGCGCCACGGTCCATTGCACCGACATGGCGGCGAAGACGGCGCCGAGCATCTGGCGTTTGTTAGCGCGAACGCGCAACCGGTAAAGAGCGACGAAATGCGCCAGCGAGACCGTGAATGCGGCGATGATCGGGATGGTGAGGATGCGGTCGGGCACGGAGATGTCGAGAAAGGCGACGAACGGCACCCAGATCAGATTGAGGATGGCGACCACAACGCCAAGGCTTTCGGCGCCGAGCCAATTGAGCCAGCCGAGCATGAATTCGCGCTTCTGGTCGCGCGTGAGCCGGCTGCCGCCGGGCAGGAATCGGCGCCAGTGCTTCTTGACGATCTGGAATCCGCCATAGGCCCAGCGGTGACGCTGCTTTTTGAAGGCATCGAACGAGTTCGGGCAATAGGCCGTGGCCGTAGCGACGGTTGGTGTAGTGCGCGTGCCAGCCATGCTCGAGCAGTGTCAGGCCAAGATCGGTGTCCTCGCAAATCGTGTCGCTCGACCAGCCGCCGACGGCGTCGAGTGCTGCGCGGCGGATCAGGCACATGGTGCCGTGCACGATGATGGCGTTGGACTCGTTCCGTTGCACCATGCCGATGTCGAAGAAGCCGGCATATTCGCCGTTCATGGCGTGATGCATCAGGCTGCGGCCGGCGTCCCGGTGATCCTGCGGCGCCTGCACCAGGCCGACGCTCGTATCGGCGAACTGCGGCACCAGGTTTTTCAGCCAATTGGTATCCACGACGTAGTCGGCGTCGATCACACCGATGATCTCGGTGTCGGGCGCGGTGTGATTTTGCGCGAGTTGCAACGCGCCCGCCTTGAAGCCGACGATGTTGTCGGCGCGCACGAACTTGAAGTGTTCGCCAAGTACGCGGCAGTGTTCTTCGACCGGAACCCAGAACGCCGGATCGGGGGTGTTGTTGATCACCACAACACATTCGTAGTTCGGGTAATCGAGCCGCGCGACGGCATCGAGCGTTTGCTTCAACATCTCCGGCGGTTCGCGATAGGCCGGTATGTGGATCGATACTTTCGGCGCCGACGCGTCAGGTGCGAGCGGCGGTGCTTCGATCAGGCGGCGCGGCTTGCGCCCAAAAGCGATGGCCGCAATTTCTTCTACGCGCGCCATGGCGATCACGATGAGCGGGATCAGCAGCAGCGTGCCGAAGCCGAACGCGAAGACAGCGCCGGGCACGAAGTAGTGTCCGTTCCAGTAGGCGAAGACAGCGGAAAACCAGGCGCCGACGACATTGGCGCAGCCGGCAAGCATCGCAGCCTGCGGAAGTGTGACCGTGGCCATCGCCAGGATCGGCAACGACAGCAGAACGCTGACCAACAACGCGATGGCGGCAAGCCGCCAGTGATCGGGATCGGTGATCGGGCCGGTCCAGTTGAATTTCGGTTCGCGCGCGGCGTTGAAGATGCCCCAATAGGGACCGACGCCGCCTTCAAAGGTCTTCCACGGCTGGTCGATCGCCTCGACGATGTTGTAGTCGATGCCATAGGCGCGTGCGCGGGATACGAAGTCGCGCAGCACCTGCGCCTGTTCGAGCCGGCCGGGATAGGCGTTGTGGTAATTGTAACCCGCGCTCGGCCAGCCGAACTCGGCGATGACGATGCGTTTGCCGGGATAGGCTTTGCGCAGCTTGTCGTAGATCACGATTGCCTGGTCGACGGTCTGCTTCGCGGAGAAGCCTTCCCAATAAGGCAGCACGTGCGCGGCGATGTAGTCGACAGCCGAAACGAGCTCGGGATGTTCTAGCCACACGCTATAGATTTCACCGGTCGACACCGGCACGTTGGTCGCGCGCTTGACGCGCTGGATCTTCTTGATCAGCTCTGGAACGGTCTGGTCGTCACGGTAGATTGTTTCGTTGCCGACAATCACGCTCTTGACGTTGCTGTGGCGCTTGGCGAGATCGATCGCGGTTTCGATTTCGCGCTCGTTGCGGTCGGCGTGCTTGTCGATCCAGGCGCCGACGGCGACGTTGAGCCCAAATTCCCGAGCGATGCCGGGCACCAGTTCGACGCCGCCGGTCGAGGAATAGAGCCGGATCGCGCGGGTCAACGGCGCGAGGGTTTTCAGGTCGGCTCGAATCTGCTCGGCGGTGGCGACACCGCCTTCATCGGGGTTGGTGGAGCTGGCGAAGGGTGCGTAGGAAACGCTTGCCAGCTGGCCTTCGATGTTGGGCGCGTTCAGGCTGTCCCGCCCGAGAGCCCATAATCCTGCTTGCACGCACGCCAAAAGGGCGATCACGGCAGCGACGGTGCGCATTGACGTCAAACCAATCGGGGCAGGAGTGCAGACCCTTGAACCCGTCCCCTGGGCTCATCCGAAGGCCGATCTGCACAGTTGCAGTTTGGCCCGGCATCAGGTGAGCCAACAACTAGACACAAGACATGGCAATTCCTAGGCGCGCGCATGCCACCTGGCCAAAAATATTTCGTGGAGGGTAACGCGGCTACCGCTGAGCGGTTCCCGGCGACGCGGTGCCGGCAGGCTTGGCGCCGGCAGGCTTGGCGGCGGCTGAATTGGCTGCGTCCGCCGGGGTCGGCGGCAGGCCTGGATTGAGCCAGCAGGCGTGCACGCGGCCGTTCAGCGTTTCCTGGGCTTTCGGGTCGATATTGCCCTGTCGGACCAAGCAACGGAACGTGGCCTGGATATGCCCGCCGGGGCAGCCAAAGCGGTCGTAGAGGTCAAGATGCCGAAGGGCGGTATCGAGATCGTCCCGCCAGAGCAGGCTGACCACCCGCCGGCCGAGCCAGACACATTCCGGATTGCCGGCCGGCCCGTTGATCGCTCGCGCAGCTTCCGCGATCTCGTTGATCTTCTTCTGGCCGTCCTTGCCGTTCTCGTTGACCGCCTTCTTCTCCGGCGGCTTGCCGCTGCCACTGCCTTGCGCCAGTGCCGCATTGCCCCCGAACGTCAGCATCGCCACGCACACGACTACGCACAACCGAGCCCAAGAACCCATAGACGCCATATCCCACGGTTTTTTATTTGAGGAATCCCACGCCCGACCCCGTCCTCTGTGCGACGGGATTGGGTCACGAATACGGCGTCGGGCTGAATTCGCCAGGCTCGGTCGCTTGCGAAAAATAGGAACCCCCGCTTGCGCCTTTCGCGCCTGGACGCAAGTCCAAGCGGTTAAACATGGCCGGAAGCGGTTGATCTTGTCCAGTGTCGGAGTGCAGTTATGGCTAAGGCGCAGGCTTGGCATCCGATGGCGCGCACGATAAGCCGGGTCGTTGCCTTTCGCCGAACCGGACCAAATCGGACCCAATTCGGATCCTTGCCGAATGCGCCTCGGTCTTGCCTGCCTCGCCGCATCGGCCCTCGCGATCGCCGCCATCTGGGCCTGGCTCGGCGCTCCCATACCGATGCCACAGTCGCCGGTCGCCGCTGGCGAGAAACTGTACTGTCTGTCCTACGCCCCGTTTCACGGCAACCAGACGCCGTTCGATCCGGCGACCCATATCTCGGACAAACAGATCGACAAGGACCTGACCCAGCTGGCGCAATTGACCGACTGCGTGCGCACGTATTCGACCGATCTTGGTCTCGACCAGGTCGCGGGCATCGCCGCCCGTCACGGCCTGAAGGTGATGCAGGGGCTGTGGCTGTCGAGCCATCTGGAGAAGAACAACGCGCAGATCGAGACGGCGGTGGCGCTCGCCAAGCGATACCCGGACACGATCCGCTCGATCGTCGTCGGTAACGAGGTGCTGCTGCGCGGGGAGATGGCGGCAGACGATCTCGCCAATACGATCCGAGCGGTCAAGGCGCGGGTGCCGGTCCCGGTGACCTATGCCGACGTCTGGGAGTTCTGGCTGCGCAATCCGCTGCTCGCCACCGCCGCCGACTTCGTCACCATTCACATCCTGCCGTATTGGGAAGACTTCCCAATCCCCCCGCGGCAGGCCGCGGCCCACGTCGAGTCGATCCGCAAGCGGGTGGTCGCGGCATTTCCCGGCAAGGAGGTGCTGATCGGCGAAGTCGGTTGGCCGAGCGCCGGGCGCATGCGCGAGGCTGCATTGCCGTCACCGGCCAATCAGGCGCGCGTCATCCAGGACGTGCTGGCGCTTGCCGCGCGCGATAAATTTCACGTCAACGTGATCGAGGCCTATGACGCGCCCTGGAAGCGCGCGCTGGAAGGAACCGTCGGCGGTCATTGGGGGCTGTTCAGCGACGCGGGCGCGCGCAAGTTCGCTTGGGGCAAACCGGTTTCCGATCATCCCTTCTGGCCATGGCAGGCGGGTGGCGGCGTGCTCTTTGCCGCCGTTGTTTTTGTCAGTGCCATGGCGGGCGCGCGCGACCGCAGACCGCCTTTTGCGCTTTGGATCGTCGTGGCGGCTAATGCAATTGCAGGCGGCGTGCTCATCGGCTGGACGATCGAAAATATTCCACTGGAAAGCCTCGGCATAGGTGGCTGGCTGCGTTCGCTGGCGCTCGGCGCGGTGGCGCTCTTGAGCGCGCCTTTGGTCAGCGCGGCGATGATGCGCGGAGCGGCGATCCCGCGCTTTTCCCGCATCATCGGCGCGGCGACGGAGCGCGCCAAAGATCCGCTCACGCTGGCGATCAGTCTTGTGCTGATGGCGACGATGCTGCTTGCGGTGCTGACCGCGCTCGGGCTGGTGTTCGATCCGCGCTACAAGGATTTTCCTTTCGCGCCGTTGACCGCTGCGGGAGTGCCGTTTCTGCTGCACACGCTGATGATGCCGCGGCCGCCGGGCAAACGCGGCGCGGCCGAAATTATGTCGGCCGCGCTGCTTGCTCTGTGCGTGCCCTATATCGTGCTCAACGAAAGCTTTGCCAATTGGCAATCGCTCTGGACATGCGCCGCGCTGCTTGCGCTTGCCGTCAGTCTGTTTCAGGTGCGCGCCGCGCAAAGCTGAGCAACAATAGTCCGACCGCCAACGACGATAGCCCGGCGTTGTAAAGCACGACGCCAAAGCAGGCGAAGCTGAGCGCAACGGCAAACAACACCAGCGACGGGCGCAACAAATTAACGGCGGCGACGATAAATGCCGCCCAACCGAAGACGGTGTGAGAATAGAGAACGAATGCGATGTGGCGCGAAAAACAAAGCCAGGTGTCAAGGCCGGCAGCGCAGGCAAGTCCGACCTTCGACTGTTCGATGGCGAGATAGCGCATATAGAACGCGTAGCCGATCGAGCCGAAGCCGACGATCAGCAGCCAATTGGTCGCACGCGCACTCGGCAAAAACAGTTTCATAGCCAGCTATTATGGACGCGGCGCCGCGCGGCGACAATCGGCGTTACAGTGGTTCGCCGCCATACCGCACCGGCTGGCAGATCGCGTGCGCGGCGACGATGCGCGCGCAAAGCCGTGCTGCGGCGGCATAAGTCGGCAGCGGTCCCGCGACCAGGCGGAAATGGGTGGCGCTGCCGCGGCGTTCGATGAACGCGCGCGGCTGTAACGCGGCGATCGCCGGTCCGAAGTTGGCCTTGACGGCCGCCCATTGCAGTCGGGCGACCTCGAGGCTGGAAGCGCCGGCGAGCGCGATGGCGAACTTACCCGAGATATCCTCTTGGGTCGCCGTGGCCACGCGCACCGGCGGCATCGGCACGTCTTGCTGCGTCGTCTCTTGCTCCGTCGTCTCTTGTTGCGGCGGCGTCTCCCGCGAAGCGGATTGCGCGGCTTCGGGCTGTTCCGCCGGCGGGCTTGGCTTGTCTTCGTGTCGGTCCGCTTGCGGCTCTACGTTCAACTTCGGCCGGTCGGGCCAAGGCTTCACTGCTGTCGTGGCCGGCGGTGCGTGGATGGCGGGCAACTCGGCTTGCGACTGACGTACCGGTTTCTCTGGCGCAGGCGCTTGCGGCACGGCTTTTGGCGGCGGAGGCGTATCGACCGGAATCTCGGCCAGCCGCTTGATCGAACCGGTGAGGTCATTGAGTTGCTGTTCGAGACTGGCCACGCGCTCGGTCAATCGGTTGCGATCGGCGACCAGCGTGCGCACCTGCGCGGCCAGCCGTTTGGTCTCGGCAGGGTTCTGAAAGGGCGGAACCGCGACCGTGGCGACCGGGCGCACCGGCAATTGCGTGCGCGCGACCGGTGCCTGCGCTGACGTCTCTGTCGCCGCCAACCGCGGGCTGCCGCCATCGGAGACGCTAACGACGGCGACCAGAATGAGCGCGAACGCGGCGCCGCCACCCCAGACGGCCAGGCGCCACATCGCGCGCATATCGAAACGCTCGTCGGTTTCGGGCCCACGCGGGGCGATCTCGAACGCCATCGGCTCTGTCTCGGTGGGGCGAATCACGTCTTTGAAAACATTAGCAGAATCCGGCGATTCGGGCGCGGCCTAACCACTTTTGCAGGCGGTGTGGCCGCTGCCCTTTACCGGCCAGCGCGCTTCGTTAGGGTGCGCGCCCAAGACCGGAAACTATTTGCGAGACCGGATGACCCAACGAACATGCCTTGCGATCGTGCTTGCCGCCGGCGAGGGCACGCGAATGCGCACGAGCCTGCCGAAGGTATTGCACCCGGTGGCGGGACGCACGCTGCTTGCGCATGTGCTGGCTTCCACGGCGCAAGCGGGTTGCGACCGGCTTGCCGTCGTGGTCGGCCCCGATCACAAAGCCGTCGAGGCGCAAGCCAAGGCCATCGCCCCTAAATCGCAGATTTTCGAGCAGCGTGAGCGGCACGGCACCGCGCATGCGGTATTGGCGGCAAAGGAGGCACTGAACGCGAGCGCGGACGATGTTCTCGTTGCCTTTGCCGACACGCCGCTAGTGCGCGCCGAAACGCTTGCGGCCTTGCGCGAAGCAATCGCGAATGGTGCGGCGGTGGCGGTGCTCGGCTTTACGCCCGTCGATCCGAGCGGCTACGGCCGGCTCATCACACGCGGCGGCGACCTCGTCGCGATCAAAGAGGAAAAAGACGCAACGCCTGAAGAGCGTGCCATCACGCTGTGCAATGGTGGATTGATGGCGCTCGATGGCCGCCACGCGCTCGCCGTTCTCGAACGCATCGATAACAAGAATGCCAAGGGTGAATACTACCTCACCGACGCGGTTGCCATTGCCCGCGCGATGGGCTTGATGGCAGTTGCCATCGAAACCACGGAGGACGATGTGCGCGGCATCAACACCAAGGCGCAACTCGCCGAAGCGGAGGCCGTCATGCAGCAGCGTTTGCGTGCCGCCGCCATGGAAGCGGGCGTCACCATGATAGCGCCGGAGACGGTGTTTCTGTCGGCGGATACCAAGCTCGGCAAGGACGTCACCATCGAGCCGAATGTGGTGTTTGGACCGGGCGTCTCCGTGGACGATGGCGCCACCATCAAATCGTTTTCGCATCTGGAAGGCGCGCATGTAGGCAAGGGCGCGCGCGTCGGCCCGTTCGCGCGGCTGAGACCCGGCGCCGTGCTCGAGCGCGACGTGCATATCGGCAATTTCGTCGAGGTGAAGGCGGCGACAATCGAAGCCGGTGCCAAGGCAAACCATCTGGCCTATATTGGCGATGCACGGGTGGGTGAGGGCGCCAATATCGGGGCGGGCACCATCACCTGCAATTACGATGGCACCCACAAACACCATACCGATATCGGCAAGCGTGCCTTTATCGGCACCAATTCCTCGCTGGTCGCGCCTATCAAAATCGGCGACGACGCATATATCGGGTCGGGCTCGGTGCTGACAAAAGACGTTCCGGCCGGTGCGTTGGCGGTCGCGCGCGCCAAACAGGTAATTAAGGAAGGCTGGGTAAAGCGCTTGCAGCAGGTGAAGTCCTTGGGCAGAAACTTGCGCAAGTCACCGTCCAAGACCCGCGCCTGAACGGCATATCGACCTGTCACACGACGAAATGCGTTTTGATTTCCGTATCGTTGCAGGCGGCGGCTAAACCACGATGAAGGCAAACGGGGGCCATCCTCTCGGATGTGCGGAATAGTTGGAATTCTCGGGCGCGAACCGGTCGCGGCCCATCTGGTCGACGCGCTTAAACGCCTCGAATATCGCGGCTACGATTCCGCCGGTATTGCCACGCTCGACCACGGCAAGCTTGCGCGCAGGCGCGCGCAAGGGAAACTGAAAGCGCTCGAGGACAAGCTCGCCAAGCAGCCGCTCGCCGGAATGAGCGGCATCGGCCATACGCGCTGGGCCACCCACGGCAAGCCGAGCGAGGGGAACGCGCATCCGCATGCGACCGACCGCGTCGCGGTCGTGCACAACGGCATCATCGAGAATTTCCGCGAACTGCGCGAGAAACTCGGCAAGAACGGCGTCAAGTTCGGCAGTGAAACCGACACCGAAGTGGTCGCGCATCTCGTCACCGAAGAAATGAAAATGGGCAAGACGCCGGCCGACGCTGTCGCCGCCGCGCTGAAGGAACTGCGTGGCGCGTTCGCGCTCGCCTTTTTGTTTTCCGGCGAGGACGACCTGATGATCGGCGCGCGCAAGGGTTCGCCGCTCGCGATCGGCTATGGCAAAGGCGAGATGTATCTCGGCTCCGATGCGATCGCGCTTGCGCCCTTCACCGATACGGTCAGCTACTTGGAGGACGGCGACTGGGCCGTGATCACGCGCAAGGGTGTTACGATCCGCGATGCGCACGGCGGCACGGTCGAGCGGCCGGTGATCAAGTCGTCGGCGTCAGGCATGCTGATTGATAAGGGCAATTTCAAGCACTTCATGGCCAAGGAGATCCACGAGCAACCGGAAGTCGTTGGGCACACGCTTGCGCATTACATCGACATGGCGAATGAGCGGGTGGAACTGCCTGGCCCTTTGCCGTTCGACTGGAAAAAATTGAAACGGCTGTCGTTGTCGGCGTGCGGCACGGCCTTCTATGCCGGGCTGGTGGCGAAATACTGGTTCGAGCGTTTCGCCAATCTGCCGGTTGAAATCGATATCGCCTCCGAGTTCCGCTATCGCGAGGCGCCGCTGGAAGAGGGCGACCTCGCCATCTTCATTTCGCAGTCGGGCGAGACCGCCGACACGCTGGCGAGCCTGCGCTACGCCAAGGAGCGCAAGCAACACGTTCTGTCGGTCGTCAACGTGCCAACCTCGTCCATCGCGCGGGAAAGCGACGTGGTGATGCCGACCTTGGCCGGCCCTGAAATCGGTGTTGCCTCAACCAAGGCTTTCACATGCCAGCTTAGCGTGCTGGCCTGTCTGGCGATCGCTGCCGGTCGTGCGCGTGGCGTTTTATCGACAGATGATGAGCAAAAGCTCGTGCATGCCTTGGTTGAGGTGCCGCGGTTGATGACACAGGCGCTGGCGCTCGAGCCGCAGATCGAGAAGCTCGCGCTCGAGCTCGATAAGGCGCGCGACGTGCTTTATCTCGGGCGCGGCACCAGCTTTCCGATCGCGCTCGAAGGCGCGCTGAAGCTGAAGGAAATTTCCTACATTCACGCGGAAGGGTATGCCGCCGGCGAACTCAAGCACGGCCCGATCGCGCTGATCGATGAAACCATGCCGGTGATCGTGATCGCGCCGCACGACCGCGTTTTCGACAAAACCCTGTCGAACATGGAGGAGGTGGCGGCGCGTGGCGGCCGCATCGTCCTCATCACCGACCGCAAGGGCGCGCAGGAAGCCGCCATGGATCAGGTGCAGACCTTGATGCTGCCGGACATGGCCGCGACCGTGACCCCGCTGGTCTATGCGGTTCCGGTCCAGCTCATCGCCTATCACACCGCGGTTGCGCTCGGTACCGACGTCGACCAGCCGCGCAACCTCGCGAAATCCGTCACGGTGGAATAGGATCGCGCATGACCGAGATGGATGGAAAGCCGCAAGAGGGACTCGCCGCCGATATCGAAGCGGCGACGACGTCGCAGTCGGGATTCGGCGCCCGTATTCGCAACTGGTTCCTCACCGGTTTGGTCGTGGCCGGCCCGTTGGCGGTGACGGTTTGGCTCATCTGGACTGTGATTAATTGGGTGGACGGCGTCATCACGCCGCTCATTCCGCCGACCTATCGTCCGGAGAGCTATCTGCCCTGGCCGCTCCCGGGCACGGGGCTCATCATCGCCTTCCTGGCGCTGACGCTGCTTGGCTTTCTCACCGCCAACCTCGTCGGCCGCACCCTGGTCGGCTGGGGCGAATTGCTGCTCAATCGCATGCCGATCGTGCGGCCGCTTTACCGCACCACCAAGCAGATTTTCGAGACGTTGTTCTCGAAATCCGGTTCGAGCTTCCGCAAAGTGGCGCTGGTGGAATTTCCCGCACCCGGCATGTGGTCGCTGGTCTTTATCTCACAGCCGCCGGGCAAGAGCATCGCCGAGCGCTTGCCCGCGGAAGACAACGTGTCGGTGTTCCTGCCGTGTACGCCCAATCCGACGACCGGATTTTTCTTTTTCATTCCGCGTAAGGACCTGGTCGAAATCGACATCAGCGTCGAAGCGGCCATGTCGCTGATTATCTCGGCCGGCATGGTGCAACCGGGCGACGATGCGCAGAAAAAGTTGGGTGCGATGGCGCAGACTGCCCGCGCCGCGCAAATCGCGCGCCGCAAGGAGCCGGTGGAATAGCGGCGTCACGGCCGCCAATCTCCGCAACGGGGAGGCGGCCTTGGAATTCCCAGAGGCAGTCCCGTTGCGCCCCGCTCCGCTTGCGCCCCACGCAAGCTAGCCGGCGCGGATCAATTTGATCGCCTCGTCCTTGCCGAACAGATAGAGCAGCTGACGCAATGCTTCGCCGCGCGGCGTCGCAAGCGTGGCATCGCGCGACAGAACGAGCGCGGCATCGTCGCGTGCGGCGCCCAGATACTTGCCGTGCATGTCCAGCCGCGCGACCCGAAAGCCGGGCGAACCGCTCTGCCGCGTGCCGAGCAGGTCGCCTTCGCCGCGCAGCTTCAAGTCTTCCTCGGCGATGCGGAAGCCATCTTCGGTCTCGCGCAGGATGGCGAGCCGCGCTTTGGCGGTCGGCCCAAGCGGCGCCTTGTAGAGCAACAGGCAGGTCGAACGGCCGGAGCCGCGGCCGATGCGTCCGCGCAATTGGTGAAGCTGGGCAAGGCCGAAGCGCTCGGCGTGTTCGATCACCATGACGGTTGCTTCCGGCACGTCGACGCCCACTTCGATCACCGTGGTGGCGACCAGCAATTGCGTTTCGCCGGCCGCAAAGCGGGCCATCGCCTTGTCTTTCTCCGTCCCTTTCATGCGGCCATGCACAATGTCGACCGTGGCGCCGAATTTTCTGCGCAGTTCCTCGAAACGCGCTTGCGCGGCGGCGAGATCGATCTTTTCGGATTCGTCGATCAGCGGGCACACCCAGTAGACGCGGTTTCCGGCTTCGATCGCGCGGCCGGCGGCGTCTTCGACCTCGTCCAGACGCGACAGCGGGATGGTGCGTGTGTCGATCGGCTGGCGACCCGGCGGCTTCTCGCGCAATTCGGAAATATCCATGTCGCCAAAGTAAGTGAGCACCAAGGTGCGCGGGATCGGCGTCGCGGTGAGCACCAATACGTCGACCGCTTCGCCTTTCTGGGTCAGCGCCAGCCGCTGATGCACGCCGAAGCGGTGCTGTTCGTCGACGATGGCGAGCGCGAGATCGTGGAACGCGACCGTTTCCTGAAACAGGGCGTGGGTGCCGATCAAGAGGTCGATGTCGCCGAGCGCCAGCCGGTCGAGCAGCGTTTCGCGCTCTCCGCCGCGCTCGCGTCCGGTCAGAATCGCGACGCGGATGCCGGCGGCTTCGGCCAGCGGCGCAATCGTTTTCAGGTGCTGGCGGGCAAGAATCTCGGTCGGCGCCATGAAAGCGGCCTGCCGGCCGGCCTCGATGACGGCGGCGGCCGTAGCCAAGGCAACGACGGTCTTGCCGGAGCCGACGTCGCCTTGCAGCAGCCGCAACATGCGTTGCGGGCGTGCGAGGTCGGTCACGATATCGTCGACGGCTTTTTGCTGCGAATGGGTGAGCGCGTAAGGCAGCGCTTTGAGCACGCGCGCGCGCAGGCGGCCTTCGCTTGCCGAGCCGCGCCCGGCCTGCCGGCGCATGTGCGCGCGCACCAAGGCGAGCGCCAACTGACCCGCGAGCAATTCGTCATAGGCAAGCCGCGTCCAGGCGGGATTTTCAGGCAATACGTCGTTCGGTTCGTGCGGCCGGTGCAGAAGCCGCAGGGCTTGCGAAAAGGCGGGGAAGCGTTCGCGCGACACCCAAGCCTCGTCCTGCCATTCCGGCAGGTCGGGCAGTTTGGCGAGCGCGCCGTCCATGGCGCGACGGACATTGCCGAGCGTCAGGCCTTCGGTGAGTGGATAGACGGGCTCGACCAGCGGCAAGGCGGCAAAGCCCGCCTCGTCCACCACGCGGTCGGGATGCACCATCTGCAACATGCTGTCATAGAACTCGGCGGTGCCGGAGATGTAGCGGGTCTCGCCCACGGGCAAGAGGTTTTCCAAGTAGTCCTTGCGCGCGTGAAAAAATGTCAGCGTGAGGCTGCCCGTATCGTCTTCTGTCTCGACCCGATAGGGCGCCCGCGGACGGTTCGGCGGTGGCGGCCGGTGTTTCAAGACCGTGACGGCGACAGTAACAACCTGTCCTTCCTGTACGTCGCGCAATTTGGGCCGCGCGCGGCGGTCGATGATGCCCGACGGCAGATGCAACAGCAGGTCGATGACACGCGGCGCCTCGCGCTCGAGCAGCCGGGCGTAGAGCTTCTCCAGCTTCGGCCCGACGCCGGGCAGGCTGATGAGCGCGGCAAAGAGTGGATTGAGAACCGGCGGGCGCATGACGCGCCGATATTCGCAGAATTTCCGCCGTCATGACCGGACTTGTCCCGGCCATCCACGGCTTTGCGCAAACGAGCCATGACAATGGCGTGCAAGCCGCCTATATAACCCCGGCCCGGCCCGTCCGGGTTTTTGGCGTTGGAGCAGGCGGTGAGCGGCACGACAATTTCGAGCGAAGGGTTGAACGAGCGGCAGCGGCGACTGTTATTGCGGTCGTGGCGTCGCGGCATGCGCGAGACTGACCTGATCATGGGGCGTTTCGCCGACGCCCATATCGCCACGCTTGCCGACCCGGAGCTCGCCGAATTCGAGCGGCTGCTCGACGTGCGCGACCAGGATCTGCTCGGCTGGGTGACAGGAGAATTCGACACGCCCGCTGAATTCGACACGCCGTTCTTCCGCCGCCTGCGCGACTTTCATTGGAACGCGGGTGCGCGGGCATGAAAGCGGACGTGAAATCTCCGGCGCAACTGTTGAAGGCGGGTCAACCTTTGACGCTGGCGCAGGTGGCCGACGGCGCCGAAGGGTTGGTGCTGGCCGACCTTTCGCGCGCCATTGCCGCGCGTACCGACGCGCCGGCGATTTCGCTCTGCGTCGTGTGCCGCGACGGCCAACGCATGGCGCAGTTGTCGCGTGCTTTGTCTTTCTTCGGGCCCGATCTCTTGGTGATGGAATTCCCGGCCTGGGATTGCCAGCCTTACGACCGGGTTTCTCCAAATGCATCCGTGGTGGCGCAGCGCATGACCACGCTGTCGCGGCTGACACGCGTGAAGGGACGCGACAAGCCGTCGGTGCTGCTCACCACGGTCAACGCCGCGCTGCAGCGCGTGCCGGCGCGCGAGTTCGTGGCAACGCACGCGCTGTCGGTCGCGCCCGGCAACGTCACCGGCATGGCCAGCATCGTCGAGTGGCTGGAGCTCAACGGCTTTACCCGAGCCTCTACCGTGCGCGAGCCGGGCGATTACGCTGTGCGCGGCGGCATCCTCGATTTGTTTGCGCCCGGCATGGATTTGCCGGTGCGGCTCGATTTCTTCGGTGACGTGCTGGAAACGATCCGCGCCTTCGATCCGGAGACGCAACGCAGCGAAGGCGAACTGCGCGCGCTCGATCTGGTGCCGGTGGCGGAATTCCAACTCATCACCGAAACCATCCGCCGTTTCCGCACCGGTTACATAGCGGAATTCGGCGCGACGCATCCGGACGATCTGCTCTACGAGGCGGTGACGGAAGGCCGCCGCTATCCCGGCATGGAGCATTGGCTGCCGCTGTTTCATGCCAGCATGGAATCGCTGTTCGATTATCTGCCCGGTACACCGCTGGCGCTCGAACATCTGGTCGACGACGCCGCACGCGAACGCTTTGCGCAGATCAAGGATTATTACGAAGCGCGCGCGGAAGCTCTCAAGCAGGGCGTGACGCCGCCCTACAAGCCGCTGCCGCCCGAGAGGCTTTATGTGACGGAAGAGGAGTGGGCCAAGCGGCACGAAAGCGAAGCGCTCGTCAGGCTCACGCCGTTTGCGGTGCCGGACGCGGCCGATGTGATCGACGTCGGTGCGCGTGCCGGACACAATTTCGCGGCCGAACGCGCCGTGCCCGGCGCCAATGTGTTCGAGGCGATGTCGGCGCATGTGCTGTCGCTGCAGGCGGCGGGCAAGCGCGTTGCGATCGCGCTGTGGAGCGAGGGCGCGCGCGAGCGCATGAGTCACGTACTCGCCGACCACAGACTGCACAGCCTCACGCCGGCCGACTCCTGGCCGCAAGTGCAAAGCCTGCCCAAGCCATCGGTTGCACTCGTCGTGCTCGGCATCGACAGCGGCTTCGAAACGCGAGACGCGGCCCTCGTCAGCGAGCAGGATATTCTCGGCGACCGGCTGGTGCGCCAGCGCAAAGGAAGCCGCCGGGCGGAGCATTTTATCGCCGAAGTGACGAGCCTGGCGCCCGGCGACCTGGTCGTGCACGTCGATCACGGCATCGGCCGCTTTGCCGGCTTGCAGGCGATCGAGGCGGCGGGCGCGCCGCACGACTGCCTGGAAATCCATTACGCCGACGACACCAAGTTGTTCCTGCCGGTGGAGAACGTCGATCTGTTGTCGCGCTACGGCTCGGAGGAATTGGGCGTCGAACTCGACCGTTTGGGGGGAAGCAACTGGCAGGCTCGCAAGGCGAAGATGAAGAGCCGCATCCGCGAAATCGCGGATGAGCTCATCAAGATCGCTGCCGAGCGGCAATTGCGCGAGGCGCCGCGGCTGACGGTCGGCCCGGGCGCCTACGACGAGTTCTGCGCCGGCTTTCCTTACGAGGAAACCGACGACCAGCTCACGACGATTGACGCCACAATTAAAGATTTGGGTTCGGGGCAACCGATGGACCGGCTGGTCTGCGGCGATGTCGGCTTCGGCAAGACGGAGGTGGCTTTACGCGCCGCTTTCGTGACCGTTTTGAGCGGTAAACAGGTGGCCGTCATCGTGCCGACAACGCTGCTGGCGCGCCAGCATTTCAAGACGTTTTCGGAACGGTTTAACGGTTTTCCGGTCAATGTGGCGCAAGCCTCTCGTCTGGTGTCGTCCAGCCAACTGGCCGCCAGCAAGGCCGGGCTCGCCGACGGTTCTGTCGACATCATCGTCGGGACGCATGCGCTGCTTGGGCGTGGCATCAAGTTCAAGGATCTCGGCCTGCTGGTCGTCGACGAAGAGCAGCATTTCGGCGTCACCCACAAGGAAAAGCTGAAGACGCTGCGCTCGGAAGTGCATGTCCTGACGCTGACGGCGACGCCGATTCCGCGCACGCTGCAACTGGCGCTCACCGGCGTGCGTGATCTCTCGATCATCGCCTCGCCGCCGGTCGACCGTCTGGCGGTGCGCACGTTCGTATCACCGTTCGATCCAATCACCGTGCGCGAGGCGCTGTTGCGCGAGAAATATCGCGGCGGGCAGGCGTTCTATGTGTGTCCGCGCATCGAGGATCTGGCCGGCGCCAAAGATTTTCTCGACAAGACAGTGCCTGAGGTGCGCGTTGCCGTCGCGCACGGGCAAATGCCGGCGGCCGTGCTCGACGACATCATGAGCGCTTTCTACGACGGCAAATTCGATGTGCTGCTGTCGACCACGATCGTCGAATCCGGTCTTGATATCCCGACCGCCAATACTCTGATTGTTCACCGCGCCGACCGCTTCGGCCTGGCGCAGCTTTATCAACTGCGCGGCCGCGTCGGGCGCGCCAAGCTGCGCGCCTATGCGCTGTTGACGCTGCCGGCGCAGGCCAAGATCACGCCGCAGGCGGAGCGGCGGTTGAAAGTGCTGCAATCGCTCGACACGCTCGGGGCCGGCTTCCAGCTCGCCTCGCACGATCTGGATATCCGTGGCGCCGGCAATCTCCTCGGCGAAGAACAGTCCGGACACATCAAGGAAGTCGGCTTCGAGCTTTATCAGCAAATGCTGGAAGAAGCCGTGATGAGCCTGAAAGCCGGGATCACCGCGCCAGTCGCGGACCGCTGGTCGCCACAGATCACCATCGGCACCGCGTTGCTCATTCCGGAAGACTACGTCGCGGATTTGTCGGTTCGGCTCGCGCTTTACCGGCGGCTGGCCGAGATCGAGGACGAGCGCGAGATCGACGCCTTCGCCGCCGAACTGGTCGACCGCTTCGGCAAATTGCCGTCGGAAGTCGACCATCTGTTGCAGGTGGTGGCCATCAAGGCGCTCTGCCGCCGCGCCAATGTCGAACGCGTCGAGGCGGGACCCAAGGGCGTTGTGCTCGCCTTCCGCGACAATGTCTTTGCCGATCCGGAAGGGCTCATCCGCTTTATCCGCGAGCAGGGGCAGGCGGTGCGCATGCGCAACGACCCGAAGAACGCGAAAGCCCAGCAGCTCGTGTTTTTCGACGACTGGGAACGGCCGGTCGAGCGGTTAAAAGGCACGGCGGAAATATTACGCAAGCTCGTTGCCATCGCCGAACCGGCAATCGCAGCGTAAGCGCGTTCAGTCGCGGAGATGCTTGCGGGCTATTTTTGGACCGGCTAGGCTTGCGGCCGTGCACCGGGGGCGACGCGCGTATGAAGCTCGATTATCATATCTTCAAATCGATTGTGAACGGCTATCTTGCGCTGCATTTTGACAAGCCGAACCGTCCGACATTTTTCAATGTCGATGAGACGTTTCCCGCGCTCAACTTTGTAACGCGCGCCTTTCCAGCCATTCAAAAAGAATTCGAGCAGATGGTGACGGAAGGTTTGACGCTGCCGCAATATCATGAAGTCGATTCCGGCGAGCGCGCGATTTCTTCGACGACTCCGAAGCGTTGGAACGTGTTCGTGCTGGAATGCCTTGGTTACAAAGTGGGGCTCAACTGCCAGCGTTGCCCGGAAACCGTGCGCGCGCTCGACCACGTCCCCAATCTGATCCAGGCATTCTTTTCGATCCTCGAGCCGGGCAAGTCTGTGCCGAAGCACGAAGGGCCTTATCTCGGCTACCTGCGCTATCATCTCGGTCTGCGGGTGCCGAAGGACAATCCGCCCAAGATCGTGGTCAACGGGCAGGACTATGTCTGGAAGGAAGGCGAGGCGGTGCTGTTCGACGATAGCTGGCCGCACGAGGTGATCAATCACAGCAACGAAATGCGCGCGGTATTGATCATCGACGTGCGCAGGCCGCTGCCGGTCACCGCCGACGTGGTCAACGGCTTCGTGACCAATGTGATCGGCCGCCGTTTCTACGGCCGCCCGATCGCGCGCAAGGCCGAGCAGTATGCGCGCGGAAATTTCTCCGAAGCGCTCGGCGTGCACTGAGGCGCGGGTCGCTCAATGCGGCTTCCGCAGCACCGCTTAATAGTGGTGCCCATTGGAGAGGCCGTCTCTATTCGGCGGCGTCACGCCCGGCTTGCGACGCGCGCTCGATCGCTTCGGCGAGGTATTCCGGGGGCTGCGCGCCCGACACGGCAAACTTGCCGCCAAAGATGAAACAAGGCACGCCCTGGATGCCGGCATCCTTGGCCGATTGCGCTTCGCGCTCGATCTGTTCGACGTCCTGGTCGCTTGCCAGCGCCTCGTTCACGTCGTCGGCATCGAGGCCGATATCGGCGGCCGCCTGCACCAGCACGGCGCGGTTGCTGAGGTCGGCGCCGTCGGTGAAGTAGAGGTCCATCAGCCGTTGCTTCATCTCGGCCGCCTTGCCAATGCCTTCGGCCCAGCGGATCAGACGGTGGGCGTCGAGTGTATTGGGCTGGCGGCTGATCTTGTCGATGGCGTAGGTAAGGCCCTCGTCGGCGGCGGCGGCCGAGACGCGCTGGGCGATATCGGTGTAGCGCTCGGGCGAGCCGAACTTGGTGGTGAGGTATTCGTTGCGCGCGATGCCTTCGCGCGGGATCCAGTCGTTGAGAAAGTATGGATGCCAATGCACCTCGACTGGAACGCCGGGTTTCAGCGCCAGCGCTTTTTCCAGGCGGCGTTTGCCGATGAAGCACCACGGGCAAACCACGTCGGAGACGACATCGATGCGGATGGGGTTTTTGTCTGGCATGGCTGGCTCCCTTCGCGAGGGCAGCCTATGCCGGCCGCTACCCGGCGGCAACCACCGGGTCACCGGCAACGCGCAGCAGCAGGCTGTCGAGCGTATCGCCCGCCTTCAGCGTTGCCAGCGTTACATGCGCGGCAAAGTCATCGCGCGCGTTGGCTGGAGCCAGCATCGCCTTGAGGGCGCCGGCGATACGGCGCGCGACTACATGGGCGCTTTGCAGGTCGGTTTGCGTGAAGACGATAAGGATCGAGCCGTCGCCGTCCTGCGCGGCGAAATCGATGTTGCGGGTGAGCCGCGTCACCAGGCGCGCGCAATCGATGCTGGCGCGTTCTTCAACCGGGCCGCTGAAGGAAAAACGAGCAATCGATAGCGGCAGGCTGCGGTCGCTGGCCGCCTCGATCGCTTTTTGCAGATCGGTCCAGAACGCGTCGTGGGTGAGAAGGCCGGTCTGCGGGTCGAACATGCCGTCCGCGTCGAGCGACTTGAGCATCCGTTTCAGGCGGCCTTCGAAGGCGTGCATGCGCACCAACGGCACCATGCGGGCGACGATGCGTTTCGGGTCGCCGTCGACGTGATCGATATTCGGCAATGTCTGAGCGAAGTCGGGCGGCGCCTCGCCGATCACGGCCACCGGAATGTCACGGAACCGCGTGTCCTGCGCGAGCACCGTCAGGAAGGCTTCCACCATGCGCGGCGAAAAGCCGTCGCCGACCACGATGCCGTCGATGTCGCGTGAATTGAGATGGCGGGCGGCGGTCTCGACGCTTAAGCCTCCCAGCATGTTGACGCGTTCGCCGATCGCGACGCTGAGCGTGGGATAGAGTGGCCCGCGCCCGGCGATCAGAACCGTCGCATCATCGAGTGCATCGCCGGTCGGCATTGGCGGCATTTTGCCGCCATGCGCTTTGAAAATTTCGGTGCGGCGGAGCACGGTCTCATGCAGCGCGCGCACGCGCATGGCCGATTGCAGACGCGCAATCAGGCGCTCCATCGGCATGGCGGCATCGGCCGGCAGTGCGATCGGGGCGGCGGCGTCCTGGTCGCCCAGGACACGCGCAAGGGTCGGCACGATCGGCCCGTTGGCGGTTGCGATCTGCAGGCAGAGCATGCGCGCCGCGGATTCGGATTTCGGCGGGCCCGGTTCGGCGATGATCACGGCCGCCGGCTTGACCGAGATGAAGGCGGTCGGCGCTTCCGACCACGTCGCTTCGATAATGGGAAAGGCGCCGGCTGCGGCCAACGCCTCGGTCAGATCGGTCGCCGGATTTTCGGCGACCACGATAATGGGACCTTGCAGCGACATGGGACGCACGCAACGCGGTTAATGGCGTACGACCTTAGCGGCAGGGCTATTAACGTTGCGTCAACGTCGATGGCGGTCAGGCGGCTTCGCCGCGCGGCCGGAATGCGCTCGACAGGAGCGGATTGACGCCGCGCGCCTGCAAGGCGGCAATCAAAGCCGGCGGATCGCCGGCAGCGCCCGCCAGCCGCTCGCCGATGATGCCATCCGGCACGGCGACGATGGTGGCATTGGGATCGACTCGCGCCACCTCCGCCTCCAGTTCAGAACGCGCAAAGCGGTAGCCGCCAATGGCAGCCAGATTTGCGGGCGGGGCGGTGACGGCCAGCGTGTTTCCGTCCAAGCGGCAGGCGAAGCCGGTATCGACAAAGTCCGCCGGGTCGGGCGCAAATTCATTGCGATGTTCGGCGCCGGGAGGAAAGGCGTGCATGGGCACCAGCGCACCGCGCAGCGCCAGCGTTCCGTTTCTATAGCGTGTGGTATCGGCGACATTGACCGCGCCGGCGGCGTCGCGTGGCGCCGTGACGGAGCCGCAAGGGATCTGCCGGGGCAAACCATCGGCGCCGCGGCGCGCGGCCAGGAGGCCGATCTCGCCAAAGGCAGCGACGTCGATCAAAGGAACACGGCCGCGCCAAGGGGCGCAAGATTCCAGCCGTTCCGGCGCGCGCCACAGCGCAAGCACCGCTTTGACCGAGGTGTCGAACAGTCCCGCATCGCAGGCCAGCGAGGCAACCGGGCCCGGCACGACAACAGCGGGTCCGCCAAGCGCTTCGCACTGTGCGGCCAATCCCTTGCGCTCTCTGCCGGAGTGGAATGCGAGCGTGCTGCCACACATCAGCCATGGCACGATGCTGAGCGACAGCCCGGCGAACGAGGCGGGTGGAATGGTCGTAATCAAGGCGCAGTCTTGCTCTAGCCCGGCTTCCAGATAAGGCGCGCGGCCGCCTGCCAAGAGTTGTGCGTGGTTGCGCGGCACCGGGACGGGACCGTGTGCCGTGATGTCGAACGTGAGCACGGCGACATGGGCGGCCGCATCGCCGGTCCGCATCAGGGCGGGTACCGGATCGGGCGAAGTGTCGGCGAACAGCTCATCGAGCGGCAAGACGCCGTCGGGCAGATCGTCGCCGAAAGCGCAGATGTGCCGGATCGGGAACAGCTCGGCCGCTGCCAACACCGCAGAGCGCGCCGGCGCAAGCTTGCCGGCGCGCGCGCAGGTGACGATCGCCTTGGCGCCGATCCCGCGCAGCGCGTTGATGACATCGAGTTGCCGCCAGAGCATTGGCAACGGCGCAGCGATCATGCCGGCGCGCAGAACGCCGAGCAGTGCGATGACGCTCTCCACAGTATTCGGGAGTTGCAGCGCGATGACCGCATCGGTGTTCAGGCCGAGGCCCCGCAGGCGTGCCGCAAAGGCGGAGATCGCCTGATCGGCATCGGCATAGTTGAGATGCCGCGGCGCGCCGTCGGTGAATGTTTCACGATCGGGCGGATCGGTCAGCGCGAGCGTTCCGGGGCTGCGCACACCGGCGCGCCGGAAGAGATCGTCGAGCGTCGCGGTATGACCCTCCGTTCCGCTGCCATTATTGTTGCCGAGGATCATGACGGTGTTCTCATGATTTGGCGTCCTCGTGCCACCAGGTCTCTGGCAGGTAGCCGAAGAGCGAGGTTCGTTCTGGATATTTGATTCTGGTCCAGCGCGCGAGCCACTGCACCGGCAAATGATAGAGCGGCACGACGTAGAAACCCGACAGCAGCAAACGGTCGAGCGCGCGGATGGAAGCGACGAAATCGTCACGCTCTACAGCCGCGAGCATGGCGGCAATCATGGCGTCAACCGCCTTCGATTTAATGCCCATGTAGTTACGGCTGCCGTCCTGCTCGGCGGCTTCCGAACTCCAATAAAAGAGTTGCTCGTTGCCGGGCGAAAGCGATTGATCCCAATGGTACTCGACCATGTCGAAATCGTAGGTGAGCAAGCGGTGTTCGAACTGGCTGCCGTCGACGTTACGCACGTTCGCGGTAATGCCGGCGCGCTTGAGGTTGCGTGAGAAGGCAAGCGCGAGACGTTCCTGCTCGCGTGTCGTCGTGAGAATCTCGAAGACGAAAGGCCGGCCACTTGCGAGATGCGCAAGCTGCGTGCCCTTGAGCCCGTAGCCGGCTTGCTTGAACAGCGCAAAGGCGCGGCGCAAACCGGCACGATCGCGGCCGGAGCCATCGGTTTTCGGCGGCGACCACTTGCCCTCGAGGATGTCCTCGCGCACGGCGCCAGGAAACGCTTTGAGCAATTCACGCTCGCGCGCATTGGCGGGCACGCCGTGCGAGGACAGATCGCAATCGTCAAAATAGCTGGCCGTGCGCGTATACAGATCGAAGAAATAGGTGTGATTGAGCCATTCGAAGTCGAACAAGTGAAGGATTGCCTCGCGCACGCGAATATCGGCGAAGATCGGGCGGCGCATATTGAAGGCAAGGCCCTGCATGCCCTTGGGCAGACCGAAAGGAAATTCATCCTTGACGACGCGGCCGGCCCGTAGCGCGGGAAAATTGTAGCCGGTCTTCCAGCGAGTGGGGTCGGTTTCCACGCGTACGTCGTAGAGCCCCTTCTTGAATGCTTCGAAGTGGGTGTTGCCGTCGCGGTAATAATCGAAGCGAATCGCATCGAAATTCCACAGTCCGTGATTGATCGGCAGGTCACGTCCCCAATAATTATTATCGCGCGTGAATGTGACACTGGTGCCGGGTTTGACCGTCGTGACCGTGTAGGGGCCGGTGCCGAGCGGCGGATCGAAACTCGTGTTCTCGAACGTCTCGGGATCGATGGCGTGTTTGGGCAACACGGGCATCAGGCCCATGATCAGCGGCAGTTCGCGGTCGTCGGCGCCGGTCAAGTCGAAACGCACGCTGCGTTCGCCCACGATGTCGGTCTTGGCGACCTTGGCGTAATAGATACGATGATTCGGGCGGCCACGGTCGCGCAGCAATTGCCATGAGAACACAATGTCATCCGGCGTCACCGGTTTGCCGTCGGAAAAACGTGCGGCGGGATTGAGGGTGAAGATGACGTAATCGCGCGCGGCGTCGGTTTCGACGCTTTCGGCGAGCAGTCCATAGAGCGTGAACGGTTCGTCATAGCCGCGCGCGAGCAGGCTTTCGATCACGTAGTTGCGGATATTGGCCGCGGGCAGCCCTTTGACGATGAGCGGATTGAGGCAATCGAACGTCCCGAGCACGCCTTGGACCAGCGTGCCGCCTTTCGGCGCTGCGGGATTGGCATAGTTCGGATGGTTAAAATCCGGCGGCCTGGCTGGCTTGCCGTGCATCGCAATGGCGTGGTGCGCCGTGTCGGCGCGTGCCGGGCGCAAGACGAGCCCGGCACCGGCGGCGAGTGCGCCGCACAGGACCGCGCGCCGCGTCCATGGCGCGGGCTTAAGTTCGAATGGATCAAGAGTGGGTACGAGCAAGCGTCGAATTGCGATTCGCTCCGGATTTACGCGAGTTTATCACAGCGCGGACCCGCCCCTGGCTCCGCATTTTCGGCACATTCGTGGCTTTATTGCAGGCGCCAGATCGGCTATCAGGCAGCGGGTAGAAGTCACGCTCTCGCCGTATTTGGCGGGGAGAGAGCCGAGTTAAGGCGGCCGCCGTTCAATCAAGAGCGAATGGCGCCGAAAAAAATAAGGGACAGGTTGGATGGATCATCGCATCGCATCGGCCCGGCCGAAGGGCCGGGCGCGGACTGCCACCATGATCGCGTGGGGGCTGGCCGCGGCGGTTTCGCTCGCGAGCTTTTCCGCGCTGGCGCAGACGCCGCAAAAAAAGCCCGCCGCGCCTCAGAAGCAGGCCCCGCCGACGCAGCCGGCTCCGCAGGCAGGCGCCGCACCGCAACAACCGCCACCGGCTCTGTTGTATTCGTCGTGGATGAAGGTTTGCAACAAGAACGCGAGCACCAACAACAAGCAGGTCTGCACGGTGTTCAAGGACGGTCGTTTGGAAAACGGCCGACCGATTGTCGCCGTGCAATTGATCGAGCCGGAAGGCCAAGCGAAATTGTTGCGCGTCATTGTGCCGCTCGGCACGCAGATACGGCATGGCACGCGCGTCATCATCGACCAGAGCGCACCGCTCACCGAGCCCTATGCTATGTGCATCCCGCTCGGTTGCATGTCGGATTACCCGGTCACCGACGATATGATCAAGCAGCTGAAGAAAGGCAAGCAGATCGTCGTGCAGGCGATCAATTTTAACAATACACCGATCAGCCTTCCGCTGCCGTTGGCCGATTTCGCCAAGGCCTATGACGGCCCGGCGACCGATCCGAAGGTGTTCGAAGCGCAGCAACAAAAGCTGCAGTCGGAGTTGCAGAAGAAAGCGGAAGCGGCCCGCAAGAAATTGGAAGCGCAGCAACCGGCTGCACCGGCGCAGAAGTAATAGCGCGCGAAAAAACGCGGACAAGCGAAAGGCGCGGCTTCAGGCCGCGCCTTTTTATTTGAATGTCGTCAATTGAACTGGCTGTTGCGCGGCTTATAGCTGCCGCTCTCGTCGCGCTCGAACACTTCCGCCACTTGAGGGTGGCGGACCGGCTGGCCGGACGTGTCGGGCAGAAGGTTTTGCTCGGAGACGTAGGCGATATATTCGCTTTCATCGTTCTCGGCGAACAGATGATAGAACGGCTGGTTCTTGTGCGGGCGGATCTCGGACGGGATCGACTCCCACCACTCATCGGTGTTGGCAAATTCCGGATCGATGTCAAAGACGACACCGCGGAACGAAAACAGCCGGTGTTTTACCACCTGACCGAGCTGATATTTGGCCATGCGCATTTTTTGCATCATACGATCTACCTAAGCGCTTTCTGCCACACTCGCCAGTCTCGCTAAAGGGCGTAACGCGCGCCCATTTCCGTGTCTTTCGCGGCGACCAATTTGGCAAGATCGAGAAGAACCTTGGCTTGCTTCCAGGTGGCGTCGTCCTGCATCTTGCCGTCGATCATAACCGCGCCGGCACCGTCCGGCATGGCGTCGACAATCTTCTTGGCGAAGGCCACTTCGGCCGGATCGGGTGAATAGACTTTCTTGGCAATGGCGATCTGCGAAGGATGCAGTGACCAGGCGCCGAGACAGCCCATCAGAAAAGCATTGCGGAACTGCGCCTCGCACGCGGCAGCGTCGGCGAAGTCGCCGAACGGACCATAGAACGGCTTGATGCCGGCGGCGGCGCAGGCATCGACCATCTTGCTGATGGTGTAGTGCCATAGGTCCTGCTGAAACGACGCGCGTGGCGCGTCGCGATCGATGTCGGGTTTACCCGATATCGATGCCTGCGACGGCGCATCCGCCAGCACTTTGTAATCCGGGTGGCCGCCGCCGACGCGCGTCGTCTTCATCGCGCGTGACGCCGCAAGGTCGGCGGGGCCGAGGCTCATGCCGTGCATACGCGGGGAGGCGATGGCGATCGCTTCCACATTGTTGACGCCCTGCGCGGTTTCGAGGATGGCGTGGATGAGGATCGGCTTCTTGACGGCGTGGCGCGCTTCGAGCTGTGCCAGCAACTGGTCGAGATAGTGGATGTCCCAAGGACCGTCGACTTTGGGCAGCATGATGACGTCGAGCTTGTCGCCGACAGCCGCCACGATTTCGATCACGTCGTCGAGCGCCCACGGTGAATTGAGCGCGTTGATGCGCGTCCACAGGCCGGTCGTGCCGAAGTCGGTCGCTTTTGCCATGGCGATGAAGCCTTCGCGTGCGGCCTGTTTGGCGTCGATCGGGATCGCGTCTTCCAGGTTGCCGAGCACCACGTCGACCTGGGTCACCAGTTCCGGCACTTTGGCGCGAACTTTTTCGACGTGCGGCGGCACGAAATGGATCATGCGCTCGAGCCGCACGGGCAATTCGCGCAATGGCGCCGGTGCACCGATAGCGAGTGGGGCGAAGAATTGACGCGGGGACTTCACAGGGCTTTTGTCCTTCCAAAAGGGCCATGCGCCGTTTAGAGCAATGCAAAGGCCGCGCCAAGTGGGCGCTATGTGGCCGCCTCCCGAGACCCGCCGACCCCCGCATGATCGACGTTATTAATCTGGCGCTACCCTTTTTTGGGCTGATCTTCATTGGATTTGCTGCCGGCAAGATCAAGCAGATCCCCGATACCGCGCTCGGCTGGATGAATTTCTTCATCGTCTACATAGCTTTGCCGCCGTTGTTCTACCGGATCCTGGCCCAGACCCCGCTCGAGAAGCTCAACCAGGTCAACTTCATCTTCGCCACCACGCTGGCGACGTTCTGGGCCTTCGCGAGTTCATTTGCGGTCGGCATGACAATGCGCCGGGGCAACGTCGCGGAATCAACAATTGCGGGCCTTGCCGGCGGCTATGGCAACATTGGCTACATGGGGCCCGGTCTTGCTTTGGCGACGCTCGGCCAGCAAGCCGCGGTGCCGGTCGCGCTGATCTTTTGCTTCGACAATGTCATCCTTTTCACCATGGTGCCGTTTCTGATGGCGCTGTCGAAGCCGCAAGGGATGAGTGTCGGCGCGATCGCGCTGGAAGTCGTCAAGCGCGTGGCCGGGCATCCGCTCATCATCGCGAGCGTGCTTGGCGTTTTGTCGGCCGCAACACATTTTCATGCGCCGGTTGCGCTCGACCGCTTGATGCAATTTCTGCAGAATGCGGCCGCGCCTTGCGCGCTGTTTGCGCTCGGAGTCACGGTCGCATTACGGCCGCTGAAGCAAGTCCCGTGGGAGGTGGCGCCGCTGACGCTGATCAAGCTTGCCGTCCATCCGGTGCTGGTGTTCCTGCTGCTGTCGCTGTTCGGTCCTTTCGACGACATCTGGGTTGCAACGGCTGTGCTGATGGCGGCGCTGCCGCCGGCGCTCAATGTGTTTGTGTTCGCGCGGCAATACGACGCCTGGGTCGAGCAGGCATCGAGCGCCGTGCTGATCGGCACGCTGGCTTCGGTTTTCACGTTGACGACGGTGATGTGGATGGTGAAGGCGGGTGCTTTGCCGCCGTTGTTGTTTCGCTAGCGCGTAAATATTAAAGCGCTTCGCCGCGCATCAGCCGCGGTTGCGATGCCGCCGGCGTGACGCCTTCACGCATCAGCGCGCGCCGCAAGGGGCCGACGCGGCCGAGCAAATAGAGCCCGAGCCCGCGTGCGCTTTGCACCGGAAGAAAGTCGCTGAGCAGACTGCGGTTGAGCAGATCGACCGCAAAAACGCGGCTGCCGATGTCGGCGCGGCGCATGCGATCGTAGGCGGCCAGCGCATTGATGCCGCCGACATCGCGTCCGGCACGGTGGGCCGCGACTGCGATTTCGCAGATCGCGGCGGCGTCGCGCAGACCGAGGTTGAGCCCCTGCGCGCCGATGGGCGGTATGACGTGGGCGGCTTCGCCGACCAGTGCGATGCGGCTCGCTGCAAACCGGGCGGCGCGGGCAATCGACAAGGGGAAGTGCCCACGTCCCGGCTCGACCGTGATCTTGCCGAGAATAGAATGCGAAGCGCGCTCGATCTCGGCCGAAAGTTCAGCGTCGTCGAGCACGGCGAGGTCGTCGGCGTCGATCGGATCGAGCACCCAGACCAGGCTCGAGCGATTGCCCGGCAATGGCACCACAGTGAAGGGTCCGCTCGGTTCGTGAAACTCGGTCGAGGTGTCGCGGTGAGGACGCGTATGCGCGAGATTGACGGTGAGCGCGACCTGCCGATAGTTGTGCTCCTTGAGCGCGATACCGGCTGCGGAGCGGCACAACGAGCGTTTTCCGTCGGCGCCGATGACGAGCGGTGCGTTCAATAGTTGTCCGCTCCTGAGCGTGACGGCGACGGTCCTGTCGTCCGGTTCGACCGCGTCGACGTCGTCTTCGACCATTTTCAAATTTGAAAGCGCGTCGGCGCGCTGCACGAGCGCGGCGACCAAGTGGCGGTTCTCGATATTGTAACCAAAAGCCTCGAGCCCAATTTCGTCGGCGTCGAACTTGACCTCCGGCGCGCGCCAAAGCCTTCCGGTGTCGTCGACGATGCGCATGAACCGCAGCGGTGCGGCCTGCTTCGCGCAATGCTGCCACACGCCGAGTGTCGAGAGCGCCGCAACAGAACCGGAGAGCAGGGCCGTGGTCCGGTTGTCGCCGGCCGCCGGCCGCCGGCCGATGAGGACAGTTTCGATGCCGCCGGCGGCGAGGCCGATGGCCGCCGTCAAGCCGGCCGGGCCGCCGCCCACCACGATGGCATTTGCAGGTTTGTCCGGCATCAAAAGGCCCGGTCCGCTAGTCGGGTAAAGGCCCTAGCATGTACCGGGCGTGGGCGGAAACGTTGCGGCCAAGGCCCCGATAGGCCGACGCCACGCAATGCGCTAACAACGAGCCTGAACGCCCTATAGAACGCCCTAAAGAATGGTCATGAGCAAGACTGTCGACCACGATTTCAGCCATCTGCCGTCCGTCGCCGGGCGGCTGGGCGCTATCTTTGCGCGGCCCAAGGTTCTGGCCGTAGTTTGCGTAGTCGCGCTGACCACGCTCGGTTGGCTTTATCTGGCCTTGCTGGTCGCCCATATGGGCGGAACGCTCGATGCGCTCGGCCCTGGCATGGGCGCGCTCGATCTGCTGCCGCGCACCATTACCGCGCTCTGCCGGCCAACCTTCGGCCTTGCCATGCCGGAGGAGGTCTGGGGCGCGAGCGGATTTCTCGTCGTCGCGCTGATGTGGGCGGCCATGGTGTTCGCCATGATGCTGCCGAGCGCAGCGCCCATGATCATGACTTACGCCGAGATCGCCGATACTGCCGCGCGCAAAGGCGAGCGCATCGTCTCGCCGCTGACGATTGCCGGCGGCTACACCGTTGTCTGGCTCGGTTTCGCGGCGCTCGCGACCGTCGCACAATTTTTCCTTACGCGTGCCGCCGTCCTCGACAGCGCGATGGCGTCGGCGAGCAGTCTGTTTTCGGGTGCCATCTTTATCGGCGCCGGCATTTATCAATTTTCCGCGCTCAAGGATGCCTGTCTCAGGCAATGCCGCAGTCCGTTTCCGTTTTTCTTCTCCCATTGGCAGACAACGCAACGCGGCGTGTTCCGGCTCGGATTGCAGCAGGGTTTTTATTGTCTCGGTTGCTGCTGGGCGATGATGGTGGCGATGTTCGCCGTCGGAATCATGAACGTGGTCTGGATGGCGGTGCTCGGTATCGTGATGACGCTGGAAAAGATGACCACCGGCAACCGCTTTTCCTATTTCATTGGCGCCGTCTTGATCGCCATCGGCACCGCCTTTATCGCGATGGCATTTCTGGCCCATTGGCCGCAGCCGATTCGATGAGTTAACCAAAAACGAAGCCGGGAGATGACACTTGAGTGAAACGTGGACTTTGAAAGGTGAAATGACATTGTCGTGCAGCTGCACGGTGTTCTGTCCGTGCGTTCTGTCGCTTGGCAATCATCCTCCGACCGAAGACCGCTGCCAGACATGGGCCGGCATTCGCATCGACGAGGGGCAATTCGATGCTGTCGACCTTTCGGGCATCAAGCTTGGGTTGATGATGGACCTGCCCGGTATCATGGCGCGCGGCAACTGGACTGCGGCGCTGTTCGTCGACGACAAGGCGCCGATCCAGGCGGTAAAAGGATTGACGCGCATTTTCACCGGCCGCGTCGGCGGCACGACGCAATTGTTGTCGATCCTCGTCGGACAATTCCTCGGCGTGCATCAGATTCCGATCACTTATGAGACGCAAGGCGACACGCGTATCATCAGTCTGGAAAAATACGGTGGCGGCGCCATCACGCCGGTGCCCGGAAAACTGAAAGATGAGAACGTGGTCATTCGCAACAGCGAATACTGGATCGGGTCCGACGTCATCGTCTCGCGCGCGGACAAATCGCGCTTTCGCGGCTTTGGCCGCAACTGGAACCTTGCGGGGCGTTCCGCCGAAATCGTCAAGCTCGATTGGGGCAACGGCTAGGTGGCCGCGACCGAGAGCGCACGCGCGTTCGCCGTTCACGTCTTTACGGCCAGCGGCGCGGCGTTGGCGCTGCTGGCGCTTGTTTTTGCGACCGGCGGGCGGTGGACGGAAATGTTCGCCACACTCGGCGTTGCCCTTATCGTTGACGGCGCCGACGGCCCGCTGGCGCGTAAGTTGAAAGTTGCCGAAACCCTTCCGCGCTGGTCGGGCGATACGCTCGATCTGGTGGTCGATTTTGTCACCTACGTTTTTGTCCCGGCCTATGCCATAGCCGCCTGCGGGGTGCTGCCGCAGGAACTGACGCTTCCGGCCGGCATCGTCGTTGTGGTGACCGGGGCGCTCTATTTCGCCGATCGCAACATGAAGACGGCCGACAATTATTTCCGCGGCTTTCCGGCGGTGTGGAATCTGGCGGCGTTCTATCTGATTTTGCTGAAGCCCGATCCGTGGATGGCTGCAGTGCTTGTTGTCGGGTTGGCGGCATTGAGCTTTGCGCCAATCAAGTTTCTGCACCCGCTGCGGGTCAAGGACCTTCGCCCGCTCAATGTTACGCTGCTTGCGGTCTGGGGAATTCTTGCATTCCTCGCCTTGTTCTACGATCTCGCGCCGGGTCCCTACGTGACCTGGCCGCTGGTGGTGATTGCCGTCTACTTTTTCCTCGTCGGCTTTTTGCCGCGGTTTGAGCGCTAATGCTTAACCTCCTAACCGACGTGAACGTATGGGCGGCGCTGCTCACGCTAAGCGCGCTCGAAATCGTCCTCGGTATCGACAATCTGGTCTTTATCGCGTTGCTGACGTCTCCGCTCGAGCCGCAGCAATCGCGGCGCGCCCGCGCGATCGGTTTGTCGCTCGCCTTCATTTTCCGTGTCGCGTTGCTGGCCTCGCTCAACTGGATCATGGGGCTGACGCAACCCGTCATTGACATCCATGCGGTCACCCTGTCGTGGCGCGATGTTATTCTAGTTGCCGGTGGCCTGTTTCTGATCGCCAAGGGCACGCATGAGATCCACGGCGCGGTCGAAGGCGACGATGGTGCGCAGGATGGGGCGGCCATGCGCAAGCGCTCACTCGTTTCGGTGATTGCGCAGCTGACGGTGATCGACCTTGTTTTCTCGGTCGACTCCATCGTCACGGCCGTTGGCCTCGCCGAAGATCTGGAAGTGATGATTGCGGCGGTAGTGATCGCCATGATCGTCATGTTTTTTGCCGCCAAGCCGGTCGGCGACTTCATCGAGCAGCATCCGACCACCAAGATGCTGGCATTGGCTTTCCTGCTGATGATCGGCCTCGCTTTGCTGGCGGACGGCTTCCATTTCCACATTCCGCGTGGCTACATCTATTCGGCCATGGCGTTTGCCGCCGCGGTCGAATTCCTCAACGTGCTGGCGCGCCAACGCCGGCGTAATCGAAAGTAAAATCAGTTGGGAGGACGAGTATGGCGCGACCGGTTCTTTTGATTGCCGGCGGGAGCCGCGGCATCGGCGCGGCGACGGCGCGCATGGCGGCTGCGCGCGGCTATGATGTCGCGGTGAATTACGTAAGTAACGACAAAGCCGCCGCATCGGTCGTCGCTGCGGCCCAGAAAGCCGGCGGCAAAGCCGTTGCGCTGCAAGGCGATATGGCGAAAGAAGCTGACATCGTGCGTGTGTTCGACGAGACTACCCGCGCGCTCGGAACCATCAGTCACTTCGTGCACAGCTCGGGCGTCATCGGCAAAATGTCGAAGCTCGTCGACGCGCCGGCCAAGGTGTTGCGCGAGGTGATCGACGTCAATCTGTATGGCGGCATGCTGTGCGCGCGCGAAGCGGTGCGGCGCATGTCGACCGAAAGGGGAGGCGCGGGCGGTTCGATCGTGTTGCTGTCCTCGATTGCGTCGGTCACTAGCGGGGCGGGGGAATATATTTTCTATGCCGCCGCCAAGGCCGGCATCGATGCGCTCGTCGTCGGTCTCGCGCGCGAGGTGGCGAAGGAAGGTATTCGCGTCAACGCGATCCGGCCCGGGCCGACCGATACGGAGATTCACGAGCCGGGACGGCTTGCGCGCGTTACGCCGATGCTGCCAATGGGACGCGCGGGCGAGCCCGACGAGATCGCGGAGACGATCCTGTTCCTCTTGTCGGATGCGGCCTCATACATTTCCGGCAGCGTGCTCAACGTCTCGGGAGGGCGATAGCGAGACGCAGCGCTTGCGCTTGTCGGTCGACTGCCTATGATCGCCGCCAGCGGCAGATCCCAAAACAATTGATTTTCAGGGAGTGAACAATGGTAGCGGCAGTGCGCGTGCATAAGACCGGCGGCCCGGAAGTCCTGACCTTCGAGGACGTCGATGTTCCGGCGCCCGGCCAGGGCCAGGTCAAGATGAAGACGCATGCGGCCGGGATCAATTTCATCGACTGTTATTTCCGCAACGGCAGCTACCCCTCTCCGGTTGGCATGCCGTTTACCGCCGGCAACGAGAGCGCCGGTGAAGTGATCGCGGTCGGTCCCGGCGTCACCGATCTGAAAGTGGGCGACCGCATCGGCTATGTCGGTGCGCTCGGCGGCTATGCGGCGGAGCGCCTCGTTCCTGCCGATCGTGCCGTCAAGCTGCCGGACAACATCAGCTACGAGCAGGCCGCCGGCATGATGCTCAAGGGCATGACGGCACAGTACCTGGTCAACCGCACCTACAAGGTCGGCAAGGGCACGATCGTGCTGATGCATGCGGCCGCAGGCGGCGTCGGCCTCATTCTCTGCCAATGGGCCAATCATCTCGGCGCCACCGTGATCGGCACCGTCGGCTCGAAAGACAAGGCCGCGCTTGCCAAGGCGAACGGTTGCCACCACACCATTCTCTATCGCGACGAGGATTTCGTCGCGAAAGTGAAGGAGATCACCGGCGGCAAACTCTGCGATGTCGTCTATGACGGCATCGGCAAGACCACGTTCCCGGCGTCGCTCGATTGCCTGCATCCGATGGGTTATTTCGTCAGCTTCGGCAGCGCTTCGGGACAGATTGACGCTTTCAACATCAATATTCTGCAGGTCAAGGGCTCGCTGTTCGCCACGCGGCCGACGCTCAACCATTACGTCGCCAAGCGCGAGGACCTCGTCGCCTGCGCCAAGGATCTGTTCGACACGGTCGGCTCCGGCGCGGTGAAAATTCCGGTCAATCAGACCTACAAGCTCAAGGATGCCGGGAAAGCGCACCAGGATCTGGAAGGCCGAGGCACCACGGGGGCGTCGATCCTGGTCCCATAACAGCCTCGCGGGGCGGTCGGGCCGCCCCCGGTAACGCTTTGGAAAATATTGGCAGCGCAGGGTGCGCTGCCATGACTTCCGCCGAAGGCAATCCCGTGACCGGCGAGCCGCGAGCCTGGGGACGATGGGCGACGCTCGGCTTTGCCGTTCTTGCGTTGCTCGGCAGCCAGGCGGCGGCGCTGTTTGTGTTGACCAAATGGTACGGGGTCAGCCTCACCAAAATGCCGGACTTCAGCGGCGACGGCGTTGCCGTCAGCCTGATCATTTTCGTCTCGATCCCGCTTCAGCTCGTTCTGCTCTGGTTGCTGGCGCAACGCCCGGGTGGAAGTGCTGCCGATTACCTCGGGCTGAAATTGCCGAGCCGTGCCGAGCTCGGCGTCGGCGTTGCTGCTACGGTCGCTTTGATCGTCGTCGGTAATGGCGTCAGTTGGCTGCTCGGGCGCGATATCGTCACGCCCTTCCAGGTCAATATCTATCGCTCCGCCGCCGTGGCCGGATGGCTGCCGCTGTTGTGGCTTGCGGTGACGGTGTTGACGCCGATCGGTGAAGAAACGTTGTTCCGTGGATTCCTCTTTCGCGGCTGGCTTCGCAAACCCAGCGATGTTTGGCCGGTGATCGTGATCACGTCGTTTTTATGGGCGATCGTGCATGTGCAATACGATCTCTACATCATCGGGCAGATTTTCGTGTTCGGCATGGTGCTCGGCTGGCTGCGCTGGGCGAGCGGCTCCACCATTCTCACCATCGTGATGCATGCCATGATCAATTGCGAAGGCATGCTGGAAACGATTTTCAGCCTGCACAAATAGATCAAAGCAGCGACGCGATCTGCGCGAAGGCCGGATGCTGGGTGATGCCGGCCGGCAGGCGCGGCAGGCCAATCACGTCGACCCCGTTGGAAAAGCGCGCGATGCTGGCGACGGTATCCGCGAGTTCGACCGGATTACGTTCGCTCTCGCTCACCACAATCGCTGCAACCGTCAAGCCGCGCTGGCGCAGCACGTCGAGCGCGGTCAGCGTATGGCTGATGGTGCCGAGATAGCCGCCGGCCACCAGCAGAAGCGGAATGTCCAGCGCCGCCATCCAGTCGAGCACGGTGTGCGTGCCCTCGAGCGGAACCATGATGCCGCCGACGCCTTCGATGAAGAGAATGCCGTTGGTCGCGTCGATCGCTCTGCGGCTGAAGGCGATCAGTTCGTCGAAGGCGACATTGCGCCCTTCGCGGGCGGCGGCGAGATCGGGGGACAATGGCGCGCGAAAGCGCCATGGCGCGATCTGTTCGATTTCGTCTGCCGCCACCGGTCGCCCGAGCGCAGACAACAACACGGCGGGATCGCTTGTTTCGACAACAGACGAGTCGTAGCCGCTGACCACCGGTTTAAGCGCCGCCACCGGATGGTTGGAGATGCGCAGTGTCCGGATCAGGCCGGCGGTGACGAAGGTCTTGCCGACATCGGTACCGGTCGAGGTGACGAAATAGGCGGCCATCACGCGGCCAAGACTTTGTCGCGCACGATGTCCGCGAGCCGGGCAATATGTTCGTCCGGATGCAGTGCGGTAAATGTCAGCCGCAGGCGCGCGGTGCCGGCGGGTACCGTCGGGGGGCGGATGGCGACACCGAGATAGCCTTCGTCCATTAAGAGTTGCGATGCTTCGAGCGTTGCCTGTTCGTCGCCGATTAGCACCGGCACGATCGGGCTTTGCGCCTCGGGCAGTCCCGCGGCCGCGGTAAAGTCTTTGGCCTTCTGTACGGGGAGGGCGGCATAACCCGGCTCGCGCTCGATCACGTCAAGGGCGGCGATGGCGCCGGCGACGATCGCGGGCGGCAGACCGGTCGAATAGATCAGCGTGCGGGCGCGGTTGCGCATCAGGTCGATGACCGCCGCCGACGCGCACAGATAGCCGCCATAGGCGCCCACCGCTTTTGACAGGGTGCCCATTTGCAAGGGCACGGGGATGCGCGTGTTGCCGGTAAAGGTCGAGCCGCGTCCGCCGCCAATGACGCCGAGGCCGTGCGCGTCGTCCGACATCAGCCAAGCGTCGTAGTCGTTGGCGAGAGCAAGCAAGCCGTCGAGCGGCGCGAGGTCTCCGTCCATGGAAAACACGCCGTCAGTGACGATCACCGCATGATCGTGTTGGGTACGATGTGTGGCGAGTAACTCGCGGGCATGGGCAAGATCGTTGTGACGAAAGCTGAGCAGCTTGCCGCGCGACAATTGCGCGCCGGCATAGAGGCAGGCATGCGACAGTTCATCGAGCAGCACCAAGCCTTCGCGCCCGATCAATACCGGGATGATGCCAGTATTGGCGAGATAGCCGGAGCCGAATACGACCGCGGCGTCGGTCTGCTTGATGCGGGCGAGCCGTGTTTCCAGTGCGGTGTAAAGCGGATGGTTGCCGGTGACGAGGCGTGAGGCGCCGGACCCAGCCCCATAAACCTTGAGCGCCTCCAGCGCGGCTTGTTTGACCGCGGGATGCTGCGTCAGATTGAGGTAGTCGTTGCAGGAAAACGACAAGAGCCTGCGGCCGTTGTGTTCGACCCAGATGCCGTCCTCGCGATAGGTGTCGCTCAAACTCCGGCGCAGATGCCGGCGCTCGAGCGCATCGAGCTTGGTTTTGGCGAACTTGTCGAGCGTCGTCATTGGCGTGACTTTACCCCACGATTACGCAATATGCCCGCCGACGATAAGCCGCCGGGGAAAGGGCTGAATGACGGACAAAACAAGCAAAAACGCGGCGTTTCCCGACTGGTACCAGACCGGCATAGAGCACGTCTGGCTTCCCTATGCCCAGATGAAAACGGCCGGTCCGCCGCTGCCGGTGGTGCGCACGCACGGCGCGCGCATCGAGCTTGCCGACGGGCGCGAACTGATCGACGGGATCGCCTCGTGGTGGACCGCCTGCCACGGCTACAACCATCCGCATATTCGCGAGGCCGTCAGCCGTCAGCTCGAGCATATGCCGCATGTCATGTTCGGCGGGCTGGCGCATGAACAGGCGCTGACGCTCGCGCGGCGATTGACCGGATTGCTGCCCGGCGGGCTGACGCGCGTATTCTTTTCCGAGTCCGGTTCGGTCGCGGTCGAGGTCGCGCTTAAGATGGCGCAGCAATACTGGATCAATCGTCGCGCGCCGGCGCGAACGCGCTTTGTCAGTATCGAGGGCGGCTATCACGGCGATACGATGGGCGCGATGGGTGCTTGCGATCCCGGGGTTGGCTTTCACGGGCCGCTTGCACATTTGGCACCAAGCCATCCGGTCGCCGCGTTGCCGCGCGATGAGGAGACGACCGAGGCGCTCGACCGCGTGCTCGGCCGCTACATCGACAATCTCGCCGGCATCATTGTCGAGCCGCTGGTGCAGGGCGCGGGCGGCATGCTGTTTCACGAACCGGATGTGCTGCGGCGCTTGCGGACGCTGGCCGACAAGCACGATTTGTTGCTGATCTTCGACGAGATATTCACCGGCTTCGGCCGCACCGGAACGATGTTCGCTTGTGAAGCAGCCAGTATTGCGCCCGACATCATCACACTTTCGAAGGCGTTGACAGGCGGCACGCTGCCGCTCGCCGCAACGATCGCCAATCGCAAAGTGTTCGACGCCTTCTGGTCGGACGATCCGGATCAGGCGTTGATGCACGGGCCGACCTTCATGGCCAACGCACTCGGTTGCGCTGCCGCCAATGCCTCGCTCGATCTGTTCGAACAGGAACCGCGGAGCGATCAAGTGGCGCATATCGCATCCGCGCTTGAGCAAGGTCTGTCACCGTGCCACGGCTTGCCGGGCGTCAAGGACGTACGGGTGAAAGGCGCGATCGGTGTGGTCGAGATGGATCGCATCGACGACTTGAACGCTCTGCGCGCCGCCTTCATCGAGCAAGGCGTATTCGTGCGGCCATTTGGCAATATCATCTACCTCACACCGGCTTTTACCATCTCCGACGATGAACTCGAAACGCTGGCGGGCGCCGTGGTCAATGTCGTCCGCGCCGGCGGCGCATAGAAGGAAAGGCTTGGACATGATGATGAGAACAATCATTGCGTTCACAGCGGTGCTGATGACGCTTAGTGTCGCGTCGGCGCAGTCGATTGTTTCGCCGCAGCGCGGTGAGCCGTTGCGCGCGGAAGTGCTCAACGCGGTGCGCCCCGTGGTCGAAAAGGAAACCGGCGGCCCGGTGATTTTCGTCGTGTCCGTCCTCAACGTGATGGGCGGATGGGCCTATGCCGAAGTGACGCCGCAGCGTCCGGGTGGCGAAAAGGTCGATTGGCGGCGCACTCGATTTCGGGAGGCATTTGAGGCCGGCGCGTTCTCCGGCCTCGTTCTGGCGTTGCTGCGAAAAAAAGACGACGCCTGGACGGTGCTCGATCATTTCACCGGCCCGACCGACGTCGCCTGGCTCGAATGGGTCGAGAAATACAAGCTGCCGGAGGCGTTTTTCCGGCAACGCTGACATTGGATTGCGCCAGCAAACGTTAGAAACCCACCGCAGTTCCGTGCAGATCGTAGTCGTCGGCGCGCTCGATCTTGACGGTCGCGATCTCGCCGACACGTAAGGGGCGGCGGCTGACGACGTAAACGGCGCCGTCGATTTCCGGCGCATCGGCCATGGAGCGGCCCTTGGCGGCAGTTGGTTCGACGTGGTCGATGATGACTTGCTGACGCGTGCCAATTTTACGCTTTAGCCGCTGTGCTGAGATTTTCTGTTGCGTTTGCATGAAACGGTGCCAGCGCTCGTCCTTGACCGCGTCGGGCACGGCATCGCCAAGATCGTTGGCGGCGGCGCCGCGCACCGGCTCGTACTTGAAGCAGCCGACACGGTCGAGCGAAGCTTCCTGCAGCCATTGCAACAACATTTCGAAATCGATGTCGGTCTCGCCGGGGAAACCGACGATGAAGGTCGAGCGCAAGGTCAAATCGGGGCACATCCCGCGCCAACGCGCGATACGTTCGAGCGTCTTTTCCTGCGCCGCCGGACGCTTCATGCGCTTGAGCACGTCGGGGGAGGCGTGCTGGAACGGAATGTCGAGATAGGGAAGAACTTTTCGCTCCGCCATCAGCGCAATGACCTCATCGACGTGCGGATAGGGATAGACATAATGCAGCCGCACCCAGACGCCTAATTCGCCAAGCGCCGTTGCGAGATCGATGAATTTGGCGCGCACCTCTTTGTCGCGCCACACGCTTGCCGCATATTTAAGATCGACGCCGTAGGCGGACGTGTCCTGCGAGATGACGAGCAGTTCCTTCACACCCGCTTTCACCAGCCGTTCGGCCTCGCGAAGAACGTCGGACGCGGGCCGCGACACCAGGTCGCCACGCAGGCGCGGGATGATGCAGAACGTGCAGCGGTTGTTACAGCCTTCGGAAATCTTCAAGTAAGCGTAGTGCCGCGGCGTCAGCTTGATGCCTTCCGGCGGCACGAGGTCAAGGAACGGGTCGTGCTGGGGCGGGAGCGCCTTGTGCACGGCGTCAACGACCGTTTCATATTGCTGCGGGCCGGTGATCGCCAGCACGTCCGGGTAGGCCGATGAAATGCTGTCGGGCTCGGCGCCCATGCAGCCGGTGACGATGACCTTGCCGTTCTCCTTCAGCGCTTGGCCGATGGCCGTGAGCGATTCCGCCTTGGCGCTGTCGAGGAAACCGCAGGTGTTGACGATAACGAGATCGGAGCCTTCGTGCTCGCGCGTGAGCTCATAGCCCTCGGCCCGCAGGCGCGTGACGATGCGCTCGGAATCGACCAGCGCCTTGGGGCAGCCGAGCGAGACAAAGCTGATTTTCGGGGCCGGACCATCGCTGTCGGGGGCGCGCATAGACGCAAGGGGCTAATGGCGTTTTGGCGCGAAAGCAAGGCGGCCCGGGAGCGTGACAAAAGTACCCAGCGGGACCGCTGGCCGGACGCGGCGATACGCGCTATCCTTTGGCAATGAGACGGTTTTTCGCCATTGTCATCGTTGTTTTGTTCGGTGTCGCGCCATTCGTTGGAGGCGCGGCCTCGGGAGCCGAAATGCGCGTTTCGCGCTATGCAGGCGCTGCCGTCGTCGGCCCACATCTGCCTATTTGGCGCTACAACCGGCCCAATCCGCCGCCTTTCAACCGCGGCGTGCGGGCACAGGCGGTGTGGGATAGTGGCGCTTGCTGGAGCGAATGCGGCTCCTATTGCGCCTGGGCCATGAACGGCTGCCTTTATGAGGACACGCAAGGGGTCTGCCTCTCTTATACCGACGCCTGCGACCGCTATTGCCAACGCAAATGCCGCACATATACCGCCGGGCCTTTCTTGCCCGTCGAGTAGAAGGCAACACGCGCACTAGGAAGGGGGCGATCCAATGACAGCCAAAACTGTGGGGGGTCTCGTTGCTCGGACCATCTTCGTGGCCAGCTTAGCGACCATATCGACCAGCGCGCTGCGCGCCGAGGAGGGCACGGCGGTGCAACGGGAAGCCTGCACGCCGGACGTGTTTCGCTATTGTGTCATGCAAATCCCCAATCATCAGGCGATCGCAAATTGCCTCAACCACAATTCGTATCGGCTGAGCAAGAAATGCAAATTGGTGATGGAGGGTAAACTGAAATAACCTGTCCGCAGTGGATGACGCGCGCGCAACGTATCAGCCAATCAATACGCTCAAGCGCGTCGCCGATGACGTTTGGATCGTCGATGGGCCGGTGATCCGCTTCGGCTTTCCCTGGCCGAAGATGCCGTTTCCGACGCGCATGACCATCGTGCGTCTCCGCAATGGCGATCTGTTCGTTCATTCGCCGACCGAGCTGACCCCATCCTTGCGGGCGGAGGTCGAGCGGGAGGGTAGGGTCCGTTTCATCGTCGGGCCGAACCGCATCCATTATTGGTGGATCCCGGACTGGAAAGCGGCCTATCCGCAGGCTGAAGTCTTTCTTGCACCTCGCATCATAGAACAGGCGAAGGGCCGCATCGATTTCGATGCCGGCGTGCTGGGGGCGGCAACCGGTTATCTATGGGATGCCGAGATCGCGACATTGCCGGTCGTGGGCGGATTCATGACCGAGGTGGAGTTCTTTCACCGCGCAAGTCGCACGTTGATCCTGACCGACCTGATTGAAAACTTCGAGCGGGAAAAACTCAGCTCTCTCTTGCTGCGTCTGATGATGAAAATCGGTGGTGTTGCTGCTCCAGACGGGGGTACACCGCGCGATCTGCGTCTGACGTTCACGTGGCGGCACAAGCCAGCGTTGCGCACGGCGGTCGAGACCATGATCGATTGGAACCCGGAGCGCATCATCATCGCGCATGGGCGCTGGTTCGAAACTGACGGAAGCGCGCATTTGAGGCGCGCATTTCGCTGGTTGCTCACGGACTCGGCCTAATAAATAGGCAGAATTTCTGAATTGTATGCAATTCGTTTTTGACACCGCTGACCCCAAAGTTGGCCCTGAAATTATTTTGCGGAGGAATTCAGAGACTTAGCGAAAGGGAGGGAGTCCCGGATCGTTGGCACGACTTTTGCGGAAATCATTCCACGACATTCGTTCGGGAGGTTTCCATGAAGCGACGTGATTTTCTGAAATCGGCCACTGCACTGGCCGCAGGCACTGCAATCTCTGGCCCCGCAGTTTGGGGTGCCAAGGCGGCGTCGCGCAAAGAGACGCTGCTGCTCATCACCGAGAACGGTCCCAACAACCTCGATATCCACGGTCTCGGCACCAACCGGCCCGGCTACGAGGCGTCTTGGAATTGCTACGACCGTCTCATTACGCACGAATCAAAGACGCTGCCCGATGGTTCGCTGTCCTATGACCGCGACAAGATCAAGGGCGAACTCGCCGAAGACATGAACATCGGCGACAAGTCGGTCACCTTCAAGCTGAAGAAGAGCGCCAAGTTCCAGGACGGCACGCCGGTCACCGCCAAAGACGTAAAGTGGTCGTTCGAGCGTGCCATCGGCGTTGGCGGCTTTCCACGCGTCCAAATGAAGGCCGGCTCACTGGTCAAACCCGAGCAGTTTGTCGCCGTCGATGACCACACGTTCCGCGTCGATTTCATCAAGAAAGACCGGCTCACGATCCCCGATCTCGCGGTGATCGTGCCCGGCATTTACAACTCCGCTCTACTTAAGAAGCACGCAACCGAGAAAGATCCGTGGGCGCGTGACTATACCAAGAGCAATACCGCCGGCTCCGGCGCCTACAAGGTCGTGAGCTGGAAACCCGGCGTCGAAACCGTCTACGAGCGCAACGAAGCCTGGGTTGGCGGCAAGAAGCCGGCGCTGCAAAAGGTGATCTGGCGCACCATCCCCTCGCAAGGCAACCGCCGCGCGTTGATGGAACGTGGCGATGCCGACATTTCTTTCGACCTGCCGTCCAAAGACGCCTCCGAGATGAAGAAGGAGGGCAAGGTCAAGATCGTTGCCAATCCGATCGGCAACGGCATGTACAGCCTCGAGCTGAACGTGGCGCATCCGCCGTTCAACAACGAGAAGGTCAGGCAAGCGATCGCTTATGCGATCCCCTACGAGAAGATCATGAGCGCGGCAACGTACGGGCTGGCCAATCCTCTGTTTGGCGGTCCGTCCAACACGGTGACCGACATCGCCTGGCCGGCGAAGTCGGGCTACAAGACCGACATCACGAAAGCCAAGGCGCTGATGAAGGAATCGGGCTCCGGTCCGATCACCACGACAATCTCTTTCGATCTCGGTCAGGGCGTGATCTCGGAGCCGATCGCCGTGCTCATCCAGGAGAGCCTGAAGCAAATCGGCATCACGACCACCATCAACAAAGTGCCTGGCTCGAACTGGCGCAGCGAGATGGCCAAGAAGACCATGCCGATGATGGTCAACTTCTTCTCGGGCTGGCTCGATTATCCGGAATACTTCTTCTTCTGGTGCTATTCCGGCCAGAACGCGATCTTCAACACGCCGAGCTACGTCAACAAGGACATGGACGCCATGATCGACGGCGCGCGTGCCGCCGCCGCCATTGGCGACAAGGAGAAATACGCAACCGACGTGAAGGGCTTCATCTCGAAGGCCTACATCGAAGTGCCGCGGGTTCCCCTGTTCCAGCCATTCCTCAACGTGGCGACGCAGAAGAACATTTCCGGCTACACCTACTGGTTCCACCGTCAGGTCGACTATCGCTCGATCGTCAAGGCGTGAGTGTGAACTGAACCGGAAGGGCGTGCGCCCGAAACGGCGCACGCTTTCCGCCTCCTGCGCGGTGCGATCATGCTGGCGAAAATCGGCAAACGGCTAGTGACGGTGGTCCCGACCCTGATCGGGGTCATCATCGTCACCTTTCTATTGACGCGGGTGCTGCCAGGCGATCCGGCGGTCTATTTTGCCGGACCCGCGGCGACACCGGATTCGATCGCGGAAATTCGCAAGAACCTCGGCCTCGACCGTCCGCTGCCCGAACAATTTGTGCGCTATGTTGACGATCTCGCGCACGGCGATCTCGGCAATTCGCTGTCGACCGGGCAACCGGTGATGACCGAGATCAAGAGCCGGCTACCGGCTTCGGCCGAGCTGACGTTGACCGGCCTTATCTTGTCCATCTTGATCGCAGTGCCGCTCGGCATATTGGCGGCGGTGCGGCAAGGATCCTGGATCGATCATATCTGCCGGATCGTCGCGACCGCGGGCGTGTCTTTGCCGGTGTTCTTCACCGGTCTTCTGCTCGTCTATGTGTTCTATTTCCTGCTCGGCTGGTCGCCGTCACCGATCGGTCGGCTCGACGCCTTTTCAAGTCCGCCGGCGCAGGTCACCGGTTTCTTGCTGATCGACAGCCTGCTGGCGGGCGATCTCGAAACTTTTCGTGCGGCGGCATCCCAGCTCATTCTGCCGTCACTGACTCTCTGCATTTTTTCGTTGGCGCCGATTACGCGCATGACGCGCGCGTCGATGTTGTCGGTGCTTGCGTCAGATTTCGTGCGCACGGCTCGCGCGAGCGGGCTGAACGGCCGCATGGTCATCATTACCTATGCGTTCAGAAACGCCATGCTGCCGGTCGTTACTACGCTCGGCATGGTTTTCTCGTTCCTGCTCGGCGCCAACGTGCTGGTGGAGAAAGTGTTCGCCTGGCCGGGCATCGGCTCCTACGCGGTGGAAGCGTTGATCGCCTCGGATTTTGCGCCGGTGCAGGGCTTCGTGCTGACCATGGCGATCCTCTACGTCGCACTCAACCTGTTGATCGACATTCTATACGGCGTCATCGACCCGCGCGTGAGGCTGGAAGGATGACCGAAACCGCCGTGCGCCCGAAGTCGGCATCCGTAGCGAAAGCCAAAACTGTCGGTTCGGCCACTGTCGAAGCGACCGCAATGCCTGCATCTGCGCCGTCGTCACCGGCGACCAAACCGCCCAGCAACTCGATGTGGCGTCACGCACGCTATGTCGTTTCGGAAAATACCGTCACCGGTTTGGCATTCGGCTTATTCCTGCTGCTCGCACTGTGCGCGCTGATCGGGCCTTATATCGTCCCCTACGATCCGTTGGCGAGCGACACCGTTGCCAAGCTGCAGCCGCCGTCCTGGGCGCATTGGTGCGGTACCGATCTGCTGGGCCGTGACGTGTTCAGTCGAGTCGTGGTCGCGACGCGCCTCGACTTCATCATCGCGCTCACCTCGGTGGCGCTGGTCTTCGCGATGGGCGGTCTCGCCGGCATTGCGGCGGGCTTCTTCGGCGGCTGGACCGACCGCATCGTGAGTCGCCTTTCAGATACCATCATGGCGTTTCCGCTGTTCGTGTTGGCCATGGGGATCGTGGCGGCGCTCGGCAATACGGTGACCAACATCGTCATCGCCACCGCGATTATCAATTTTCCGCTCTATGTGCGCGTCGCCCGCGCCGAGGCCAATGTGCGGCGCGACGCCGGTTTCGTGATGGCGGCGCGATTGTCGGGCAACGGTGATTTTCGCATCCTGTTGATGCACATTTTGCCGAACATCATGCCGATCATGATGGTGCAGATCTCGCTCACCATGGGCTACGCCATTCTCAACGCGGCCGGCCTCTCCTTCATCGGCCTTGGAGTGCGGCCGCCGACGCCGGAGTGGGGGATCATGGTGGCGGAGGGCGCTGCCAATATCATTTCCGGCGAGTGGTGGGTGGCGCTGTTTCCCGGCGCCGCGCTGATGCTGGCCGTGTTCTGCTTCAACCTGCTCGGTGACGGCTTGCGCGATCTCGTCGATCCGCAGCGGAGGACCTGACGATGCTCAAGGCGCCAGCACCACCGTCCGATGCCGGCGAAAGCGTGCCGCTGCTCGACGTGCGCGACCTCACGGTCGAATTCCACACCCGCCGCGGCACCGTGCGCGCGGTCCAGCACATCAACATTTCGGTCGCCAAAGGCGAGACCGTCGGCATTGTCGGCGAGTCGGGCTCCGGCAAGTCGGTGACATCCTTCGCGGTCATGCGTATCCTCGATCGCGCCGGCCGCATCGCCGAGGGTTCGGTCCATTTCTCGGGCCTCGATCTGCGCGCAGCGCCGGAAAGCGAGATGTGCGACCTGCGTGGCCGCGAAATGTCGATGATCTTCCAGAGCCCGCGGCTGGCGCTCAACCCGATCCGCAAGATCGGCAAGCAGATCGAGGACGTGTTGTTGCAGCACGCGCAGGTCGACCGCGACGCGGTGAGCGAAAAGGCGGTGGAAATGCTCGATCTGGTGCGCATCGCACGCCCGAAGGAGCGCTATCACGCCTATCCGTTCGAACTCTCCGGCGGCATGTGCCAGCGCGTGGTCATTGCGCTGGCACTGGCCTGCCGCCCGCAATTGCTCATCGCCGACGAGCCGACCACCGGTCTCGACGTCACCACGCAGAAGGCGGTGATGGACCTCACGGTCGAACTCACACGCGAGCGCGGGATGTCGATGATCCTCATTACCCACGATCTCGGGCTTGCCGCTGCCTATTGCGACCGCGTGGTAGTGATGGAAAAGGGCCGCGTGGTCGAGACTGCCAAGTCTGAGACGATCTTCCAGGCACCGGAACACGCCTATACGCGCAAGCTTATGCGGGCGACGCCACGTCCCGGCGTTACGCTGCGCGACCTGCTGCCAGAAGGCGAGGCGCTCCCCGCGCGCGCGCCTTCGGCGGCGGGTAAAATACCGGCGAAAACGCCTCTGCTATCGGTTGAAAACCTGATCAAGGAATATCCGCGTCAGGGCGCCACGGCATCCTTGTCGAAGCTGTTCAAAACGAGTGAGCCGGTGCCGGAGAGCGCGGTGTTCCGCGCGGTCGACGGCATCAGCTTCGAGATTGCTCACGGCGAAAGCGTCGGCCTTGTAGGTGAATCCGGCTGCGGCAAGTCGACCACCTCGATGATGGTCATGCGCCTGCTCGACAAGACGTCCGGCAGTATCGTGTTTGACGGACAGGACATCGGGGCCATTCCCGCCAGCCGGTTCGCCAAGCTGGCGCTGCGCAAGCGCATCCAGATGGTGTTTCAGGACCCTACCGACAGCCTCAATCCGCGCTTTACAGCGGCTCGCGCAATCGCCGACCCCTTAATGCGGCTGGGTGAGGTCTCCCGCGGCACACTGCGCGAACGCGTAGAGGAACTCGCTGTTCAAGTGGGGCTCCCGGTCGAATTGCTCGATCGCTTTCCGCACCAGCTTTCCGGCGGACAGAAGGCGCGCGTTGGCATTGCGCGCGCTATCTCGCTCAAGCCAGATCTCATTATTCTCGATGAACCCACTGCAGCTCTTGATGTTTCTGTCCAGGCAGTCGTACTCAACCTGTTGCAGGATCTCAAAGAATCGCTGGGGATGAGCTACCTGTTCGTCTCGCACGACCTCAACGTGGTGCAGCTCTTGTGCGACCGCGTCATCGTGATGCGCAGCGGGCAAATCGTGGAGCAGGGACGGACCAAGGATGTACTGGTCGAACCGAAGGCGGAGTATACGCGCGACCTGTTGGCTGCTATTCCGCATCCGCCACTTTAATTGGGCGGCAGAAGGTACTGATGGCCGACACAAACCTAGACGATTTCATCGAGGCCGGGACGGTCTCGCTGGGTATCCCGCTCGAAGAGGCCTGGAAGCCGTCGGTGAAGGCTAATCTCGCAGTCACACTTCGGCTCGCGGAAAGCGTGACCGAATTCAAGTTGCCGGACGATGCCGAGCCCGCGCCCATCTTCAAGGCGTGAGCCCATGGCGAAGGAGTGGGCTACGGCAACGGCGTCCGAGATTGCGGCAGCGGTTGCGTCCGGACAGACGCGTGCGAGCGATATCGTCGAGGACGCGCTCGCGCGCATTGATGCGCTCAATCCCAAGCTGAATGCGTTTACGGCGGTCACCGCCGAGCGCGCCCGCGCCAGGGCGCGCAGTCTTGACGCCAACTCCAACAAAGCGAGCCTGCCGCTCGCCGGCGTGCCCTTCGCGGTCAAGAATCTGTTCGACATCGAAGGCGTCACAACTCTTGCCGGGTCCAAGATTAATCGTGCCTATCCGCCGGCGAAACGGGACGCCGGCCTGATCGAACGGCTGGAGGCAGCCGGCGCGATTCTGGTCGGCGCGCACAATATGGGCGAATACGCCTACGACTTCACCGGCGAGAACGTACATGACGGCGCCTCCCGCAACCCGCACGATCTCGCGCACATGAGCGGCGGATCGTCGGGAGGCTCAGGCTCCGCGGTCGGCGGCTGCATGGTGCCCTTGGCGCTCGGCTCCGACACAAACGGCTCGATCCGCGTGCCGTCCTCATTCTGCGGCATCTTCGGGCTGAAGCCGACCTATGGGCGGCTAACGCGGGCGCGCACGTTTCCGTTCGTTGCCAGCCTCGACCATCTCGGACCATTTGCGCGCTCGACGCGCGATCTGGCGGCAAGCTACGACGCCATGCAAGGACCGGACGCGGACGATCCAGCCTGCACCGAGCGCGCGCCCGAGCCGGTGACGCCGCTGATCGAACGCGGTTTCGACGGCTTACGCATCGCGGTCGCCGGCGGCTATTTCAAGAAAGGCGCCTTTCCCGAAGCCGTCGAAGCAATCGCGCGCGTCGCGAAGGCCTTGGGCGCGTCTGACGAGGTCGATATTCCCGAAGCCGCCCGCGCCCGCGCCGCGGCTTACGTCATCACCACGACGGAGGGCGCAAGCCTCCACCTCGACAGACTGCGCAAGCAGGCGGGCGATTTCGATCCGGCCGTGCGCGACCGGCTGATTGCCGGCGCGCTGGTGCCGGCCACGCTGGTCAACAAGGCGCAGATTTTCCGCCGCTGGTATCGTGAGCAAGTACTAAAGCTATTCGAGCGCTATGACGCCATCCTGGCGCCGTCGACGCCCTGCGTGGCGCCGAAAATCGGCCAGCAGACCTTCGAGATCGACGGCGTGAAAATGCCGGTGCGGCCCAATATCGGCCTCTATACGCAGCCGATTTCCTTCATTGGCCTGCCGGTGGCGGCAGTGCCGGTGCCGCTTGAACCGCTGCCGATCGGCGTCCAGGTCATCGCCGCGCCGTGGCGCGAGGATGTGGCCTTGCGAATTGCCTATGCGTTGGAACAAATGGGTGTTGCGGCGGCCAAGAGACCGACTGTGCTGGGAGGATAGCGAATGGACATCGACCTGCCGGAGGTCGTGGCCGAAGTGAGGGACGCCTTCGATAAATACGAAAAAGCTTTGGTAACGAACGACGTCGCTACACTTGATGCGCTTTTTCGCGATGATCCGCGCACCATTCGTTATGGCGCGACGGAAACTCTCTACGGCTTTGATGAGATCAAATCATTCCGTGCCGCGCGCTCGCCCGCGGGTCTCGCGCGCACGCTCTCGCGAACGGTCATTTCCACCTATGGCAGGGACTTCGCCGTCGCCTCGACGCTTTTCGAGCGGCGTACAACTCCCGGCAAAATCGGCCGGCAAATGCAGACCTGGGTCAAATTCTCGGAAGGTTGGCGCGTCGTAGCCGCCCATGTGAGCCTGACCGACCTGCCCGCAGGGCAAGAACCATGAGTGTCCCGTCGTCCGACAAAGAGACCCGCGTGGTGGCGTTTCGCGGAACGCGCTCCGAAATCTTGCGTGCGCAGCTCGCCGACGAGATCGTCGGTGGCCAACTGAAACCCGGCTCGCCGCTTGATGAGATCGAGCTTGCGCGCCGCTTCAGCGTGTCGCGCACCCCGGTACGCGAAGCAATCCGCATGCTGGCGGCGAGCGGACTGGTCGAGGTGCGCCCGCATCGCGCCGCCGTCGTTGCACGGCCGAGCCACGATACGCTGATCGGCATGTTCGAGGTGATGGCGGAGCTCGAAGCGCTGTGCGCGGGTTATGCCGCGGAACGCATGACGCCGGCCGAGCGCAGCGCCATGGAAGAGGTGCACGAGGATTTGCGCGTGCTGATTCAGAGCGGCGACCCGCAGCGTTACCATGAAATCAACGAGGCCTTTCACGCCACCATTTATTCCGGCGCGCATAATGCCTATCTCACCGAATTGACGCTCATGACGCGCGCGCGCGTGCGCCCCTTCCGGCGCGCGCAGTTCCGCATTCGCGGCCGTCTTGCCAAATCCCACATCGAACACGACCGGGTGGTGCAGGCGATCTTGCGCGGCGAGCGGGTGATGGCGGCGCAGACCATGTACGCGCACATCATCACGGTCGGCGAGGAATACGAACACTACCGCGAGACGCTGTAGCTCAAGCCGGCGCGGGCGCGGGCTGAGATTCCTTCAGCGCCCCAAGAGCCAGTTTCGTGTCGGCTTGAAACACGGCGCCGATACTCGCGAGCAGCGCGTCCTGGCCGCCGGGCGCCAGCAGCGTCGCGCCGAAGGGCACGCCATCCGGCGTCACCGCGGCGGGCAGCGCTAACCCGCACATGTCGAGCAGATTGACGAAGTTCGTATAGGTGCCGAGCCGGCTGTTGAGCTGGATCGGGTCACCGAGCATTTGCTCGATCGTGTAGGCAGTCGGCGCGGTCGGCAGCGCCAGCGCGTCGATCTGACTGAATGTTGTGTCGGCGACGCGGCGCAGTTCCTCGAGTCTGTAAAAGGTGGCGAACGCATCGATGGCGGTTGGGCGTAAACCGTCGAGGATGATCTGCCGCGTGATCGGATGAATGGCGTCAGGATCGGAGGCAAGGAGCGACCTTACGGTGATAGTGCGTTCGGCCACCCACGGACCTTCGTAGAGCAGCCGCGCGGTTTCGTAGAACGGCTCGATATCGATTTCGGTGATCGTGCAGCCGAGTTTTGCCAACCGTTCCAGGGCAGTGCCATATGCCGTCTCAAAGTGTTTGTCGCCGAAGAACAGCCGGTTGCCCGCGCTGGGCACGCCCAGCTTGGGCGCACCGGCAGCGCCGGGTGTCCCGAGCGGGCGCTTGCGCGAATAGGGATCGTGTGCATCCGGCCCTACCATGGCGGCGAGTGCCATCCAGGCGTCTTCGACAGTCAGTGCAAAAACCGACACGCAGTCGAGCGTGCGGCAGGCCGGCACCACACCGTAGGTCGAGACGAGACCCAGACTGGGTTTGAGGCCGACAATGTTGTTGAGGCCCGCCGGTACGCGGCCTGAGCCTGCGGTGTCGGTGCCGAGCGACAAGGGCACAATACCAGCAGCAACAGCAACAGCAGAACCGGAGCTCGATCCGCCGGGGACCAGCCCGTCCTTGAAGGCATTGCGCGGCGTGCCATAAGGCGAGCGCGTGCCGTTCAGGCCGGTGGCAAACTGATCGAGATTGGTCTTGCCGATTGGAATGGCACCGGCCGCGCGTAAACGCGCGACGCTGGTCGCATCGTGTTGCGCCTTGTAGCTGAAGGCAGGGCAGGCGGCTGTCGTCGCCATGCCCGCAATATCGATATTGTCCTTCACCGCAACCGGAACGCCAAAAAGCGGCAGGCTTGGATCGCCGAGCGCGCGCGCCTCCGCGACGGCGTCGGCCTCCTCGCGCAGGCTGATGAACATCGCGGGATCGTTATGCGCGCGCAGACGCGCGTAAGAGCGCGCGATTGTCTCGGCGGGCGTCAGTTTTCCGGCGCGGTGAGCGGCGACGATGGCGGCGGCGGTTTCGGGCAAATCAGGTCCTCGACGTCAGGTCTTCGCACGGCAGGCGGCGCCGCCAGGACAGGCCGCACGCGTAGCCAGAATGGCGGCCCCTTTGAGGACAATCAAGCGTGCAGGAAATTTAGCGGTTTGGCTTTGCATGCAGTTCGGTTGTGCCGCCTGCACGCCAGCAATAGAGCGTCAAGACGAGCAGTAGGGCAAAGCCGGCAGGGCGCAGCGTGACGTTGATGGCGTCGAGCGCGACCGGCGCGGGGAAGACGAGCAGCACGGCGGCAACCAAGAAACCCAGCCGCTCAAACACCATCAAAGGCCGCACCAGCCAACCGGCAAAGCTCACCGACAGCGAGACAACCGCCGCCGCAGCAAGGAAGGTAGAGACCGCGACCATCGTGCTGCCGCCGAGCATCAACAGACCGGGCATGGAGACGAACAGAAACGGCACCAACAGCTTCACAAAGCCGAGCCTCACCGCCTCGATGCCGGTTTCGGTGGTGCCCGCACCGGAAATGCCGGCCGCGGCATAGGCCGCGAGCGCAACCGGCGGCGTGATGGCGGAGACGAGGCCGTAATAGAAAATGAACATGTGAGCGACGATCGGCTGCACGCCCATCTTCTCGAGCGCCGGCGCGACCAGAACCGCGAGCAACAGATAAGCCGCCGACGTCGGTAAGCCCATGCCGAGAACGAAAGAGGTCAACGCGGTCAGTACCAGCACCAGCCACAAATTGCCGCCGCCAATTTGCAGAATCAGCCCCGACAGCATGAGGCCAAGGCCGGTCAAGTTGAGGACGCCGATGACGACGCCGGCAGCGGCGACGGCAGCAACAATTGGCAGCACCGAAATCACTGTCTCCACGCACACAGCCAACAGCTTTGCCGGGCCGAGCCGCGTCTCGGCCGACCACGGCATCAAGACCAAGCCGACGCCGAGGGCGATCACTGCCGCGCGCATGGGCGTAACATCGAGCGTGAGCAGAGCGACCAGTACAACCAGCGGCAACAACAGATAGCCGCGCCGCAGCAGCACCTTGCCGACGATGCGCAACCCTCCGGCATCGTCGCGCGCGAGGTTGAGCCGCCCGGCTTCGAGCCGCACGGCGACCAAGAGAGCCAGCACGTAAAGCGCCGCCGGGATGATCGCGGCGATGGCGATCTGTGAATAGGGCACGCCCATAATCTCGGCCATCAGGAAGGCGGCGGCGCCCATGATCGGTGGCAGGATCTGGCCGGCGGCGGACGCCGCCGCTTCGATCGCCCCTGCCGTCGCTGCCGAATATCCGACGCGCTTCATCAGTGGGATCGTGAAAGTGCCGACGGTCACGACATTGGCGACCGCGCTACCGTTGATGGTGCCGAGCATTGAGCTCGCCAGCACCGCGCTCAAGCCGGGCCCGCCTTGCGTGCGCCCGGTCATGGCGCGGGCAAGATCGACGAACAACTCGCCGGTGCCGGTCTTCATCAGGAAGGTGCCGAGGAGCGCGAACAGGAAGATGTAATCGACCGCCACTCCCATCGGGATGCCGTAGACGCCTTCGGTCGAGAGAAACAAGGTCGCGGTCAGTCGCGCGAGATCGTAGCCGCCGTGCCCGTAGCGGCCGGGAATGAGATAGCCGAACACGGCATAGAGCAGCGCGGCGACCGCCAGCACGACCAGCGACCAGCCAATGGTCATGTAAGTGAGGACGATGACTACGACCATCGTCATGACGAACAGTACGCGATCGGTCGGCGTGGACAGGCCGCCATTGCTGACGATGTCGAAGAAATTTTGCTGCAGATAAGGGCCGGGCGGCAGCGCCAATACCGCAAAGATATAGAAGAATGCCCGCACCAACCGGTTGTTGAAGCGCAGGCCAATCAGGAGAAGGCCCGCGCTCGCCATCGCCGAAAAGAATTCTGAGCGAACGACCAGCGCGGTGATGGTGCCAAAATAAGCCTCGTAGAGCACGAGGCCGGTCGTCAACACCGCGAGGAATGCGGCGCTCCATCCGACCACGCGCCGCTCGACCGGCCCGACGGCCGGATCGGAGGCGAGGAGCTTGTCGAGCGTGCTCCACATGGTCGGATCGTCGCTTGCTCAGGTCCCCCGGTTACTTCTTCTTGGCTTCGGTATAGTAGCGCAGGGCGCCGGGGTGAATTGCGATCGGCGTTTTCTCCGCAGTCGACAACAGGATTTGTTTCGCCTGTTTATGGATCGCGTGGATCTCGTCGATATTGGTGAAGATGGTCTTGGTGATGTCATAGACCAGCTTATCCGGCGCCTTCGCGTTGGTGAACAGGATGGCAGGATCGTTGATCACATTCACGGCGCTCGTCTGGCCCTTGTATGTTCCGGCCGGAATCTCGCCGATCTGATAGAATTTGTATTCACTCAGCATCTTCTCGACCTTCTTCGGGTCGAGTGAGAGAAAACGCGTGTTGCGCTGAGTGGCGAGATCGATGAGGGCCGCAGTCGGCGCGCCGGCGAGCACGCAGGTTGCGTCGACCGTGCCGTTCATGATGGCTTTCGTGCCTTCGGTGTAGGAAAGAAAGCGCGCCTTGCTCTTGTCGAACACGCCATAGGCGGTGAGCAGACGTTCGGCGAGCACGGCCGAATTGCTGCCGGGGGGCCCGAGATTGATGGTCGCGCCTTTGAGATCCTCGATGCTCTTGAACTTGCTGTCGGCCAGCACGGCAACCTGCAGGACCGCAGGATAGAGGTAGGCGATCGCGGCGACCGGCAGCTTCTCCTTGAACTTCTTCATGCCGTTCTTGGCTTCGTAAAGCGTGCTGGAGCTTGAGAAGCCAATCGTTTCCTGGCCTGCGGACACCCGGCGGATATTCTCAACCGAGGCGCCAGTGACTTCGGCGCGGGCTGTGGCGCCGGGCAGATGCTTGTTGATGGCTTCCGCGATACCGGCGCCCACGACATAGAAAAGCCCACCGGTGCCACCGGTGCCGATGGTGATGCGTTCCTCGGCTTGTGCCGTTACGTTGCCGGCCAGCAAAATTAAGGCGGCCGTAGTACGAACAAACGAACGAAAAAGCATGCGTCTCCTCCATTGACTGAGCATGGCATCCTCCCTGGCCGGTGACGCTGCGGGTCCCGTGACGGCGGCAGGACCGGCCAAATCAGGTTTTCGTAGAAAACGGTGCCGCCCGGACAGGCCCGCCATCTTCTTTTGCGCAGAAAAGTGAAACCGTGCAACTGGATCGCTACGCGACGGGTACGCCGCCGATAGCGGAAGAGGGCGCGTGAATGGGCAGCTCATGAACCGACTGCCTAAATATTAATCACCGACGAACGGCGCGCCACCATTCGCAACAACCCAAAAAACGGCTCGCAATAAGCCTTTTACCGCGCATGCGCGGCTCTGGCACAAGCCTTGCGAATGTCATGGAGCGCGAAAAGCGGCCGATTCCGCTGCGCGCGTCTCATGCAGGGGATTTTGTTCATGATCAGAAACAGCAAGGCGGCCGCTCTGCGGCCGAATTTCCGCAGGTGGTTGTCTGCCGCTGCGGGTCTGGCGATTGCGGCGACCGGAGCGGTCCACGCCGCGAAGGCCGCCGATACCATCAAGGTCGGTATTCTCCATTCTCTCTCGGGCACCATGGCGATCAGCGAGACGACGCTGAAAGACGTGATGCTGATGCTCATCGACGAGCAGAACAAGAAGGGCGGCCTGCTCGGCAAGAAACTCGAAGCCGTTGTGGTCGACCCGGCTTCGAATTGGCCGTTGTTCGCCGAGAAGGCGCGCGAATTGATTTCCAAGGACAAGGTTGCCGTCGTTTTCGGCTGCTGGACCTCCGTGTCGCGTAAATCGGTGCTCCCGGTTTTCAAGGAGCTCAACTCAATCCTGTTCTATCCGGTGCAGTACGAAGGCGAGGAGTTGGAACGCAATGTGTTCTACACCGGCGCCGCGCCGAACCAGCAGGCCATTCCCGCCGTCGACTACCTGATGAGCAAGGACGGCGGCTCGGTGAAGCGTTGGGTGCTGGAAGGCACCGACTATGTCTATCCGCGCACCACCAACAAGATTCTCGAGGCCTATCTGAAGTCCAAGGGCGTCAAGTCCGAAGACATCATGATCAACTATACGCCGTTCGGCTTCTCCGATTGGCAGACCGAAGTTTCGAAGATCAAGAAGTTCGGTTCCGCCGGCAAGAAGACGGCGGTGGTCTCCACCGTCAACGGCGACGCCAACGTTCCTTTCTATAAGGAGCTCGGCAACCAGGGCGTCAAGGCGACCGACATTCCGGTGGTGGCGTTCTCGGTCGGTGAGGAAGAACTCGCCGGTCTCGACACCAAGCCGCTGGTCGGCCATCTCGCTGCCTGGAACTACTTCGAGTCGATCAAGACCAAGGCCAACACGGCCTTCATCAAGGAATGGCACGACTTCACCAAGAAGCCGAAACGCACCACTAATGACCCGATGGAAGCTCACTACATCGGCTTCAACATGTGGGTGAAGGCGGTGGAGAAGGCCAAGTCGACCGATCCCGACAAGGTGATCGCCGCGCTGCCCGGCATTCAGGCGCCCAACCTGACCGGCGGCATGTCGACCATGCTTCCCAACCACCACATCACCAAGCCGGTCTTCATCGGCGAAATCCGCGGCGACGGCCAGTTCGACGTGGTGTGGAAGACCAAGGGTCTGGTGCCGGGCGATGCCTGGTCCAACTTCCTGCCGGGCTCGAAGGACCTGAAGTCCGACTGGGTCAAGCTCAAGTGCGGCAACTACAACACCGTCACCAAGAAGTGCGGCGGTCAGGGCTCCTGAACGTCTGCTGATATGAGCCTAAGGGAGGCGGCGGCCGTCGCCGCCTCCTAACATGCCAACTGATGCCGGGACATGATCGCAATGCGTAGCTTCTGCGGCCGCATTTCTGTTGTTCTATTGACCTTGGGCCTTCTGTTGCACGGTGTAGTAGGGGCACGAGCCGACGCCTACACGGACGCGCTGCCTGGTTTCACCGAAGGATCGCTCAGCGACACCGGCGAGGCCATCGGCAAGGTAGCCGCAAGCGGCAACCCCTTGGCCGCGCAAGTCCTGGAAGCGCTGTCGGAAGCGCGTCTGTTGTTCAGCGCCGAGAAGAAGCTTGTCTTCATCAAGACCAAGGACGGCAAGCTGCTGGATGCGGCGACCGGCAAGCCGATCACCGGCACGCCGCCCGAAGATATCGACACCGTCATCGTCAATAACCGCCTGCGCAACGTAATTGACGCGGCCGTCGGCAGCCTCACGCTGATGGCACCCGATCCGGACAAGCGCTATGAGGCCGCGCAATCGGTTTTCAAGTCGCGCAATGAAAGCGTGCTGCCGGCGCTGGAAAAGGCTATTGCCGCTGAAAAAGTGGCACACGTAAAGACGGCACTCGAGCAGGCACGCGCTGCCGTTATCCTGTCGTCAAGCGACGCCAAACCCGACGCCAAGATCAATGCCATCGGCGTGCTCAGCGAACGCGGCGACCAGGATGCACTCGGTCTTATCAAAGGTCTGCCGCCAAACGAGCCGCCCGAGGTGCGCGCGGCCGCACAGTCGGCGATCACAAAGATCCAGACGACGCTGTCGATGTGGACGGCGGTGCAGAACGCCTGGTACGGGCTCTCGCTCGGCTCGGTGTTGCTTCTAGCAGCGATTGGTTTGGCGATCACGTTCGGCGTCATGGGCGTTATCAACATGGCGCACGGCGAGATGGTCATGCTCGGCGCCTATACGACCTATGTCGTGCAGGCGCTGATCCGCGCCTACAATCCCGCTTTGTTCGACATTTCGCTGGTGATCGCGGTGCCGCTCGCATTTTGCGTCGCGGGCCTCGTCGGTATCGCGGTCGAGCGCAGCATCATTCGTTTCCTTTACGGGCGGCCGCTGGAGACCCTGCTTGCCACCTGGGGCCTGTCGCTGATCCTGCAACAGGTGGTGCGCACCATTTTTGGGCCGACCAACCAGGAAGTCGGCAATCCGTCCTGGATGAGTGGCGCCTTCCAACTCGGCCAGATCACCATCACCTATAATCGGCTGTGGATCATCGTGTTCACCCTTCTGGTGTTTGTCGCGCTGCTGGCGATGTTGCGCTTCACGCGGCTCGGTCTTGAGATGCGCGCGGTAACGCAGAACCGGCAAATGGCCGCCGCCATGGGTATCCGCACGGCCCGCATAGATGCGCTGACCTTCGGTCTCGGTTCCGGCATTGCCGGCATTGCCGGGGTGGCGTTGACGCAGATCGACAACGTGTCGCCCAACCTGGGGCAGGGCTACATCATTGACTCGTTCATGGTGGTCGTGTTCGGCGGCGTCGGAAACCTGTGGGGCACGCTGGTCGGCGCCTTCACGCTCGGCATCGCCAATAAATTCCTCGAGCCCTACGCCGGCGCGGTTCTCGCCAAAATCGCCATTCTGGTGCTGATTATCCTCTTCATCCAGAAACGCCCGCGCGGCATGTTCGCCCTCAAGGGCCGGGCGGTGGAGGCGTAATGGGCGCCTTTCCACTCACCCGCCTGATCGACCGGGCCTCAATTATTTTTCTGGTACTGCTCGGCGCTTTTGCCATCGCCGTTCCGGTGCTTAATCTGATCGTGCCCGCGGATTCGAGCGTGCATGTTTCGACTTATTTCGTGGCGCTGTTCGGCAAATACATCTGCTACGCGCTGCTTGCGCTGTCGATCGACCTGATCTGGGGCTTTGCCGGTATCCTCTCGCTCGGCCATGGCGCCTTCTTCGCGCTCGGCGGTTACGCCATGGGCATGTATCTGATGCGCCAGATCGGCACCCGCGGCGTTTACGCAAATCCGATCCTGCCCGATTTCATGGTGTTCCTGAACTGGCACGAACTGCCGCTCTACTGGTACGGCTTCAACTGGTTCGTCTATGCCGCAGTGATGATCCTCCTGGTACCGGGTGTGCTGGCTTTCGTGTTCGGCTGGTTCGCGTTCCGCAGCCGCGTCACCGGCGTCTATCTCTCGATCATCACGCAAGCGATGACATATGCGTTGATGCTTGGCTTTTTCCGCAACAATTTCGGCTTCGGCGGCAATAACGGTCTTACCGATTTCAAGGACATTCTCGGCTTCAACGTGCAGGCCGAAAGCACGCGCAACGCGCTGTTGGTTTGTTCTTGTATCGCGCTGGCGGTCGGGTTCCTGATCTGCCGCGCGGTCGTCACCTCAAAGTTTGGCAAGGTGTTGGTCGCGGTGCGGGACGCGGAATCACGCACGCGCTTCCTCGGCTACCGCGTCGAGAACTACAAGTTGTTCGTCTTTACGCTGTCGGCCTGCATGGCGGGCGTTGCCGGCGCGCTGTATGTCCCGCAGGTCGGCATCATCAACCCAAGCGAATTCACACCCGCCAATTCGATCGAAGCGGTGATCTGGGTTGCGGTCGGCGGCCGCGGCACCTTGACCGGAGCGGTTCTCGGAGCGCTCGTTGTCAACTATGCCAAAACCTATTTCACCTCAGGCTTTCTCGCTCCCTATTGGCTGTTCATGCTCGGCGGGCTGTTCATCGCGGTAACGCTATTGTTGCCGCGCGGGATCATCGGCACGCTTCAGCACGGTCTTGGCCTGCGCGCGGACGCGAAGTCCGCGGCGGCAGAAGAGGGAACCGAGGTGGAGCTGACGCAGCCGGACACCGCGCCACACGCGGCGGAGTAGCATCATGAACGAAACGCAAACAGCGCCTGATCCCTCAAGCTCGACGATCCCGCCGACGGCGCAAATGACCAGCGCGCTGCTTTATCTCGATGGCGTCAACGTCTCCTTCGACGGCTTTAAGGCACTCAACGAACTGTCTTTCGTGATCGAGCCTGGCGAGATGCGCGCCATCATCGGTCCGAACGGCGCCGGCAAGACCACCATGATGGACGTGGTCACCGGCAAGACACGGCCTGATGCCGGCGACGTCTTTTTCGAAGAAGGAAACTTCGACCTTTCCAAGCTCGACGAGACGCAAATTGCAGAGCTCGGCATCGGCCGCAAATTCCAGAAGCCGACCGTGTTCGAGATGCACACAGTCGAGGACAATCTGCTGCTGGCGCTGAAGAACGATCGCAGCGTGCGTGCGACGCTGCTGTGGGAGAACTCGGCGCCGCAACAGACGCGTATCGACGAGATTCTCGACACCATCCGGCTCAAGCGGCTGCGTTCGCGCGTCGCCGGCAGCTTGTCGCATGGCCAAAAGCAATGGCTGGAGATCGGCATGTTGCTGGCGCAGGAGCCGAAACTCCTGCTGGTCGATGAGCCGGTCGCCGGCATGACCGACACGGAAACCATGCAAACCGCCGAGTTGCTCAAGGAGATCAACCGCGACAAGACGGTGGTCGTGGTCGAGCACGATATGGCCTTCGTGCGTGAACTGGGGGTCAAGGTGACCTGCCTGCACGAGGGCTCGGTACTGGCGGAAGGCACCATCGACCAGGTCTCGGAGAACGAGCGCGTGGTCGAAGTATATTTGGGACGTTAGCGCATGATCCCGAAAAGTGGAGACCGGTTTTCGGAAAAGATCATGCGCCGAGGAAAGTGATCATGCTCGACGTAAACGCCATCGATCTGCATTACGGTGCGGCGCAAGCGCTGCGCGGGATTTCGCTCAAGGCGGAACCGGGCAAGGTAACATGCGTGCTCGGCCGCAACGGCGTCGGCAAGACCAGCCTGCTGCGTGCCATCGTCGGTCAGCATCCTGTCAGCAAAGGCAAAATTACGCTCGACGGTGCCGACATCACCAAGCTTTCGACTGTCCAGCGCGCGCGCGGTGGTGTCGCCATTGTGCCGCAGGGGCGCGAAATCTTTCCCCTGCTCACGGTCGAAGAGAATCTTGAGACCGGCTTTGCGCCGCTGACGCGCGACAGGCGGACCGTGCCGGACGATGTCTTTTCGCTGTTTCCGGTTCTGCGCAGCATGCTCGGCCGCCGCGGCGGCGATCTTTCAGGCGGCCAGCAGCAGCAGTTGGCGATCGGGAGAGCCTTGGTGATGCGTCCCAAGCTCCTGCTGCTCGACGAGCCGACCGAAGGTATCCAGCCCTCGATCATCAAGGATATCGGCCGCGCCATTGACTATCTGCGCTCGCTGAAAGAAATGGCGATCATCCTGGTCGAGCAGTATCTCGACTTCGCGCAGGAACTCGGCGACCACCTTGTCGTCATGGATCGCGGCAGCATTATCTATTCCTGCGACAAGGCGAACTTGGACGAAGGCGCGCTCAAGCGTGCGATGGCCATTTGAGCCGTGGCCATCTAGAATTCCCACCAAGGCTATGGGGGAGGGCGTAAGGTCGTGTCAGTGGCTGTTGTCGAGCAGCGCGCAAGCGACATCTTCGCCGCCAACCGCGCCAGCGGGCGCGTTGCGCTGAGCGTTGCCACCTCGGACGGCCGCAGCCGCCGCACCAAAGTCTATGAGGACGGCTCACTGCGGGTGCGCTTTCCCAACACGGTGGCGCGGGCATTGGAAACCGTCATCGTCAACACCGGCGGCGGCATGACCGGAGGCGACCGCTTCAGCGTCGAATTGGACGTTGGTAAAGACGCCGAACTCATCGCGGGTACCGTGGCGGCCGAAAAAATCTATCGCTCGACCGGGCCGGATGCCGAGATGAGCGTTCATTTCAAGGTCGGCGCCGGCGGCCGTCTCGCCTGGCTGCCGCAGGAATCCATTCTGTTCGACGGGGCGCGGCTGTCGCGGCATATCGACGTCGACCTCGAAGTCGATGCGTCCCTCATCATGGCCGAGGCCGTTGTATTCGGCCGGGCGGCGATGGGCGAAACTATGCAAGGCGGCTTGTTCGCCGACCGCTGGCGAGTGCGCCGCGGCGGGAAGCTGATATTTGCGGAAAACGCCCGCCTCGACGGCGCGATTGCCGAAAAGCTTGCCGCGTCGGCGGTCGCAGCCGGCGGCATCGCGCTTGCCACCATTCTGATCGCACCGGGCGGCGAGGCGGACTTGGCCGCGGTGCGCGCGCTCGAATTTGTCGGCGAAGCCGGCATTTCGGCCTGGAACGGCATTGCCGTGGCGCGGCTCGTCGCGCGCGATGGCGCCGTTTTGCGGCATGACCTCATTGCGTTGCTGGCGGCGCTGGGACAGAGCGTGCCGCGGCTATGGTTGCAATAGTTGGATCGACAAAGAGGCCGGGATGAATCTGACGCCGCGTGAAAAAGACAAATTGATGATTGCGACCGCCGCCATGGTGGCGCGCCGCCGCCTCGAGCGCGGCGTCAAACTCAATCATCCGGAGGCTGTCGCGCTGATCACCGATTTCATCATGGAGGGCGCACGCGACGGCCGCAGCGTCGCCGAACTGATGGAAGCCGGGGCGCAAGTCCTTACGCGCGCGCAGGTGATGGAAGGCATCTCCGAGATGATCCACGACATCCAGGTGGAGGCGACATTCCCTGATGGCTCCAAGCTCGTCACCGTGCACAACCCGATCCGCTGAAAGGACGCGACACGATGAAAAGAATTCTAGCGTTTACCGCTCTATTTGCTTGCGTCGCCAGTCCGGCCTTCGCGCATGTCGGTGTCGGCTCGACGGCCTCATTCGCCGCCGGCATCGCGCATCCGCTTTCGGGTCTTGACCACATCAGTGTCATGGTGGCGGTCGGCTTGTGGGCGGCGCTGAAAGGCAACCGCGCGCTGTGGGTGTGGCCGGCGACCTTCGTCGGTGTGATGCTGGTGGGCGGCGCGCTCGGCATGGCGCATGTGCCGATCCCGTTCGTCGAGCCAGGCATTCTGGCCTCCGTCGTCGCGCTCGGTCTTCTGGTTGCGCTCGCGGTCGATCTGCCGCTCTGGCTCGGTGCGCTGGTGATCGGTGTATTTGCGATCTTTCACGGCCACGCGCATGGCAGTGAGGTGGCCGAGAACGTCGGCGGCATCGAATACATGGCGGGCTTTGCGCTTGCGACAGTGAGCCTGCACGCCATCGGTGTTGGCTTTGGGCTGACGATGCAGCGCGCGCGCCTGCGGCCGGTGATCCGCGTTGCGGGCGCCGCCTGCGGTTTGATCGGCGCCGGACTTTATGCCGGGGTACTCGCATGATCCCGAAAAGCGAGAACCGACTTTCGGAAAAGATCGCGCGAAAATGGAAGATGTGATGATTCCCGGCGAGATGTTCATCGAAGACGGCGAAATCGAGATCAACGCGGGCCGCAAGACGGTGACGTTGCCGGTTTCCAATTCCGGCGACCGGCCGATCCAGGTCGGCTCGCACTACCACTTTTTCGAGACCAATCCGGCGCTCAAGTTCGAGCGTAAGAAAGCACGTGGCATGCGGCTCAATATCGCCGCCGGCACGGCGGTGCGCTTCGAGCCGGGGCAGACGCGCGAGGTCACCTTGGTGGCGCTCGCCGGCAAACGCACGATCTACGGATTCCGCCAGGACGTCATGGGTAAGCTTTAACGAGGCGCACGGAGCCGCACTATGTCATTCAAGATGAAACGCGCGGCCTATGCCGACATGTTCGGCCCGACCGTGGGCGACAAGGTGCGGCTCGCCGACACCGATCTCATCATCGAAGTGGAGAAGGATTTCACCGTCTATGGCGAGGAGGTGAAGTTCGGCGGCGGCAAGGTGATCCGCGACGGCATGGGCCAGTCGCAGGCGACCAGCAAGCAGGGCGCCATGGACACCGTCATCACCAATGCGCTGATCCTCGATCACTGGGGCATCGTCAAGGCCGACGTCGGTCTGAAGGACGGCCGGATTGCCGCCATCGGCAAGGCCGGCAATCCCGACATCCAGCCGGGCGTCACCATCGTCATCGGTCCCGGCACCGAAATCATCGCTGGAGAGGGCAAGATCCTCACCGCCGGCGGCTTCGACGCCCACATTCATTTCATCTGCCCCCAGCAGGTGGAAGACGCCTTGATGTCCGGCGTGACGTCCATGCTCGGTGGCGGCACCGGCCCGGCGGCCGGCACGAATGCCACCACCTGCACGCCCGGCCCGTTCCATATCGGCCGCATGATCCAGGCGGCCGACGGCCTGCCGGTCAATCTCGGCTTCGCCGGCAAGGGCAATGCCTCGCGCCCGGCCGCGCTCGATGAGCAGGTCAAAGCCGGCGCCTGCTGCCTCAAGCTGCACGAGGACTGGGGCACGACGCCGGCGGCGATCGATAATTGCCTGAAGGTCGCCGACAACGCCGATGTGCAAGTGATGATCCATACCGACACGCTCAACGAGAGCGGTTTCGTCGAGGATACCATCAAGGCCTTCAAGGGCCGCACCATTCATGCCTTCCACACCGAGGGCGCCGGCGGCGGCCACGCGCCGGATATCATCAAAGTGGCAGGTCTGAAGAATGTGCTGCCGTCTTCGACCAATCCGACGCGGCCGTTCACCCGCAACACCATCGACGAGCATCTTGACATGCTGATGGTGTGCCACCATCTCGACCCGTCGATCCCGGAGGATCTGGCTTTCGCCGAGAGCCGCATCCGCAAGGAGACCATTGCGGCGGAGGATATCCTGCACGACATCGGCGCGCTTTCGATGATGTCGTCGGACAGCCAAGCCATGGGCCGCGTCGGCGAGGTGATCATTCGCACCTGGCAGACGGCTGACAAGATGAAGAAGCAGCGCGGCAGCCTGCCGGGAGAGAAGGGCGATAACGACAACTTTCGCGTCAAGCGTTATGTCGCCAAATACACCATCAACCCGGCGATCGCGCACGGCGTTTCCAAACACATCGGCTCGGTTGAAAAGGGCAAGCTCGCCGACCTCGTGCTGTGGGCGCCGGCCTTCTTCGGCGTCAAGCCCGAGGTGGTGATCAAGGGTGGTTCGATCATCGCCGCGCAAATGGGCGATCCCAACGCCTCGATCCCGACGCCGCAGCCGGTGCACTACCGGCCGATGTTTGGCGCCTATGGCAAGGCGCTCACCGCTTCGTCGGTAGTGTTCGTCTCGAAAGCTGCGGCACGTGGGGGCTTGCGCAACCGGCTCGGCTGCGAAAAACAATTTGTCGCCGTGCAGAATACCCGCAAGATCGGCAAGAAAAACATGATCCACAATGGCGCAACGCCGACGATCGATGTCGACCCGGAAACCTACGAGGTGCGCGCCGACGGCGAACTGCTCACCTGCGCGCCGGCGGATGTGCTGCCGATGGCGCAAAGGTATTTCCTCTTCTAGACTGAAATCATGAAACGTGTCGTCACGATCAAGTCTGCCGGTGAGTGGTCCGAGGCTATCGACCGCATCGTGCTCGACGCGGAAGACCGCCATCGCCGGCGCATCGCGCTGACCGGCGAGAAGGGCACCGAGTTCCTGCTCGATTTTGCCAAACCGGTTGCGTTGCGTGATGGCGACGGGCTGGTGCTCGATGATGGGTCGATCGTGCAGGTGATCGGCGCGCCGGAGCAGCTTGTCGAGGTCACGGCAACAAACGAAGTCGAACTGGCGCGGCTCGCCTGGCACCTCGGCAACCGGCATACCGAGATGCAGATTGCCGGGCACAAACTGCGCATCCGCCGCGACCATGTGCTGGAGGATATGTTGCGCGGCCTCGGTGCGACGCTCACGCTATTGGCCGCGCCGTTCGATCCGGAAGGCGGCGCGCACGAAGGATCGGGGCATAGCCACTCCCACAGCCGTTCGACAAGCCAGTCTCACAGTCACTCGTATAGCCACTCGCATCATCATGATCACAGCGATGGCTAAGAAGCGGTCGGCATTGCTCCGTCGTTCGTCCCCGCGTAAGCGGGGACCTGGCGCCACCGGAAAAAACTCGCTGGATTCCCGCTTGCACGGGAATGAACGAAACACTGAACCAGCCGCCCGCTACCGCCTCATGGCCTGGCTGTCGCCGGCTTATCCGGTCGGCGCGTTTTCCTATTCGAGCGGCATCGAATGGGCGGTGGAAGCAGGCGACATTCATGATGCTGCCAGTTTACAGGAGTGGCTCGCGGTCATGCTGGCCGATGGCGCGGGCTTCTGCGATGGCGTGTTGCTCGCGCACGCCTATCGTGCCGCGGACACCAGCAACATGGCCACGTTGCGCGACGTCGCCGAACTCGCCGCCGCGCTGGCGCCATCGAAGGAACGGCATCTGGAAACAACCGCGCAGGGCAATGCCTTCGTCGACGTCACAGAGTCGGCTTGGCCCTGCGACGCGCTCACGCAATTCAAGGAAGTCTGGGATGGCGCCGTCGCGTATCCGGTTGCGGTGGCGGTCGCAGCGGCTGGCCATGCGATCGCGCTCGAAGCCGCGCTCGGCGCTTATTTGCAGGCGGTCACCGCCAACTGGGTGTCTGCCGGCGTGCGTCTGATCCCGCTTGGCCACAGCCAGGGCCAGCGCGTCCTGGCGGCGCTTGAGCCGGCGGTGACGGAGACCGCGCAACGCGCGCTCACAGCGGCGATCGACGATCTGGGCAGTGCGGTCTTTCGTGCCGACCTCGCGAGCCTCAGGCACGAGACACAGTACACGCGGCTGTTCCGGTCATGATACTTTGTCGCCGTGGCCGGGCTTGTCCCGGCCATCCACGTTTTTGTCGCGCCACGCCTTTAGTAAGACGTGGATGCCCGGCACCAGGCCGGGCACGACTGTTGTGAGGCCCCTATGACAAATTCCAATGGACCCAATTCTCACGGCCCATTGCGCGTCGGCGTCGGCGGCCCGGTCGGCTCCGGCAAGACCGCGCTGATGGATGCGCTGTGCAAGGCGTTGCGCGGTAAATACGAAATTGCCGCCATCACCAACGACATCTACACCAAGTGGGATGCCGAATATTTGGTGCGCTCCGGCGCGCTCGCGGCCGAACGCATCGCGGGTGTCGAGACCGGCGGCTGTCCACACACCGCCATCCGCGAGGATGCCTCGATCAACCTCGCGGCAATCGCCGACATGCGCGCGAAGTTCCCCGATCTCGATCTGGTGCTGATCGAATCGGGTGGCGACAATCTGGCCGCCACCTTCTCGCCGGAGCTCGCCGATCTGACCGTCTATGTCATCGACGTCGCCGCCGGCGACAAGATCCCGTCCAAGGGTGGCCCCGGCATCACGCGCTCCGACCTCCTGGTCATCAACAAGGTCGATCTGGCGCCTTATGTCGGCGCTTCGCTCGAGGTAATGGAGCGCGACGCCAAGAAGATGCGAGGCGCGCGCCCCTTCGTGTTCGCCAACATGCGCACGGGCGAGGGCGCCAAGGAGGTCGCGCGGTTTATCGAGAAGAAGGGCGGATTGGCGGGGTGAGACAGGAGCCTGAAGGCATTCTTTGAAATCGGCACGATCAAAGCAGATCCTTACTTTTGTTCGAATTGTTAATCGCAAAAACACCAAACAGAGCAGATAGATATTTAGTGCGCTGCATTTCTTGCAAATACATACCTAGGACGACAACGATAGAGTTGCCTTAGCTTCCGGTTGATTCCGCGCCGACAGTGTCGCGGACTGGACGCACTTGCCGGGCGACTACAGGTCACGGGCTCAACTTGCATCTCATCGTCGCTGAGATACAAGAGGCGGCCCGGGGAGTTCAGTCGATGTCGGGCAGCTATTGGAGTGGGCACCAAGATGATGACCTGCCACTGAGTTTTTCCTCCACGCGGAGTTAGAGTCCGGCCTCAATAAGGGGACGGACGATGAAGCGGATCAGGTTCACCGAAGAGCAGATCATTGCGGTTCTGCGCGAGCACGAGGCTGGCGCGAAGACAGCCGATCTGGCGCGCAAGCACGGCATCTCGGAAGCCACGCTGTACAACTGGAAGGCCAAGTACGGCGGCATGGACGTGTCGGACGCCAAGCGTCTGCGGTCGCTGGAAGACGAGAACCGCAAGCTGAAGAAGCTGCTGGCAGAGTCGATGCTCGACCAGGCGGCGCTGAAGGAACTTCTGACAAAAAAATGGTAGGGCCCGCCGCCAAGCGTGAGGCTGTCGCTCACCTGCGTAACGTCCTGCAGGTGAGCGAGCGCCGGGCCTGCACCCTCGTATGCCGCCGATCGCAAGATGATCCGTTATCGCTCCCGTCGGCCGCCCGATACCGAGCTGCGCGCCCGATTGCGCGATCTTGCCAACCAGCGCCGCCGGTTCGGCTACCGGCGGCTGTTCATCCTGCTGCGGGAACAGGGCGAGCCCTCCGGCGTCAACCGCATCTATCGGCTCTACCGGGAGGAAGGGCTCACGGTTCGCAAGCGCAAGGCCCGGCGCAGAGCAATCGGAACACGCACGCCCATCCTGGTCGAGGCGAAAGTCAACGCCCGCTGGTCACTCGACTTCGTCCATGACCAGCTCACCCAAGGCCGACGCTTCCGTATCCTCAACATCGTAGATGACGTCACGCGCGAATGCCTGGCTGCAATCCCCGACACCTCGATCTCGGGCAAACGAGTTGCACGCGAGCTGACTGCACTGATCGACAGACGGGGCAAGCCGCAGATAATCGTGTCTGACAACGGCACCGAGTTCACTTCGAATGCGATCCTGAGCTGGGCAAAGGAGCATCGGGTGGAGTGGCATTACATCGCGCCGGGAAGACCGATGCAGAACGGCTATATCGAATCCTTCAACGGTCGCATGCGTGACGAGCTTCTCAACGAAAGTCTGTTCGTCAATCTCGACCAGGTTCGCCAGCTCATCGGTGCCTGGGTCATCGACTACAACACCGCGAGGCCGCACTCCTCGCTCGACTACAAAACACCGGCGGCCTATGCCGCTACACTGACCGCGCCAAAGGGCGAAACATTGGCCGAGGCTCTAATCGCCGCTGGATGAAAGTTCAGTGGCAGGTCACCGAAGCCCAAATGGATGCGGTGGAGGACATACAATCGCGCTGAGGAAAAATTCGACCGTTACGAATCCACCCTCGATGAAAGATCGTATGCACTCGTGGCGAAGCTACTGGGGAGCGGATAAACAGGCGACTTCTGTTGCTGATCGGTGTTGTGATCCAAACTCGAAACCTCATTTGCTATTACATGATATTATTCATTCACAGGAGGCCTTGGGGAATCAGCAAGACCCTGTTTTGTGGTAAAAGTTCTATGCAATTTGAATGTTGCGAAAGCCGCACGTGCGCTGGCCCACCACAAAGCAGACACAAAAACAATGGCTATAAAATCCGTAATCAAAAAGTCTTGAGTTTTGCCGCCAAAATCGTCGAAGAGCGCTGCAATGAAAGGAATGAGGCCAAGGACAATACAAATCAGCAGCAGAACCGCAGCAACTCTACTCCGAAACCACCATATAATAATTGCAAGAAGGGAATAAATGAGAAACCCCGAAATCACCACGCGAGCATTAGTGGTTGCGGGCACTCGTCCAGATTGGACTGTCCAAAAGGCGAGGATCGCGAGTGATCCGCAAATCAAAACTAAGAACGCAGAGGTTTTTTTAATTGCCTCGCTAGCGTCCTCGCAAGTCCGAATTTTTGAAAACCAACTAAACCTCATTATTTATCGAACCTAGCGAGAGAAAGCCTGCTGCCTGCTCAAATTATTGAGGGGTACTCACCCAATCTATAATAGCGCTTCATGTCGGATTTTTCGATGTTCGATTTTCGATCTAATTCCTGTGCCTGAACGAACGGTCCGGAGGCTTGGCAGTATGGGTTAAGCCAAAGGAATACAAGCACTTTGGCGCTATGCTAGCCGCTGCGAGGGACCGCGCGGGCCTAACACAAGCGCAACTATCGAAGCTACTCCGTACGCCGCAATCGTTCGTATCCAACTATGAACGAGGGCAGAAGGCTGTTGTGGCGGCAGCCTGATCAAAACACCTGATCGGATTTCGGAGGGGCCGCCGCATTTAGCGGTCTTTCTTTTTGCGTTGCGGCGAATAACGCGATTGGCACTTAACGGACATGACTGGCGCGTCTTCCGTTGTCTGCTTTCAGGGATAGAGCGGACGGCGAAAAGCGTTGGCCTTTTGAGCGAGGTCACAAATGATCCGAAACCGGCAGCGTGGATTGCCTGAATTACGAATGGACGAGCCGTCGGTCTTGCTAACTGGTCGCCCATTGGGCTTGATTTCAATACACCCGTGACGACGCTAACTATTCGATTTCGCGCTCCAGTGTGCCCGTTAAGCGGATAATGATGTTGTTTGAGTTGTTTACTGCGGTAATTCTGAAATAATATGGTCCGACAAGGACAAGCGGGTGCGGCGTTGTCGAGGGTTTGCAAGGGGTGGTGTTGCGTGTCTGCGCATCTTGCATATGGGCGACTGGTCCTGTTCTGGCTGAGCTTGTTCGGCCTGTCGCTGGTGGTCACACCGGCGTCAGCCCAGCAAGATGACGGACGCATCGCGCTCGTCATCGGCAACGCCAACTACCCCGACGCTGCAACGCCATTGCCCAACCCGATCAAGGACGCGACCGCCGTAGCGGAGGAATTCCGCCGGATGCACTTCAGCGTCGATCTCAAGACAAATCTCGGCAAGGAGGAAATGCGTCGTGCGATCGATGCTTTCATCGGCAAGATTAAGAACGGCACTACCGCGCTCTTCTATTTCAGCGGATTCGGCCTTCAAGTCTTACACCAAAGTTATCTCGTCCCGGTCGACGCGCAAATCTGGAATGAAGCTGACGTACGCCGCGATGGCTTCGGCATTGACGCCGTGCTGGCCGCGATGCACCGCAAGGGCGCCAAGGCAAAGATCGTCATTATAGACGCCGCACGCAGAAATCCGTTCGAGCGCCGTTTCCGTAACGTTGCCGCCGGGCTGGCGCCGCTCAACGCACCCGCCAGTACGCTTGTTCTGTATTCGGTTGGGCTTAACAGATTGTTCACCGACAAAAGGTCCGGCAACAATAGTCTGTTCGCCGTGGAGCTGATCAAGGAACTGCGTTCAGCGAGCCTGCCGGTCGAGGAGATGTTCAAACGCGTCCGCATTAGCGTCTCACGCGCGTCCAACAACGAACAGATTCCGTGGGTGGCGTCCTCTATGCTCGGGGACATCTATTTCGGTTCAACGCAGTCGAGCACGCAGGCGCCGGTCGCTCACAATACGCCTCCGTTTTCGGCCGCCCCTGCGGCTTCGACAACTCCGCCGGAGTCATCGGAGGCGGCCAAATTGGCCTACTACAACCGCGGCCTCGCGTTCTACGAAAAGAAAGACTACGACCACGCCATTACCGAGTTCAACGAAGCAATTCGGCTCGATCCAAACTTCTCCGACGCCTACAACAATCGCGGACACATTTACGAACGCAAGAAACAATACGACCGCGCTATCGCTGACTTCAACGAAGCGATCCGGCTCGATCAAAATAACGCCATGGCCTACAACAACCGCGGCGACATTTACTCCCACAAGAAACAATATGATAGCGCCATCGCCGACTTTACCGAATCAATCCGGCTCGATCCAAATAACCCCTTGGCCTACAGCAACCGCGGCGAAATGTACTTCAACAAGAAACAATACGATAGCGCCATCGCCGACTTTACCGAAGCGATCCGGCTCGATCCAGATAACGCCTTGGCCTACAACAACCGTGGATACATCTACGGCAACAAGGGTCAATACGACCGCGCCGTTGCCGACCTCAGCGAAGCGATCCGGCTCGACCCGAATCTTGCCTTGGCCTACAACAACCGCGGCGAAAATTACTTCAACAAGAAACAATATGATAGCGCCATCGCCGACTTTACCGAAGCGATCCGGCTCGATCCGGATCTCGCCGTGGCCTACAGCAACCTCGGCGAGATCCACTACCGAAAGAAATTATACGACCGCGCTATCGCCGACTTTACCGGAGCGATCCGGCTCGATCCAAATAACGCCTTGGCCCACAACAACCGTGGATACATCTACGCCCGCAAGGGTCAATACGACCGCGCCGTTGCCGACCTCAGTGAAGCGATCCGGCTCGACCCGAATCTTGCCTTGGCCTATAACAATCGCGGACACATCTACGAACGCAAGAAACAATACAAACGCGCTATCGCCGACTTTACCGACGCGATTCGACTCGATCCTTCCGATTCAGACGCCAAGGAAGCATTGAAGCGCGCCCGTCGCTCCCGGTGATGGGACGCAGCTCCGAACAAAGCTGACGACGGCGACGGCCTCGGCGACATTGGTGATCGTGGCAACTGAACTGAGGCCGCCGCCGCGGTCTGCGCTTTGGTGCACGCAGGCAGTGCGTCAAGCAGTTGCCTGACTGCAATGGTCGATATTGGCACAGAGCGGACAAACCGACCACGCCGAAGTATGTCGCCTATTGGACCTACAGCGGACATCGCAGGCCATCGGCGCCGAATTTCTCGGTCGCGAATGATGCGGTGGACGGCGCCCACTCTGCGGCATCGAAGTGCCATAGGGTAGTTGCGTCGAAGCGCAACCACATTGAGGGGAGCCGTCCATGGGCGAAGTTAGCACGATCGGGGTCGATATTGCGAAGTCGGTTTTTCAGATTCATGGCGTTGATGCGGAGGGTGCGGTCGTAGTCCGCAAGCGTATCGGCCGAGCGAAGGTTCTTGAGTTTTTTGCTGGTTTACCGCCCTGCCTCGTTGGCATGGAAGCCTGCGCAACGGCGCACCAGTGGGCGCGTGAGCTCAAGAAGCTCGGGCACGACACACGGCTCATGCCGCCGACCTATGTCAAAGCCTACGTGAAGCGCGGCAAGAACGATGCAGCTGATGCGGCAGCGATCTGCGAGGGTGTGACGCGGCCATCGATGCGGTTTGTGCCGATCAAGAGCGTCGCGCAGCAGAGCTCGCTCATGCTGCACCGGACACGGGATCTTCTGATCCGCCAGCGAACGCAACTGATCAACGCACTTCGTGCCCACCTGGCCGAACTCGGGCTGGTGGCAGCGAAGGGACATGAAGGATTACAGCAGTTGGTTATGGCCGTGACGGAGAGCAGCGACGAGCGGCTGCCAAGTGACGCACGCTTTGCCTGTCAGGCGATCGTTGCGCAACTGCATGCGGTGCAGGCCCAGATCAGCGGGCTCGACAAGCGCATCGTCCAAGCCCATCGCGCCAATGCGGACAGCAAACAACTCGAAGCCATTCCAGGGTTCGGCGTGATCCTATCCACGGCGGTCGTGGCGACGATGACCGACCCAAAGGCGTTCAGGACCGGGCGCGAGTTTGCCGCCTGGATCGGATTGGTGCCGCGGCAGAACTCGACCGGCGGCAAGGAGCGCCTCGGCTCGATTTCCAAGCAGGGCGATCGCTATCTGCGGCGACTATTCGTCCTCGGTGCAATATCCATTGTCAGGACCGCACGCACGCGGCCGGACAAGTATCCCTGGGTAACCGAGCTGCTGGGTCGTCGGCCGGCCAAGGTGGTTGCGGTAGCGCTGGCCAACAAGATGGCGCGGACCGCCTGGGCAGTGCTGGCCAAGGGAGAGAGCTATCGGGCACCGACACGCTCAAGCAGCGCTCGCCATCGCAGCGGCGGCCTGAAGATGTCGGCACTGGGAATGTGAGGTTACGTCGAGGGCGTACAAGAAAGTCGAGGGTGATGATGGTTTGATGCGAACCGGTTGGACCGGGGATCGGGAGAACCCGCGATGGGTCAAGCACTCTTGAGTGCGGGCGAATGATAGGGACCCGATCTGCGGATTACATCAGGGCCAGCGGCTATGAGCGCCGCACAAACAGGCCGGACACATGACTTGCACCCGACCGCAAGCAGAAAGCCAAAAGAATCCCTTGACCCGTGGGCGCCGTCCACACATGACCCATAAGCGGACATCGTGCAGCAATCCTTGCAGCTGGCGGAGATTGAGTTTAGCCCCAAAGAAGCGCTCGTTCGAGCCGATACCGTAACGTCCTCTAAACCTTGTGGGCGAACCTAGGTCGGGCCGACTGCCACTGTGGCGCAGCCGCAACAACCCACCGAAATCACAGATGTGCCCTGGATTTTCTTCAAGCGCCTCTAGCAACAACAGCCCGCATGATCGCATCATTTCTATCGCATGATTTCTGCAATCAAACGCTGCGAGGGGTGATGCGCAGGGTACTTGTACTATCGATTGCCAGTGCGGCTGTAATGGTCGGCGCGGCGCAAGCAACGGCACGGCCGCTCAAGGCCCCGGTCAGGGCGCCGGTGGTCGAGACGTTTAGTTGGACCGGCTACTACGTTGGCGTAAACGTCGGCTATGGCTGGGGCGATGCTGATGTCTCATCCGCAGGGACTGGATCATCAATTACGTTCCCGGGAGTCATTCCCGTGCCCAACTCCTACAGTTTTGGCGGTGCCCACAAGCAAAAGCTTGATGGCATAATAGGCGGCGGCCAAGTCGGGTATAATTACCAATACAGTCCAAAGTGGATATTCGGCTTCGAGGCTGACATCCAGGGTTCAAATCAACGCGGCAGCGGCACGTTGTTTGACGCAATCTCTGGAACGGTTTGCACCGCCGCGGCTGGTGGCCCCCCAAGCGTTTGTTTAGCCACGACACCGTTTAACGGCGCAGCGGTTACCGCAGTTAAAGCTACAATTGACTGGTTTGGAACTGTTCGTGGACGCGTCGGTTGGTTGGTGACCGAGAAAACTCTTCTCTACGCAACCGGCGGGTTGGCTTATGGCCATGTCGGGATTTCTGGCAACTCCAGTGTGTCGGGCCAGGGACTAGGTGTCACCTTTTTAAGCCAGTCAGGCATTCCAGCGAGTTTCAGCGCGTCGAAAACCAACGTTGGATTTGTGGTAGGCGGCGGCATTGAAGGCAAGTTCACAGCTTGGCTTCCGCAAAACTGGTCCTGGAAAATGGAATACCTCTACCTAGACCTGGGGTCGATCAACGTCTCGATGCCGTTTACCTCCGTCTCAGGCGCTCCCGGTAACACAACAAATATTACTGGGACTATCAATCACCACGCGCACATCACGGACAACATCGTACGCGTTGGCTTCAACTACAAGTTCAACTGATAAAAGTCGACGATAGGAAAAATTTGAAAGACCGCCTCGCGGCGGTCTTTCTGTTTGCAGGGATCAATTCGTGGGATGTCGCCTTCTGGCACATTGCTGCGTTCGCTGCGCCGCAAACGTTTGTCGGCAATTGGATTAGGAGCGGACATTGATCGGGCCTAAGCGGACTCTCGCAAGTGATCTAAGAAGTACGTTGGATTTCGAATTAAATTATTGTTTGTTTTCAATGAGAGGATTTAAGTTAGGCAACAGATTTCGATTCAGAACTGGAGCGGAGGGCACTAAAATCATGGCAGGGTATCCGGGATCATCTCGATTTACGCATGGCGAATACAGAATCCTGGTGCGCCTGATGAGAGAGCATTACGTCAAATGTAGACGTTCAAGAAAATTCTAAAATTCGGTTTCTTCGAAGTTATTGGTCTAGCTGCACTGCTCTGGGCAGTGTCCGACCGGGACAATGCGCGGTGGCTTATCATTGGCGGATTGGGCGCAATCATAATTGGTCGTATTGTTGATTCTTTCACAAACGACCTCCGGAATCGACATCAAGAGGTGCTGACGGAGCTTCGTGACGTAAAAAGAGAATTGCGAAATTTACGAGAGGTGGTTTCCATATTGACCGACGGGCATCTCTACTAGGGAGGATTTATCTATGACGCGGCTAAGTCCCGAGGAAATGCAATTCAATCTTACAGGAAAGGTCTCAGCCCCTATCGCCTTGGATGATGTTTGGGATCGAGTTGTCGTGACCTGACCGGGCTTTTTTAGACCAAGCGATGTGAGAAAATGGTCTTGGAAAGGAGCTTGGTTATGCCGAAGAAGAGGTTCAGCGCGGAGCAGATTGTGACACTGCTTCGTCAGATTGAAGTTTCGATGGCGCAGGGAAACGCGACGCCGGTGGCCTGCCGGGATGCGGGGATATCGCAGCAGAGTTATTATCGCTGGCGCAAGGAATACGGCGGCCTTGAGATCGATCAGGCGAAGCGGATGAAGGACCTTGAACGCGAGAATGTCCGCCTGAAGCGTCTTGTTGCCGATCTGTCGCTTGAGAAGCAAGTGCTCAAGGACGTTGCCTCGGGAAACTTGTAAGCCCCGAACGGCGCCGGCAGGCGGTTGAACGCATTCGGGGGAAGTATGGTCTCTCGGAGCGTCATGCCTGCCGGATTGTGGGTCAGCCGCGCGGAACGCAGCGTTACACCACCATTGTCCGTGCTGATGAAGACGCGCTGACGCAGGCCATTATTGCGTTGGCATCGCAGTACGGCCGATACGGCTATCGTCGGATCAAGTCATTGCTGGGCGAAGCCGGGTGGAAGGTAGGCTGCGATCGGGTACAGCGGATCTGGCGTCGCGAGGGGCTCAAAGTACCCAAGAAACAAAGGCCACGGGGCAGGCTCTGGCTCAACGATGGATCCTGCATCCGGCTGAGGCCGGAGCGGCGCAATCATGTCTGGTCCTACGACTTTGTGGAGGCGCAGACCCACGATGGCCGCAAGCTGCGGCTAATGACGTTGATTGACGAGCATACCCGCGAATGCCTGGCCATCAGGGTGGCGCGTCGGATCAACAGCTTCGGCGTGCTTGAGACGATGGCCAATGTCATGCTTATGCGCGGTGTGCCCGAGCACATCCGATCCGACAACGGCGCTGAGATGACGGCAAAGGTCGTACGCAACTGGCTGGCACAGGTTGGAGCCAAAACCCTGTTCATCGAGCCCGGCAGCCCCTGGGAGAATGGCTACTGCAAGTCATTCAACGGGAAACTACGCGATGAGCTGCTGAACGGTGAAATCTTCTACAGCTTGAAAGAAGCACAGGTCGTCATCGAGCAATGGCGAAGACACTACAACACAATCCGACCGCACTCGGCACTCAACTATCGGCCGCCGGCGCCACAGACATTCGCGCCCGCGGCAGCCCATCTAGATGAGATCATGCCGATGCAGTAATCTCTATCCCGCTGGTTCAAAAAATCCGTCAGGTCACTATACGCCTGAAAAAGGAGTTGATCGCCATGCTAAAGACAAGCAATCCGCCGACCGTCGCGCCGCCAGCAGCAATGTATAGTCACTGCGTAGAGGTGCCTCCGAATGCACGCTGGCTTTATACGGCAGGTCAGGTCGGCGTGCGCCCCGATGGCACTCTTGCCGAAGGTTTCGAGGCTCAGCACGATCAGATCTGGCAAAATACGTTGGCTATCCTTGCAGACGCCGGCATGGGTCCAGAAAATATCGTACGGCTCAACGTCTATTCAACCGATCCCGATGGCTTAAAGTATCTTAAAACTCATCGTGAGAAATATCTTAAGCCGGGACACACACCAGCCTCGACTTGGGTTGTCGTTAGCAGGCTTGCTAATCCGTTATGGGTCGTGGAAATGGAGACGGTGGCAGCCAACGCTTGAGGTTTTCGAAACTTGGGCGATGCTGTCTCACTCGCGGAATCTCTCCTTTTTGAATTTGCCGAAAAACCTATCGTGGACATCGCGGAGGCGGTGTATGTGCGGATTTAGTTTGCGACAGGGACAGCCGTCAGGATCGACGGGAACTAGCGAAACGATCAATTGATGTCGGAGCGCCGCGTTGTCGGCTTCAAGCCGGCTCTTCGACTTGAATGGCAACGCCTAGACGGCCAGGATGAAACTGAGCAGGGCGCACATTATCCTCTGACGTTAGGCGATTCCTTCGGTTAATCAATGCGGATAAGGCTTTCGGTACACACAGGGGGTTAACGGTGAGGGTTTCGTATCTCTCAATCGAGAACTTTCGAGGTATCAAAGCAGCGTCTTTGCTCCTGCCAGAGCATGCCATTCTGATTGGCGACAACAACACAGGCAAATCGACAATCCTTGAAGCTCTCGACCTTGTGCTCGGGCCGGATCGGCTAAACCGGACATCGCCGATAGACGACACGATTTTTATCTCGGCAAGTATGGTGCGGCCGAACAACCATCTGCAGATGTGGACGAGGACGATTATGCGGAAGCGCCATCGACCGAAATCAAGATCACGGCCACGGTAACAAATTTGTCGCCTGAGCAAGCCGCGCATTTCGCAGCACATGTCGAGTGGTGGAATACAGAAAAGCAATCGCTCTACACCGGCACTGGCATGAAGCAAGCAACTAGGGACTGTTGACTCTCAGGCCCGCTGGGCATCTAATATAGAAAATATTTTCGTAATCCGAAAAGCGGATTAGCCGTGCGACGGGGAAACGCGATCGAGAAGGCGGGCGGCGGCGCCCAAGAAGCCGCGCGTGCCAAGCGCGCCGCCAACGACGCTGACAGCCGCAATCTTGTTGGTTCGCTTGCCAAGGGCCTGCGGGTGCTTGAATCCTTCACCGCCGACAAGCCTGAACTCACGCTGTCGGAAGCGGCAGGACTTGCGAAGCTCGATCCCGGCACATGCTTTCGGATGCTCAACACTTTGGTGATGTTGGGTTATGTCAATCGGGTTCCGGAAAGTCGGCGTTTCCGTCTCGCCTTGAAGGTGACCGATCTTGGCTTCCACGCCATCGGCCGCGCCGATTTGCGCGAAGTGGCGCGTCCGATCCTGCGCTCGCTGGTCGGCGAGTTGAACGAGGCAGCTAGCCTCGGTGTGCTCGATGGCGCCGACGTAGTCTATATCGATCGTATCCGCGCGGGGCTGACCCGCATCGGAGTCGATATTCGCATCGGTACTACGATTCCGGCCTATTGCAGCGCGATCGGCCAAGCGATCATAGCTTATCTGCCGAGTGACGAATTGGCGCGGCTGCTGGCGGTGAGGACGCGCTCGGAGACTTTTCCGAGTAAGCCGATGAGCAAGGACGAAATCAAGCGCGATCTCGCCGACGTCCGCCAGAACGGGTTTGCACTGCGCGACTCCTATTTTGGCAGTGGACTTCGTATTCTGGCGGCGCCGGTGCTCGATCTCGACGGCTATCCGCTCGCGGCAGTCAGTGTCGCAGCGCCGGCCATTCGGGTGCCGATCAAGGAATTTAAAGGCCGCGCTCTGGAGCCGGTCCAACGCGCCGCAAAAGACATCGCCCGCATCATCCAGGCCAGCGGATCGATTTCGGCGATAGCGTAGAGCATCTGCACAGCGAGAAAACGGAGGAAACAATGGGAATGAAAAAAGTCATTAGCGCGGCCACGCTTGTCGTCGCGCTTGCCGTGGCTAGCGCCGCGTCGGCCGGCGACACGGTTCGCATTGGTGCGATGCCAATCGGCTCGGGCTGGTACGTAGCCGGTGCCGCGATTGCTCAGGCGCTGAAACCGGCGCTGCCGGGCAGCGATGTCGAAGTGATTGCGCGCGGCGGTGGCGTCGCCAATCCCATGGTGGTGGAGCAGGGCAAGGCCGAAATCGCCATGTCTAACGTTGCGACGTCCGTCTGGGCGATGAATGGGGACGAACTCTACAACGGCAAGAAAGCGACGCGCATCCGTGCGCTGATCGGCGGCCTCAACCCAGTCTACATGGCGATGATGGTGCGCAACGATTTCATCGAAAAGACCGGCCTCGACACCATGGACAAGATTTTCTCGTCTGGTAAGCCTCTGCGCATCGTCATGAAGCCGCAGGGCTCCAACGTGCCGCCGACGGTCGACATGATCCTTGCGGCCTATGGGATCGATCGCGCCAAGATAAAAGCCAATGGCGGTGAGATCATCCAGGTCAACCCTGCGCAGATCCCCGGCATTATCCGAGAGGGGCGCGCCGACATTCTGCTCGACACGGTGCTCAAAGGACATCCGATGATCACCGAGGTGTCGCTCACGGGTAATGTGCGCTTTGTCGATCTGTCGGAGAAGGCACGCAAAAAGCTGTCGGAGAACGGCCTCAAGCCGGCGCAGTTCCCTGCCTGGTTCAAGGGCCAGAATGGACCGACCTGGGGTGCCGACTTCGGCACCGAACTGATCGCGCGTGATGATCTGCCCGACGATGTCGCCTACAAGATCGTGAAGACGTTCATGGACAAACGTGCCGACTTGGTGAAAGCCTATCCTGCCTTTGGCGCTTTCAAGCCGGAAGATGCGGCGAGGAAAGAGAACACCGGCATTCCGCTGCATCCAGGGGCCGCCAAGTACTACAAAGAACACAGCATGTTGTGATCGCTGCGCGGACGGCCGGCACGCGGCCGTCCGCTTTGTCGTCCCCCGTCGAGATCGAGAGCGATGTCCGTCGACCTGCGGATACTTCGAGACATAAGACTGTGGGCCGGCCTGTTGCTGGTCGTGTTTCAGTATTGGATTCTGATTCATCCGCAGCCGCCGCTGGTAGACCGTCCGGTCCATCTGGTGCTGGCGTTGCTGCTGGTGTTCCTATGGAATCCGCTGCACCAGGACAAGCTGCCGCGCTGGGCGGCGTGGGTAATTGACGCCGCGATTCTTTGCGCCGTGGTCGGCTTCGCGATCTACTATTGGCAGTCCTTCGATAGAATCCAGAGCCGCATCGAGAATGTTTCGGCCGTTTTCACCTCCGATACGATCTTCGGCATCATATTGGTCCTACTGCTGCTTGAAGGCGTGAGGCGCACAACCGGATGGATCCTGGTCTGGGTGATCCTCGGCTTTCTTGCTTACGGCGCGTTTGGCTTCCTAATTCCCGTCGCTGGCTTTCGCGGCTTCGGGCTGCAGGAATATGTCGAGATTCTGATGCTGACGACCAGCGGCATCTTTGGCGTCACCACCGAAACCTCGGTCACCTTCGTCTTCTATTTCATCGCCTTCGGCGTGGTCTATGCCGCGATCGGAGGTGGCAAGTTATTCATCGATCTTGCCATCCGGCTGGTCGGCCGCGCGACCGGCGGTAGCCAGAAGGTGGCGGTCGTCGGCTCGAGCCTCATGGGCACCATCACCGGCAGCGCCGTCGCCAATGTCGCGGCTGTCGGTGTGTTCACCATTCCCCTGATGCGGCAATCCGGCGTACATGCCGAGCGTGCCGCTGCGACCGAAGCCATTGCTTCTACCGGCGGACAACTAATGCCGCCGGTAATGGGCGTCGCCGCCTTTGTGATGGCGGAGCTGCTCGGCGTTCCATATTCGCGCGTTGCGTTGGCCGGTGTCATTCCGGCCATCGCCTATTACGTCGCATTGTTCATCCTGGTCGATCTCGGCGCGCGCAAGACGGGCACTGGCACGCTGCCGGCGCAGGCCGTCGATGAGATTGATCCTTTGTTGCCGCGGCTGCATCTTCTCTTACCGCCGTTCATTCTGATCGGCTGCATGGTGGCCGACTATTCGGCGCAGACCGCGGCGATGTACGCGACCATCGCCTGCGTGCCGGTCGCTTTTTTGCGCCGCCGAGATTGGTTCGGGCCCGCGCGCGTGCTTGAGGTTGTGCGCGACATTGGGCGGCAGGCGGCGGAGATCGCCGTGCCGATCGGCGCCATCGGGATCATCATCGCCATCGCCATTCAATCGAATCTGGCATTGAAATTCTCCGCCGGGCTGGTCTCGGTCGGCGGTGGCACGCTCGCAGGGTCGCTCTTGCTTATCATCGCCGGCTGCATTGTCATGGGCATGGGCCTGCCGACGGTGGCAGCCTACGTGATCGGTGCGGTGCTTTACGCGCCGGCTTTGCAGAAGCTCGGCCTGCCGGCGCTGACTTCCCATTTCTTCGTCATGTATTATTGCGTGCTGTCGATGGTGACGCCGCCGGTGGCGCTCGCGGCTTACGCCGCCGCGGGTCTCGCGCAAACCAGCCCTTGGACCACCGGCTGGTACGCCTTCCAGATGAGTTTCGTCGCTTTCCTCATCCCCTTCGCGTTCGTTGCCGACCAATCGCTGCTGTTCGAAGGGACTGCCTTCAACATCATCGTTGCCTCACTCGGCTTATTCGTGCCGACGGGGCTGTGGGCCGTCGGCCTCACCGGCTACTTCCGCCGCAATCTCTCGTGGCCGGATCGAATCTTTCTGATGGGCTGCGGGGTGGCGGCGATCGTGGCGCCGACCGGCGCTTTGCTGTGGTGGGCCGGCAACGTCGCGGGCTGCAGTTTTCTCGCCCTCAACTGGCGATTTCCGGCCGCGAGCTTCTTGTCGCTCGTGCCGGGGGGCGCGGCGCGTGCGAAGTCGCTTGGAGGCGCGCCATGAAAGGCCGCGCCTTTAAATCCGAAAGCCGTACGTTGACCGATGTGAAGACAAAGCGAACGGTGCGGCAGGTGACCGCACATCAAAGTATTCATCATCATCCCTTTTTTTTCGTTCCGGCCTACGACCGCGCCGTCAGCAAGTTGATCTTTGTGTCGCATCGGAGCGGCGCGCCGCAGATCTTCTTCGAGGATCGCAGCAGCGGAGACCTGGTTCAGGCGACGAACCGGCCCGATTTGGCAGAGTGGTCGATCTATCCCTCGCCGGACGGGCGTTTCGTTTATTTCACCGCTGGTACCGGGGCTTGGCGCGTCGATCTCGACGATTTTTCAGAAACGCAGTTGGCCGACTTCGGCGCAGTCGAGATGCGTGAGGGGGGGATGGTGGGCGCTGCCATGGGCACAACGGCTCTGTCGGCAGGCGGCCGGTGGTGGGCGATTCCGGTCAAGGCTGGCAAGGTCACCCGTTTTGTCGTGATCGATACTCAAAGCGGCGGCAGTCGCGTCATCCTTGAGCGTGACACAATCGGACACCCTCAGTTTTGTCCGGAGGATGACGATCTCATTCTCTATGCCGGCCCTTTGACAGATCGGGTATGGACGGTCCGTCGCGACGGCAGCGACAATCGCCGCATCTACGCGCGCGAAGACCGCATGCAATGGGTCACGCATGAAGTCTGGCTGCCGGGCAGGCGCGCCATCGCCTTGGTCGATTGGCCGCACGGCATGCGCCTCATTGATGTCGACAGCGGCGAAGTATCGTGGCTGCATCACTTTCCGAGCTGGCATGCGTCCCCGGACCGGCGCGGCAGTCGCTTCGTGTGCGACACGAATTTTCCTGATCGTGGTCTGCATTTGATCCCGTTGGTCGGCGAGCCGGTGTTCCTGTGCGAAAGTGCAGCAAGCTCCGAAGGCGCGCATTGGGGTGGCCCGTTTCCTTACAACGACGGGCCAGTAACTGTTGAAGCGCGCCAGCACACCCATCCGCACCCGCGCTTTTCGCCGGACGGCGCTCACGTGGTCTTTACATCGGACCGCAGTGGCCACGCGCAGATCTACGAAGTTGAGCTGGGAGAGGTGGCATGAACTCGAACGCCACCCTCGAAAGCCAACGTGTACGCCAGTCGAATTCGCGACGGCAGCATCACCGGCACCAGTCGCGGTCTAGCGCCGGGCTTTGTGCAATGCAATCTCGCCATTCTGCCGAAGACTTACGCCTTCGATTTCATGCTCTACTGCCAACGCAACCAGCGCGCCTGTCCGGTACTGGAAGTCACCGATCCAGGCGATCCAGTACCGCATAAGCTCGCGCCGACGGCCGACCTGCGTACCGACTGCGCTCGCTATTCGGTATTTATCGACGGCGAGCGTCAGCCCGATTGCACCGAGATTGGTGACCTTTGGCGTGACGATCTGGTCGCTTTCCTGATCGGCTCGGGTATCACTTTCGATGCGGCGCTCGAGCGCGTCGGTTTGCCGACCGACCGCAACCGGTGGGTTTTGCGCACCAACCAGCCGACCGAGCCGGCGGGACCGTTCCGCGGCGACCTCATTGTTACCATGCGCTGGCTGACGCCGCAGCAGGCAATCATCGCGGTGCAGGTGACCTCGCGCTTTCCCTTCAATCACGGCGCGCCGATCCATATCGGCGATCCGGCCGGCATCGGGGCCGATCTCGCCAATCCGATGTTCGGAGGCGTGGTGCCGCCATTGCCTGTCGATCAGACTGCAGTGTTTTGGGCCTGCGGAGTGACGCCGCAGTCGGCGGCGGAAGCCGCGAAGCTGCCCTTGTTCATCGTGCACGCCGCCGCGCACAGTTTCATTACCGACCTTCCAGCCGATCGCCTGATGACCGGCTGACTGACAAAAATGACGGAGTGAAGAGAGTGGCTATTGGGACTGCAAGAACGCTGCGACTGTCGGCCGATGTCGGCGGCACCTTTACCGATGTTGCCGCTTTCGACGAGCCGACCGGCCGGCTGCGGCTCGGCAAGACACTGACGACGCCATCGCGGCTTGTGACCGGCATTGAGACCGGTGTTGGCAAAGCCGACGCCGAGTTCGCGTCGGCGAAGCTGTTCCTGCACGGCACTACCGTGGCCATCAACACGATCCTGGAGCGCACCGGCGCCTGCTCGGCGCTGCTGACCACGCAAGGTTTCCGCGACATCTACGAAATCGGCCGCGTCAACCGGCCAGAATCCTACAATCTGTTTTTCCGCAAGCATGTGCCGTTGATCGAACGCGACATGCGTTTCGAAATCCGCGAACGTGTGGACGCCGAGGGCAGGGTGTTGATCCCGCTTGACGAGGACGAGGTGCGCGCGGTCGCCGGCGAAGCGGTCAAGCGCGGCGCCAAAGCCATCGCCATCTTGTTCCTACACTCCTACCGCAATTCTAATCACGAGCGTCGCGCCAAACGGGTGGTCGAGGAGGCCTTCCCTGATCTGTTTGTGACCGCATCGCACGAGTTGTCCCAGGAGTATCGGGAATACGAGCGCACCTCGACGGCCGCCGCCAATGCCTATGTCGGGCCGCGCGTACGCCGCTATCTCAATGAAATGGACGGCCATCTAAAGGAAACCGGCTTCGGCGGCAGCTTCCTGATCGTGCAGTCGACCGGCGGTCTGTTCGATATCGACGAGGCGCAGTCCTCTTGCATTCGCATGCTGGAATCGGGACCGGCGGCCGGCGTCATCGGCAGCAAAACCCTCTGCGCCAATATCGGACTGCAAAACGCCATCGCCTTCGACATGGGCGGCACCACCGCCAAGGCAGGCGTCATCCATAACGGCGAGGTGCTGATGACCGGCGGCGCGCTGGTCGGCGGCTATGCCACCGGTTTGCCGCTGCAGATTCCCATGATCGATATTCAGGAGGTCGGCACCGGAGGCGGCAGCATTGCGCGCGTCGAGGTGGGCGGCGCGTTGCGTGTTGGCCCGGAAAGCGCCGGCGCGCAGCCGGGACCCGTTTGTTACGGGCAGGGCGGCACCGAGCCGACCATAACCGACTGCAATCTGGTGCTCGGACGGCTGGCGTCCGACCGCTTCCTTGGCGGCGAGATGAAGCTTGATCTCGATGCTGCGCGTGCGGCGATCGATGCGAAGGTTGCCAAGCCGCTCGGGCTCGATCCGATCGAAGCTGCCGACGGAATATTGCGCATCGCCGCCACCAAGATGTCGCACATGGTGCGCTGGGTCACCACCGAGCGCGGGCTTGACGCCGCCGATTTCGCCTTGATCGCCTATGGCGGCGCCGGCCCGCTGCATGCGGCGATGATCGCGCGCGAGCTGCGCATCGGCAGAGTAGTCATCCCGCACGCGCCTGGCCATTTCTCGGCCTACGGCATGCTGTTTGCCGACCTGCGGCGCGATTTCGTCAACACCTGGTTCAAGCCATTGGCTGAAGCAACTTTCGATGACATGGAGGCGCTCTATACCGCGATGGAAAAACAGGGCGCCGAAGACATCGCACGCGGACGTGACACCGCGACCGACCTGGCAGTCCAGCGCGGCGCCGACATGCGCTATGTCGGGCAAGAGCACGCGGTCACGGTCGATATTCCGCTCGACCTGTTCAAGACGCAGGATCGCGACGGCATCAAGAAGCGTTTCGATGCCGTTCACGAAACGCGCTACGGCTATGCGGCGGCACAGGAGAAGGCGGAGATCGTGAGCCTGCGCTCCGCCACCATCGGCATGATGTCGAAACCTCCGTTCGACCGGCTCAAGACCGGCATTGCGGGTCCAGATGCTGCGTTCCGCGGCAAGCGGCCGGTTTACTTCTCCGGCGCCGGCATGGTTTCGACACCGACCTACGACCGCACATTGCTCGAGGCTGGCAACCGTATCGCCGGGCCGGCGCTGGTCGAGGAGCACGCATCCACGACGGTCGTGCATCCGAGGGAAGTCCTGGAAGTCGACGCCTTCGGCAATCTGCTTATCGAGATTTGGAGGAACTGAGCATGGACGCCGTCACTGAAAAAGGTGCCGCCAGTCTCGCCTCTACCGTCGATCCGGTCATCACCGAGATCGTGCGCAACGGTCTCATCGCCGCAACCGAGGAGATGAAGACCAATCTGATGCGCACCGCCTACAACATGATCATCTACGAGGCACTCGATTTCACCGTCGGGTTGTTCGACATCGAAGGAAATACGATTTCGATCGGTCTCGGCCTGCCGATGTTCATTCGCGGCATGAGCGACACGGTGAAGGCCAAGCTCGCGCATTTCGGCCAGGAGAATATCGAGCCCGGTGACATCCTGTTGACCAACGACGCCTACATCACCGGCAGCCACCTCAATCATATGACTTTCACCGTGCCGGTCTTCCACGAAGGTGAGTTGGTGGCGTTTTCCTGCTGCATGGCGCATTGGCCCGACGTGGGCGGCACGCTCGACGGTTCGACCACGGACATCTTCTCCGAAGGGCTGCAGATGCCCATTGTCAAGATCTACCGCCAGGGTAAGATCAACGAGGAACTGGTCGACATCATCAAGGCGAACGTGCGATTGCCGGAACGCGCGATGGGCGACTTCCGCGCCCAGGTCGCCGCGGTCAATACCGGCGAGAAACGCTTCCTCGACATGATCCGAAAATATGGCCGAGATCGTGTTCTCGCCAGTATCGTCGCGATCATGGACCAGAGCGAGGCGCGCGCGCGCGAGCGTGTAGCCGCGATTCCCGATGGCGTCTACGAAGCTGAATCCTTCATGGATGACGACGGCATCAGCGTCGGTACGCGAGTACCGATCCGGGTGCGGGTCGAGGTCAAGGGCGACCGCATGACCGTCGACTTGACCGAGGTCTCGAAGCAGGTCGGCGGCTTCTACAATTCAGGTGAGACCGCTGGCCGGTCCAGCTGCCAGGTCGCGTTCAAGTGTCTGACATCGCCGCTCGATATGCCGATCAATGACGGGCAATTCCGCGCGCTTGATATTGTGCTGCCGCCCGGGCGCGTCGTCAGCGCAGTGAAGCCCGCTGCCATGCGCATGTGGATGACGTACCCGATGACGGTCGTCGATACGATATTCAAGGCGCTGGCGCCGGCGTTGCCCGACCAGGTGATCGCCGGGCACCACGCTGATCTCGTGGTCGCGCGCATCAACGGCCGCAAGCCGAAAGACAATTCCTTTTACATCTACACCGGCGGGCTGATCGGCGGTGGTTGGGGCGCCAAGTGCAACAGCGACGGCATGAGCGCCACCATTGCCATCAATGACGGCGATACGCACAACGGTCCCTCCGAGCAAGTGGAAGCCAAGTATCCGCTGCTGGTCGAGCGTTACACGCTAAGACAGGACTCTGGCGGGGCGGGGCGGTTCCGCGGCGGCCTCGGCACCGAGCAAGTGGTGCAGGCGCGTCACGATATCCGCTTCTCCTCGCAGATGGACCGCGTCAAGTGCAAGCCGTGGGGCTTGAACGGCGGTCACTCCGGCGCCGGCAATTCAGTCGCGGTGCATCGCGCCGGCAAGGACAAAGAGACGCATTTCCCCAATGGCAAGGCATTCAATCAGACGCTGAAGCCGGGTGACGCCTATATCCTGCGCTCGGGCGGCGGCGGCGGTTACGGATCGCCGCTTGAGCGCGATCTCGGCAGCCTCGAGAATGACTTGCGTTGCGGCTATGTCAGTCAGACCGCCACCGAGGAGATTTACGGTGCCGTGATCAGCGTCGACGGCGCCATCGACCGTACCGCAACCGCCGCGCGGCGCGCCGAAATGCGCAAGCTGGATCTGCCGGTCGATCAGCCGATCGCGGAATCCGAATTCGTTCCTCCGCCGGCACAAGATCATGATCACGACCATCCGGCGTCGGCGATGACCGAGGAAGAGCGAGTCGCCTGGGCAATGACCTGCCGCTGCTGTTCATGACCGGAGTTCATGAATGATCGGCGGCCTGCTGTCGCTTCTGTCGGCCTTCACTTTCGCCTACGCCAATGCCAGCGTTCGCCGCGGCGTGTTGACGGGAACCGTGCTGCAGGCTGTGGCGATCAGCCTACCGGTGGCGCTGCCAGTCTTTATCATTGCGATGCTGGTGACCGGCGGCTTTCAACTGCTTGCCGACTTCTCCTGGCGAAGCATCGGGCTCTTGGCGCTTGCCGGTGTCATCCATTTCGCCTGGGCCCGTCATTGCAATTACCGCGCGACAAAAGCGATCGGCGCCAATCTGGTGGCGCCGCTGCAACAGTTCAGCCTTGTGATCACGCTCGTATTGGCGGTGTTTTGGCTCGGCGAAAAGCTGACGGTCTTGCGTATCTTTGGTATTGTTCTCGTATTTCTCGGGCCAGTCTTAACGTTAAAGCGGAACGCGCCGGCGACGGATCCGAACGTCAATGTCTTCAATCCGCGATACGCGGAAGGCTATTTCTACGCGTTGCTATCGTCGCTCGGGTTTGGTGTCAGCCCGATCCTCATCGGCATGGCCTTCGATAACAAAAGCATTGCAGTGGGGATTGTCGGCGTCTTCGTGTCCTATGTAGCGGCAATGCTTGTTATCGCTTTCGTTTTATTGCTGCCGGCCCAATGGCAAAGCTTCAAGTCGCTCGATTCCACGTCAGGCAAATGGTTCGTGCTTTCGGGCATAGCAGTCGGCTTTTCACAAATGTTCCGTTATATGGCGCTGGCGATTGCGCCAGTGAGCGTGGTGTCGCCAATCCAGCGCTTGTCGCTCGTCTTCCGCATCTATTTCGGCTGGCTCCTCAATCCTCACCATGAAGTCTTTGGCGGATGGGTCATTTGGGGAACGGTACTGTCGCTCATTGGCGCCATCGCGCTGTCGGTCAGTACTGACGGAATTGTTCAGTCAATGCCGATGCCAGGGTCTATGGGTGCTGTGCTTGCCTGGCATTGGCCATAGGGCGCCAGATTCGCGCAATGGAAGGTTATGGAATGTCATTTCTTGCAAAATGGCATGACCAAATCGGCTCTAAAGTTACATAACTCTGGGATTACTTGCTGCCAAACAACGAAAGGCTCACGTAACGCGACCGTTTTTCGAGACCTGGGCCATGGACTTTGTGCACGACCAACTGGCCACCGGTCGCAAGCTACGTGTGCTGACGATTGTCGATACGTACTCGCGGTTCTCGCCGGCGTTAGAGCCACGGTTCACCTTCTGCGGCGCCGACGTTGTGGAGGTGCTGGAAAGGGTCGGCCGGCAAGTGGGATTCCCGGCAACGATCCGCGTCGATCAAGGGACCGAGTTTGTGTCACGCGATTTAGATCTGTGGACTTACCGGCGTGGTGTCACGCTCGACTTCTCCTGACCAGGCAAGCCCACCGACAACGCATTCATCGAGGCGTTCAATAGCCGCTTCCGAGCGGAATGTCTGAATGCCCATTGGCTCATGAGCCTTGCAGACGCCCAAGAAAAATTGGAGGATTGGCGTAGGTACTACAACGAAGAGCGACCACATGGCGCGATCGGCAATAAGCCGCCGATCATGCTGCAAAATCACGATGGCGCAGCCAGCCCGCCACCGTGACAAAGCCGGAAAACTCTACCGGCCAGTGGTCCAATGTTCGGCCTCAGAGCATATTGGCCGAGGCTCTAATCGCCGCTGGATGAAAGTTCAGTGGCAGGTCACTCAAGCTCGGCATCGATATCGGGCAGACGAGCGTGGCCAGGCATATGGTCAGGCGAAGAGGCCCGCCATCTCAAGGGTGGAAAACGTTCCTTCATAATCATGCCGACGAAGCCGAAAATTTGATTCTTCGGCATCAGCTCAATGTCGCCCTGCGGCGGGCGAAGCCTCGGCTCCGGAACGACGATCGCCTCCTTCTCATGCTGATGACCAAGCTCTGGCCGGACCTGCTTGGGGCGGTCCGTGTCGTTCAGCCGGAGGCGATCCTGCGATGATACCGCGCTGGATTTCGTATGTTCTGGCGCAGGAAGTCGCACCGCAGGGCAGGGCGACCACGGATTGATCGTGGGGCTTTGCGAGCTGATCCGTCGGATCAGACGGGAAAATCCGCTGTGGGGCGCTTCGCGAATCCACGGTGAGTTGCTGATACTTGGGTTGGGAGTCACCCAATCGACTGTGTCGAAATACCTGGTACGAGGCAGCAGGCCGCCGTCACAGACATGGAAGACATTTCTGCGCAATCACGCTGATGCAGTAGCCGCCATCGATATGGTGGTCGTCCCGACCGTGAGCTTTGACCGCTTGTTTGCCTTTCTCGTCGTGGGCCACGGCCGGAGGGAGCTTCTTTGGGTCGAGGTGACTCGCCATCCGACGGCAGTCTGGCTGGCCCAACAGATTACGGAAGCCTTCCCTTGGACATCGGCCCCGACTTATCTGGTGCGCGACAATGACGGTTGTTATGGGTGCGTGTTCACATCCCGGGTTAGAGCCATGGGATACGCGACAGGCCGATCTCGCCTCGGTCGCCCTGGCAGAACGGGATCGCGGAACGACTGATCGGCACCTTGCGTCGCGAGTGTCTGGATCACATCCTGGTCGTCGGCGAGGCACACCTGCGCCGCATCTTGTCGTCCTACGCGTCCTATTACAACCGAGCGCGCACGCACCTGGCATTACAGAAAGATGCGCCCTTGCATCGAGCAGACCAGCGATCTGGCGCTATTGTCGCCATTCCGATCTTGGCCGGATTGCATCACAAATACGTCCGGATATGATTTTCTGAAAGGACAGGAGCAGAATTATAATGCGGCGAGGTTCTCTTCGTGTCGTGCTATCTTGAACAGTATCAGGTAGTTTAGCTACTCTGTTCTCCATTGAAATAATAACAAAACGCAAAAGAGGGAACCCCATGAAGACATTACGTCGGCTAACGGCGGTCACCGCCCTTGGCCTTCTTGGCCTGTCTGTCGGCAGCTCCCAAGCATCCGCTCAAATCAAAATCGGCTCCATCTTGTCGGTCACCGGCCCTGCGTCGTTCCTCGGCGATCCAGAAAAGAAAACATTGGAAATGTATGTCGCCGAGATCAACGCCAAAGGCGGTGTGAACGGCCAGAAACTGCAGCTTATCGTCTACGATGACGCCGGGAAGGCAGACAGCGCGCGTACTTTCGCCACCCGTCTGGTGGAGGAGGACAAGGTCGTCGCCGTGATCGGTCCCAGCACCACCGGCTCGACATTGGCGGTCATGCCGGTGTTCGAGGAAGCCCATATCCCGCTGATCTCGCTCGCCGGTGCCGTGCAGATCATCGAACCGGTGCACAAATGGGTTTTCAAGACACCGCACACCGACACGATGGCCTGCGAAAAAATCTTTGCCGATCTCAAGAATCGCAAACTCACCAATGTGGCGATGATCTCGGGCACCGGCGGTTTCGGCAAGTCGATGAACGCGCAATGTCACAAAGTGGCGGACAAGGCCGGCGTCAAGATTTTGATAACCGAGACCTACGGGCCGCGTGACAGCGACATGACCCCGCAACTCACCAAGATCCGCGACACGGCCGGCGTACAAGCAGTGGTTAATCCGGGCTTTGGTCAGGGCCCGGCGATCGTGACGCGCAATTACAAGCAGCTTGGCATCAAACTGCCATTCTATCAGAGCCACGGCGTCTGCTCGAAGGCCTACATCAAGCTCGCCGGGGATGCGGCCGAAGGTGTGCGGTTGCCCTGTGCGGCGCTGCTCATCGCCGACAAGCTGCCGGCGAGCGACAAACAGAAACCGGTCGTCGTCGGCTATGAAAAGGCCTACCAGAAAAAGACCGGGCAGGCGGTTTCCACCTTCGGCGGCCATGCCTATGACGGCCTTATGATCCTGACCGAGGCGATGAAGCGTGCCAAGAGCAGCGATCCGGCCAAAGTGCGCGACGAGATCGAAAAGACCAAGGGCTTTGTCGGAACCGGCGGCATCGTGAATATGTCGTCGACCGATCACCTGGGCCTAGATCTGTCGGCGTTCCACATGCTGGAGATTAAGAACGGCGACTGGACGCTGGTGCCGGGCACTTGACATGAGCAGCGGGCCGGCCGGCGAGGTTCGGTCGGCCCGACGCTTTCGCGACTAAACCCAAGCCTTACGAGACAGCCGGCGCGATGGCCGAGTTGCTGCAGTTTGTATTCTCCGGCCTCACCGTCGGCGCCGTCTACGCGTTGGTGGGGCTTGGGTTTACAATGATCTACAACGCCTCCGGCATCATCAATTTTGCGCAGGGCGAGTTCGTCATGCTGGGCGGCATGTCGACCGTGTTTCTGTCGCTGGCCGGCGTGCCGCTGCCGTTGGCTGCCTTGCTCGCAATCGTGGTGACGACGGCGGTCGGCTTTGCGCTGCACCGGTTCGCAATCGCGCCGGCGCGTGGCGCGAGCCCAGTGGCGTTGATCATGATCACGATCGGTGCGTCGATCTTCCTGCGCGGCGCAGCACAGATCGTATTCGACAAATCGTTCCATAGCTTGCCGCCGCTGTTCAGCGGCGGGCCGATCCATTTCGGCGGTGCGACCATTCTGCCGCAGAGCCTAATGGTGTTGGCAAGTGCGGGCGTCATTGTCGTGGTGCTTTGGCTGTTCATCGAGCGCACGCTGCTCGGCAAGGCGGTGGCAGCAACGGCCGCCAACCGGTTGGCGGCACGACTGATCGGTATCAACACGAACCGCATCGTCGACTTTTCGTTCGCGCTGTCGGCCACCATCGGCGCCATCGCCGGCATCCTCATCACGCCGATAACGCTGACGAGCTATGATGTCGGCACGCTTTTGGCATTGAAGGGATTTGCCGCGGCCATGCTTGGCGGCATGGGCAGCGCGGCCGGCGCTGTGGCCGGCGGACTGCTGCTCGGCATGCTGGAAGCGCTAAGCGCCGGTTATATCTCCTCGAACTACAAGGATGCGGTCGCCTTCCTGATTATCCTGATCGTGCTCGTCGCAATGCCGCAAGGCTTGTTTGGTCGAGCCAAGATCGAGCGGGTGTAAGGGTGCGCGCGTGGCTCGATCGAGGAATGGTCCCGCTGGCGGCCGTGGTGGCGATCCTGGTGATCGCGCCGCTCTTCTTCGCATCGCTTTACTATTACCGCATCGGCGCGTTGGTCTTTATTTTCGCGCTGGCGGTCGTCGGGCTCAATCTGCTCATGGGCTTTGCCGGTCAGGTGAGCCTCGGGCATGCCGGCTTCTTCGGCATCGGCGCTTATGCCGTGGCCATTGGCCCGACATTTCTCAGCACGCCGTCCTGGGCAAGCCTAATCGCCGGCGCCGTGCTGTCGGGTGCCGTCGCATTTTTGGTCGGCCGTCCGATCCTCCAGCTCAAAGGGCACTATCTCGCGGTGGCGACGCTTGGATTTGGCGTTCTCGTTTCCATCGTGCTGACCAACGAGGCGGGCTGGACCGGCGGGCCGGACGGCATGAACGTTCCGCGCCTCGTGCTGTTCGATTGGCGCGTGCACGGCTCCTTTACCTGGTACTGGCTGGCGGGCCTGACCTTCGTCGCCGGATATGTGCTTGCCCAAAACCTGATCGAAAGCCCGACCGGCCGTGCTCTGCAGGCCATCCACGACAGCGAGATCGCCGCGCGTATGCTCGGCGTCGACGTCGCGGGAAAAAAGCTGACGGTCTTTGTCATTTCGGCCGTCTATGCTTCGGTCGCCGGCTCCTATCTCGCGCTGTTCGACGGCCACATCACGCCCGATGTGGCAGGCTTTCTTCGTTCGATCGAACTGGTTGCCATGGTCGTGCTTGGCGGCATGGGCTCGACCTTCGGCGCGCTTGTCGGCGCTGCCGTTTTGGTCGTGCTTCCGCAGGCGCTAACCGTGTTCCACGACTACGAGCAGGCGATGCTTGGGCTGATCATTATGGTGTTCATGATCTTCCTGCGCCGCGGAATCGTACCAACGCTGACGACAGTCGTTGTCGGGTGGCGAAAATGATCGTGCTCGAAGCCGAGCGCCTGACGGTAAGTTTCGGCGGCGTGCGTGCCGTCGACGGGATCAGCATCGCGGTCGTGTCTGGCGAGGTCTTCTCGATCATCGGGCCGAACGGCTCCGGCAAAACGACTTTGTTCAATCTCATCTCCGGCATCTATTCGCCCAATGATGGCAGTATCCGCCTCCTGGGCGACACGGTCACCGGGCTCGCACCCGAATGGATGGCGCGTCGCGGGCTGTCACGTACTTTCCAAAATCTGCAAGTCTTCTTTCGCATGTCGGTGCTGGAGAACGTGATGGTCGGCCGTCATCGGCACGAGCGCACCGGCACGCTGGCCGACATGTTGCATTGGCCCTCGGTCGCCCGGCAGAACCGGGCGACGCGCGAGGCGGCCCGGCACGCACTCGCCCGCGTCGGTCTTACCGAGGCGGCGGATCGGCAGGCTGCGGCGTTGCCCTATGGCGCGCTCAGGCGGCTCGAGATCGCGCGCGCGCTCGCCAGCGAACCGGCGGTGTTGCTGCTCGATGAGCCGGCGGCGGGTTGCAATCCGGTAGAAACGCGCGAGCTCGACCGGGTCATCCGCTCGATCGTCGACGGCGGTGTGACCGTCGTGCTGGTCGAGCACGATATGCGGCTGGTGATGAACGTCTCGGATCGCATTCATGTGCTGGCAAGCGGCAAGACGCTTGCCGAAGGCACGCCCGGTGAAGTGCGCGCCAACCCAGCGGTAATCGAGGCCTATCTCGGTGTGCACGGTGCGCAGGAGGCCAATCGTGCTTTCGATTGACAATGTCCGCAGCGCCTATGGCCGCATCGAGGTCCTGCACGACGTCACGCTGCGGGTCGCATCCGGCGAGATCGTCACCTTGATCGGCGCCAATGGCGCCGGCAAGACGACGCTGCTGCACGCGATATCCGGCGTGCAGCCGATCACCGGCGGGACGATCCACTTTGACGGCAAGCCGATCGAGAAGCAGCCGGCACATGTGCGGGTCGCGAATGGCATTGCGCAAGTCCCCGAAGGCCGGCAACTGTTCGCGCCTTTGTCGGTGAAGGACAACCTGCGGCTCGGGGCCTGGTCGCGCCGCGACGCCAATCTCGCAGCGGACCTCGCGCGAGTCTACGCGCTGTTCCCGATGCTCGAGGCAATGCAGACGGTAGCGGCCGGCGCCTTGTCCGGCGGCCAGCAGCAAATGCTGGCGATCGGACGCGCGTTGATGGCCAAGCCCCGTTTGCTGTTGCTGGACGAGCCATCGATGGGGCTTGCTCCCAATCTGGTCGACCAAGTGCTGAGCGTGATTTGCGCCTTGAAGGACGACGGCCTGACCATCCTGCTGGTGGAGCAGAATGCGCCTGCCGCACTCGCGATCGCCGACCGCGCCTATGTGCTGGAGACCGGCGCCGTCGCGCTGAGCGGAACCGCCGTCGAAATTCAGGCCGATCAACGCGTTAAGGAGGCCTATTTGGGCGTATAAATTTGCTTTCCGTTGACCTCGGTCAAGCCGGCGGACCAGTCGACAAATCTAATAGTGCCGGACTGTCGTCGCATAGGGGGATAACCATGAAGGAGAGCCTTCGTCCGGGACTGTCGAAGACCGCGCGCATCGAGATCGATCGCGACCGGACGATCGACTTCATGGGTGAGGAAGGCCGCGTTTACGGCACGCCTTATCTCGTGCGCGACATCGAAATGACCTGCCGCAATCTGTTGCTCGACCACTGCGATGCCGACGAAGACTTGGTCGGGACCGCCATCAGCATCAAGCATCTGGCGCCGACCCTGCTTGGCATGACGGTCGAAATCAAAGCCACCATTACCGCAGTGGATGGGCGTAAAGTGACGTTTGAGGTGTCGGCCAACGATGGCATCGATCAGATCTGCACCGGGACCCATGGCCGCTTCGTGGTCGATACCGCCAAGACCGTTGAGCGATTGAAAGCCAAGGCCGCCAAACTCGCTGCCGCCAAAACAGGATGAGCCTCATGCCGGGCAAGCCAGCACATCAGGAAAAATCTGTTTCGACCTATTGCTACCAATGCGTGGCGGGCCCCGATCTGTTGAAGGTACGCGTCGAGGACGGCATCGCCACCGAAGTGACGCCGAACTTCGACGCCGCCACCGTGCATCCCGCCGGCGGCAAAGCCTGCGTCAAGGCCTTCGGGCTGGTGCAGAAAGCCTATAATCCGAACCGCGTCCTTCATCCGATGAAGCGGACTAACCCGAAAAAGGGCCGCAACGAGGATCCGGGATTCGTGCGCATCTCTTGGGACGAGGCGCTCGATCTGGTTGCCGAGAAACTCAATGCCGCGCGCGCGGCCGGTCTCACCGACGAGAGCGGTTATCCGCGGGTCGCCGCAAGCTTCGGCGGCGGTGGTACGCCGACCGCCTATATGGGGACGCTGCCGGCGTTCCTGGCGGCTTGGGGTGCGGTCGACATGAGTTTTGGGTCGGGGCAGGGCGTGAAGTGCTATCACTCCGAGCATCTTTATGGCGAGCTGTGGCACCGCGGCTTCACGGTGTCACCCGATACGCCGCTGTGCGAATACCTCGTTTCCTTCGGCGCCAATGTGGAAGCCTCCGGCGGCGTCTGTGGCGTCAAGCGCCACGCCGATGCGCGCAAGCGCGGCATGAAGCGGGTTCAGGTCGAGCCGCATCTGTCGGTGACCGGCGCTTGCTCAGCGGAATGGGTGCCGATCCGGCCGAAGACCGATTCCGCTTTCATGTTCGCGATGATTCATGTGTTCCTGCATGAGAACGCGCGTGACAGACTCGACATTGCGTTTCTGAAGAACCGCACGTCGTCGCCGTATCTGATCGGGCCGAACGGCTTCTTCATGCGCGATCCCGCAACGCGCAAGCCACTGATGTTCGATCTGAAGACGCAGCGAGCGGCCGCCTTCGATACGCCCGATGTCGATCCGGCATTGGAAGGCGCGTTCACCATCGACGGCATCGAGGTCGGCGCCGACGACGAGGTCACCGAGCATAAAGGCATCGGCGTCACGCCGGCCTTCGTGCATCTGGTCAATCACGTGCAAACCTTTTCGCCGGAATGGGCGGAGAAAATCTGCGACGTGCCGGCCGCAACCATCCGCCGCATCGCCAATGAATTCCTTTCCCACGCGCGCATCGGCGAGACCATCGAGATCGAAGGCGAGACGCTTCCCTTGCGGCCGGTGTCGATCTCGCTCGGCAAGACGGTCAACAACGGCTGGGGCGGCTATGAATGCTGCTGGGCGCGCACGCTGATCGGCTGCCTGTGCGGCGCGCTGGAAGTGCCGGGCTCCACGCTCGGCACCACCGTGCGGCTCAACCGGCCGGCCGATAACCGCTGGTCGAGCGTGAAGCCGGGGCCGGACGGCTTCATGGAATATCCGATGAACCCGACCGGCCGGAACGAATGGATTTCGCGGCCGCCGGCGCGCAGCGCGCACCGCACGTTGGTGCCGCTGGTGTGCAACTCGCCCTGGAGCCAGGCGCTCGGGCCGACGCATCTCGCCTGGATGATGCAGAGCGAGAATCTCGAACACATGCCGGAGGCGACGCCGCCGGACGTCTGGTTCGTCTATCGCACCAATCCGGCGATCTCGTTCTGGGATACCAAGGCGGTCGGCCAGGTCATGGCCAAGTTTCCGTTCACGGTCTGCTTTGCCTATACGCGCGACGAGACCAACCACGTCGCCGACGTGCTTTTGCCCGACTGCACCGATCTCGAAGGCTTGCAGCTTCTGCGCATCGGCGGCACCAAATATGTCGAGCAGTTCTGGGACTATCAGGGCTTTGCGCTGCGCACGCCGGCGGTGCCGCCGCAAGGAGAGGCGCGCGATTTCACTTGGATCTCGACCGAGCTTGCGCGCCGCACCGGCCTGCTCGAAACCTATAACGCCGCGGTCAACCGCGGCGCCGGCGGCGTCCGACTTTTCGGTAAAAATTACGACTTCTCGCTCAAGCCGGATGAGGTGCACAGCGTCGAGGAGATCTGGGACGCGAGCTGTCGCGCAGCCAGCGCCGAGATCACCGACGGCGCCGAAAGCCAGGGACTCGACTGGTTCCGCGAGCACGGTTTCCGCGTCAAGCCGTTCCCGCGCCTGCAATGGTATCTCTATCCCAAGCTGGTGAAAGAAGGCCTGCGCTTCGAGCAGCCCTATCAGGAACAGCTGTTCCGTATCGGCCAGCAGCTCGGCCGCCGCCTGCATGAGCAGGACATTCATTGGTGGGACAAGCAACTCGCCGAATACCAGCCGTTGCCGCACTGGCACGATCTCGACGCGCTGTGGGAGGCGGCCCTGGTCAAGCACTACTCGGTCAAGATCGCGGATTTTCCGTTCTGGCTGATCACCGCCCGCAGCATGCAGTATTCCTGGGGCGGCAATGTCGGCATTCAGCTCATCAAGGAAGTCGCCGCCAATGTCGCCGGCCACGGCAATGTGGTGATGAACCACGCGGCGGCGGAGAAGCTCGGCATTGCCGACGGCGACCTGGTCGAAGTGCGCTCGCCGCTCAACGAAACCAAAGGCCATGTCATGCTGTGCGAGGGCATTCGCCCCGACACGATCTTGATGATCGGCCAGTTCGACCACTGGGTCACGCCCTTTGCCAAGGATTTCCACGCCCCCAGCATGAACGCGCTGATGCCGATGCTGCTCGATCTGACCGACGCCACCGGGTCGAGCGCCGACCTGGTTAGGGTCAATGTCACGCGGCTGGAGGGCGCATCATGACCCGCTGGTCCATGGTGGCCGATCTCGAGCGCTGTGTTGGTTGCCAGACCTGCACCGCGGCCTGCCGGCATTCGAACGCCACCTCGCCGGCGGTGCAGTGGCGCAAGGTGCTCGATGTCGAGGCGGGCCACTATCCAAACGTTACCCGCGTGTTCGTTCCGGTCGGCTGCCAGCACTGCGCCGATCCGCCCTGCATGCATGTCTGCCCATCGACCGCGACGCGCCAACGCGCTGACGGCATCGTCACCATCGATTACGACATCTGCATCGGCTGCGCCTATTGCGAGGTTGCCTGTCCCTATCAGGCGCGTTTCCTGGTGAAGGAACCGCATTACGCCTATGGCGACGCAATGCAGAACGAGGTCGAACGTGCCGACTATTCGCGTGTTGGTGTGGCACAGAAATGTACCTTCTGCTCCGACCGTATCGATTTCGGCATAGAGAACGAGCTCACGCCCGGTGTCGATCCGCGCGCGACGCCAGCCTGCGTCAACGCCTGCATCGCCGACGCGCTGCATTTCGGCAACCTCGACGATCCCGACAGCAATGTCTCGCGGCTCTTGCGCGAACAGAAAAGCTTCCGCATGCATCCTGAGCTCGGCACCGAACCGGGTTTTCATTATCTCTATGGCAAGGCCGATGACCCGGAGCCCGAGCCGGCACAGCCAGCACTCACAACTGCCCTGGTGGCGGGCGAATTGCGCACGCGCGGGGTCGAGCCGGTCCTGCAGCAGCACTGGGACTGGAAGGCCTCCGCCAACTTCGTCTGCGGCGGCGTCGGCAGCGGCTTGTTCGTTTTTGCCGCGATCACCGGACTGCGCTTTCCTCAAGTATTGCCACTCGGCTGGCTGGCCTTGGCGATCATGGCGCTCGGCCTCGGCACCTTGATCTTGAAGATCGGCAAGCCCTTTCGCGCGCCTTATGTGCTGCGTCAGCCGCGTCGCTCCTGGATGTCGCGCGAGGCCTGGATTGCTGGCGTCATGTTTCCGCTCGGCGCGCTGGCGTTGTGGCTTGCGAGCCCGCCGCTCCTGATCCTTTCAGCTCTGCTCGCCTTCGGATTCCTGTTTTGCCAGGGCATGATCCTCTACGCCGCCAAGGGCATTCCGGCTTGGCGGGCGAGTTGGTCGCCGCCATTGATTGTCATCACGGGCTTTGCCGAAGGCTCCGGCTTGTTCTTGGCGGCGCTCGCGGTCATCTCCGCGCCGTCGACGCTCGTGCAAACCGCGGCGATCTCGACAGCAATAATCGCCTTGCTGCGGGCCTGGACCTGGCGCTCCTACCTGTTGGCGCTCGCCATCGAGGGCGCGCCGGCCAGCGCTTCGGCGGTGCTGGATGGCTGCCGGCGCTGGTTCTTCGTCGGGGGCCTGGTGCTGCCGCTTGCTCTTATCATTGCTGGCTTCGCGCTGCCGCCGGCATCCGCCGCGTTGTTCGCCGTGGCTGGCCTTGCCAGCATGGCCGCGGGCATCGTGTTGAAATTTATTTTGGTGACGCGCGCCAGCTTCAATCAGGGCTTTGCGCTGACGCATACACCCGTGCGTGGATCCGGGCGTGCGGGACCGGCGGTCAAGCCGGGCTGGTCGACGACGTAACAATGTCCAGGACGTAACAACGAACAATAAAAGGGGGGAAATCATGGCGACACAACAAGCAACCGCGGCCTCGGGCGTCTTCATGTTCGACCCCGATGCCGAAACCATGCCGCGCGAAGCGCTGACGGCGCTGCAGACGACGCAGCTGAAGCAGACCTTGGAACGGGCCTATAATAGTGTGCCGCACTATCGCAAGACGTTCGACGCGGCCGGCATCAAGCCCTCCGATCTCAAATCGCTCGCCGACATCGCGCGCTTTCCCTTCACGTTGAAGAGCGACCTGCGCGACAACTATCCGTTCGGCATGTTCGCGGTCCCGCGTGAGCAACTGCTGCGCGTACATGCCTCTTCGGGCACCACCGGCAAGCCGACCGTCGTCGGCTACACCAAAGGCGATCTCGATATTTGGGCCGACCTCATGGCGCGCAGCTTTGTCTCAGCCGGCGCCGTACCGGGTGACATCGTGCACAATGCCTACGGCTATGGCCTGTTCACCGGCGGTCTCGGTGCCCACTATGGCGCCGAGCGGCTTGGCTGCACGGTCGTGCCGGTGTCGGGCGGCGGTACCGAGCGTCAGGTGACACTGATCAACGACTTCGAGCCTGCCGTGCTGTGCGCGACGCCGTCCTACGCGCTCAATATCGCCGAGGTCGCGCAGCAGATGGGCGTCGATATCGCGAAATCGTCGCTGCGTGTCGGCCTGTTCGGCGCCGAGCCGTGGAGCGACGCCATGCGCCGCGATCTGGAAACCCGGCTCGGCCTCAGGGCGGTTGATATCTACGGTCTATCCGAAATCATGGGACCGGGGGTCGCCTGCGAGTGCCACAGCGTGCAGTCCGGTCTGCACGGTTGGGAAGACCATTTCCTGTTCGAGACCGTCGACCCGGAAACGCAACAGCCGCTCCCCATCGGCTCTATTGGCGAACTGGTCATCACCACGCTGACCAATGAAGCGCTGCCGATGATTCGGTACCGCACGCGCGACATCACGCAATTGTCCAACGAGCCCTGCGCCTGCGGCCGCACCCATGTGCGCATCATGCGGGTGACTGGGCGTAACGACGACATGCTGATCATCCGCGGCGTCAACGTCTATCCCTCGCAGGTGGAGGCGGTGCTGGTCGGCTTCCCCGGGCTGGCGCCGCACTATCAGCTCGTGCTGACCCGCTCGGGCGCACTCGACGAGATGACCGTCGAGGTCGAGGTGGCGCCGGATTTCAGCGGCGATCGCGGTCGCAAGGCGCAGGATGTCACGCACCACATCAAGTCGCTGATCGGCGTCACGTGCCGAGTTGATGTCAAATCGCCGGGCGACGTGCCGCGCTCGCAGGGCAAGGCCGTGCGGGTGCTGGACCGGCGCAACGAGCCTTTGACCTGACTTGGCTTTTCTGGACCAAGCGATGTGAGAAAATAGCTTGGAAGGGAGCTTTGGTGATGCCGAAGAAGAGGTTCAACGCGGAGCAGATCGTGAAGTTGCTTCGCCAGATTGAGGTATTGATGGCGCAGGACAAATCTGCGCCCGAGGCCTGCCGAGAAGCAGGGATATCGCAGCAGAACTACGCTACGATCTGCTCAACGGATAGGTCTTCTTTAGCCTGAAGGAAGCACAGATCGTCATCGAGCAATTGTGAGGGCACTACAACACGATCAGATCGAACTCAGCGCTCAACTTTAGGCCACCGGCCCCGCAGACATTCGCGCCCTTGGCAAATCAACTGGATGAGATCATGCCTATGCAGTAGTCTCTCATCCGCGGGAACAAAAAATCCGTCGGGTCACCCATTTGGATATTCGTCAAATACGCTATTTCATACGCGTGGTAGAGACCGGCAGCGTTTCGCGCGCGGCCGCCAGCTTGCGTTTGTCGCAACCCGCATTGGGGCTTCAAATCCGAAAGCTCGAAGACGAGTTGGGTCGGTCCCTGTTATTCCGCCATTCTCGCGGCGTGCTGACAACGGAAGATGGACGGGCATTGTATGAACACTTCATCAACATTCTCCGGGAAATCGAATCTACGCCAAAATATTTGGCCGACGTTTCTGGCCCGCCGCGCGGACCTGTTGCGCTCGGCGTAACGGCGTCAATGGGCCTGGTGCTGGTCCCGGCGCTGGTGCAGCTCTGTCCAATCGAGCTTCCCCAAGTGACGTTGCGGCTCGTGGACGGTGTGAGCGAAGCCATCCTCCAGGGCATCGAAGATGGCGACCTTGATCTCGGTCTTTCCGGCATGCGGCGGGACAGCGGTCGGCTCTGTTTTGAGCCGCTTATGGCGGAGGATATGTTTCTAATCGGGCCGCGTAATCATGAGGCGGCGGCGGACAAACCGATCCGATTGGCGGACGCGGTCGCCTTTCGACTCGTCCTGCCGACTATCAACCATCCCATTCGTCAACTTTTAGACGTGCAACTCAGAAAGCACCGCCTGTCGGCGACAGCGGACTTCGAGCTCGATTCGGTGATCTTAAAAAAGGAGATGGTCCTGCAATCGAACAAGCTGACGATCCTGCCGTTTTCGTCGGTCTACCACGAAGTGCGCGACGGCAGCATATTCGCTCGCCGGATCGAAAAGCCGTGTATCTCCGATACGATGCATCTCGTTTCGTCGGAGCGTCGCCCTCCGACGAGGGCGACGTTGGCCGTTCAGGAATGCATCCACCGCTTGGTTCGGCAAAGCATTCAGTCAGGTGCGTGGCGTTGGCGGGCCGCGTCCTGAACAAGAACCAGTGGTCGCATTACAGCGTTGACAGACCCGCGGCTGTGCGTCCGGCAACCCGTCCGGTCACGAAACATTCCGCGATGTTTCCGCCCGACATGTAAAGGTGACCGAATGAACTGCCCAGTTCGCCGACGGCAAACAGGCGCGGGATTAGGTTACCGAAACTGTCGATTATCTGTTGATGGGCGTTGTGGACGGGGCCGCCTTGCGTGTTGGAGACCACGCACCAGACCGGCGCGCCGTAGAACGGCGGCTTGTCGATCGGCACCATCGTGCCGCCTGGCCTGCCGAAATCATCGTCCTTGCCGTTTGCGCAAAACGAATTCCAGCGCGCGATGCTTTCGGTCATTCGCTGTTTGTCGACGCCTAATATTCTGGCGAGCTCGACAAGGGAGTTTGCTCGTTTGAGAATGCCGAGCTTGACTTCCTTCTCGTTGTCCTCGCTCCATTCGTAGTTGACGCCCTCGTCATTGGAGGTAGGGCGGCCGAGTGGATACATCTTGCGTCCGTTTTCGTCGCAGACAAACACCGACGGGTTGCGCGGATATTTCTGCGTCACCGGGTCGAAATAGTGCATCGGGCGTTGCGTCGTGTCCTGCGTGTAGGGCTGATATTCGTTCATGTAGCGGCGCCCCGATTGATCCAGCAATATCCACGCCATCTTGACCTTAGCATCAGCTTCGCGGCCCGGCCGCCAATCCGGCAGGCGTTTGACCCGGATCGCATAAGGGTATTCGGGATCCGGATGCTTGAAACCATAGGCGCCGTGGAAGTGCCACATGTGCCAGATCGAAGCGCCGAGCGCCTGTGCCATGCGGATGCCGTCGCCGGTGTTGTGGCGTGCCGCCGCCGGAAGCACGGGATTGCCTTCCCAGAATTGCTGACGAAACTCGTCGCTGCCCTCGAAGCCGCCGGTGGCCAGGATGACGCCGCGCTTGGCCTTGATCCGGCTGATGCCACCGCGGTCCTCGATCGTGATGCCGGTGACTTCGTTGTCGCTGCCGTTGGTGATCAGCCGCAGTGCCTTGGTGTTCAACCGCACGTCGATGTCGCGCGCATCGACATTGTCGGCGACCACCTTGAAGGTTCGCGGACCGCCCGGCGCGCCGACCGCCCAGGGGTAGACCGCCTTAGCGTCGAAGTTCGGCACCCAGTCGATGTTGGTGTGATAAAAGGTGTCGGAGCCGGGCAGCGGATAGTTGGCGCCTTTGCCGTATTCTTCGGTAGTACTGACGGTTGCGCCATTTACGGCAGCCAATTCGCGTACATAATTTTCCATATCGGCCATGCCGTCGGCGAGAACGCGCACGACGTCGTCGGGCGAGCGGCCGCCGTTGGTGGTCTTGAGATACTCGAAGGCGAGTTTTTTTTCGTTTGCACAGCGCACGGCGCCGTAAGAGCAGATTGAAATCCCACCCGGCACCGACGTTTTCTCGATCAACAGGACCTTCGCTCCGGCGCTCGCGGCTTCCACAGCTGACACTCCGCCTGCGTAACCATAGCCGACCACGACGACGTCGAATTCCTCGTCGAAAACAGCCCCATCGCGTGTCGAGATTTCCATCGCTTCCTCACCTTTTCTGGAATGCATCGTTATCGAGTGCGGTCGCCAGCTTATACTACGGCGAAACAATCACGAGAAAGGCATTACGCTGAGATCAGCTCAAAATGAATATGGCTGAAAATTTTTCTTTTATCTGCCCAATGCGGAATGCTGAGCGTGTGACGAGGTGCGTTATGTGGCGCCCGTGAAACGTCAATGAATCAACGGCACGTCTTGGTTATGTTGCCGCGACATATTCGACTTGATTTAGATGTTGTCGCGGCTTGCGGCTTGCGTCTATAGTTTCGACGGTAGGCATTTAAAAATCGTGACCTCAAAACGATATGCCGCATCGCGACAAGTCACCTAGATAAGAGTGGCTTCGCAATAATGACGAACGTCAAACGGGGAGGTACGGATGTTCCGCAAAGTAGTCATTGCTCTCGCGTGCATTGCAACGATCGCCTTTGGGACGACGGCGCGCGCCCAAGAAAAGACCGTCGTACGCATGGGAACGCCCGCGCTCGGGCTTTGGATGCTTCCGCTCCTCGTCGCAGAGGATAAAGGCTATCTCGCCAAGGAAGGCCTCACCCTTAAAATCAACTTCATGCGCGGCGGCTCCGAAGCCGCGGCCGCTCTCATCGGCGGCAATGTCGACGTCATGAGTGGCGCGCTCTCCGGCGTTCTCATTCTGCGCTCGAAGGGCGTGCACGTGAAGGCGCTATGCGCGGTCGCCGGCGTACGCACGTTTGCTTTGGTCGTCGATGCGAAGCGTCATGGCAATGTCACCGACATTCACCAGATCAAAGGCATGAAGATCGCTACCTCGCGCCGTGGCTCCGACGGCGACTTGGTACTGCGCGTGCTGCTCTCCGATGCCAATCTCAGCCCCGAGAAGGACGTCAGCCTGATCCAGATCGGCGGCTACGACAATCATCTTAGGGCTATCGAGAAAGGCGAAGTCGACGGTTCGATGATTCTGGAGCCGTTCCTCACGATTGGCGAGAAGCGAGGGATCATCAAGCCCGTCCTCAGCCTCATGGCCGGGCAGGGATCCGAAGCCTTGACCAAGCGGATTTGGACAGCGGTATCGACCACCGAGGATTTCATCAAGCAAAAGCCGAAGATCGCCGAAGGCCTCGTTCGTGGCATTGCGAACGCTGTCAAATACATCGAAACAAACGACGAAGGTGCGGTCGAAGTCGCTCACAAGCATTTTCCGAAGTTAGACGTCGGATTGCTTCGTGAGATCGTCAAACACAACATCCATGTTGCGCGAGGTCACGGCTTCCTTGCCGAGATTACGCCTGAGGCGATCGATCTCGAAAACAAATTCCTTGTGAAGGAAAAATTCATCCCTGCACCTTTGCGTTACGATAATATCGTTGCGACCGGCATGGAACCATATTGGCATGCATCACGCTGAGAGCGAGGTTTACGGGGGATGTCGAAGGCCGATCCGATTATCGAAGTAAAAAACGTAAGCAAGGTATTCGGAGACTCCAAAAACGCATCCCCTACCCTCGCTGTCGATAACGTTAGCCTCACGATTGGCGGGCGAGAATTGATCGGCTTGGTTGGGCCGAGTGGCTGCGGCAAATCGACCCTGCTCAACCTCATCGCCGGGTTGGATTCATTCAACTCCGGCGAAATTCTTGTTGAGGGACGGAGCGTCAAGGGCCCGCAAACTCTCGGCTACGTCTTCCAACAGGATACGTTGCTGCCTTGGCGCAACGTCCAGCATAATGCTGAATTCGCCCTAGAGATTCAAGGCGTCGAAACGCAAACGCGCCGCCGCACCGTGGCCACGTGGCTCGATAAGCTGGGGCTGTCCAAGTTCAGCGGGCACCATCCGCATCAGCTCTCCGGCGGCATGCGCAAGCGACTTCAGCTCGCAAGCGTATTGGCCGCCGAGCCGCACATTCTTCTCATGGACGAGCCATTCGGCGCGTTGGATGCGCAGACGCGCACGCTGATCGAGGACGACTTCGTCAAGCTGTTCCATGAGACGAAAATGACCGCAATATTCGTCACCCACGATCTGCCGGAAGCGATCGCCATGTGCTCGCGCGTCATCATCATGACGGCGCGGCCAGGCCGTATAAAAAGCGACTACGTAATCGACCTACCGCAAAATCTATCGACGACGGAGCGGCGGTTGCATCAAAAATTCCAAGGATACTACTCGCGCATTTGGGCCGATCTACGCGACGAGGTGGGAACCAGCCTGGCCGAGGCCCAGGTCATAACCGGGGAAGACTAAGTTTGTTTCCCTTCGCCGACGCGCCATACTTCGGTCTAATGTCGCGCCATTCGCACAGTCGTAATCAATCTTTGTAGAAAGTGGCGTTTGCGATCACGGCCATGGCACAACACGATTCATCAAAATGGCATCGGCTGCAGATTATCGGCGGACGAATCCTGTTAGGGGCTGGCATCCTGTTGCTCTGGGAGCTCAGTCCTGAATTGTTCGGTACCAGCGAATTCTGGTTCAGCCGCCCGAGCGTTATCGCGGCGCAGGGCTACGACCTCCTGGTCAACGGGGCGCTGCTTGACGATATCAAAGTCACGCTCAGTGAAACGCTCGCCGGACTCGGTCTTGGTTGCTTCGTCGGCATTCCGATCGGATTCATCCTTGGGCGGTCGCGGTTCCTTCAGGAATTGTTCGAACCATTCCTGTTGGTACTCAATGCGCTCCCCAAGATCGCCTTGGCGCCGCTCTTTCTCGTATGGTTTGGAATCGGCTTTGAGCTGAAGGCTGCCATCTCCTTCTCTCTGGTCGTGGTGGTGATGATCCTCAGCACCTATCTGGGGATGCGCACGTTGCGGCAGGAGCTGCTTCATTTCGGCCGGACGGTGGGTGCCAATGAGTGGCAACTCCTGACCAAGATTATCGTCCCGTCCATAATGCCGTGGCTGTTTGCGGGTCTCAAAGTCTCTCTCGGCTTCGCGCTGATCGGTGCCATCCTGGGCGAGTTCATCGCGGCGCAAGGCGGCGTCGGCTATTTGATCGACAACGCCATAGGCACCTTTGAAACGCCTGTGGTCTTTGTCGGCTTGTTCGTCCTGCTCGTCCTCACGATGCTCATGAACAGCGGCATCGATTACCTGCGCGGGCTTGTATCCTACGAGCCTAAATCCAGCCCGACGCAGGTTACGTAGATGCGGAATTCATCGCTATGAAGGTCCGTGCGTCTACCCTGCGTTTGCCGATGCTGGCTTGTTTCCTCCTGTCGTGGGAGGCCGGCGCCCGCTCCGGGTTGATCAATCCCCATTGGTTTACGCCGCCGTCTCTCATCCTGACCCGTTTGTCGCATGAAGTTGTATCGGGCAATTTGGTGATGGACAGCGGAGTTACGCTGTTTGAAACCTTGGTCGGCTTTGCGGTCGGGCTGCTCGGTGGCGTGGTATTCGGGCTTCTTTTGGCGTTTTTGCACCGTACCCGCGAAATCCTCATGCCTTATCTGGTCGCGATTTACGGCATCCCGCGGCCGGCCATGGCGCCGCTGTTCGTGATCTGGTTCGGGATCGGGCTGATTTCAAAGGTCATGCTGATCGTCAGCCTAGTCTACTTCGTCGTGCTCATCTACGTGCTCGACGGAGTGCGCCACATCAATCCCGTGCTGTTGCGGTTTGCCAGCACGACCGGGGCGTCACGCGCGCAAGTCATGATGAAGATCACGCTGCCGTCGCTGTTTTCCTGGATATCCGCCAGTATGAAGCTCGGCATGAGCCTTGCGATCATTGGCGCGGTGGTCGGTGAGATCGTCGCAGCGAACGAGGGACTGGGCTATTACATCCTGCAGTCGAGCTATCAGATGGACACCGACGGCGTCTATGTCGGGCTCACCGTTCTCGCGATCATGGGCTGGATCTTGGTTTATCTGATGGAAAGGCTGGATCGCCACCTTTTCCACTGGCAGCGCGAGATTGCCGTGTAGTCACGATTTTATTTAACTCGGAGAGTGGTCGATGACAATCAATATCGAGTACGGGATTCCGACGGATCGGGAAGCTTTGCAGCTCCGACTCGGCGTGGAGAAGGGGTTCTTCCGCGAGGAGGGACTCGAGTTGTCGCTCAAAGTGGTGTTCGGCGGTCCTGAGATCGCGGCGCAATATGACTCTGGCCAACTCAAGGTGGGCGAAATGGGAACGCCGCCGGCGCTGACGGCAATTGCCAGCGGTCATCAATTCAAGATCGTCGGCAGCAGCGTGCGACGTGGCGCAGTTCAATATCTGGTGGTGCGGCCAGGCTTGCGCGAATGGTCGGATCTCGCCGGAAGTCGGCTGGCGGCGCTAACCATCGGCAGTTGTAGCTATTGGTTCATGCGCGAGTTGTTGATTTACAATCAGCTCGATCCGGATAAGGACCTGACCATCGTGGGGCTCGGTGAACGCTACCCGCGGGTTGTCGATTTCATCCGCGAGGGCGAGCTCGATGGGGCAGTCATTTCCGAACCTAACGTGACGATAGGCGAGCAGGCTGGTTTTTTTAACGTATGGGCGAGCCTGGCAGAGGTCGATTTCGTGCCTCGTCTGCAATGGTGCGTCTGCGTGGCCAACAATAAAGTGCTTGAGCAGGAACCCGAATTGGTGGAGGGCGTGCTACGCGCCTGCCGGCGTAGCTACCGTTATGCCTCCGAAAATCCGGACGAATGGACGACATTCGGCGCCCGCTATTTCGGAATCGAACCTGCAATCATGCAGCGGGCCATTGCGAGGGAAAGAGCGTCGCTTCACTACGATTGCGAGATCGACGTTCAGGGGCTGAAGGCCGCAATTGCGTTACAGCAGAGATTAGGCGCTTTCAGTCGACCGCTTGCACTCAAGGATGTAGGTGATTTCCGCTTTCAGCCCTCTGAGATACGTTCGGCGATATGACCCGTAATGCGGCTGAAGCGGTCGGGGCGGACATCGGTATGCTGGCCGCTGGAGTTGTCGGAAAGAACGGATTTTCTGACCTAGCGATCGTCAGCAGCACAATCGTATCGTTGCCGAAAAGATGGGTTATCGGAAGCAATCCAGAAAAATTGTTGCGATGACGTTGCGACGGCACGCCGCGCAATGTATTTTGTCTGGCTAAGCTATTGATTTTAAAAAATAAAAATTACTATTGACGGGGCGCATCCAGCCTTTGTGACTGCGGCCTGAGCTAAAGTTTTGATTCCCGTAGCGTAAGAATTACTCCGGCATCTGGCTTCGTAGTCGCAAATATTCCCCACGCCTCCATGAGGCGACGACGCTTCTCGATAAAATCGCCCCGCCGATAGGCAGCCTCGACCTTGTCGCCAACAACGTGGCCCAATGCTGCTTCGGCGATTTCGGCCTGAAAATTCGTCCGCTCGGCAGCCCAGTCACGAAACGTCGAGCGGAACCCGTGCGCCGTCAGTTTTTCGTGCCCCATTCGCCGCAGCAGCATCAGCAGCGACATGTTCGACAGCGAACCGCACGAGCGGCCGGTGAATACGTGATCTTCCGGATCGCCCTTATCGAGTTGGGCGAGAATAGCCAGCGCTTCAGCCGAAAGCGGAACGCGGTGCTCGCGATTGCTTTTCATCCGTGAAGCCGGAACGGTCCAGACATTCGCGTCCAGATCAATCTCATTCCAGCGTGCGCCGATGATTTCCCCAGTGCGTGCAGCCGTCAGGATTGTAAATTCAAGAGCGAGCGGCGCGACGCCGTCCCGCTCACGCAGTGTCGCGATGAACTGCGCGGTCTGATCGTAGGGCAGGGCGGCGTGATGCTTTATTTTTCTGATCCTGCTGGGCGCCGGCAGCAGATTGTCGAGGTGACCTTTCCACAGCGCCGGATTTTCTCCGGCGCGGTAGCCACGCGCTTTCGCCCAATTGAGAACCGACTCGATGCGTCCCCGCAGGCGTGATGCGGTTTCCGGCTTGGCGGCCCAGATCGGCTCCAGCACTTTCATCACCAGCGCAACGTCGACCGCCTGCACGGGTAGAGATCCGAACACCGGGCTCACGTAGGTCGCCAGGGTGGTCTTCCACTGCGCATGGTGGACGGGGCTTTTCCAGGCATCGGCGTGGGCCCTGATGAAGGCTTCTGCACACTGATCGAAGGTGATGCCGCGGGCTTCATCGATCGCCTGGCGCGCGCATTCGGCTTTTCGTGCGGCGAGGGGGTCGATGCCTTCGGCGAGCTGCCGCCGGCATTGCAGTGCCATTTCACGCGCGTCGGCTAGGCTGACTGCCTTTAGCGGGCCAAGGCCCATTTCGTGGTGTTTTCCGTTGTGGCGGTAGCGGAAGATCCAGGAGCGCGCCTGGGGACTCGTAATTTGCAGATAGAGGCCATCGCCGTCGGCATGCATGCCGGGCACGCGTGCACGCGCGACCTTGAGGGCAGAGAGCCGTCCGACAGTCCTGCTCATGGAGGTGCTGCCTCCTCTGGCAACTTAAAGTGTCACTTCAAGCGGGCGTTTCTGGAATTCGAACTGGGATTTTAAACTCGTACCCTCGTGCCTACCCGCACAGAAGCGTGGGTACGGCGCCGGATCACGCCGAACATGACCTGCCACTGAACTTTCATCCAGCGGCGGCTAGAGCCTCAGCCGATGTGCAGTGAGGCCGAACATTGGATCACTGGCCGGTAGAGTTTTCCGGCTTTGTCACGGTGGCGGGCTGGCTGCGCCATCGTGATTTAGCAGCATGATCGGCGGCTTATTGCCGATCGCGCCATGTGGTCGCTCTTCGTTGTAGTACCTACGCCAATCCTCCAATTTTTCCTGTGCGTCTGCAAGGCTCATGAACCAATGGGCATTCAGGCATTCTGCTCGGAAGCGGCTGTTGAACGCCTCTATGAATGCGTTGTCGGTGGGCTTGCCTGGTCGGGAGAAGTCGAGCGTGACACCACGCTGATAAGCCCACAGATCTAAATCGCGTGACACAAACTCGGTCCCTTGATCGACGCGGATCGTTGCCGGGAATCCCACTTGCCGGCCGATCCTTTCCAGCACCTCAACAACATCGGCGCCGCAGAAGGTGAACCGTGGCTCTAACGCCGGCGAGAACCGCGAGTACGTATCGACAATCGTCAGTACACGCAGCTTGCGACCGGTGGCCAGCTGGTCGTGCACGAAGTCCATGGCCCAGGTCTCGTTCGACCGTGTCGCAGGTCGGCGATCGTCCCGCAGCTTGGCCTTCACCCGGCGCTTGGGCGTTTTGTTGCGCAATTGCAGGCCTAATTCGCGGTAGATGCGGCGGGTCTTGTTCTGACCATGGCACCAGCCTTCCCGCCGTAGCAGAACGTGCACCCGCCGATAGCCATAGCGAACGCGAGTCTGGCAAATTTCTTTGATGCGTTGTTCGAGAGCCGCCTGTCCGGGGCGACGAGACTTGTAATGGTAGCTGGACGTATCGACCAGGAACACACGGCAGGCTCGCCGGATCGACACATTCCAGTCGCCGCGCATCTCGTCAACGAGCTTGCGCTTCCGGACAGGCTTCAAAGCTTTCGGCGGAGCGCGTCCTGCAGCATCTCCTTGTCGAGGCTCAGATCAGCCACCACCTTCCGCAGCTTGCTGTTCTCATCCTCGAGCTGCTTGAGCCGACGCATCTCGCTCGGCAGCAGGCCATCATACTTCTTTTTCCAATTGAAATAGGTCGCCTGGCTGATGCCAGCTCTACGACAGATATCGGCCACCGGCATGCCGTCGGCGCCTTGCTTGAGAATGAACGCTTTCTGGGCGTCCGAAAACTTCGAAGCCTTCATCGCTCTCCGCTCCTCCCAGCCTGGGAATCGCCGCGGAAGACTCTACCCAAAAACGATCCAATTTTGCGGCCTCAGAGCACAATCCATTCTGCGTCGGATGTCTTGTTACATTGATCCAGACGAGGTCTCTTCGGTCCAGCCGAACGATAACGAAGGCATAGAGCAGATCGAAACCAATGGTCGGGACAACGAACAGGTCCATCGCGGTGATGTCTGGCGCGTGGTTACGCAAGAAGGTGCGCCATCCTTGGCTTGACGGTCGCCATCGCTTGACCATGTATTTGGCGACGGTCGACTGTGCGATCTCAAACCCGAGCTTAAGATGCGGGGCGCTTTCCAAAGCGGGTTGTCGGTGCTCATGCGCCTGATTAGCGCGCGTAGGTCATTCTCGACCTGCGGTCGCACGTCCAGTGGACATGGTTTCCACTGCCAATAGCGGCGAAGGCCTGCCCGATGCCAGCGCACGAGCGTTTCGGGCCGGATAATTGTGAGCGCTGTCAGGATCGACGGGAACCAGCGATTTAGCTGTAAGCTGTAAAAAGAACCAGCGGTCGTTGTTCGTGAGCCGAACGCGACCGTGCACCTTGCGCCGCAGAACTATCAATTGATGTCGGAGTGCTGCGTTCTCGGCTTCAAGCCGGCTCTTCGACTTGAATGGCAACGTTAAGACGGCGAGGACGAAACAGAGCAGAGCTCAGATTATCTTCTGACATTAGGCGATTCTTTCGGTTTATCAATGCGGATAAGGTTTTCGGTACACACAGTATTAGATGAGGATCATGCGCGGCTTGCCCCCTTCGTGCAGGAACCTCTCTTATGTTAATTGACTGATCAATTAGTTTACGGCATGCTATTCTACGCTATGTGGGCGCCGCTCGTGCTTTCGAAAAAACAGGCGATCAATGCACGAAAATCTCGCTCGGATGAAATTCTTTGCAGGTCGCTTTGGCGACCACCGGAGCCAATTTAATCGCGCGCGGCGAAATAAAGGCTTCCAGATCGGCTGGGTCGCGCACGCCGTATTGGCAATTTGCCGATATCAGAAGTTGACCGATACCCTGGCATTTTTCGAGAGGTCGACGAACAGCGATTGGCTGAAGCCGATGGCGCAATTTTCTGCATCGGCCCAGCTGACATTCCGTTGCGCGCCCGCTGACCGGGCGCGTATCGACGCCGAACCCCCCAAGTACTAAAAGACCAAACCGGAGGAAGGGACATGCTTAGATTAAACATTTTGAAGTTCTTGCTTGCGATGGCCCTTGTTGCTGCGTTCGGCATGCAAGGCGCCGACGCGCGTACGCTTCAGGAAATACTCAGTTCCAGAGAAGATTTATGATCTCGGAATAGTGCCGTATCCACCGATGACGCAAATCGATTCCAAGTCTGGAAAAATCACCGGCATTTGGGTTGACGGCCCTACCTTCATGTTCAAGGAACTCGGCCTGGAAGTCGAACTAGTCGAGACGAAGTGGCCGACCAGTTCGTCGCCGGCTTGCAGTCAAATCAATTCGATGTCTTCGTCGGAGGATCGTTTGCTACGCCAAAGCGCGCTGCTGTCATCGATTTTTCACGACCAATCATGTACATGGGCCATAGCGTTGCGGTGCGGAAAGAGGATTTAGCAAAGTTCAAGTCGCTGGCCGATATCGACAAGCCGGGCATTGTCGTGGCTACGGTGTTGGGCAGTTCGGGTTACGAATATTCAAAGGAACACCTGAAACACGCGACGATACGTGGCCTAGATACAGGCGACCTTTCCCAGGGCGCGTTGGAAGTTTTGGCAGGCCGAGCCGATGCCGCATTGCAGGATTTTTTAAGATTGCGCAAGTCGTCAACCTGCACTCCGATAAGCTGACGGACGTATTTGGTGCGCAGCCCTTCCATCTGGTGTTCGTTTCTTACGCCGTCGCGAAGGGGAACAGGGATCTTCTCCAACTCATCAATACCTCGCTCGAGTGGATGGATTCGACAGGAAAGTGGCAAGAGCTAGCCAAACCATATGGCAATCAGTTGTCCGGCGTGTATCTGGACGTGCACAACTATAAATCTTTCGGCAGCCCGACTGCGGGAAAATGAAATTGCGGTGGTCTCGCAGCCGACCTGTTCGCTGATAATCTATGTAGACACCCATTTGCCTGAGCACTGGGCGGATGGGCGGGGTTCAGTCCGCCGTGGGCCCCGCGTGTAAGAGCAGTACGCGCGCCCGAAAAGATTTGGGGACACGATGATAAAGAGTTTTCGTGACTTTCTCGCCGAACTGGACGCCGCTGGTGAATTGCAAACATTAAGAAAACCGGTGGACGTGCGCTGACGTTTCCGGGCTGATAGAACAATCGCCGAAGGCATTGATGTTCAATGCGCTCAAGGATTATCCGAACTGGCGTCTGGCGGGTGGTCTGATTACGTCACGTAAACGTCTGGCGCTCGCCATGAACACCACGGAAAACGACATTCCGACGCGCCTTGAGCGCGGCTTGAGAAATCCGATCGAGCCGGTGATGACCGACCAGGCCCCATGCCAGGAAATTGTCCATACCGATCCCGATCTGTCGACGATTCCCTACCCCTTGATGCATGTTCTGGACGGCGGCCCCTATATTTCGGCGACATTCGTCGTATCCAGGGACTCGGACTTTGGCCGGAATATCGGATCGTACCGCCTGATGTATCGGACGCCGACCGAGACCGGCATCGATCTGGTCTCTCCGTCTGACATGCGGCTTTACTATCAGCGTCAGCTCGACAAGGGCAAGCCATTGGAGATCGCGGTTGCCATCGGCGTCCATCCATTCCATATGCTGGCCGCGTCCTATAAGGCGCCGATCGACCTCGACGAATATGCGATCGCGGGCGGGTTGCACGGAGAGCCGGTCCCCCTGGTCAAGTGCAAAACCGTCGATCTCGAAGTGCCCGCCGACGCCGAGCTAGTGCTGGAAGGCGAACTCTTGCCGAACGGCTGGACTGTCGACGAGGGGCCTTTCGGGGAATTCAATCAGATCTCGGGCGAGGTTAAATGGAATCCGACGTTCCGCGTGAAGTGCATTACGCATCGCAAAGACCCGATCTTCTATCTTCTGCATATGCCGTGGGAAAATGACTGGCTATGCGCTCCAGTGACCGAGGCGAACGGCCTAGTCGCGTTGCGAAACGCATCCGTGCAGCCTGTCGCTATCCGCGCGCCCGTGGGTGGCTGCGGCTACTGGACGCTGATTGCCTCAATCCGAAAGCGCCCCGGCGAGGGCAAGAACGCGCTGCTTGCGCTTTTGTCGGTTGCCGAGGTCAAACTGGCGATAGTTACTGACGAGGATATAGATATCTATGATCCTGACATGCTCGATTGGGCAATGACGTTGCGGATGCAGGCTGATCAGGACCTCGTAGTGGTCAGAGGCGCCCGCGGCAAACATATCGACCCCAGTACGCGAGCGGCATCGTTCGGTAAAGGCGGCCTGCCGCTCACCGCAAAATTGGGAATAGATGCAACGATACCGGAAGGCGTGCCGAAGAAGTCCTATCAGCGAATGCGCCACTACGGCAGAGATCGCGTAAACCTCAAGGACTACATATGAGCCCGTTGGCCGAGAAGATCGTGAAGCAGCTTGATTCCCATCCGCAACAGTTCTCCGAGGTCGTCGACCTGAATCGCGAGGTTCCGTGGCCCGAGTTTTTGCGAGCGTGGGGAGAAGTCCGCGTCATGAAAACCCTAGTCCGGGATGACGATGGCAATTACTTACTGACCGCAGGTAATTCCGCGGTAGCTTGATTTCATATTACCGCGCCACTCATAGCGCCGGTCTTAGGCGGGAAATTCAGGGCTGCGATCGTCTCGTCGATCGGCAGATTCCACCAGCAATCGGAAAAATCTCTACTTTGACATAGTCGCTGAAGCTGTGCGCTTCGACCGCACGACGTAGGATCGAGCTGATCGCTGCCGCAGTCGGAAAATACTACACCGTTACTGGCTTTGGCGGCGGCAACCGAATGCCGTATCTGATCCAGCGAGATCGGCCGGTTCACCCTCATCCCGCGTTACGCTATGTCCCTGGATTTCCGATGGTAAAACAGAGCCCCGGAGCTACTCGCGAAAGCGCCACCGTACGGCCCCAATCGATCACGCAGCCGAGCTAAGGATCTCTATCGGCAACTGCCTTTGGCGAGGGCGGTAAACTGTGCGGCCGGGCAAGTGAAATATATATCCAGTGAGCGGTCGGCGCGGGGGCAATTCGATCGATAGCACCTATGCCGGTTTTGGTTATGAGGCGCAACCTAAGTCGCGTCGTCGAACCGGCGCCACGGCACAACCCTCAGTTTATGTCGGTGGATCCGTATCGCTGCCGGTAAGCCGTCAACGCAGATTCGAAGCAACTGCCATGAGCTCTGACAAGGCCGGCGCCTATCTGTCCGCCATTTCGCCCGGCGATGCCGATGTTCATATCCGGCGTGATGCCGCTCTTGATTACCTTGCGGATGTCGATTCCGGAGGGGACACCGCGGCAGGCGAAAAACGGAATTTTGAAATCCGGGTGCTCGGCGACCACGATCTCATACATGCGCTTGTTGTTCTCGCGATCATGATCTCGGGATCCGCCCTGGTAGGCCTGCAAAGGAAACGCCGCGGCTTGCGCAAAACCGCCAAGACGCAATCTTGTCTCGATGATAATGCTCTCGCCGCCCATCCAGGTTATTTCCTCATGTGTATGACCGGTAAGAGCTTTGCTTCGACGATAGGAAGTTCGCCGGTAAACCATTCATTATCGATGCCGC
>CAWIXF010000002.1:0-376023 GCA_963840065.1 uncultured Alphaproteobacteria bacterium | reverse complement strand
GTCTGTTTGTGGCGGTGAGTTCAACTGATCAGCGCAACACGTACCTTAAACCGAGGACGTGGAGCGATGGCGATGTATCATCGGGTTGGTTTTACAGCGGCTCAGAGTGCGGAGCTTTGGGAGCGCTGGAAGAAGGGTGAAGGCCTGAAGTCGATCGGGCGCGCTTTTGGCAAGCCGTCTTCCTGCATTTTTGCGCATTTGAGGCCCAGCGGCGGGATCATGCCGCCGGCCCGGCGCCGGTCCCGTCTGTCGCTGACGATGGCGGAGCGCGAGGAGATATCTCGGGGCATTGCGGAAGGCCAATCGATCCGGGCAATAGCGAGGATGCTGTCTCGCGCAGCATCGACGGTCAGCCGCGAAATCAGTCGCAACGGCGGGGTGGATCGGTACCGGGCTGCGGCGGCCGACAAGCTCGCTTGGAAGCAGGCGTTGCGCCCCAAGCCGTGCAAGTTGGCGATGCATGGCCAGTTGCGGCAGGCTGTTGTTAGAAAGCTGCAGCTCAACTGGTCGCCCGAGCAGATTGCAGGCTGGCTGAAGCGGACGTATCCAGAGACTGAGGCGTGGCGCGTGTCTCACGAGACCATCTATCGTAGCCTTTATGTGCAGGCCCGCGGCGTGCTGAAGAAAGAGCTGATGGAGCATCTGCGGTCCCGACGGCCAATCCGGCGCTCGCGGCACGCAACAGCGAAGGCAGATCAGCGTGGCCGCATCCCGGATGCTGTCTCGATCAGTGAGCGACCGGCGTCGGTCGAGGATCGGGCCGTGCCGGGCCACTGGGAGGGCGACCTGCTCTGTGGATCGAAGAACAGCTACATCGTCACGTTGGTCGAACGCCACTCGCGTTATGTGATGCTCGCCAAGGTCGCGAACAGGGAAACGCAAACCGTGGTCGACGCACTGATCCGGCAGGCAAGGAAGCTGCCCGACGAGCTCTACGGATCCTTGACCTGGGATCGCGGCAAGGAACTTACCGATCACAAGCGGTTCAGCATGGAAACTGATATCGACGTCTACTTCTGCGACCCGCAAAGCCCCTGGCAGCGCGGCTCAAGCGAAAACACCAATCGCCTGCTGCGCCAGTACTTCCCCAAGGGTCTTGATCTCGCGGCGTACTCCCAGGCCGAGCTGAACAAGGTGGCGCGCCAGCTCAACGAGCGGCCCAGGAAAACGCTGGACTTCCAGTCACCAGCAGAGCGATTTAGCCAATGTGTTGCGGCGACCGGTTGAAATCACCGCACTTAGCGGACAATCGCGGCAGCGCAACAATTTGGTCGCTTTTGGACAAGAGCGGCCATCACGGAGGCAACGCGGATTTTGCGTTTACGGTTCAAAAGCGGCCGCTTGCAAATCTTCCGCAGGGATGTCGAGCCGAATTCCGCAGAGTTCGAGAAAATCACTGCATGCTCGGCCAACAATTAGATTTCTAAAAGTCCCTAGCATTTGCCTTGCGTGTTCCGGTGCGAGCGAATTGGCTAGGGCCATCGCGCTGTCGAATCGCCCAATCGCATGACCGTCCCGTTTAGCGATCAAACATCGCTTCTGAATGTCGGTTTCCTCCCGCATGCGGTCGAACAAGTCGGCGAGGTCCTTCGTGGCCACCTCGACTTCCAGACAAGCGGCGTCGGTGTCGCGGTTCGCATATAACCGATAACGCCGCGCACTGGCATCAAGGTCATAACCCCCATCATCGAGTCGTTCGACGACCTGCTCGGCCTCCAACTGCCGGATGCGCCTATCCGATACGCCAAGATGTCGCGCGAGTTCCAGTTGATCGCCTATGTTCATATTCACCTCTCAGGAAGCGGAAACGCGGAAATCAAATTGTCCAAATATGCTCAAAAATTGAGCGGCGCGGACCGGCATCGCATCGATGCAACTTTACGGTCCCTAATGATCGTTTTCTTAAAGCCCTCGGGGCCAGCCGGAGGTCATCGGGCTCCCGCTGGCCCCTCGCGCTCACCCGACCGATATTGGAGGCATTGTCGGTCAGGCTTTCATTGGAGCAGGCATATCGTCGGCAAGCCCAAGCACGGCGCGCGGATCAGCAGAGGGGCGGCGAAGCATGGTCATGCCATCGTCAATCGCTTTACCAACCCAATGTTCCTCTTCACGTTGAACGGCCAACCGATCCCGGTCGATTTCGCCGATTTGTTCCGCGCGTTCCTGCTCGGTTAGGGCATTCGCATCGTCGGCAATAGCGTCGATCTGTGCCTCGATCTTCGAGATGATGGCGTCACGATGAAGCCAGAACAGCAGCGGCAACGCTTGCGGATCGCCGACCGCGCTGACCAACCGATCACCGATGAGCACGTCGCTATATGACCGCTCTGCCCAGCGAATTGGCCCGTCTTTGCTCTCGACGAGCGGCAGCGCGCTCGGCTGGCCTCGTTCGGCCAACGCGTCGATTTCAGTGCGCGCACGCCGCTTGGCTTCGGCTGAGGGCCACGGAGCGGACGCGACACGGTGACGGTCGGCATCAAGTTCGCGAAGGCGGCGACGGCAGCGCTCGACGGCATCGACGGGGCTTTCACCCTTATGAGGAAACGGTGCAGGCCCTTGATATAATTTGATTGTATCGCGGACGCCGCTGAGACCTTCGGCAAGATAGTTCTCAACCGAGCTTACCAACCGTCCAACCTGAGAAGATTGATGCGAGCGCGCGTCAACGAGCGGATTTAATCGCTCAATGTCCGCTTTCGCATCTTCCAGCTTTTCTAACGCAACGCTCACCTGCGGGTCATCATCTGACAGCCGCTGGAAGCTCGCATGTTGAGCGAATCCGTACCAAGCACTGTCGGGCCGCCCGCCCGTCAAAATCTTTAAGCGAGCCTCAGCGGCGCGCTTTGCTTCCCAAGCCGCCTGCCGTTCGTCGGCGATTGCGCGCAAGACGAGCCGAGCGTCGTCGCGCGCACGGCGCAAACGCCTGAGCTTTTCTTTGACAGGCTTGGGGATTCGCGGCCAATCGAGCGGATCGGCGTTAAGCCGAATTATCGCAGGCACACTTGCTAGCGGTTGCGCTTGGGCGACATCGGTCATGCGGCGCTCCATGTTCTGCACATGAAAATGGGCGCGTTCGTTGGCATCTAAAAGCTACTAGCTCGTTGCCAGAATTAGCCGCAAAGACCGGGCTGAGAGCACACGGTCGTGGAGCCTGAGCACGCGCCAAAGCAATTCGTGAATCGTCCCTCGGTGACGGTCGGGGCAAGCCTCACAAGCACGCTCACGCACCCACGCGATAGCGCTGTAGCGCGTTAGTTGAACATGAAGGTGCTGTGCCTGCGCCGCCACCGGCAAACCGCCGTAAAAGCGTTTGGCAGCCTCGCGTAGCAGCCGGTCACGTTCGGCGAGCGCGGCGCATGTTCGCAAAGTACGCTGGCCGGGGGCGCGCTTGACGCCGAGTGCTGCGGCCGCATCTTCACCGGCGGCAATGCGCTCAATCATTGTGGCGAGTAGATCGCGGTCTTGCGGTCCAAGTGTCCCGTTCCGCAGACTGACAGCAGCAGCAGCGAGGCGCGCATGCGGGTACATCGACGCCCGCCTTGTTGAAGGCTCGTGCAAACGCGGCGGCGGGATCAGCGCAGCCAAGGCGCGGACGCGGATAATGGCCAGCGTATTGCCCATTCAAGGGATATGGTGTCGCGCGCGGCATCGCCAAATCTGCGGCTATAGTGCGATGTCCGCTCTTATCCAAAAGCGACCAAAATGTTGCGCCGCCGCGATTGTCCGCTTTGTGCCATTCACGACCGATGCACCGCACGACGATTATAGGGGTCGCTCCACTCTACTTTCGATTTCCGGCCTTTCATGCAGAACCATGTTCAACAAGGAACGGCGGACTTCAATTCGGCCGTTGTAATCAATCAGGCCCAACCGGCGGAATTTGTTCATGAAAAAGTTGACGCGCGCTCGTGTCGTACCGATCATATCAGCTAATGTCTCTTGACTGATTTTCGCCAGCAATGGCTGGACCTCGCCATCTTCGCCAAAGTTCGCAAGAATCAGAAGCGCCCGCGCCAGACGTTTCTCGCTTGAGTTGAATAACTGATCGACCAGATCCGCCTGAATTTGCCTCTCGCGGCCCAAGATGTGCGAGATAAAAAACTCGGCAAACGCCGGTTCATCTTGGATCAAATTATGGACCTCTCCTTTCGTTATTCGTGTGATCGTGGATTCCGCCAGAGTGGCCGCTGTTGACAAACGTAGAGTCGCTCCGTTCGCGCAAGCTTCTCCAAAAAAATCGTCGGCTTTCAGAATAGCCACAACCGCTTCCTTGCCCTCCTCAGAGGTCACCGTAAGCTTGACGTTGCCTGACAGAATATAAAATACTGAATCAGCGGTATCGCCCTGCCGAAAGATTGTTTGATTAGCCGCATATGTCGATACGGCTCGTCCACCGTTCGATTTTGAGAGAAAATTTGCGGGGTCAAACGAGGGGTGTTGTTTCTTATCGGCCATGCGGCGTTCATCCTCTGGGAAAATTCCAGTAGCCCGTAAGGACAAGGCTCTGCTGTTCGCAAAACGCGACAAACTGGAAAACGCGTTGCCACTTCACCACGGGCATTTCTTGCTTTCTGCGCGATGTTGCTAGCAAACAGCACAAGGGCAGGCGCAAAAAGTCCGGCTATGTAAAAGGATTACCCGCCGATGGGTAGAAATATCGCCCGCTTCACCTTGCGAAGAATTCGGCCTGTCTCGCTTCAAGGGCAACTATTTGAAAATTACAACCTCGGCGATCAGATCGCAATATGGAAACCAATATTGGGTTGGCGCACTAAGCCAACCGGAACTGCCATCAACGAATGTCCGCTTCTCTAATCGGCCGGTTGGGGTCAAGCACTTTCAGAACTCTTGGTCATTAGCGCACAAACAATCCGCGACCAAAATCGGCCTTTGTCCGCTATGCCCCCAACAGCGACCATTGCCCTAGTTCGTTCCGATCTCCGCCAGCACCGCCCTTGGCCTCGGCGTAAAGTGATGCGCTCGATCAGCGGGTCGGATATCGCGTCGGCGATCTCGCGCTGGAAGGGCCACAGCCGCACGCGGCCGGGCAACGCCGAGGTGCCTTCCGGCAAAACGATTTCGCGCTCGATCCATTGCGAGAGGTGCAAGCGTGGCGGCGGAATGAGCGCGGAGAGCGCGCGGGCGCGGATGGTGGCAAATACCATCTAAAACATATGGGGACATGCCTAGGAAAAGTCGCTAGTTCGAGTGCGGCTCGTCACGGAAAGACCATAGCTGACGTGTGCTACTTTTTGTTTGTACCCCAGCCAAAATTACGCCCCGACCGGCCAATGTATCCTCCCCTCCTCGGGCGTCGACCGCCTTAGATAACAACGATTGCCCCAGACCTTCGAATTTGTCGGCACTGATGTTCAGTTCGTCGGCTTTTTTGGTTTGTTCCTCTGCCTTCCCGTGCTGTTCGTTTGCCTTCTCCTGTTGGTATTTTGCGTTCGCGTGCTGCTGTTCTGCGTTCGCGTGCTGTTGTTCTGCGTTCGCGTGCTGTTGTTCTGCGTTCTCCTGTTGCTGGTCCGAATTCCTATGTTGCTGCTCTGCATTCGCCTGCTGCCTGTCCGCAGCCTCATGCTGGGTCTTGGCGACGTCGAAGCAGAGACCTGCCTCTTGCATTAGGGTTGTGGACGATTTCACAGGAACAATGGTCTTTTCAGCACACATGGTGTCACCCGTATAATTTGAAAATCGGCCTGCAACGAGCTAGGCTGCTCCGAAGCGCCTTTGTTGCCCGATTGCACAGTCTGACGCTCATAAGATTGCGGAAGAGTGAAGGTAATTTCGACCATTTTACCGTGATGGCGTCCGGGATACCTTTCTGCTCGGCCCGCTGTTCCCCAAAAGCCGACATTCCGCTAACTGGTCCCAATCTCGGTCAATGCCGCCCTGACCTCGGCGTCAATCTCGGCCGCGTCATGCGCCGATAGATGCGGCAACCGCGCAGCGCACCGCGACGGCACCGCGAGCATCCCGGCGCGCACCTGCGCCAAGATGCTCGTCCACTCGCGCTCAACGGCATCAGCGTCGAGCAGCGCGCCCCGCTGGCGCGCTAATTTCGTTTCGGCAAGCTCGGCCTGTGCTCGGGCCAAGCGGGCGCGCTCGTTGCTCACCTTAACGAGAGACGCGGCGCGTGGTCCTTTCGGCGTCACCATGACGGCGATAATAGCACAACGCGCCCGCTGGCGGCTCGGGCAATTGCTGGCGGAGGTGGAGCGGGGGCACGGGCCGGGGCGTGGGAAAAAGGATGTACGGGCCGTACACTCTTTTACGGCCTATGTGAAAAAAACCCTCAAGCTTGAGTGGCCTCGCGCCGTCGAAGCCAAACGCATCGGCACCCTGCCCGAAGCCGAGCTAGAGCGCGCGCAAGGTGAACGCAGCGACTTAACTTTGTCCCGGCGCGGGACAAAGTTTCGCGCCTACCTCAAGAAAATCGATCTCGACAAAAACCGCGCGCAGGAAGCCCAACGCATCGGCACCTTGCCCGAAGCCGAGCTAGAGCGCGCCCCGCTAAATGCAATTTTCATATCAGCGGGGAAAATAACGCGAGGCCCGGACCTGCGTGGCACCTCGCCGGGAAGGACCCAAACGAAAAGCCACCGGAGAGCGACCCCCGGTGGCCTAACCTTTCGGTTCCCTGCCTCGCCATGCCTAGAACTGGCTCGCCAGCCAGTGGATCGAGGCCCGTCTTGGTCGCTGGCACTTGGACGCTGGCCCATTGGGCGCTGGTCGCTGTGGCTCTGGACGCTGGCGCGGGATGCCGGCTCGCTCGATCCGATGCACAGTGTGGATCGGTCGCATCGGTTGATGCAAGCGCACATCTTTCGCGCTCGTTGAAATTTGGCGCTAACCTGCGCTGCCAGCGGCGAAAAAAAAATTTGCTTGCGCGGCTCTTTTCGCAACCTGCAGTAAGCGGCTCATCTTTTCGCTACCCCACCGCCCATAGATCGCTGATCGGATCGTCAAGCTCGCCCGGCTGCATCGTCGCCAGCACTTGCCGCGCCGCGCGTGCCCTTCGCCCGTTAGGCCGACGTGGTGCGCGCACGATCATTTCCGGCGCGAAGGCTTGGCGCTTGCCGCAGCAGCTACAGACAAGCACCTTGCACGCGAGATCGGCGGCGCTGGCGTTGATCTCAGCGGTGTGACGGCAGTGGGCGCAGCGCACGGGCCACTTGTACGAGAACGGCAGCATGGCCGGGGTTTACACCCGTTGCCGTTACGGTGAAAGCGTTACGGCGTTACGGTGCGCGTTACGTCACGGCGTTACGGCCCGCTTGCGTTTTAGCCATAGCTTCCCCCTTTCTCCCGTGAGTTTGAAAAAGACCAGAGCACCAAACCTGCTCTACCTTTTCCAGACTCACGCCCCGGTATGAGGGGGGCGGCTCCTGCCGCCGGATACTCAGTGCCCTTCGCCTTTTCGGCCCGGCGGCTTTTGACCGCCGTCTCCGGGCGCTTTTTTCGGCGCGCCCCAACGCTAGGTTCCTGCGCGCCATACCGTGCGCGCGCGTTGCGTATTACCGAGCCGGGGGTGCCGGCGACCGTCGCTCCTCGCGGGGCGTCCTCACGGTCCGGGTCGCAATGGGGACAGCGTTGCCCGGAATTTTGTTTCCGGCACGCGCCCCGCCGGCTGGGGTAGGCCCGGCACGATCCCGCCGGCGCAGGGTGGGCTGCTCATTGGCTGGCAACGCGGAAGGCGCTATATGTTGCCAGCGTAGGCGGGGTCAGCAGCCAGCCGACCCGCCTTCGTTTCAGGCTCGATCAACCCGTGGCGGGCTGGGCCTGTCCTTCCGACCCGCGCGGTTCATTGCCGCGCGGGTTTTGCGTTACGATCTCCCGTTACGGTGTTCGTCGCGGCGCTCGCGTTACGGTGCCGTGCGACATGGGTTACGGACTCACCGCGCTTGCGCGCGCGGTAGCGGCGCTGGCGCTCAGCATTGGCATTGATGCGGGTAGGCGGCTTGTCGACGATGGGCTCGTCGTCGTGCCACGAGTTGATCTTGGCCGCTTGGTCGGCGAGATATCGCAGCACCTCAAAAAGACGCGGCATGTCATCGGCCCCGAGACAAATTGTTTCGGTGCGGTCGGGGCCGCTGCTCTCGCTCAAGGTGATGACGCCGCTGAATGGGCACAGGTCAGCGGTGATGTTCTCCGCGACGTGAATTTTAGATTGCGCAGGGCGCGCTTGCGCGTTGGTGGTGGTCGGCGTAGATAGAGCGGGCATAGCGAATGCCTCCATAGGTTTGCCCCGTCAGCGTTGACCGCGCTGGCGGGGTTTTCATTTTCGGATAGGCGCGCGGGCGCAGCGGCGGCCGTGCACGCGGGGAAATGCTGGGGGTGGTGTCAGGTTTCAGGCACGCGGGATCGAGCGCGTAGGCGCGCGAGCGTACGGCCAAGCGGTTTGACACTTGGCCAGAAAGCCCTTTGCGTTCAATGCGCGCGCTTAGGCAGGTTTGACAGTGCAACCCCGCGAAAACATTGGAATGAGCTACATCCCGGTGGACTGACCTTTCAGGCGGTCTCTTGCTCTAGAAGCGCCTATCCACCGCTGGAGGCCCAGGTCGGATCCGGCAAGGCCTGTGACCGGCCGCCGGCCCGCCATCACGGGGCCCGGTGACGCGCGGTGTGCGCGCCGGGACACATGCGGCTTGGACCGCCGGGCCGTCGCGCTGCATCTCCAGCGTGACGTCATTCCCCGGCCACCGCTCCCCGCCCCATGTCCGAGATGCTGCAGACACCCCTCGGTCGCGAGGGCGGGATGAAAGGCATATAATCCTATATGATGGCAGGAATGTGGTCCTAGCAAAGAAAGCTCGTCGTGAGGGCATGACCGTGCCGACGGTTGTGCCGTGTCGCGAACCGTCCCGACGCCATCTAAGAGGCAAAACGGCGTGCATCCGATTGATCGGCTGCCATCACCTCTACCTGATTGCGCCCATTTTCTTTCGCGCGGTAGAGCGCCCTATCGGCTCGAATGAGGGTCTGATCGGCCTCAGAATCGCCCGGAACGATGGTGGCAGCACCAATGCTGACCGTTATCGAGATGGTCTTTCCGTCGCGAACGAGCGGGGTCTTGGCCACGATCTCACGCAGCCGCTCCGCCGATGTTCGGGCGGCTGCCAAATCGGAACCCGGCAGGATGACGGCGAATTCTTCTCCGCCCACTCGTGCCGCCATGTCGATGTCACGAAGCGATTTGCGCATAAATTGGGCGAAATGTCGCAACACCGCGTCGCCCATAGCGTGACCGTACGTATCGTTGATCCACTTGAAACGGTCGAGATCGATCATCAAGATCGAACAGCGCTGATTTCCGAGTCGCCGTACCCTGGCGAATTCTTCTGCGAGCCGAGCAAAGAATTGACGGCGGTTTGGCAGTTCTGTGAGCGGATCGGTCGTGGCCAAAACCAGCAATTCCTTTTCGCTGGCGAGCAAGGCGGCTTGCGCAAGTTTGCGTTCCGTGATGTCGAGGGTTACGCAGACGAGATATTGCGGGTTGCCGCTCGCGTCATACATGGGCCGCTTGAACGTGTAGCCGATCCGATCGGCCTTTTTAGCAGCGCTCCAGAATGTCTCCTCGAATTCTACCGGCTTGCGGCCTTCGAAGATCGATCGATCCATGGCCAGAAACTGCTCCATCTGTTCTGGAGGAAAAAATTGGCTCGCATCGGTGCCGCGCAAGTCGGCGAAAGACATTCCCCATTGCTCTTCGCAGGCGCGATTCATTAGAAAAAAGCGGCTTTTGTGATCCTTCACAAAAAACGCGACCGGTATCAAATTAATGATGGTTAGCAACAGTTCACCGTTCTCGCGCAGCGAGCGTATTTCTTGTTCCATTTTTTCGCCGTAGACGCGAACCTCGTCGAGATATTCTCGCCATCGGCGTTCCGAAAAGATGTCATCACCACGCTGAAATTTTGGCCTGTGAATAATTGCGCTCATGTCGAGATTGCTTCCACAATTCAATACGTCGGTAGCATCGCCTTGAATCCGAATTTGTTCATGGCGCAAATATCCCATCGTCGATAAGAAAGATGCCGCCCGACACCTAAAGATTGGGGTATTGTTGTGGGAATTTAACTTGAAGAAGTTCAAAAAGAGTTTTTGATACTTACATTGCGTTAAAATGGTTGCGCGCTATTGATCAGTGAAATTGCTCAATTATGGGTAACAGATCCGAATTGTAAAATACTACCATTGCAAATTGACGTTGCCCGCGGTTCCAATTGTTTGATTGCTTGCCAGTGGCGGACAATCCAACCGCACCCGCACTTGTCTGCTTATGGCCCGTCGCGACCATTCCGCGGCCGCGGCCGAAAGTCCGCTTTCGCGGGCGAAGCGGACAGAAAAGTATCGTCCTTGATTAGCTTCGCCGTCATTGACCCTTGGCAGACCTGCTGTTCCGGCAATTGGATATCTGCCTTCAGGGCAAAGCGGGCATCGACTTGAGGGTCCTTGCGTCTTCTAATGATCCAAAGCCTCCAATGCTCTGAAGCGAACATATTGTTGTTATTGTTGGAGCGTCCGTGCAAAGACGAGAAAATGATGCCATCGGCCTTGAAACTCGTTCCTATTCCAATCGTCGATCTTGAGGACAATGGGCCTGTCCGGCACGCGATCGACGGCCGCGCGCGGGCAAGAGCGTTGCGCGACAGTTGCGTCGACTGGTTGCCGCGTATCGCGGTGGGTTTTTTACCGGCCATCGATCTCATCACTCGCCGCTGGCTTTTGCGATCACGTTCGCCTTATGCGGCGGAGGTCGACGCTATCGCGACCGAACTCGGTTTCCCCGGCATATGGTTTTTAAATGGCTGCTATCAGTGGGGGTGCACTGCGCTTGCCTGCGAGCAAGACGCTGCGCCATGGCTCGTGCGCACGCTCGATTGGCCGTTTCCGGGGCTCGGCCGTCACGTCGAAGTCGCGCGGATGCACGGAGCCGTTGGCAATTTCGACAGCGTGACGTGGCCCGGCTATGTCGGAATCCTGACAGCGTCGGCACCAGGACGGTTCGCTGCTTGCATCAACCAGGCGCCGATGTGGCGGCGCACGCGGCGACCGTGGTTGCGTCCCTATGATATGGCCTTGAATGCGAGGCAGGCGTGGCGGAACCGCCAAATTCCGCCCGACCATCTGCTGCGTCAGGTGTTCGAGACCTGCAAGACTTTCGGCGAAGCGAAGTCTTGCCTGGAGTCGACGCCGATCGCCCGTCCCGCGATCTACACCTTGGTTGGCTGCCATCGTGGTGAGCTGTGCGTGATCGAGCGCACGGAAGACGGCTATGCGAGCCGCGATTCCGATACCGGGGCCGCCAACGACTGGTTCGAGAGCCAGCCGTCCTGGGAAGCACGCGTCGCCGCCGAGGCGCTTTTCACGCGCACCTTCGACGAAGCGGCAAAAAACAGCCGCACGAGACACGACTCCATCGCGGCATGGCGCCATCCCTTTGTCGGAAGTTTCGGGTGGGTATCGCCGCCGATCCTGAATTCACAGACCCGTCTCGCGGTCGAGATGTGCCCGGCGAATGGCGTGCTCCGCGCAATCGGATACGAATTGGCGAAGGGCCAAGCGCTCCCCGAGCCGATAACACAGACCTGCGAACTGACGACGGGCGGCTGAAGGGAGTGGAGGCCGGTACAGTCGCGTGTCCTGTCAGCGCCGTCGGGATCGGCTCGGACTCCCGCACGGCGGATACATGGCGGCGAGTTTTTTACCTTCGAGATAAATCACTTTTTCCGTCAGGCCGCCGTGCCGGCTGATCCAGTATCGGATTTTCGGGGGGTAGACCGACCAGAATAAAGCCGTGCCGAAAGGGTCCCTTGTCCGGACCCCACCGGCGATCGTCCAAGCGGCGTGAAAGCCGAGCCGTACGTCTTTGGTAAAGCATCGCCGGTTCTCAGCCAGCAAGCCAAGCGCCAGCGTACAGGCGGAGAGGCAGTCTCCTTCGATGACGACTCGCTCGCCACTCAGTTGCAGAGCCAGATACCGGGCGACGTATTGAGGGATATCGCCGCCACCGTCATTTTTTATGAGCACATCGCTTTTTGCGGCGTTGCAGAAAATGCCCGTACACACCAGAGAAACAAGCAAGGCCCAATTAGTGGCTCGCATCGTCGGACCTTCTGTGGCTGGAAAGTGCCCTGCGCTTAAAAGTTTGAAACGCAATGTAGTACGTCCAACAAGTACGGCGCAATCGGGCTGCTGATCGCCTCAGCCCGCACTCTTGGGCTCGCTTTTTCGATTGGGCCGCCTCGATACGAAAACGAATGGCCCCGATCCGTAAGGACCGGGGCCGGATGCCGTACATGTGTTCGTGGCATCGTTGGAGCCGCGTTGCTTTGAGGGGATTGTCCTCCACGGCTCCAGTAACAAGTGTTTAGCACCGCTCCGATTGAAAACAAAGGGAGGTTGGCGCCGCCGATGTGCGCCAAAATCGCCGGTATGGTTTGAAGAGGCCGCTGATACCGCTAAGGCCATTCGAAGGGCGCGTTTGGTCGCTGTTGGCACTTCGAGTCATTCGCCGTGACGCATCATTTTGTCGCCTGTTGGAAGCACTGCGGACGAACGAGGGGCGCACACCGATGAGCGTGGCCGCGAATGACCTTTAGCGGACTTGCGTGGCTTGGGATTTCTGCGGCGCAAATTTAACACTAAATTCCATTGCTGATTTCAAACCCCTATTGTAATTGGTGTGGCCATTTTGGCCCTAGAGGCGAAGCAGCCATTTTGCCAACGGGAGTGCCGTTTATGCTTACAAAGGCGGAGCAATAAATGAACTTGCTGGGATTTGGTCGCACCTCTGTCGCGATTCTGATGGTTCTCGTTGGCGGGGTCGCATTGCCACGTCATGCTATGGCGCAGAAGACGGCTCTCAAGCCAAACATCATATACATTTTGGCGGATGACCTAGGCTGGAAAGACGTCGGATTTCACGGGTCCGATATCAAAACCCCCAACATCGACCAGCTTGCTCAGGCCGGCGCCACGTTCGATCAATTTTACGTTCAACCGATGTGCACGCAGACGCGGGCGGCCTTAATGACGGGTCGGTACCCGATGCGATATGGCCTGCAGACCGTGGTCATCTTGCCGGAACAGACATACGGCATTCCGACTGATGAATGGCTGCTGCCTCAGGCATTGAAAGAGGCTGGATATACAACTGCACTTATCGGGAAGTGGCATCTGGGACATGCCAAACGCGAGTTTTGGCCGCGGCAACGGGGCTTTGATTATTTTTATGGCGCGCTGATTGGCGAAATTGATTATTTTTCGCATCAGGTCCATGGGCAAACCGACTGGTATCGCAATAATGAGCTTCTCAAAGAGGACGGATACGTAACGACATTGCTGGGTCAGGACGCTGTTAAGTTTATCAATCAGCACGATACCAGTAAGCCGCTATTCATTTACCTTGCCTTTACGGCACCTCACACGCCCTACCAAGCGCCCCAAGAATACATCGACAAATACAAGAACATTGCCGATCCCGCGCGGCGCACATATGCGGCAATGATCACCGCGATGGATGATCAAATCGGTAAGGTGATCCAAGCGCTCGAACAACGGGGAATGCGCAACAACACGCTGATTATTTTCCAAAGCGACAATGGTGGCGTGAAGGACGCTAAGTTTGCAGGCGAGATTAAGCAAAAGGGGGCGCCGCCTGCTGACAATGGCCCATATCGCGACGGCAAGGGAATGCTTTACGAGGGGGGGACGCGAGTTGTGTCTCTCGTCAATTGGCCCGGCAAAATCAAACCGAAGACCGTCATCAAACAGATGACGCACATCGTGGACTATTATCCGACGCTGGCCAAACTTGCCGGCGCGTCGCTCAGCAAGAGTAAACCGCTCGATGGCGTCGATATCTGGCCGACGATTACGCAGGGCAAACCATCTTCGCGTCACGAGGTTGTCTATAGCGTGGAAATGTTCCGCGCGGCGGTTCGCGAAGGCGATTGGAAGTTATTTTGGCGCACGGTATTACCGCCGAAAATTGAACTCTACAACCTCTCCAAGGACCCAGCGGAAACGAGGAATTTTGCCGACAAATATCCTCGTCGAGTGAGCGAAATGCAGAACCGTATTCTCGAATTGGCAAACAAGAGTTCGCCGTCGCTGTTTTTGAAAGAGACATTCAAAGCCTACATGGGGCGCCCTCACCAGCCGATGGCTTTGCCGAATGAGGATCGATTCTACACAAATCCCAACGAGCCTTGAGGGGCATTACTTTCAAGAGCGGGCCAACCAAGCTGCTCGCGCTTGCCGATGAAGTGATCGAATAGACACGTTTTTTTGCCGCGGTGCATTCGTCCGCAGATCGGCACTTCGCCGACACCCTATCTGCCGCTGTGAATGGCGGCTTTCGGAGTAAAGCGGGTCTGCGGCCTGTTTTTATGCGGTCACGCCGGTCGCTCGCATCTCAAGCCGCTTTTCAAGACGAGGCGGATTGCGGCCGCCAACTCATCCTGTTCACCGGAACGCCCGAGACCGGGTTCTTGTCCTCGCCGGCATATTTGAAGCCGTGCTTTTCGTAGAAGCGGATGGCGCGGGCGTTGTCCTTGTTGACCAAAAGATCGAGCCCTTCGGGCGAGAGGCGGATGGCTTCGAGCAACAGCGCATCGGCCACGCCCGAGCCCCAGGCTTCCGGCGCCACCACGATCTGGTCGAGATACATGGTCTTGGGGTCGACGGTGACAAAACCGACGAACTTGCCGGCCTGCTCGGCAATGATGACGTGCGCGACCGGCACCAGTTCCTGACGCCAGCGCTCGCGCCACCAGGCGACCCGCGCGTTGAAATCGATCTGCGGAAAATGGTGCGCCCAGGTGCGCCGCCACAGCTCGATGGCCGCGTCTTCGTCGGCGTCACCGTAAGGCCGCAGGTTGATGTCGCCCCCCGCCATGGTCAGGCGCGCCGGCTTTCGCGGCGCCGGCTTGGCAGCCTGCCGCGCAACTGACGGGCAATCGCGACGATGGCGGTGCGGTCGCATGCGACCGCGCCGCAGCAAAGCGCGCGGCGGCGCTCGTAGGACGTGATGTCGTAATGCGGCGAGGCGGTCTTGGGCGGGCCTTGATAGGAGATGCGGTGCAGACCGAGCGATGCGGCGAAGCGATGCAGTTCGTCGATGTCGTCGGCAAGCAGATGGCACCAGTTGCGCCCCTGCCACCGCCAGATCGCCTCGTCGACATAGACTGCCATCACATTACACTTCGCCTGGTTCGAGAGGCCGGCGGGCGGCATGTCTGATGTGGAGAATCAGAATCTCGCCGGAAGCTACCCGATAATAGATGCGGTACGGGTATCGAGTCGAATAGATGACGCGCACGTCGAATTCGTCGGATCGCTGCCCGGATTCAGGAAAATTGCCCAGCCGAAAGACGATCTTTTCGATCAGCGCGACCACTCTACCCGACGCCGCCGGATTGTGTTGTGCAATATAAGTGCGAATAGCATCGAGATCGGAGAATGCGCGCGGCGTATATCGGACCCTCATCCGCGATGTTTTTCGAAATACGCCGCGATTATGTCGTCAGCGACGAACTCGCCGCGTTCAGCTTGCGCGACGCCTTCGCGCACCGCGGCGCGCTCGTCATCCGACAAATGGTAAACGCCGAAATGTTTGGCTTCGATATCGACAATCGCCTGCATCAACTCCTCCTGCGCCTCCTGCGGCCAGTCGGCGATGCGATCGAGGATATTTTCGGCGATTTTGTTCATGTCCGCAAATTATCACAAATAGCGGCCGTCAAAAAGCGCATTTAGCGCTCGGTGAGCTTGAACTCGATGCGCCGGTTCTTGCGATAGGCGTCTTCGGTGGTGCCGGTGTCGATCGGCTGGAATTCGCCGAAGCCGGCGGCCATCAGGCGCTGCGGCTCGACGCCCTTGCTGATCAGATATTGCACCACCGAGATCGCGCGCGCCGCCGACAGTTCCCAATTCGATTTGAACTGCCCGACGCCGGAGGTCGGCCGCACGTCGGTGTGGCCGTCGACGCGCAACACCCAGGGGATGTTGGACGGGATCTGCTTTTCGAGCTCGATCAGCGCGCCGGCCACCTTGTCGAGCTCGGCGTCGCCTTCAATCTTGAGGTCGGCCTTGCCGGTGTCGAAGAACACTTCCGATTGCAGCACGAAGCGGTCGCCGACGATGCGCATGTCGGGCCGGTTGCCGAGGATCTGGCGCAGCTTGCCGAAGAAGTCGGAGCGGTACTTGGTCAGCTCCTGCACCTTCTGCGCCAGCGCCACGTTGAGGCGCTGGCCGAGTTCGGTGATACGGCTCGACGCCTCTTTGTTTTTCTGTTCGGAGGCATCGAGCGCGGTCTCGATCGCCGCGAGCTGGCGGCGCAGCGCCGCAATCTGCTGGTTGAGCACTTCGACCTGCGCCAGCGCGCGCGTGGAAATCTTCTTCTGGCTGTCGAGCTCGGTGGTCAGCGTGCCGACCTTGCCTTGCGCGGCGTCAACGCCGGCGCCGATCGCCTGTGCGACACCCTTGTACTTGTCGCGTTCGCTTTCGGTGGTGGCAAGGGTGGCCTGCAATTGCGCGAGCTGGTTTTCGATGTCGGCCTTGCCGCCCTTCTCCAGCGACAAGAGGTTAGTCAGTTCGGCGATCTGCGCATTGAGGCGCTGCAGCGCGGTATCCTTGCCTTGCACTTCCTGCTGTAAATAGAACTGCACCACCACGAAGACGGTGAGCAGGAAGATGATGCCGAGCACCAGCGTCGACAGCGCGTCGACGAAGCCCGGCCAGTAGTTCATGCCGCTTTCGCCACGGCGGGTGCGCGCAAGAGCCATTATTGTTACCCAACGCTCGTCAGTTCGGCCGCGTCAACGATTGACGTTCTCGCGCACCATGAGCTCCAACAGCCGTTTGATCTCGCGCTGCTGCTCGGCCTGGCTGTCGACCCAGTCGCGAATCATCTGCTGCTCGGTGCGCATGTGATGCACCAGCCCCTGGATGGCTTCCGCAAGATTGGCCATGGCGGTTGAGGACGACTTGCTGCCGCCGCTCTCGTTGATGGTGTCGCGCAGGCGCTCGATCGCCGAGCGCACTTCGCCGGCGCCGGCCGCGGAGCCGATCGGCTCGATTGCCTGGTCATAGACCGTGGTGGAGAGCCAGTCTTCGAGCTCGGTATAGAAGCGATTCTGCGCCTGGCTCGATTGCAGGTCGAGGAAGCCGAGGATCAGCGAGCCGGCGAGACCGAACAGCGACGACGAAAACGAAATGCCCATGCCGGAAAGAGGCGCGGCGAGGCCTTCGCGCAGCGAGTCAAACATCGTGCCGGCGTCGCCGGTTGCCTTCAGCCCCTGGATGACGCCGCCGACCGAACTGACCGTCCCGATCAGGCCCCAGAAGGTGCCGAGCAGGCCGAGGAAGACCAGCAGGCCGGTCATGTAACGCGAGATGTCGCGCGCCTCGTCGAGCCGGGTGGCGATCGAGTCGAGAATACCGCGCATCATCTGCGCCGAGATCGCCATGCGGCCGGCGCGCGAGCCGAGGATCGCCGCCATCGGCGCCAGCAGCACCGGCGGCCGCTCGACCGCAAGGCCGGGATCGGCGAGACGGAAATTGTTGACCCAGGAGACTTCCGGATAGAGCCGCATCACCTGGCGGAACGCCAGAATGATGCCGATGAATAAAACCGCGATGATCAGCGTGTTGAGGCCGGGATTGGCCATGAACGCGACCTGGATCTGCTTGTAGAGCAGAAAGGCGATCAGCCCGCCGAGCACGATGAAGACCAGCATCCGGAACAAAAAGATGCGGGGCGAGGACAATTTGAGCGGATCGAGGTCTTTTGCCATGCGGGTATGCTTAAAAGCCGTCGCTTTGGTATTCGCGAATGACCTTATCCGAAAACCGGTGCCCATCCGCGATCAAGTCGAGGACAAGCTTTTCGGGATCATGCGCAGGCCTGCCAAGCAATATGGCACAGAGCCGTGACAAGGAAAAAGCGCTCGTGCCCGGAAACCGAGCATAAAACGGTCGATTGAGTTCAAATTGCGGTGGATCAGGCCCGGCCGGCCTGCTTGAGCACGCCCAGGATGTCCTTCTGGATGGCCTCGTTGCCGGCAACGATGTCGCCCTTGGCCATCGCCTCGTCGCCGCCATCGCAATCGGAGACGAAGCCGCCGGCCTCGCGCACCAGGATCGTGCCCGCCGCCATGTCCCAGGATTTGATGTTGCGCTCCCAATAGCCGTCGAGTCGTCCCGCCGCCACCCAGGCAAGATCGAGCGCGGCGGCGCCGAAGCGGCGCAAGCCCGCCACCTGCGACTGCATCGCGCTGGTCTCCCTGGCGCCGAGCGCAATGTCGCCGCGTCCGATATGCGGCAGGCCGCAGGCGATGACGGAATCTGCCAAGCGCTTGCGCGAGGCGACGCGGATGCGGCGTTCATTGAGGAACGCGCCCTTGCCGCGTTCGGCGGTGAACATTTCGTCGGTCACCGGGTTGTAGACCAGGCCGGCGACCAGGAGTCCTTCGCGCTCGAGCGCAATGGCAATGGCGAATTGCGGGATTCCGTGCAGGAAGTTCGTGGTGCCGTCGAGCGGATCGACGATCCAGGTGTGCGTCTTGTCGGCGCCTTCGCGGTGTCCGCCTTCCTCGCCCAGGAAGCCGTAGCCCGGCCGCGCCTTGGAAAGTTCGGCGTAAAGCGTCTCCTCGGCGCGGCGATCGGCGGCCGTGACGAAATTTGCCGGACCTTTGAGCGAGACCTGCAGGTTTTCGATCTCGCCGAAATCGCGCTTGAGCGCGCGCGCCGCCTTGCGGGCGGCGGCGATCATGACGTTGAGGAGGGCGGAGCGCAGCATGGCCCGCGGGGTCTGCCCGCGCGGGCCTTCGCCGTCAAGAGTGCGGGACCATCTGCGCGTTCGCCAACCATTTCTTCGCCGCCTTCTCGGCGGCCGCGCGCACTTCGGGCGTTTGCTTGGAGGCGAACAGGTCGATCTCCGGGTCGCTGGCGCCGCCGGCCTTGGAAATGATGTGCCACTTGATCGCTTGGGTCGGATCGGCGGGCATGCCGCGGCCGGCCATGAGAATGCGCGCAAGCCGGTTCTGCGCGATGGGGCTGCCGCGGTTGGCTGCCTTGACCAGGAGCCGCGCGGCGGCGGCCTCGTTTTTCGGAACGCCTTGGCCGTTGAACTGAGCGATGCCGTATTCGACCATGGCGTCGAGATTGCCGGCGATGGAAGCCAGCCCCATCAGCTTCATCGCTTCGGCGATATCTTTCGGCACGCCGCTCCCTTCCTTGTACATGGTGGCGAGTGCGTACTGGGCTTCCGGATTGCCGGCATCGGCGGCCGCGCGGAATAATTGCGCCGCGTGTTTGAAGTCCTGTGGAAACTGCTGGCCCTGCAGGTAAAGCAGACCGAGATCGTATTGCGCGGCCACATGGCCGAGATTGGCCGCCTGGGCGAGCAACTTGGCGGCTTCGTCCGGATTGCGCGGGCCGTTGCGGCCCTCGAAATCGAACATCGCGAGCGCGAACATCGCATTGCGGTTGCCGTGGCTGGCGGCGAGCCGGTACCAGTCCGCCGCTTTCTTGTCGTCGCGGCCGACGCCGAGCCCGTTCGCATAGATCTCGCCGAGCAACGTCATGGCGGTGGGATCGTTCTGCTTGGCGCGCTTGGTCGCTTCGGCCAGCGCAGTCAGATAGAAGCCGCGCTGATAGGCACCGTAAGCGAGATCGACGTTTGGATCGGCTTGGGTGCTCGCGACCGGCGCTGCCGGCTTTTTTTTGGACGGCTGGGCCAAACCCGGTGTGACGAAGGCCACAGCGGCAAGTGCAGCGATCGCCGTGGTCCGCGCCGGTCTCACGCCATCGTCTCCGGCAGACGCAACATCGGCCCGATACGCGACAAAATCGGCGCGACGTCGTGTGGGTCGCGCCACAGCCAGTCGCCGAGCGCGATGAAATCGGCGCCGGCCCGCACGAGCGGCGCCACGTCCTCGATCGCGCCGGCATAGCCCACGCAAGGAATTTCGAACACTTCCGCCCACCAAACGACACGTTCCTCGACCGCGGCGAAAGAGGGTCGCGCGCCGGAGGTATCGGGCTCGCCGAACATGACGTAATCGGCGCCCGATTCCGCCGCGCTCATGGCGTCGTGGCGGCTGACAAGGCCGCCGCAGCCGGCGATGCGGTCGGGCTTGAGCGTTTCCAGTGCGTCGGTAAACGCCGCGATGCCGGTGAGATGGGCGCCGTCGCAGCCCGCGCGCGCGACGAGGCCGGTGTGGCCATCGAGCAGAAGGGCGGCGCCTGCGTTCTGCACAAGCGGGCAAAGGGTCTTGGCGCGATTGATCAGGCCGCGTTCATCGCCTTCGGCAAGACGCAGCAGCACCGCGGCGATGCCATCGGCGGCGAGCGCATCGGACAGCGGCTTGGCGAACGCGGAAGCATCCGCGACCGGCGGTGTGATCAGATAAAGGCGTGGCGCCGGACGCGGCTCCACATGTTTCGGTCGGGTGGCCATGACGTTCGCATGCTAGCCCATTCCGGCGGAAAATTGACAAGCGCGCCTGCATACTGTCGCAGTGCAGCGCGCCGAGCTCGTGGGGCGCGGCACGCAAATAGAAAAAGCCCCGGTGCAGACCGGGGCTTTCCTTTTCGCGCGATGCGTCTACGGCATCGGGATCGGGCCCATGTCCTTGGGCACCGCGTAGCCTTTCATGACCGCCGGGCGCGCGGCGATGGTCGTGTACCACCGTTTCACATTCGGGTACTGGTTCAGGTCGATGGTCTGCCACTCGAAGCGCGAGATCCACGGCCAGATCGCAATGTCGGCGATGGAATAGTCGCCGGCCACGAACTCGCGGCCTTCCAGCCGCGTATCGAGCACTTTGTAGAGGCGGTGCGCCTCCTTCAGGTAGCGCTCTTCGGCGTAGGCCGACTTGCCTTTGTTGTATTTCACGAAGTGATGTACCTGGCCGAGCATCGGGCCGGGACCGCCCATCTGCCACATCAGCCATTCGATCACGCGGTAGCGCGCCTCGCCGTCCTTCGGCAGCAACTTGCCGGTCTTGTCGGCGAGATAAATCAGGATGGCGCCCGATTCCATCAGCGCGATGTTGGTGTCGCGGTCGACGATTGCCGGAATGCGATTGTTGGGCGCGACTTTGAGAAAGGCGGGCGCAAACTGCTCGTCCTTCGAAATATCGATGGGGTGAACGGTATAGGGCAGGCCGAGTTCCTCCAGCGCGATGGAGGCCTTGCGGCCGTTGGGCGTGGTCCAGGTATAGAGATCGATCACGTTGCAGATCCTTTGTTGGAAAACCGCGATTGTGTGCAGGCGTGAGCGGGCATTCCCCTATCACAAATCGGGCTGTTGGCTAATGGAGGCGCGCGCCGCCGGGGGGCCGTGACACGGCCTTGTGATGGTTGGGCAGGCGGCAATCCGCCGACGTTTGCACAAGATGAAAAGTTTGCAGGCCGTCCAACTATCACCATAGTCGGGACGCTTTTTGTCCTGAGGGGCGAGTGAACGGGGATTATTCCGGTGCGTCTGACCGCATGGGCTCTTGCCGCGTTGATTGGCGTCTTGGTGTTTGCCGGTGGCTCCGCGCGGGCGTGGCATTCGACCGATATGACCGGCGCGTTGCCGTCGCTGTCCCTCACGATGACGCGGGCGTCCGACGGCAAGACCGTCACCGCCGACGATTACAAGGGCAAGATCGTGCTCCTGTATTTCGGCTACACCTTTTGCCCCGACGTGTGCCCGACCACGCTGCTCAACGTGAGCGACATGCTCAAGACCATGGGCAGCCGCGCCGACGACGTGCGCGTGCTGTTCGTCACCGTCGATCCCAACCGCGATACGCTGCCAGTGCTGAAGGATTACACCAGCGCGTTCGCGCCTCAGGTGGTGGGCCTGCGCGGCACGCCGGATCAGCTCGCGACCTTCGCCAAACGCTACCGCGTCGCCTATTCGGTGACGCCGGCCCAGGACGGCAAGCCCTACGAGGTCACCCACGGCGCGGCGGTTTATGTCTTCAACCGTGCCGGCGCCATCAAGCTTCTGTTCACCGGCCTTTCGGCGCAAACCACCAAGCTCGCGCCGATGACCGAGGATCTGAAACAGATGGTGGCGGGCGAAGGCAGCGGCAGTTGGTGGCGGCGGCTGATGAGCTGGCTGTAATTTTCTTCCGCGGTCATTCCGGGGCGCGAGTGAAGCGAGCGAGCCCGGAATGACGAGCGATTATTTGTCGCCGGGACCCTTGACCGGGAAGTCGGCGCTGACGGTTTGACCGCCGGAAAATTTCAGCGTCACCGGCACGCTCTTGCCGCGCACCATCGTTGCCTGCGGCTTCATGCACATCAGGTGATAACCGCCGGGCGCAAAGGTGAGCGTGCCGTGCGGCGCGACCGCGATGCTTTTGACCGGAAGCATCTTCTCAATGCCATTTTCTTGCTTGCTTTGATGCAGCATCACCGAACCGCAGGCGCCCGACGATGCGCCGGTGAGCGTGACGGCCTTGTCGGTGTCGTTGTGCAGCGTGAAATAGCCGGCGGCCGGCCGCGCCTTGATGATGAGGCGCATCCACGGCTTTTCGATCGTCACGCCCTTCGGCGCGGCGAAGGCGGGTGTCGCGAAACACAGCGCGAGCAGGAGCGCGCGGCTAACCGCCGGTCCATTGACGCGTATCGATGATCGGCCGCGTGTCGGATTCTTCTTCGTCAATTTCATCGTCGCTTGTCCTTTCCTCGGAGCGTCTCATCAGGTTCAGCACCAGGATGAGCGCGAGCACGCTCATCATCGCCGGCGGAATCCAGATGATCAGCCCGCCGACGCCCTGGTCGTAGTGCGCCCCCAGGTTCGGATAGATGCGGCCACACAAATCATAGAACGGGTAAAGATCATCCTGGCTGAAGGTGATGGCCGAGCCGATGACGATCTGCGGAAACATCACCAGGATCGCCAATGCCGCGCGCATGCCGAAGCCGGCGCGCGCCGGCGGTTTCGGGCGCGGATCGAGCACCAGGCACCAGAACAGGATGCCCTCGATCACCATGGTCCAGTTCATCAACGCGAACAGGTCGGGATCGATCATCGCGCGGAAATGCACCGACGGGATGAGCCAGAAGAAAAAGGAACCGGAAAACAGCACGCCCGCCAGCACCGGCTGCTGCAGCACATAGACGGTGCCTTTCAGGATCGGGTGTCTGACGACGCGGCGCGCCCAGGGCGGCATCCCGTTCATCAGCGTTTCTCCGGGCCAGGCCAGCGCCAGCAGGAACGGCCCGATATGATGCATAACGACGTGCTGGATGCGGTTGAAGAAGAACTGGTGTTCCGCGAGATATTCGTAGCGGGTTTCCAGTACCGCATAGATGATGAGAAGGCCGGCGAAGAACGAGAGGCGCCGCAGGGGGGAGGGACGCTCGGCCGCCGGCGTCGACGCAAGCCCGCGCAGATACCAGAAGAGCGCGAGCCAGGCGCCGAGAAACTCGACCCAGGAGAACTCCCATGGCGCCCAGAACGGCAGGATCGCCGCGTGGCTGCGCGCCAGCCACCACAGCGCAAGGCCGGCCGCCACGAGCAGCGCATAGATGACCGCATCGGCCATCGGCGCGCCGCGTGGCACTGAAATGTCGGTCCGGATGTCGGCTTGGGACAAAGGCGAACTCGTAACGCCCCGGGCGATTGATCGTCCGGAACCACTGATGCCGCCCCTGATGCGCTTCTTACTACGGTCCGGAACGGGCGTGAATAAGGCGGCCGATTAAGCCGCCTTTTTCTCCATATCGGCTTTCCACTGGCCGAGCGCGGCGAGGCCATTCATCTCGGCGCGATGCGAGAAGGCGCGTTGCGCGGCGGCGACGTTCTCGCTCTTGCCGCTCCAGGCCTTCTGAGGCGCGGCTTGCAATGCGCGGCCGTAGGAGAAGGTGAGGCCCCAGGGCAGGCCGCCGATCTTGTTCATGGCGTCGAGATGGGCGGTGGCTTGCTCGTCGCTTTGTCCGCCGGAGAGGAAAGCGATGCCGGGCACGGCCGCCGGCACGCAGGCCTTCAGCAGCTTCACGGTTTTCTCGGCGACTTCCTCGATCGACGCCTGCTTTTTGCTCTTCTTGCCGGCGATCGCCATGTTGGGCTTGAGCACCATGCCTTCGAGCTGCACGCGCTGATAATAGAGTTGCTGGAACGTCTCCTTCAGCACGAACTCGGTCACCTCGTAGCAGCGGTCGATGTCGTGATCGCCATCCATCAGCACTTCCGGCTCGACGATCGGCACGATCTGGTTGACCTGGCAGAGCGCGGCATAGCGCGCCAGCGCATGTGCGTTGGTCGAGATGCAAGCGTAGCTCGGAATGCCGGCGCCGATGTCGATCACCGCGCGCCATTTCGCGAAGCGCGCGCCCTGCTCGTAATATTTCGGCAGCCGCTCGGGCAACTTGTCGAGGCCTGAGGTGATGGTTTCGCCCGGACAGAAGGGCAAAGGCTTGGCGCCTTCGTCGACCTTGATGCCGGGAATGGCGCCGGCCTGCTCGATCAACTTCACCAGCGGCGTGCCGTCCTTCGCCTTTTGCCAGATAGTCTCGTCATAGAGGATGACGCCGGAAATGTGCTTCATGCCCTCGGCCGAGCGGAACAGCATCTCGCGATAGTCGCGGCGGTTGTCTTCGGTCGAATTCGACGCCGATGGCGTCGAAACGCTTCTTGATGGTGCCGGTCGACTCATCCGCGGCAAGAATGCCCCTGCCGGGCGCGACCATGGCGTTCGCGATTTTGTTCAGTGCATCGAGATCCATACTGTCCTCCATCGCATCCCTTCAGGTGCCCCCGGGATGGCCGTGCTTGCGCTATTTCTGCCGCAACACCTCGACCCCGGGCAAGGCCTTGCCTTCCAGCCACTCCAGGAAGGCACCGCCGGCTGTGGACACGTAGGTGAAACGGTCGGCAACGCCGGCCGCGTTGAGCGCGGCAACCGTGTCGCCGCCGCCGGCCACCGTGACAAGCTCGCGGTTGCCGGTGAGTTCCGCCGCCGCTTCCGCCACTTCGATGGTGCCGTTGTCGAACGGTTCCATTTCGAAGGCGCCGAACGGTCCGTTCCACACCAGCGTCTTCGAACGCGCGAGTACCGACACGGCATATTCGATGCTGCGTTGTCCGATATCGAGGATCATCTCGCTGTCGCCCACGTGATCGGCATCGACGACGCGGGACGGCGCGTTGGCCTCGAATTTTTCCGCCACCACCACGTCGACCGGCAGCACGATCTCGCGCTTGGCCGCTTTGGCCTCTTCCATGATCTTTTGCGCGGTTGGCACCAGATCTTTTTCGACCAGCGACTTACCGACCGCTTTCCCTTGCGCCAGCAAAAACGTATTGGCCATGGCGCCGCCGATGATCAGCGCGTCCACCTTCTCGAGCAGATTGCCGAGTAGGGCGAGCTTGGTGGAAATCTTGGCGCCGCCGACGATGGCCGCCACCGGATGCTCGGGATGTTCGAGCGCCTTGGCCAACGCTTCGAGCTCGGCCTGCATCGCGCGCCCGGCATAGGCCGGCAACACATGGCCGAGGCCTTCGGTCGAGGCATGCGCGCGGTGCGCGGCGGAGAAGGCGTCGTTCACCCAGATGTCGCCGAGCTTGGCGAGCGCAGCGACGAAATCCTTGTCGTTCTTTTCTTCGCCGGCGTGAAAGCGGGTGTTCTCGAGGCAGACGATCTCGCCGCCTTTCATGGCGGCGACCGCGCGTTCGGGCACTTCGCCGATGCAGTCATTGGCGAATTTCACCGGCCGCTTCACGACATGGGCCACTTCCGCGGCAACCGGTTTGAGCGAGTCCTTCGGGTCGCGTTTGCCATTCGGCCGGCCAAAATGGGAGAGCAAGATGACTTTGGCGCCCTTGTCGGCGAGTTCGGTAATCGTGGGGGCGGCGCGCTCGATGCGGGTTGCGTCGGTCACGACGCCGTTCTCGAGCGGCACGTTGAGGTCGACGCGCAACAGCACGCGCTTGCCCTGCACGTCGACGTGGTCGAGGGTTCTGAACGCCGCCATGTTCGCCCCGGCGCTATCTGGCTGCTAGAGCAGCTTTCCCATCGCGACGGCGGTGTCGGCCATGCGGTTGGAGAAGCCCCATTCGTTGTCGTACCAGGCCATCACCCGCAACAGCGTGCCGTTCATCACCTTGGTCTGGTCCATGTGAAAAGTGGCCGAGTGCGGGTCGTGATTGAAGTCGATGGAGACGTTGGGGTGCTCGGTATAGCCGAGAATGCCTTTTAACTGCTGCTCGGCCGCGCGCTTGATCGCGCCGTTGATCTCTTCCTTGGTCGTCGCCTTTTTGGCGACGATCTTCAGATCGATCACCGACACGTTCGGCGTCGGCACGCGGATCGCCACGCCGTCGAGCTTGCCCTTGAGTTCGGGCAGCACCAGGCCGATCGCTTTGGCAGCGCCGGTCGAGGTCGGGATCATCGACAGCGCAGCCGCGCGGGCGCGGTAGAGATCCTTGTGCATGGTATCGAGTGTCGGCTGATCGCCGGTATAGGCGTGGATCGTCGTCATGAAGCCGGTCTCGATGCCGACGGCATCGTTGAGCACCTTGGCGACGGGCGCCAGGCAATTGGTCGTGCAGGAGCCGTTGGAAACGACCTTGTGGTCCTTGGTCAGCGTCTCGTGGTTGACGCCGTAGACGATGGTCGCATCGGCGCCGTCCGACGGCGCGGAGACCAGCACGCGCTTGGCGCCGGCGGTGAGATGGGCGGCGGCCTTTTCTTTCGACGTGAAGATGCCGGTGCATTCGAGCGCGATGTCGATGCCCATCTCCTTCCACGGCAGCTTGGAGGGGTCGCGTTCGGCGGTGATCTTGATGGCGCCGTTGCCGACGCTGATGACGTTGCCGTTGACGGAGACCTCGTGCGGGAAGCGGCCATGCACGCTGTCGAAGCGCAACAGGTGGGCGTTGGTCTCCACCGGCCCGAGATCGTTGGCGGCGACGACCTCGATATCCTTTCGTCCGGATTCGACGATGGCCCGTAAAACGTTGCGGCCGATGCGGCCGAACCCGTTAATGGCGACGCGAATTGTCATTTTGGAGCGCTCCCGGCTATCTGTTTGGGGTCCGTTTTTGCCCGGGCCATCCCTTTTGCAAATTACCTAGTTCACGGGTCCAGGGTGGGCAATGATTTAGCTCAAATTCCTGAGTGCCGCCTCGGTGATCGCCTCCGGGGTAATGCCGAATTTCTTGTAGAGTTCCTTGTAGGGCGCGCTGGCGCCGAAAGACGACATGCCGATGAACGCGCCGGCGGAGCCGATGATGGCATCCCAGCCCTGGCGCACGGCGGCTTCCACGCCGATGTTGACGCGGGCCTCGCCGATGACGGCGCGGCGCTGCGCCGCCGTTAGCTCGTCCAGCAGTTCGAAGCAGGGCACCGAAACCACGCGGGCGGGGACGCCCTGCTGGCCAAGCAGCTTCTGCGCTTCGACGGCGATCGCGACTTCCGAACCGGTGGCGAAGATAGACACGTCCGCCTTGCCGTCGGCCGGCGATATTTCGTAAGCGCCGGCGGCGCATTTGTTGTCGGCATCGAGGGCGCGGCGCAGTTGCGGCAGGGCCTGCCGCGTCAGCGCCAGCACGCTCGGACGGTTCTTGTTTTCAAGCGCGAGCTGCCAGCATTCGAGCGTTTCGACCGCGTCGGCCGGACGGAACACCAGCAAGTTCGGGATCGCGCGCAGCGCCGCAAGCTGCTCGACCGGCTGGTGCGTCGGGCCGTCTTCGCCAAGACCGATCGAGTCGTGCGTCATGACGTGGATGACGCGAATGCCCATCAGTGCGGCGAGCCGGATCGCCGGCCGGCAATAATCGGAGAAAACGAGAAACGTGCCGCTGTAGGGAATGATGCCGCCGTGCAGCGCCATGCCGTTCATGGCCGATGCCATGCCGTGCTCGCGCACGCCGTAATGGATGAAGCGGCCGGAGAAATCGGCTGCGCTGATCGCCTGCATCGATTTGGTGCGCGTGTTGTTGGAGCCGGTGAGGTCGGCCGAGCCGCCGACCATTTCGGGCACGGCTGGCACCAGCGCTTCGAGCGCGAACTCGGAAGCCGAGCGTGTAGCGATGTCCTTCGGCGTCGCGGCAAGCGTCTCTTTCGTCTTGCTCACTGCGTCCGCGAGCGCCTGAGCGGGAAGATCGCCGCGTGTGCGGCGTTCGAATTCGGCGCGCTTTTTCGCATCGAGCGCATCGAGCCGCTTGCTCCAGTCCGTATGCGCCGGTTTCGAACGCGCTCCGGCCGCGCGCCAGGCGGCAAGCACGTCGGCGGGCACGTCGAAGGGCGCGTGCTCCCAGGCAAGATTGTCGCGTGCGCCCTTGATCTCCTCGGCGCCGAGTGGCGAGCCGTGCGAGGAGGATTTGCCGGCCTTGGTCGGCGCGCCGTAGCCGATCTTGGTCTTGCAGGCGATCAACACCGGTCTGTCGGACGATTGCGCCTTGTCGAGCGCGGCCGCAATCGCGCCAGCGTCATGACCGTCGATGCGCGCGGCATTCCAGCCGGCGGCTTCGAAACGCTTGATCTGATCGACGCTGTCGGAAAGCGACAAGGCGCCGTCGATGGAGATGCCGTTGTCGTCGAACAGCACGATCAGCTTGTTGAGCTTGAGGTGGCCGGCGAGCGCGATCGCCTCCTGGCTGATGCCTTCCATCAAATCGCCATCGGAGGCGATGACATAGGTCTTATGATCGACCATCGCATCGCCGAACTCGGCGGCGAGATGTTTCTCGGCCATCGCCATGCCGACCGCATTGGCCAAGCCTTGACCGAGCGGGCCGGTGGTGGTCTCGACGCCGGGCGTATGGCCGTATTCGGGATGGCCGGGCGTGATCGAACCAAGCTGGCGGAAGCGCTTGATCTGATCGAGCGTCATCTCCGGATAGCCGGTCAGATAAAGCAGCGCGTAGAGCAGCATCGAGCCGTGGCCGGCCGACAGCACGAAACGGTCGCGGTCGGGCCAGGCCGGATCGGCCGCGTCAAATTTCAGAAATTTCGTAAACAGGACGGCGGCGATATCGGCCGTCCCCATCGGCATGCCGGGATGGCCGGATTTCGCCTGCTCGACGGCGTCCATTGCCAGCGCACGGATGGCGTTGGCGATGTTGGCATGGCTGACGGCGGAACCCGCGGACGCTTGTCCGGGCCGCCCTGAAGGTGCCACGGCTGCCGCTGACGAAGCGTTTGCACTCATGGAAAAGGCCTGTTTCGCGGGGGTGGATAGCATGTGCGGCCTTCGAGTCAATGTGATCGCCAAGGTGATGGCAATGAGGCCCGCCAGCCATGCACAGGGGGTGAAAACAACGGGGCATATCTATTCAGCAGCGTTGACGCCCCGGTCGAGCGGCACGTAAAGTTCTTGATCTAAACTGCTGCCAAAGCAAGATTTTTTCTGCGAGAGCGAGCGGCATGAACGCCATGAGCGAACGCATGAGCGAACAAAGCGCCGTCGATATTGCGGTCAAACGGCTGGCGCTCGCGCTCGATGCGCTCGACGCCGCGGTCGAGCGCCGCCGCGATGCCGACCGCGGTGAACAGGCGCTCGCCGACCAGGTGCAGGCGCTTGGCATCGACCGCACGCGGCTTGCCGAAGCGCTCGACAGCGAGGCCGCGCGGTCGCGTCGGCTGGAGACGACCAACCGCGAAATCGCAGGGCGTCTGGACGCGGCCATCACGTCGATCCAGTCCGTGCTCGAGGTGCATGAGTAAACGCGCATGATCCCGAAAAGCATGTCCTCGACCCCGATCGGGGATGGGAACCGGTTTTCGGAAAAGATCATGCGTAATCGAGAAAAGTCATGGCTCACGTAACCGCCACCATCGCCGGCCGCCAGTTCCGCCTCGCTTGCGAGGACGGGCAGGAGGAACACCTGCAAATACTGGCGGGCGATATCGATGCGCGCATCATCGAGCTGCGCCGCAAGTTCGGTGAGATCGGCGACACGCGGCTGACGGTCATGGCGGCGCTGACGGTGGCCGACGAACTGGTCGAGGCGACGCGGCGCATGCGCCGGCTGGAGGAGGAGATTGCCGCCCTTCAGGACGCCCGCGTGGTCTCCGCCGACCGCGCCAAGGCGGCATCCGCGGCGGTGGTGAATGCCTTCAATTCGGCGGCCGAGCGCATCGAAGGCATCACCAAGAAGCTCAACGCCACAGTTGGCAACGGCAGCGGCGTTGCGATGGGGTAGCCCTTGGGCTGCGCCGCGCAGGCGGCGTTTCCCTCTTCCCCACGAGATTTCCCTCTTCCACACGAGAGAGGTGAACAGCGGTTGTGGCGCTATGCCTGCCGAACCACTACATTCCCCGACGCGGGGCTGCGAGGTGCGTCAGGAGACAATACTCTCGGGGCCTTATCGATCTCTTAGGGAGCTGTCCCTGACCGGGCTCGTGGGCTCGGACATATGGCGCCCACCTACTTAGGTAGGTTCCCGGGATCGCGTTCTCCAACGGCCATCGCGGCTCCGCACTGTATTTGTGATGTCTGACATTGCTTCCCGCAAAGCCGACCTGCGCGCCGAGGCGCTCGCAAAACGCGACGCGCTGCCGGCAGAGATGCGCGCCGCCGCGGCCGAGACGATTGCGGCGCGTGAATTCCCTCGCAAGGTCACACAAGGCGCGATCGTCTCCGGCTTCATGCCGATGAAGAGCGAGATCAATCCGCTTGCCCTGATGCGCAAGCTCGCCGACGCCGGTGCGCAGCTTGCACTGCCGGCGATCGCCGGGCGCGGCCAGCCGTTGATCATGCGCGCGTACAATTTCGGCGATGAACTCGTGCGCGGGCAATGGGGCATCCGCGAGCCCAGCCCCGATGCGCCGCAGGTCGATCCGGATATTCTGTTGGTGCCGCTCGCCGCGTTCGACCGTAGCGGTCAGCGCATCGGCTATGGCGCCGGCTATTACGACATGACCATCCACGCTGCGCGCGCGAAGAAGCCAATCACCGCCATCGGCCTTGCTTTCTCGGCGCAAGAAATTCTTAAGGTTCCCGCCACGGCACGCGACGAGCGCCTCGACTTCGTGCTAACGGAGCGTGAGGTGATCGATGTGCGGAATTCCTGATCGGCATGCGTATTCTCTTTATCGGTGATGTGGTCGGCCGCGCCGGCCGGGCGATTGTGCTGGAGCGGCTGCCCGGGCTGGTTTCCGCATGGGAACTCGATCTGGTGGTGATCAACGGAGAGAACGCGGCCGGCGGCTTCGGCATTACCGAGGCGATCTACAACGAGATGATCGAGGCGGGCGCCGACGCGGTAACGCTCGGCAACCATTCCTGGGACCAGCGCGAGGCGCTGGTGTTCATCGCGCGCGCGCCGCGCCTGGTGCGGCCGGCGAATTATCCGGCCGGCACGCCCGGTCGCGGTTCGGCGCTGGTCGAGACCAAGAACGGCAAGCGCGCGGTGGTCATCAACGCCATGGGCCGCATCTTCATGGACCCGCTCGACGATCCCTTCGCCGTGATCGAGCGTGAGCTATCCGCCTGTGCGCTCGGGCGCGACGCCGATGCCATCGTCATCGACATCCATTGCGAAGCAACCAGCGAAAAGCAGGCGATGGGTTATTTCTGCGACGGCCGCGCGAGCCTTATCGTCGGCACGCACACCCATGTGCCGACGGCGGATCATCGCATCATGCCGAACGGCAGCGCCTTCGTGTCCGATGTCGGCATGACCGGCGATTTCAATTCCGTCATCGGCATGAACAAAGACGAGCCGCTCAATCGTTTCCTGCGCAAGATCCCGAGCGGCAAGTTCGAGCCGGCGATGGGTCCGGCGACCTTGTGCGGGCTCGCCGTCGAGACCGACGACGCCAGCGGCCTCGCCACCAAGGTTGGCGCGGTGCGGCTCGGTGGCCTGCTGGAAGAAGCCCGGCCGGCGTTCTGGGACTGAATTATTGTCATTTTGTTTTGAAGCGATCGCTTCGTGTGCGGCGCGCTCCCTCTCCCCGTTGGGGAGAGGGTTGGGGTGAGGGGAATCATGACTTCTCGATAGGTCGTAACCCCTCACCCGGATCGCCATAGCGCGCCGAAGACGCGCGCAAACGCGCTTATGGCGATCCGACCTCTACCCCTGGGAGAGGTGAAGGCGAGTGCCCCCGGAAAGGCCTGACGAACAAGAATAATCTTGCTCCAGGCTGCCTACCTTTCTGTTGACCGTGACTCGCCGCGATGATTCGTTAGACAACGATGATTCGCCGGCACCGTGCTGCGTCCGGCACTGACCGCAGCACGGGGTGGGCATGGCGCTTCACATCGAAAGCAATCTTGCGCTCGCGAGCAAGGCAGATGCGGCGCGTTGGGCGGACCCCCACGCGCTCGAGCAGGTACCCGACGAGCGCGCGGCTTTCGCCGCGCAATTCATTCCAGCCGGCGCACACGTGCTCGATCTCGGTTGTGGGCGCATGGCGCTCAAGCGCTATTTGCCGAACGGCTGCAGCTATCAGGGCTGCGATCTCCTAGCGCGCAACGACGACACCATCGTTTGCGATTTCAACGCCGGCGAATTTCCGACGGAGGCCGCCGCGCAAGCCGACATCGTCGTCATGCTCGGCCTGCTGGAGACCATCGTCGACGTCGAAAGCTTCTTCACCCATCTGCGCTTCTCGAAGCGCGACATAATCCTGAGCTATTGCGCGACCGACCTGACCGGCAAATGCGACCGCGCCGCGCTCGGCTGGGTCAACAATTTCAGCTTCTTCGATCTGGCGCGGCTGTTCGACCGCTTCGGTTTCCGCATCGAATGCACGGCGCCGATCGACGGCGTGCAAATGATGATGCGGCTTGCGCCTTCCGAGCGGTTGATGCCGGTGATGCCGTGCAGCGTGGCGGTCGTGTCGGAAGCGGGTGCGGGCCGGTTCGGCGACACGCTCGGCCTGCGGATGATCGACGCGTTGTTGCCGGGCGAGGCCGACGTCCATCACCTGACGTTCCGCACCCTCGATCTGGCGCGCGAAGCCTATGACCTTGTAGTGATCGGCACGGGCCAGAGCCTGTTCCAGCCGCTCGTCGGGGACGCCGTGCTCGACATCGTGTCCCGCGGCAAGGCGGCGATCGGCGTCTTCGGCACGCAATATCGCGAATTGATCCCGCGGCCCGCGCTTGAGCGGCTGATCGATCGGCTCGACACCTGGTTCGCGCGCTATCAGGACGACGTGTTGATGTATGGCCGCGGCCGCAGCAATGTCGAGCATCTCGGCGATTGGCAGATCGACCTCTTTCCGCTCACCACCGCTACCGATGACGAGCAATTGCGCATCGGCGAGGGGACGGGTGGAGCGCCACTCGATATCGAAACCATCCAGCGCCACAGGCAAGTCTATTCGGCCGAGCCGCAGCCCTTTCTGTGCGCGCTGACCTCGGCCGAATTGGCGGCCTATGCCGAACGGCCGTCCCCTGAACTACCGGACGCGGCGGCGGGCAATTTCCGCAGCATGCTGATCGATATTTTCGGCCGCAGCTATCCGGAAAAGGACTTCTTCCTGGTCGATCGCGACGCAGTGACCCGATACAAGGCGCGCGTGCACCGCAACGTCATGCGGGTCGGCGAGCGCATCGACGCCATCCTGCGCAATGTGGCGGCCGCGGCGCTTTAGCTTCCTGCCTTCGTCCCCGCGAACGCGGGAAGGATGGCGCTGGCCCGGTCGCGTCTACGATTTCCCCATGACTCCTTCATCGATCTGACGATTTTTTGAAGCGGGTTGATTGGACGGCGGCCTCGCGCCGTCGGCATCATCCGGCGGGAAAAGCCGCATGCGAAGCGGCATACCGGGAGGTGAGGGCGATGCAATCGATCATTCGTATGGTGGTGGGTCCATTTACGCGCGTTCTTGCCGCCGCGTTCATTCTGACCTGCGCGGCGCCACTCGCCGCGCAAGCCGCGTCGCCGGAAATTTACACGGGCCTCGTCAAAGGCGTTGCCGTCGGCGGTTACGATCCCGTCGCTTATTTCACTGCGCAGAAGCCGGTTCAGGGCAAGACGACCATCACCTATGAATGGAAGGGCGCAATTTGGCGCTTCGCCACCGAAGCGAACCGTGATGCGTTCAAGGCGATGCCTGAGAAATACGCGCCGCAATATGGCGGCTACTGCGCCTACGCCGTCGCTCTGGGCGGCAGGGCCAAAGGCGATCCGCTGTCTTGGAAGATCGTCGACGGCAAGCTCTATCTCAATCTGAGCCCAAGCGTGCAGAAGCTGTGGCAAAAGGACATCCCGGGCTACGTCAAGGCCGCCGACAAGAATTGGCCGGGCGTCCTGAAATAACGGACGCATTATTCGCCAGACGTCGGGCGGTCCCGGCCAAGCATGCCGGCGGCGTCCTGGCATGACGGGTTGGAGTTTATTTTCCAGGCGTTCCGGCCTATATAGCCGCGGTCATCGGAACCAATGAATTTGTGTCATGGCCGGCCATTCGCAATTCAAGAACATCATGCACAAGAAGGGGCGCGCCGATAAGGCGCGCGCCAAGCTGTTTTCCAAGCTCGCCCGCGAAATCACCGTGGCGGCCAAGCTCGGCATGCCCGATCCCGCCTTCAATCCGCGCTTGCGCGCGGCCATCCTGGCGGCCAGGGCGGAGAACGTGCCGAAGGACAATATCGAGCGCGCCATCAAGAAGAGCCAGGGCGGCGACAGCGAGAATTATGACGAGATCCGCTACGAGGGCTATGCGCCCGGCGGCGTCGCGGTGATCGTCGAGGCCTTGACCGACAACCGCAACCGCACCGCCGGTGAGGTGCGCTCGATCTTCACCAAATCGGGCGGCAACTTGGCCGAAACCGGCGCGGTGTCGTTCATGTTCGATCATGTCGGCGCGGTGGAATACGACCTCGACAAGGCGAGCGCCGACGCCATGCTGGAAGCCGCGATCGAAGCCGGCGCCGAGGACGTCGTCTCCGACGAAAACGGCCACCAAATCTTCACCCAGCCCGACGATCTGGCCGAGGTGACCAAGGCGCTGGAAGCCAAGTTCGGCGAGCCGCGCAAGTCGGCGCTCACCTGGAAACCGCAGAACACCATCGCGGTCGACGACGAAGCCGGCGAGAAGATCCTCAAACTAATCGACTCGCTCGACGACAATGACGACGTGCAGAACGTCTACGCCAACTTCGAGGTCTCCGACGCGTTGGTGCAGAAGCTGAGCGCGTGACGCGCTTTAGCACTCGTCGTCAGTGCAGGAATTTGTCGAAGATCGGCAGGCTCGTCAGCGCCGCGGCCGCGACAATCACGTAAGCGACGCGCCGATAGCTCCGGTCGGAAGAACCGTGAAACCAGCGCGCTCCGACCGCCAAGGCGATGATGTAAGGCGGCCACAGCAAAATCGCGAGCGCGATCGGCTTCGCCGTCATCAACCCATGCCACGCATAGTTAGCGACCAGCGTGAAGCCGACCAGCGCAAGAAAGATGATCAGATTGGCGCGAATGGTCACCGTGGCGCCGGGTATCGAAAGCCAATAGAGAATGGCGGGCGGCCCTCCCATCTGTACCGCGCCACCGGTAAAGCCGGATAGGGCGCCGGCGCAGGCGGCTGCCGGAGCGCCCGGTTTGATCGGATAGCGCCAACCGGAGGCAAACAAGGCGACGAACAAAATCACGAAGCCCGCCATGCCCCAGCGCAAGGTCACGGGATCGAGCGCATTCTGCGTCATGGTGCCGAGCGGCACGGTGACGAGAGCGGCGGCGAAGGCCGGCATGATCTCACGCCAATGGCACTGAGGGATGGAGCGGATCATGTAGGGCGCAAAGCAGACATAGTCCATCAAGACGAACGAAACGGTCGCGAACCGCGGCTCGTAATAGACCGCCGTCATCAGCGGCACGTAAATCATGGCCGAACCAAATCCGGAAAAGCCGCGCACGATGCCGGCCAGCAACGCGATCGCAACGGCGGCGATAAAGCGGCCGTCGTGCAGCGTGGTGGCGAGCGTCTCGAAATTCGGGAGTTCGATCAAAGGCATTGGGTCCGTGACCCTGCTTCACGGCCGGCGCGGGCGCAAGCGAGGAGCGGCCGGGAATTGCGCGCAGGCCCGCCCTAGGCGCGGCATGAGGGCGGGGTTATCAACGGGACCATGGTTGGCCAAGCGATTCGCATCCTCGGGATCGATCCCGGGCTCCGCCGCACCGGCTGGGGTCTGATCGAGTCCGACGGCAACAGGTTGATCCACGTTGCCTGCGGCGCGCTGGAGACCAGCGACCGCGCCGCCTTGAGCGAGCGCCTGCTGGCGATCCATGACGGGCTGATTGCCGTGATCGAGCGATTTGCGCCGCACGAGGCGGCGGTGGAGGCAACTTTCGTCAACGCCAATGCCGCGGCAACGCTCAAGCTCGGCCAGGCGCGCGGGGTCGCGATGCTGGTGCCGGCGCGCGCAGGGCTGACCGTCGCCGAATACGCACCGAACGTCGTGAAGAAGACGGTGGTCGGCGCCGGCCACGGCGAAAAGGCGCAAATTCGCATGATGATCGGCGTCTTGTTGCCGCGTGCCGAACCGCAAAGCGAAGATGCCGCCGACGCGCTCGCCATTGCAATCTGTCATGCGCATCACCGCACGAGCGCGGTGTTGCGGCAAGCCGCCGGAGCCTGAGCGATGGAAACGGCGCCGAAAATCGCCAACAAGCGCGAGCGCAAGATGCGGCAGTCGCTTGCCTTTGGCCGCAACCTGATCGTGCTGGCGCTCATCATCCTCATTCCAGGCGCATGGGCTGCCTACAAGGGCGCAATGACGCTACGCTGGCCGCGCGCGGAGGCTAAGATCGTCGATGCAAAAACGCGCGTGCAAACCGCGCCGTCGAGTTCAACGCTCGGCCAGCGGCACTCGCGCGACGATGAGTGGACGTCGTTCATCGTGCACTACACTTACCGCGTCGAGGACGAAGAGTTTTGGAGCGGGCGCGTCGAACCCTACGACTTCGGCATGCAGAATTCGGCCGGTGCCAAGCGCATGAGCGAGCGTCATCCGGTCGGCTCAAAGGCGCTGGTCGTTTATGATCCGGCCGACCCGGCGATCGCCTATCTCGAGCCGGGCCCGAGTTCGATGTCCTTGGCGATGGTTGGGATCGGCGCGGTGATTGGTTTGTCCGGCATCTGGATTCGCCACCTCGCGAGGCGCGGCATCGGCGAGATGGCAACATGATCGGCAAGCGCTCATGATTGGAAAACTTCGCGGCGTCGTCGACTCTTACGGCGAGGATTTCGTCATCCTCGACGTGCATGGCGTCGGCTATCAGGTGCATTGCCCGACGCGCACTTTGGCGTCGCTGCCGGCGCCCGGCGAAGCGGCGACCTTGTCGATCGAAACCTACGTGCGCGAGGATCAGATCAAGCTGTTCGGCTTTTCAAGCGATGTCGAGCGTGAATGGTTCCGCCTGTTGCAGACGGTGCAGGGCGTCGGCGCCAAGGTGGCGATGGCCGTGCTCGGTACGCTGAAACCGTCGGAGCTTGCGAACGCTATCGCGCTGCGCGACAAGGCGGCGGTCGTCCGTTCGCCCGGCGTCGGCGCCAAGGTGGCCGAGCGCATTGTCAGCGAACTGAAAGACAAGGTACCCGCTTTCACCGATGTCGATCCGGCGGTGGTGCATCTGGCCGGTGCGCTCGACGAAAAGCGCGCACCGCGACCCGTTGCGGACGCGATGTCGGCGCTGGTCAATCTCGGCTACGGCCAGCCGCAGGCGGCGGCCGCGATCGCGGCTGCCGCGCGCAGTGCCGGCGAGGACGCCGATACCGCAACCTTGATCCGGCAGGGCTTGAAGGAACTGGCGAAATAACGTGATGCGTTTGAAAGTGTGAGCAGATGAAGCTGAGCAAGAAGGATCAGGACTTGATCGAGGCCGCGACCAAAGCCATCAAGTCGCGCTACCGCAACGACTGGCAGGAAGTCGGCGCGGCGCTGCGCACGCGCGACGGCCGCATCGTCACTGGCGTCAACCTCGATGCCTATGTCGGGCGCGGCGCGATTTGTGCCGAGGCGGTCGCCATCGGCCGCGCGCTGACCGAGAAAGGCGACCAGGGCATCGAGACGATCGTCGCCGTGCGCCATCCCAAGCCGCGCGAGCCGGGCAAGATCGCGGTGGTGTCTCCGTGCGGCACCTGCCGCGAATTGATCCACGATTACGACGCCAAGGCGCACGTCATCGTTCCCAACAACGGCAAGTCGCCGACCAAGGTCACCATCGGCCAGTTGCTGCCGAACAAATACCGGCGGGGCATGACATGAACACACCGCGCCGCCTGGTCACCGCCGAGACGCGCGACGACGACGTCGATGCCTCGTTGCGGCCGCAGCGGCTCGACGAATTCGTCGGCCAGGAAAAGGCGCGCGCCAATATGCGGGTGTTCATCGAGGCGGCGCGCGGGCGTAAAGAAGCGCTCGATCACGTGCTGTTCGTCGGTCCGCCGGGACTGGGCAAGACGACTTTGGCGCAGATCGTCGCGCGCGAACTGGGCGTCAATTTCCGCGCCACCTCCGGCCCGGTGATCGCCAAGGCCGGCGATCTGGCCGCGCTGCTGACCAATCTGGAGCCGCGCGACGTGTTGTTCATCGACGAAATCCACCGGCTTGCTCCGGCGGTGGAAGAAATCCTCTATCCGGCGATGGAAGATTTCCAGCTCGATCTCATCATCGGCGAGGGACCGGCGGCGCGTTCGGTGAAGATCGATCTGGCGCCTTTTACGCTCGTCGGCGCCACCACGCGCGCAGGGCCTGTTGACCAATCCGCTGCGCGATCGTTTTGGCATTCCGATCCGGCTCAACTTCTATTCGGAACTCGAGCTCGAGCAGATCGTCAATCGCGGCGCGCGCGTGCTCGGGCTTGCCATGACCGCCGACGGCGCCAACGAAATCGCGCGCCGCGCGCGCGGCACCCCGCGTATCGCCGGCCGGTTGCTGCGCCGTGTGCGCGACTTCGCCCATGTCGAAGGCGCCAAGTCGGTTGACCGCAAGGTTGCCGACCGCGCGCTGGCGGCATTGGAAGTGGACGCCGCCGGCCTCGATGCCATGGACCGGCGCTATCTCATCACCATCGCCAGCAACTACGGCGGCGGCCCGGTCGGCGTCGATACGTTGGCCGCGGCGCTGTCGGAGCCGCGCGATGCCATCGAGGACATCATCGAGCCGTTCCTGATCCAGCGCGGCTTCATCCAGCGCACGCCGCGCGGGCGCCTGCTGACGTCGGCCGCTTTCAAGCATCTCGGCTTGCCCGAGCCCACGCGCGATGCTTCCCAGTTCGGGTTGTTCGGGGAGGGTGACGAGGAACAAGGCAAGTAGGGGGCAATTATGAATGGTTTGATTGATTGGCTTCGGCTGCATCCTGTCTTGACGCAACGCGGTATTCGGGTCGGCTGGTATTTGTATCTTCTCGGAGCAATCATCCAGCTCGCCTCATATTTAAGCTTCAGCTTTAATGCTCCTGTTGGATATGACTTGAGATACTATGTTGTGACAGGCGGGCCGCTCATCAGGATCGTGGCCGACGTGATCATGGTTCGGATATTCTTGGAAATCGCTCTCCGGTATCTTTTCCCGCGCAACGTTTCATTATTGTTATAACTGCCGCGCTTAACTCAATCCATGTATTCTTCGGACGATGAGCATGACTGAAAACCTCATCAACGTCGTCGCCGCGCTGATTCGCGACAAACAGGGCCGCGTGCTGCTGGTGCGCAAGCGCGGCACGGCGGCCTTCATGCAGCCGGGCGGCAAGCGCGACGCCGGCGAGAGCGATATCGCGGCGCTGGCGCGCGAGGTCGTCGAAGAGCTCGGTTGCTGCGTCGATCAACGCACCGCGCGTTCGCTCGGCGTGTTCGAATGCGATGCGGCTAACGAGCCGGGCTTCCAGGTGCGCGCTGCGGTCTATGCGGTGGACATTGAGGGCGCGGTCGCGCCGCGAGCCGAGATCGAGCAGGTTGTCTGGGTCGACCCGCGCGCGCTGCCCGATCTGCCGCTGGCGCCGCTGACGCGCGATCACGTGTTGCCGCTGGCGAGTTGAGGCCGGGGGAAGGGCTGGGAGCGCCGGATTTCACGATGGTCTCGGATGTGCTAGGATGACAACCATGAAACCGTTCAAGGAACGCGCCGCAGAGGCGCTCGAACTGCTGCCCGAGGAAATGCAGGAGCGGGCGGTTGCCTATATTTTCGAGCAGGCGGAAAAATATCGCGTGCTCAAGAATCTCATCGACGAAGGCCTCGCCGATGTCGAAGCCGGCAACGTGACCGAGTGGAACGCCGATGAGTTCTTGCGCGAGGCGCGCGCCGAAAAGAGATGAAGGTTCGGATATCCGGAAAGGCGAAGGACGACCTTCGCCAAGTCTATCGCTACCTCTCCCAGAAGAACCCTTCGGCCGCGGACAATCTCGTCTCCGATATCGACTCGAAATTGGAGTTGCTCGGTCGCTTCCCCTTTATGGGACGTGAGCGGCCGGAGCTCGCGCCGCACCTGCGCAGCGTGGTGGTGTGGTCGTATATGATCTTCTACACCATGGATGCCGCTGAAATCGTCATCATGCGCATGATCGATGGCCGCATGGATATCGACAAGGAATTCCAGGATTGGCCGACCTCATGAACGCTCTCAACGGCGAAATCGCGAACGGCCGCCACCTGCAACAGGTGCGCGTCTATTACGAGGACACCGATTTCTCCGGCATCGTCTATCACGCGAGCTATCTGCGCTTCATGGAGCGCGGGCGCACCAATTATCTGCGCTTGATCGGCGCCGACCACCGCGCACTGTTCGAGCAGGCCGCGAGCGAAGCGCCGGGCTTTGCCTTCGTCGTGCGCCACATAGGAATCGACTTCAAGAAGCCGGCGCACATGGACGACGTGCTCGACATCGTCACTACGCCGCAGGAGGTGAAGGGCGCCTCCGTCATGCTCAATCAGAAAGTGATGCGCGGCGAGGATCTGATCGTTGAGGCGCAGGTGCAGGTGGCGTTCGTGTCCGGCGGGCGAGCGCGGCCGATCCCCAAGCCGCTACGCGTCGCCATGCAGGCGGACCAGGACGTGGCGCAGCCGGAAACCTAGGCCGAGCGTATCGACGCGCCGTCCGGACTCATGTAAAGGCCCTTTACATGAGGATCATCGCATGAACTGGGGCAAGCGCGGTCAGGGTCCGCGCGGCTACCACCACGGCAATCTGAAAGAGGCCCTGGTGCGCGCCGCGCTCGAACTGATCGCGGAGAAAGGCCCGGCCGGCTTCACCTTTGCCGACGCGGCCCGTTGGGCCGGCGTCAGTCCGGCGGCGCCCTATCGCCATTTCCGCGACCGCGACGCGTTGTTGGCGGACGTCGCCCGGCGCGGCTTCGAACTGTTCGAGGCCGCGCTCACAAAGGCCTGGGGCGACGGCCGCCCGGCGCCGCTTGCGGCCTTCGACCGGCTGGGCAGGGCCTATCTCGATTTCGCCAAGCGGGAACAGGCCTACTACTCGGCTATGTTCGAGGCGGGCGTGCCGCTCGATATCGATCCGCTGCTGCGCGAAACGAGCGATCGCGCTTTCGCCGTGCTGCGCCAGGCGGCCGAAAAGCTGGTCGCCACCATGCCGGAGAAAGGGCGGCCGCCGGCGCTGATGGTGGCGCTGCACGTCTGGTCGTTGGCGCACGGTATCGCGTCGCTGTTCGGGCGAGGAGACGCCGCCCGGCGCGCGCTGCCGATGCCGCCCGAGGAACTGCTGGAAGCCGCATTCCTGATCTATCTGCGTGGCCTCGGGATTTCGGAGGACGCAAGCGGCGGCTGAACATTTCGCCGCATAGCTCTCGCATTCCGCCCGGCGATACCTAAGTGAATTTCAGATGTGAAGGGTATTGACATCCGCTCGTCAGATCCTTATCGATGTAAATGTTATTTACATTAACGCGAGGCCGACTATGCCAATCACCGCGAAGCTCGACGAATTCGGCAAACCCGCCTGGATCGCGCTGATCGTTCTTGGGTTCATGGCCTGGTGGCCATTGGGCCTGGGCGTCCTCGCCTTCACGATATGGAGCGGACGAATGGGATGCGGATATCACGGTGGCGGCGTTGACCGCTGGCAACACAAGATGGAGCGCATGCAGCGCAAGATGGATTGGATGCGGTCCCGCATGAGTGGGACGCCTTGGGCAGGTCCCTCGAGCGGCAATCATGCCTTCGACGAATATCGCACCGAGACGCTGAAGCGCCTCGAGGAAGAGCAGCGCGAATTCCGCGAATTCCTCGAGCGTCTGCGTTTCGCCAAGGACAAGACCGAGTTCGATCAATTCATGGCTGAGCGCCGCAACACCCCGGCGCCCGACGCGGGGTCCCAGCAAAACTGACCCGCTCCATCTGCCCCCGCGCATGGCCGTCCGCTCGCCCCCCGAGCGGGCGGCCTTTGCTTTTTTTCGGTCGGGCGCGGTAACCGGTCCTTAACCACAATCAGCGCTGTTAGGGCGCTCAAGACCCGTTCTGCGCCCAAGTTTGGCCAAGTTTCGCGGGGATTTGCTGGGTCTTGCCGGTGGCGGGACAATAAGCGTTTTCGCGAGACTTTCGAAATTCGGCCGAGCGCGTGAGCGGCCGGTGCCCGGCGCGCCTTGCATCACGAATTGCGCCTGCGCCGATTTTAACGCAAAGGACCGGATGAAGCGGAAAGGACGTGCCCATGAATCCCGGTGATGTGGCACAGTCGGTGCTCCCGCTCACCTCATCCGACCTGTCTCTTTTCACGCTGTTCTGGCACGCCCACTGGATCGTGAAAGCGGTCATGCTCGGGCTGTTGGTCAGCTCGGTCTGGGTCTGGGCCATCGTCATCGACAAGACCGTGCTCTACGCGCGCACCCGGCGCGGCATGAACCAGTTCGAGCAGGCTTTCTGGTCGGGCCAGTCGCTGGAGGAACTCTATCGGACGCTGTCGTCGCGGCCGAACCATTCGATGGCGGCGCTATTCGTGGCAGCAATGCGCGAATGGAAACGCAGCTTCGAGGGCGGCGCGCGCTCGTTTGCCGGCTTGCAGATGCGCATCGACAAGGTGATGGAAGTCACCATCGCGCGCGAAGTGGAACGGCTGGAGCGCCGCCTGCTGGTGCTGGCGACGGTGGGCTCGGCCGGCCCCTTTATCGGCCTGTTCGGCACGGTTTGGGGCATCATGACGAGCTTTCAGTCGATTGCCGCCTCCAAGAACACCTCGCTCGCCGTGGTGGCGCCGGGCATCGCAGAGGCGCTATTTGCCACCGCCATCGGCCTTGTCGCCGCCATACCGGCGACGATTTTCTATAACAAGTTCGCTTCCGAAGTGAACAAACAGGCGCAACGTCTGGAAGGCTTCGCAGACGAATTCTCCGCCATCCTGTCGCGGCAGATCGACGAGCGCGGGGGCGCGGGTTAGGCAAGTGGTTAGGTAAGGGGACGTTATGGCAGGAAATGCCGGAACCCCGGTTATCGGTCGTAGACGCAAGGGCCGCCGCCGCGCGGTGATGAGTGAGATCAACGTCACGCCCATGGTGGACGTGATGCTCGTTCTGCTCATCATCTTCATGGTGTCGGCGCCGTTGCTGACCGTCGGCGTGCCGATCGACCTGCCGCAAAGCCAGGCCAAGAGTCTTGAGCAGGACAAGGAACCGCTCACCATCTCGGTGAATGAAAAGGGCCAGGTTTATTTGCAAGAGAGCGAGATCACGGTGAACGATCTCATTGCCAAGCTGCAGGCGGTCGCCGAAGCGCGCGGCGGCCAGGACGCCCGCATCTATGTGCGGGGCGACAAGAAGGTCGACTACGGGACCATGATGAAAGTGATGGGCCGGCTGTCCGCGGCCGGCTTTCATCGGGTAGCATTGGTCACCGAATTCGAGCAGGGCTCGAAGTAGCTGCGATGCAGATGAAGACAGCGTCAGTGATTTCCACCGGGCTGCACGTCACCGTGCTGCTGTGGGCGACGCTGTCTTTCACGGGTGAAAGTTTCAAGTCGCAGCCGGCGGATTCCCTGCCGGTCGACCTGATCAGCGACAAGCAATTCTCCGAAATCACCAAGGGCATCAAGGACGCGCCCAAGCCGGTCGAGAAGCCGAAGCCTTTGGTCGAAAAGATCGCCGAGCCGCAGCCCAAGCCGGTCGAAGACATCAAGCCGAAAGTCACCGAAAAGCCGAAAGTGCAGGCGAAAGCCGAGAAGCAGCCGGAGCCTGCGCCGCAGCCCAAGCCCGATCCGATTGCCGAGAAGATCAAGAAGAGCGAGCATCAGCAGGTGAAGACCACGCACGAGCCGCTGCCGCCGCGCAAGCCGCCGCCGCCGAAGAAGCAACCGAAATTCGATGCCGACAAGATCGCCGCCTTGCTCGACAAGCGCGCACCGGAGCGCGTCGCGGCAACCGGCGCGACGCTGTCTGCGCCCACGCTCGGCACCGCCATGGGCAATGCCGCGCGGCTTTCCCAATCGGAGCTTGACGCGTTGCGGGCGCGGTTGATGGCATTGTGGAATCCGCCGGTGGGCATCCAGAAGCCGGAAGACTACGTGATCCGCATCCGCATCCAGTTAGGCCGCGACGGGCGGCTGGCCTCGCCGCCAATCGTCGTCAGCCATGGTAACGGACAACTCTACCAAACCGCGCGCGACAGCGCGGTGCGCGCCGTGTTTCGCGGCCAACCCTTCACGATGCTCAAGCCCGAGCACTACGAGACCTGGAAGGACATCGAGGTGACCTTCGATCCCCGCGACATGTTTCGCGGCTGAACCGACCGGATTATTCACACAACATGAATCGACCACTTCCTGACCTCCGGCCGCCGCATCCGCGTTCTGGCCTGCTGATCGACCGCCGCCGCGTTCTCGCCGGCGCCGGTGCGCTTGCCGCCGTTGCCGCAACGCCTGCCCGCGCCGTTGTCCGGCTCGACATCACGCAAGGCAATGTCCAGCCGATGCCGATCGCGATTGCCGATTTCGTCGCCGGCACGCCGGGCGAAACCGAAACCGCGCATGGCGTAACCGAGGTCATCACCAACAATCTTCAGCGCTGTGGCCTGTTTGCGCCGATCAATCCGTCCGCCTTCATCGAACGCATCGCCAACACCGATCGCGTGCCGCGCTTTGCCGACTGGCGCACGATCAATGCGCAGGCGCTGGTTACCGGCCGCATCACCCGCCAGGGCGACGGCCGGCTCAAGGCCGAGTTCCGGCTGTGGGACGTGTTTGCCGGCCAGCAGCTCGACGGCAAGCAATACTTCACCACCCCCGACAACTGGCGGCGCATCGCGCACATCATTTCCGACGCCGTCTATAAGACGCTGACCGGCGAAAAGGGCTATTTCGACAGCCGCATCGTCTTCATCGACGAGACCGGTCCGAAGAACCGGCGCGTCAAGCGCCTCGCCATCATGGATCAGGACGGCTACGGCGTGCGTTATCTCACGCGCGGCGACGATCTGGTGCTGACGCCGCGCTTCAATCCATCGACGCAAGAGATCACCTACATGGCCTACGGCCAGGGTCAGCCGCGCGTCTATCTGCTCAACATCGAAACCGGGCAGCGCGAAGTGGTCGGCAATTTTCCCGGCATGACCTTTGCTCCAAGATTTTCGCCGGACGGCCAGCGCGTGATCATGAGCTTGCAGCAGGGGCCGAACGCCAATTTGTTTACGATGGATCTGCGCTCCAAGCAGACCACGCGGCTGACCGACACGCCGGCGATCGACACGTCGCCGTGCTATTCGCCGGACGGCCGCTACATCTGCTTCGAGAGCGACCGCGGCGGCACCTCGCAGATCTATGTCATGCCGGCGACCGGGGGACCTGCACAGCGCATCTCCTTCGGCGAGGGTCGGCACTCGACGCCGGTGTGGTCGCCGCGCGGCGACTACATTGCTTTTACGGGCCAGGCGAGCGGCCAGTTCTCCATCGGCATCATCAAGCCGGATGGCTCGGGCGAGCGCGTGCTGACGCAAGGGTTCCACAACGAGGGGCCGACTTTCGCGCCGAATGGGCGCGTCATCATGTTCTTCCGCGACCCGGGCCCCGGCCCAAACCTCTATACGATCGACATTACCGGGCGGAATGAACTGAAAGAGCCGACGCCGAGCTACGCGTCCGATCCGGCCTGGTCGCCGCTCTTGTCCTGACGCCTCGAAAAGCCGCTGCGCGCCGGGTTCCGGGCCGCACACAAAAGACTTATTCACCGGCTTTTAACCATCAACTAAGGTTTGGGATATTGCCGAGCATTTAAGTGGCCCCCGCAAGGTTCCATCAAGGTTGACGGAACGTTCGATTAACCGACCGGCTGCTAGACAAAAAACTGTAAAGGTCCGGTCTGTGCGTGAGAATGGAGGCACCGGAATGATCAATGTGACGCAACTCGTGCGCGGCATCCGCTTTGCGGCGGTGCTGGCCGGCGCACTCACGATTGCGGGCTGCGCCAACCAGCAGAACGCGACAGGCGAAGGCGCCGCGGCGACGCCCGGGAGCCAGCAGGACTTCGTGGTCAATGTCGGCGACCGTGTCTTCTTCTCGACCGATTCCACCGACCTCACGCCGCAGTCGCGGGCAACGCTCGACAAGCAGGCGCAGTGGCTCAACACCTACAGCCAGTACAGCCAATTCACCATCGAGGGACACGCCGATGAGCGCGGCACGCGCGAATACAACCTCGCGCTCGGCGCACGGCGCGCGCAGGTGGTTCGCGATTACCTGATCTCGCGCGGGGTTGCCGCCAACCGCATGCGCACGATCTCGTACGGCAAGGAGCGGCCGGTGGCGCTGTGCGACAACATCTCCTGCTGGTCGCAGAATCGCCGCGTGGTGACGGTCCTCAACGCCAGCTCGTAAGCGGACCTTCTTTTTATTCAAATTCCGGACGATGGCGGCGCTATTGCGTCGCCATCTGTTTATTGTCACCGCTTTGTCGCTTGCAAAACCGGAAAAATCGCGAAACCTTAGCGGTTCTGGCTGGGGCACGCATGCGACCGCCCCTTTATCGTTGCCGCGCGGCATTCGAGCGCGGGAGAGGTGGAAAATGGGCGGCCCACCGGCAATCGCGAAAAGCTGGCGGATGGCGGCGGCGTTGCTGGCCGCGTCGGTCGTGCTGAGCGCCTGCGGCGAGCAGAACGCTTACGTTCCCCCGCCGCCGCCGAAAGTGACCGTGGCGCCACCGGTGCAGCGCACCGTGACGCACTACCTCGAGGCGACCGGCAATACCGCGGCCATCAACTCCGCCGATCTGGTGGCGCGCGTTTCCGGCTTCATCGAGGCGATCAAATACAAAGACGGCGACTTCGTGAAGAAGGGCACGGTGCTGTTCACGATCGAGCCGGAGACCTACAAGCTCAAGCTCGATCAAGCGAAAGCGGCCGAGGAAAGCGCGCGCGCAACCGTCAAGCAGACGGAAACGGATTACCAGCGGCAGGCTGTTCTCGCGAAGACGAACGCGGTCTCGCAATCCTCACTCGATACCGCGACCGCCAACCGCGACACCGCGCGCGCCAATCTCACGTCGGCCGAGATCGGCACACAACTTGCCGCGATGAATTACGGCTATTCGAGCGTCACCGCGCCGTTCGACGGCACGGTGACGGCACGCACGGTGTCCATCGGCGCCTATGTCGGCGGCAGCGCGACGCCGACGGTGCTGGCGACGATCGTGCAGACAGAGCCTATCTATGTGAATTTCAGCATCAGCGAGCAGGACGTGCTGCGCGTTCGCGCCGAAATCCGAAAGCGGGGGATAACGCAGGCGGAACTCAACAAGGTTCCGGTGGATATCGGGCTACAGAACGAAAGTGACTATCCGCACGTCGGCCACCTCGACTATGCCTCGCCGACGGTCGATCCCTCGACCGGCACGCTAACGGCGCGCGCAATCTACGAAAACACCGACAAGGTGATGCTGCCAGGCATGTTCGTGCGGGTGCGCGTGCCGACGGGCAAGCAGGACAATGCGTTGCTTGTGCCGGAGACCGCGCTCGGGACCGATCAGGGCGGGCGTTATCTCCTGGTCGTCAACAAGGACAATGTGGTCGAGCAGCGCAAGGTCGACGTCGGGCAGGCGGAAGGGACCGAGCGCGTCATCGAAAAAGGCATTGGCCCTGACGACCGCGTGATCGTCGCCGGCCTGTTGCGCGCCGTCCCCGGCCAGAAGGTCGATCCGCAGACGGTGGCGAAGTCGCCTGCCGGCAAGTGACGGCGATGGCTCAGTCTCGCCCCATCCTCCGGTCATTCCCGCGCAAGCGGGAATCCGGAACTATAATCATTAGCTCATCCGTATTTTGTTCTGGGTCCCCGCTTTCGCGGGGACGAACGGGGGTGAGATGATCTCCAAATTCTTCATCGAGCGCCCCGTCCTCGCCAACGTGATCGCGATTCTGATCGTCGTGATCGGCGCGGTCGCGGTGTATACGCTGCCGATTGCGCAATATCCGGACGTGGTGCCGCCGACCGTATCGGTGACGACGCGTTATCCCGGCGCCAGCGCCCGCACCGTGCTCGACACCGTCGCGCTGCCGATCGAGCAGCAGGTCAACGGCGTGGAGGGCATGATCTACATGCAGTCCTACGCCGCCGACGACGGCTCCTATAACCTGACCGTCACCTTCAAGATCGGCACCGATCTGAATTTTGCGCAGGTGCTGGTGCAGAACCGCGTGTCGGCGGCGCTGTCATCACTGCCGGATTCGGTGCAGTCGCAGGGCGTCGTGGTGCAGAAGAAGTCGACCTCGATCCTGCAGATCGTGTCCTTGATCTCGCCGACCAACGCCTACGACAGCCTCTATCTCGCCAACTACGCCACCATCAATCTCAAGGACGAACTGTCGCGGCTGTCCGGCGTCGGCAATGTCGCCGTTTTCGGCGCCGGCCAATACGCCATGCGCGTATGGCTCGATCCCGACAAGCTGAAAGCGCGCGCCCTGATCGTGCAGGACGTGGTCAACGCCTTGCAGCAGCAAAACACGCAAGTGACGGCGGGCCAGATCGGCGCGCCGCCGGCGCCCGGCAACGTGCCGTTTCAATATACGTTGAACGTCGCCGGCCGCCTCAACGATGTAACGCAATTCTCCAACGTCATCGTCAAGACCGGGACCAACGGCGAAATCACCCGCATTCGCGATATCGGCCATGTCGGGCTCGGCGCGCAAACCTACGGGCAGATCTTTGAACTCGACGGCAAGGCTTCGGCCGGCCTCGCCATCTTCCTGTCGCCCGGCGCCAACGCGCTCGATGTTGCGACTGAAGTCGACAAGAAAATGACGGAGCTGGCGCGCTCCTTCCCGCAGGGACTGACCTACAGCATTCCGTTCGACACCACGGTGTTCGTGAAAGCCTCGATTGACGAGGTCTACAAGACGCTGATCGAGGCGGCCGTGCTGGTGCTGATCGTTATCCTGGTGTTCCTGCAGGACTGGCGCGCCATGCTGGTGCCGGCAACGACCGTGCCGGTGACCATCATCGGCGCCTTTGCCGCCATGGCGGCGATGGGCTTCACCGTCAACTTCGCCACGCTGTTCGCGATCGTGCTGGCGATCGGTATCGTGGTCGACGACGCCATCATTGTGGTCGAAGGCGCAGCCCACAATATCGACAAGGGCATGAACGGACACGACGCCTCGATCGAGGCGATGCGTCTGCTGATTGGTCCGATCATCGGCATCACGCTGGTGCTGCTGGCGGTGTTTTTGCCTGCCGCTTTTCTGCCCGGCCTCACCGGGCAGATGTACGCGCAATTCGCGCTGGTGATTGCCGCCACCGCGCTCATCAGCGCGATCAACGCGGTGACGCTGAAGCCGACGCAATGTGCGCTGTGGCTGCGCCCGACCGTGCCGGTCGAAAAACGCAACGTCTTTTTTCGCGCGTTCGACGCTGCCTATCTCAAGCTCGAGCACGGCTATACCGCGCTGATGCGCCATCTGGTCGGCGTCGCCGGCATCGTGGTGGTGATCGCGCTCGCCATCATCGTCGCGACCATGTTCGGCTTTTCCCGGATTCCGACCGGGTTCATCCCAATCGAAGACCAGGGCTACATGGTGGCGACGGTGCAGTTGCCTGACGGCGCCTCGCTCGAGCGCACGCAGAAGGTACTCGATCGCGTGAGTGAACTTGCGCGCAAGACCGGCGGCGTCGATCAGGTCGTCACCATCGCCGGCACGTCGGCACTCGACAACAGTTCGTCGCTCGCGAGCGCGGGCGTCGCCTACATCATCCTCAAGGATTGGTCGGTGCGAGGGAAAAAAGAGGGCCTGCTGCCGATCTTGGAGAGCTTGAACAAGGCCATGGCGCCGATCGAGGAGGCGATCGTGCGCGTGCTGCCGCCACCACCGATCCAAGGCATCGGTTTTGCCGCCGGCTTCACCATGCAGATCGAGTTGCGCGACAACGGTTTCGATTTCGAGAAGCTCGGCAGGGTGGTGGAGTCGACTCTCGAAAAAGCCAGCTCGCAATCGTCGCTGCGACTGGTGCTGAGCTCATTCCGCGCCAACACGCCGCAATACACGATCGATGTCGACCGCGTGAAAGCGCAGTCGCTGCAGGTCAGCGTCAACCAGGTTTTCTCCGCGCTCGCCGGCTATCTCGGCTCATCATACGTCAACCAATTCACCAAGTTCGGCCGCACCTTTCAGGTATTCGTGCAGGCGGACTCGAAGTTTCGCTTGCGTCTCGACGACGTGCGCAATCTGACGGTGCGTAACAACGCCGGCAGCATGATTCCGCTCGGCACGTTGATCAAGATCACGCCGGTGGCGGGTCCCTCGCTGATCAGCCTCTACAATCTGTATCCCTCCGCCACCATGGTCGGCATTCCGGCGCGCGGCTATTCGAGTGGACAGTCCATGCAGCTCATGGAGGAGATCGCGAAGCGCACCTTCCCGCCGCGCGTCGAATCTCAATGGACGGCGATGTCCTACCAGGAAAAACTGGTCGGCAATCAGATGTACCTCGTGTTCGCGATGGCGTTGCTGCTGGTCTATCTCGTGCTGGCCGGGCAATACGAGAGCTGGTACCGGCCGCTGGCCGTGATCCTGGCGGTGCCGATCTCGCTTCTCGGGCCGGTTGCGGCACTCACCATCCTGCGGATCGACAATAATCTCTACACGCAGATTGGCATCGTGCTGCTGATTGCGCTGTCGGCGAAAAACGCCATTCTTATTGTCGAATTCGCCCGCGAACTGCGCGCCGAAGGCAAGGACCTTTTGGAAGCCGCCGTCGAAGCCTCACGCGCCCGCTTCCGCCCGATCCTGATGACGTCGTTCGCCTTCATCCTCGGCGTGTTGCCCTTGGTGCTGGCGACAGGCGCCGGCGCCAATGCGCGCGCCTCGATCGGCATCACCGTCTTCACCGGCATGCTGGCCTCGACCTGCCTGGCCGTCTTGTTCGTGCCGTCCTTCTTCGTGGTCGTGCAGCGCTTCGAGGAACGGCTCATTGCGCGCAAAAAGCGGCGCGCTGCGAGCGTTCCCGCCAAATAGCCAAACCAGTGAAACGGCACGTGTTTTTGGGCTTTAGGAACGGGAACCGGCCATATTCTGGTCGTACTCGCTGGACTATGCTACGAGCCGGTCGCCATCGTATCCATGCCCGATTGCCACAGAATTCGCCGATGACACGTATCCTTTTCCGCGTGCAACCTGCTCGCACGCTTCCGGTCGCCGTACTTGCCGCCGCGCTGACGTGGCCGGCCGGCGGCGCATGGGCGCAGAACTCCGGCGGCTTTCTTGACAATCTGTTCAATCCGAACCGGCAGAATTCGCGTCCGGTTGAAGCCCAGCCGCCGGCAGCGCAGCCGCCGCCAGCAGCGCAGCAGGCGCCGGTAGCGCAGCAGCCACAAGTCGCGCAGACCGGCAGTGTCGGCGACGACAACGAACTTGGCATGCGCGTCGGCCGCATCGAGAACGCGCTGCGTCAGCTCACCGGCACGATCGAGCAATTGCAGCACCAGAACCAAATGCTGCAGCTGCAGCTCAAGCGCATGCAGGACGACACCGAGTATCGCTTCCAGCAACTGGGAAGCCGGGGCGGTGGCGTTGCACCGCCTGCGGCCGCGCCACCGGTTGCGCCGCCGCCTGGCGCCGCGCCGGCGCGAGCCGCTCCAGGACAGCGCTCGGATATTTTCGATCCGTCGCGCGATCCCAATGCGCCGGGTGCACCGCGCACGCTTGGCAACACGGCGGCGCCTGCTCCGCAGGCCGGACAACAGATCGGCGCGCCGGGTGGCCGCGCTGCCGGTGCGCCGCTCGATCTGTCGACGCTCGCCGGCAACCCGCCGCCCGCGCAACAGCCGCAAGAGGCGCCTCCTATGACGGCGCCGCCGCAAAACGGCCAGTCGGTGCAGCCGCAAGCCTCGCAAGCGCCGCCGGCGCGAAACGCCAACGTGCAACTTGCGACGTTGCCGCCGTCGTCATCGCCGAAGGACGAATACCAGCTCGCCTACGGCTATGTGCTGCACAAGGACTACGCGCTGGCCGAACAGGCGTTCCGCAGTTATCTGAGCCGCTATCCCAACGAAGCACAGGTCGCCGACGCGCATTACTGGCTGGGCGAAAGCCTGTTCCAGCAGCAGCATTATCGCGCCGCCGCGGAATCGTTTCTGGCCGTATCGACCAAATACGCAAAATCGAGCAGAGCGCCGGAATCGTTGCTGAGGCTCGGACAATCGCTTGCCGCCCTCAAACAGAAGGAAGCGGCGTGCGCCACCTTCGCCGAGATCAAGCGCAAATATCCGCGCGCACCATCGGCTGTTAAGAACGGCGTGACGCGGGAACAAAAGCGTGAACACTGCTAGGGCATGATCCCGAAAAGCATGTCCTCGACCCCGATCGGGGATGGGAACCGGTTTTCGGTAAAGATCATGCCCACTCAAAAGGTCGCGGCCGTCACGGCGTCGGAAGCAAAATCGCTGTTCTCCAGTCTCGAACGTTTTCCCACGCTTGTTCTTGCCGTGTCCGGCGGTCCGGATTCGACCGCTTTGATGATGCTGGCGGCGCGCTGGCGCGATTCCCTCAAGACGCCGCCGAAACTCATCGCCGTTACTGTCGATCACGGTCTGCGCAAGGAATCGAAACGCGAAGCGGCTGACGTCGCGCGCCTTGCACGCACACTGGGTGTCGCGCATCGCACGCTTCATTGGCGCGGCAAGAAGCCGGCGACCGGCTTGCAAGCTGCCGCGCGCGCTGCGCGCTATCGGCTGCTCGCGCGGGCCGCGCGCGCCGCCGGGGCCGGCCACGTGCTCACCGCGCATACGCTCGACGACCAGGCCGAGACCGTGTTGATCCGCATGAGCCGGGGCAGCGGCATCGCCGGGCTTGCCGCCATGAGCCGCTTTGCGCTCCTGCCCTGCGATGCGCAGATCAGGCTGGTGCGGCCGCTGCTCGCTGTTGCCAAATCGCGGCTCGTTGCCACGTTGCGGGCCGCAAAGGTTTCTTTTGCCGACGACCCTTCCAACCGCGATCCGCGCTTTACCCGCGCGCGTCTACGCGGCTTGATGCCGGACCTTGCCCGCGAAGGTCTCGATGGCCGCCGCCTGGCGCAGCTTGCCGCCCGCCTCAAACGGGCCGACCAGGCGATCGAAGCGGCTGTCGATCGCGCCGAACAGGAGGTGGCAACGCACCCTAACGCGACCGTGGCGGGCAGCTACGACGCCCAAGGTTTCGCGAAGCTAGCTGATGAAATCGCGCTGCGCCTCTTGGGCCGGGCTGTCACAAAACTCGGCGACGAGGGGCCGGTCGAACTGGCCAAGCTGGAAGCTCTGAAATCGGCGCTCGAATCCGCTCAAAAAGCGGGCGGACGGCGTTTCCGGCGCAGCCTCGCCGGTGCGGTGGTGACACTGGCGGGTGGCAAAATTGTTGTGGAGAGGGCGCCGTCGCGGCGTCGCAGACCCTTAACCACGGCCGGACGTCACGCAGCGAAACGCGGCAGAAAGCGCTAGAATATAAAGATTCGAGGCCTTTCCCTTAACGCCTGCACTGCCTACATTGGCAAAAGGACAGGTGGACGTGAAGTCGCCACGAAGTCTGGGCATAAACAAGGGCCGTGGCGCCGGGCGCTCGGTGTTTGAGGGCTGCTGATGAACGCCAATCTCCGCAATTTCGCTCTCTGGGTGATCATCGTCCTGCTGCTGCTGGCGCTGTTCACGCTGTTCCAGAATCCCGGCCAACGCACCAATTCGCAGGAAGTGTCTTTCTCGCAATTGTTGAGCGAGGTCGATCAGGGCCGCGTGCGCGACGTCGTGATCCAGGGCCCGGAAATTCACGGCACATTCTCGAACGGCACCAGCTTCCAGACCTACGCGCCGAGCGATCCGAGCTTGGTGCAGAAGCTCTATTCCAAGGGCGTCTCGATCACCGCGCGGCCGCCGTCGGACAACGTTCCGTGGTTCGTGTCGCTTTTGGTGTCATGGCTGCCCTTCATCGCGCTCATCGGCGTGTGGATTTTCCTGTCGCGGCAGATGCAAGGCGGCGCCGGCAAGGCGATGGGCTTCGGTAAGTCACGCGCCAAGTTGCTGGCCGAATCGCACGGCCGCGTAACCTTCGATGACGTGGCCGGCGTCGACGAAGCCAAGTTTGACTTGCAGGAGATCGTCGAATTCCTGCGCGACCCCGGCAAGTTCCAGCGCCTGGGCGGACGCATTCCGCGCGGCGTGTTGCTGGTCGGCCCTCCGGGCACCGGCAAGACGCTAATCGCGCGCGCGGTCGCCGGCGAAGCCAACGTTCCGTTCTTTACGATTTCCGGCTCCGACTTCGTCGAGATGTTCGTCGGCGTCGGCGCTTCGCGCGTGCGCGACATGTTCGAGCAGGCCAAGAAGAACGCGCCTTGCATCATCTTCATCGACGAAATCGACGCGGTCGGCCGTCATCGCGGCGCCGGCCTCGGCGGCGGCAATGACGAGCGCGAACAGACGCTCAACCAGTTGCTGGTCGAGATGGACGGCTTCGAGGCCAACGAAGGCATCATCCTGATCGCTGCCACCAACCGGCCCGACGTGCTCGATCCGGCGCTGCTGCGCCCCGGCCGCTTCGACCGTCAGGTCGTGGTGCCGAACCCGGACGTGGTCGGCCGCGAGTTCGATCCTGAAGGTGCATGTGCGCAAAGTTCCGCTGGCGCCCGATGTGAACCTGAAGACCATCGCGCGCGGCACGCCTGGATTTTCGGGTGCCGACCTCATGAACCTCGTCAACGAGGCGGCGCTGATGGCGGCGCGGCGCAACAAGCGCATGGTCATGCAAGCCGAGTTCGAGGACGCCAAGGACAAGGTGATGATGGGCGCCGAGCGCAAATCGCTCGTCATGACCGACGAAGAAAAGCTGCTGACCGCCTATCACGAGGGCGGCCACGCCATTCTCGCGCTCAACGTCAAGGCGACCGACCCGGTGCACAAGGCCACCATTATTCCACGCGGCCGTGCGCTCGGCATGGTCATGCAACTGCCCGAGCGCGACAAGCTGTCGATGTCGCTCGAGCAGATGACGTCGCGGCTCGCCATCATGATGGGCGGGCGCGTGGCGGAAGAAATGGTGTTTGGCAAAGAGAAAGTGACATCAGGTGCGGCTTCCGACATCGAGCAGGCGACCAAGCTTGCGCGGCTGATGGTCACGCGCTGGGGCCTGTCCGACAAGCTCGGCACGGTGGCCTATGGCGAGAACCAGGACGAGGTGTTCCTCGGCTACCAGGTGTCGCGCCAGCAGAATATCTCGGAATTGACCGCGCAGACGATCGACGCCGAGGTACGCAGGCTGGTGGAAGCCGGTTACGCCGAGGCGACGCAGGTCTTGACTGACAAGCGTGCCGACCTGGAAACGCTGGCGCGTGGCCTACTCGAGTTTGAGACGTTGAGCGGCGACGAAATCAAGGACCTGCTTGAGGGCCGCCGACCCGTTCGCGAATTGGTGATCGAGCCGACCACCCCGCGCTCTTCGGCGGTACCGCCGGCCGGCAAGCCGCGCCCGCGCCCTGAGCCACCCACCGGCGACGTCGCGCCGCAGCCGCAGGGCTAGGCACTCAAAAAAAGTTACACGGGACGCCCGCCGCATGGCGGGCGTTCTGTTTTGTGGGTTCACGTCGAGCGCGCGGGCCGATAGAGGTGCCCTTCGATAGTCCTTATGGCCTTCACCGCTCAACCACAGCAAGTCCCGCGCTGGACGCTTGCAGGCTTCCGTCTCGGCGCGGTCGCGGCCCTGCCGCTCTTGCCCGGCGTGTTCGCATTCGGCGTCGCCTTCGGCACGGTGGCGGCGCGCAAAGGGCTGACGCTTGCCGACGCGCTCGCCATGAGCGCCACGGTCTGCGCCGGCCTCGCGCAGATCGTCGTGGTCGAATCCTGGCCCGGCCGGCTTACGTTTGCCGCCATCGCCGGCATGACGCTGATCACCGCGATCATCTGCATGCGCTTTCTGGTGATCGGCGCTTCGCTGCGGCCCTGGCTCGGCGGCTCGGCCGCCACAAAAGTCTATCCCTCGCTCTTTCTGCTCACGGAGCCGAACTGGATCCTGTCCATGCGCTATCGCGCGCAGGGCGGCAGCGATGCGGCCTACTTTGCCGGCAGCGGCGCGATGGTGTGGCTGACCTGGGTGCTGTCGACGGCGCCGGGCTATTGGCTCGGCGCGGCGGTCGGCGATCCGCACCGCTTCGGGCTCGATCTCATCATCCCGGCGTTCTTTTCCGCCATGCTGGTGTCGCTGTGGCGGAATGCGCGACGCGCCATCAGCTGGGCGGTCGGCGCCGCGGTCGCGGTGGCGGTCGATCAGACAATCGGCGGGTCCTGGTCCGTGCTGGCGGGCGCGCTCGCCGGCATGGCAAGCGCAGGGTTGATCGATGATGAAGAGTGACCCGCTCGGCTTTGGCGCATTGCTGCTGGCGATGGCGCTCGCGGCCTATGTCACGCGTGTGGGCGGCTATTGGCTGCTCGGCCGCTTCTCGATCCGGCCGCGGCTTGCCCGCATGCTCGAAGCTTTGCCCGGCGTGGTAATTGCCTCGATCGTGGCGCCCGTGCTGGTGCGCAGTGGGGCGAGCGCGGCTTGCGCCGTATTGGCGGCGAGCGGGACGATGATCGTCATGCGCAACGATTTTGCCGCGGTCGTCGCCGGACTTGCCGCTGCCGCTCTGGCGCGCGCGGCCGGTCTCTAGCAGAGACCGGGTGGGCGAACCGGCTGATGGCATGCGATCATGCGTCATGCCGTTGCAGAACAGGGTGACGCCTTTCGGCGACCTGATCGCCACGCCGGCGCGCGGGATCCTGATGGGCAACCGCGGCGGGCGCTTGCACGATGCGGAACGCAAGTTGACCGCGCGGCGCTGGGCATCCAAACAATGGATCTGTTGCCGGCTCGATTTCAACGATCGCCACCGAGCCGTCTGGGGCGACAGCTACACGGAATTATTTTTTCTTGACGAAGTGACGGCCTTCGCTGCCGGCCATCGGCCGTGCTTCGAATGCCGGCGCAAGAATGCCGAGCAATTTGCAATGCTGTTCTCCGGGACATTGCGGCGCGCGTCCGCCGCGGCGATGGACCAATCGCTTCACCGCGAGCGGCTCGACGGCAAGGAAAAGCGATCTCATCGGCGTGCGCTCGACCAACTGCCGGACGGCGCGATGATTGCACGCGATGGCGACGCCTTCGCCGTGCGCGGCCAACGCCTGCTGCGCTGGTCGCCCGGTGGCTATGAGCAAACAAGCGCGCGCCCGCGCGGCATCATTGTGGATGTGCTGACGCCGCCGTCGATTCTTGCCGTGCTCGCGCGCGGCTTCGTGCCGCTGTGGCACAGAAGCGCGGGCGCAAACACTTAAGGCGGCTCTATGGCCGGCAACTCCGGCGCCGGCGGCACACCGCGCGCCCAGGCGAAGTAGACGATGGCGGCCATCACGATCAGCACTGCCGTCACCAGGACGACGCATGCCGGCCAGCCGCCGGCAATCCAGGTGATGCCGCCGAGCGCGGCGCCGAAGCTGCCGCCGCCATAGAAGCTGGTGACGTAAAGGCCGACGGCCGAGGAGCGTCCCACCTTGGCGGTGATCGTCACATAGCCGGTGGAGATCGCCTGGCAGACAAGTCCGCAGGCGGCGCAGACGCCGAGTCCCAGAACGATCACCGGCAATGATGGCGCAAGCGTCATTGCGATGCCGACGACCCATAGCGCGATCACCCGAACCATGAAGCGGCGCCGGCCAAAGCGGCCAACCGCCCAGCCGGCGAGTGGTGTGAGAGAGGAGCCACCGAGATAAACGACGAAAATCGCGCCGAGCCAGGTCGACGACAAGCTGTAGGGCGGGGCGGCGAGTCGGAAGTTGATGTAGGTGAAGGTGCAGATGAAATTGAACAGCACGCCGAAGCCGACGGCATAGGTTGCCAGCAGTTGCCGGTTGCGGAAGTGCCGCAGCATTTGCTTGCCCGACGCGATCAGGCCTTCCGAGCGCACGAACTTGCGCTCGCGCGGCAGCAGCAGGAACACCAGTACGGCGCCGACCAACGTCATCAGCGCCAGTACGTCGAATGCGTTCCTCCAACCGATCAGATCCGACAGGATGCCGGTGATGAACCGACCGCTGAAGCCGCCGAGGCTGGCGCCGGAGGTATAGACGCCGGTGGCGGCGGTCGCTTCGTGCGCCGGCCATTCGTCGCCGATATAAGCGATGGTGACGGCAAAGATCGGCGGCAGCGCCAGCCCTTGCACGAACCGCCAGAGGATCAGCGACGGCAGGGTCGGCGCCATGGCCGCAAGCACCGTCGGTACCGCCAGGAACACCATGGCGGCGACGATGACGCGCTTGCGCCCGAGTACGTCGGCCACCGTGCCGGTGAAGGGCGCGGTCAGCGCCACGGCGAGCGTGCCGGCGGTCAAGATGTTGGCGATTTCGGCGGCGCCGGCGCCGAATTCCTGGCTCAGCAGCGGCAGGATCGCTTGCGGCGAATAAAGATTGATGAAGCAGAAATAGCCGGCGAGCCCGACCGCAAGCTGGCGCCCGAACAAACGTTTGGCTTTGGCGTTGGCTTTCATTCAGGGAGAGGTCCCGGCAGGGCAGGCGGTTCGAAAGCTATGCATTGTTTTTGCCAACCGCGCCAAGAGGGGGGTGGGCGGAGCAGCGGATTGCTGAGCGCATAGCTTGTTCAGCGGCGTTATAGCGCCGCCTTGGTGCGCCGCAGCGTCTCGTCCGGATCGCCGGAGGCGTCCACGGCCGCCCACTCCAGGGCGCCGACATCGTATTGTTCCTGGCGGCGCGCCACCGCCGTGTCGGCATCGGATGCGTCAGCCACGCGCACGCCGACACGGGCGATACGGGTTTTCAGATCGGCCGTGAGAAATAATCCATGGAAGGCGGCATTCCCCGCCGCACGTGCAATGGCGGCACGTTCGTTCGCATCGGCAAACACCGCGTCGGCAATGGCCGAATGGCCGGCGGCAACGATGCGGTGCGCCTTGTCTTCGATCGCACGATAGACGCGCGCCGTCACTTCGGATGCATAGGCCGTCTGCGGCAGGCGTTCGGTTTCGCCGACGCCGAACAGCGCCTTGCGTTCGATATCGCTGCGCAGCACCACGGCGCCTGGCGGCGGCAACAGATCGGGCGCCAGCGCGCGCGCCAGCAGCGACTTGCCGGTGCCCGACAGGCCGCCGACCGCCACCAGTTGCGGCGGCGCCGGCGCGATGAGCTTTTGCGCCAGCGCGAAATAGTCGCGCGCGCTCTGTTCGGCTTGCGCGCGCTCTGCGCTGACTTTGGCGCGCGCGGCGGTGACCTTGGCGCGGATGGCCGCGCGCACGGACAGAAACAGCGGCAATGCGGCCAAGGCGTCGAGATCCTCGCTGCGGCGGCTTTCGACGAGATAACGATTGAGCATGATGTTGGCCGCCGGCGTCAGCGCACGCTCGATCAGGTCCATCAGCAAGAAGGCGAGGTCGTAGAAAATGTCACCGGTCGCAAGCTTGACGTTGAACTCGATGGCGTCGAACAGCATCGGTCTGCCGTCGAGCAGTACGATGTTGCCGAGGTGCAGATCGCCGTGATAGCGGCGCACGAAACCATCGCGCTGGCGCCGATCGAGAAGAGGGCGCAATCGCGCGATCGCTGCGCGCGTTGCCGCGCCGAGCGCGGCGACCTGCTGCGCCGGAAATAAATTACGCTCGGCGCCAAGTTCGGCGTCATTCTGCGCGATGATCTCGTCCAGTTGATCCGCGAAGTTGAAATCGGCCGCGACCGGCGCCGCCGCATGCGCCTTGGCCACCGCCCGGCCCAGCGCGTCGGCGAGCGCATCGTCGATCTCGGCGCGATCGGCCAGATGATCGAGCGTCTGGTTCTCGTCGAAGCGGCGCATCTCGACCGCCCATTCGACCGGTTCGCCGCTACCGCCGATGGCAAAGCTGCCGCCGGGCGTGCGCGTGATCGCCACCACACCGCGATAGATCGCCGGCGCGAAAGGGCGGTTGACCGCGATCTCGGCTTCGCAGGCTGCTTTGCGCTTCCCAAGAGTCGAATAATCGAGAAACGGAAATGTGACAGCGCGCTTGACCTTCAGCGCCCTCTCGCCGGCAAGGAAGACCGAGGCTGCATGGGTGTCGATTCGCGTAACCCTGGCGCCGCCGTGGGAGGCGGGATCGCCGAGAAAGTCGAACACCGCCTGTTGCCCGTCCGTGCTCATCGGCGTCATCCAAGTGTCGTGCCAAGTGTCGTCCCGGCCCATACGATGGTATCGGAGCATGCGCCGGACTGATCCAGATCAATACGCGGGTTTGCCGGATGCGGCCATGATGTGCCACATAAGCGCACAATCTAGACGATCGGAGACGCCGCCAGTGACCACGCTGCCGCATAATTTCAAACGTATCAGGCTCAACCTCGCCCGTTCGAAGGAGTTTCCGGACGGTTCATCGAAGCATGGTTACGAATTCGTAGCGCCGCTCGATGACAAGGATCACATCGATCCGGAGCAGTGGCGTGCCCATCGCGACAATTGCCGGGTGCGCCGCTTCTGGGAAGGCGAGGACGACGAAGTGGGCTTCCTGGTGCATAAACCCGGCGGCTCCGAACACGCGCGCTGGACGTTTGACTACAACCCCGAGCGCGCCGACGATGACGAATCCGGATATCGGTTCGGCAGCCACGCCTTTCGCCAAGGTGAATATGTCTCCATCAGCGACGAAGACGGAGAGATGCACACCTTTCAAGTCGCTTCGGTGCAGCCGGCCACCTGAGCGGGGTTGAATACCAGCCGGGAAATCGTCATTTTGCCGTTTGGGGCGGGACGATGATGGGAATCCATCCGCATGCGTGCGCTCACCGTTCAGCCCGGCCAACCGCAATCCATTCGCCTCGATGAGGTCCACAACGGCTGACCATGGCGTCCCGCATCGAAGACTACGCATTGATCGGAGACCTGAGCACGGCGGCGCTGGTCGGCCGCGACGGCTCGATCGACTGGCTGTGCTGGCCGCGTTTTGATTCGGATGCATGCTTCGCCGCGCTGCTCGGAAACCCCGAGCACGGCCGTTGGCAAATTGCACCGAAGGACGCCGACGGCGTGAAGATTACGCGCCGCTACCGGCCAGGCACGTTGATCCTCGAGACTCGCTTCGAGACTGCCGACGGCGCGGCGACGCTCATCGATTTCATGCCGCCGCGCACCGACGGCTCGCACCTCGTGCGCTTTGTGGTGGGCGAGCGCGGCAAGCTGGCCATGCACGCCGAGCTGGTGCTGCGCTTCAATTACGGTGCCACGGTGCCGTGGGTGACGCGCGTCGATGAAACGACGGTGCGCGGCATCGCCGGGCCGGATACGGTCATCGTGCGCTCCGACGTGCATCTGCACGGCGAGAATATGAAGACCGTCGGAGATTTCGTGATCTGCGCCGGCGAAACGTCGACCTTCGTCCTCACATATGTGCCGCTGTCGGCGCCGACGCCGAAACCGCTCGACGCGCAAAGACTGCTCGCCACGACCGAACGCTATTGGACGCGCTGGTCGGCCAAGAGCAAGATCGGCGGCCCGTGGAAAGACGCCGTGACGCGCTCGCTGATCACGCTGAAGGCGCTCACCTACGATCCGACCGGCGGCATGGTGGCGGCGCCGACGACCTCGCTGCCGGAACAGATCGGCGGCGAACGCAATTGGGACTACCGCTTCTGCTGGTTGCGTGATGCAACGCTGACGCTGCTCGCATTGATGAACGCCGGCTACTACGAGGAAGCGCAGAAATGGCGCGGGTGGCTGTTGCGCGCGGTGGCGGGCAGCCCCGCGCAAATGCAGATCATGTACGGCATTGGCGGCGAGCGGCGGCTGACCGAATGGCAGGCCGATTGGCTGACCGGCTACGAGGGGTCGGCGCCGGTGCGGATCGGCAATGCCGCGCACGAGCAAGTTCAGCTCGACGTTTTCGGCGAGATGATGGACGCGATGCACCAGGCGCGGCTCGGCCGGCTGGCCGCCAGCGAGTCGCGTTGGGATTTGCAAAAGGAGTTCATCCTTCATCTCGAAAAGATCTGGGCCAATCCCGACAGCGGTATCTGGGAAGTGCGCGGCGAGCTCCAGCATTTCACCTATTCCAAGGCGATGGCCTGGGTTGCCTTCGACCGCACCATCAAGAGCGCTGAGCGCTTCGGTCTCGACGGGCCGGTCGCGCATTGGAAGCAGGTCCGCGACGAAATCCATGACGACGTCTGCCGGCTGGGCTTCGACGCCGAGCTTAACAGCTTCGTGCGTTCCTATGGTTCCAAGCAGCTCGACGCCAGCCTGCTTCTGCTGCCGGTGATCGGGTTCCTGCCGCCCGACGATCCGCGCATCGTCGGGACTGTCGATGCAATCGAGCGCACGCTCGTCACCGACGGGCTGGTACGCCGCTATAACACGGACGTCGCCGACGACGGTCTGCCGGCGGGCGAGGGCGCGTTTCTCGCATGCAGTTTCTGGCTTGTTGACGCCTATGTCCTGCTCGGGCGGCACGACGATGCCGTGAAGTTGTTCGAGCGCCTGTTGTCGCTGCGCAACGATGTCGGCCTCTTGAGCGAGGAATACGACGCCTACGGCGGCCGCCTGGTCGGCAATTTCCCGCAAGCTTTCTCGCATCTGGCGTTGGTCAACAGCGCCACCAATCTCATCAACGCGAAAAAGCCGGTCGAGCAGCGGCCCGCGCGCAGTCCTGAAAAGCAGCGGTCCGAGACTTAGCAATTCGAGCGAGGTCTATTGACCGCGGTGCTCCCGCCTTGGGAGAGTGCGCCGCTCAATGCAATTGCGTCTAAGGAGAAGCCCAGTGATCGTCGATCTTCGCACTTACACCGTCCGGCCCGGCACCTTGCCCGCCCAATTGTCGCTCTATGAAAAATTCGGCTATCCGGTTCAGTTGCGTTATATGGGTGAGCCGCATTTTTATCTTGTCGCCGAAAGCGGTGAGCTCAACACCTTTGTGCATGGCTGGGTCTATGACAGCGCAGGCGACCGCGAAGAAAAGCGCGCTGCGATGGCGAAGGATCCGGATTGGAAGACCTACCTCGGCGAAAACGCAAAGGCCGGCAATATTGTCGCTCAACGCACCGGTCTGATGGTGCCGGCGGCATTTGCCCCCAAAATCCCGACGCCGAAGATTCATAAATAGGCGAAACGATGCGCAGCAATGACGGCACGCGGACCGGCGGCGAAATCCTGGTCGACCAGTTGGCGATCCACGGCGTGCGCCACGCCTTCTGCGTGCCGGGCGAAAGCTATCTTGCCGTGCTCGATGCCTTTTACGATCGCCCTATTGCGCTCACCATCTGCCGGCACGAGAGCACGGCCGCCATGATGGCCGAGGCGGTCGGCAAGACCACCGGCCGACCCGGCATCTGCTTCGTTACGCGTGGGCCGGGCGCGGCCAATGCGTCGGCCGGCATCCATATCGCGCGCCAGGATTCGACGCCGATGATCGTATTCGTCGGGCAGGTAGCGCGGTCGATGCGCGAGCGCGAGGCGTTCCAGGAGCTCGACTATCGCGCCGTGTTCGGCACCATGGCGAAATGGGCGACCGAGATCGACGATCCCGCGCGCATTCCGGAGATCGTCGCGCGCGCCTTTCATGTCGCCTGCCAGGGCCGCCCCGGCCCGGTGGTGATCGCGTTGCCGGAAGACATGCTGACCGAAGGCGCCGTCGTGCCCGACGCCAAGGCGCTCGAACCGGTCGAGACCTGGCCGGGGCTGACGGACATGAGCCGGCTGCAAAAGCTGTTGTGGGCGTCGAAGCGCCCGGTCGCCTTGGTCGGCGGCAGCCGCTGGTCGGAAACGGCGCGCGCCGCGCTGATGCGCTTCGCCGAGCGTTTCGCGTTGCCGGTCGCCACGACGTTTCGCCGCGGGCATTTGTTCGACGCGCTGCACCCTTGCTACGCCGGCGATCTCGGCATCGGGGTGAATCCCAGGCTGCTCGCGCGCATCAAGGACGCCGATCTGGTTCTGCTGATCGGCGGCCGCCTCGGCGAAATGCCGTCGCAGAGCTACACGCTGTTCGATATTCCCGACCCGCAGGTCAGACTGGTGCACGTTCACCCCGATGCCGACGAACTCGGCCGAGTCTATCAGCCGGCGCTTGCCATCAATGCGTCGCCGACGGCGTTCTGCTCGGCGCTGGAAGGCCTGCAGCCGCCCAACGAAATTGCCTGGGGCGGCGAAAGCGACACCGCGCATGCCGATTATCTTGCCTGGTCGGAGAAGGCGACGCCGCAGCCCGGCGCCGTCAATCTTGGCGAGATCATGGTGTGGCTGCGCGATCATCTGACGCCGGACGCGATCGTGACCCTTGGCGCCGGCAATTTCACCGGCTGGGTGCATCGCTTTTATCGCACGCGCAAGTACGGCACGCTCGTCGGCCCGACCTCGGGCTCGATGGGTTATGGCTTTCCGGCGGCTTTGGGCATGCAGACACAGTTTCCGGACCGCACCGTCATCTGCGTCGCCGGCGATGGCGATTTCCTGATGACGGGCCAGGATTTTGCGACCGCCGTGCAATACGAACTGCCGGTGATTGTCATCCTTGCCGACAACGGCCTGTACGGCACCATCCGCATGCATCAGGAACGCGACTATCCAGGCCGCGTGATCGCGACGCAGCTCAAGAATCCCAACTTTGCCGACTACGCCAAAGCCTTTGGCGGCTTCGGCGTCACCGTCGACAAGACCGCCGATTTCCCCGCGGCCTTTGCCGCCGCGCAGAAATCAGGCAAGCCGGCGATCATCCATCTCAAAGTGGATCCGGAAGCCATCACCACGATGACGACGCTCACGTCCATTCGCGAGAAGGCGCTGGCCGGCGGTGGCGGCAAAAGCGGCACGCACCGCGGCTGATTCGGTGTCGTGCGAGGTGTCCGCGCGCGCCTTGCCTTTCGCCCATAAATCACCATTCACTCGTCTCCCCATGGCCTATCGCCGCACCGAAAACGTGGTTCGCCATCTGGCCGAGCGCGAGCAGGCGATTCTCGATGCCGCGCAGGCCATCGCCACCGAAGGCGGCATGGGCGCGGTGCAGATCGCGGCGGTGGCCGCGCGTGCCGATATCGCGGCCGGCACGGTTTACCGCTATTTCCCGTCGAAGACCGAACTGATCGGCGAGTTGATCGAGGCGCTCGCCGCCCATGAGCTTGCGGCCATCCGGCAGGCGGCCGATGCCGCGCCGGGACCGCTCTCGGCCTTGGCTGCGACCGTCGCGACCTTCGCCGCGCGCGCCCTTCATGCGCGGCGGCTGACTTGGGCCGTCACCGGCGAGCCGGTCGCGCCTCAGGTCAATGCCGTCCGGCTCGACTTTCGCCAGATGCTCGGCGCCGAACTGGAAACACGCATCAAGACTGCCGTTGCCGGCGGCCAACTTCCCGAGCAGGACACCAGCATGGCCGCGCCGGCGATCATCGGGGCGATCCTGGAAGGGCTGGTCGGCCCGCTGGCGCCGTCGCACGATTCCGAAGCTGCGCAGCGCGCGGCGGTGCAGACGGCGACGCTGTTGGCGTTGCGGGCATTGGGCGTTGTCGATGCCCGCGCCCGCGGGCTGGTGGTGCAGTGCGTGCTGCCCGGGTCAGGCGCGGGCTAGCGCATGATCCCGAAAAGTGGGAACCGGTTTTCGGAAAAGATCATGCGCAAAAAAAATGTCAGGGCGGCAAAGCGATTCACCCTGGACCGCATCTTTACCTCAGAACTTAAAGAAGGAGTCCGGCACTTCGTCGAGCGGCAACGTCACGTGCATGATGCTATGGTCGTCGGGGTCGTGGGCCGCATGGAAGCCAAGCTCACCGCACATCTGCAGCATGGTGGAGTTTTCGTTCAGCACCTCTCCAACCACCTTGCGCAGGCCTTTGTCTTTCGCAAAGGCGATCATGTGTTTCATCATCAGCCAGCCGAGGCCTTGGCCTTTCAGCCGTGAGCGCAACAAAATGGCGAATTCGGCGTCCTTGCCATTCGAATTGTCATGCAGGCGCACGACGCCGAGCAGGCGGCCGGTTTTCTCCTCGATGGCGACGAAGGCCATGGCGGTGGCGGGGTCGTAGTGGATGAGTTTGTCGATGAGCTCATGGCTCACTTCGCGCATGGCCGCAAAGAACCGCAGGCGTAAGTCGTCCGGCGACACCTCTTTGAGGAAGTCGGGATAGAGCGCGGAGTCCGCAAGCATTAACCGCCGGAACAGAACCGGCGTTCCATCGTGCAACGTGACGCGCCGTTCGAGCAAGGCGGTCGCTCCGCTTTCGGTTGCGTCATTTCTCAGGCGCCGTCCCGGCGAAAGCGCGGACCCGGTAACCCCGGCCTGATTGTTTCAGACAGACGGGGAGTACTGGGTCCCGGAACTCGCTCACGATATTCGCTCGCCCGGGACGACTGCCGTGAAGGTGGTCGCCGCGGATTTATGCGTCAGTGCGACATCAACACCGGCACTGTCATCGATTCCAGCAAACCACGCGTGGCGCCGCCAAGGATGAATTCGCGCAGGCGCGAATGACCGTAGCCGCCCATCACGATTATATCGGCGGAAGAGTCGGCGGCGTAGGACAGAATGGTGGAACCGACGTCGATATCCGGCGAGGTGATGCGCTTGACCTCGACCTTGAGCCCATGACGCGCCAGATGCTGACCGATGTCGGCGCCGGAAATCTCGTCGCTCTTGGGCGGTTTGCTGCCGATGACAACCACTTCGACCTGCTTGGCCTTGGCCAGGAGGGGCAGGGCGTCGCCGATAGCGCGGGTCGCCGCGCGACCGCCGTCCCAGCACACCATGACGTTGTCGAGCTTCAGCCCGGCCTTCTGGATATAGGGCACGAAGATCACCGGCCGGCCGGATTCGAACAGCACACCTTCGTCGATCACCTCGTCGGGCATGGGCTGGTCGTGCGTGGGTTGGGCCAGCACGATGAGGTCGAAGCGCCGGCCGATGCGGCCGAGTTGATCGGAGGCGCTGGAAATGCTCGCGCTCAGCACGCGCGTTTCCGAGGAAACGCCCGCCAGCTTGGCGGCTTCCTCGAAGCGGGCGATGGCGGCACGCGCGCTCTTTTCCGATTCGACCCGTTGCGTTTCGATGAATTCGGGCGGGATGCCGCCCATGACCGAGCCCGGAATGACCGGCTCATAGGCGAAGGCAACGCCAAGTACATGCGCGTCGAATTTCTCCGCGATTGAAATGGCGAATGGACCGGCCGGGTTCTTTTCGCCCAGTCCGAGGTTGACGACGAGATCCTTAATCATGACGGATTGCCTCCTGACCGAGCGGGTCGCCCGACTGTTGAACTATGCAAGCCGCTCAACGGGATGGCCTTGACCGAAATCAAACCCCCGCCTTTGGCTGCATTCCTCCCGAATTGGTGATTGAGCATGCGTTTACTTTTTGTTGCCGTCGGGCCCGAACTGTTTGAGGTAGGCCCAAATATCGTCGATGTCCTTTTGTTTCTTGAGTCCGACAAAGATCATTTTGGTACCGGGAATCTTTGCGCGCGGGTCCTTGATGTATTCCTTGAAGGTCTGCTCGTTCCAGACGATGCCGGACCCCTTGTTGGCGTTGGAATAGCTGTAATTGGGCGCGGTGCCGGAATGGCGTCCATCGATGCCGTTGAGCTCGGGCCCGACCTTGTTTTTCGCCCCCGGGCCGATGGAATGGCACGGAAAACACTTCTTGAACACCTTTTCGCCGGCAGCCGCGTCCTGCGCGTGGGCGACCGGAGCCAATATGACGGCTACCGCCAATAAACCCGTCGCCAAAATGCCATTCGCGATCTTGCTCATCTGCTGGAAACCCCTTGTCGCCGCCTCTACGTTGCTGACCGGAACCGGTTTTGCCAGCCCTTTGTGTCAACCGTCAAATGGCTGATATCGTCGGGCCGGCACACAAGGCCGGGAGTTGCAAACCATGACGTTGCGGATGCCGGAGGTGGATCAGGCGGTGCTCGGCCGGCGCGACCGCATCGTGGCGGCCCTGCGCCAGATCGTCCCGGGCGAGGGGGTCATCGCCCACGAGCGGGAAATGCGCGCCTATGAGACCGATGGTCTCACCGCCTACCGCCAACTCCCTATGGTGGTGGTGCTGCCGGACACCACCGAACAGGTCGCCCAGGTCCTGCGCTATTGCCACGACGAGGGCATCCGCGTGGTGCCGCGCGGGGCCGGCACCTCGCTCTCGGGCGGGGCGCTGCCGCTCGCCGACGGGGTGCTGCTCGGCATGGCCAAGTTCAACCGGATCCGGGACATCGATTTTGCCAACCGGGTGGCGGTGGTGGAGCCGGGGGTGACCAACCTCGCCGTCTCGCAGGCGGTGGCGCACGAAGGCTTCTACTACGCGCCCGATCCGTCCTCGCAGATCGCCTGCACCATCGGCGGCAATATCGCGGAGAATTCCGGCGGCGTGCACTGCCTGAAATACGGCATGACCACCAACAACGTGCTCGGTTGCGAGATCGTGCTGATCACCGGCGAGGTCTTGACCATCGGCGGCAAGCATCTGGACGCGCCGGGCTACGATCTGCTCGGCCTCATCACCGGCTCGGAGGGTCTGCTCGGCGTGGTGACCGAAGTCACCGTGCGCATCCTGAAGAAGCCGGAGACGGCGCGCGCGCTGCTGGTCGGCTTTCCAACCTCGGAGGACGCCGGCGAATGCGTCTCCCGCGTCATCGGTGACGGCATCATCCCTGGCGGCATGGAAATCATGGATGGGCCCGCCATCCGCGCCGCGGAAGATTTTGTCCACGCCGGCTATCCGCTCGATTGCGAGGCGCTGTTGATCGTCGAGCTCGACGGTCCCGCGGCGGAAGTCGACTACCTGATCGAACGCGTTGAAAAAATCGCGCGCGATTGCCGCGCGATGTCCTGCAAGGCGTCGACGTCGGAAGTCGAGCGCGATCTGTTCTGGGCTGGCCGCAAGGCGGCGTTTCCGGCGGTGGGGCGCATTTCGCCGGACTATTACTGCATGGACGGCACCATTCCGCGCAGTCAGTTGCCGCTGGTGCTCGCGCGCATGAAGGAGATGTCGGACAAGTATGGCTTGCGCGTCGCCAATGTGTTTCATGCCGGCGACGGCAATCTGCATCCGCTCATTCTCTATGACGCAAACAAGGAGGGCGAACTCGACGCCGCCGAGCAATTCGGCGCCGAAATCCTCAAGCTTTGCGTGGAAGTGGGCGGTGTGCTGACCGGCGAGCACGGCGTCGGCGTTGAAAAGCGCGATTTGATGCCGGTGATGTTTTCCGAAACCGATCTTGATCAGCAGCAACGCATCAAATGCGCATTCGACGAGAAAGGCCTGCTCAATCCTGGCAAGGTGTTTCCCAAACTGCACCGTTGCGCCGAGCTTGGCCGCATGCACATTTCCGGCGGCCAACTGCCGTTCCCCGATATTCCACGGTTCTGACAAGACATCGGCGGTTGCGGAACGATGCTTTCGTGTCGCGAAATCATCAGCAAATGCTGATTTGCGTACGGTCCTGCTTTCGGCGACGTTCCCCAGCACATGATCCCGCTTCCAAGCTCGGTAGGTTGTAATGCAATTCGGATTGTTCTGTGCGCCCAACGCCGCCGCGCCGGGCTTTGCGCCCGAGACCGGCCAGGGCTTTCGCGATTACATCGACTTCAACGTCGAGGCCGAGGCGCTCGGCTACAACGCCAGCTTCTCGGTCGAACATCATTTTTCCGGTTGGAACCAGGTCTCCGCCACCCCGATGTTGCTGTTGGCGCTCGCCCAGCACACCAAAACGCTCCGGCTCGGCACCGCGGTGATGGTGCCGACCTGGCACAATCCAGTGCTGCTCGCCGAACAGGCCGCGACCCTCGACGTGCTCTCCAATGGCCGTTTCGATTTCGGCATCGGCAAGGGCTACCGCCACAGCGAGTTCAACGGCTTCCAGATTTCGCCGGAGGAAGCCGAAGCGCGTTTCGAGGAAGCGATCGACGTCATGACCCGCGCCTTCACCACGCGCGAGCGATTCTCGCACAAGGGCCGTTTCTGGCACTTCGAGGACATCGTGGTGGAGCCGCCGCCGGCGCAGAAGCCGCATCCGCCGTTCTGGGTTGCTGCCGGCAACCCGCATTCGATCGCGCGCGCGGGCGAACGCGGCTTCAATCTCATCCTCGACCAGTACGCCTCGCCTGCGGTGCAGGCCGAACGCATCGCCGTCTACAAAGCCGCGCGCGAGAAGGCGGGGCTCGCCTTCGATCCGATGCAGGTGACGGTGGCGCGCCAACTCTACATCGCCAAAGACAAGGCCGACCGCGACGCGGCGATCGAGCGTCAGGCGGCCTACACCCAGCGCACGATCGACGTCTCGCGCAGCCCGACGTCCGGCCAGAAGGGGCCGGCCGGCGCGCACGTGCTCGCCTACGCGGACAAGAAAGGCGCGACCGTCGAGCACGCGCTCTACGGCACGCCCGATGAAATCGCGTCGATGCTCGAAGCGCTGCGCGACGCCGGCATCGCGTCGATCCTGCTGACCTTCGCCGGCCCCCGCGATCATCTCGGCCGCTTCGCCCGCGAGATCATGCCGGCCTTCGCCGGCACCCGCGCCGCCGCCGCGGAGTAGTTCCGCCGGCTGGGCGCCCGCGCCCGGAATGTCGTGCGCATGGCGTTTGCGGATGAGAATTATGCTAGGTCGTGTCCGCCATGACCGACACGCTCAAACCCCGCGATGCCAAAGAGGTGGAAGACGCCGTGCGCTGGGCGCTCGGCGAAGAAAAGCCCCTGGAGATCGTGGGGCAGGGTTCCAAGCGCGCGCTCGGCCGCCCGAGCCAGACCGATCTCACGCTCGATCTGTCGGGGCTGACTGGGGTCACGCTCTATGAACCGGCCGAGCTGGTGCTGTCCGCCAAAGCAGGCACGCCGCTGGCCGAAATCGAAAAGCTGCTCGACGAAAACAACCAGCAACTCGGCTTCGAGCCGCTCGATTACGGGCCGTTGCTTGGCGGCGAGGCCGGGCAGGGCACGATCGGCGGTGTAATCGCCGCCAATCTGTCAGGACCGCGCCGCATCAAGGCCGGCGCCGCGCGCGATCATTTTCTCGGCGTCACCGCCGTCACCGGTCGCGGCGACACCATCAAATCGGGCGGGCGCGTGGTGAAGAACGTCACCGGCTACGACCTGTGCAAGCTGTTCGCCGGTTCTTGGGGCACGCTCGGCGCCATGACCGACGTCACCGTGAAAGTGCTGCCCAAGCCGGAAACCGAAGCGAGCGTTCTGGTCACAGGTCTCGACGACGCGCAGGCCTGCGAGGCGATGGCTGCAGCCATGGGCTCGCCCTATGACGTGTCCGGTGCAGCGCACCTGCCCGACCACGTTGCGTCCTGGTTCGACGGCCTGCCCAAGGCGGAAGCGACCACCGCGCTCCGGCTGGAAGGCCATGCGCCGTCCGTCGTCCACCGCAAGGAGACGCTGGCTGCACTGATGAAGCCGTTCGGGCCGGTCGCGGTGCTCGATGCGGCAAACTCGCACGCGCTCTGGCGGAGCATCCGCAACCTTAAGCCGTTCGCGGCGGCCGCGCGCGAACGGCCGGTCTGGCGCATTTCAACGGCGCCTGCCCAAGCCCATCGGCTTTTGGCCGCCATCACGCCGGCGAGCCAGATGTTCTATGACTGGGCCGGCGGACTGATCTGGGTGGCCATGCCGTTTTCCGAAGAACCGGATGCCGCGGCGGTGCGCGCCGCCGTCGCCGACATCGGCGGCCATGCTATGCTGGTCCGCGCGCCGGCGGCCTTGCGTGCGAGCCTCGACGTTTTCACGCCCGAACCGCCGGCCAACGCCGCGGTCTCCAGGCGCGTGAAGGACAGCTTCGATCCCAAGGGCGTGCTCAATCCCGGCCGCATCTGGGCGGGGGTGTGAGATGAAAGTCCGCACGCCCGCTGGACTTTTCCCGGACGCGGCGCAACGCCATCAGCGCGTCTACGCGCGTCTTCGACGCGCTATGGTGTGGCGCTGCAGATCCGGGATCGACATGAACGCAGAATATGGAACGGTCCCGGTTCTGCAGCGCACCGTTTCACGCTGCACTGCGCCCGGGCCACAAGGCCGCTAATGCAAACCAATTTCACTCTGACGCAGCTCGCCGATCCGCAAATCGCGGACTCGGAGAAAATCCTGCGCGCCTGCGTGCACTGCGGCTTCTGCACGGCCACTTGCCCGACCTACGTTCTGCTCGGTGACGAGCTCGATTCACCGCGCGGCCGCATCTACCTCATAAAGGAAATGTTCGAGCAGGGCCGGCCCGCCAGCCGCGACGTGGTCAAGCACATCGACCGTTGTCTTTCGTGCCTGTCCTGCATGACCACCTGTCCGTCAGGCGTCAATTACATGCACCTGGTCGACCACGGCCGCGAGCACATCGAGAAAACCTACAAGCGCCCGATTGCGGACCGGCTCTTGCGCGCTCTTCTAGCACGCGTTTTGACCGATCCGGACCTGTTCCGGCTCGCCGTGGTCGCGGGGCTGGTGGCGCGCCCGTTCGCGCCGCTCCTGCGCATCCTCGGGCTGCGGCGGATGGCCGCGATGCTGGCGCTGACGCCGCGCGGCAAACCGGCGCCGCCGGCCGAGCGCACCGGCAAGGTCTATCCGGCGCAAGGGCAGCGGCGGGGCCGCGTCGCGCTCCTGTCCGGCTGCATCAACCCGGTGCTGGCGCCATCGACCGACGAGGCCGCCATTCGGTTGCTCAATCGCCACGGAGTCGAGGTCGTCGTTGCGGCGGGCGAAGGTTGCTGCGGCTCGCTGGTCCATCATATGGGCCGTGAAGAGGAGGCTTTGGCGCGCGCGCGCAACAATATCGATGCCTGGACGCGCGAAATCGAAGGCGGCGGTCTCGACGCGATCCTCATGACGGTCTCCGGCTGCGGCGTCACCGTCAAGGATTACGGCTTCATGCTGCGGACCGATAAAGCCTATGCGGACAAGGCGGCAGAGGTGGCGCGGCTTGCCAAGGACGTCAGCGAATATCTGGCGACGCTCAAGCTGCAGGCGAGCGTCGCGCCGGCAGGCATCACGCTCGCCTACCATGCCGCCTGTTCGCTGCAGCACGGTCAAAAAGTTCGGCACGAGCCGAAAGAATTACTTTCCAAGTGCGGCTTCATCGTCAAAGATGTGCCGGAAGGCCATTTGTGTTGTGGCTCGGCCGGAACCTATAACATCCTTCAGCCGAAACTGGCGGAGCAGTTGAGGGACCGCAAGGTTGCGAACATCGAACGGCTTAAGCCGGATGTGATCGCGGCCGGCAATATTGGCTGCCTCACACAAATCGGTGCCGGTACCGGCATTCCGGTCGTTCATACCGTCGAGTTGATCGACTGGGCGACCGGCGGGCCGATGCCGGAAGCGTTGCGGGACAAAGTGGGTGTCGAGTCCGCGACGGAGCAGGGGAACGATGAACTGCGGCAAGACGCCGTGGCGAATGCTTAGGGCAACAGGCGAGTGAACCGATCGGGAGGTCGATCATGGCGAAACCGAAGAAGCGGAAGAAAAAGTCGAAGGTGAAAAAATCCAAAGCCAAGCGCGCGGCGCTGGCGACCAAGACGAAAAAAAAGAAGGCGGTAAAGAAAAAGGCGGTCAAGAAGACAAAGACGAAAGCGCGCAAGAAGACGGCCAAGAAAGCGGCCAAGAAGCGCGCGGCGCCGAAGCCTGCGCCCGCTCCGCAAGTCCCGCCGCCGGCCGGTCCGGCGCCGATCATTCCGAGTTTCGGCAGTCTCTTTGGCGGAAGGACGAATGAAGGCGACTAAGCGGAAAAAGCGCCGGGCGGCGGCCGCCAAAAAGGCGGCCGCCCGCAAGATAACGCGCAAGACGAAGCGTAAGGCCACCAAGACTCGCCGGGTGCGTGCCAAGGCGGGCGCCAAGACGAGCACCAAGCGACGCGTCAAAAAACGCGTCAAGGCAAAGTCCCGGCGTGCGGCCCCTAAGGCCAAGCGCAGTCCATCGCGCAAAGGCGTCAAACGCACTGTCCGCAAGGCAAAGGGTGCGGGCACGCCGCGCGGGGTCGCCGTGCGCGGCCGCATGGGCCCGCGCTACGGCGAAATCCTTACAGGCGAGGCGCTTGCCTTTCTCGCCGAATTGCACCGGCATTTCGACCGCAAGCGCCGCGACCTCCTGGCCGCGCGCGCCGCGCGTCAAAGACGCTTCGACGCCGGCGAATTGCCCGACTTCCCGCCGGACACAAAGTCCATCCGCGAGGACGGCTCCTGGCGCGTGGCTTCTGTCCCGGCCGATCTGCAAGATCGCCGTGTCGAGATCACCGGCCCGGTCGACCGCAAGATGATCGTCAACGCGCTCAATTCGGGCGCCACCCACTACATGGCCGATTTCGAGGACGCCAATTCGCCGACCTGGGCGAACAATCTCGATGGCCAGATCAATTTGAAAGACCTGTGGGCGGGCAAGATCGCCTTCACCGATCCGCAGAACAAGAAACGCTACACGGTCGGTCCCAATCCCGCAGTCTTGATCGTGCGCCCGCGCGGGTGGCATCTGCCGGAAGTGCATCTGACCGTGGATGAACAACCGATATCGGGCGCGCTGTTCGATTTCGGCCTTTACGTCTTCCACAACTCCAAAGCGTTGTTGGCGAAAGGCACCGGCCCCTATTTCTATCTGCCCAAGCTGGAGAACCGGCACGAGGCGCGGCTCTGGAACGACGTGTTCCTGTTCGCGCAACAGCAACTGGGCCTGCCGCCGCGCTCGATCAAGGCGACGGTGCTGATCGAGACGCTGCCGGCGGCGTTCGAGATGGACGAGATTCTGTGGGAGCTGCGCGAGCATATTGCCGGCATGAATGCCGGCCGTTGGGACTACATCTTCTCCTTCATCAAGACCTTCGCCAAACGGAGCGATCCGCGCTTCGTGCTGCCCGACCGCTCGCAGGTGGTGATGGGCAAGGCCTTTCTCGGCGCCTATGCCGAATTGCTGGTGCACACCTGCCACCGCCGCGGCGCGCACGCCATGGGCGGCATGGCCGCGCAGATACCGATCAAGAACGACCTGGCCGCGAACGCGGCCGCTTTCGCCAAGGTCCGCGCCGATAAGGAACGCGAGGTGCGCGAGGGTTACGACGGCACCTGGGTCGCTCACCCCGATCTCGTGCCGGTCGCCAAGGAAGTCTTCGACCGCATGATGCCGCAGAAAAACCAGGTCGCGCGCGTGCCGGACACGGCGGTCGGCCGCGACGCGCTGCTCGTGGTTCACGACGGCACAAAGACCGAGGCCGGCTTCCGCCTCAATATCCGCGTCGGTGTGCAATACATCGAAGCCTGGCTGCGCGGACGTGGCGCGGTGCCGATCTACAATCTCATGGAAGATGCGGCCACCGCCGAAATCTCGCGCGCGCAGATCTGGCAATGGCTCAAGGCAGGCGCCGTGCTCGAAGGTAGCCAGACGATGACGCCGGAATTTTTCGAGCGCGCGCTGAAAGAAGAGATGGAAGTGGTCAAGGGCGAGGTCGGCGCGTCGAACTACGCGCGCGGCCGTTTCCCCGAGGCGATCAAATTGTTCCGCGATCTGTCGCTCGCGGACGCCTTCATGCCGTTCCTGACGCGTCCGGCCTACGAATTGATTGCCTGAGCCGGCCCGCGGCGGCTAAAGAACATAATCACTTTTTTGCATATGAGTTGCGCTGCGCCGCACGATTGCATCGCTTTGTCTGCGCGCCTAGCATGCGCGTCGCGAAGGGACGACTGACGTCGTAACCTGCTCGTATTTCCACAGCGCGAAAAGACACACTTGGTTCGCAAGGAGGATTTGGCATGCCGGCATACAAGATTCTGCTCATGGGAGCGTCCTATGGATCGCTGCTTGCATCGAAACTTTTGTTCGGCGGTCATTCGATCCACCTTGTCTGCTTGCCGGCGGAGGCTGACCTGATCAATGCGGAAGGTTTCAAGGTCAAGTTGCCGGTGCGCGGCCGTAAGGACCCCGTGCTGCTGGAATCGCGCAAGCTGCCCGGCAAGGTGACGGCGGGTCCGGCGACCGGCGTCAATCCTGGCGACTACGATCTCATCGGCCTGTGTATGCAGGAGCCGCAATACCGCTCGTCCGGCGTGAAAGAATTACTCGATGCCGTCGGCAAGTCAGGCAAGCCCTGCATGTCGATCATGAACATGCCGCCGCTGCCCTACATCAAGCGTATCCCCGGCCTCGATTATAAAGAGCTGGAAGCCGCCTATACCGATCCGCGCGTCTGGGACTCGGTCGATTCGAAAAAGATCACGCTCAACAGCCCGGATCCGCAGGCGATCCGTCCGCCGGACGGTAAGGCCAACGAACTCCTTGTCACGCTGCCGACCAATTTCAAATGCGCAAGGTTCGAGGACGACAAGGACACCGCCATCCTCCGCCAGCTCGAAAAGGACGTCGACGCTGCGCGCTTCGACGCACCGGAAGGCAAGATCGAGTTGCCGGTGAAACTGAAAGTCTATGACTCGATTTTCGTGCCACTCGCCAAGTGGTCGATGCTGCTGGCCGGCAATTATCGCTGCATCACCAAAGAGGGCATGCGTACCGCCAAGGAAGCCGTCCACACCAATCTCGAGGAGTCGCGCTCGGTCTACAATTTCGTGTTCGACCTTTGCGTCAAGCTCGGTGCCAAACCGGAAGACCTGGTGCCGTTCGAGAAATATGCCGCCGCGGCGGAAAGCCTGTCGCGGCCGGCCTCGGCAGCGCGGGCTCTCTACAACGGGGCGCCCAATATCGAGCGCGCCGACAAGCTGGTGCAGCTCATCGCCAGGCAGAAGGGCATGAGCCATCCGGTAATCGACGCCACCGTCGCATTGGTCGATGAACTCCTGGCCGCCAACCGCAAAAAAGCTGCGGCATAGAAGCGGCAGCTAAACCTTCGCGCCAGAGCAGTTTTGAGGTGGTGACGCCCGGCGATGGAATTGCCGGGGCGTTGGTCGTTTGCCTGCACATAATTCACGCATGTCGGTATCGGGACGCCGCGGTTCCCCCTGTGGATGGCTACCGAATTCACATACGGCCATACCTCTTTCCGCATGACGATTGTGACATCCACGCCACAGTCGCCCTCATTTTGATGAAGTAAGTCCAGAACGCCTAATAAGGCAGCAGTTGCTGTCCTTTTCGCCTTGCCGCAATGCGAAGTCCGAGATGTAACTTTTATTAATACGCGTCCTTCTGCGTACAGGGCGGGTCGAGACCGGGGCGTTGAAGGTTTTTGTACGTAGGCACGACGTGAACTTTGTATCGGCTCCAAGTCGATAGAACCTAAATAGGGGCAGGGTCAGATGAAGAAAGTTGGTTTGTCGGTTATTGCAGCGCTTGCCGTGGCGGCGAGTGCGGCACCATCGTTTGCGGCGGATGTGGCAGTTCGGGCACCAAAGGCCGCGCTTCCCCCGCCCCCACCGCCATACATGCTGGACATCGCCGTCGGCGGTGTCGTCATGTCCGATTACCTCTTCCGCGGTATTTCTCAATCGAACAGAGCGCCGTCTGGTGGCGCCTACTTCGAGCCCGATCTGACGACGCCGATCGGAACGTTCTACGCCGGCATCGCCGGTCTGGCGATCAGCTGGCCGAGCGGTCCTGGCTATGGCTTCACCGATCCGTCGGCTGAAATCGATCTCTACGGTGGCTGGCGTAATACCTGGGGACCGTTCTCGCTCGATATCGGTATCGTCGATTACCACTATCCGAGTGAAAGCTTCAATGGCTTCACCAACAACAGCGATTTCTATGAAATCTACGGCAAAGTGGCCTATGACCTCGGCAGCGGCTTCTCGATCGGTGCCAACGTGTTCTGGACGCCAGATCTGCTGCACTACAGCGAGACCTTTGGTGCGCTCGGCATCTCCAACAAGCCGCAGGCGCTGTACTACTCAGGCGTCGCGTCCTACGCGTTCCCGAAGTGGGGCGAAATCGGCACCAAGATCTCGGGTGAACTGGGTTATTGGGACATCGACGATGCCGGCTTCTTGGCGGCAGGCGCGACCGCCAATCCGAGCTATATGTACTGGAACGTTGGCGTCTCCTTCAGCTACAAGTCGCTGACGCTCGATCTCCGTTACAACGGCACGGATCAGAGCGCTCAGGATTGCGCGAACTTCCTGCTTGTCACCGTTCCCAACCAGTCAAACAACTGGTGCGATGACCGGTTCGTTGCTTCCCTGAAGTTCGATACCTCGGTCCCGGTCGGCCACTAAGCGAACTCCAAACAACTCTGCCCAATTACGGAAACTATGGGGCGGCGGCTGTAACAGCCGCCGTCTCTTTGTTTGTACCGAGCGTTATTTGTTCTGCGCCGTTCGATGAAGGATCGCTAGCCGCCCGCACCGGCAAGGCCCGTTTCCCGAAGCCGGTAGCGTTCGCCTTCGCGAACCAGAGCCAGCCGGCGGCGATGGAAAGCGGCAAGCGTCGTGCGGTGACCGATTGATACGATCGTCGTGGCGGCAAGCCGCTGGGCGAGCAACGCGTACAGCATCGCCTCCGCCGGCTCGTCGAGCGAAGCCGTGGCCTCGTCGAGGAACAGATAGTCCGGTGCGTGCAGAATGGCGCGCGCGATGCCGAGCCGCTGCTGCTCGCCGGGCGACAGCATTCTGTTCCAGTGCGCTTCTTCTTCAATGCCGGCGCTCAGGTTGGGCAACCCTGCGGCTGCGATCACCTCGGCAATGCGCGCGGCATCGAAGCTGCCCGGCTCGGCCGGATAGGCAACGGCCGTCCCCAAGGGCGCAATCGGGAAGTAAGGCCGCTGCGGCAAGATCATCACGCGAGCCTCCTTTGGCACGACGACCGTTCCCGAACCGAACGGCCAAATGCCGCCAAACGCACGGAACAAAGTCGACTTGCCGGAGCCGGAGGGGCCGTTGACCAGAACACGCTCGCCCAGCTTGATCGCTATATCGTCGGCATTGACCAGTGGCACGCCGCTCGGGAGGCGGATTGCAAGATCCTTGAGGGCGACGACGCCCGCTGGCCCCGGTTGAATTCCGATAACAGGCGGCGCCGTCGAGACCGTGCGCGCTGCGGCGACGGATTGATCGAAGCCAGACAAACGCTCGATCACCGCGCGCCACTCGGCGAGACTGGTATAGATGTTGACGAAGACCGAGAGTGCGCCTTGCACCTGTCCGAAGGCGTTGGCGGTCTGCATCAGCCCGCCGAGCTGGATGACTCCGGCAAAGTAGGCCGGGCTCACCATGACGAAGGGAAAAACCACCGACGCTTGCGCAAAGCCGGCCGTAAAGAAGGTCAGTTTTTTCTGCCGGCTCATGATCGCGTACCAGTTGCCGACGACATTGCCGAACCGTACCAGCAGCCGATCGCTCTCGGCACGTTCGCCCTCGAGCAAGGCAATCTGCTCGGAATTCTCGCGCACGCGAACAAGATTGAAGCGGAAATCCGCTTCATAGCGCTGATGCTGGAAGTTCAGCGCGATCAGCGGGCGGCCGATCAGGTGGGTAAAAGCGGTGCCGATGACGGCGTAGATCAAGGCCGCCCACAACAGATAGCCGGGAATATTGACTGTTGCGCCGAACAGATGTAGCGGCGCTGCCGCCGACAGCGACCATAGAATGACCATGAAGGAAAATAACGTAACGCAGGAATTGAGCAGTTGAAGCCCGATATTGAGCGTAAGGTCGACAAAAGAGCGGATGTCGTCGGCGATGCGCTGATCCGGATTGTCGGCGGCGTCACCTAGAAGCTGCATCCGGTAGTGGTTGGCGCCGGCAAGCCAATGATCGAGATAGGTCGCCGTCAGCCAGCGCCGCCAGCGGATCTGCAGCCACTGATTAAGATAGAGCTGATAGACCGCGAGCAGGATGAAGGCCGCCGCCAGGATACAGAAATAGCCGAGTTGATAGACGAACGCGTTCCAATCGCGATTTTGCAGCGCATTATAGAAGACGTTGTTCCAAGCGTTGAGTAGAACCGTAATGCCGACGATCGACAGCTCGATCACGATCACTGCGGCCAGCAGCAAGAGCCCTGGCCCGCGGTCCTCGGAGCGGAAATAGGGGCCTGCGATCCGCCACACTGTGGCAAGCGTCGAAAATATGCCTCTCACGGCGGCGGCCTCCCATTGATTGGAGCAGCAAAGCAGCGCGGGCAGGGGGTATCGACTAAGGGCTAATGGCGCGCCAAACGGTTTCTATTTTGCACGGATTCGCTCAAAAAATGGCGGCGCCCCGGGAAGCGGTTAAATTTCCTCCACATTATTGCTTATCGAAGCGACACCCCCTACGATTAACCCACCAAGGGTTGCCGAAGCCTGATTCAAAGTCAGGCCGGAAGGAATAAGACCCGGTAAAAATTGTTCTCGAGGAAACGACCTAGGGAGGAAGAAAGAAATGGCGAAATCAATGCAGTCTACCCGCCGTAAATTTCTCGGCGGAGCCGCTGTCGCGGGTGCGGCCACAATCGCAATGCCGCAAGTGTCCCGTGCGCAGACCGTCACCTTGAAGATGCAGGGTTCGTGGGGTTCGGGCGACATCATCAACGACTACGCCAAGCAATACGTTCAGACCGTCAACGACATGGGCGGCAGCCGCTTGAAGATCGATTACCTCGACGCCGGCGCCGTGGTGAAGGCCTTCGAAGTGCAGGATGCCGTTTCAAAGGGCGTGCTCGACGCGGGCCATCTCGTTCCGGCGTACTGGTACGGCAAGAACCGCGCCGCGTCGCTGTTCGGCACCGGCCCCTGCTATGGCTGGGATGCGCACCAGTTCTTGGCCTGGTTTTATGGGCCCGGCGAGCCGCTCTACAAGGAACTCACCCAGAAGGTGCTCGGGCTCAACGTCGTCGGCTGGTTCCTGATGCCGATGCCGACCCAGCCGCTCGGCTGGTTCAAATTCCACCCGAAGACCGCGGCCGACATGAAGAACTTGAAGTACCGCACGGTCGGTCTCGCCACCAACGTCATGCAGGCGTTGGGCTGCAAGGTGACGGCGCTCCCGGGCGGCGAAATCATTCCCGCCATGGAAAAGGGCGTCATCGAGGCGTTCGAGTACAACAACCCGACCTCGGATCGCCGCTTCGGCGCCGCCGACGTCGCCAAGATCTATATGCTGAGCTCCTATCATCAGCCGTCCGAGTGCCTGGAGATCGAGTTCAACAAGACCAAGTTCGAGGCGTTGGCCAAGGAACAGCAGATGATGCTGCGCCATGCCATCACGTCGGCCTCGACCGACAACCTGATCATGGCCTACACTAACTATCCGAAGGATCTGCAGGCCCTGAAGAAGGGCGGCGTCCAGGTGTACCGCACGTCGTCGTCGATCCTGGATGCGGAACTCAAAGCCTGGGACAAGGTCGTCGCGCAGTACAGCAAAGAGGAATGGTTCAAGAAGATTTCCGACAACCAGAAAGCCTGGGCGAAGGACGTCGCTTATTACCAGCTTCTGAATGCGCATGACACGAAGCTGGCGTACGATCACTACTACGGCAAAGAACAGCCGCTCGGCTTCTAAGCCACAGCGTGCATTTCCGGAGGACGATCCCGGACATGAGAGGGGACGGCGGTGTTCGCCGTCCCCACCTCTTGTCTGGCTGATGCGGGACACGGGTCATCAACATGCTTGCCTATATTTCGGTCGTCGATCGCGTGAGCACAGCGATCGGCAAAGCCTTCGGCTGGTACGTTCTGATTTTGACGTTTGGGACCTGCTACGAAGTGTTCGTTCGCTATGCGCTGGATAACCCGACGATTTGGGCCTACGATCTCTCTTACAACATGTATGGTGCGCTGTTCGTCATGGCAGGCGCCTATACGTTGTCGCGCAACGCGCATGTGCGCGGCGACGTCATCTACCGGCTGTGGCCGGCCCGCGTGCAAGCCGCCGTCGATTTGACGCTCTATATCCTGTTCTTTTTCCCCGGCGTGCTGGCGCTCACTATCGCCGGCTATCGCTACGCCGGTGAGTCATGGCGCTATCACGAAGTGAGCGTTTACAGCCCCAGCGATATTCCGATCTTTCCGCTCAAGACATTGATCCCGATTGCCGGCGTTACGCTGCTGCTACAGGGGCTGGCGGAGGTGTTCCGCTGCATCCTCTGCCTGCGTACCGGAGAATGGCCGCAGAGGGCCCAGGATGTCGAGGAACTCGAGACCGCCATCCTGCACGAGCGAGAATTTGCCGCCGAACATCCTCACGATCTTGGCGCGGCCGCAAACACGGAGGCGCGGCCATGAGCGGGGGTGAAGTCGGGCTGATGATGATCAGCCTGTTCATTATCACGGTTCTGCTTGGATTTCCGATCGTCTTCACCTTGATGGGCATGGCCGTGTTCTTCGGCTATTACGCCTATGCGCCGCCGGATTGGTACACCCACGTCTTCGACAATCGAATATTCGACCTGCTCGTTCAGAACACCTTCAGTATTCTGAGCAACGACACGTTGACCGCCGTGCCCTTGTTCCTGTTCATGGGTTATGTGGTCGAGCGCGCCAACATTCTCGATCGCCTGTTCTACTCGATCCAGATTGCGGCCCGTCGCATCCCCGGCTCGCTTGCGGTCGCGACGCTGATTACCTGCGCGCTCTTTGCCACCGCGACCGGCATCGTCGGCGCGGTGGTGACGCTGATGGGGTTGCTCGCATTTCCGGCCATGCTCAAGGCCGGTTACGACACCAAGCTCGCGGCCGGTGTGATCTGCGCGGGCGGCTGCCTCGGCATCATGATCCCGCCGAGCATTCTCTTGATTCTGTACGCCGCCACGGCCGGCGAGTCGGTGGTCAAGCTCTATGCCGGCGCCTTCGTGCCCGGCTTCATCCTGGCGGGCTTCTATATCGCCTATGTCGTCGTGCGAGCGATCATTAATCCGAAACTCGCCCCGCCGCTGCCCGAAAATCAGGGCAAGGTGCCTTTCCTTGAAGTTCTCTGGGCGCTGCTGACGTCGTTCTTTCCGCTGGCGGTGCTGATCATGTCGGTGCTCGGCGCCATCCTGATGGGCTTGGCGACGCCGACCGAGGCGGCTGCCGTCGGCTCCTTCGGTAGCCTGGTGCTGGCGGCCGCCTATCGCGAACTCGACTTCACGCGCCTGAAGGAGGCGGTCTACCTCACGGCGCGCACTTCGGCGATGGTCACCTACCTGTTCGTAGGCTCATGGACCTTCGCGTCGGTCTTCGCCTATCTCGGCGGCCAACATCTCGTCGAGGAACTGATCAAGAGCCTCAACATGAACCGGGTCGAGTTCCTGCTGCTGACCCAGTTCATCATCTTCCTGCTCGGCTGGCCGCTGGAATGGACCGAAATCATCATCATTTTCGTGCCGATCTTCCTGCCGCTGCTGAAGTTCTTCCACGTCGACCCGATCGTGTTCGGCATTCTGGTGGCGCTCAACATCCAGACGTCGTTCAACACGCCGCCGATGGCGATGGCCGCCTACTATCTCAAAGGCGTCGCACCGCCACAGGTGCGCCTGACGCAGATCTTTGGGGGTGCGTTGCCGTTCGTGTTTATGGTTTTCATCACCATGGCGTTGCTCTACGTTTTCCCTCAAACCGCGCTTTGGTTGCCGAACCTGTTGTATTCGAAGTGACCGGGCTCGCACGAATGATGCCGGACCGGCGGAGCATCTCGCCGTCGGTGAGGTGGAGGAAATCTGATCATGGCTGAGCGCCCGTCGACATTGTCGGAGACGATTGCAGCCGTGCGCGACGGTGTCGTGAGCGCGTTGGACGTGGCCGAGTCCTGCCTCGCCCGCATCGCGGAAGTCGATCCCAAGATCGAGGCCTGGGCGTTCCTCGATCCCGATCTTGTGCGCGAGCAGGCGCGTGCGCTCGACGAAGCGCGCGCCGCCGGACGGTCGATCGGTCCGCTGCACGGCATTCCGATCGGGGTGAAGGACCTCTTCGACACCAACGACATGCCGACCGAGGATGGCACCGTGCTGCATGCGGGCCGCCGGCCGCTGCGCGACGCAACGACGGTTGCGCTGCTGCGCGAGGCCGGCGCGGTGATCATGGGCAAGACCGTGACCACGGAGCTTGCCCTGTTCACGCCCGGCAAAACCCGCAACCCGCACGATCCGGAACGCACGCCGGGTGGCTCATCGAGCGGCTCGGCGGCTTCGGTCGCCTCCGGCATGGTGCCACTGGCGATCGGGACGCAAACCAACGGCTCGGTCATCAGGCCGGCGTCGTTTTGCGGTGTCGTCGGCTACAAGCCGACGCACGGCTTGATCTCGCGAAAAGGCGTGTTGCCGCTGTCGCGCACGCTCGATCATATCGGCGTTTTCGCCGGCAGCGTCGCTGACGCGGCGCTGCTGGCCGAGATCCTGATGCCTTACGATGCGGGCGACGAGGATATGCGTCCGCAGGCGCGCCCGCAGCTCCGCGCCATGGCGGCCGAGGAACCGCCGCTGCCGCCGAAGCTTGCCTTCGCCAAGACGCCGGCTTGGCAATACGCCGAACCCGATCTGGAAGAAGCGTTTGCCGAGCTCATCGATATGCTCGGCGACAGCGTGGACGAGGTCGAGCTGCCATCGGTGTTTGAGAACGTCTTCGATCTGCACCGCACCATCCAGGATGCCGAGGTCGCGGTGAATTTTGCCCCGGAATACGAGAAGGGCCGCGACCAACTCAGTCCGCGCCTGCGCGAGATCATCGAGCACGGCCAGCAGGTGCTGGCCGGCGATTACATTCGCGCTGTGGCGAGAATTCCGCTGCTGAACGTCATGCTCGAGGAAATATTCACACGCTACGACGCAATCCTGACGCCGTCGGCGCCGGGAGAAGCGCCGTCTTTCGAGGCGACGGGAAACCCGGCTTTCTGCACGACCTGGACATTGCTTGGTACGCCCGCGATCACGTTGCCGCTGCTCAGCGGGTCAAACGGCCTGCCGATCGGCGTTCAGCTCGTTGGCATGCGGGGCAATGACACTCGCCTGTTGCGGACGGCGAATTGGCTCATGGAAACGGTGGCCGGACAAGTGTGAGTGCGGCAGTTCTGACTCGAGAAACCGGTTCGACGGAGCGCAGCCGCCGGAACTGCTAAATCTTGTTCTCGTTTTCCATGTGATAGCGCGCGATGGTGCGGTCGTTTTTCATGTCGTCGTAGAACGAATAGACCATCAGGGCGAGGCAAAGCACGACGATGACGGTGAGCGGCGGTTCTTCCACTTTGTAGGCGAAATAGCCGATAAACAGGATGGCGCCCGCTGCCCCGAAGATATTCGCGATGATATTGATCACGGCGTTCCACCCATTCGCTTTGTTCGCCCCGCGCGCGAAGCATTAAATAATTAAACCACGACGGCGCGCCGGCCGCAATCGGCTGTCAGGCATTTATGCCAGTTCAGCCTTGAAAAACGCGATGGTGCGGCCCCAGGCCAAATCCGCCGCCGCCTTGTCGTAGCGGCTCGAAGTGTCGTTGTTGAAGGCGTGGTTGGCGTTTGGATAGATGTAGATGGTGAAGCGCTTGTGATTGGCCTTGAGGGCAGCCTCATAGGCGGCGATGCCGGCGTCAATGCGTTTGTCGAGCCCGGCGTAATGCAACAAGAGCGGCGCCGTGATGGATGGCACCTGCGCGGCCGGCACCTGCAGCCCATAATAGGCGACCGCCGCCTTCAGGTCGGGCGATAACACCGCCACGCGATTGACCACGCCGCCGCCCCAGCAGAATCCGACGACGCCGACCTTGCCGGTCGATTCCGCGTGATGTTCCAGGAACGGTACGGCGTCGGCGACGCGATGTGCGGTCTCGTCGGCATTGAGCGTGCCGATCATGGTGCGGGCCTTGTCCTCGTCGGCCGGTGTGCCGCCGAGCGGCGACAGCATGTCCACGGCAAGGCTAAGAAATCCTGCGAGCGCGAGGCGCCGCGCCACGTCCTGGATGTGGGGATTGAGTCCGCGGTTTTCGTGGATGACGATGACGGCGGGACGCTTTCCCTTTTCTTTGAGGCGCGCCAGATAGCCTCTGATTTTTAAGCCGTTGCTGTCGTAGGCCGCCGTATCGATGGCGAGCCTTGCATCGCCCGGCGGAACGATCGCCGCGCGCGCGTAATCGTTCTGCAACAACGGCAGTATCGCCACCGCAGCCGCGGCGGAGCCGGCGATTTCCGCCAGACGTTCGAGGAATACGCGCCGGCTGATGACGCTATGGGTAAAGTCGTCGTAGAGATCGATGATGCGCTGGTCCATGGCAAAGGCTCCGTCGGTTCGGCGTGTCACAATAACATCGCCTCAAGCGGTCTATTCCACAGCAGCTTTGTGACCACTTGACGCGCCGCAGCAAGGACGGCATTTCCAGCATATCCAAGGCGTCGCGGCCGCGGCTGCCGATTCGGAGAACACGATGATCGTTTTTCGCCTGGTCGCAGGCCGCTTTGCCATTGCCTCCGGCGTGGGTGCTGTCCTCCTGCTTGGCCTGGTCGCGCCGAACCGGGCCGCCGACCGGTTTCCGTTCGATCAGGAGCTCATTTTAGACGTCCGGCCGATGCCGCCGATCAAGCGTGTGCCGGTGCTCTCGATTTCCAGCGGTGGCCAGGCGCGGATCGATCTGTGGTGCCAGACCGTCAGCGGTCAGGTTCAGTTCGCCGATCGCGCTATCCGTATCGAGCCGGCGCCGCTACCCGACACAATGCCGCGGTACATGGTCGACGGCCAGTGCACGCCCGAGCGCATGCTGGCGGACCAGGAAATGCTCAACGCGCTCGCGCAGGTGACCGAATGGCGCGCGCGAGGCGACAAGATAACGCTCAGCGGGCCGACGGTGTTGCCTTTCCGTGTGTCGACCCACTGACGGCGCGAGGTTCGCTGCCGCGAACTGCGGTAGCTGAGCGGACGAAAATAAAGGGCGCGGCCGAAGCCGCGCCCTTGTTTGTTTCTCCGTGTGCCTACGGCGGCTTACATCATGCCGCCCATGCCACCCATGCCGCCGCCCGGCATGGCCGGCGCCGCTTCCGGCTTCGGCAATTCGGCAACCATCGCTTCGGTGGTGACCAGCAGGCCTGCCACCGAGCCCGCGTCTTGCAGTGCGGTGCGCACGACCTTGGCCGGATCGACGATGCCGGCCTTGATCATGTCGACATACTTTTCGCTCTGGGCGTCGAAGCCGTAGGTTTCCGAGTTCTCGTCCATGATCTTGCCGACCACGATGGAGCCTTCGACGCCCGCGTTTTCTGCGATCTGACGGATCGGGGCTTCCAGCGCCTTGAGCACGATGTTGATACCGGCCTGGACGTCCGGGTTGTCGTCCTTGATGCGGCCGACCGCCTTCTTGGCGCGCAGCAGCGCGACGCCGCCGCCCGGCACGATGCCTTCCTCGACCGCGGCGCGGGTGGCGTTGAGCGCATCCTCGACGCGGTCCTTCTTTTCCTTCACCTCGATCTCGGTGGCGCCACCGACGCGGATCACCGCCACGCCGCCGGCGAGTTTCGCCAGCCGCTCCTGCAGCTTTTCCTTGTCGTAGTCGGAGGTGGTCTCTTCGATCTGCGCCTTGATCTGGCCGCAGCGCGCCTCGATCTCGGCTTTCTTGCCGGCGCCGTTGACGATGGTGCTCTTCTCTTTTTCGATGATCACGCGCTTGGCGCGGCCGAGCATCTGCAGCGTCACGTTTTCCAGCTTGATGCCGAGGTCTTCGGAGATGAGCTGACCGCCGGTCAGAATGGCGATGTCTTCCAGCATGGCCTTGCGGCGGTCGCCGAAGCCCGGCGCCTTGACGGCCGCGACTTTCAGGCCGCCGCGCAGCTTGTTGACGACGAGCGTCGCGATTGCCTCGCCCTCGACGTCTTCGGCGATGATAACGAGCGGCTTGCCCGATTGCACCACCGCTTCCAGAACCGGAAGCATCGACTGCAGGCCGGTCAACTTCTTCTCGTGCAGGAGGATGTAGGCGTCCTCGAGCTCGGCGATCATCTTCTCGGCGTTGGTGATGAAATAGGGCGAGATGTAGCCGCGGTCGAACTGCATGCCCTCGACGATGTCAACTTCGGTGTCGAGCGACTTGGCTTCCTCGACCGTGATGACGCCTTCGTTGCCGACTTTCTGCATCGCCTGCGCGATCATCTTGCCGATCTTTTCGTCGCCGTTCGACGAAATGGTGCCGACCTGTGCGACTTCCGACGAGGCCGACACGGGCTTGGCGCGCTTTTGGATGTCCTTGACGACAGAAGCGACGGCGATGTCGATGCCGCGCTTCAAGTCCATCGGGTTCATGCCGGCGGCCACCGACTTGGCGCCTTCCTTGACGATCGCCTGCGCCAGCACGGTTGCCGTGGTGGTGCCGTCGCCGGCGAGGTCGTTGGTCTTCTGGGCGACTTCGCGCACCATCTGCGCGCCCATGTTCTCGAACTTGTCCTCGAGCTCGATTTCCTTGGCGACGGTGACGCCGTCCTTGGTGATGCGCGGGGCGCCGTAGGCCTTGTCGAGCACGACGTTGCGGCCCTTCGGGCCGAGCGTGACTTTCACCGCATTGGCGAGCACGTCAACGCCACGCAGCATGCGGTCGCGCGCATCGCCGGAAAATTTTACTTCCTTGGCAGACATTTCATTTTGCTCCGATTGGTTTTGCTTTGAGCCTCTTCCTGTGGAGCCGCGCAAAGCGCGGCGTCTCAAAGAATGAGGCCCGGGATTCGTTGCCCTCGCCCTTCGAGACGGCGCCTTCGGCGCCTCCTCAGGACGAGGTCCAGGGGTCAGGCGATCACGCCCATGACGTCGGACTCCTTCATGATCAGAAGGTCCTCGCCGTCTAACTTCACTTCGGTGCCCGACCACTTGCCGAACAGCACGCGGTCGCCGGCCTTGATGTCGATCGGGATCAGCTTGCCGCTCTCGTCACGTCCGCCGGGGCCGACCGCGATGACTTCGCCTTCCTGCGGCTTCTCCTGGGCGGTGTCGGGAATGATGATGCCGCCCTTGGTCTTTTCGCTTGCCTCGATGCGGCGCACGACCACGCGGTCGTGCAGGGGACGGAATTTAGTTTTGGCCATGAGATCCTCGTCGGCGCTTCCCGCGCGGTTTTTTACGAAAACTGTCGATTTTATAGACCCTTAGCACTCGCCGTATGGGAGTGCCAACAGCTGCCGGGGACATATTGTCTCCCGCCGAGAGTGTCAAGCGTGCGAAGCGGCGAGGTCGGCGCCGAAGCCACCGAGCGTTAAGATGCTCGTGCGAAATTCCCGCCGTTCAATGCTTGCACTGCCGATCAATGCCCCGCAAAGTTAGCCTCCTGCGCGCCGGAGCACGAATGCATCAATCCCGCCGATCCAGTCTCGGAATCGTCCTCCTTGTGGCGGCGGTTGGCCTGCAGTTGGCCGGCTGCGCCACCACGAACACGCAGGAGCCCGAGCAGCCGCAGCCGATGGTGGTGCCGACCCTGCCGCCCGCCTTCCCGCCGCAGGACATCATCGGGCGCTGGGGGCTGACGGCCTATCACAACGAGGCCGATCGCGAACGCACGATCAAGGCGGCTGCCAACCAATGCAGCAATCCTTATGTCATCGCGGCGGGGCCTGCTGGCGGCGTCATGATGCATCTGGCCGATCAGTCGACGCCCAGCGACCTGGCGCTCAAAGGGGCGCCCGGCGGCAAGACTTATATCGGCCCGAAAAATGAGCCGCCCGGCAGCATGCAGGATCGCGAAGTCGTTTCGTTCGACAAGCGCGTCTTGATCCTGCGCTGGGTGGATCCGGAAGTGCAGGGCCGCTACGGCACGATGGTATTTGTTCGCTGCGGCGCGGAGCACCACAAGCCGGCGAAACGAAGAGCCAAACCCAAACCGAAGCCCAAACCGGCAGCCGCGGCGGCGCCGCCGAAACCGGTGCAGCCGCCGATCCAGCGGCAGTAAGAGACGTCTCATGCCGGCAAGCGGCTGCCATGACCCGCTGCCCGTGATCGGCAGCCCATGATCGGCTGCCCATGACGGCGGTGCGCGACTTTGTCGAGGGCCCTTGGCGCGCCGTGCCGGTCCTCGGTGTCACCCAGATTCTGTCGTGGGGCTCGATCTTCTATACGCCGGTGCTGATCGTGCCGCTGATCGCGGCCGACCACGGCTGGTCGATGTCGTTCGCCATGGGCGGCTTTTCGTTCGGCCTGCTGATTGCCGGCCTGACCTCGCCGACTGTCGGCCGTGCCATCGATCGCTTCGGCGGCCATGTGGTCATGACCATCGGCTCGCTAATTGGCGCGCTCGGTCTTGTGCTGATCGTCTACGCGTCCAATCGGATCGCTTATCTGGCGGTCTGGACCGTGCTTGGCGTCGCCATGGCGGCAAACCTTTATGACGCCGCCTTCGGCAGCCTCGGCCGTATCTTCGGCGCGGCCGCACGCCGTCCGATCACCGCGCTCACGCTCGTCGGCGGCTTTGCCTCGACCGTGAGCTGGCCGGCGACACACTTTCTGACCGAAGCTGTGGGCTGGCAGGGAACCTACCTGGTCTACGCCGCGCTGCTCGCATGCGTGTCGGCGCCGCTGCACGCGCTCGCTTTGCCGCGCAGCCGCGCCGAGATCGAGACAGGCGCGGCACCCCGAGCCGACGCGCCGGCGCCCGCACGCGTGCTCCCGGCGCACGGATTCGCCTTCGTTCTGGTGGCGGCGGCGTTTGCCGCCTACGCCTTTGTGCCGTCGGGCATGTCGGCGCATCTGTTGGCGATCTTTACGCGCTCCGGCATCAATGCCGACGAAGTCGTGTTCATCGGCGCGCTGTTCGGTCCGGCGCAGGTCGGCGCCCGTCTCATCGAGTTCGCCTTCGGCCGTGACTTACATCCGCTCTGGGTCGCGCGTTTTGCGCTGTCGGCATTGCTCGCGGCTTTCGCCGTGCTCGCCGTGTTCGGCATCTCGACGGCAACGGCGGTGGCCTTTGCACTGATGTTCGGCGGCGCCAACGGTCTGGTGACCATCACGCGCGGCGCGGTGCCGCTCGCGCTCTTCGGCGCCTCCGGTTATGGCCGGCTGATGGGCCGGCTCGCTTTTCCCTGGCTCATGATGCAGGCGGCGGCGCCGCTGGTCATGGCTTTCGTGATCGACCGCGCCTCCGATCCGGCGGCGCTGGCGCTGGCGGCCGCATTCGCGGCAATCGCGCTGTCCTGCTTTGTTGTCATCCGCCGGCCGGCTTGAGCGGCGCGCGCGGCCTAATCGAACAGAGCGTCGATGGCATTCTGGTCGGCGTGACCGGAATCGCCGTCGAGCCTGGGCCCGTTGATCAAGCCATTGCCTGCGGCCGATGCAGTTGCGAACGCGTCGGCGGGGCCGCGGATGTGTTTGCAGCGTTCAAGCATGGCGGCGATCTGGTCCTCGACCAAGGTCAGCATCTTGAGAACGTTGCCGATGCGCTGCCCGGCGAGATCCTGGAAGTTGCACGCTTCGAAGATCTTTACCGCGTGATCCTGAATGTCCTGGGCGAGCTCGCGTTCGTGCTTGTGCTTGAGCGCGGAGCCGAGCGAGCGTGCGCCATCGTCGATGGTTTCGGTCGCCTGGAGGATTGCCTGGGTGGCCTGTTCCATGGCATCGACCGCAGCGCCGAGTTCGCCTGCCGCGCGCACCATCCGGCGATCCTGCTGCCCGCCGATCAGCGTTGCGAGGTCCTGCTTGTTGCGCGCAAGCGTCTCGCGCAGTGCGACAAGCTCGTGCTCGTGTTCGCGCGCGCCGGTTTTGGCCGCGTCCTCATGCCGCTCGACGAATGCATACGAGCCATTGGATTTCGCCGCCGGCGCCGACCTGCGGTGCGCGGCAAACATCTGCTCGACCCGAAATACTTTGCGTTGCACGCGCCCCACGCCCCCTCGAACCCCAGCCCGGTATTTGTATCCCGGCGGCGATTAACGCTGGGTTGCGCGCCGAAATGCGGGTCGCGGCAAATGAAACGGAACGTTTACCATGCGCGTGCGCGTTTTACGCAAAATAAACTCTAAAGCGATGAAGCGCGCGAGCGAGCCCGGCAAAACGGCGCTGCGCGCGACATGGTTTACCAATCGGTGTTGGTTTCGGCTTGTACTCGATCGCGTCCATTCAGTGTATTTGTCGCGAGTCTCCAATGCAGCGTTCCAGTGTTTTCGTCCTTGTCACTCTCGCTTTGGCGGCACAGTCCGCTGCGCTTGCCGGCCCGCGCCATGCGATATCGTCGACGCCGCCGATGGTCGTGGCGGCGCCGGGTTATGGGCAGCCGCGCTCCGATCTCGGCGGCGGCTTCATCGAATTCCTGTTCGGCGATCGCGGGCCCCAGGTCGCAGCGCCACCGCCGAACCTTTACCCGTACGGGAATCGGCGGCGCGCCTATGCCAATGCTCCCGCCATGATCAATCCGCCGATGGGGCGGCAGCCGCAAAACTACCGCATGGACCCGCGCTTCATGCGTCAGGAAGTGGCCTACGACGGCAAGGAAGCGCCCGGCACCATCGTCGTCGATACGCCACACCATTTCCTCTATCTGGTGCAGGACGATCACAAGGCGATCCGTTACGGCATCGGCGTCGGACGCCCCGGTTTTACCTGGTCAGGCGCGCATCAGATTTCGGCCAAGAAAGAATGGCCGGATTGGGTGCCGCCGAAGGAAATGCTCGCGCGCCAGCCCTACCTGCCGCATATGATGGCCGGCGGACCGAACAACCCGCTGGGCGCGCGTGCGCTCTACATCGGCTCTACGCTCTACCGCATCCACGGCTCGAACGAGCCCTGGACCATCGGTCACAATGTCTCGTCCGGCTGCATCCGCATGCGCAACGCCGACGTCATCGACCTCTACGATCGCGTCAAGGTCGGCGCCAAGGTGGAAGTGATCTGATTTCCGTCAGCCGGCAAGCTTTGCCAAGGCAAAGCCGTGTGCGGCGAGCGTTTGCGGAAACGCGTCTGAATTGAAATAGCCGAACTCCCGCTCGCGCTGGGTGGTGAGCGGGTCGAGGCTTTCCAGCTCCGCGTCGACAAAACCCGGATGGCACATGATGAGCCCGTCCTGCGGCAGCCCCGCCAGGAAGCGCGGGAAAATATTGGCAAAGCCGGTCTTGGTCTTGAAATCATAGGCGCCGGCAAACGCCGGATTGGTGGCGATGCCGAGGCGGGACGCCTTGCGTTTTAAGCCGACGCTCAAGACATCGAGCGTTAGCGCCTTGCGGTCGCGCAGGCGACGCGCAGAGCGGGCGCGGCTGCATTGGCGCACCCAGGCCGCCGGTGCCGTCTCCGCCACGACTTTCAGAAAGGCATCGCGCACTTGCGGCAACAGATGCACATGCTGATGGCCGTCGAGAAAATCCGGCATGTGACCGAAGGCATCGGCAAAGGCACGCAGTTGCGTGGCGATCTCGATCGTGAGGCGCTCCGGCTGTAGCCGGCGCGCCATCGCCGCGCGCATGAGTTCCGGAAGCGGCGGAAATGCGCCGTTGCGCAGCGATGCAAAGTCCTCGCTCATCGGCTTGAATGGCGCGGTCAAGGTCACGTGCAGGCCGATGGCCGCCCGCTTTTCGCCGGAATTGAGCATTTCGAGGCTGTTGGCATCTTCGGGGCTCAGATGCGGCGCCGCCATCATCACCGACGTGGCGTTGAGACGGCCAGCCAGGATGAGCTGCCGGATCGCATCATTGACCCCGGGCGCGATGCCGTAGTCGTCGGCGCAGAGCCAGATGGAGCGGGGTGCGGAGTGCACGGCTTGAAACTGCGCTCACTCGGCGGCGCGCGAAGGGGTCATGCGCGGCTTCGCCGCTTCCTTGGCCGCGTCGACCGCGCGTTTGGTGGCATGCTCGGCGACGAAATAGACCGGGCGTCGTTTGATCTCTGACAGCAGTTTGCCGATGTACTCGCCGAGAATGCCGATCATGACGAGCTGCACGCCGCCCAGCACCATGATGCCGATCACCAGCGAAGGATAGCCGGGCACGTCCTGACCGAACAGCAAGGTCTGCAACAGGATCCAGATGCCGAACAACAAGGCGCTGGCCGCAAGCAGCAGGCCGAGCAGGCTGGCCAGCCGTAACGGTGCGACTGTGAAAGAGGTGAGACCTTCGATCGAAAATCCGATCAGGCTCCACATATTCCATGTGGTGGCGCCATATGCGCGCGGCGCCGGCTCGTAGTCGACGCGCACCTGACGGAAGCCGATCCAGCTCGATATGCCCTTGAAGAAGCGGTTGCGCTCGGGCATCTGCCGCAACGCCGCCGCCGCGCGCGGCGACAGCAGGCGGAAGTCGCCGGCGTCTTCGGGAATTTTCTGACGCTGGCCCCAATTGATCAGCGCATAGAACCAGTGCACGCCGATGCGGCGCAGCCAGGGCTCATTCTCGCGGTGCGCCTTGGCGGTGAAGACGACGTCGAAGCCGTCATCGAGCCAGCGCGACACGAGTGTTTCGATCAGCGCCGGCGGGTGCTGGCCGTCGCCGTCGATGAAAAGCACCGCGCCGACACGGGCATGATCGAGCCCGGCCAGCAGCGCCGCCTCCTTGCCGAAATTGCGCGACAGCGTCACCACCTGGATATCGGCTGGGCCGGCCGGCAGGTCATTGGCGACGGCGCTGGTGTCGTCACGACTGCCGTCGTCGACATAGACGATTTCCACGGTCAAGCCGCGTTCGGCCTTGAGTTTCCGCGCCACCTCGGCCATGCGCTCGTGCAGATAGGCAAGCCCCTTGGCCTCGTTGAAGAGCGGGACCACGATCGACAGGCCCGGCGCGGCAGATGCCGGGCGGCCGCCCGATTTGCTCGATTTCGCCATTGCGTTTGCCTGCTGCTGCCTATTGCGCGTTTCCCATGTGATTTATAGCGCACCCCAATGGGGTCTGTCGCGCCTCGGCAAAAGGGGTCTCGGCGCGAGAGGCCGAAAATGCTATGCGGGCCGGCGATGATTCCGGCGAAATCCTTCCTCGACCGTCTCAACGATGCCTGGACCGAGCGCGCGGTTTTGCTCAAGGCGGTGAGCTTTGCGTTGGTCGGCGTCGTCAACTCATTCGTCGATTTCGGCGTCTTTTCGTTTGCCTATTACTATCTACAACTGCCGATCATCGCGGCCAATACGCTCGCATGGCTGTTCGCCGTCACCGGCTCCTATGTGATGAATTCGACCATCACATTCGCGGCCGAATCCGGCCGTCGTCTGGCATTCAAACACTATCTCGGCTTTGCGTTGTCGCAGGTCGCTGGCTTTTTCGCCAATACCGGCACGGTCTGGTGCCTGGTCGAATTGGCGCATATCCCGGCCTGGGCCGCCAAGGTCGCGGCGATCGCGGTGAGTTTCGTGGTCAATTTCTCGCTCTCGCACTTCCTCGTGTTTCGCGAACGCAAGCCGGACGAGGATGCGGGCTGATCGATCGAAGCGGCTAGCTTTCGTAACGGGTGTTGCCGCGCCGGGCGGTGTCGAGCGGCAGTTCCATGAAGACCGGTTGGTGGGCGCGCTGTGAGCAGGCTCGCCGCGGACACAAATGGCAGTTGATGCCGATGTGGCTGAACAGGCGTTCGTCGTCGAAATTGTACGACACGGCATAGCCAAGCTTCTTGGCGTACTGAAGCTCGCAACCCAAGGCGACGGAGAGTCGGTGATCTTGGGTTTGCAGATTTATGGCGGGGCGATCGACCGTCCGGCTTACGGTAAAAAACCGGTCTCCGTCGGGAAGTTCGACGAACTGAGGCAGGATGACACCGGGCGTGCGAAACGCCATGTGGATGTTCCAAACGGGACAGGCGCCGCCGTATTCGGCGAGATGGAACGACGTTGAGTTGAAACGCTTGGTGACGTTGCCGGCCTTGTCGACGCGCAAGAAGAAGAACGGAACGCCTTGCGCGCCGGGCCGTTGCAGCGTCGTCAGACGGTGACAGACTTGCTCGAAGGAGACGCCGAACCGCATCGAAATAAGATCGATGTCGTAGGCCGAGCTCTCTGCAGTTTTCAGAAACGCCTCATAGGGCATCAGAAACGCGGAGGCGAAGTAGTTGGCGAGCTCGACGTGGCATCTGGCAAGGCCGACTGACTTGGTGATGTCGCTGCCGGCGGTCAACTCGTCCAGTAACTTCTGCGAACTCGACGAGGCATAAGACGTGCGCGAGCTGGAATATCTGGTTGCTATGGTCGAGCGCTTCCGACAGATGAACGACGCGGCCTTGGCGGTCATAGACGCGGAGCGCCTGGGTCATCTCCTCGGCGCGCCGCCGGTTCACGCTGATGCCATGCACCTTGGCCAGGCGCGCCTTGAGCACCGCGTAGATGTCTTCGGGATCGCAGGGTTCGATTGCGCGCAGGTGCTCGGCCGCGATTTCCAGCGAATGAAAATAATTCGAGTGATTGCGGAAGAAGTCGTGAATAATGGCCTCGCCAGATGAAGCCAACAAGCCTTCCGGCATGCCGCCGGCGCCCTGGCGCATAATCCGCTCGAGCGTCGTGCGGTGAATTCCGTAGAGCCGAACGAATTGCTCGACCAGGCGTGGGGCATGATCGATGGCCGCGCGCAGTTCCGGCAGATCCGGCGCGCCCTCCGCGAACATCGGATCCTTGATGACGGTGCGAAGCTCGGCGAGCAAGTTCGAGGTATCGTCGCCGACCAGATCGCGCCAGTCGACGTGATAGGAATCGGCTAGCGCCATCAGCAGCCGTACCGACAGGCTGCGTTGGTTGTTTTCGAGCAGGTTCACATAGCCGGGGCTGATGCCGAGGGCCGCAGCCATCTGAGACTGGGTCTGCTGCCGCTCGCGCCGCAATTGGCGCAGTTGCGGGCCGATAAATGTTTTCGCCACCGCCGATCTCCAACATTACAATATAACAAAAATAGCACTTTTGTATGCAAACTAACAACACATAAACGCTAATTTGAATGCAGATGCCGCGGCCCGGTGTTATTTCCCTTTCAACGAGCTGGCTTTGCGTAACCGGCCGGCGGCATCAGGGAGGACGACCCATGGCCTACAGGATCCTAATTCTTGGCGCGTCGTACGGATCGCTGTTCGGCACCAAATGCCTGATGGCCGGCCATGCCGTCACTCTGGTCTGCCGGCAAGCCACCGCGGACCTCATCAATGCGCAGGGCACAGAGGTTCGCCTCAAGCTGAAGGGCGAAGACGCCCAGCGCGCGATCCTTTCCCGCGATTTGCCCGGCGTCCTCGACGCCACGACGCCGGAGTCGGCCGACCCCGCCGGCTATGACCTTGTCGTGCTCGCCATGCAGGAGCCGCAATACCTCAACCATCGGATCCGCATGCTGCTGATGCGTATCGCCTTGGCGCGCATTCCCTGCCTCTCGCTGATGAACATGCCGCCGCTGCCCTACCTGAAGCGGATCACCGGCATCGATGCGGCCGGTGCAGAAGCGGCTTTCAGCGATGCCCGCGTTTGGGATCACTTCGATCCGCAGCAGATGACGCTTTGCTCGCCCGATCCGCAGGCGTTCCGTCCCGCCGACGAGGCCGCAAATGTGTTGCACGTCGGCTTGCCGACAAACTTCAAAGCCGCCGCCTTTGCCTCGCGGCGCCACAACGACATCCTCTCAACGCTGGCCGCCGATATCGATGCGGCACAGCTCGACGGCCGGGACGTGCCGGTGAAGCTGCGCGTACACAACTCGCTGTTCGTTCCCTTTGCGAAATGGGCGATGCTGCTGACAGGCAACTACCGCTGCATAACCGTCGGTACGCCGGTCTCGATCCGCGATGCGGTGCATGGCGATCTTGCGACGTCGCGCGACGTTTACGCTTGCGTCGAGACGATCGTGCGGCGTCTGGGTGCGCATGGCGATGACTTGGTGCCTTTCGATAAATATGCGGCGGCCGCCGAGCGCCTGGCCCAGCCGTCGTCGGCGGCACGCGCGATCGCCGCGGGCAGCCCGATGATCGAACGCGTCGACAGGCTGGTTCAGGCCGTCGGCCGCCAACAGGGGATCACGCATCCCGCAATCGATCAAACGGTCGCGCTGGTCGACGCAAAACTCGCCAGAAACAGGGTCCGCGTCGCCTGAAGCGAAACGCGGGCAAAGCCTTCGTTCCGGCCCAATAACGCCGGATCGCGGCTGCTCATTCATGCAACGCGCCACGATCAGGATGGAGAGTTCGATGCCAGGCTTTAAAGGAATGTATGTCCCCGGTCCCACCAATATGCCGTTCCGTATCCGCCAGGCGATGGATGTCGCGCTGGAAGATCACCGCGCGCCGGATTTTCCGCAGTTCACGCTGCCTCTCTTCGCCGACCTGAAGAAGATCTTTCAGACCGAGACCGGCCAGGTGTTCCTTTTTCCCGGATCGGGAACGGGCGGCTGGGAGGCCGCCGTCGCCAACACGCTGTCGCCGGGCGACAAGGTGCTCGCCTCGGTGTTCGGCCAGTTCTCGCTGTTGTGGGTGGATCTCTGCCAGCGTTTCGGTCTTGCGGTCGATGCCGTCGACGTGGACTGGGGTAAGGGCGTGCCGCTCGACCAATACCGCGCGCGCCTGGAGGCGGATAAAAAACACGCCATCAAGGCCGTGCTCGTCACCCACAACGAGACCGCGACGGGCGTGACATCGGATGTCGCGGGCGTGCGCCGCATTCTCGATGAGCTCGGCCATCCCGCGCTATTGTTCGTCGATGGCGTCAGCTCGATCGCCTCGATCGATTTCCGCATGGACGATTGGGGTGTTGATGTCGCCGTCGCCGGCTCGCAAAAGGGCTTCATGATGCCGACGGGTCTGGCCATCGTCTGCGTCAGCGAGAAGGCTCTCAAGGCCGGGCAGTCCGCGTCGCTGCCGCGCTGTTTCTTCGACTTCAGGGACATGGCCAAGCACAATGCGCAGGGTTATTTCCCCTATACGCCGGCGGCGACGCTGCTGCGCGGCTTGCGCGCCTCGATCGACATGCTGCTGGAAGAAGGCTTGCCCAATGTGTTCGCGCGCCACCATCGGCTCGCCAGCGCCGTGCGCGCGGCGGTCGACGCCTGGGGACTGCGCAATTGCGCACAAGGACAGCAATGGTTATCCGACACGGTGACCGCGGTCGTGGTGCCGGAGAGCGTCGATGCCAACGAGGTCATCAAGACGGCCTATCACCGCTACAATCTTTCGCTCGGCGGCGGGCTCAATAAGCTCGCCGGCAAGGTCTTCCGCATCGGCCATCTGGGCTGGCTGAACGAGATCATGGTGTTGCAGGCGCTGGGCGGCGTTGAGCTCGCGATGCGCGATGCTGGAGTGGCGTTCGAGCCGGGATCCGGTGTCGGCGCCGCCGTGCGTCATCTGTCAAAGGCGGATGAGGCGATGCGTATCGCGGCCGAGTAAGCGGCCGCGCTGGCGGCGGCCGGCCCTTAAAGCCCGGCCACCAATTTGGCGTAGAGCGGATTGTCGCGCGAGAAGACGTAATCGAGATCGGCGACAGCCACCGCTTCGGCCCCGGCCTCGCGCAGGAAACTCGTCAGCGCGTAGACCTGCTCGGGCGGGCAGTGCAGCGTCAGCATGCCCGACGAGGTCGGCCCGCCAAACGGCGACGCCACGCCGAACTTCTCCTTGGCGCTGTCGACGAGCTTGGCGTCGCAAGCGGCAAAACGCGCGCGCACCTCGCGGAAGGCCCGCGCGCGCGCCTGCGCTGCGATGCGGTCGAGAATGACGCGGGCAAGTTCGCGTGTCGCGCCGTCCCAATTGGCCGCGCGCGATGCGACCAGATTGGCCTGCGAGCGCAGCATGGTGCCGTCCTCCAGCACCTTCAGCGCGTTGGCGGCAAGCGTTGTGCCGGTCGTCGTGATGTCGACGATCATTTCCGCCGTGCCGGCGGCCGGGGCGCCTTCGGTCGCGCCCGAACTTTCGACGATGCGGTAGTCGATGATGCCATGCGTGGAAAAGAACGCGCGGGTCAGGTTTACGTACTTTGTCGCCACCCGCAGCTTGTGGTCATGGGTGTGGCGGAACGAGGTGGCGACGTCGTCGAGGTCGGCCATGGTGCGCACGTCGATCCAGGCCTGCGGCACGGCCACCACCACATTGGCGGAACCGAAGCCGAGCCCTTCGATCAGCACGACCTTGGCGTCGGCGTCGGGGATCATTTCGCGCACCAGATCCTCGCCGGTGACGCCGAGATGGGCGGCGCCCTGGGCAAGCTGGCTCGTGATCTCGGAGGCCGACAAGTACGCGACCTCGACGCCGTTAAGGCCGGCAATGGCGCCGCGATATTCGCGCGCACCGCGCGGCTTGATCAGCGGGAGGCCCGAGCGCGCGAAGAACTTTTCGGCGTTCTCCTGCAAGCGGCCTTTGGCCGGCACGGCCAGCACCAGCGGCGCCCTCATGATGCGCTCCCATAGACGGCAAGCCGCTCGATCCAGGCGGCCAATCCGACCGCCGGAATAGGTTCGGTCGCGCCGAGCCGCGTGAGCAGGCCGTCATAGCGCCCACCCGCCACCAGCGGATCGCCGGTGCGCGCAGGATCGGTGAGCTCGAACACAAAGCCGGTGTAGTAGTCGAAGCCGCGCCCGAAGGCGGTGGAAAAGGTCACGCGCTTCAAGTCGATGCCGCGGGCGGCAAGGAAGCCGGCGCGGCTCTCGAACAAATCGAGCGCGACGGCCATCGCCCCTGTCATGTTGCCGTCGGCTGCGAGCGCGCGCAGGTCGGCCGCCGCCTCGTCGGGATCGCCGGCGATGGCGAGAAAGCGCTCGATCAGTGCGCGCACGTCCTGCGGCAACTTTGCGCTGGCGCCGAGCGCCGACTGTTCGAGGAAGCGGTCGGCAATCTCGCCGACCGAGCGGCCGCCCACCGCGGTGATGCCGGCGATCGACAGCAGATCGGTGATGAGCGCGTGCGCGCCTTTGGGATCGGAGCCGGCCAGCGCCGCCAGCACGCCCTGATATTCCGGGTGCTGGTTGTTGCCGCCGAGCACGAGGCGATCGAGGTCCTGCGCCAGATTGGCCTTGCGATTGAAATCCTTGATCAGGCGCCGCTTCCACGCCGGCGCCAATTCGAGACCGGCGATGAGACTGGTGAACAGCGCGACGTCGCCCATGCGGATATCAGGCGCCGGCAAACCGTAATGCGCGGTCGCTTCCAGCCCGAGCGCCAGCATTTCGGCGTCGGCGGCCGCGGCATCGCTGCGGCCGAAGGATTCGATGCCGGCCTGCGCGAATTCGCCGGGGCCGACGTCGCTGTGGCGAAACACGGTGCCGAGATAGCAGAAGCCGGCCGGCTTGCCGGCGAGCGGGGAGGCGAGATAGTCGCGCGAGACCGGAATGGTGAGGTCCGGACGCAGGCAGAATTCCCCGCCGCTCGGCGCGGTGGTCAGATACATGCGCTTGCGGATGTCCTCGCCCGACAGGTCGAGGAACGGCTCCGCCGGCTGCAGGATGGCAGGCCGCACGCGCGCATAGCCGGCGCGCTCATAGGAGGCGACCAGCGCCTCTCCACGCGCATCGGGGCCTTTCGTCTGGTTTGTGACGGTTGCGTCCATCGTTCCAAAGAGCCGGGGCTGCCGGGATTTGCGGCCCTTTAGCACGAACGTTTTAAGGATTCGACGCCGATTAGCGCCCGCGCTTAACGGGCGGGATTGCCAAATACCTGTTGTCGTTAACGAATTCAGCCGGCCGCGGGTCTCGCTGCTTTGCAACAAAAAGCGCGTAAGACAATTTCAATACAACCGGCGTTAACTCGCGGTCTTGGAGATACGTCCGATGACGCAAGCTGTTCCGCGCGCGGTGGTCGAAGGCTTCTATCAGGCCCTGACGGACTGCGACATGGACACGTTCGCGTCCTATCTCGACGACAACGTGGTCTGGACCATCAGCGGCCCGGTCGACGTGCTGAAATTCTGCGGCCGTCACGTCGGCAAGGAGAACGTGCTCAAGCTGGTCGAACGCGATGTTCCGATGCTCCTCGACGACCGTCGCTTCAATCCCGACACCATGTTGGTCGATGGCGACCGCGTTGCCGTTCTCGGGAAGGTGACCGCCAAGCGGCGCGACGGCGGCCATGCCGTCAGTTACCGGATCGCGCAGTTCTTGCGGTTCCGTGACAACAAATTGGTCGATTACGTTTCGTTGCTCGACAGCTTTGATGCGGTCGAGCAGATGCTCGGCCAGCCGCTCGCTCTGCCCGACGGCGTGTGCCGCGGCAGCGATTTGATCGCCCTCTAGGCGGCCTCTTGAAAATATTTGAGTCTTACGACGCCTGCTGTGCCGGCAGCAGCGGAGCGGGCGTCTGCTCGGCCGTGACCGTGACCTCGACCGTCATGCCGAGGAAGTCGGCATTCGTGCCGGTGTAGCTTCCCGAGATCGGAATGGCCTGCGAGGGATCGCGCGTCACCGCGACGCGAATGAGCGTGTCGCCTGCGATCAGCACGTCGGTCGGATCGTATTCGATCCAGCCGGCGCCGGGCAGATAGACTTCCGCCCAGGCATGCGTCGCCGCGGTCGCCGCGGTGGCGGCACCCTTGTCGAGCGCCGGATCGTAGAGATAGCCGGAGACGAAGCGCGCGCCGAAGCCGAGATAGCGCGCGGCTTCGATGAAGGTCAGTGCGAAGTCGCGGCAGGCGCCGGTTCGCTTTTGCAGCGTTTCGGGCGGCGATTGCGTGCCGACCTCGTGCCGTTCGCCATAGACGATGGTGGGCGCGAGCGCTGCGTTCATGGCTTGCAGCAGATCGAGCGTGCGCATCGGCCGCGCGGTGACGAAGCTCTTCGCCCAGCGCGCCAGGACATCGTCCGGATCGGGAAAGTGCTGCTCCAGCAAACGGCCGAGATCGACGCGGTCGCTGCTCGAATAGATGAAAGGATAGTATTCGGCCTCCGGCGCGACCGGAAACGACGGACCATCGATGCCCCAGCGCTCGATCTTGAGCGTCGATCCGATGTGCAGGTTGGCGGCCGGTCCGTTGAAGTCGACCAGCGCGACCGAATTGCCGAACACGTCGTGCATCCAGCGCACGTTGCCGGGCGGCGACAGGGTCAGTTCGGCGGACACCAGCCGCAGGTCGTGGCTGTCGCGCGGGCGCAGCATCAGCCGGTGCTGGCCGAAGGAGACGGGGCGGGCGTAGCTGTATTTGGTGGCGTGGCGGACGGTGAGGAGTTTCATTGGCTTAAGGGTCCAGCCCGGCGGGGCCCGTTCCTTAAGACGTGCAAGCCCGGCGCGGCCGCCGGGCGGAAGGCATCATAGCGCGGGCAAGAGCGTCAGATAAGGAGAGGCGGTGGCGTTTTCAAAGCCCGTGGCGGGCGAGCAATTTGCGTACTTCGTCAACCAGTTGCGCCTCTTTCACGACAAGCTGGGCTTGCGCCTGCTGCTTCAGGTAGTCCTCGCGCTCGCTCGATTGGCCGGCGATCGCGGCGCCGAGGATCAGGTCTTTGATCTGCACCTCGCCCTTGGCCTTTTCGTCCGAGCCCTGGATGACGGCGCAGGGGCAGCCGCGCTTGTCGGCATATTTGAGCTGCTGGCCGAGATTGTTCTTCGGGTTGCCGAGATAGAGTTCGGCGCGGATGCCGGCGTTGCGCAGCGACGCGACCATGCGTTGATAGTCGGCGATGCGTTCGCGGTCGAATACGGTGACCAGCACCGGTCCGCGCGCGGCCTTGTCGCCGAGCTTGCCAAGTGCCGTGAGGGCCGCCTGCAGGCGCGACACGCCGATGGAGAAGCCGGTCGCCGGCACCGGCTGGCCCATGAAGCGCGACACCAGTCCATCGTAACGCCCGCCGCCGCCGACCGAGCCGAAGCGGATCGGCCGGCCTTTGTCGTCTTTGGTTTCGAAGGTGAGTTCAACTTCATAGACCGGGCCGGTGTAGTATTCGAGGCCGCGGACGACGGTTTCGTCAATCTTTACGCGGTCTTCGTAACCAGCGGCGACTATAAGACGATGGATCTCCTTTAGCTCGTTCAGACCAGCATCTAATTCGGTAGGGAACGTCTTACCGTGCAAGTTGGTAATTATTTTTTCGCGATACTTGTCAAAGTCGAATGGCGGCCGCGTATCACGTTCAGCTTCTTCGAGTGTTTCGGCCGGGATCAATTTGTCTGCGCTAAAGGTCACAAGGCTAAAAGTTATGCTGCTCGTTGTGAAATTATTTGCCGCAATCGTCAGTCCGGCACCGGGGGTAACGTCACCGCTTTCGTCGGTTCGACCACCAGCCAGTAATTGTTGAACACCTCTTAGACCCAATCGGTCTTTTTTGTCGATCGCACGGAGAGCGGCCAAGCGTTTGTCGGGCGGAACTTCTGCGCCGTCTAAAATGCCATCCAGTGATTTTCGGTTCCAAACCTTCACTATATAATCGCCGCGCTTAATGCCCAACGCCTCCATCGTGTCGGCAGCGAGCATGCACATCTCGGCATCGGCCGCCATTGTCGGCGCGCCGACAGTGTCGGCGTCAAACTGCATGAACTGGCGAAAGCGCCCCGGTCCCGGCTTCTCGTTGCGGTACACATAGCCGGTGCGATAGGAGCGATAGGGCAGCGCGAGGTGTTGGTAATTCTCCGCGACGTAACGCGCCAAAGGCGCCGTCAAATCGTAGCGCAGCGACAGCCACTGCTCGTCGTCGTCCTGAAACGAGAACACGCCCTCGTTCGGCCGATCCTGGTCGGGCAGGAACTTGCCGAGCGCGTCGGTGAATTCGATCGCCGGTGTCTCCACCGGCTCGAAGCCGTAGCGTTCGAACACGGTGCGGATCGCCTCCACCATTGCGCGCGTGGCGGCGATATCGGCCGGCCCGCGGTCGGCGAGGCCGCGCGGCAGGCGGGCTTTGAGTTTCTGCGGTTTTTTGGGTTTGTCGGCCATTTGGCCGTCTACATAGCAGACGCGCCTGTGACGGCAACGTCATAGGCCGTCGTGGCCGGGCTTGTCACCGGAAGTCGGGTATCCCCGACTTCCGGCTCCCAATAACCCGTCGCGACTCGGGCAGGCCCGCGTTGCGAAGGCCATCCAAGTCTTTATGTGATATAGGCGCAGAAGACGTAGATGCCCGGCACAGGGCCCGGCATGACGGCCCAACGAGGGTGAAATCCATGGCTCAAGCACAACGCACCCCGGTCTCATCCACCGTCCCCAACGACCTCGAGCCCTATTGGATGCCGTTCACGGCCAACCGCGCCTTCAAGGCGCGGCCGCGGTTCGTCACCGGCGCCAAGGACATGCACTACATCGCCGCCGACGGGCGCAAGCTGATCGACGGCGCCGCAGGTCTTTGGTGCACCAATGCCGGTCACAACCGAGACCCGATCGTGCAAGCGATCCAGGCGCAGGCGGCCGAGCTCGATTACGCGCCGGCCTTTCAGTTTGCCCATCCCAAGGCGTTTGAGCTCGCAAGCCGCGTCGCCGCGCTGGCGCCGGGCGATCTCGACCACGTCTTCTTCTGCAATTCCGGCTCGGAGGCGGTCGATACCGCGCTCAAGATCGCGCTCGCTTTTCACAAAGCCCGCGGCGAGGGCTCGCGCGTGCGCCTGATCGGGCGCGAGCGCGGCTATCACGGCGTCGGCTTCGGCGGCGTCGCCGTCGGCGGCATTGTCGGCAACCGCAAGCAGTTCGGCACGCTGATGGTCGGCGTCGATCATCTGCCGATGACCTATAATCGCGAGAAGCAGGCTTTCACCGTCGGCGAGCCGGAGTGGGGCGCGCATCTCGCCGATGAGCTCGATCGGCTCGTCGGCCTGCACGATGCTTCCACTATCGCCGCCGTCATCGTCGAGCCGCTCGCGGCCTCGACCGGCGTGTTGCCGGCGCCGAAGGGCTATCTCGAACGCCTGCGCGCGATCTGCGACAAGCACGGCATCCTGCTCATCTTCGACGAGGTGATCACCGGCTTTGGCCGCATGGGCTATGCCTTCGCCGCCGAGCGTTATGGCGTGCAGCCCGACGTCATCACCTTCGCCAAGGGCATTACCTCGGGCAGCGTGCCGATGGGCGGCGTCGTGGTGCGCAAGGGCATCTACGACGCCTTCATGCAGGGTCCGGAGCACGTCATCGAGCTGTTCCACGGCTATACGTACTCGGCGCATCCGCTCGCCTGCGCGGCGGGCCTTGCCACGCTCGATCTCTACCGCGCCGAAGGCCTGTTCGAGCGCGCGCGCAAACTGGAAAAGCCGTGGGCCGAGGCCGCGATGGGGCTGAAAGGCTTGCCCAATGTGCTCGACATCCGCCCTGTGGGGCTGACCGTCGGCATCGATCTCGCCAGCAAGCCGGACGGTGTCGGCAAACGTGGGTTTCAGGCGCTGGAACTCGGCTTCCACGAGCACGACATCATGTTTCGCGCCGTCGGCGATACGCTCGCCATGTCACCGCCACTGATCGTGAGCGAAGCTCAGATCGGCGAATTGTTCGACAAGCTCGGCAAGATCATCAAGCAGGTGGCATAGTTTTATTCTGTCATTCCGGGGCGCGGTCGAAGACCGCGAGCCCGGAATCCATACTCCGCAGCAGGGGTTATGGATTTCGGGCTTGCTCGCTTCGCTCGCGCCCCGGAATGACTAAAAATGCTTTCCGCCAAACGTGCCGCCGCGGGTGGCGATTACCAAGCAGGCGCGGACGTGGTGTCATCAATGTCACGGGCACATTAAACTTCGGCCATGCCGGGCATTGCGGGTTGACGGGCCGAATCCGAATCAGGGCTAATAGTCCTAAAGCAAAGACAATTTGGTCGTAATGCGTTTCCCCCAACAATATTTTGCGAGGGCAACCATGGCGATTCCAGTGGCAGGTCGGACCCGGGCGGTTCCGTTGATCGTGGTCGGCAACGAGAAGGGCGGGTCGGGCAAATCAACCGTCGCGATGAACATTGCCGTCGCGCTCATGAAGGCGGGCCACCGTGTGGGCACGATCGATCTCGACGCGCGGCAGAAGACGCTCACCAATTACATCGAGAACCGCCGCGTCTGGGCGCATCAGATCGGCTGCGCGCTCGAGCTTCCCGAGCACGTGGGCCTCGGCGAACGCGTCAATTTCCCTTCGACCGACGAACAGGCTGCCGGCAGCAAGGTTTTCAAGGACACGGTCGAGGAACTGGCGCAGAGCAACGATTTCATCGTCATCGACACACCCGGCCATGACAGCTACCTCACGCGGCTGGCGCACAGCATGGCCGACACCTTGGTCACGCCGCTCAACGACAGCTTCGTCGATTTCGATGCACTGGGCACCGTCGACCCGACGAATTACGGCGTCACCGGCACCAGCTTCTACGCGCAGATGGTGGACGAGGCGCGCAGCCAGCGTCAGTTGCTCGATCACGTCACGCTGGACTGGATCGTGTTGCGCAACCGCGTCAGCGGCACGCGCACGCGCAACAAGCGCATCGTGGGCGAAGGACTATCGGAGCTGTCGCAACGGCTGAATTTCCGCTGCGCCGACGGCCTGGGCGACCGGGTGGTCTTTCGCGAATATTACCCGCGCGGCCTGACCGCGATGGACGATCTCAACGAGGCGACGCTCGGGACGCGGCCGACCATGTCGCATCTGACCGCGCGCGTCGAAGTCGAAAACTTGATCGCCGCGATGCGGTTGAACGACGCTGCGACATCGGTCGAAACGACCGCGCCGCTCTCCGAAAACCGCGACGCGGCTTAGCAAACTGCACTTACCGGCTGGGCGGCAGGATCGCCCAGCCGACCGGCACGCTGCCCGGCCCGCGCCGGTAGGGCAACGTGAACGGCGTTTGCACCAAAGCGCCCTTTGCGACCGCCGCGAACTTTGCTGGCAATTTTTTCGGATCGCTATCGGTCCACACGACCGCGGCGCCTTGGCGCTTGAGATCGGTCAGATCGATCCACGGCGTGCGCGAAGGTTTGCCGTCGATCAAGACGCGCGGCTGGCTCGGCGAATAATGCGCGACATTGCCGCCGTCCCACATCGTCCCGATGACGTAACGCAGCGGTTTGCCGGTCGCCGTCTCGAAACGCTGCGAGATGTCGTGGCCTAGACTGGCGCCGGGGAAAAACACCGCGCGATAACGATGATCGAAGCGCGGCAGCACGTCGTAATTAAGAAAGAAGGCGAGCGCCAGACACGCGAACACGATCGCCCAGGTCGCCAGTATGCGCGCCAGCCGCAGGCCTCCGAACGTGCGACGCGCGGTCATCACGAGCCACAGGCCGAGGAACAGCCAGAGAGGATAGCCCCACATCGCCACGGTGCCGCGGCCGCTGGCGGCCGCCATCGCCAGCACCGTCACGATCGGGCCAAAGGCAAGCCAGTTCACGATCCGGTAGTCGAAGGCGTCGGCTGTAAATTGCGCCTCTTTTTCGTCCGGCTTGCGCCGCGGGACGAACAACGGCGCCGCGATCAGCAGCGATGGGATCAAGAAAAAAAGCTGGCTGATGGCGAATTGGAAGGGATGCCAGAGATGGTCGTACCAGCCACGCGACATCACCGCGCGATGCTCGGCATAGGCAAAGGGCAGGAAATCGGTCTTCACCAGCCAGACGAGGTGCGGCGCCGCGGCGATCAGCGCCACCGCCGCCGCCAGATAGGGTCCCGGTGTTGCGAGCGTCTTGCGGGCCTCGCGGTCGATCAGGACAAACAGTGCCATCGGCGCCGCCAGCACCACGACGAAATATTTGGCCCACAGCGACAGCCCCACGGCGACGCCCAGCAGCAGCCAGTCGGCCATTCGCCGCCCGCGCAGCGCGCGGTGGAGCGCAAAGCCGGCAAGCGCCCAGAACGGAAGCTGGATGACGTCGTGGTTGAACTTGGCGGCCGTGTAGTTGAGGTAGTGCAGGCCGTCGACGATCAGGACAGAGACCAACGCACCGATGGCACCAACCAGCCCCCGCGCGGTGGCGTAGACGACGGCGAAGGCCGCAATGACGGCGAGTTCGGCCAACAGGTAATAGGCGAAATCGCGGCCGACGAGCTGGTGGGCGATTTCGACCAGCCACCACGGCAGCGGTGGCAGCTTGTCATAGCCGAGCTGCCATTCGCGCCCGTAAATCAACGCCTCGATCAGGTCGAGCGGCAAATTTGGATAGAGGAGCGCCGGAAGTGCCGTCCAAACCGCGGCATGCAGCGTCAGAAAAAGTGCGAAGGCCCGGCCCGGACAGGCCGCGATCCGGGCTAGCAGGCCGGGGCGGCCGGAGACCGTAAATGCCGGCATTCCAGGTGCCATGGCGCCTCATATATTCCGATCCGGCAGGGCCGATTGGTCGTTACCATAACAGGACTTCGATGTTGCGCGGACCGGCGCTGTCATGAACATTGGGGCCCGGTGGCGCGAATCAGCGCCGCCACAGGGAGCCAGGGCCGATCCGGCCCGGGTTTGTCCGGGAACCCACGACCCATGGTCCGCATCAGCGCCATTTTCATCGCTGTCTGCATGGTGCTCATCGCGGGCTCGCTGGGCGTCGTGCTCTATCTCGGCTTCAAGATGGACCCGCGCACCGCCGCGATCGTCGGCATTGCCACGCTCGCCGGCATGATCCTTTACAACACGGTCAGCAACCGCGTGCGTGATCGCATGGCGCTCGGCGACCAGATCGCAGATCTGTCGCGCGGCACCGCCGATCTCGCCCGCCAGGTGGTGGAGATTTCGCGCAGGCTTAGCACCGTCGAATCGCGCGTCGACAAGGGTATCGAGCGCGCGCGCACCGCCACCGAGCCGCTGCAGCGCGAGATCGGTGAACTCGGCATACTGGTGCGCCAGATTGCCGAAACCGTCGCCTCGCACGCCACCGCCTTGGAAAAGCAGGGCGGCGCGCCGACCCCGGCCGTTTCGGCTGCTGCCGCAAAAGCCGCTGCGGCGTTGCCGGATGGCGCGCTCAATCTGAGCGAAAGCGATGCCGTCGGCAGCCGCCGCTTCCAGGGCATGAGCCGAGAGGAAATTGCCGATCTCGTCGCCAAGTCCGTCGATGCCGGCCGCGTCGATCTTTATCTGCAGCCGATTGTCACGCTGCCGCAGCGCAAGGTGCGCTGCTACGAAGCCTTGTCGCGGTTGCGCATGGACGATGGCGAGATCGTTCCCGCGGTCGATTTCATCGATATCGCCGACAGCGTCGGCCTGGTGCCGAAGATCGACAACCTGCTCGCCTTCCGCTGCGTGCAGGTGCTGCGCCGCCTGCAATTGAAAAGCCGCGACGTCGGACTTTTCTGCAATATCGGCGCGGCGACGCTGACCGACGCGATGCAGTTCCGGCAGTTTCTCGATTTCATGAACGCCAACCGCGCGCTCTCGTCCTCGCTTACCTTCGAATTCAGCCAGAGTGCCTATCGCAATTTCGGGCCGATCGAGAAGGAAAGCCTGGCCGCGCTGGCCGAAGCCGGCTTCCGCTTCTCCATGGATCACGTCACCGATCTGCGCATCGAGCCGAAAGATCTGGCTGACAACTGGTTCCGCTATTTCAAGGTGCCGGCCAAGCTGCTGCTCGACCGCACCAACGGCGCTAAGTCCGACATCCACTCGGAAGACCTTGCTGACCTGCTCGCGCGTTCCGGCATCGACCTGATCGCCGAGCGCGTCGAAAGCGAGGGCATGGTGGTCGATCTGCTCGATTACGACGTGCGCTTCGGCCAGGGCTTTCTGTTTTCACCGCCGCGGCCGGTACGCGCCGAAGCGCTGCAGTCGGGCACGCCTGCCGCCGGCGCCGACAGGTCTGAGGACGGAGCGCCAAGCCCGATGGTTGCCGCTGCTGCCGGCGACTTCGGCTGAGGGCTTCCGCATTTCAGCACCGCTTCGCTCCCGCCGCGGAATGACGTAGAAGAACCTATGAACGTTGCCCCGCCGCCGCTCATTCCGCATTTCTCAGAATTTTCCTCCACCTACGACACCGTGTTGTGCGACATCTGGGGTGTCGTCCACGATGGACTCGAAGCCTATCCTCATTCGTGTGATGCGCTCATGCGCATGCGCGCACGTGGTGGCACGGTCGTTTTGATCACCAATTCGCCGCGCCCGAACGAAAGTGTCGCGCGCCAGCTTGAACGCTTCCACGCGCCGCGTGAGATTTACGACGCCATCGTGTCGTCCGGCGATGTCACCCGGATGGTGATCGAAGAGCGGCGCGGCCAAAGCCTGTTTCACATGGGCCCCGAGCGGGACCGATCGATCTTCACCGGTCTCAACGTGCGCTTCGCGCCGCTGGAGAGTGCCGACTATGTGGTCTGCTCCGGCCTCGTCGACGACGAAGTGGAAACGCCCGACGATTATCGCGCGCAACTCGAGACGATGCTGAAGCGGCGTACATTCATGGTCTGCGGCAATCCCGATGTGGTGGTGGAGCGGGGCCCGCGTCTCGTTTATTGCGCCGGCGCCATCGCCGATCTCTATGCCACCATGGGCGGTGAAGTGCTCTACGCCGGCAAGCCCTATCGGCCGATCTACGAGATGGCGTTGAAGAAGGCGGAAACGGCGGCCGGCCGCGCGATCGCGCTCGACAAGGTGCTGGCGGTCGGCGATTCCGTGCGTACCGATCTGAAAGGCGCGCGCAGCCTCGGCGTCGATTTTCTGTTCGTGACCTCAGGGATTCACGCCGAGGAACTCGGCGGACGCGACAAGCCCGACACCACCGCGCTCAACGCGGCGTTCGCCGCCGCCGGCGAAATGCCGAAGGCGGTAATGCGCCATCTAGTGTGGTAGTTTTAAGCCGCAGGCTGACCGGAGCTGGAGAAGACGGCCTCGATCTTGGTCTTGAGCGTTTGTGCATTGAACGGCTTGACGATGTAGTTCGACACGCCGGCCCGCTTGGCGGCGATGACGTTGTCGGTCTTGGATTCCGCGGTCACCATGATGAAGGGCGTCAGCGCCAGCCCGGGGTCCGCGCGCACGGCCTTCAAGAGGTCGAAGCCGGTCATCGGCTCCATGTTCCAGTCGGAAATCACCAGCCCATAGTGGCGCGTGCGCATTTTGGTGAGCGCGGCCGAACCGTCATTAGCGTCGTCAATGTCGGCGAAGCCGAGCTGCTTGAGCAGGTTGCGGACGATGCGGACCATGGTGTTGTAGTCATCAACCACCAGGACCGGTATCGACAGGTCGACAGCCATAACGTATCCCCGCGATGGGCGCATAAAGATGATGCAAGCTAGCAGCGGTGCTTGAATAAGCCGTTAACTTGGAACTTTTTTAACGTTGCGGTAACCGTGCTGCGGCGAATAGTTTTATTTGACGTGATGAAAGACCCTGATTCCCGTGAGCGACCCGTTTTCAACCGTCCGGCTACGTCATGAATAAGGCGGCCTCGACCTTTCATGTCGTGCGCGGCGGGGCGCGCGGCATCGACCCCGGCGCGCTCGCCGGAGCGGTGGTGGCTATCGGCAATTTCGACGGCGTGCACCGCGGCCACCGCAAGGTGATCGGGGCTGCGCGTACCCGCGCGCAGGCGCTCGGCCGAAAGACCGCGGCGCTCACCTTCAATCCGCACCCGCGGCTGTTTTTGCGCCCGCAGGACGCCTTGTTCCAGCTTTCGAGCGAGCGCGACAAGCTGCGCCTTCTGGCGGCGACGGGGATCGACGGCGCCATCATCATGGCCTTCGATGCTGCGCTCGCGTCGACCTCCGCCGATGATTTCATTGAACGCATTCTGGTCGGCCGTCTCGGCATCGGCGCCGCCGCGATTGGTTTCGATTTCCATTTCGGCAAGAACCGCACCGGCTCGCCGGGTTTCCTGGCTGAGCGGGGCGAGAAGCTCGGCTTCGCCGTCGACATCGTGCCGCCGCTGGAGGACGAGGGGCGGCCGGTTTCGTCCGGCGCAGTGCGCGCCGCGCTCAGCCAGGGCAAGGTGGTGGAGGCGACGGAACTCCTGGGTGCGCCATGGTTTTACGCGGGCGAAGTCGTTCACGGCGACAAGCGCGGACGTGAGCTCGGCTTTCCGACCGCCAATCTGAAGCTCGATCCAACCTGCGGCCTCAAGCACGGCATCTACGCCGTGCGCGTCGGCGTCGGCGACAAGCGCTTCGACGGCGTCGCCAGCGTCGGCCGCCGGCCGATGTTCGATACCGGCGAGGCATTGCTCGAAGTCTTCCTGTTCGACTTCGAAGGCGACATTTACGGCCAGCGCATCGACGTGGCCTTCATCGGCTGGATCCGCCACGAACAGACTTTCGCCGGCCTCGAGGAGCTCAAACAGGCGATCGCGGCCGACGCCGCCCAGGCGCGCGAGGCGCTGGCGCGGTTGGGTAATGCCTTCCCAGAACTTGGGGCAATCGCAGATTAGGTCTCGTCAGTCGCGGCCGGTGCGCTCAACCATTCGCGCGCGACGCCGGCAGCCAATAGGCTGACAACTGCGATCGGCAGGGTTTTCTTCCATCCCAGTGTCTTGCCGATCTCTACGCCAATCGCGACGACGCGCGGCTCAAGCCACGGCGGCGGTCGTTCCGCCAGCGCGCGGCGCGCACGGTTGACGGTGTGACGATGAACGAGAATGACGGCCAGCGCCGCAAGCATGGCGAGACAGAAATAGAAACCGGCGAGCGCAAGCGCCGCGGTCATATTGTCATAGCGGTCCGCGACCCACACGAAACCCGCGACGCTGATAAACGCCGCCGCTGCGATCAAGGCGACGAGCGCGACGACAGCCCAGATCGCGGCGCCAGCGCTCAGCCCCGATTTGGCCTCGGCGGTCAGTTGCGCGTAACGCAGCCAACTGTTCATCATCGTATGCGGGGAGGGCAGACGCGCTAGCGCCGCCAGGTTGCGCCAAAAATGAATCCGAGGCCCGCGGCGAGCGCCAGCGTCGTGTACGGACGCGTTTCGATGGCGCCGTTGATCGTCTCGCTGAGGCCGCCGCCGGCCTCGCGTACTTTTTTTTCGAGATCGCTGATCGTGTCTTCGACACCCGATTTCGCGTGCGTCCAGGCAGCGTTGCCCCTGCCCGAGAGAATCGCGCCGAGCTTGCCAGCAAGATCGGCTACGTCCTCGCGCAGCGCTTCCAGATCGGCCTGGATATTGTCAGATGCCTCGGAAGCCGCTTTGCGCGTATCGCGATAAGCCGCCTGCGCTTCCTTCGCGGTTTCCCGTGCGGCGGTTGAGTTGCCGGACATTCGTTGACTCCACTCTTTGTGTTCCTGTCAGCATAACAACCGGCAGCGGGGGAACTTGTTCCGTCAGCCTGGAAGATTGGGTTCCTTCGATTGGAACAAATGGATGACGATGACGCGGCCGATGATCGCAAGCGGTACCGCGAGAAATGCGCCGATCGGACCCCACAGCCATGCCCAGAACGCGAGCGAGAGAAAGATCGCGAGCGGCCGCAGCGGCAAGCGGCTGCCGAGAATAGCCGGCGTCACGATCTGGCCTTCCACGGTCGTGAGCGCGACGAAACAGGCCGGCGGGACCAGCGCGTACCCGACATTGTCGAAGCTCACGATCCCGACACCGAACAGAATAGCGACGACGCAGGCCGGTCCAATATACGGGATGTAGTTGAGGATCGCGGCGAGCAGGCCGAACAGGGCCGGGTTGGGCATGGCGAGCAGCCAGGCTCCGGCCGCAACGATCATCCCCAGAGCGGCATTGATCATCGTCACGGTCGCCAGATAGGACGCCAGACTATGCTGCGTGTCCTTCACGATCCGGATCGTGCGTCGCCTGCCGTCACGGCTGGTAAAAAATGTAAGCGGCAACTGTCGTATTTCCGCATGGCCGGCGAGAAAGAACAGCAACGCCACGAAAAAAATCACCAGCTCGGCCAAGGCTGGCGTGACGAAGGCGAGCACGGGCGTGACCACATTGAGTTGCGGCTGCGATGCCGCTACCACCACGCCCCCGCTCGGGACGATGACATCCTGCAACTCCCGCAGCGCGTTCAGCGGCGCCGCCAGAATTGAAAGCTTCTGTTTGACGATGGCGCCGATTTCCGGCGTGCGCTCGATCCATTCGGTCACCGGCGCCGCGATCATGGTCGCGGTGATGGCAACGGCGATCAGCAGCGTGACCACCAGTCCCAAGGCGCTGACCCAGGCCGGCACGCCGTAACGTTCGAAGTGGACGACGACGGGCTCCAGCGTGAGGCCGACGACCAGCGCGGCGACCGTCGGCATGAGGACAGGGCGGGCCAGATAAAGGCCGATGCCAAACAAAATGACGAATATGCCGATGGTGGCGGCCTGCGCGATCAGGCCAAGGGCGGAGCCTGCGTCCGCCAGCGGCTGCGCATCATGAATAACCAGTCCGTTATGCTGCGTGCGTTGAGCACGATAAAATTCCACGCGCCGCCTCCCGCGATGCCGTCGCTTGTCGTGGCAGGAATCGCCTAAACCACCAGAATGGTCGAACCGTGGCTCGGGGTGGTCCCTCGACGATTAACGTCGGGCCTGCCACGCTTGGTTCCTGAGGGCTGGACCGTTGCCTGTGGCGCACCGCCCATGTAGTAACGCGCCATGAACAAGCCCAGAGTCCGAACCAGAGCGCGACTATTCGGAGACTTTGTTCCTGCCGCAGACGGATTTTCCCATGCGGGCGGGACTGCCGCAGCGCGAGCCAGAAATCCTCAAGCGTTGGGAACAAGCGGGCCTCTACGACCAACTCGCGTGCCGCCGCCAAAGGCCGCGACAAGTTCATCCTGCATGACGGGCCGCCTTACGCCAACGGCCCGATCCACATCGGCACCGCGCTCAACAAGATCCTCAAGGACCTGGTGACGCGCAGCCAACAGATGCTCGGCTTCGACTTCGAACTACGTGCCCGGCTGGGACTGCCACGGCCTGCCGATCGAATGGAAGATCGAGGAAGAGAACTACCGTTCCAAGAACAAGAAGAAACCCGACCTGTCGGACCCGGCGGCGATGATCGCGTTCCGCCGCGAGTGCCGCGGCTATGCCGAGCACTGGCTCGGCGTGCAGCGCGAGGAATTCAAGCGGCTCGGCGTCGAGGGCGACTGGACGCATCCTTACACGACCATGAGCTTTCCGGCCGAGGCGCAGATCGCGCGCGAGCTGATGAAGTTCGCCGCCAACGGCACGCTCTATCGCGGCTCCAAGCCGGTGATGTGGAGTGTGGTGGAGAAGACGGCGCTCGCCGAAGCGGAGGTCGAGTACGAGGATTATACGAGCGATACGGTGTGGGTGAAGTTTCCGGTGATCGGAATCCTGCAATGGGCCAGCATTTCGTCCGAGGACAGAGGCCCGTATCCATGGCAATTGACTGCCGCCTAACTTGCCTCGGTGGTCATCTGGACGACCACGCCTTGGACTCTTGCCGGAAATCGGGCGATCGCGTTCTCTCCAAAAATTAAGTATGGATTTATCGAGTTACCGATTCGCCCGCGGGTAATTGGGCGACGATCGGGCGAATATTTTATTCTCGTCAGATGCACTCGCCGGCGAGGTTTCTAAAGCAGGCGCGAGTGACGGGCGAGCGCGTCGCTGACATCCCAGCCAAAACCTTATCCGTGCTGATCGTGTGTAAGCACCCCCTCCGTTCGTTGAACGGTCTTTACGATTTTACCGTGCCGCTGCTTGAAGGCGAGCACGTTACCAACGATACCGGGACGGGGTTTGTCCACACGGCGCCCGGGCATGGCCGCGAGGATTTCGACATTTGGATGGCGAATACGCCTGCGCTCCGCAGACGCAACATCAATACGGTTATCCCTTACACCGTTGACGAAAATGGTGCGTTTACCGGCGCCGCGCCCGGCTTCACCGGCAAGCGCGTCATCAACGACAAGGGCGAGAAGGGCGACGCCAACGAGGCGGTGATCAAGGCATTGATCGACGCGCACATGCTGATCGCGAGAAGCCGCCTCAAGCATCAATATCCGCATTCGTGGCGCTCGAAGAAGCCGGTCATCTTCCGCAACACGCCGCAATGGTTCATCGCTATGGATAAGGACATCGACAAGTCCGGCGACACGTTGCGCGCGCGCGCGCTGCAGGCGATCTCGGTGACGCGCTGGGTGCCGCCGCAGGGGCAAAACCGCATCACCGGCATGATCGAGGGCCGCCCCGATTGGGTGATCTCGCGCCAGCGCGCCTGGGGCGTGCCGATCGCCGTCTTCATCAAGGAGAAGCCCGACGGCTCGGTCGACATTTTGCAAGACCCGGAGATAGAACTGCGCATCGTCGAGGCCTTCGAGGCCGAGGGCGCCGATGCCTGGTACGCCGCCGGCGCGCGCGTGCGTTTTCTTGGGCCAAAGCTCGCCAATGACGGCTGGCAGAAGGTCGACGACATTCTCGACGTCTGGTTCGACTCCGGCTCAACGCACGCCTTCGTGCTGGAGGACCCGAAACATTTTCCGCAGCTCGCCGGCATCAAGCGCAAGATGGATGGCGGCCGCGATACCGTGATGTATCTGGAGGGCTCCGACCAGCACCGCGGCTGGTTTCATTCCTCGCTGCTGGAGAGTTGCGGCACGCGCGGGCGCGCACCCTATGACGTGGTGGTGACGCACGGCTTCACGCTCGCCGAGGACGGCCGCAAGATGTCGAAGTCGCTCGGCAACACCATCGCGCCGCAAGACGTGATCAAGCAATCGGGCGCCGATATCCTGCGCCTGTGGGTCGCCTCCTGCGACTACTGGGACGACCAGCGCATCGGCCCCGAGATTCTCAAGACCACTACCGACACCTATCGCAAGCTGCGCAACACCTTGCGCTGGATGCTCGGCAACCTCGCGCATTTCCACGAGGACGAGCGCGTCAAGCCGGCCCAGATGCCGGAACTCGAGCGCCTGATGCTGCATCGTCTTGCCGAGCTCGATGCGGTCGCGCGCAAGGCCTATGCCGACTTCGACTACAAGCGCATCTTTGCCGCGCTGTCAGCTTTCATGACGTCCGATCTGTCGGCCTTCTATTTCGACATCCGCAAGGACGCGCTCTACTGCGACCCGATTTCGTCGGGCAAGCGCAAGGCCTGCCTCACCGTGCTCGATTCGATTTTCCGCTGCACGGTCAAGTGGCTGGCGCCCATGCTCTGCTTCACTGCCGAGGAAGCCTGGATGGCGCGTTATGGCGCCGGCGCCAGGTCCGTGCACCTCGAACTGTTCCCCGAGGTGCCGGCCGACTGGCGTGACGACAAACTTGCTGAGAAGTGGCGCAAGGTCCGCACCGTGCGCCGCGTCGTCACCGGCGCGCTGGAGATCGAACGTGCGCAAAAGCGTATCGGTTCTTCGCTCGAAGCGCATCCGATCGTGCACGTCTCCAACGCTGAGCTTTACGAAGCCGTGGTCGATATCGATCTGGCCGAGATCTGCATCACCTCCGCGGCGACTTTGGTCGAGGATGACGGGCCTTCGGGTGCCTTCCGCTTGCCCGATGTGGCCGGCGTCGCGGTCGTGCCCAACCTCGCCGAAGGCAAGAAGTGCGCGCGCTCCTGGAAGGTGCTGACCAATATCGGCGAGGATCCGCAGTTTCCCGACGTGTCGCCGCGCGATGCGAAGGCGCTGCGTGAATGGGAAGCCGTGCGCAAGGCGGCGGAGTAGATGCGCGCGACCCTTTACGGCCCGCTCACCGGGTTCGGCCTCATCGTCGCGCTGATCGCCTGCATCGCCGATCAGGCCAGCAAGCTCTATCTGCTCTTCGTTTTTGACCTCGCCGCTCACGGTCCGGTGCGGCTTGGGCCTTTCATCGATTTCGTGCTCACCAAGAATACCGGCATCAGCTACGGCCTGTTCCAGACGCAGGGAGCGGTCGGCCATGCCGTGCTGGTCTTGGTTAAGGTGCTGGCCGTCATCCTGTTGTGGGTCTGGCTTGCGCGCACCCGGGAGCGGCTGGCGGCGATCTCGCTTGGCCTCATCATCGGCGGGGCCATTGGCAATACCATCGACCGGCTGGCCTATGGCTGGGTCGCTGATTTCGTCTATTTCCATATTTCCACGGCTAGCTGGCGGTTCGGCTGGTATGTCTTTAACCTCGCCGATGTCGCTATCGTTGCCGGGGTGATCGGCCTGCTATATGAATCACTTGTAATGGACCGCGCCGCAAAAGCGCCCTGATCTAAAGCCATTGTGCCGATTAGGGCGTCGAAGCCCGTCGAAATCGGTGGGTTTGCGGCGAAATTCGCCTCGATCGGATGAGCCCTATGCGCCTGAACTGTCGCTTGACCCAATCTCGCGTGAACGCCGCCATCGGCCTTGTTGCGGGCCTTTCCTTAGGTGTGGGTCTTCTTGCCTCGACCGTGCCCGCGCGCGCAGAGGACGACAGCGTTGCGCCCGACACCCAGTTCTTCCGCAATATCCTCGAGGGCTTCGGCCTGCAGTCCGCCGACCGGCGATCCACGATCAACTACCGGGAACGCCCGCCACTGGTGCTGCCGCCGAATCGCGATTTGCCGCCGCCGATAAAAACAGATGCGATAGCAAACAACCCGGCATGGCCGAAAGATCCCGACGTGGCCGCGCGCAAGCGCGCCGCTGCGCAGGAACGTAACCGTTCACGAAGCGGCGACGATTTCGAGACCGAGGGAAAGCCGCTGACGCCGGATCAGTTGGACGTCAGCAAGACCGATCCTAAAGGGTTTGCGCGGGCGCAGCGGGAGGCGAAGCGGAGCAAACCGGGGGAAGTCGGCGAGTACAAGGAGCGCTTGTCGCCTTCGGAACTTGGTTATACGCCAGGCGGCTTGTTCAAGAAGATGTTCAAGGGCAAGGACGACGAGGTTGTCCGCTTCACAGGTGAGCCGACGCGCTCCGATCTCACCGAACCGCCGCCCGGCTATCAGACGCCGTCGCCTGACCAACCCTATGGCGTCGGTAAGGATGCTCCAGTTAAGCCGAAAAATGATTACATCACCCGCGGTGAATCCCGCTGACCGCGCCGGATTTTATCGAATTGAATTTTGCCATTCGTGCGTGCCAGCGGCGTAGCAATCGGCGGGGCGCTTTAACCCAAGGCTGCAAGGTTTCAAAAACGTGACCCTCAATCGACACAGCTTTCTCACCGCGGCGGCACTGCTGGCGGCGGTGGCCGCTTGGCCTGCCGCCGCCGATAAAGCGGGCGGCAAGATTTCAGACTTCACCCTCGACAATGGCCTTGAACTGGTCGTGATCCCCGATCATCGCGTGCCGGTCGTCACTCACATGATCTGGTACAAGGTCGGCGCCGCCGACGAGACGGCGGGCAAGTCGGGAATTGCGCATTTCCTCGAACACCTGATGTTCAAGGGCACCGCCAAACACCCGGCCGGTGAGTTTTCCAAGATGGTTTCGCGCGCGGGCGGGCAGGAGAATGCGTTCACCTCGAACGACTACACCGGCTACTACCAGCGCGTCCCGAGCGAGAAGCTCAAGACCGTAATGGCGTTCGAAGCCGACCGCATGACCGGATTGCAGCTCACCGACAAGGTGGTGCTGCCCGAACGCGACGTTATTCTCGAGGAGCAGAACCAGCGCATTCGCAACAATCCGCGTGCGCGGCTGGGCGTGCAGATGGACGCTGCGCTTTACCTCAACAATCCCTACGGAAGGCCGGTGATTGGCTGGCGCAGTGAGATGGAGCAGCTCACGCGCGACGATGCCATAGGCTTCTACCGCCGTTTCTACGGCCCCAATGACGCCGTTGTGGTGATTGCCGGTGATATCGAGCCGCAAGAGGCGCTCAAGCTCGCGACGGAAACGTACGGCAAGGTCAAGCGCCGCGCGGACATTCCGCCGCGTCATCGGCCGCAGGAGCCGACGCCGGTCGCGCCGCGGACGGTCACTTTGGCCGACGCGCGCGTCGAGCAGCCGCTGGTCGAGCGCTCTTATCTCGTACCTTCGTTCCACACCGCCAAGCGCGGCGAATCCGAAGCGCTCGAAGTGCTCGCGCATATTCTCGGAAGCGGCAGCAACAGCCGTCTCTACCGCGACCTCGTGGTCGATAAGCATGTGGCGGTCGGCGCTGGCGCCTGGTACGAGAGCTCGGCGATCGACATGTCGAAATTCGGCGTCTACGGCGCGGTCGCGCCGGGCACCACGCTGCCGCAACTCGAAACCGCGATCGATGCCGTCATCGCCGATGTCGCCAAGAAAGGCGTCACACCCACGGAGCTCGAGCGCAGCAAGACCCGGCTGATTGCCGACGCGGTCTACGCCCATGACAGCCAGGCCAGCATGGCGCGCTGGTACGGCGAAGCGCTCGTTACAGGCTCGACCGTCGCCGACGTCACGCACTGGCCCGACCGTATCCGCGCCGTCACTGCCGAACAGGTGCAGGATGCCGCCCGCCATTGGCTCGAAAAGAAACGCTCGGTGACCGGTTACCTGATCAAGGATACGAGCCCGCGCGCGGAGAAGCGCACATGAACAGGGTATTCGGTTCTTTCGCGCTCGCCCTGCTGGCGTTCGTTTGCGTGACGCCGCCGGCGTCCGCAATGACGATCGAAAAGATCGTCAGCCCGTCCGGTATCAAAGCTTGGCTGGTGCGCGAACATACGGTGCCGCTGGTCGTGCTCAACTATGCCTTCCACGGCGGCTCCAGCCAGGACGATCCGCAAATAGGCGGAACCGCCAATCTCGTCGCCGACACGCTCGACGAGGGCGCCGGCGATCTCGACAGCAAGACCTATCACGAGCGGCTGGAAGACCATGCCATCGAGTTGCGCTTTCAGGTCGGCCGCGACAATTTCCGCGGCTCGCTGCGTACGCTCAACGAACACCGCGACGAAGCCTTCGACTTGCTTGGCCTGGCGCTGACCAAGCCCCGCTTTGATGCCGACGCCGTGGAACGGGTGCGCGGGCAAGAACTTGCCATCCTGCGGCGCGAGACCACCGATCCAAACAGTCTTGCCGGCAACAACTGGTGGCGTACGGCGTTTCCCGACCATCCGTATGGTCGCGAAAGCAGGGGCACGCTGGAAACTGTGCCGCGCATCACCGCCGACGATCTGCGCGACTACGTGCGCCGCGTCCTCGCGCGCAACGAGCTCACCGTCTCCATTGTCGGCGATATCGATGCCGAAGCTGCCGGCAAACTGATCGACCGTGCCTTCGGCGCCTTGCCGGCCAAGAACGACCTCAAGCCGGTGCCCGACGCCAAGCCCGCCAATCTTGGCCGCCGCATCGTCATCGACGTCGACGTGCCGCAGGCGGTCGTGAATTTCGGCGGCCAGGGGATTGCCCGCAACGATCCCGATTTCATGGCGGCCTATATCGTCAACTACATTCTCGGTGGCGGCAGTTTCTCTTCGCGTCTCTACAGGGAAGTGCGCGAAAAGCGCGGCCTGGCCTACGGCGTCTCCGACCATCTGGTCTGGTTCCGCAAGGCTGCCGTCGTCCTCGGCGGCACGGCGACCCGCGGCGACCGCACGGCCGATGCGCTGAAAGTGATCGAGCACGAGATCAAGCGCATGGCCGAAGAGGGTCCGACAGCGGACGAGTTGAAGGAAGCCAAGGACTACATCAAGGGCTCCTATGCGCTTTCGCTCGATTCTTCGAGCAAGATCGCGGCACAGCTGACGCAGATCCAGATCGACGACCTCGGCATCGACTACATCCAGAAGCGCAGCGCCATGATCGACTCGGTCGGCGAAGCCGACGCCAAACGGGTGGCGAAACGCCTTTTTGGCGGCGGCCTTCTGGTCACGATCGCCGGCCGGCCCAAGGGCCTGATTTCGGGACCGGTGCACGAGTGAAGCGGATCGACGGTTCGAGCGTTCTTTGAAATGTCGTGGCCGGGCTTGTCACCGCAATTCGGGTCAACCCGACTTGCGGAGGCAAATTTTTATTGCGCAACTCGTCCGAGTTGCGCATGCCATCCCGCTTAGATAGGCACGCGTGTTGCGTCCCTGATCGGGATGCCCGCGACAAGCGCGGGCATGACAACGGAGTGGTCATGTCAATCAATCAATCCATCGACAGTGCGCTTGAGAAAAACGTCGGTCCGCATGGCGTTGCCGAAGCGGCACTCGGCGCGGCGTTGGCGCGCGCGGAAGGCGCGCTCGACCGTCTGCGTGAACATTATGCCGAAGGCACGTTGCCGCTGTTGCGATTGCCGGAAAAGCAAGACGATCTCGCGCAAATTCGCGACGCGGCAAAGAAACTGAGCGATGGCGCAACCGACATCGTCGTGCTCGGCACCGGCGGTTCCTCGCTTGGCGGCCAGACTCTGGCGCAGCTTGCTTTCTACAACGTGCCCGGCGTCGGTGCTTTGCGGCCCGCGCCGCGCGTACATTTCATCGACAATCTCGATCCCATTTCGCTTGAAGCCATGTTGGCGAAGCTGCCGCTCGCCACCACGCGTTTCGTTTCGATTTCGAAATCCGGCGGCACCGCCGAGACGCTGATGCAGACGATCGCCGCACTCTCTGCGCTCAAGCGAGCAGGCGTCGATCCGCGCGGCGCCATGCTCGGCATCAGCGAACCGGCCAAGGTGGGCAAGCGCAACGGCCTGCGCGACCTGCTCGGCAAGCATCAGGTGCCGATGCTCGATCACGATCCGGGTGTCGGCGGGCGCTATTCGGCGCTGACAAATGTCGGACTGTTGCCGGCGGCGGTGCTCGGCCTCGACATTGCCGCGCTTCGTAAAGGCGCATCAAAAGCGCTGCTGCCCGTGCTTGACAAGAAACCGCCCGCGCAAGTGCCGGCCGCGGTGGGCGCTGCACTGGCCGTCGCGCTCGCCGAAACGAAAGCCAAATCGATCAGCGTGCTGATGGCTTATTGCGACCGGCTCGAGCGCCTCACGCATTGGTATGTGCAGCTCTGGGCCGAAAGCCTCGGCAAGGACGGCAAGGGTACGACGCCCGTCGGCGCCCTCGGTCCGGTCGATCAGCACAGCCAGGTGCAGCTTTTCATCGCGGGCCCGCGCGACAAGTTGTTCAACGTCATCATCGTCGGCGCCAAAGGTCTCGGGCCCCATATGGACGCAGAGCTGGCCAAGCTCGCGGGCGAGGCCGGCTTTGCCGGCAAGACGATTGGAGACCTTGTGGCGGCGGAAGGCCGCGCCACGGCCGAAACCCTGGCCAAGAACGGCTGTCCGGTGCGCGCCTTTCATATCGACACGCTCGACGAGGCCGCGCTAGGCGAACTGCTGATGCATTTCATGCTGGAGACGATTATCGCCGCGCATTTGCTCGGCATCGACGCTTTCGACCAGCCGGCGGTGGAAGAGGGCAAGGTGCTGGCGAAGAAGTATTTGATCGCCTAACCCGGCCGTTCGTCCCCGCGCAAGCGGGGACCCAGTGCGATTAAACTCCATCTGTGCAATTCTGCTCTGGATTCCCGCTTGCGCGGGAATGAGCGGAGCATGTGGCCGCCGCCGGGATGTCAGAAAGATGATCCGCATCACCGACTCCATCGCGATCGACGAATCCGAACTAGTGGAATCGTTCGTGCGCGCCTCCGGTCCCGGAGGGCAGAACGTCAACAAAGTGTCGAGCGCCGTGCAGCTGCGCTTCGACGCGCGCCATTCGTCGTCGCTGCCGAACGATGTCGCCATCCGCCTGATGCGGCTTGCCGGCAGCCGCCTCACCAAGGAGGGCGTCATCGTCATCGTGGCGCAGGCGCACCGCGATCAGACCCGCAACCGCGCCGAGGCGCGCGAGCGCCTGTTCGACCTGATTCGGGAGGCGGCGGTGCGCCCCAAGCCGCGCCGCGCCACCAAAGTACCGAAGGCGCAGAAGCGCGTGCGGCTGGAGGGCAAAAAGCGGCGCTCGGAGACCAAGCGCCAGCGCAGCGGGAAGGCGTGGGATTAGGGCCTGAATAGCGGGGGCAGGTGGGGCGTGCGCCTCGCGGGCGCGTTGCCGCAACGATAGAGTCGGGGCCAATTCGAATCAGGCGCGCCGAAGTCGGATGTTTCCGATTTCGGCCATGAAATAAGCCATGCCCGTCCGCCAGCTTCCCGAGGCAACCGTCAACCGCATCGCCGCCGGCGAGGTGGTCGAGCGCCCAGCGAGCGTGGTGAAGGAACTGGTCGAGAACGCGCTCGATGCAGGCGCCAAGCGCATCGACGTGCTGACCGACGGCGGCGGGCGCCGGCTCATTCGCGTCACCGACGACGGCGAGGGCATGACGCGCGCCGATCTCGACCTCGCGGTCGAGCGCCACGCCACGTCCAAGCTTTCCAATGACGATCTGCTTGCCATCCGCACGCTCGGCTTTCGCGGCGAGGCGCTGCCGTCGATCGGTGCGGTGGCGCGGCTGACTATTACCACGCGCCACGCGTCCGAGCCGCATGCCTGGACGCTGACCGTCGATGCCGGCGCGAAGTCCGATGTGAAACCGGCGGCGCTGTCGCAGGGCACCACCATCGAGGTGCGCGATCTGTTCTACGCCACGCCGGCGCGGCTGAAATTCCTCAAGACCGACCGCAGCGAGGCGGAAGCCGTGCGCGACGTGGTGCGGCGCCTGGCGATGAGCCGCCCCGACGTGTCGTTCACGCTCGCCGGCGAGGAGCGGGCGCCGGTGACCTGGGGTCTGGCGGCGGACAATCTGGCGCGGCTCGGCGATGTGGTTGGCGCCGATTTCCGCGCCAACGCGTTTGCCGTCGCGGCCGAGCGTGAAGGCGTGCAGGTCGCCGGCTTCGCGGGTCTACCGACGCTGTCGCGCGCCAATTCGCTCGGGCAATATCTCTTCGTCAACGGCCGCCCGGTGCGCGACAAGGTTCTGTTCGGCGCGGTGCGCGCGGCCTATGCCGATTACCTGCCGCGCGACCGCCATCCCTTGCTCGCGCTGTTCGTGACGCTTCCCGCGCGCGAGGTCGACGTCAACGTGCATCCGGCGAAAACCGAAGTGCGTTTCCGCGACGGCGCATTGGTACGCGGGCTGATCGTACGCGCACTGAAAGAGGCGCTGGCGCGTGAAGGCGGCCGTGCCTCTTCGACCGGCGGCGGTGCGACCATTGCCGCTTTCCGCCCCGTGGGTGCGCCGCAGCGCGGGCCCTATGATTGGCGGCGTTCGCCGGCGCGGCCGGGCTTTGTATCGTCGCGCGGCGGTGCGGCGTTTGGCTTAGCGGAGCCCGCGCAGGCGACGTTCGATGTGGGCGATCCGGCCGCCGATGTCGCCAGCTTCGAGCCGGCAGCCGAGTTGATCGAGCGACCGCTGGGGGCTGCGCGCGCGCAGGTGCACGAGACTTACATCGTTTCGCAAACGCGCGACGGCCTCGTCATCGTCGACCAACACGCCGCGCACGAACGCATCGTCTACGAGCGCATGAAGGCGGCGCTCGATCAATCCGGCATTGTGCGCCAGATCCTTCTCATTCCAGAAATCGTCGAGCTTGACGAGGCCGATGCCGCGCGGCTTGTCGCGCGTGCCGCGGAACTGGCGCGATTCGGGCTGGTGCTCGAGGACTTCGGGCCTGGCGCGGTGGCGGTGCGCGAGACTCCATCGCTGTTGGGCGAAGTCGATGTGCGCGGGCTCATCGCCGATCTCGCCGAGCACATGGCGGAATGGGACGACTCGCTGCCGCTTGAGCGCCGCCTGCTGCACGTCTCCGCCACCATGGCCTGCCACGGTTCTGTGCGCGCGGGGCGTAAGCTCAAGCCCGACGAGATGAACGCGCTGCTTCGTGAGATGGAAACGGTGCCCAATTCCGGCCAGTGCAATCACGGCCGGCCGACCTATGTGGAATTGAAGCTGACCGATATAGAGAGACTGTTTGGCCGACGCTAGTTCGCTCGCAAGAACACAAACTCCGTGTCGTCGTAACTGCGCCGCTCAAGCTCTTCGAACCCTTCCGGCGCGACGAAACCGGCGTCGGCCGCTTCCTCCACCACGATCAAGGCTTGCGGCTTGAGCCAGCCGCCCGCGCGCGCACTTTCAAGCGCCTTTCCGGCCAAGTCTTTGCCGTAAGGCGGATCGAGAAAAGCCAGATCGAACGGCGCGACCGGATGCGCCGGCCCAAGCTTCGTGGCATCGCGGCGGAAGATGCGGGTGACGCCGCCCAAACCCAGCGTCTCGACGTTCTGGCGCAACAGCGCGCGCGCTTCGACGCCCTCGTCGACGAACAGCACATATGCCGCGCCGCGCGATATCGCCTCGATGCCGAGCGCGCCAGTGCCAGCGAAGAGATCGAGCACGCGCGCGCCGGCAACCGGATCGCCATAAGCGTGCGTGAGGATGTTGAACAAGGCCTCGCGCAGACGGTCACTGGTCGGGCGCACGGTTTGCGATTTCGGTCCCGCAATCGGCCGTGAACGCAACCTGCCGCCGATGACGCGCATCACTTCGGCCTTGGCCGAGAAGGACGCGGACCGCCGCCGCGGTCGTGCCGGCGACGTTGCTTCTTTCGCATGGCGCGTGCCCGCTTTTCCCCGTCATCCTGATGTGCGTCCCGCCGCCGTGCCTCAAAGGATGCCCGCTCCGGATTGCCGCCCTGCGCGGCGCGTTTTGCGCGCGGGTGATCGCGCTTTGCAGTTTCATCCTCCAGGGGTGATTTGAAATCCGCATGCGCCTGCTTGGCGATATCCGGCCCCAGCGCGCGGCGCAGATCCTCGGTTTCCACTTCTTCGACCGTGCCGTCGTCGAGGTCGCCCAATTCGAACGGCCCGTAGCCGACGCGGATCAGCCGGTTCACCTTCAGCCCGAGATGCTCGAGAACCTTGCGCACCTCGCGGTTCTTGCCCTCGCGCAGCGATACGGTGAGCCAGACATTGGCGCCTTGCTCGCGGTCGAGCGCGGCCGCGATCGGACCGTAGCGCACGCCGGCAACCGTCACGCCGTCACGCAGATTGGCGAGCGACTCAAGGGCTACGCGGCCGAGCGCGCGCACACGGTAGCGCCGCTCCCAGCCGGTCGACGGCAATTCGAGCGCACGCGCCAGCCCGCCGTCATTGGTGAGCAGCAACAGTCCCTCGCTGCTGAGGTCGAGCCGGCCGACGCTGATCAGCCGCGGCAGCCGCTTGGGCAGCGCTGCAAAGATGGTCGGCCGGCCTTGCGGATCCGAGTGCGTCGTCACCAGACCGCGCGGTTTGTGATAGCGAAAGAGGCGCGTGCGGGCGCGGCCGGGCAGCGGTGCGCCGTCGACGGTAATGGTATCGCGCGGCGTGACGTTGAGCGCGGGCGAGGCAATGACCGCGCCGTTGACTGCAACGCGCCCTGCCGCAATTAGCTCTTCCGCCGCGCGGCGCGAGGCCACCCCGGCGCGGGCGATCACCTTGGCGATGCGGCCGCCGGGTTTGTCATCTCGGTCTTTTTGGGGCATGAGCACGATTTATGGCATCGCCATCCTTCATGCAATTGGCGTTGGAAGAAGCCCGTGCCGCCGCCGGTTGCGGCGAGGTGCCGGTCGGCTGTGTCATCGTACGCGACGGTGAGGTCATTGCGCGCGCCGGCAACCGCACCATTGCCGATCAGGACCCGACGGCGCATGCCGAGCTGCTCGCCATTCGTCGGGCCGCGCGCGCGCTCGGCTCCGAGCGGCTCACCGACTGCGATCTCTATGTGACGCTGGAACCCTGCGCCATGTGCGCGGCGGCGATGGCATTTGCTCGCATCCGCCGACTCTATTTCGGCGCCGCCGATCCCAAAGGCGGCGCGGTCGAGCATGGTGTGCGTTTCTTCGCCTCGCCGACCTGCCACCACCGGCCCGAGGTCTATGGCGGCATCGGCGAGAGCGAGAGCGCGGCGTTGCTGAAGACGTTTTTTCAGGCAAAGCGCATCTGACGCGCTCTGTTGTCATCGTCCGCGAAAGCGGACGATCCGGTCAACACCGGCGACGATCGTAGCTACCGGGCCCCCGCATTCGCGGGGACGGCAATCGAAAGCTAAACCGTCTTGTCCACCAGCTTGCCCATGCCTTCCGGCGGCGGTCCTTGCTTGGCCACCGCTTCGGCGATCATGGTCTCATGATCGGAATCGTGACTTTCTTCCGACTGTGGCGGCGGTGTATCGTGTGGGCTCGTTCCGGTCTTCGGCATGATGACCTGGATGCCAATCGTGGTGGTTGCGCTCATTGCCGGCACAGGCTAGTGCGCAGACGTCAATATACCCCGTCTCGATAGCGTGAAATGTGGACGGTGCAGGCAAACGATTATTCAGCTTAACGAAACGTTACGCCGCGCGTGCGAACGCCCAGGCCTTCTCCGCTAACGGGCGGATCATCTCGGCTTTCGCCGGCGCAAATTCGGAGGTCGCGGTGCCGTCGCGCACGCGCCCGATGATGCCTTGCAGAATGGCGGCGATGCGGAAGAAGTTGTAGGCGAGATAGGCATTCAGATGCGGGCGCGGATCGAGTCCGGTGCGCGCAACGTAAAGATCGACGTAGTCCGTCATCGACGGGATGCCGAGTGCTGTGAGATCGTGGCCGGCGAGCGACGCGGTGCCGGCGGCGCTTTCGGTCGGCGGCATGTGCCATGTCATCAGGTGATAGCTGAAGTCGGCAAGCGGATCGCCGAGCGTCGATAGTTCCCAATCGAGCACGGCGAGGATCGTTGGGTCGTCGCGCGCGACGATGAGATTGTCGAGCCGGTAGTCGCCATGCACCAGCCGTATTGGTCCCGCCGGCGGAATGTTCCGCGGTAGCCAGTCGATCAGCCGCTCCATTTCTTCGATCGTTTCGGTTTCGGAAGCGCGATACTGCTTCGACCAGCGTTCGACCTGGCGTTGAACGTAGTTCTCGCCGCGGCCGAAATCGCCCAGGCCGACCTGCGCCGGTTCGAAACGGTGCAGGCGCGCAATCGTCGCGTTCATTGCATCGTAGACCGCCGTGCGCTCGGCCGTGCTGGCGCCGGACATATGCGGCTCCCAGAACACGCGGCCGTCGAGAAAACTCATGACGTAGAAGACCGTGCCGGTCACGCTCTCGTCGTCGCAAAAGAGAATTGGCTCTGCGACCGGAAAGCCTTGCGCGGCAAGCGCACAGATTACGCGGTATTCGCGGTCGACCGCATGCGCCGATGGCAACAATTTGCCGGGCGGCTTGCGTCGCAGGACGTAGGCGCGTGAAGGCGTCTGCAACAGATAGGTCGGGTTCGATTGTCCGCCCTTGAACTGCTTGATGGAGAGCGGGCCCGCGAAGCCCTTCGCATGTTGGGAAAGATAATCTGCAAGCGGCCCGCTATCGAAGCTGAGCGCGCTCGCGACGTCCTTGGTGCCGGAAAACGCCTGCTGGCGGTCGATGGAAGTCATTTTGATTTTCTGGCGTGCCACGAGCGCTTTTCACCTCTCCCATGGGGAGAGGTCGACGCGCGGAGCGCGTCGGGTGAGGGGTTCAAACTTTCGAGAGGCACGATCCCCTCACCCCATCCCTCTCTCCAATGGGGAGAGTGGGCCTGCCTCGCGTGAGGCAATGGCTGCGCATTACTTCCTTCCCCCAAACTCAATCGGCGCGTCGGCATAGATCTTGTAACTTTGCAATTTCGACTTGGCCTTGTCGCCCTCGTTCACGTACTGGATCGAGCTTTTGCCGACAAGTGCGCGCGGCAGGATCATGACGCGAATGAAGCGGCTGTCCTTGTCGGCTGCGGCCTGCGCGAACACCGGCTCGGGCCCCGGTTCGTACCAGGCGCTGCCGGGACCGTAGCTCGCCGAGCGGTGATGGGTGTCGACGCGAATGCCGCCCTCGATCAGACAGCGGATGCCCGGTCCCTGATGCATGTGGCGGTAGGCGCAAGCCCCCGGCGGAAAAGCGACGCTGTCGCAGCGCATCAGCAACTCGCCCTTTGGCAAGGTCTCGAGGTACGCGGTCAGCTTCTCACGGGTGCTCATGCCCGGTGCGTTCGCCACCGTCGAACCGGCATCGCCGCGCGACAATTCCCAGCGCCAGCAGGTCACGCCGTCCGGCCCAGGCTTGATCACGGTTTCGCCTTCGCCCTGCCAGGCTTCGCCCGCCGTCAACGCCTTGCCGCCGATGGTCGCGCCGCCGTGTACGATGAACACAAAGCGCGGCAGCGGCGGCAGCCGGAACGGTATCGTCTCGGCGCTCGACAGCGCGTCTTCGTAGAGCCGCAATACGGGATGCATGCAAAGCCTCCGCCGGTAAAATAGCCCGGCCTTGGGCGGCTTGTCAGTCGCAAGGAGAGAGCAGCCCCCGCAAATGAAAAAGGCCCGGCGCGGGGCCGGGCCTTGGACGATCCAGTGTTTTGCCGGCGCTGTTACTCGCCGTTTTCATCGCTGACGGGCGGATTCCGCTTCATCTCCGCCCGGATAAACGGATCGGGGTCGGCGCCCACATATTTTCCGTTGAGCCAGACCGACTCGGTCCTGGCGTTGGAGCCGTTTTCCGTCGGCACCCAGGCATAGGCCTGATAGGCGTAATAGGCTTCGGGATTGTCGGCCATCTGTTGCTTCTTCTGATTTTTTTGTGCCAGCGCCGGCGAAACGGCCACCGCTGCCAGCGTCAATGCGATCAGTATCTTCTTCATGGAGCGAGTTCCTGTTGCGAGTTTTTCCCCCGTCCAAGCCCGCCAACGCGTCAGCACAAAAAAGGTCGCGCCCATTGTCCATGAATTTATTTTGTGATTTCGCCGTTTAAGAAAATTGTTGCGACACTTGCGCAGGCGGTAACCGCTAACCTTCGCGCGCAATGGCGCGCCAGCCGATGTCGCGGCGGCAGAATCCGTCCGGCCAGTTGATGCGGTCAATCGCCTGATAGGAGCGCGCCTGCGCCTCGCGCACCGTCTTGCCGAGCGCGCAAACGTTGAGCACGCGGCCTCCGTTCGCAAGGATGCGGCTGCCGTCGGCTCTGGTGCCGGCGTGGAAAATTTCCACGCCTTCGACTTGCGCGGCTTCATCAAGTCCTTCGATGATCGAGCCTTTGCCGTAGCTGCCTGGATAGCCCTTGGTCGCCATCACCACGGTGAGCGCCGCGTCGGCATGCCAGCGCAAATCGAAACTCTTGAGTTGTCCGTCGCGCGCCGCGATCAGCGCGGGCACGAGATCCGACATCAGCCGCAGCATCAACACCTGGCATTCCGGATCGCCGAAACGGACGTTGTATTCGATGAGCTGCGGGCCTTGCGCCGTGATCATCAGCCCGGCAAACAGCACGCCCTTGTAGGGTGCGCCGGCCTTCTTCAGCGCGGCGACGGTCGGTGTGATGATTTCGTCCATCACGCGCTTGTTCATCTGCGGCGTCATGATCGGCGCCGGCGAATAGGCGCCCATGCCGCCGGTGTTCGGCCCGGTGTCGCCGTCGCCGACGCGCTTGTGGTCTTGGGCGGCGGCGAGCGGAATGGCGGTCTCGCCGTCGCACAGGGCGAAGAACGAGGCTTCTTCGCCGACAAGACAATCCTCGATCACGATTTCCCAGGCGGGCGTGCCCAATGGGCTGTCGTTGCCGCCGCCGAACATCATGTCGATGGCCGCGTCTGCTTCTTCGATCGTTTGCGCCACCACGACGCCCTTGCCGGCGGCAAGCCCGTCCGCCTTCACCACGATGGGCGCGCCTTGTCTGCGGACATAGTCCTTGGCGGCGGCGGCCTGCTTGAAGCGCGCATAGGCCGCGGTCGGAATGGCGTTGGCCTTGCACAGGTCTTTGGTGAAGCCCTTGGAGCCTTCCAGCCTTGCTGCCCATTTGGTCGGACCGAACGCCTTGATGCCGGCGGCTTCCAGATCGTCGACGATGCCGGCGCAAAGCGGCGCTTCCGGACCCACCACGACGAGGTCGATGTTTTTCTCTCTAGCGAAGGCGATCACCGCTGCATGGTCGGCGATGTCGAGCGCAACACATGTCGCTTCTTGCGCGATGCCGGCATTGCCGGGCGCACAGTAGATTTTGTCGGTCAGCGGGCTCGCCGCGATTTTCCAGGCCAGCGCGTGTTCGCGCCCGCCGGAACCGAGAATGAGGATGTTCATGGGGCCGCTTGGCTTTTGGGGACTGGTCGCCATTTGGTGTAGCATGGCATCTCACCCCCGCAAGAGATTCGGCCCGAATGGCACAGGCTGTACTCGATAACGTTGTGGAATGGACCGTCTCCGAGCTCTCGGCCGCGCTCAAGCGCACGGTCGAGGACGCCTACGGCCATGTGCGGGTGCGCGGCGAGATATCGGGCTTCAAGGGGCCATCGCCCTCCGGCCACTGCTATTTCCGATTGAAGGATGACCGCGCCGTGCTGGAGGCGGTGGTCTGGAAGGGCGTTTACGGGCGCATGCGTGTCAAGCCGGAAGAGGGGCTCGACGTCATCGCGACCGGCAAGCTCACCACCTATCCCGGCTCGTCCAAATACCAGATCGTCATCGACAGCCTCGAGCCCGCCGGCATCGGCGCGCTGATGAAGCTGCTGGAGGAACGCAAGAAGAAGCTCGCGGCCGAAGGCCTGTTCGCGGAGGCGCGCAAGCAGCTTCTGCCGTTCCTGCCGGAGGTGATTGGCGTGGTGACGTCTCCCACCGGGGCTGTTATCCGCGACATTCTGCATCGCCTGGCGGATCGTTTTCCACGCCGCGTGCTGGTGTGGCCGGTGCGCGTGCAGGGCGAGACCTCCGCGGCGGAAGTCGCCGCGGCCATCGAAGGTTTCAACGCACTGCCGGAGAAAGGTCCGTTGCTACGGCCCGATCTCATCATCGTCGCGCGCGGCGGCGGTTCGCTCGAGGACCTGTGGTCGTTCAACGAGGAGATCGTGGTGCGCGCGGCGGCCGCCAGCATGATCCCCCTTATCTCGGCGGTCGGTCACGAGACCGACGTCACGCTGATCGATTTTGCATCCGATAAACGCGCGCCGACGCCGACCGCGGCCGCGGAACTCGCGGTGCCGGTGCGCGCCGATCTCATGGCCGAGATTGCAGCGCTCGTCAGCCGGCGGATCAAGGCCTGGCAGCGCGGTATGGAGGTGCGGCGCACCGAATTGCGGTCGGCCGCACGCGCGCTGCCGGTGCTCAACGAGTTGCTGTCGGTTCCGCGCCAGCGCCTCGATTCTTGCGCCGACCGTTTGCCGCGCGCCCTGCGCGCCAACGCACAGTTCCATCATAACCAACTCACCCGCGTGACCGCGCGGCTGTCGCCGCGGCTGTTGCGCCAGCGCCTGTCGCGCGGGCAGGAAATGGTCGCGGCTTTCGATCAACGGCGCGTCCGCGCCTTGCGCGTGTATCTCGATCGCCGCGACGAACGCGTCCGCGCCGCCGGTCAACTGCTCAATGCCTACTCCTACCGCAAGGTGCTGGAACGCGGCTTTGCCCTGGTGCGCGACGGATCCGGCCATCCGCTGCGCAGCGCAACGAGTGTTGCCGCCGGCAGCCGGCTCGACATCGAGTTTGCCGATGGCCGCGTGGGCGCGGTTGCCGATGGGCAAGCCGCCGAAACGCCGGCGCCGGCCGCCCCGGCGCCCGTGCCAACTCCGCGCGGCCGTCGCGGTGGCCGGGGTGGGCAGGGCAGCCTGTTCTAGCGCGTGATCCCGAATAGTGGGAACCCGCTTTCGGGAATGATCCTGCGCAAACAAAATGTTAGGGGAGCACATCGATTCAATCTGAATGGATTGTGCTCTAGGGCAGGCTTTCGCGGACGCGCGCGAGCGATTATGTTACGGACGTCCGGCCGGGTGTGATGGAGACCGCCTTTGCTCAACCGTTATGACCGTTCTTCGCCGATGAGCGGCGAAGCCGAAGTGAAATATCTCGATGGCGATTTCCGCGTGGTGCGCCCCGGAGCCTATGTCCGCTGCGCCGTCACCGGCCAGGCCATTCCGCTCGAAGAGCTCAAATACTGGAGCGTCGACCTGCAGGAAGCCTATGTCTCGCCGGAAGCGGTCTTGGAACGCAACCGCGCGAAATACGCGCAGGCGAAGTAGACGGGCCTCTAGCGCCTCAAAGCGTTCGTCACCAACCGTCGCAGATCTTCCGCTTCGGTGACCTCCATCGTCACCGGCAGGACATGCACTTTGTTGGCAAGCGTCTCGGTGAGCGGATCGCCGGCCATGCGGGCGCGGTCTTTCTCGGTCGTTAGCAACGCGAGCCCGTCATGCTCGGCGTCCATAATAAGAGCGGCGGCTTCCTCGGCACTGAAGCGGTGATGGTCGGCGAAAGTGCGCGTTGCGGCGAGATCGATGCCGGCCTCGCGCGCACTCTTGAAAAACTTTTCGGGATCGCCGATGCCGGCAAACGCCAGCGCCTTGCGCCCCTTGAGCGCGGCACCGGCGTTTGGCGCGACGACGAGCTTGCCATGCAGCACCGGCAGGCCGCGCGCCTTGGCGGTAGCTATGACAGCGTCGGCACCGGTGCCATCGCCCACCACCAGGATTGCGTCGGTCTTGGTCAGTTGCGCCGCGAGCGGCGCGCGCAAAGGACCGGCCGGAAAGACTTTGCCGTTGCCGATGCCGCACTTGCCGTCGACCACGGCGATCGCGACATCCTTCGCAAGCGAAGCGTTCTGCAGGCCGTCGTCCATGACGATAACGCTCGCGCCTTGCGCGCGCGCAAACCGCGCCCCGGCAACACGGTCACGCGATACAATCGTGGGCGCGGCATTGGCGAGCAGCAGCGCTTCGTCGCCGACTTCGGCTGCGTGGTCGGTCATATCTACGCGCTTCGGTCCCGCATGGCTGCCGCCATAGCCGCGGGACAGACAAAACACGCGTTCGCCCGCCGCGGCCTGCATCTTCGCAACCAGGATGGCGGTCGGCGTCTTGCCGGCGCCGCCGAGGGTGAAATTGCCGACGCACACGATTGGAACGTCGACGTGCGCGCCGCCGCGCGCCATCCGCCGCGCCGCAATCGCGCCATAGCAGGCGGCGGCCGGCGCCAACAGCCCGGCGCGCAGGCTTGCTTGCCGCCACCAGAAGGCTGGATCACGCATGGTTTGCCCGCCCGCTCAGTTGCAGTTGCATGAGATAGGGCTCGATTGCCGCCAAAGTACGATCGAGCGCGCCGGACAGTTTCTCGACCGTCATGTGCGCGGCCTCCGCCGCACGCTTGCGCGCGGCTTCGTCTTTCAACCAGGCGGCCAAGGCGGCGGTCAGACGGTCGGCGTTCTCGACCGGCGCGGCGCCGCGCGCTTCATCGAGCGCGGCATAGATTTCGGTGAAATTCGACACATGTGGCCCATGCAGAATGGCAGCGCCGAGCTTGGCGGCCTCGATGGGATTCTGGCCGCCGTGGCGGATGAGCGAGCCGCCCATGAAAACGATGGGTGCCAGCCGGTAGAAGAGACCGAGTTCGCCGACGGTGTCGGCGATGTAGATATCCGTTGCCGCGTCCGGCCGCTCGCCGCGCGAGCGCAGCGCCGCTTTCAGGCCCGCGGCTGCGGCAAGCTCACGCACCCCGGGCCCGCGTTCGGGATGGCGCGGCACGATCATCGTCAACAGGCCGGGAAAATTGCCGCGCAGCCGCTTGTGCGCGGCGATCACGAGACTTTCTTCGCCGGCGTGGGTGGAAGCTGCCGCCACCACCGGCCGTTTGCCGATGGCGCTTTTCAACTCGCCGAGCTTGGCCGCATCGGCCGGCAGGTTCGGCACGTCGAATTTGAGATCGCCGGCGACGACGACGCGTGGCGCGCCCAGCCGCTCGAAGCGGACGGCGTCCTCCGGCGTGCGCGCAAGGCAAAGATCGAGGCGGCCGAGCAGGCCGACGATCAAGCTCTTCAGCCCTTGCCAGCGCCTGAACGAGTTGCCCGACATGCGGCCGTTGACCACGATCAGCGGCACGCCTTGCGATGCGGCTTCGACCACCATGTTGGGCCACAGATCGGACTCCACGAACAAAGCGAGGTCCGGCCGCCAGTGTGTCAGAAAGCGGAGAACGAAACGCGGCACATCGAGCGGCACGAACTGGTGGATGACGCCACGCGGCAGCCGCTGTTCGGCAAGCCCGCTTGACGTGACGGTGCCGGAGGTCACCAGGACGCCGACGCCGCGCCGATGGATGCGTTCGATCAGCGGCAACACCGACATCAATTCACCGACGCTTGCGCCATGCACCCAGACGAGCGCACCGGGTGGCCGCGCGAGGCTTGGCTGCCCGCGCCGCTCGCCAACGCGTGTGCGGTGCTCCTTGCCGCGTTTGAGCCGCGCGGCGAGCAGGAGCCGCGTCAACGGCTCCGCGAGCGCCGACACGATCCGGTAGGCGCGCAAGGGTGCGGACGTTGGCGCGCTCACGGCTTGCCCCCGTCGTCGACAAGTTCGTAGGCGCGCGTCGTTACGCGATTCAGTTCGTTTTCGACCTGTCGCCGCGCGGTTTCGAGACCGGCGTCGTCGGCGCTACGCGCAACGAGGATCGGCTCACCGGCCACCATGGCGATGCGGCCGAATGGCAGGTTGACGGCGCTCTTGTCCCAATTGTCGATTTCAACGCGGCGGCTGGTCGCGATCGCCACCGGGTAGATCGGCCGTCCCGAATGCTGAGCGAGCTTGACGACGCCCAAGCCGGCGACGCGCGCAACCTTCGGCACGTCCGCGGTCATCGCGACATTGTAGCCTTCCTTCAGCGCGTCGAGCATTTCGGTGAAGGCGACCGCGCCGCCCTTGCGGTGAAATTCGCCGTTGTGGGCGCCTGAGCCGCGAATGGTGCCGATACCGAGTTTCTCGGCGGCGCGCGCATTGATTTCGCCGTCGCGGTGGCGCGAGATTAAAACCTTGGCCTGGTGGTGTGCGTCGCGCCGGATGAATGGCGCCATGAAATGCTGGCCGTGCCAGAGCGCAACGATCGCCGGCATATCGACCTGGTCGTAAATGTCGGGCGGCTCGACAATCAGACGGTTCGTGCGCCAGACGAGCTTCAGATAAGCCGCCGCGAGCGTGCCGATGGCGTCCTGGAAAGCGGGCGAAGCAACGATGCGCTTGAGTGACGGCATCGGCACCCGTTTTCAGCGCACCGGCTGCGGCGCGGCGTCGGGATCGAGCAGCCGGTGTAGATGAACGATGAAATAGCGCATATGCGCGTTGTCGACCGTCTGCTGTGCCTTGGCCTTCCAGGCGACATAAGCGGCCGCGTAATTCGGATAGACGCCGACGATGTCGAGCTTGCCGAGGTCGCGGAATTCGGTGCTGCCGAGCTCGGTGAGCTCGCCGCCGATGACCAGGTGCAGCAGTTGTGTCGGTGGGGTTCCCGAGGCTTGTTCGGACATGGGTTGTTCCTTGGAAGAAGCCCCGGCGGTAACGACTCGATCTCTAGCGCATGATCTCGAAAAGTGGAAACCGGTTCTCGGACACGTCCGCGCGCCACGCCATCAGGCGAACTCCGCCATGCGGTCGCGCACCAGATCGATCAGCATGCCGTGGCGGGCGGGACCGGCTGCGATCAGCGCGCGATGGGCGGCCTGCGGTCGGTCATAGCTCAGAGGTTTGCCCGCGAAGTCGGTCATCACGCCGCCGGCTTCGTGCACCAAAAGATCAGCCGCCGCAAGGTCCCAGGAATGGCTGCCGGCCGACGCAAAGGCGGCGTCCAGTTCCGCTTGCGCGACGCGCGTCAAGCGCAAGGCGAGCGAAAACACTTTCGGCAAGGCGACGATCTGCGGGTTCAGGGCTTCGAGCCGGTCGAGGTAGCGCTTGGGCCCGGCAAGCCGGGCGCCGGTGAGGCCTTCGCCTGCGCTCGGTCGCATCGGGGCGCCGTTGCGGGTGGCGCCCTGTCCGGCGGCGGCGATGAACATCTCGTCGGTCACCGGCGCATAGAGCGCGGCGAGCCGCGGCCGGCCCTGGTGGGCAAGCGCGACCGAAATCGTCCAGTCGTCGCGGCCGGAGATATAAGCGCGCGTGCCGTCGATCGGATCGACGATCCAGGCTGTCGCTTCATTCTGCTCGTCGCCGGGTTCGGATTCCTCGGAAATCCAGCCTGCACCGGGTACGAGCTCGCCCAGGCGCTGTTGCAGGAGATCGTTGACGGCGATGTCGCCTTCGCTCACCGGAGAATTGTTGTCGTCGCCCTTGGTCCAGCGCTTGAACGGCCGCTGTGCCGTCATGCGCGCGAGTTCGCCGGCTTCATGCATGATCTGTTCGAGAGGCTCGCGCAGTGCGGCGGGGTTACTGGCCGGCAACGGTGAGGCCCTCCACCCGCAGCGTCGGCGCGTTGGTGGCGAAACGGAATTCGAGGTCGTTGGCCGGCGTCAGCGATTTGAACATGTCGATGAGATTGCCGGCAATGGTCATCTCGCTCACTGGATAGGTGCGCTTCCCGTTCTCGATCCAGAAACCGGAAGCACCACGGCTGTAATCGCCGGTCACCATATTGGCGCCGCTGCCGATCAAATCAGTGATGTAGAAGCCGTCCTCGATGTCGGCGATCAACGCGTCGGGCGAGAGCGTGCCGGCGCCCATATGCAAATTGCTTGGCGCCGGCGAAGGGACCGTCGAGACGCCACGCTGGGCATGGCCGGTCGTGGTAAGGCCGAGCTCGCGCGCGGTCGTGCAATCGAGCAGCCATGAACGCAACACCCCGTCGTCGATCAGCGCCAGCGGCTTGCAGGCAACGCCCTCGCCGTCGAACGGACGCGAGCGCAAACCCCGCTTGCGCAACGGATCGTCGAGAATGCGGATGCCGTTTGCGAATAGTTTCTGCCCCATCTTGTCACGCAGGAAGCTGGTCTTGCGCGCGATCGAGGCGCCGTTGACGGCGCTGGCAAGATGCGACACCAGCGTGCCCGCGGCGCGGCGGTCATAGATCACCGGCACCTTTCGCGTCGACACTTTGCGCGGATTGAGCCGCGCAATCGCGCGCTCGCCGGCGGTGCGGCCGATTTTCTCCGGACTTTCGAGATCGGCGGCAAAGCGCACGGACGAATAATCGTAGTCACGCTCCATGCCGGTGCCTTCGCCGGCGATCGCCGTCATGGCGACGCTGTGGTTTGAGCCGAGATAAGCGCCGCGGAAGCCGTGGCTGGTGACCAGCACCATGCCGCCGATGCCGAAGGAGGCCGAGGCGCCGTCCGACTTGGTCACGCCTTCGACGGCGAGTGCAGCTTTCTCAGCGTCCCGCGCCAGGGCTTCGAGCCGCGCAACGTCCGGCATGGCGTGGTCGACAAGATCGAGATCGGGAAAATTCTTTGCAAGCAAGGCCTCATCGGCGAGGCCGGCAAATTTGTCCTCCGGCGCCACCTTGGCCATGGCGACGGCGCGCTCGGCGAGCGCGGCCATGTCGCCGGCGAAATCATTGGTCGAGACCACCGCCTGCTTTCTTCCCACCAGGACGCGCAGGCCGAGATCGTCGCCTTCCGCGCTTTCGGATTCCTCAACCGCTCCGTCGCGGACGCCGACGCCGAGCGACAACGAGCGCGCGACCATGGCGTCGGCGGTATCGGCGCCGGCGGCGCGGGCGGCTTTCACCAGGCGCTCGGCACGCTCGAGGAGGGCGGTCTGATCGAAGAGTGTGTCTTTGGGGGCGAGCATGGCTGGACACTTGTCAGATGGCGCGCGAAGCGGCCGCGCGCAACCGCTATTTGCGAAGATTTGCGTGAAGACGGCAACACCTCGTCAATCATGCTTCGCAAGCTCCCGTCAATCATGTGGCGCCGAAGCGGGCCGGCTACGGTCGATTAACCCCAAACCTTAAGCGGATTCCGACGCGTTTCTGCCACTCTCCACGGAACGACCGAGCGCATAAGCCCGGCGTTGGGAGAGTTTGAGGCGTCAAATGCGAAGTGGGGGTTGCCCGGCCGGGTCGGGCCGCGCACAGCGGCTCGACCCGTTTGCCCTTCCGGTGCGCTTTGCAGCCACCGATGCGGCGGCCGACGAGCGGGTGCGCGACATCGAACTGCACCGCCATCGCGTGGTGGTGCGCCGGCAACTCGCCGGAATGCGTATGGCATTCAACCTGCCGGTCTCGGCCTTCGCCGGTATCGGTCTGCGGCTGATGCCCGGCCAGCCGGTGGTCGCCGTCGTGCTGGCGCACAAGGATCCGGCGCTGGCGTTGCCACTGTTCGTCTCGGACGACGCCGATGACGCCATGGCCGAATGGCGCACCTGGAGCACGGTGCTCGGTTTGCCGCAATTGATCGAAGACGAGGACGGCTGGCGTGCGCCCTTCGCGAGCATAGGGGCGTTGCGTGTCTCGGCCGTGCGTCCACGCCGGCGCCGGCGCAGCGCCTTGAAGCGGCGCCGGCCCTCGATCCTAATGCGCCGCGCGCGCGGCGAAATGACCGCCGATACGCCCGTTCATCGCGACGAGCGCGAGATTATCGCGCGCAACTAGCGCGCGGCGCGTGCCGTCTACTTCAAGAGCTCGCAGATTCCCGTCACAAGGTAAGACAGTGTGACGACCATATAGCGCGGCTGCGGGTCGCTTTTTGCAGCCCGCAGCCGGATATATTGGGTCATGACGTTCGCAATGGTGTGCCCGCGTTGGCGCGCATCGCTCGGATACAAGACGTAATCGTTGTCTTCGACATCGGCCTTCTGCACGTTCCATTTTTGGCGATGGCCCTTGAAGGGAAGCGTGATGTGGCCGGACGCAACGTCGATGACGATCTGGTCGAACTCCTTCATCGCGGAACGGCCGATCTCCTTGTTCAGCGTTCCGTCCGGCATGACACTGACGGCGTCTTTGGCGTGGCAACGGTAAGTCGTACTGACTTCGTCCTTGGCGAAAGCCTGTTGGATGAAAATCAGGCTAATCAGCGCGACCAACACGCGCATCGACGATTTTGTCTGCCTGGTCATAATCACCGCCCTCCCGGCCGGCACATCGCTTCGTGCGCCCCGCGCCATCATTCTCGATTTCGGTCAAATCGACAATGGAGAAGCGCCTAAAAACAGCTCACCGTTTGGTGTTGCCGCACCAATTCGTGGCCGTTTTCATTCGAGAGAGCGAAGAGAGAGGCAGGGAGGTACGCCGTATCCGCGGCGGGCGGTCTATTGCGGGCTATTTACACCGCTGCAGCTTGAGCGTGCCGCCAGACTGGAGCTGCATCTCGATGTGGTCGTTATCGAGCTTGCGCAGCGTGTAGCTGGTGTGCGCGTCGTTCATCATGCCATTACTGAATTCGTCGACGACGCGATATTTTGAAGCCCCGTCCGTCGTGACCGAGCGGTTGCGATAGGCCGGTACGCCGCCGCCTGAATCGGTGCGCTGGTTGCCTTCGAACGACATCACCCGCTTGCCGGTGCAGTCGATTGCGCCCTTGGTGTCGCCCGCGCTCTGGCCCCACTTGCCGGTGACCGGATAGGTGGACTGCGCCAAGGCTGGCGCGGAAAGCAGCAGGACAATGGTGAGGGCACGGACGATCATGACATCAAAGTGCGGTCGGCTGTTGCCGAAATCAAGCGCGTGTGCGGGCAATGCTTAATGCTCCGTCGAAACATCACGCTCAATCTTCACCGCAGGCGGCTACCGCCGTCCTGCTAGCCGTTCACTGCGCTAGCTCCCGGCGGCCAATGGAGGCTGAAGGGGGCGCTTAACGCTTCACCGCGTAAGCGGCCATGAAGGCGCGCACCGCCATGCCGACCACATGGTCGATGCGCTCCGGCGTCGGTGGCGGCCCGAAATTGAACAGCACCGGCTTGAACATGGTGGCGTGGCAGGTCTCGATGAACTGCGCAGCCGCCACCTCGCAGTCGTCGATCGCCAGCACGCCGGCATCGACCTGTGCCTGAAGATAGCCTGCGACCTTCGCGGTGCCGACGGCGGGGCCGGTTTCAAAAACCTTGCGGCCGAGATCCGGCATGCGCTCCGCGATGGCGATCACGGCGCGCAACGGGGACAGCCGCGCGGGGTCGCAAATTTGCCGCACGAACGCTTTGCCGTGTTCGAGCAGCACGGCTTCCACGTCGTTGTCTGCGGGATCGAAATCAAAAACGCCTTCGGCCTGAAACGTGCACTCGCCGGCCACGATCGCTCCGAATAGCTCGTCCTTGTCCTTGAAATAGACGTAGAGCGTGCCCTTGGAGACGCCGGCTGCCTTGGCGATGTCCGCCATGCTGGCGGCATCGAAGCCTTTGGCCAGAAAGACACCGCGCGCGCCGTCGATGATCTGGCGCCTTTTGGCGCTGTCGTCCTCGGATGCGGCAGGGCGGACTTGCAGTTCCGCGGTTTCCGGCATGCCTGGGCGCTCCTCTCAGTGCCAATTCCATAACTTACCCCACGGCGCCGGGGGCCAGCCTAGTTCTTTTGGCTAATGACCGAACCGTTCGGTCAGAAAAGCATTGACTCTGTCGCAACGCAATATATTTTGACTGAACCGTTCGGTCAATAGCCGTGAGTGCCTTTTGGAGGCGACGATGCAGACAGAATCCACCGCAAAACAAGACAACGCCCCCGCGCCGGTTCGCTTTGTAGGTGCCCGCGGCGCCAACGCGGCCCAGCGGGCCCGAGCCCTGCATATCGCCGCCGATTCGGAAAGCCACGCCCAAGAGTTGCTCCAAGCGCCACACCAGGCGCTGGCGGAGCCAGCCGAAGAGGCGAGGGCAACCGAGCCAGGCCTGCAGGCTCTTGCCAAGGCCACTGAGGCGGCGCCCAAAGGGCTTTCGCGCAAACGCGCCGTGATCGGCGCCACCCTGGCACTCGCCGTTCTGGGGGCGGGCTGGTTCGGCTACCACTACGTCACCGTCGGCCGTTTTCTCGTCTCCACCGACGACGCCTATGTGCGCGCCGACGCCACCACCTTGGCGGCCAAGGTTTCCGGCTACGTGTCCGCGGTCACCGCCGCCGACAACAGCTATGTCCACGCCGGCGATGCGATCGCGCGTATCGACGATGGCGACTACAAACTCGCCGCCGCTTCCGCGCGCGGCAAGGTCGCCACCCAGCAGGCAGCCATCGTCCGCATTGCGCAGCAGATCAACGCGCAGCAGGCGGCCGTCGTCCAGGCGAATGCGCAGCTTGCCTCGGTGCAGGCGGTTGAAAAGCGCACGCAAGCCGAGCTCATGCGCAAGCAGCAGCTCGCCAAGAACAAATACGCCAGCCAGCAGACGCTCGATCAGGCGCAAAGCGACCGCGATCAGGCCATCGCCGCCGTACACAACGCGCGCGGCGCCGTTGCCTCCGCAATCGCGACCATTGGTGTGCTCGAAGCGCAGCAACAGGAAGCCGAGCAGCAATTGCATGAGTTGAAGATCGCGCAACAAAAAGCCGAGCGCGATCTCTCCTTCACCGTGGTCCGCGCGCCGATCGACGGCGTGATCGGCAACCGGGCGATGCAGGTCGGCGACTACGTACAGCCCGGCCAGCGACTCGCGGCCATCGTGCCACTCGACGACGTCTATATCGACGCGAACTTCAAGGAGACGCAGCTCTCGCGCCTGCGGCCAGGTCAGTCCGTCGACGTCAGCGTCGATGCGCTGCCCGGCCACGACATCACCGGTACCGTGACCAGCGTGTCGCCGGCCTCCGGTTCGGTGTTCTCGCTGCTGCCACCCGACAATGCGACCGGCAATTTCACCAAGATCGTGCAGCGGCTGGCCGTGCGCATTCATGTGCCCGCAGCGGTGAAGGACGCTCGCGTGCTGCGGCCCGGAATGTCGGTCGTGGTCAATGTCGACACCAAGCCGAAGACGTCGGTGGCCGACAATGGCGGCTGGTTCTCGACCGAAGCACAGGCTGCCACCACCAACGGTTTAACGAACAGGCAGTGAGGCGGGAGTCATGAGTACGCTCACTGCCACAACCGCGCTTCCGGTCTCCGTTCGGTCCCCGTCGCTCGGGGCCGGAAGCGCGGATGCTTTGACTCCGAGAAGGCTCATGGCCTTCGTCGCCATGTGCTTCGGCATGTTCATGGCGTTCCTTGACATCCAGATCGTGTCGGCTTCGCTCGCCGAAATTCAGGCCGGGCTGTCGGCCTCGGGCGACGAAATTCCCTGGGTGCAGACGTCGTATCTCGTCGCCGAAGTGATCGCCATTCCGCTCTCCGGCTTTCTGTCGCGCGCATTCGGTACGCGCCTTCTGTTCGCGGTGTCGGCGGCCGGCTTCACGCTCGCCAGCGTCATGTGCGGCTTCAGCACCTCGATCGGCAGCATGATCGTGTGGCGCGCGCTGCAAGGCTTCATCGGCGGCGGCATGGTGCCGACGGTGTTCGCGTCCGCCTACATCATCTTTGCCGGGCCACGGCAGAAATTCGTCGCGCCGGTGGTCGGCCTGATCGCGACCTTGGCGCCCACGATTGGCCCGACTGTCGGCGGTTATGTCACCGACGCCTGGTCCTGGCATTGGCTGTTCTTCATCAACGTCGTGCCCGGCATAATCGTGACGGTCGCGACCTACGTTCTCGTCGATTTCGACAAGCCCGACCTGTCTCTGCTCGAGCATTTCGACTGGTGGGGCCTTTTGTCGATGGCCGGTTTTCTCGGTGCGCTCGAATACGTGCTGGAGGAGGGGCCGCGCTACGACTGGTTCGACGATCCGACCATTGCGCTCTTCGCGGCCGTGTCGGCCATCTCGGCGGCGGCATTCTTCGTGCGAGTTCTCACCGCGCGGCAGCCGATCGTCGATCTGCGCGCCTTCCTTAACCGCAATTTCGCCGTCGGCAGCCTGTTTTCGTTCGTGCTTGGCATCGGTCTCTACGGGCTGACCTATCTCTATCCGGTCTATCTCGCGCAGATCCGTGGCTACGACGCGTTGATGATCGGGCAGACCATGTTCGTATCGGGCGCCGCCATGTTTGCCACCGCGCCGCTCGCGGGCCAGCTCAGCCAGCGATTCGATCCACGTTACGTGCTGATGGCGGGCTTCCTGCTGTTCGCCGTCGGCACCTGGCAGATGACCTATGTCACCAAGGATTGGGATTTTTGGGAGCTGCTGTGGCCGCAGATCTTCCGCGGCGTCGGGCTGATGTTCGCCATCGTTCCGGTCACCAACACCGCGCTCGGCACGTTGTCACCCGAACTCGTGAAGAACGCCTCCGGCCTGTTCAACCTCACGCGCAATCTCGGCGGCGCCATCGGGCTCGCCTCCATCAACACGCTGCTCAACGACCGCATGGACCTGCATCTTACGCGTCTGCACGAGCGGGTGAACTGGTCGCGGACGCCGGCGAACGAGACCGTCGAGCGCCTCGCCACGCACTTTCAGGGGCCGGACGCCACCGCAATGGCGCTCAAGCAGATGATGCGAATGGTGCGCGAACAGGCGGCCGTGTTGAGCTTTGCCGACGTCTTTCTGATCCTGACTGTGCTGTTTCTCGCGCTGGCCGCGCTCGGCGTTATCATGAAGAAGCCGATGCCGGTGGCGGCGGAAGCCGCCGGGCATTGAGGGCGGCTGTCAGTCCGGCACATCCGAAAATGCGCACTCTTGCAGCGTATCGTCGTCCTTGCAGAGGGTTACTGGCCCAATCGTTGCATTGATGCCGTTGGCGGCTGCCGTCAGTTTCGCGCGGATGGCAATATTGTAGATGGGGTCCTGCTTGATGACCTGCATCGTGCAGATGGCGACGACCGTGCCGTCATTGTCGACCGATTTCACGTCCATACTTTGCGCGTACCTGTCGAAGCTGCCTTTCAGCGGCGCGCGCTTGAAATAACGGCGCTCGGCGTCAACACAGACCTTCAACAGATTGAGCGGCGCCGACGCGCCGCTTGTGGTCAGGTGATAGGCGTCGGCTCGGTCCGTGATCCATTTGCCGTCGTTGACGGCGACCACCCAGGCTTCGTTGCGCGACCACACAGCGCGCAAGGTCATGTGATTGTAGCGGGCCTGGTCGCCCAGATGCGTACCGCCGAGTTTGGTGACGACCTTACCGTCGGCAAGGCGCACGAGAAAGGTCGCGACATCCTCGTCGGCAAAGCGCGCCTTGTAGTCCTCATGAGTTCAACAGCTCGTAGTCTTTGCCGGTCTTGCCCGGCGCGGTCGCCCAGGCGACGGCATAGTGTTTGCGCGGCGACGCCGTGTTGCGGATTACGCGCAGTTCGGATTGGCCATACGGGCAAACCGTGACGCCGATCTCGTCCGGTTTGCAGGGGGAGGCGGCTTGCGCCGGTGCAGCCGCAAGCAACACGAGAAGAACCGCAAGGCTATGTGCTGTCCTCATTCTTCCAGCTTACCATATCCTCCCGCCGTCGGCGTCTGGATGATGATGGCTTCGTCTGCGTCGAGCACGGTTTCGTCGCAGCCCTTGAGCTGCTCCATGCGTCCGTCCTGGCGCCGCACCCAGTTCTCGCCGACCTGGCCGTGCTCGCCCCCCGCCAAACCAAAAGGCGGCACGCGGCGGTGGCCGGACAAGATCGTGCAGTCCATCTTTTCGAGGAAACGGATGGTGCGGCGGATGCCGTCGCCGGCATGCCATTTGCCCTTGCCGCCGGAACCGATGCGAATATGGAAATCTTCCAGCACGACGGGATAGCGGAATTCCAGCACTTCCGGATCGGTCAGCCGCGTATTGGTCATGTGGGTGTGGACGGCGTCGGTACCGTTGAAGCCGGGGCCGGCCGGCGAACCGGAGCAGATTGTCTCGTAATACTGATAGCGTGCATTGCCGAAGTTGAGATTGTTCATGGTGCCTTGCGCGGCCGCGAGCGCGCCGAGCGCGCCGAACAATGTGTCGGTCACGGCCTGTGACGTTTCGACGTTGCCGGCGACGACGGCGGCTGGATATTCCGGCGACAGCATCGATTTCTTCGGGATGACGATATTGATCGGCCGCAAGCAGCCGGCATTCATTGGGATGTCGTCGTCCACCATTACCCGGAAGACATAAAGCACCGCCGCGCGCGTCACAGGTTCCGGCGCGTTGAAATTGGTCGGCTGCTGTGGGCTGGTGCCGGTGAAGTCGACGGTCGCTTCGCGCTTTTGCTTGTCGACCGCGATCTTCACCTTGATCACGGTGCCCTGGTCCATCTCGTAAGCGAACTCGGAATCGTGCAGCCGGTCGAGCACGCGCCGCACGCTTTCGGCCGCATTGTCCTGCACGTGGTTCATGTAGGCTTTCACCACCGGCAGCGTGAACTGCTCGACCATCTTGCGCAGTTCGGCCACGCCCTTCTCGTTGGCGGCGATCTGCGCCTTGATGTCGTTGAGGTTCTGCACTGGGTTGCGCGCCGGGAAGCGGGCGCGCGTGAGCGCATCCATGAATTCCTGCTCGCGGAAGCGGCCGCGGTCGACCAGCTTGAAATTGTCGAGATAGACGCCTTCCTGCTCGATGCTGATGGCGTTGGGCGACATCGAGCCGGGCGAGATGCCGCCGACGTCGGCATGGTGGCCGCGCGAGGCGACCCAGAACAGGATGTTGCGCTTTCTGTCGTCGAACACCGGCGTGCACACGGTGATGTCGGGCAGGTGGGTGCCGCCGTTATAGGGTGCGTTGATGGCGTAGACGTCGCCCGGCGCGATGCGGCCCTTGTTCTCGCGGATGATGGTCTCCACCGCCCGGTCCATCGAGCCGAGATGCACCGGCATGTGCGGCGCGTTGGCGACGAGCGTGCCGTCATGGGCAAACACCGCGCAGGAGAAGTCGAGCCGTTCCTTGATGTTGACCGAATAGGCGGTGTTCTGCAGCGATACGCCCATCTGCTCGGCGATCGACATAAAAAGATTGTTGAACACTTCCAGCATGACCGGGTCGGCGTGCGTGCCGATGGCGAAGGTGCGCTTGAGCGGTTTCGCGCGCGACAAGACCAGATGATTTTTGGCCGTCAACTGCGCCTGCCAGCCGGGCTCGACCACCACGGTCTGGTGCGGCTCGATGATGATGGCGGCGCCCTTGACCTTCTGGCCGGGCTTGATCTGGTCGCGGGTATAGACATTCGCGGCATGCCATTTGCCGCCGGAGAAGAAGCGCGTGCGCCGCGCCGGCTTCGGCAATTTGGCGCGCGTGCGCTTGACTTTGCGCTCATTGAACTTGGCGCCGCCGCCGACCGCTTCCACCGACACCGCTTCGACCATCAATTGCTTCTTGCGGTCGATGAAGCCGAAGCGGGCCTTGTGCGCGCGCTCGAAAGCGCGCTGCAAGCGTTTGAGCGTCATGGGCGCGCCCGCCGGGTTCGTGAAGGCGGGCACCACCAGCGCCATGTCGGTGCCGGCATAGCGAATGTGCGCGCGCACGATCGCCTTGATTTTGGCTTTGGCCACGCCTTGCCTTGCGACTTCCGTCGTTGCCGCGCGGCCGAGTTCGGCGCCGTTGCGCCGGAGCGCGGTCAGCGCCTTGCCGCTCAGCGGCAATTCGATCGCCTGCTCGCGCGTGGCGCGGATATCGGCGAGGCCCATGCCGTAAGCCGACAGCAATGACGAGAAGGGATGGATGAGCACCCGCGTCATGCCGAGCGCGTCGGCGACGAGGCACGCGTGTTGGCCGCCGGCGCCGCCGAAGCAGTTGAGCGCGTAGCGGGTCACGTCATAGCCGCGCTGCACGGAAATCTTCTTGATCGCGTTCGCCATGTTCTCGACCGCGATCTTGATGAAGCCGTCGGCGATCTCTTCCGCCGTCTTCGCCCCGACCTGCGCCGCCAATTCGCCGAAGGCGCGCTTGACCGCCGCTTCGTCCAGCGGCTGGTCCTGGCCGGGTCCGAAGATTTGAGGGAAGAAGTCCGGCAGCAGCTTCCCCGTCATCACGTTGGCGTCGGTCACGGCCAGCGGACCGCCGCGGCGGTAGCAGGTCGGTCCCGGATTGGCGCCCGCTGAATCGGGGCCGACGCGGAAGCGGGCGCCGTCGAAATGCAGCACCGAACCGCCGCCGGCGGCGACGGTGTGTATGAGCATCATCGGCGCGCGCATGCGCACGCCGGCGACTTCCGTCTCAAAAGCGCGTTCGTATTCGCCGTCATAGTGCGACACGTCGGTCGAGGTGCCGCCCATGTCGAAACCGATCAGCCGCGCAAAGCCCGCTTGCCGTCCGGTCTCCGCCATGCCGACCACGCCGCCGGCGGGGCCGGAGAGAATGGCGTCCTTGCCCTGGAACAGTTCGGCCGCCGTCAGCCCGCCCGACGACATCATGAACATCAGGCGCGCCTGTGAACGCTTGGCGTCGAGATCGGCGTCGACCTGCGCCACGTAGCGGCGCAAGATCGGAGAGAGATAAGCGTCGACCACCGTGGTGTCGCCCCGGCCGACCAGCTTGATCAGCGGCGAGACCTCGTGGCTGACCGAGACCTGCGCAAAGTCCATCTCGCGCGCCAGCGCCGCGACGACGCGCTCGTGCTCCGGATGGCGGTAGCCGTGCATGAAGATGATCGCGACCGCCTTGATCCCGTCGGCTTGTGCCGCGGCAAGGTCGCGCCGCACGGCATCGAGATCGGGTGCGCGCTCAACCGTGCCGTCCGAGCGCACGCGCTCGTCGACCTCGACAACACGCTCGAACAACATGTCCGGTTTGATGATCTCGCGTGCGAAGATCTTCGGGCGGGCCTGGTAGCCGATCTTGAGCGCGTCGCGGAAACCTTTGGTGGTGAGCAGCAGCGTGCGCTCGCCCTTACGCTCCAGCAGCGCGTTGGTGGCAACCGTCGTGCCCATCTTGACCGCGCCGACGCGGCCCTCCGGGATCGGCTCGCCGCGCGCAAGCCCGAGCAGGTCGCGGATGCCTTGCACCGCGGCGTCGGCATAGGCTTCCGGGTTTTCCGAAAGCAATTTGTGTGCGGCCAGCGTGCCATCCGGCCGCCGTGTGACCACGTCGGTGAACGTGCCGCCGCGGTCGATCCAGAAGTCCCAGGTCTGGGTTTTGCCTGTCCGTGTCTTTCCCGGCTGTGCTTTGCCCGCCCGCATCGCAGTTCCTCCAGCGTCTTGCTTAAGGGACCTGCCAAAAAACGTCAACAAAGTGTTGACAATTTATAAACGGAGGATACGCTTTGCCGACCCTCGTGAGGGGCGTATGAAAGCCGCGCAGCCAACGCAAGCAACTCTCGGACCGATCGTGTCATCGGCGCATCTTGCCTCCGGCGGTTTGCCGGCGTTGTCGGAGCTTGAGTTCGGCCTCATCCTGCTTGGCCACGCCTTCGAGCGCTGGATGGTGCGCTGCGCGGCCGCCGCCGGCGTGCCCGACCTCTCTCCGCTCGACGTCCTCGTCCTGCACACGATAGCCCATCGCTCGCGGCCCAAGCGCGTCGCCGATATCTGTCTCGTCCTCAATATCGAGGACACTCATCTGGTGACTTATTCGATCAAGAAGCTCGACGGCCACAAGCTTCTCTCCAGCGGCCGCCGCGGCAGCGAGAAGACCGTGAGCCTCACCGCCAAGGGCGGAGAAGTCGTACAACGCTATCGTAAGATCCGCGAAGCGCTCTTGGTGCGGCCGGTCAAAGGGGCGGGAACCGACGAGCGCAGACTGTCGGAAATAGCCGGGCTGATGCGCGCGCTATCAGGTCATTACGACCAGGCCGCGCGGGCAGCGGCGAGTTTGTGAACGTGAATGCCGAATATTGCATCACGGATGCCAACAGAGTGACGTTTGAGCGGCGTGAGCCGACTGGTAGTGTTCGACAACAGATGCGGGCGCGCAAAAGCCCGCGACAGGAGGCGACAGATGAAAACAGTGTTGCGTGGAGTTTTTGGAATTCTCATCGCCGGGGGCATCGCGACCGCTGCTTCGGCGCAAACGAAATGGGATATGCCGACGCCCTATCCGGACGGCAATTTTCACACCCGCAATGTCATCCAGTTCGCCGCGGACATTGACAAGGCGACGAAAGGATCGCTCAAGATCGACGTGCATTCGGCGGGCTCGTTGTTTAAGCATCCGGAGATCAAACGCGCCGTCCGTCAGGGCTCCGCGCCGATCGGCGAGATCCTCGAATCGCTCGCGTCCAACGAAGCGCCTGTTTACGGGCTCGATTCGGTCCCGTTCCTCGCCACAGGTTATGACGGCGCGAAAAAGCTTTACGCCGCGCAGAAGCCCTATCTGGAAAAGCAACTGGCGTCCGAAGGGCTGATGCTGCTTTATTCGGTGCCGTGGCCGCCACAGGGGCTCTATTCGAAGAAGGCGATCAACTCAGTTGCCGACCTCAAGGGCCTCAAGTTCCGCACTTATAACGCGATGATTGGCCGCATCGCTGCGTTGGTCGGCGCCATTCCGACTCAGATCGAAGTGCCGGACTTGCCGACCGCTTTCGCGACCGGCCGCGTCGACGTGATGATCACCTCGGCTTCCACCGGCGTGAACACCAAGGCGCAGGACTATTTGTCGTACTACACGGATATGCAGGCCTGGCTGCCGCGCAACATCGTGTTCGTGAACAAGGCGGCTTTCGACAAACTGTCTGCCACTGAAAAGAAAGCGGTGCTGGACGCAGCCAAGGCTGCAGAGGCGCGCGGCTGGAAAGCCTCTTTGGAAGAGATGACGATTAAGACCAATGCGCTCAAAGCGGCGGGCATCCATGTGGTTCCGCCGAGCCCCGAGCTTAAGGCCGGTCTTACCAAGGTCGGCAACACGATCGCCGCCGAATGGGAGAAGGCCGCGGGCGCCGACGGTGCGGCCATGCTGGCGGCGTATCGGAAGTAACGTGGCGCCGAGCGCCACGCGCACTCTTTGCCTCTCCCCGCACGCGGGGAGAGGCTCTTTGCCTGCGGATAGTTGATGCGCCGCTTCCTCGACAATCTTTACGCCGCGGCGCTGTGGGCCTCCGCGCTTTGCCTGGCGGCGATCGCGCTTCTGGTCGGCGCTCAGCTCGCGGGGCGGTTGCTCGACGGCACGCTAGCGCTGCTGCATCTGCCACGCACCGAGTTCGTCATTCTCTCTCTCGCTGAAATTTGCGGCTATCTGCTCGCGGCCGCGAGCTTCCTTGCACTTGCCGGGACGCTGAAGGCCGGTGCGCATGTCCGTGTCACCATGGCGCTGCATGCCTTGGGCGAGAACACACGTCGTTTCGCCGAAGGTTGGGCCTTCGGCGTCGCCATGCTTGCCTCCGGATATATGACCTGGCAGCTCGCCAAATTCGCCTGGGTGTCGTTCTCGTTCAACGAGGTCTCGCCGGGTGTCGTGAAGGTTCCGCTCGGTTATCCGCAGGCGGTGATGGCGCTTGGCGCTGCCATTCTCACGATTGCGCTCGCCGATGAACTTGTGACGGTGGTCATGCACGGCCGCCCGAGTTTCCGTCAGGCCGAGGAAGCCATTTCGATCGGCAAGGAGACTTGAGCGCATGAGCGTCGTCGCCTTGTCGCTCGTGTTGATGCTCATCCTGTTCGCGGTGCTCGGCTCCGGCGTCTGGATTGCGCTGTCGCTCGCTATTTGTGGTTTCATCGCCATCCTCACGACCGCGGCGACGCCGCCCGGTCAGGTCTTGGCGACGGCGATGTGGTCGTCGTCGAGCTCGTGGGATCTGACGGCGCTGCCCATGTTCATCTGGATGGGTGAGATCCTCTACCGCACGAAACTAGCGGACGACATGTTTGCCGGGCTGGCGCCGTGGGTGCAAAGGCTGCCCGGCCGGCTGCTGCACGTGAACGTCGTCGGATGCGCCATCTTCGCCGCGGTATCCGGCTCCTCGGCGGCGACGTGCGCAACGATCGGCCGCATCGCGCTGCCGGAGCTGCTCAAGCGCGGCTACGACGAGCGCATGGCGATTGGTACGCTCGCCGGCTCCGGCACGCTCGGGCTGCTGATCCCGCCGTCGATCATTCTGATCATCTACGCGACCGTGACCGAGCAATCGGTCGCGCGGTTGTTTATCGCGGGCGTTCTCCCCGGCATCCTGCTGGCCACATTGTTCATGGGCTTTATTGCGATTTGGGCGCTGGCCAATGCTTCGCGCATGCCGCCGCCTGAGCCAACGGTTCCGCTGCGCGAACGCATCTACGCATCGCGCCGGCTGATTCCGGTCACCTTGCTCATCCTCGGCGTCATCGGTTCGATTTACGGCGGGCTCGCCTCGGCGACGGAAGCCGCGGTGGTCGGCGTCTTCCTGTCGCTCGCTTTGTCCTGGTGGTCGGGAACCTTGACCAGGCAAGGCTTTCGCGATTCGCTGCTCGGCGCCGCGCGCACGAGCTGCATGATCGCCTTCATTCTGGCGGGCGCCGGCTATCTCACCGTCGCCATGGGCTTCACGGGCATTCCGCTCGCGCTCGCGGAATGGATCGGCGGTTTTCAGTTATCGTCTTGGGTGCTGCTCGCCGCGCTGACCGCATTTTATATCATGCTTGGCTGCTTCCTCGACGGCATCTCGATGGTTGTGCTTACGACCTCGATCATCATTCCGCTGGTGCAGAAGGCGGGGTTCGATCTGATCTGGTTCGGTATCTACGTCGTTCTGGTGGTGGAGATGGCGCAGATTACGCCGCCGGTCGGCTTCAATCTCTACGTCCTGCAGGGGATGACCGGCCGCAATATCTTCAAGATCGGCGCCAACGCCTTGCCGCTGTTTCTGTTGATGTGCGTGGCGGTGATCCTGGTCGCGGCTTTTCCAGGGCTAGCGACCTGGTTGCCCTCAACGATGCTCGACGCTCGCTAGACAAACCGCCGTGTATAATGACAGTCCCTTCCGAGGGAGCCGCGATTGTAATTGTCGATTGTCATTATCCTCATTTTTAATCTAAACTTTCAAAGGCACGCGGTCATGTCTGGCGAAGAACCGAACTTCGCCGGGCAACGCAAGAATGAGCAGTGGCGTGGTGGCATCTCACGCACAGCGTAATTTTGCATACGGCGCGATCGAAGCGATCGCCAGCGCTACTATTTTACCTGAAGTCCGCGAACGGTTCAGCGGCGTCATTGCAAAATTTGGGTTTACCGCGTTCGGAATCGCGGAAATGCCGCCGCAGAAAGCGGGCGCCAACCCGATTATCGTGATGAAATCGTCGCCCGCCGATTTTCGGAAATTCTATAAACGTGAGCGCCTATACCGCTTCAATCATTTGGCCACGCACCTGCGCGTCGTTGCGCATCCATTCCGGTTCAGCGAAGCACCTTTTGTGCCGAATCAATCGCGCTACAACGAACGCTACATGCAGATTCTGCGCAGCTTTGGCTTGGGACAGGGTGTGATCATTCCGGTCGGGCGTCCGCGCTACATCCCGTTCTGCGTCTGGCTCGGTGGCGACGACCCCGACCTCGGTGACGACGTCATCCAGGTCATGCAGCCGATCGCCGTGTTTGCGGCGAGCAAGGTGCAGGCTTTATCAGCGCTGGGCGATGGCGATCGACCGCAATTAACCGCGCGCGAACGAGAAGTGCTGACCTGGGCGGCAAACGGCAAGTCGGCTTGGGAGACCGGAGAGATACTTTGTATAGCAAAACGCACGGTCGACGAGCACATGCAGACGGCCACGCGCAAGCTGGGCGCCGTCAACAAGACCCAGGCCGTCGCGCTGGCGCTGACTCGCAACCTTATTCGTTTCTGATCTGGCGTTTTGCCGCTGTGGACGGGTGACGGCGTCACGCTCCGATGCTCAATAGTGCGTGTATTGCAAGATAACTCATTGCGGTCCCCGACAATTGTTGAACCGTCATAAATACCAGTTCCCCAACCGCCATGTTTAGTCGACAGTTTTTCACGCTCTCAAATTTTCACGCTATCAAATGTGGCAGGGGAGACATCGGCATGGCTTCGCATCGTTCGTTCAGCGCGTCCGACGGAATGGCGCGCCAAAGGCCCTCGGCAGTCGTCAAGAGATCGGTCGTTGTCGCTGGCCACAAGACCAGCGTCACTCTGGAAGATGCTTTCTGGGTGGTGCTCAAGGACATCGCGCGCAACCGCGACATGACCTTGTCGGCCATCATCGGCCAGATCGACCGCCAGCGTCATTCCGGCAATCTCTCGTCAACCATCCGGCTGTTCGTACTGGAAGAGGCGCGCACACAGCACCATGCCTCGCTCTCGCGTCCGCCAATGAGGCCGGTCGACCGCGAGTTGGGCGAGATCTGCTAAAGGGCGTGTCGGGCGTTGGCGGTTTCGAGCGCGCGGAGCGCGGTGCTTGCCAGCAAATTCAGCGGCGTGAACGACGTGTGATCGTATGACGACGCGTGCATTGGCGCCATCGGCGCGATCGGCACCAGCGGATCGTCAAGATCCTGCAACGGAATCATCGCGGCCAACATCAGCGCAAAGCTGCACCAGACAGCTCCCGCCAGCAACGCAAGCTTGCTGTGAACGAGTTTCATGACAGCGCCCCCCGGCACTATCCGGATACTGTCTCACAGCAATCGTACGTTTCGGTTGCAGCGCTCGGGCGAATTTCATCCTTCGGTTTTAACTCCCGTTAGGCATAGCGGCGCGCAGCGGGCCTTCAACGGGGCCTTATTCGGGCTTTTTCGGCGCGCGTTGAAAGTCTGTGGTTTTACCTTAACGCCCGGTAATTTACATTTCCCCCCGCGGCTATGCGACGAAGAAGCGATTTCGATTCGGAGCAATTGCGATGTCGCTGCCGACCTGGGACACCATTTCGACCTGGATTTTTCATCCAGGCGCCTACGAAATGATTTGGTACACGCTGATTTGCGTCGTGTGGTACGGCTTCATGACCGAGCGCCGCCTGAAGAATATTCAGGAGCGGCTGGACGAGATGGCCGAGGACAACCCGCAAACGCCGCCTCTTCGTTAACGGGCGCCGCCGCCACCGCCGAATACCTCCGGTTTTAGTCAAACCGGCCCCTCTTCATTGAAAAGTTCCGAACGGACGGTTCCTAAAAATGGAGCTGTCCAGAACGGAATACCTTTTGCTCAGGGGGCCTTGCCCATGGAATTGATCGGCCAACAATCACAACCTGCTGAAGTGCTCTCGTTTCCGCAAGGCGCGCGCAAAGACGAACAGCTCTTGCGCATAATCCTGAACAATATGACGCAGGGCGTCTTGATGTTCGATGCGGATGCGCGGCTGACATTTTGCAATCAGCGCTACACGGACATGTACGGCTTGTCGCTGGCGGACATCCGGCCTGGCTGTAGCTTGCGCGATTTGCTTTTTCATCGACAGCAAAGCGGGTCCTTCACCGAAAATCCCGACGACTATATCGATGGCTTGAAGAGCGGCATTGACGAGGGAAAGGCGTTTACGCGTGTCTTCAATTTGCCGGACGGACGTGTGTTCTCGGTGCTCAACAAGCCGATGGCGGGCGGCGGCTGGTTGGCGACGCACGAAGACATTACCGAGCGCCAGCGTTCGGAAGAACGCATCGCGCATATGGCGCGCCACGACGCGCTCACCGATCTGCCCAACCGCGTGCTGTTGCGCGAGCGGCTCGACCACGAACTCAAGCGTGTCAAGCGTGGCGAATGCCTGGCGGTGCTCTGCCTCGACCTCGATCAGTTCAAGGGCGTCAACGACGCGCTCGGCCATCCGGTCGGCGACGAATTGCTCAAACTGGTCAGCGTACGCCTGCGCGGCTGCACGCGGGAGATCGACACGGTCGCGCGTCTCGGCGGCGACGAGTTCGCCATCATCATGACGCAGATGCAGCGGCCGGCCGATGCCGCGTCGCTGTCGAAACGCATTCGCGAATCCGTTACCAGGCCCTTTCAGATCGATGGCCACCAGATCGTCACCGACATCAGCATCGGCATTTCGGTGGCGCCGCACGATACGTCCGAGCCCGATCCGCTGTTGCGCAATGCCGACATGGCGCTTTACGGTGCCAAGGGCGATGGCCGCGGCACCTACCGCTTTTTCGAACCCGAAATGAACACGCGCATGAAGGCAAGGCGCGAACTGGAGATGGACATTCGCAAAGCGCTGGTCGCCAAGGAATTCGAACTGCACTACCAGCCGCTGGTCAATCTGCAGACCAACGCGGTCAGCGCCTTCGAGGCCTTGCTGCGGTGGCATCACCCCAAGCGCGGCATGGTCTCGCCCGGCGAATTCATTCCGGTCGCCGAAGAGACCGGGCTGATCATTCCGCTCGGCGAATGGGTCTTGAAAACCGCGTGCAAGGAAGCAGTGAGCTGGCCCGATCCCATGAAGGTGGCGGTCAATCTTTCCGGCGTCCAGCTCAATAACCGCAATTTGCTCAGCCTGGTGAACGCCGCGATCGAGGAGTCCGGCATGCCGCCGAGCAAATTGCAGCTTGAGATCACCGAATCCGTCCTGCTGCAAAACACGTTTTCGACGCTGGAGACGTTGCACAAGCTGCGCAGCATGGGCGTGCAGATCGCGCTCGACGATTTCGGCACCGGTTATTCCTCACTCAGCTATCTGCGCAGCTTCCCCTTCGACAAGATCAAGATCGATCGCTCCTTCATCCAGGATTTGGCCAACGGCGCAGAGCCGCTGGCGATCGTGCATGCGGTCGCCGGCCTCGCTAACCGTCTCAACATGACCTCGACCGCGGAAGGTGTGGAAACCCAGCAGCAGCTCGATACCCTGGTGTCGCTCGGCTGCACCGAAATGCAAGGCTATCTCTTCAGCCGCGCCCGCCCAGCGAGTGAAATCCGGCAGTTTTTTGCGGCCCCTTCCGTCGATAGCGCCGGCGCTGCCTGAAGACGCGGCAGCGCGGCGGGGCGGTTCCCGCCAAATCCTGTGAGTCTCCGCATCTGAACTGCGAGCGGTCACCCGGCTGTCATGTCTGCTGTTTCAGCGTCTGTTCGTGCAATCGTTCATGTATGCCGGGATCAAATAAACTTCGCTCTGCCGAGCGTGCGTTTGTTGTGTCGGGCGACGGCGCTTCCGCGGCGGAGGTATATTCGGCTCGGCCGTGGATGCCGTTGTGTTTCAGATTTCTTCACGTTGAGCCTATGTGGCCCGCTTGCGTCCCGTGATCATCGCCTTGATCAGATTTTCGCGGTGCTCGAAGCTTGCCGCCACCACGCCCAGGATATGCAGCACGACGAGGCCGAGCGTTGCGTTCGCCAGCAGCTCGTGGACTTCCTCGAGTGCCTTCGAGCCCCAATAGGCGTCCGTCGTCATCAGATAACCGGTCACGCAAGCCCCGGCCAGCATGAGAATGAGCGCGATCACCATCAACCCGCCGGCCGGGTTATGGCCGATATAGCGGCGTGCGCGTAGCAAGACGACATCGCGCAGATAACAAAGCGCTTCGCGTGGCGAGCGCACGAAGTCGCTGAAACGCGCATGCCGCGAGCCGACGAAGCCCCAAACGATCCGGAGTGTGAGCAGCCCGGCAATGGCATAGCCGGCGGCGATGTGCACTTTCTCCACGTCGTCGCCGGTCACGTAAGCGAGCGCGAACAGCGCGACCAGCGACCAGTGGAACACGCGCACGAATGGGTCCCACACCTTGACCGTCGCCGGCGGCATGGCGCCGCCGGCTTCGATCGTAAAATTGTCTTTCACGGTGGACATGACGGCCGCCATTACATCCGGCCGACGATGGCGCCATTGGTCGGATCGACGAACAGCTCGACGCGGGCGCCCGCTTTGTCGGTGGCGTAGAACTCGCCGCAGGCTTTCTTCAGCTTGCCCTTGCGCACCTTGTAGCCGAGCGCCTCGACCTTGACCTGCAAGGCATCGAGCGCGAGCCACTGGCTTTGCGGTGCCGTCGTACAGGGCCGGCCGAGGCCGCCGGCTTCGGCGAGCGAGGCGGTGCCGAGGACAGCGGCCGCGGCGGCGAGAGCGATCAGTTTGCGCATGGTCAGTCTCCTGTTGGTTTGCTCCGCCGCGAAAGGCGTCGGACGATGGCGGCGAGACTGCCCGCAAGCCCCTGACCGGGTGCTGTTGATCTATGTCAGCGAGTTGTCAGCCGGCTTCCCGCATGGTTAGCGATCAAAAAACGGTCATAGGCTCATGACGTTGCGCATTTCCTCAGCCACCCTGGCGGCCGCCCTGATGCTGGCGGTATCTGCGCCGCTTGCGGTGCGTGCCGACGAACATGAGCGCGACGAAATGCGGCATCTGGTCGAGCGTGGCGAGATTCGGCCGCTCAGCGAGATCCTGTCCGTCATCCGCGAAAAACTGCCGGGCGACGTGGTCGGTGTCGAGATCGAGCGCAAGAACGGCCGCTGGCTTTACGAGTTTCGCGTGGTCGATCCGCAGGGCCGGTTGTTCGAAGCGCATGTCGACGCCCGCAGCGCAGCCGTCGAACGCATCAAGGAGAAGTGATGCGCGTTCTTCTGGTCGAGGATGATCGCCGCATTGCCAGCGACATTGCGCGTGCGTTGGATGCCGCCGGCTATGTGGTGGAGAGCGTGAGCGACGGCGAAGAAGCGTGGTTCCGCGGAGACACCGAGGACTATGGCGCAATCATCCTCGATCTCGGCCTGCCGAAGATGGACGGATTGTCGGTGCTGAAGCGTTGGCGCGCGGGCGGCCGCCACATGCCGGTGCTGATCCTGACCGCACGCGGGAGCTGGGCTGAGCGCGTCGACGGCATCGACGCCGGCGCCGACGATTACCTGCCCAAGCCGTTCCGTATGGAAGAGCTGCTATCCCGCTTGCGCGCCATCGTGCGTCGCGCCTCGGGCCAGGCCAGCTCCGTCATCACCGCCGGCGATGTCACGCTGGACGAGAGGCAGATGCGGGTGAGCGTGCGTGGTGTGCCCATCGCGTTGTCACCGCTCGAATATCGCGTCGTCGCTTATCTCTTGATGCGGCGCGGGCGCCTCGTCCCGCAAGCCGAACTCGACGAGAATGTCTATGGCCACGGCGAGGACCACGGCTCCAACGCGCTTGAGGTGCTGATCGGCCGCGTGCGCCGCAAGCTCGGCGTCGATCTGATCGAGACCCGACGTGGCTTTGGCTATATCGTGCCGGACCCGGCGCCATGAGATGGCGCTCGCTACGACTGCGTCTGATTGCCGGTGGCATTGTCGCCATCCTGATCGCACTAACCATCGCCGGCGCCGGATTGGTCTTTCTGTTCAAGCGCCATGTCACGCGCACCATCGGCGACGATCTCAACGTTTATCTCAACCAGTTGATTGCCGGCATCGATGTCGATGCGCAGGGCCGGCTGGTGGTGACGCGGCCGTTGCCGGATCCGCGTTTTGCCGAACCGTTGTCGGGACTTTATTGGCAGATCGCCGACGACCGCGGCCAGTTGCTGCGCTCGCGCTCGCTATGGGACACGGCGCTGACGCTCGCGGCCGACAAGCCGGCGCCGGGCGAGGTGCATCATCATGTGTTGCCCGGTCCCGGTCATGCCCTCATTCTGGTGGTCGAGCGCATGGTCAGCCTGACGGTCGCCGGGCAACGCGTGCCGGTGCGGGTCGCGGTCGCCGAAGATCTGGGCCGCGTCGCCAAGGCGGCGAGCGATTTTTCGCGCGATCTCGCGCTGGCGTTGGGCCTGCTTGGTCTGGTGCTGGCGATCGCCACCGCCATCCAGGTCAGCCTCGGCTTACAGCCCCTGGCGGCCCTGCGCCGCGGCATCGCCGATATTCGCGCCGGTCGCAGCGATCATCTGGCGCCGGCCGCGCCGATCGAGGTGCAGCCGCTGGTCGAGGAAGTCAATGCGCTGCTCGACGCGCAGGAACGCGAGATCGAACGCTCGCGCGGGCGCGCGGCCGATCTGGCGCATGGGCTGAAGACGCCACTGGCGGCGCTCGCCGGTGACGCCAAGCGCCTGCGCGAACGCGGCCAGGTCGAAGTCGCCCGCGACATCGAGGCCGTCGCCGATGCCATGAGCCGTCATGTCGACCGCGAATTGGCACGCGCACGTGCGCGCGGCACGGTGCGTCGCAAGGCCGCGCTGTCGACCGAACTGGCCCCACTGGTGCAATCGCTGATCGATACGCTGGCGCGCACGCCGGCTGGCGCGAGGCTGTCGTTCGAGCAGGACATCGCCGCCGATTTGGCGATCCCCATGGACCGCGCCGATCTCGCCGAGGTGCTCGGCAATATTCTCGACAATGCCGCGCGCCACGCGGTCAAGCGCGCGCGCATCGCGGCGGCAGCGGCGCCGTCCGGTCCTGCCGTGACAATCGAGGATGACGGGCCGGGCATCGCGGCGGAGGCGCATGCAGAAGTGGTCGAGCGTGGCACCCGGCTCGACCAGCGCGAAGGCGGTTCCGGTCTTGGCTTGGCCATCGTGCAGGACGTGCTGGAGACCTATGGCTGGCAGCTCGCGCTCGGCGTTTCGAAACAACTGGGCGGCCTGAAAGTCACCATTGCCCCGGCCGCCTGAACACGCGCAACACTCAGGCTGACCGAACGCTGACAGGCGTCGTCAGCCGGCCGACGCCGGCCCTTTACTAACCCGAGCATCAGAACGGCATGAGCCGTTCCCTAGCAAGGGAGACTTCACATGCGGATTATTTCGGTACTGGCCATGGTCGCCGTTGTCGGTGGTTTGGGAACTGCGTTCGCCAACGATCGGACGCTCGACCAAGTGCGCGCCGCACCGGCGATCTCGACCGAAGCCATGAAGGCGCAAATCGACGCCATGGGCTATGACGTTGCACGCCTGAAGCAGAACGACGACAAATACAAAGTGCGGCTCATCGACCGCGAAAGCGGCGCCGGCGTGAAGGCGGCGTTCGATAAGGAAACCGGCGAGTTGGTCGGCGCCAAGCTGGCGCGCGACGATCACGAAGCGGCCGAGCGCGAGCACGAGTTCAGGTGAGCGCAAGGAGACCCGCGAGCACGAGTTCGCGCGCGGATCGCGACAGCCGTCACGAGTTCAGGCGAGCATAAGGACCGCGACTGACGGCGGTATCGCGGCGGCGGGCTCCGTTAAAATTGGCGGGGGCCCGGCGGTGTTGCCGCCGAGCCCCCGTTATGACGTATCAGCCGGCCTGTAAGCCGGGTTCTGTATGGCCTCGCGGGAAACCCACGAAACGTGACGGCCATTCCTCTGGCACGCCGGTTGCCCGGCGCGTCATGCAACCTACCCGAACGGCTGGGTCGGACAGACCTGGGATTACTCCCGCGCCGCTCCTATTCGGTCTTGCTCCCGGTGGGGTTTGCCGTGCCGTTTCCGTCGCCGGAAACGCGGTGCGCTCTTACCGCACCGTTTCACCCTTGCCGCGGACGATACGCAACGTGCCCGAGGCGGTCTGTTCTCTGTGGCACTGTCCCTGGGCTTTGCCCCTTAAAGGCTCTTCCCGCCGGACGTTATCCGGCACCGTTTGTCCATGGAGCCCGGACTTTCCTCTCCGGCCGTCTTTCGACATTGGCGCGGAGCGGCCGTCCAGCCGACTGACAAGATAGGGATGGGGGCGGGCGTGCCGAAGGTCAAGCTGCCAAGGCCGCCGCGGTTAAGAAAAACGTGCGCCATCTGGCCTTTGCGATGGTTGTCTCGCGCTGCGCACGAAAAAGCCCGAGCCTGTCGGGAGGGGACGGGCCCGGGCGTTGAGTCCGCCGACTATTTGAGGGAGTGGCGGGGAGGGGAAATTCAGTCTGACTTGAGCCCGGCTTAGGCCGGACCTGGGTCCGACTTGGGCCCAATTCAGGCCCAGGCGCCGGCTTTCGGTTGACGCCGGCGGACGGTGCGAAGCTTGGCCGCGACGCGCTTGGCGAGCGCAGGCACTTCGGCAAGCGCGATGCGAATGTATTCGCCACGATCGGCGTGTGCGCGGGCAAGCGCAGCATGGACGTCGATGGGCTGATGGTAGGTGCGGGTGCGGGTCTTCATGGCTGTCTCCGGCACAGGGTGTTCATTTGCCCTATGCGATAAAGGCATAATATTATCTTCCACTTAAATTATAATGCGCTAATATGCCGATACATTCATGACGAAATGGCACAAATATGGACGCCACCAGCGACCTCCGCGCCTTCGTTCGCGTCCTCGATCGTGGTAGTTTTTCGAGTGCTGCCAAAGACTTAGGGATAACTCCTTCGGCCGTTTCGAAGCTCGTTTCGCGCCTGGAGGATCGCCTGGGCGTCCGCCTGCTCGAACGCAGTACCCGCCGTCTTGCGCTGACCGCAGAGGGGGAGCGATTTCTGGCGCGGGCCCGGCGCATCGTCGCCGATATCGAGGAGGCCGAGGCCGAAGTCATGCAGGCGCGCGGGGCGCCGCGCGGCATTTTACGCATTAATTCCGGCACCGCCTTCGGTCTGCATCAGCTTGCCCCGGCGCTCGCCGATTTCCTCGCCCGCTATCCCGAGATCGACGTCGATTTGTCGATCACCGACCGGCTGGTCGACCTCATCGAGGAGCAGGCCGACATCGCCGTGCGCTCCGGTCATATCCCCGAAGGCCCGCTTATCCAGCGCAAAATTGCTGACCTCCAGCGGGTGATCTGTGCAGCGCCTGGCTATCTCGAGCGGCGCGGAACGCCCAAGGTCGCCGCCGATCTGAAAAATCACGACTGCATCGTCGTTGCCGGGCCCGGCCTCAGCCGTTGGCCGTTCAAGACCCGGTCCGGCATCGATGTCGTTGATGTTCGCCCGCGCGTGACCACGGATAACGCGGAAGCCGCCTTGCGGCTTGCGATCGAAGGCGCCGGCATCATTCGGTTGTCCGATGTCATCGTCGGCAGCCCCTTGCGCGACAGGCAACTGGTCGCGTTGCTCACCGACAGCCATCACGTCGAGCCGTTTCCGCTGGCCGCGATCTATCCGGCCGGACGCCAGCGTTTGCCGCGCGTCGCCGTGTTTATCGATTTTTTGGTCGAACGGTTCGGCAAGGCGCCCTGGCGGCTGCCAGGCATGTCCGTTCCCGCTGCAGGCAAGCCGGTGCGTTGACGTCAGCCCAGCTGCGGCGGCCGCGTTTCGATCAGCGCACGCAACGTGAGCAGCGTCGAGGCATCGGCAATGCCGTCGACGCGCGCCGGGCGAAAATGGCGTTGAAACGCGGTGACGATGCTGCGTGTCTGCTCGTCGTAATCTCCGGTTACTTCGATGCCATAGCCGTAAGCATGCAAGGCCCGTTGCAGCCGCGATACCATTTCGCCGCTCGAGCCAAGCTTGAAGACTTGGCCCTCGAGATCGAGCGCCGCCGGGCGTACCCAATGGCCGATGCCGGACTCAGACAGCAGTTGCCAGGGAAACTTCTCGCCCGGATCCTGCTTGCGCGAAGGCGCAACGTCGGAATGGGCGAGGATGCGCGTCGGATTGATCGGACCCCGCCGTGTCAGAATGGATTTACAGAGCGCGATCACCGCCGCGGTCTGGCGAAGCGGAAAGTCGCAATAGCCGAATTCATGCCCCGGATTGACGATCTCGATCCCGATCGAGCACGAATTGATGTCGGTTTCGCCGGCCCAGGAGGAGACGCCGGCATGTTGCGCCCGCCGCTCTTCCGGCACGAGTTGCACGATGTGTCCGTCTTCGAACACGAGATAATGCGACGACACCTTGCTGTCGGGCGAACGCAGCCATTTCAACGCCGCTTCGCCGCTCAGCATGCCGGTGTAGTGCAGAAGAATCATATCCGGCTTGCGGCTATTGGCGCGCTCGCCTTGATTGGGGGAGGGCGCAACTTCCGCGACGATGAAAGAATCCGGCCGGAATAATGCTGACATGGACCGGAGCCACTACCGGGACGTTGACTTGCGAAGGGGCCACATCTTTCGCCGTGCCTGCCCGGAAAAGCAAACGGTCACGTCGCAACCCAGTTCCGCGCGGCGGTGAGGGCGAAACCGGGCGGAACCTGGCCGGTCGCTTTGCCCGCGCTACGGCAAGAAATCCTTAAGTTTAAGGGCCGTTAATGAGGGTGCGGTGCGTCGGGTCCTGCCTCGGCCCGGCGCGGGTCATCCATTGACGCCCATATTAACCCATGATATCCCAAAACAAATTGCCGAGGATTTCGGGCCGCTCCTTTCTCAAAGCCGGCACCGCAATCCACGAAGGCCAAGTTTGCGCCTGTCTGCGGCGGTGCGTCCGGTCGGTATGGGGTGTGGGTCATGGGCCGCTTCGTGTCGAACGTCACGTTGCGGCTCGACTCCAAAGGGCGCGTTTCGATCCCGGCCTCTTTCCGCTCGGTGCTCGCCCGCGACGGCTTCGACGGGCTCTATTGCTATCCGGCGCTGGATCGCCCGGCGATCGACGCCGGCGGGAATGCGCTGATGGCGGAGATCGAGTCGGTGATCGCGCGTTATGCGCCGTTCTCGGACGAGCGCGAGCAATTCGCCGTCGCGCTCTACGGCACCAGCGAGACGCTGAAGATCGACGGCGAGGGGCGAGTGGTGTTGAGCGACAACTTGAAGCGTCATGCAGGGATCACCGAGGCGGTGACGTTCGTCGGCCTCGGCCACAAGTTTCAGATCTGGGAGCCGGGCCGGTTTCAGAGCGAACTCGCGGAGGCCACCGACAAGGTGCGCGCGCTCAAGGCCGAACTGAGTTCCCAGGTGGCGGGGCGCGAGGCGCTCGGGGCACGGGAATGACGGGAGGCAGCGACGGCTTTGCCGCTGTCGCAGGCGGACCAGCCCCCCACATTCCCGTGCTCGGCCGCGCCGCGCTCGATTTCCTCAAGGTGCAGGATGGCGGCGTCTATATCGACGGTACCTTTGGCGCCGGTGGCTATACGCGCGCGATCCTTGCCGTCGCCAATTGCAATGTCATCGCCATCGACCGTGACGGAAGCGCGATCGCGCGCGGCGCCGATCTTGTTACGCAAGCGAATGGCCGGTTGACGCTGGTCGAAGACTGCTTCTCGCATCTGGATCATATCGCCTGCGCCGCCGGACATGAGATCGTCGATGGCGTCGTGCTCGATCTCGGCGTGTCGTCGATGCAGCTCGATCAGGCCGAGCGCGGTTTCTCGTTCCGCCAGGACGGCCCGCTCGACATGCGCATGGGCGGCGAAGGGCCTAGCGCCACCGACGTCGTGGCAGCGGCGAGCGAGCGCGATCTCGCCGACATCATCTTCCAGCTTGGCGAAGAACGGCGCTCGCGCGCGATCGCGCGCGCCATCGTCAAGGCGCGTAACGAAGCACCGATTGCGACAACGGCCATGCTCGCCGACATCGTTTCGTCGGTGGTGCGCGCGCGTCCCGGCGACATTCATCCGGCGACACGCACGTTCCAGGGCTTACGCATTTTCGTCAATGACGAGCTTGGCGAACTGGTCGCGGCGCTTGCCGCCGCTGAACACATCCTCAAGTCCGGCGGGCGGCTGGTGGTGGTCTCGTTTCATTCGCTCGAGGACCGCATCGTCAAGACGTTTCTTGCCGCGCGCAGCGAAACGCGCGGCGGTTCGCGTCACGCGCCGGAAATCAAGCGTGCCGCGCCGAGCTTCCGCGTCCTGACCAAACGGCCGGTCACCGCCGACGACGATGAAGTCGCGCACAATCCGCGCGCCCGCTCCGCCAAGCTGCGCGCCGCCGAGCGTACCGACGCAGCGGCCCATGCCGCCGATCTGACCGATCTGCTGCCGCGCCTGCCGGCGCTTGCCGACGTGCTGAGGGGGCGCTGACGTCATGCGTTTCATTCATATGCTCGTCATCTGCGCGTTGATCGTGGCGGCCGCCACCGTCTACAAGATCAAGTTCGACTCGACCGTGCAGGCCGCGCGTGTAGCCGAACTGCGGACCGAACTGCGCCGCGAGCGCGACGCGATTGCCGTGCTGCGCGCGGAATGGGCGCGGCTCGATACGCCGGCGCGCATCGAGGGGCTCGCGCGGCGGCATCTCAATCTGAAGCCGCTCAATCCGCGGCAAATCGCCGATTTCTCGCACCTGCCGCCGCGGCCGCCGGCCGATGCCGATCCGATCGGCGACATCCTGGCAGGCTCCGCCGGCACCACCGGCAGCGTACGCGCGCCGGCAGCGCCACGGTGAGCCGCATGACAGCACCAGCCGCCAAACAAGAGAGCCGCTGGCAGCGCGCCGTGCGCGGGCTGCTCTACGGACTTAACGTCGACCATAAAGTGAAAGCGAAAGCGCGCCTCGGCCTCGCGCTCGTTGCTTTCGCAGTGATCTACGGCGTCATTGCGCTGCGGCTGGTGGTCTTTGCGGTCGAAAGCGATGGCCACGGTGGTCACCGCACCGCCACGCCGGATGCCGTCGCCACCGCGCGGCCCGACATTCTCGACCGCAACGGCGCCATCCTCGCGACCGATATCAAAAGTCCGTCGCTATTCGCCGAGCCGCGCAAGCTCATCGACACCGACGAGGCGGAAGAAAAGCTCACCGCCGAAATGCCCGACCTCGACGTCAAGGAATTGCGCGAGCGGCTCAATTCGAAGCGCGGTTTCGTCTGGCTCAAGCGTGAGATATCGCCGCGCCAGCAGGCCGACATCCATCGCCTCGGCATTCCCGGCGTCGGTTTTCTCACCGAGAACAAGCGTGTCTATCCCAACGGTCCGGTGGTCTCGCACGTCATCGGCCTGGTGAACATCGACAACCAGGGCATCGCCGGCATGGAGAAGTGGCTCGACCGGCAAGGGCTGGCGGCGCTGCATATGGCGGGGCTTGCCACGGACCGCCTGCAGCGGCCGGTCAAGCTCGCGTTGGATTTGCGCGTTCAATTTGCGCTACGCGAAGAGCTGGTAAAGGCGCGCGAAAAGTTCAAGGCCAAGGCCGCCGCCGGTATTGTGCTCAACGTCAACACCGGCGAGATCGCCGCGCTCGTGTCGGAGCCGGATTACGATCCGAACAATCCGCGCGAGGCCAACGATCCGACGCGGATCAACCGCCTCACCACCGGCGTCTACGAGATGGGTTCGACCTTCAAGGTGCTTACCGTCGCCATGGCGCTTGACTCCGGCAAGGCGAACTTGCACTCGACGTTCGACGCCAGCCATCCGCTGCAATATGGCCGCTTCACCATTCACGATTACGAGCCGATGCACCGCGCGCTCTCGGTGCCGGAGATCTTCACCTACTCGTCGAATATCGGCGCTGCGCGCATGGCGCTCGCCGTCGGCGTCGAAGGCCACAAGGCTTTCTTGAAAAAGATGGGGCAGCTCAACCGGTTGCGCACCGAATTGCCGGAGAGCGCGGAACCGCTGGTGCCGAAGAACTGGGGCGAGCTCAACACCGTCACGATTGCCTTCGGTCACGGTCTGTCGGTCGCGCCCTTGCAGGCGCTGATGGGCGTTGCCGCCACCGTCAATGGCGGCTTGCTCATTCCGCCGACCTTTCTCAAGCGCAGCGAATCGGAAGCGCAACAATTGGCCAAGCGCGTGCTCAAACCGCAGACCAGCCGCGACGTTCGCTATCTGCTGCGGCTCAACGCCGAGAAGGGCACGGCGACCCACGCCAATGTCGACGGCTACTATATCGGCGGCAAGACCGGCACGGCGGAGAAGGTCGTCAACGGGCGCTATTCCAAGCACAAGCTGCTCACCGACTTCATGGCGGTGCTGCCGGCCGACAAACCGCGCTATCTGCTGCTGATCATGCTGGACGAGCCGCAGCCGACCCCGGAAACCCACGGCTATGCCACGGCCGGCTGGAACGCGAGCCCGACGGCGGCCAAGGTGATCAAGCGGATCGCGCCGTTGCTCGACATCGCGCCGCGCTTCAACCTGCCTAAGGCCGACCAGCTCATTTTAGCCAAGGCGACCGAAAGGCGCTGACGGCTCTTGCCTGCCGCAATTGCGGGCGACAAAAGGGTGCCATGAAGCTGTCCGATTTACAGTTGGAGGGTGCCCGATACGACGCGCGTTTTGCCGCGCTCGAACTCGGCGGCATTGCGGCCGACAGCCGCAAGGTCAAGGCCGGCGATCTGTTCGTGGCCGTCCCCGGCACCAAGAGCGATGGTCTTTCATTCGTGCCGCAGGCGATTGCCGCCGGCGCCGTCGCCATCGTGGCGGAAGAGCCTGTGGCTGTGCCCGCCCATGTTGCGCTCATCGAAGTCGGCAACGCGCGGCGTGCTCTGTCGTTGTGTGCGGCCGCGTTTTATCCGCGTCAGCCCGCGACCATCGCCGCCGTGACCGGCACCAGCGGTAAGACCTCGGTCGCGGCGTTTGCGCGGCAGATCTGGCAAACCCTCGGCGAACAGGCCGCCAGCATCGGCACCATCGGCGTGGTCTCGCCGCAGGGCGAACACTACGGTTCGCTCACCACTCCCGATCCAATCGTCTTGCACCAGACGCTCGATCAGTTGGCGGGCGAGGGCGTGACGCATCTGGCGCTGGAAGCGTCTTCGCACGGGCTCGATCAACACCGGCTCGACGGCGTGCGCATTGCCGCCGGCGCCTTCACCAATCTGTCGCGCGACCATCTCGATTATCATCCGAGTATCGAAGCCTATCTCGCCGCCAAGCTGCGGCTGTTCACCGATCTGATCGTGGATAGCGGCACCGCCGTGATCGGCGTCGACGATTGCTACGCGGGCAAGGTAGTGGATGCCGCCAGGAAACGCGGCCTCAAAATCATGACCGTCGGGGTGCAAGGCGACGACATCAAATTGGTCGCGGGCGCGATCAATGGCTTTGCGCAGACGATTGGCCTTGCGCATGGCGGGCGCGCCTACAAGATCAAGTTGCCGCTGGTCGGCGCCTTCCAGGTGCAGAATGCGGCGATTGCAGCGGGACTCGTGATTGCCACCGGCGGCGAGCCGCAGCGCGTTTTCGCCGCACTGGAGAAGCTAGAGGGCGCTAAGGGCCGGCTCGAACTGGTCGGCGAGAAAAATGGCGCGCCGATCTTCATCGACTATGCGCACAAGCCGGACGCCTTGAAGAAGGCGCTGGAAGCGTTGCGCCCTTATGCGCGCGGCAAGCTCGTCGTCGTGTTCGGCGCCGGCGGCGACCGCGACCAAGGAAAACGCCCGCTGATGGGCCGTATCGCGGCGGAGAACGCCGACCGCGTCATTGTGACTGACGACAATCCGCGCAGCGAAAAACCGGCCACGATCCGCGCAGCCATTCTTGCCGATGCAGCGGGCGCAATTGAAATTGGCGATCGCGCCGAGGCGATCCGCACTTCCATCGCAGAACTGAACGCAGGCGATGCGCTGCTGATCGCCGGCAAAGGTCACGAGACCGGACAGATCGTCGGGGCCCGCACCATTCACTTTTCCGATCACGAAGCGGTCGCTGCGGCGTTGCGGGGGCAAGTGGCATAATTGGCATGAGCGCGTCTCGAAATCGTGTCCCGTGCGCGTCGCAACACATCGTGTTGCGACGCAGACCCGGGACCGTTCCAACCACAGAGTTTGATATGGTCCCGGATCAGCGGCGCATCGCTTCGCGCCGCGCCGCATCCGGGACATGACCCAGAGTACACGAATGACCGCTTTATGGTCGCTTGAAGACATGGCAAAGGCGATGCGCGCCGAGCGGGCGAGCAGCCTGCCGCTGCAGATCACGGGTATCTCCATCGATAGCCGCAGCATCGGCAAAGACGAAGCCTTCTTCGCCATCCATGGCGATGCCCGCGACGGTCATGACTTTGTCGAGGCCGCGTTGAAGGCGGGCGCCGGGCTTGCCGTGATTGCGCGTACGCAGACCTCACGTTTTCCCAATGCGCCTCTGCTCATCGTCGACGACGTGCTGGAGGCCTTGCGTGGTCTCGCCCGTGCCGCGCGCGCGCGCACCAGCGCGAAAATCATCGCGGTCACCGGCTCGGTCGGCAAGACCGGCACCAAAGAAGCGCTGCGGCTCGCGCTCTCCGCCGACGGCGCGACGCATGTCTCGGCCGCCTCCTACAACAATCATTGGGGCGTGCCGCTGTCATTGGCCCGTTGCCCGCGAGGCGCCAAATACGCCGTGTTCGAGATCGGCATGAATCACGCCGGCGAAATCACGCCGCTGACCCGGCTGGTGCGCCCGCACGTCGCGATCGTCACCACGGTCGAGCCGGTGCATCTGGAATATTTCGGCTCGCTTGAGAAAATCGCCGACGCCAAGGCGGAAATCTTTCTTGGCGTGGAGAAAAGTGGCGCCGCGGTGCTCAACCGCGACAACGGGCAATTCGCGCAACTTGCCGCGGCGGCCAAGGCGGCCGGCATCGAGCGGATCGTCACGTTCGGCGAGCACGCCGACGCCGACGCGCGACTTTTGCGTCTGTCGCTGCAACCGGACACATCGAGCGTCGAAGCGCGCATCCTCGGCCACACCGTCGCCTACAAATTGGGCGCGCCCGGCCGCCACATCGCGATGAATTCGCTCGCGGTGCTTGCGGCGGTCACGCTGGCCGGTGCCGATCTCGCGCTGGCCGCGCTCGCGCTCGCGAACTTGAGGCCAGCGGTCGGGCGCGGCGCGCGCGCGAGTCTGCAAGTGCCGGGCGGCAACGCGCTGTTGATCGACGAAAGCTACAACGCCAACCCCGCCTCGATGGCGGCGGCGATCGCGCTGCTCGGGCAGGCGCCCATCGGCCCGCGCGGCCGCCGCATCGCGGTGCTCGGCGACATGCTGGAACTCGGGTCCCCCGGCGCCGATCTGCACCGTGGGCTGGCGGGCCCGCTGGCGCAGGCCAATGTCGATCTTGTCTTTTGTTCTGGACCACTGATGCATGCGCTGTGGGAGGCTCTTCCCTCCAGCCGCCGGGGGGGCTATGCCGAGACTGCGGCGGCCCTGGAGCCGGCCGTGCTCGACGCCATCCGTGCCGGCGACGCGGTCATGGTGAAGGGGTCGCTGGGCTCGAAAATGGGGCCGATCGTCAAGGCTCTGGAACGCCAGTTTCCCCGACAGGGTGCGCTCACGCCGCAGGTTTAAACGATGTTCTATTGGCTGGCCGATTTTTCCGACAAGCTCTCGTTCCTCAACGTCTTCCGTTATATCACCTTCCGCACCGGCGGCTCGATCGTCACCGGGCTGGTGTTCGTCTTCCTGTTCGGCGGCCCCATCATCGACGCGCTGCGTTTGCGGCAAGGCAAGGGTCAGCCGATCCGCCTCGACGGTCCCAAGTCGCATCTCGTCACCAAGCGCGGCACGCCCACAATGGGCGGGCTGATGATCCTGTCCGGGCTCCTGGTCTCGACCTTGTTCTGGGCCAATCCGGCCAATCCTTATGTCTGGGTCGTGCTCGGCGTGACGATGTCCTTCGGCGCGGTCGGCTTCTATGACGACTATCTGAAGGTCACCAAGCAGACCGACGCCGGCATCGCGGGCAAATTTCGATTGGTGGCGGAATTCGCGATCGCCATCATCGCCTGCACAATTCTCGCCCATCTCGGCCGCGGGCCGATCGCGACCTCGCTGGTGTTCCCCTTCGTCAAGGAACTGGTGATCAATCTCGGCTGGGGCTTCGTGTTGATGGGCGCCTTTGTCATCGTCGGCGCCGGCAACGCGGTCAACCTCACCGACGGCCTCGACGGCTTGGCAATCGTGCCGGTGATGATCGCGGCGGCGAGCTTCGGGCTCATCTCCTATCTCGCCGGCAACGCCGTGTTCGCCGAATATCTGCAAATCCACTATGTCGCCGGCAGCGGCGAGCTTGCAATCATATGCGGCGCGGTGATTGGCGCAGGCCTTGGCTTTCTCTGGTTCAACGCGCCGCCGGCGTCGATCTTCATGGGCGATACCGGTTCGCTGTCGCTCGGCGGTCTGCTCGGCACGATCGCCGTGGCGATCAAGCACGAGATCGTGCTCGCCATCATCGGCGGCCTGTTCGTCCTGGAAGCGGTGTCGGTGATCGTGCAGGTGGTCTCGTTCAAGCTCACCGGCAAACGCGTCTTCAAGATGGCGCCGATCCATCACCACTACGAGCAGCTCGGCTGGACCGAGTCCCAGATCGTCATCCGCTTCTGGATCGTCGCGGTGGTGCTGGCGCTCGCCGGGTTGGCTTCGCTCAAGCTGAGATGAACCTTGATCCCGATCACCACGTTCGCCGGCAAGCGGGTCGCGGTCTTCGGGCTCGGCAAATCCGGGCTGTTGTCGGCGCAAGCCTTGCGACAAGGCGGCGCCGACGTCGTCGCGTTTGACGACAACGAGAAGTCGGTCGCGGAAGCGCAAGCCGCCGGCATCGCAACGCAGGACTTGCGCGCGCTCGACTGGTCGGGCGTGTCGGCGCTGGTGCTGACGCCGGGCGTGCCGCTCACGCATCCGGCGCCGCATTGGAGCGCGGCGCTTGCGCACAAGGCCGGCGTCGAAGTGATCGGTGACATCGAGCTATTTTCTCGCGAGCGCGAGAAATATGGTCTTGATTGCCTCGTGGTCGCGATCACCGGCACCAACGGCAAATCGACCACCACCGCGCTCACCGCGCATCTGCTTAAAAGCGCCGGCCGCGATGCGCAGATGGGCGGCAATATCGGCGTGCCGGTGCTGGCGCTCGAGCCTTTCGCGCCTGGCCGAATCTATGTGCTGGAAGTCTCTTCCTATCAGATCGATCTCGCGCCTTCGCTGCGTCCATCGATCGGGATCCTGATCAATATTTCGCCCGATCATCTGGACCGGCATGGCAGCCTGGAGAACTATGCCGCCGTAAAGGAGCGCCTGGTCGCGAATGCCGAGGTTTCCTTGGTCGGTGTCGACGATAATTTGTCCGACGTCATCGGGCGCCGCCTGTCCGAGCGTGACGATCTCGAGGTCATGGCTGTCTCCGCCGTGCGCCAGTTGCCTTGGGGCTATTTCGTCTCCGGAACCAAGATCGTCTCGAAGGGCAACAATCAGGAACCGGGCGAGGCCGAGATCTTGGGCGACCTTGCCGGGATCGCGACGCTCCGGGGAACGCACAACGCGCAAAACGCGGCGTTTGCCTGCGCGGCTGCATTGCATTGCGGGCTCAAGCCGGAAGAGATTGCGCGCGGCCTCAAGACCTTTCCCGGCCTTGCCCACCGCATGCAGCCGATCGGCCGCGAGGAGACGGCATCGGGCCATGTTCTCTTTGTCAACGATTCGAAAGCGACCAATGCGGACTCGACGGCACGCGCCTTGGCCAGCTTCCATGACATCTATTGGATCGCCGGCGGCCGCGCCAAGGCCGGGGGCATTGCGAAGTCTCGCCGAATTCTTCCCGCGCATCGCTAAGGCCTACCTGATCGGGGAAGCGGCAAGGGAATTTGCCGCGACGCTCGACGGCAAGGTGCCTTACGAAATCGACGATACGCTGGCGGTTGCGGTTGCCGCCGCCGTCCGCGACGCGAAAAGCGCGTCCGCCAAGGAGGCGGTGGTACTGCTCTCTCCGGCCTGCGCGTCGTTCGATCAGTTCCCCAACTTCGAAGTGCGCGGCAAGTCGTTCACCGATCTGGTATTGGCGCTGCCGGGGGTCGAAGCCGCGCAATAAAGTCGGGTTGTCATCGTTCGCCCTCGCTAGCGCGAAGGCAGGCTCCAGCGGACGATCCAGTACTCACGGAGAAGCTTGTGGCTACGGGATCGCCCGCTTTCGCGGGCAATGACACCCAGTGTTAATGCTTCCTAAACCGCGACACGGCAGCTTGGGCCGCGGACGGGGAATGGCATGATCTCACGCGCGCAACGCACGCTGTTCGGCGAATGGTGGTGGACGGTCGACAAGCTCACGCTTGCCGCCTGCGGCGCGCTGATGCTTGCCGGCGTGGTGCTGTCGCTGGCGGCGAGCCCACCGGCCGCCGCGCGGCTCGGCCTCGACCCGTTCTACTTCGTCAACCGGCACATTCTCTATCTCGTCCCCGCCATTGCGGTGATGCTGTCGGTGTCGTTCTTGAGCCCGCGCCAGGTCCGCCGTCTCGCCGTCATCGTCTTCGTGATTAGCCTGATCATGGTGGCGGTCACCCCGTTTTTCGGCGACGAGATCAAAGGCGCGCGCCGCTGGCTGATCGTCTTCGGCGTCAACATCCAGCCGTCGGAATTCCTGAAACCCGCCTTCGTCGTCATGGTCGCCTGGCTGTTCGGCGAATCCGCCAAGCGGCCCGACATGCCGGCCAACACCTTCGCACTGGCGCTGTTGGTGACGGTGATCGTGCTGTTCGTGCTGCAGCCGGACTTCGGGCAGACCATGCTGGTCGCGGTGGTGTGGAGCGCGATGTTCTTCCTCGCCGGTATGCGCATGATCTGGGTGTTCGGCATTGCCGGCATTGCCGGCTCCGGTCTGCTGGTTGCCTATTACACGGTGCCGCACGTCGCCCGCCGCATTCAGCATTTCCTCAATCCGTCCACCGGCGACACCTTCAATATCGACGTCGCGACTGAAAGCTTCATGCGCGGCGGCTGGTTCGGACGCGGGCCGGGCGAGGGCACCGTCAAGCGTATTCTTCCCGAGAGCCACACCGACTTCGTGTTCTCGGTGGCGGCGGAGGAATTCGGCATCGTGCTCTGCCTGGTGTTGGTCGCGCTCTATGCCTTCATCGTCATCCGCGCGCTGGCGCGCGCGATCCGCAGCGACGACGTGTTCATCCGTTTCGCGGCGGCCGGCTTGGCGATCTTGTTCGGCAGCCAGGCGGCGATCAACATGGCGGTCAATATTCACTTGATCCCGGCCAAGGGCATGACCTTGCCGCTGATTTCGTACGGCGGCTCCTCGATGATCTCGATCGGCTACACGATCGGCATGTTGCTCGCGCTGACCCGCGAACAGCCGGGCGTCGCCATGCGCACGCCGGATTTGTCCGCGATCGAGGCGGCCGTCTGATCCGGTGACGTCATGGCGATAAACAGATTGGTTCTGCTTGCGGCCGGCGGCACCGGCGGCCATTTGTTCCCGGCCGAGGCGCTCGCCGTCGCGCTGCAAAAGCGCGACATCACCATCGACCTCGCGACCGATACGCGCGCGGCGCATTTCAAGTTTCCCGCGCGGTCCGTGCATCTCATCCCGAGCGCAACTGTGCGCGGCCGCGATCCGTTTTCGCTCGCGCGCACCGGCATTCTTCTGATGCTCGGCACGGCCAAGGCCTGGTCGCTGATCGGCCGCATCAAGCCGGCCGTCGTGGTCGGTTTCGGCGGCTATCCGACGGTGCCGCCGCTGCTGGCCGCGAGTTTGCGCGGCGTGCCGACGGTGCTGCACGAACAGAACGGCGTCATGGGCCGCGCCAACCGAATGCTCGCCTCGCGCGTCACCACCATCGCCACAAGCTTTAAAACACTGACGCGGCTCGATCCGCATCTGCGCGCTAAGACCAACTTCACCGGCAATCCGGTGCGGCCGCAGGTCGTGGCGGTCTCCGACACACCTTATGCCGCGCCGGCGCGCGGAGAGCCGCTGAAAATCCTGGTGTTCGGCGGCAGCCAAGGCGCGCATGTAATGGCGCAGATTGCGCCGGCGGCGATCGCGTTGCTGCCGGCGGACTTGCGCGCGCGCTTGCGGATCGTGCAGCAGGCACGGCTCGAGGACATCGAGCAGGTGCGCGAGTCTTATGAAAAGCAAAATGTCGAGGCGGAGTGCCAGTCGTTTTTCGCCGATTTGCCGGAGCGCATGGCGGCGTCCCATCTCATCGTTTCCCGCTCCGGCGCCTCGACCGTTGCCGAGCTTGCCGCCATCGGCCGGCCGGCAATCCTGGTGCCGTTGCCGCACGCGCTCGATCAGGATCAACTTGCCAACGCCAACGTGCTTGCCGATGCCGGCGGCGCCATCCCGATCGAGCAGAAAGGCTTCACGCCCGAGCGGCTGGCAGCCGAGCTCGTTGCGCTCGCGGACGATCCCGAGCGCTTGGAAAAGATGGCGCAAGGCGCCAAATCGGTCGGCACCATCGACGCCGCCGAACGGCTGGCCCACCTGGTAACGATTGTGGCCGGGCTTTAAGCATCGCCGATTACCGGGCTTGTGCCCGTCCGATCCGTCCTGCATGACATGGCGAAATAGCAAAGAGGCGGGGGCGACCCAATGAAACTGCCGCGCAATATCGGCCCGGTCCATTTCGTCGGCATCGGCGGCATCGGCATGAGCGGCATTGCCGAGGTGCTGGTCAATCTGAATTACACCGTCACCGGCTCCGACGTTGCCGAGAACGCCAACGTCAAGCGGCTGCGCGAAAAGGGCGTCAAAATCGCCATCGGCCACAAAGCCGAAAACATCGACGGCGCCGACGTCGTGGTCATCTCCTCCGCTATCAAGAACGATAATCCCGAACTGGTGGAGGCGCGCGCCAAGCGCCTGCCGGTGGTGCGCCGCGCGGAAATGCTGGCCGAGCTGATGCGTCTGAAATCGTGCGTTGCCATCGCCGGTACGCACGGCAAGACCACGACCACGTCGCTGGTGGCGGCGTTGCTCGATGCGGGCGGTCTCGATCCGACCGTGATCAACGGCGGCATCATCAACGCCTACGGCACCAATGCGCGGCTTGGCAGCGGCGACTGGATGGTGGTTGAGGCCGACGAGTTCGACGGCACATTTCTCAAGTTGCCGGCCGACATCGCCATTGTCACTAATATCGATCCCGAGCATCTCGATCACTTCCATACCTACGAAGCGGTGCAGGACGCCTTCCGCGATTTCATCGAAAACATTCCGTTCTATGGTTTTGCGGTGATGTGCACCGACCATCCGGTGGTGCAATCGCTGGTCGGCAAGCTCACCGATCGCCGCATTCTCACTTACGGCGAAAACCCGCAGGCCGATGTGCGGCTGACCGATCTCGACCATCACCACGGTGCCTCGCATTTCTCCATCGTGTTTCGCGACGGCGAGGGCGAGGTCACGCACAAAATCGACAAACTGTCGCTGCCGATGCCGGGACGCCACAACGCGCTCAACGTTACCGCGGCGGTGGCGGTGGCGCATACGCTCGGCGTCGAGGACGACCGCATCCGCAAGGCACTCGCCGAGTTCGGCGGTGTCAAGCGGCGCTTTACGCGCGTCGGCGAATGGAACGGTGCGCTGATCATCGACGATTACGGCCATCATCCGGTCGAGATCGCGGCTGTGTTGCATGCCGCGCGCGAGAGCGCCGAAGGCCAGGTGATCGCGGTGATGCAGCCACATCGTTATACGCGGCTGCACGACTTGTTCGATCAGTTCTGCACCTGCTTCAACGACGCCGATGCCGTCATCGTGGCGCCGGTCTATGCGGCCGGCGAAACGCCGATCCCCGGCATCGACCGCGACACTTTGGTGGCGGGCCTGCGCGCGCACGGTCACAAGCAGGCGATCCCGCTCGAAGGTCCGGAGAAGCTCGCAGCTCTGGTCAAGGAACTGGCCAAGCCCGGCGATTACGTCATCTGTCTCGGCGCCGGCTCGATCACGCAATGGGCGCAGGCGCTGCCGGATGAATTGAAGGCGCTATGAGTTTCCCCGATATCACGGGCGAACTGAAAGCGCGCATGCCGGACTTGCGCGGGCGGCTGCTCGCCAACCAGTCGCTCGCCGAGCTGACCTGGTTTCGCGTCGGCGGCCCGGCGCAAGTCTTCTTCTTGCCGGAGGACGAAAACGATCTTTCGTATTTCCTGCGCAATCTGCCGGCTGATAGTTCGGCGATCACGATCGGCGCCGGCTCCAACACCATCGTGCGTGACGGCGGCGTGGCCGGTGTGGTGATCCGGCTCGGCCGCGGCTTCAACGAGGTTAAAGTGGAAGAGGGTCATCGGCTTGTCGCCGGCGCGGCGCTGCTCGACGTGATGGTGGCGCGCGCGGCGCGCGATGCCGGCATCGCCGGTCTTGCTTTCATGTCCGGGATTCCCGGCTCGATCGGCGGTGCGCTGCGCATGAACGGCGGCGCCTACGGCGGCGAAACCAAGGACGTGCTGGTCGAGGCGCGCGGCGTCGACCGCCAGGGCAATATCCGTACTTTCAGCAATGCCGACATGGGCTTTTCCTATCGCCATTGCGGCGTGCCCGAGGATGTCATCTTCACGAGCGCGCTGTTGCAGGGCCGTCCCGGCAATATGGACGAGATCGCCGCCGAAATGGATGCGATCAAGCACAAGCGCGAGGCCAGCCAGCCGCGCAACCGCACCGGCGGCTCCACCTTCAAGAACCCGCCCGGCATGAGCGCGTGGAAGCTGGTCGACGAAGCCGGCTGCCGCGGGCTCACCGTCGGTGGCGCGCAGGTCTCGGCTCTGCACAGCAACTTCCTCATCAATCTCGGCCATGCGACCGCCACCGACATCGAGACATTGGGCGAGACCGTGCGCGAACGCGTGAAGGCGCATTCGGGCATCGAACTGGACTGGGAAATTAAGAGAATTGGAGTAGCTAACGCGTGATCCCGAAAAGTGGGCACCGATTTTCGGATATGATCACGCGTCAGGAAAAAGTCTCATGAAACACGTCGCTGTCTTGATGGGAGGCTGGTCGGCCGAACGCGAGGTGAGCTTGCGCTCCGGCGAGGCTTGCGCCGCCGCGCTCGACAAGTTGGGCACCTATCGCGTCAGCCGCCTCGACGTGACCCGCGATATCGCCACGACCTTGCGAGACCTCAGGCCCGACGTCGCGCTCAACATGCTGCACGGGCGTCCCGGCGAGGACGGCACGATCCAGGGCCTCTTGGAGATTGTCGGCATCCCCTACAGTCATTCCGGCGTCCTTGCGTCGGCGGCGGCAATGCACAAGGAAATGACCAAGAACGTCCTGCGTGCCGCCGGCGTGCCGGTGCCGGGCGGCATGATCGCCACGCGCAGCGAGGCGGCGAAGCAGCATCTGCTGCCGCGCCCTTATGTCATCAAACCGGTGGCAGAAGGCTCCAGCGTCGGCGTTTTCATCGTGCGCGAGGATCACGCGCATCCGCCGCAGGAACTGATGCGTGCGGACTGGACGTTCGGTGAAACGGTCCTGGTCGAACCGTTCATCGCGGGCAAGGAACTCACCTGCGCCGTGATGGGCGAGAAGGCGCTTGGCGTCATCGAGATCGTGCCGGCGACCAAGTTCTACGACTACGAAGCCAAGTATGCGCCCGGCGGCTCGAAGCACATTCTGCCCGCGCCGATTTCGTCCGAGGTCTATGAGGAATGCCGCCGGCTTTCGGTCGCTGCGCATCGCGCACTCGAGTGTCGTGGCGTCAGTCGTGCCGACTTCCGTTACGACGATACGCGAGCCGGCCTGCAAGGTCTGTTCTGCCTGGAAGTCAATACGCAGCCGGGTATGACCGAAACCTCGCTGGTGCCGGACTTGGCCGCCTATGCCGGCATCAGTTTCGAGGAACTGGTGCGCTGGATGGTCGAGGACGCCTCGCTCGAGCGCTGAACCCGTGCCCTGAAAGCGCCTCTTTGAACCGTGCCTCGCGCGCAACGGCGCGGCATTCTCGCGTCTAAACGTCTGTATTCCTTCAAACTTTACTAATTGTTTACCAACTGCGCCGAAGACTAGGCGTCAAGCGGGGTCTCGCGGCGCGTCGCGCGCCGCCGGTGTCGTGCGTATCGGGACTGCCGTGGACAACGGCTTTGTGGCGGCCGCTAAGGGACCGGCCGCCTCGGGGTCAAACGCTCGCCGATGCTCCTTCGCGGGGCACGACCGAAAAAGAAAGTGCGATGCACGATCGCGGACGCTTCGCCCAGTCGCCGACGTCGAGAGCCGCGCAGTTTGCGCTGCGCCGGCGCGGACGGCTTGCGCGCGTCGTGGCGTCGATCGTCGCGCTTGATCCGCCGCGTGGCCTGGGTGCCAGCGCCGCCGCGTTGCTGCTGCTCGCGTCGACCTGCTACGGCGTGGTCAAAGGCAACCACGCAGAGGATTTCACGGCGCAGGTGCAGGATATTTGCGACGACATCGCCAACGCCGTCGGCTTCCACATCGCGGAAGTCGCGGTCGCCGGTCAGCACGAAGTCAGCCGCGAAACCATTCTCGGCATCGCCGGCATCACCGTCCGCTCCTCGTTATTGTTTCTCGACGCGGCACGCACCCGCGCGCGGCTGCTCAACGATCCATGGATCGCCGAAGCGAGCGTGCTCAAGCTTTATCCGGGACGCCTGCGCATCGCCATCAAGGAGCGCGTGCCGTTCGCGCTCTGGCAAAAGGACGGCACGATCTCGCTGATCGCCTCCGATGGAACGGTGCTTGAGCCTTATGCGTCTGACCGTTTCCTGTCGTTGCCGCTGTTGGTCGGGCGCGCCGCCGCGCGCGAGGGCCGCGCCTTCCTCGACATCGTCCACCGCTTTCCCGCGATTGCGCGCCAGGTGCAATCCTCGGTGCTGGTCGCCGACCGCCGCTGGAGCCTGCATCTGAAGAACGGCGTCGAGGTGCTGCTGCCGGAAAGCAATCCGGTGCACGCGCTGCAGACCTTGGCCGATCTCGATCGCAGCAAGAAATTGCTCTCGCGCGACATCGTGCTCGTCGATTTGCGTCTTGCCGACCGCGTGACCGTGCGTTTGTCGGATGCCGCGGCGGCGGCACGGGACGACACGCTTCGGGCGCTTGAGAAAAACAAGAAGAAGGGCAAGGGAGGGGAAGCGTGACCGTATTGCGCTTCGGCCTCACACCAAAGATGAAGCCGGTGTCGCCCCGGCGCTCCGCCGCAGTGGCGGCGCTCGACATCGGCACCAGCAAGATCGTTTGCATGATCGCGCGGCTCGAGCCGCAGGCCCCGCAAGACGTATTGCGCCGCCGCAGCCACGGCGTGCGCGTGCTCGGCTTCTCGCACATCGCTGCGAGCGGCATGAAAGCTGGCGCCGTCGTCGATCTCGACGAAGCCGAGGAGATGGTGCGCCATGCTATCGATATGGCCGAGCGCATGGCCGGTCTTCAGCTTGAATCGGTGGTGGTGTCGCTCTCCGGCGGCCGGCTGGCCAGCGAGCGCTTCATCGCCGACATCGACCTTGCGGGCGGCGTCGTCACCGATACCGAAATCGCGCGCGTTTTAGCCGCCGCCAGCCGCCATTCGGTGCGCGACGGGCGCGCCGTGCTGCATTCGCTGCCCATGGACTATGCGCTCGATGCCGCCAGCGGCATCCGCGAGCCGCGCGGCATGCTCGGCCACCGTTTCGGGGTCGACATGCACATGGTCACCGCCGAGGTGGCGACCGTGCGCAATCTGATGCTCACGGTGGAGCGCTCGCATCTTTCGGTCGAAGCCTTGGTTGCGACGCCCTATGTGGCGGCGCTGGCCTCGCTCGCCGACGATGAAGCCGATCTCGGCGCTGCAACCATCGATATGGGAGCGGGAACAACCACTTTGGCGGTGTTTTCCAACGGTCGCTTCGTGCACTGCGACGGATTTGGCCTCGGCGGGGCGCACGTGACCATGGATCTCGCGCGAGGATTGCACACCCGAATCGCGGATGCTGAGCGAATCAAAGCGATTTATGGCAGTGTTTTGACCGGTGGATCGGACGAACGCGACATGATCACTATACCTCCGGTTGGAGACGATGATCGTGAGCCCCCGCAATTTGTTTCGCGGGCGGCGGTCGTGCGAATCATCAAGCCCCGCGTCGAGGAGATCCTCGAAATGGTGCGCGACCGGCTGGCAGCTTCGCCCTTTTCGGCCGAGCCGCGCGGGCGCGTGGTCTTAACCGGTGGCGCGAGCCAACTCGCCGGTATTGCCGATCTTGCCTCTCGCATTCTGCAGCGGCCGGTGCGTATCGGCCGGCCGCTCGGCATTGCGGGGCTCCCCGAGGCGGCCAAAGGGCCGGCCTTCGCGGCGGTGGCGGGGCTTCTGGTCTATCCACAGGCGGCACATCTCGAACACTTCGAACCGCGAAAAACGCGGGCGCTGATGACAGGAACGGGCGGTTACATGGCAAGGGTCGGACAATGGCTACGCGAAAGTTTCTGATCCGTGTTGACCGGAATCAAGCAACGGCCGGTGGCGGACCGGTCGTGTTCGGCGGCGTTCGCGTGCAGGCGAACGGGCTGCCCGTCCATAAAGAGGCAAACCCATGACGATTAATCTGACGATCCCCGACATTCACGAGTTGAAGCCGCGCATCACGGTGTTCGGCGTTGGCGGCGCCGGCGGCAACGCAGTCAACAACATGATCACGGCCGGCCTGCAAGGCGTCGACTTCGTGGTCGCCAACACCGATGCGCAGGCGCTCACGCTGTCGAAGGCCGAGCGCATCGTGCAGATGGGCGCGCAGGTGACCGAAGGTCTCGGCGCCGGCTCGCAACCCGAAGTTGGCCGTGCGGCAGCCGAAGAGGTGATCGACGAGATCCGCGATCACCTGACCGGCGCGCATATGGTGTTCGTGACCGCCGGCATGGGCGGTGGCACCGGCACCGGCGCAGCGCCCATTATCGCCAAGGTCGCGCGCGACATGGGCATCCTCACCGTCGGCGTGGTGACCAAGCCGTTCCACTTCGAAGGCCAGCGCCGCATGCGCTTTGCCGAAGCCGGCATCGCCGAACTGCAGAAGGTGGTCGACACGCTGTTGATCATCCCGAACCAGAACCTGTTCCGGGTCGCCAACGAAAAGACCACCTTCGCCGACGCCTTCGCGATGGCCGACCAGGTGCTCTATTCGGGCGTGGCCTGCATCACCGATTTGATGGTCAAGGAAGGCCTGATCAATCTCGACTTCGCCGACGTGCGCGCGGTCATGCGCGAGATGGGCAAGGCGATGATGGGCACCGGCGAGGCCTCCGGCGAGAAGCGCGCGCTCACTGCAGCGGAAGCCGCCATCGCCAACCCGCTGATCGACGACGCCTCCATGAAGGGCGCCAGGGGCCTGTTGATCTCGATCACCGGCGGCAAGGACCTCACGCTCTACGAAGTGGACGAGGCGGCGACCCGCATCCGCGAGGAGGTCGATCCCGACGCCAACATCATCGTCGGCGCGACGTTCGACGAGAGCCTCGACGGCATCATTCGCGTCTCGGTCGTGGCGACGGGCATCGATCTCGCCGCCGTCAAGCAGTTACAGCCGAGCCAGCCAAGCCAGGCGGAACACGCGCTCAAGGAACTGGCCGGCAAGCTGCGTGCCGATACGCGCCGCATCGCCGACCGCATCGAGCGCGCGACGCCGACGGTAACGCCCACACCGGCCGCAGCCGAAATCGCTCCGCCTGCCAGGCCCGCGCCAGCACCGGCCGGGTCGATCGAGTCGGCCGCGCACGCCGCAGTCGCCGCCGCCATCCTGCCGTCGAGCGGCAATTCGGATGTGTCGATCCGTCCGATGCCGATGAAGCCGTCGCTGTTCGAACCGACTGCGGCCGAACCGCCGCCGGCCGAGCCGCCGATGCCGAAGGCGTTCATTCCGCCGGCGCCCGAGCGCATCGCGCGTGCGCCGCGCATGCCTCGCATCGACGAACTGCCGCTGCCGGCGCAGAATGAACTGCGGGCGCAACGCGGCGAACTCGGCGAGGACCATCCCGAGAAGCGCCGCATGTCGCTGATGCAGCGGCTTGCCTCCGTCGGCATCGGCCGCAAAGGCGAGGAAGCCGAGGCGCCGACGGCTCCGCGTTTCGCCGACCCCATGCCGCAGTTCGAGCGTCCGGTTCGTCCGGCCGCCCGTCAGCCGGAAGGGCGTCCGACGCCTCCGGTCTCGGACTATGCCCGGCGCGCCGCCCCGCAGGGTCTCGACCCGCACGGCCGCTCAGCGCCTGTGCATAATTCGGGCGAGGACGACCAGCTCGACATTCCGGCTTTCCTGCGCCGTCAGGCCAACTGACGCTGCCGAAAAAGCCTATGCGGCCCCGCCCCAGCGCACTGGAGCGGGGCCGTTTGCTTTTCGGCCTTAGTTTAAGCTTCTGAAATCGTTAACAAATACTAGTCTCGCGGGCGGTTTCTTGTGCGGGGGCAAGCCGGTTCCGGGCTGCCTCACGCCATGATCGTGCGCGTTTGGCGGCGGCAATGCGGCAAAAAAGAGTAACAGTCGGTAAGAAAGCGTGAGTTGGAGAAGGCCGGTCCGGTAGCCTAAGTTTCAGCGCTGTAAGGGACTTTTTTCTTCCTGGGGCTGCCTTTTCCACTGACGGGTAGTCGCTGAATGTGACGGCGAAATGCGGCCCGGTGGGGGCCGGATAGGGGACCGCGCAGCTTAACGTTTGAGCTGGCGGATTTGGGGTTTAATGAAGGGCGCGAAACAGACGACGCTGCGCGACCAGACCGCCCTCTCCGGCGTTGGCGTTCATTCCGGCCGTCCTGCCACACTCACGCTCAATCCTGCCGACGACGACAGCGGCATCGTTTTCCAGCGCATCCGCGCAGACGGCACCGTCGAACGCGAGGTGCGTGCCGACGTGCGCGCGGTCACCGCAACCGAATTCGCGACCGTGCTGGGCGACGCCTCGGGCCCGTTGTGTTCGACCGCCGAACATCTGCTGGCGGCGCTGCGCGGTCTCTACGTCGATAACGTCGTGATCGAGATCGACGGACCGGAAGTGCCGATCATGGACGGCAGTGCCGCGCCCTTCGTCGAGGCGCTCGATCAGGCCGGCCTGACCATGCGCGCGTTGCCGCGCCGCTATATCGAAGTGCTCAAGCCGGTGCGCGTCGAAAAGAACGGCGCCTTCGGCGAGCTGCGCCCCTATGAACATGGGTTCCGCGTCGAGGCGGAAATCGATTTCGATCATCCGCTCATCGGCAAGCAGGCATTGGCGCTCGACGTCACGCCGGACACCTTCCGCCGCGAGATCGCGCGCGCCCGCACCTTCGGCTTCATGAAGGACGTCTCGAAATTGTGGAGCGCGGGCTACGCGCTCGGCGCCTCGTTCGAGAACACGCTCGTGATCACGGAAGATCGCGTGCTCAATCCGGACGGCCTGCGCTTTGCCGACGAATTCGTGCGCCACAAGGCGCTCGACGCCATCGGCGACCTCGCGCTTGCCGGCCAGCCCTTGCTTGCCGCCTACAAGACCGTGCGCGGCGGCCACAAGCTCAACCACGCGGTGCTGTCCGCTCTGATGGCCGATCCGACCGCTTGGCGCGTGGTGGAGGCGGCCGAGCCGGTGCGTCGTCCGCGCGGCCATGCCGACGTCGCGACCGGACTCGTGGCCCCGGCCTACGGGCCGGAAATGTCCTGAAATCGAGCAGGATTTCCGCTTAACCCTCCGCCTTAATCCGGGCCGATTGTCGGCTTAAACGCTTGGCGAAGCCCGGTTTTTTCGTCTAAACCAGCGCGATCAAGCAGCGGTGCAAGGGGGTCCTGCGCCGGTTTTCGGGAAAAGCGGACCAGAATGCTTGGCCGGAATACTTGGGATGGGACTTCGTGCAGCATTCCGTTCGTGATCGCGCCGCATCGATGACGCCGCCAACGCGGTCGCGCGCCGGCCGCCTTTTGCGCACCGCCGCCGTGCTGCTCCTGGCCGCGAGCCTTGGCGCCTGCAGCGCCAACGAGTTCAATTTTTTCCAGAAAAAGGAATTGGCGCCCGATGCGCCGGCCGATCGCCTCTACAATGAGGGTCTCTATTATCTCAACGTCAAGCACGATCCGAAGAAGGCGGCTGAGAACTTCGAAGAAGTCGACCGCCAGCACCCTTATTCAGAATGGGCGCGCAAATCGCTGCTGATGTCGGCCTATGCCTATTACACGGCCGCCGAATATGAGCAGTGCGTCGGCGCGGCCAAACGCTACGTGACTCTGCATCCCGGCAGTCCGGATTCCGCTTACGCGCAATATCTGATTGCGGCGTCTTACTACGACGAAATTCCCGACATCACGCGTGACCAGTCGCGCACCGAGAAGGCGCTCGCAGCACTCGACGAAGTCGTTCGCAAATACCCGACCAGCGAATATGCGCAAAGCGCCAAGCAGAAGATCCAGGTCGCGCGCGACCAGCTCGCCGGCAAGGAAATGCAGATCGGCCGCTACTATCTCGAGCGCAAGGACTACACCGGCGCCATCAACCGGTTCAAAGTGGTGATCACGCGCTACCAAACCACGCGCCAGGTCGAGGAGGCGCTGGAGCGGCTGACGGAAGCCTATATGGCGCTCGGCATTACCGGCGAGGCGCAGACCGCCGCCGCCGTGCTGGGGCACAATTTCCCCGACAGTACCTGGTACAAGCACGCCTATGCGCTGGTGAAATCCGGTGGCAACGAGCCCAGCGAAAACAAGGGCTCCTGGATCAGCAAGGCCTTCGCGAACTTCCAAAAGTCGGTTATGGGCACTTAGGCCCATTTACAGCGTCATAGCCGGCAGCGGGTTCCGCCTTCGCCGCATGCGCATGGACCTTGTGCCGGCCATTTCCGTCTTTAATGATAGCGAATCTGAAAGGCGTGAAGGCCCGGGCCGAGTCCGGGCAGATGAAGCCTCACCGGACCTGGCCGTTTTATGCTTTCCCGACTTTCGATCCGCGACATCGTGCTGATCGACCGGCTCGACATCGATTTTGCCGAGGGCCTTGCCGTGCTCACCGGCGAGACCGGCGCCGGCAAGTCGATCCTGCTCGATGCCTTTGCCTTGGCTTTGGGCGCGCGCGGCGACCAGACATTGGTGCGCCAGGGTGCCGAGCAGGGGCAGGTCATTGCCGCCTTTGACGTCGAAAACGATCATCCGGCGCGCGCGCTGCTGAGCGGCAACGACATCGCCGCCGAAGACGAACTGATCCTGCGCCGCGTGCAATTCGCCGACGGGCGTACGCGCGCCTTCGTCAACGACCAGCCGGTGAGCGTGCAGGTGATGAAACAACTGGGCGAGGCGCTGGTCGAGATCCACGGCCAGCATGACGATCGCGCGCTCACCGATGCCGCCACCCATCGCGGCCTGCTCGACGCTTTCGGCGGCCTGGAGTCCTGTGCCGCGCGCGTCGCCGCGTTGTGGGACGCCCGCCGCACGGCGGAAGCCGCAGCGCAAGCCCATCGCGAGGAGGTCGCGCGCGCGCGGCGCGAGAGCGACTGGCTGCGCCATGCGGTTGAGGAACTCGACACGCTCAGCCCCCAGGCCGGCGAGGAGACGACACTCGCCGAACGCCGCACGACCATGATGCAGTCCGAAAAGGTGGCGGAGGATTTGCGCGACGCGCAAGAGTCGCTCTCAGGCTCCAACTCGTCGCTGCCGGCGCTCGCCGGCGTCATCCGCAAGCTTGAGCGGCGCAGCGCGCAGGCGCCTGCGCTGATCGAGCCGACGGTGAAGGCGCTCGATGTCGCGCTGACCGGGCTCGAAGAGGCGCGCGCGCACCTGGAAGCTGCCTTACGCGCCGCCGATTTCGATCCGGCCGAACTCGAGCGCATCGAGGAGCGGCTGTTCGCGTTGCGTGCAGCAGGGCGCAAATACAGTGTGCCGGTCGACGAGCTGGCAGCGCTCGCCCAGCGCTATCGCTCGGACATTGCCTTGATCGATGCCGGCGAAGAAAAACTGAAAACGCTGGAAGTGGCCGCCGCCGCGGCCGAAGCCGATTATCGCAAGGCCGCCGAGGCGCTCGCCAAATCGCGCGCCAAGGCGGCGGCGAGCCTCGACAAAGCCGTCAATGGCGAGCTCAAGCCGCTCAAGCTCGAGCGCGCCAAGTTCTCCACCCACATCGAAAGCGATGCGGCAAACGCCGGTCCCAACGGTTTCGACCGCGTCGAGTTCTGGGTGCAGACCAATCCGGGCACGCGGCCGGGGCCTTTGATGAAAGTCGCCTCCGGCGGCGAACTGGCGCGCTTTCTGCTGGCGCTGAAAGTCGTGCTGGCCGATCGCGGCTCGGCGCCGACGCTCGTCTTCGACGAGATCGACACCGGCGTCGGCGGCGCGGTGGCAGATGCAATTGGGGTACGGCTCGCACGTCTCGCCGACCGTGTGCAGGTCCTGGCGGTGACGCACGCGCCGCAGGTCGCCGCGCGCGCCGACCGCCACTACCTCATCTCGAAGGACGCGCTGGAGAAGGGCAGGCGGGTCGCAACGCGCGTCGTGTCGCTGGAACAGGACCGCCGCCGCGAGGAAATCGCGCGCATGCTGGCGGGCGCCGAGATCACCAACGAAGCGCGCGCCGCCGCCGAGCGGCTGATCAAACAGGCGAGTTAAAATTATGTCGTCATTCCGGGGCCGGCCGCAGGCCGGAACCCGGAATCCATAATCCCGGTCGTTCGATCGCAAAATATGTCTTTCGGCTGTACCCCATAATCTCGGCTGCGGAGTATGGATTCCGGGTTCGCTCGCGGAGTTTATCATCGGGCCGCGCTATGCGCGGACCCGGCGGCTCGCGCCCCGGAATGACGCATGAATTTAACCGTTCACCGCCATCCGAGCGCAGGCGCGACGTGTTTGAGAATCGCCTCGATGACGTGGGCGTTGTAATCGACGCCGAGCTGATTGGGGACGGTCAAGAGCAGCGTGTCGGCCTCGGCGATGGCCTCGTCTGCTTTAAGCTGTTCAATGAGGTCAACCGGCTCGGCCGCGTAGCTGCGGCCGAAAATGGCGCGCTCTTTTTCGCTGAGCATGCCGACCTGGTCCTCGCTCTCGTCATGGCCGAAATACATCCGGTCGCGGTCGTCCACCAGGGCAAAAATGCTACGCGAGACCGACACCCGTGGCGTACGCGCGTGCCCGGCCTCTTTCCACGCCGCGCGGTACAGCCTGATCTGCTCGGCCTGCTGAACGTGGAAGGGCTTGCCGCTCTCGTCGATCTTGAGCGTCGAACTCTGCAGGTTCATGCCGAGCTTGGCCGCCCATTCCGCCGTCGCATTGGTGCCGGCGCCCCACCAGATGCGTTCGCGCAGGCCCTCCGAGAACGGCTCGAGCCGCAGCAGGCCCGGCGGGTTTGAGAACATCGGCCGCGGGCTGGGCTGGGCGAAGCCTTCGCCACGCAGTACGTCGAGAAACACCTCGGTGTGGCGGCGCGCCATGTCGGCGTCGCTCATGCCCTCCGGCGGGGCGTAGCCGAAGTAGCGCCATCCATCGATCACCTGCTCGGGCGACCCACGAGAGATGCCCAGTTGCAGGCGGCCACCGGCGATCAGGTCGGCACTGCCTGCGTCCTCCGCCATGTACAGCGGGTTTTCGTAGCGCATATCGATCACCGCGGTGCCGATCTCGATCCGCTTGGTCTTGGCACCGACGGCCGCCAGCAGCGGGAAGGGCGAGCCGAGCTGGCGGGCGAAATGGTGCACCCGGAAGTAAGCCCCGTCGGCGCCGAGTTCCTCGGCCGCGACGGCGAGGTCGATCGATTGCAGCAGGGCGTCGGCGCCCGATCGCGTCCGCGATTGGGGCGAGGGCGTCCAATGGCCGAAGGACAGGAAGCCGATTTTTTTCATGGATACCCGTTATGGAGACGGTGATGCGTTCAGCTCCCGCTCTTCAAGTGCAGTCAATCATAGGGGCTCTTGGCCGCTCTTGCCTTGGCAGCGACGCCGACCGGCGGCGTCGGCACGTAATGCGCCGGGATCGGTCCACCGGCCGCATGACGCGTACGCGCCCGGTCCGGCGTTTCCAATAATTCGCGTGCCGCCAATGCCGCTTTGCGGTCGACGCCATGCGGCGCTGGATCGTTCGGCGGCGGCATCATATTGGCGTGATAATAGGCCATCTTCTGCATGGCCGCGGCCGGATCGACCTTGCGGGCGGGATCGATGTCGCGCTCGTTGGTGGCGCGCGGTACGACCACCGTGCCGTTGACGATCTCGAGGTCGAGCCACCATTTCTTCGCCAGATTGCGCCGCCCGTTGCCGATCCAGTCATCGAACCAGGTGGCGAAAGGCACCATCAAGGGCTTCAGCGCCATCGCGTTGACGCCGAACCAGCTCGCCACGCGCGTGAGCACCGCGCCGTCGGCATCGACCACCTTGTTGATTGGGCATGTCTTCATGCAGCGTCCGCAGGCGGAGCCGCGCGCATTGGTCAACCGATACCGCGTGCAACGCTCGACGTCCGGCTTCCAGATCTCGTAGCCGTTGAACATCACCTTGTCGCCGAAGGGGATGGCGTCGCAGGGACATTCGCGCGCGCATTTGAGGCAGTTCGAGCAGAAATATTGCAGGCCGAAATCGATCGGCTGGTCCACTTCCATCGGAAAGTCGGTCGTCATCACAACCGACTTGAAGCGCGGGCCGACAAACGGATTGAGCACCAGTTCGCCGATGCGCGACAGTTCACCCAGGCCCGCCCACAGGATGACCGGAATGTGCAGCACGTCGGAGTCGGCGTTGGTCTGCGCGCGCGCCGAAAAGCCAAGTTCGCGCAGCATCTCCGCCATGATGCCGGCGATGACGGCGCCGCGCAGGTAGGCGCGCATCGACTGCGCGCCGGAGATCCAGTCGTCGCCGCTGGCGCCTTCCATGGTGTCGAAGCCCTGGTCGATCAGCATCGCCACGGCGTAACGGTGATAGGGCTTGATTTCCTTGCCGTCCTCCTTGTGCGAGTACCAGGCATAGCGCGGTACCTCGCAGATGCCGGTGAGGTCGGCGCCCAGCGCGTAGGACAGCGCCTTGATGGCACGCGCATTGGCTTGGCGGTCGCGATACTTGGCAAGATCGACGACGGCTGCGCTGTTGCCGCCCTGGAACGGCACCAGCGCACGGATCACCTGCAGCAGGCTCCACGACAGCGGCGTCTTGAAGGCAAAGCGCGTGCGCTCGGCTTTCGCCTTGTCGCCGAGGTCGCCGTGCAACGCGCGCTGGAAGAAGGCCGCGCGCTTGGGTACCTGCGGCACCTCGTCGTCGAGAATGAGCGTGGTCGGGCGGGCGACGCGCTTGACGGTTTCCATCGGGAAGCGCGAGAGGTGCATGGCGCGCTTGTTCTGCCGGTTGCGCTCGCGGCCAGATTGCGCGCCGTTGATCCCCAGCCAATAGGCGAGGCCCTTGGCGTGAAGCGCGCTTGCATGCAGCGGCCGGTCGGTCGCCAATTCATAATCGGTCGTGACGACGGCAAGCGAAAAGTCGTCGAGATAGGGATTGCGAATAGTCCCATCCTCGCCGCGCACGGCGAGCCCCGCCAGCACCGCCAGCCGCTCGGCGTCGACCAGGCTGTGCCCGGTGAAATGCGCCGCAGCCGCAAAGCCCATGGCGCGGATATGGCCGGCGACGCAGACCGCGATTTCCGCCGCGCGCATGTCCGCGATCGCCGCGCGTGCGGGCACGATCCAGTCGAAGGCGAGCGTATCGGCTTCAGGCCTGCGCGGGCGCTCGACCAGCATCACCACCGCGAAGCCATGCGCCGGGTGATCGCCGCCGGCGGCCCAGGCGTTCGGCATCATGCGGCAAATGCCGACCTGCGCGGCGTCGAGAAAATAAGCCGAGCCCTTGATGTCGGCGGCGCGGCGCGCAAGATCGTCGGGCACCGGCGCCTGCTGCGGCGCCGGCCTCGCCCGCGGCGAATTTGACGAACAGGGCGCGGTAGTGGTCGGCGGCGCGCGCGAGCGGTCCCTGCGGCTCCGGTTCCCGCTCGGCCGGACGGGGGGGTCGTGCCGCCTCGCGCGCGGCCACGGCCTCGTCGGTCCGCAGCGTTTCCAGCGGAAACGGTCCGAGATGGAAGGGACGGTCCTTGCCGCGCGGGTGGATCAGCATGCGGAGCCTTACGTTTCCTCAGGTTTCTTGTTGCCCGACCTTCCGGCAATTGCCCGTGCGAAACAAGGGGTTCCGGCGGGTCCAAGCCTTGTGCTTGGGTTTCTGGCCTTTAGATTGCCGACAACATGAGATGGCCGGCCGCAGCCCGGCCGTGAGACGACATGGCCAAAGCCAAAGTCAAAATCGACAAAACTCCGGTCGAATTGCTGACCGCCCGGCAGGCGAAGACCGAGCACGACCGGCTGACACGCGAAATCGCCGAGCACGACAGGCGCTATTACCAGCAGGACGCGCCGGTCATCACCGACGCCGAGTATGATGCGCTGCGCGAGCGCTACAACGCCATCGAGGTGCGCTTTCCCGATTTGCGCACGTTGGAGTCGCTGTCGGTCCGGGTCGGCGCCGCGCCGTCCGGCCGTTTCAAGAAAGTGCGCCACGCGGTGCCGATGCTCTCGCTCGACAATGCGATGAAGGACGAAGACGTCATCGATTTCGTCGCGCGCATCCGCCGCTTTCTCAAGCTCGGCGAAGACGAGAAAATCGCTTTCAGCGCCGAGCCGAAGATCGACGGCCTGTCGATGTCGTTGCGCTACGAGAACGGCGAGCTCGTCACAGCCGCCACCCGCGGCGACGGCACCGAAGGCGAGGACGTCACCGCCAATATCCGCACGCTCGAGGACGTGCCGCAAAAGCTGAAAGGCAAAAAAGTACCGCCGGTCTGCGAGGTGCGCGGCGAGGTCTACATGACCAAGGCCGACTTCCTCAAACTCAACGAACGGCAGAAAGCGGCCGGCGAGCAACTCTATGTCAACCCGCGCAATACGGCGGCCGGCTCGGTGCGCCAGAAGGACCCGTCCATCACGGCCTCGCGCCCGCTCGGCTTCTTTGCTTACGCCTGGGGCGAGATGAGCGCAATTGCCGGCCGACACCCAGTCCGGCATGATCAAGTGGTTCGAGACGTGCGGCTTCAAGACCAATCCACTGACCAAACTCTGCCGCTCGACCGAGGAGTTGCTCGCCTTTCATCGCAAGATCGAGGAGCAGCGCGCCGGCCTCGACTACGATATCGACGGCGTCGTCTACAAGGTCGACCGCCTCGACTGGCAGGAACGGCTCGGCTTTGTCTCGCGTTCGCCACGTTGGGCCATCGCGCACAAGTTCCCGGCCGAGCGCGCCATCACGGTGTTGAAAGACATCGAGATCCAGGTCGGTCGCACCGGCGCGCTCACGCCGGTCGGCAAGCTCGAGCCGGTCGGCGTCGGCGGCGTCATTGTGCAGAATGTCACGCTGCACAACGAGGATTATATCAAGGGCGTCGGCAACAAGGGCGAGGTGCTGCGGGAAGGGCGCGACATTCGGATTGGAGATACCGTCATCATCCAGCGCGCCGGCGACGTCATCCCGCAGGTGGTCGACGTCGTCATCGGCAAGCGGCCAAAGAGCGCCAGGCCCTATCACTTCCCGAAAAAATGTCCGTGTCCCTTGAAGACCGAGATCGTGCGCGAGACGACGGCGACCGGCGAGGAAGGCGCGCGGCTGCGCTGCACCGGCGAGTTCGCCTGTCCCTACCAGAAGATCGAGCATTTGAAGCTGTTTTCCTCGCGCGGCGCCTTCGACATCGAAGGCCTGGGCGAGAAGCAGATCGAACTGTTCTTCGAGAAGGGCTGGGTCAAGGAGCCCGCCGACATTTTTAAGCTGCAAGCGCGCAACAACAAGATCAAGCTCGAGGACGAAGAAGGCTATGGCGAAACCTCGGTGCGCAATTTGTTTGCTGCGATCGCCGAGCGCCGCGATATCCCGCTCGACCGCTTTATCTATGCGCTCGGCATGCGCCATGTCGGCGAGACGACGGCGCGGGCGCTGGCACGCGGCTACGGCTCATGGAACGCCTTCCACGACGCCTGCCTGAAAGTCGCCAAGGGCGACGAGGAGGCGATTGCCGAGATGGATGCGCTCGACCAGATCGGCGACACCGTGATCGAGAGCATCAGGGCCTATTTCGGCGAAAGCCACAACAAGGGCATCGTCGAGCGGTTGACCAAGGAAGTCGATATCCGCGACGTCGAAAAGCCGAAGACCGACTCCAAAATTGCCGGCAAGACCGTGGTGTTCACCGGTTCGCTCGAAAAGTTGACGCGCGAGGAGGCGAAAGCGCAGGCCGAACGGCTCGGCGCCAAGGCGGCGGGTTCGGTGTCGAAGAAGACCGACTACGTCGTCGCCGGTCCCGGCGCCGGCTCCAAACTGGCCGAGGCCAAGAAGCTCGGGGTCGAGGTGCTCACCGAAGACGAGTGGCTGAAACTGGTCGGCGATTCAAACTAGACCGCGACTTGCTCGTCCCGGCGCGCCAACAGCCAAAACAACAGCGCGACCGCGACTACCTCGGCCACCATCATCAAGGCCATCGGCAGCGCGGTGGTTGCGCCCACAAGCGCCAATGAGACAAGTTGCGTCGCGCCCGCGCCGGTCGCCATCTGCGCGAACCCCGCGATGCCCGACGCGGCGCCCGCCGCCTGCGGGCGAACGCTGACGGCGCCGGCAATGGCATTGGGCAGCAGCACGCCGTTGCCGTAGGAGATGATGATCTGCGGAAGAAAGATGACCGCAGGTCCTGCGTCCGGCAGGCTCACGACGAGCGCGGCGGTCAGGCACGCACCCGCCAGTTCGACCGCGATGCCGAGCATGATCATGGCGTCGACGCCGAGCCGCTGCGACAGCCGCGACGCCGTGAAATTGCCGGCCATGTAGCCGAGCGACGTGATCGCAAACCAAGCGCCGTATTCGGCCGAAGTGCGCCCCATCAGCGTCACCACCACATGCGGGCCGCCGCCAAGAAAAGTGAAGAACGGCGCCGAGCCGAGCGCGGCGGCCACGACATAGCCGTGGAATTTTGCCGTCCCGAGCAAAGCGCGCCAATGCTGCCACAGCCGCGTGGACGGATCGCTCGCGTTCTGCGGGCGCGTCTCCGGCAGCAACAGGAAGCTCCACAGCAGCACTGTCGCGCCGAACGCGGCGATGAACAGGAAAATCGCTTCCCAGCCGAAGGCGGTGTCGAGAATGCCGCCGATCAACGGCGACACCATGGGCGCGATCACCATCGCGGTGGTGACGAGGCCGATCATGGAGGCGGCGCGGTCGCGCTCGTAGAGATCGCGGATTATGGCGCGGCCCATCACCACGCCGGCGGAAGCGCCGACGGCCTGCAACAGACGCGCGGCGATGAGCGCGCCGATCGATGAAGCCATGACCGCCGCCAGTGAGGCGGCGACGGCAAGCGATAAGCCCGCCAGCACCACCGGCCGCCGCCCGCAGCGGTCGGACAAAGGCCCCAGCACCAGTTGCGCGCTCGCCAGGCTGAAAAGGTAAAGCGAGAGCATCAGCTGCACGGTGCCGGTGTCGGTCGCGAGCCGCTCGACCAGCGCCGGCAGCGCCGGCACCAGTATGTTAAGTGTGGCCGGCCCGATCGCGGTCATCGCCATCAGCAGCGCCAAAAGCCGCCAGGGCGTCGCCGCGCGGTGTGCAGGGTCGGTGTGGCTGGGTGCGTGCAAAGGGCTCGGCATTGTGTTGGCTACCGAGCCAAGCGGAATAAAGCCTGGGCGAGTGACTGCGGCGGTAACGGTGCTTAGAAACCGGGTGATGACAACCCGGAATTGCCGCCCGACGAGGTCGCCGACGGCCCGTAGTAATCGTTCGTCATTCCGTCGGTCGATTTGGCAGGCTTTTGCGCGGCTTCAGGCGCCGACGTCTCGGTCTTATGAGAACTATGAGAATGCCGTGGCCTGCGCACCGTCAACGAGCGCGTCGTGTGGGTAATCGCCGACGCCACGCCGCCGACGATAGCCGCGCCGCCGCCAAAGAGGCCGAGCGAGCGTGCTTGGCTCGGTTCGGGTTGGAGGGCGACGAAGGCAAAGGCAAAGAGGGCGGCGACAACGGCGATGCAAAGCCTTTTCTGGAGTGTGGACATGGCCCCGTCTCCCCCCTCAGATTCGAGCAATGTTATGCCATCTTGCGCGCCGCCTCAACTTGCCATCGGCCGGGTTGCTTTCTCCAGCCAGGCCCGCGTCGGGCCATCGAGCAGGGGAGCGATCACCTCGTGCACGCGGCCGTGATAGCTGTCGAGCCAGGCGCGCTCCTTCGACGTCAGCATGCGCATGTCGATCAGACGCCGGTCGATCGGCGCAAGCGTCAGCGTCTCGAAGGCGTTGAGCGGCTTCTCCGCGCCCGCCGGCTCCGGCGTCGCGATCACCAGCACGAGGTTCTCGGTGCGGATGCCGTAGGCGGCGGTTTTGTAGTAGCCGGGCTCGTTCGACAGGATCATGCCGCGCCGAAGCGCCACATGGCCGAGCTTGGCGATGCGGGCCGGCCCTTCATGCACCGACAGATAGCTGCCGACGCCGTGGCCGGTGCCGTGATCGAAATCGAGTCCCGCCTGCCATAACGCCACGCGCGCGAGCGGATCGAGCTGTGCGCCCGAGGTGTTCTCCGGAAAGACGGCGGTGGCGATCGCAATGTGGCCCTTGAGCACGCGCGTGAAGCGGTCGCGCATTTCCTCGCTCGGTGCGCCGACGACGACAGTGCGCGTGACGTCGGTGGTGCCGTCTTCGTATTGCGCGCCGGAATCGATCAGGAACAGCTCGTTCATGCCAAGCCGCCGGTTGGACGCCTCCGTCACGCGGTAGTGCACAATGGCGCCGTTCGGGCCGGCGCCGGCGATGGTCGGAAACGAAATGTCTTTCAACAGACCGCTGTCGCGGCGAAAGCTTTCGAGCGCGGCCACGGCGTCGATTTCCGTCACATGACCCTTGGGCGCTTCCTGCTCGAGCCAATGCAAAAAGCGCACCATGGCCGCGCCGTCGCGCTTGTGCGCGGCGCGCGATCCCGTAATTTCCGCATGGTTCTTTATCGCCTTCATGAGCGTGATCGGATCGGGGCCGCGCGTGGGCTTGCCGCCGGCTTCCGCAATGAGGCGGGAGAAGGCATCGGCCGCGCTCGCGGAATCGAGCTGCACGGTCTGTCCTTTCAGCGCGGCGAGATCGCCGGTGAGCGCATCCTGCGTGCGCACGTCGGCCGCGTCTTCCAGCGCATGGCGCGTTTCGTTGTCGAGCTTTTCGGCATCGACATAGAGTACGGGCCGTCCCTCGCGCGGGATCAACGCAAAGGCGAGCACCAGCGGCGTATGTGGCACGTCGGCGCCGCGGATGTTGAACGTCCAGGCGACGTTTTGCGGGTCAGACACCACCAGCGCGTCGGCGCGCAGCTTGGCAAGCTCGCTGTGTATGCGCTTGAGCTTGTCGGAGACAGCTTCGCCGGCGAGCTTGATGTCGCGGATAACGACCTTGCCTTTGGGTGGCGCCGGCCGGTCCGTCCATAACGCATCGAATGGATTTGCATCGGCCGCGACCAGTTCGGCGCCCGCCGTCGCGCACGCCTTGCGCAGCCGCTCGGCGCTGTCGGCGGTGTGCAGCCACGGATCGTAGCCGATCTTCGCGCCGCTCTCGACGTCATGGATCAGCCACTGGTCGGGCGGCGTGTCGACGAGGTGCTCGATCGTGAAAACGGTTTTGTCGACCTGGGCGTCGGCTTGCACGGTGTAGCGGCCGTCGACGAACAACACCGCCTTGTCACGCAGCACGATTGCCGTGCCCGCCGATCCGGTGAAGCCGGTGAGCCAGGCCAGGCGCTCCTCGCTCGAGGGCAGGTATTCGTTCTGCTGGCGATCGGCGCGCGGCACGATGAAGCCGTCGAGGCCCTTGGCTTCGAAAGCGGCGCGCAAAGCGGCGACGCGGGCGGCGCTTTGCGTGCGCTCGCCGCGTTCGTCGAAAGTCTGAAAGCGGGCTTCGAACATGGCGCGCACTCTAGCGTGCTCTTACCGCCGGGCAATGCAGGCATGCGTTATGACGCGAATACCGGGAACCCTGCCGAAAAAAAAGTACTGCGGTGGCGCGCGAGGCAGCAACGAATCACTTGTTTGATTCAAATTTGTGCAATGCAATAGTTTTGCCGCATTAATGCCTTCACTACTACCTGGTTGTTAATCACCTAATGCTGCATTTACAGGGCTTCTATGCATTGTCATGGGTAGTTCGCAAATGCGGAATATTTTATGTTGCGTTGCAATAGTCAGCGGCGTAAGCGAGGCAATTCGCTGACGCTTCGATTTCGAAAAGGAGAGCTACAATGGTTGCCGTCACTTATGGCGTTGCCCGCATTCCCGCCACCGAGGCTCCAGCCAAGACCGTCAAGACGGCCGCGCCGTCGAAGCCTTGGTACGTACGCTTCATGAATGCTCTGATCGAGGCGCGCACGCAGCAGGCCCAGCGTGAGATCGCCCGTCACATTCACCTGTCGAATTATACCTTCGACGAACAAGGCGACCTGATGGCGAAAACCGGCGCCAAGGACCTGCCGTTCGGCGGCTGGTGAGCCGCACTTGTCATCGTCGAAGCCGCCCCGGTGATCCCCGCCCGGGGCGGTTTCGTTTTCGCGCCACGACCAAAGTCACCCAGCCTTCGAGCGTGATGCGGCGCTCGAGCGCGAGTCCTTGCGCGCGCGCGATGGCCAGCACGGCATTGGCATGTGACGGTAGCAAGCCCGACAGCACGATGCGGGCATTGGCGGCTGACAGCCGCTTGATCGGCACGGTCAGCCGCATCAAGGGTCCGAGCAGGATATTGGCGAAGATCAGATCGTAGGGCGCGCGATGCCTGATCGCCGGCGCAAGGACGCCGCGCGCCTGCAGCAGCGTGACGAGAGGGGCGACGCGGTTGAGCCGCGCATTGCCGCGCGCGGCCTCGACGGCGGCAGGATCGACATCGGAGGCGATCACAGCGTTGCGAAACGTTTTTGCCGCCGCGAAGGCCAGCACGCCGGAGCCGGTGCCGAGGTCGAGCACGCGGCGCGCTCGCCGCCGCTTGGCCAGCGCATCGAGCGCCAGCAAGCAGCCGCGCGTGGTGCCGTGATGACCGGTGCCGAAGGCGAGCGCGGCCTCGATTTCGATGCCGAGCGCATTGGCCGGGACGCGTGCGCGGTCGTGCGCCCCGTGCACCATGAAACGGCCGGCACGCACCGGCGCAAGGCCCTCAAGGCTTTGCGCCACCCAGTCGGCGTCCGCGACGGTCTCGAAGGTGAGGGCCTGCGCCGCCGCCGCGCCGCCGGCCTGTGCAGCCAGCGCCCGCACCGCGTCTTCGTCGGGAGGGTTGCGGAAATGCACCGCCACCTGCCACTGGCCGCTCTCGTCCTCGAAAGCCGCGCACACCGCCTCGTCGCCATCGAGGCTTTCGTCCAGCACGCCGGCAAGGTGCCGCGCAGCGGTTTCGTCGCAGGTGAGGCGGGCCACGGTGGTCGGCATGACCTGCATATACAGCGTTTGGTGAAACGGCTGGCAATGGCTATGTAGGCGGCATGATCGAACCGTCCAGTTCAGCCGAGCGCGATGCGCTTTCGCTTGCCAGCCGCGAGGGCTGGCCCGACGACCTCTGCGTGCTGCTTGCGCGCTATCCGCGCGAGCAGTGGCAGGGCCACGCCAATCTCGGGGAGATGGCGCGCTTCTGGCTGTCGCGCCACGCCATGTTTCGCGAGTTGAGCGACATGATCCATGCGATCGAAACCGAATTCCGCGAAGGCCGCCTGCCGCCGGCGGAGTTCCCGCGCGTGTTCGTGCCGCGGCTGCAGTTTCTGCTGGAACAGCTCAACGCCCACCATCAGATCGAGGACTATCATTTTTTCCCGATCTTCCGCGCCGCCGACGAACGGCTGGCGCGCGGCTTCGACGTTCTGGAGAGCGACCATCATGCCATCCACGCCAGCATGGACCGCGTTGCGGAAACCGCCAACGCGCTGCTGCGCGCGCTCTCCGGCGATGCCGATGCGTTGCGGAGCCGCGGTGACGCCTATGCCGATGCGGGCGGCACGCTGCTCAAGGGTCTCACGCGTCATCTCGACGACGAAGAGGATCTGATCGTGCCGCTCATCCTCGACCGCGGCGAGCAGGCGCTCGGCGTCGGGCACGGATAGGGGCCGCCGCGAGCGGCTAATGTCGCTTGAAATATTGAATATCGCGCTCGTGTTGCAGCGCGGCCTTCTTTGAGCCGAAGGTGCCGAGGTTGCGCCGCTTGCCGGTCTTGGGGTTTTTCTTGCGCGAATAGAGCCGCCATTTGCACGCTTTTGAGCTTGCGGATCATTGCTGCAAACCTCTGCCGCAGTCGGTCAGCGCGTCAGCGTGCGACCGCCGCGTCCGTCTCACCATTCACCGTAGCGGCGGTAATAGCGGTAGACGCGCCGATAGATGCGCTGCTCCTCGCCCGGGCCGGTGCGGTAGTAATAGGTGCGACCACCCTCGCGATAGACATGCAAGCCGCGGCGCTGGCGCTCGGCAAGGAAGTCCTCGCCATCGTCGTAGGCCGCGGCCGCGCGTTGCCGCCGCGCGGGCTGCGCGGTTTGCTCGTCGTTGTCGGTCGGCTGGCTGCGGCGCGCCATCAATTCGCTCTTGGTCGGAATTTCGCCGACCAGCTCGACGCGGGTGTTGGCCATTTTCTGCTCTTTCACCAGCGCCCACAATTGTGCGGCGTGGCGGACCGACAGCCGCACGCAGCCGTGCGAAGCCGGCGCGCCGTTGATCTTGTGGTTGGTGCCGTGGATGGCGTGGCCCTTCTGCGTGAAGAAGATGGAGTACGGCATGGGGGCGTCGTCCCATTCGCGGCTGTAGTGCTCCTTCTCCATGCGGAATGGCTTGAACTGCCCGTTCGGCGTGTCGTAGCGGGCGATGCCCGTCGCCACCGGCCACACGTAACGCGGATCGCCGTCGACGGTGACGGTCATCTTCTGCTTGTTCTTGTCGACGGTGATGACGAGGTCGGCGCGCGCCGGAAGGGCAAGCGCGAGGGTCGTGAAGGCAGCGACGGCAATGAGGCCGGGTAGACGACGCATGACACTGGCTCCTACGCCACAGGCTGAAAGCATAACACCCGGAAGGCGCGCGGAAATACCCGATCACGCGATTTTCATAAGTGGTATGCGGCGCACGATGCCGCAGCCCTTGCCACAATTGCCGGCCCGCGACCGGCACGCGAATTGTGGCAATCCTTGAGCGATTGCGCCTTTGCCCTTCGCGCTCAGCGTTGCCATATGAGCGGCAAGCGGGAGGCCCTTATGTCCGAACCTTTGGTCGTCATTATTCCGCACCGCCTCGGCAAGACCGAAGCGCTCCGCCGTATCAAAAGCGGCATCGAACGCGCCAGGCCGGACATGTCCAGCGTGCTCACGGTGGAGGAGGAGCGCTGGGAGGGCGACCGGCTGGCCTTCGCCGTGCGCGCGCTCGGCCAGCGCGCCGCCGGCGCGATCGACGTCACCGAGGCCAATGTGCGGCTGGAAGTCGTGCTGCCCTGGCTGTTGCACAAATTCGCCGCCGCCGTGCAGCGGGTGATCGGCCAGCGCGGGCAGTTGCTGCTGGAGAAGAAGTGAGCGCGACCGGCGGTCATCCCCGGAAGCCATCGTCGTGCAAGATGATTTGGGGATCTCGCGCCACAGGCTCCGCGCCTCTCAGTGCTTCTTTCCCCCCGGCACTAACGCGCTTTCCAGGTTGTGCGGACGGCGCCCGCGCGTCATCTGCGCGATGCAGCGCTCGCCTTCGCGGCAGTTGACGATGCAGGCGGTACCCGCGCCCCCATGGCAATTGGTGCCGCAGCCATAGCCTTTCGCGTCCTGGCTGAATCGGCCGCCGACCTTCTCGCAGACGGCCTTGACCTCATCGACGGTTGCTTTCGCCAATTTGGTGTCGATGGCCAAGGCCGGACTTGCGCTCGCCAGCAGTCCGGCCGCCAGCGCGCCGGCCAGAATGAGTAAAATAGTGAGATGCCGCATGCGCGCGCTCCCGACGTTACCGCGCCGCCCCTGCGGCGGAGTGTAGCAGGATGCCGCTGTGGGCGGAAAGCCGTGGCCGGGCGTAAAATGAAGGGACCGCCGTGAGGCGGTCCCTGTCGTCTTGTCGGTGTTGTTTGACGGCTTGCGATGTGCGCGAAACAGCCGCCACAGTTCACGCAGACAAATTGCGTGCCGCGCATGCCGAGCCGCCGGGCGGCGCCGCGTGCGAGATCGAGCCGCGCGCCTTGCGCGAAGGCTTCGCCGCTCGCGCCACTGATGCCCGTGCTGGATTCAGGCAGCTAGAGATAAGAGTTCCAGGATCGTGGGATCGACCGTTGAGATGCGGCCTTATATTCGTACACTATGGCAAGTTAGACTTGTTAAATGACTCGGATAGATACTGGCAGAGCGCGGAACCGCTTAAGTCCGCTTTCGCCATTAGCCCCGCACAAGGACTGTTATGTATAACAAATTAGCGACCAAAACGCGGCCTGCTGCCATTGTAGCGCTCGCGGTGGTGGCCACGCTGCTGGGGCCGACAGGCGAAGCTCTCGCGGCCCACGCACGCCGTGCGTCATCCGCCGTGGCGACGGCGCCGCGCGCTGCGGGCGCGCCGATCATGGCGATCGTGTCCATCAAGTCCCAGAAAGTCACTTTCTACGACGCCGACGGTTGGATTCTGCGTGCACCGGTATCGACCGGCGTCTCCGGGCGCGAGACGCCCGCCGGCGTATTCGCCATCATCGAGAAGGATAAGGACCATCACTCCACCATGTATGACGATGCCTGGATGCCGAACATGCAGCGCATTACATGGAACGGCATCGCGCTGCATGGCGGGCCGCTACCTGGGCATGCGGCCTCGCATGGCTGCATTCGCATGCCCTACGGTTTTGCCGAAAAGCTCTACGACAAGACGTGGATCGGGATGCGGGTGATTATCTCGCCGAAAGACGCGGCCCCGGTCGAGATTTCCCACCCCGCGCTATTGATGCCGAATGCGGAGGCCGTCGCCGCTGCTCCGGTGCGTGCCGACACACTCGCTCGCGAGGCCGCGGAGGCCAAAAGGTCGGCCGACGAGGCAAAGAAAGCCGCCAGGCGCGCGAAGCGCGAGGCGGCATCGGCCAAGGCATCGCTGCGCAAGCTGAAATCGCTCAAGACCCGCGCCGACCGCGCGCTTGCGTCCGCCGACAGGGCGCTCGCCGCAGCAAAGACGGACGAAGCCAAGGCGCGCGCCGAGGAACGCAAGCAGAAGGCCGCCTTCAAGGTCGCGGAGGCCGGGGCGCAGCTCGACGCCGCCACTGCCGATGCAGTATCGAAACGCGACGCCGCCGCGGCCGCAAAGGACGCGATCAAGGCGGCCGAGACCAAGAAGGCTGCCTCCGCCAAGGCGGCGAACGACGCCAAGCTCGCGCTCGAACCGGTCTCGATCTTCATTAGCCGCGCGACGCGGAAGCTTTACGTTCGACGCAACACGCACAAGCGCTGGCCGGACGGGGGCGAGGTCTTCGACTTGTCCATCGAGGTCCCAGTCACGATCCGCGATCCCGACAAACCGATCGGCACGCATGTGTTCACAGCGATGGCGCGCGAGGGAGCGGGGCTGCGCTGGACTGTGGTCACGATCGACAACGGGGATGAAGCCAAAAACGCGCTGGACCGCGTCACCATCCCGCAGGACGTGCTCGATCGCATCGCGCCGACCGCGGTGCCGCGATCCTCGATCATCATTTCGGACGAACCGCTGAGTAAAGAGACCAACTATCGCACCGAATTTGTCGCGGTGCTGAGCAATCAGCCGCAAGGCGGATTTATAACGCGCCGGCCTACCAACAACGTCAACTTTGCCGACGACGACAACGATTGGCGAGACGATGGCTTCTCATTTTTCGGCCGCAGCCGGGGCGATTCATATCGGCGCCGCAACTATTATCGGGGGCCGTGGGGCTGGCGGTAGGATTTGGCATGCCACGCGCAGGCCATTGTCGGCAGTCGGCCGAGCCATCGCCGCGTTGGGAAACAGCCGCCTCAGTTCACGCAGACATATTGCGTGCCGCGCATGCCGAGTTGCCGGGCGGCGCCGCGCGCGAGATCGAGCCGCGCGCCTTGCGCGAAGGCTGTGCCGTAAGGCCCGCGGTCGTTGATGCGCACGCTGAGCGAGCGGCCGTTATGCGGATTGGTGACGTTGAGCGTGGTGCCGAGCGGCCAGGTGCGCGCGGCCGCGGTGTTGCCGTTGGCATCGAAGGCTTCGCCGCTCGCGGTGCGCCTGCCGGAGGAATAATAGCTCGCCAGCACTTCCTGTCCGGCGCATTTGCCGGTCGGGTGCACGTATTTGTGCACCGAGCCCCAGCCGCCGGCCTGTGCCGCGGTGAAGGTGGTGAGCGTTGCGGTGAGGGCAAGGACGCCCAATTGCGCGATCGTCGTTTTGAACTTCATTTCGTATTTGACCCGAATTGTTGATGTTCGGGGCGCTGTAGGGCGGCTGCGTGTGACGAGAATGAGGCGCGGGGGCGGCTGCGGCGCGGCGAATGGCAGCTATGCGGGGTGGGGCGGGGGAAGTGCGCGGGCAGCGGCACGACACGAGGTGGCGTTAATCATATGCGGTACGACCGGTGGGCAGCATGAGTGTTCCACTTTCCTGAGAAAGGTGTGCGGACGCTGCGTCTCGATGGTGGAAATTCACCGTCATGCGGCGGGTATTCGGGCGGCTGAACGCTTTGCGATCGGAGGTGGAGCGACGATTTGTAACGTTCTTCGGCGGACATTTAATTGTGGTTTTTATCCAATTACCGTTTGAGCAAAAATTTGGCCGGGTGAGCCTTGTCTTCGTGTACAGTTGAAACTTGCGACGGGCGGTGTAATTTTTGAAAATCTGCAAGAATACTGGCGCCTATTTCCGAGGCCGGAATTGGTTTTCCAAAGAAAAACCCTTGGGCCTGGTCACCGTCGGCTTTGTCAAGGAACGCCGCCTGCACGGCTGTTTCAACGCCTTCGACCGTCACGCGCATGTTCAACTCGCGTCCGAGTGCGATAATCGTTTTTACGACCGTCTTGGCATCGCGACTGGAGCCGTCAAAGCCCTGCATGAAGCTGCGGTCGATCTTGATTTTGTCGAACGGGAATTTCCACAAATAGCTGAGGCTCGAATAGCCAGTACCGAAATCATCCATGACGATCGCGACGCCCATGGCTTTGATCGTCTGAAGCTCAGCCATAGTGGCTTCGGAATTTCCAAGCAGTAGTGTTTCGGTAATTTCCAGCTCGAGTCGATGCGGGGCCAGGTTTGCTTCGTTGAGCGCGTCGGCAACGATACTGCTGACGCTTCCCAATTGAAATTGTGTGGGAGACAGATTCACCGCAACGGTCAGGTCTTCCGGCCATGTCGCGGCAGTGCGGCATGCTTCCCGCAGCACCCATGCGCCGATCTTGTCGATGAGCCGCAACTCCTCGGCCAACGGAATGAAAGTGAGCGGTGGAATAAGCGTTCCATCTTCCGCCGGAAGTCGTATCAATGCCTCAAAACCGATTAGGCGACGCTCCGACATTTCGTATAGCGGCTGGTAGTGCAATTCGAATCGTTCATATTCGATTGCATCGCGAATTAAGCTCTCAAGCTTGGTGCGCGCCCGCAACTCGGCGTCCATCTCGGGAAGGAAGAATTGGGTACAATTGCGGCCATCGGCTTTGGCCCTGTACAACGCCAGATCGGCGCTCTTTAGCAATCGTTCCGGGCTGTTTCCGTCAGCCGGCGCCAGCGCGACGCCGACACTGACTGTGGCGCTGATCGTCTGCTCCTCGAGTCTTATCGGTGCGGTGATCGCGGTTCTTACGCGACGCGCAAAATTATCTGCCTGATCTTTGCTGTTGACCCCGGTCTGGACCACGACGAATTCGTCGCCGCCGAGTTGGGCTACCATGTCTTCGGCCCGCGTGATCGAGCACAGGCGTTTGGCGACTGCTTTGAGCAAATAATCACCGCCATCGTGGCCGAGGCTGTCATTTACGCTCTTGAAGCGGTCAAGGTCGATGAAATGCACGGCGACGTTGTTACTTCGCGATGATACGGCCGCAAGCGATTCTTCCAATTTTTTGACGAGCTGGGTGCGGTTCGCCAGGCCGGTCAATGCATCGTGGTGGGCCATGTGCGCGATGCGTGCCTGGGATTTCAGCCATTCGGTAATATCCTCCATTGTCGCAACCCAGCCGCCTTCTTGCCTCGGTTGCTCCACGACGCGCAGCGAGCGTCCATCCGGTGTTTCGATTGTCCTCGAAGTGGATTTGCCCTCGCGGGCAGCCGCGATTATATCAGCAGCGAACTCGTTTGGATCGCCGGCAAAGGCTCCCGACGCCTTCCGACGCTCGACCAGATCGAGCAGTGTAAGGCCGCTCAGCGTAGCCGCCGGAACTCCGATCATTTTGGTAAAACGCTCGTTGAATAGAATGATGCGGCCCTCCGCGTCAAAAACGCAAATCCCCTGCGACATAGTCTGAAGCGTCGCGTCGAGCAGATCTTTCTGCTGGCGCAACTTGCCTTTCCATTTCCGATCGCTCAATGCAGCGACCAGGCACATTCCGAGAATGATCGCCGTCGCACTGGCGACGACAAAGGAAAACGTGTTTGGCGACAGCGACGCTGCACCGAGTGCGCGCGTTGGGTCCGGCAAAATCAATATCGCGCCCATCGCGGTGAAGTGCGTCGTGACGATCGCCAGGGTCAGCAAGACGATTGCCGCCAATGTGTTGGTCCAGCTATCGCGTTTGACCGCAAAGACAACGGCAAGCGCGCCAAACGAGATGCCGAATACGACGGAGGCGACAACGAGGTCGCCCGACCAGGTAATGCGACCCGACAGCTCCAGCGCCTTCATGCCGGTGTAATGCATTGCCGCAATGCCGCCGCCGACAATTGCGCCGCCGATGGCCGCCGGCAGTCGTCCAGAATAGAGCAGGGCCAGGCCAAGGCCGGCGCCGGTGATCAACACAGCGACCAGCAGAGAGAGGGCGGTCAGCGTAAGATTGTAGGCGATGCCGATGGTGGGCATGTAGGCGAGCATTGCGATGAAATGCGTGGCCCAGATGCCGCAGCCGGCCGCGGCGGCATCCAAGATCATCCATACCAGCCGTGTCCGCCCGTCCGCTGCCTGCGCGCGGTGAAAAAGGCTGACCGCAACGGCGCTCGCCAAAAAGCAAACGGCGGCCGCGAGCGCGACGAGGCGGAGGTCGTGGTCAACTGTAACGCAGTTGTAGATTTGGAACATTGCGGACCGTTCGCTGCTGCGGTCCGAACTTTACGACTCAAGCCGATATATTTTCTTTGTCGCGACTAGGTATCTTGAGAGTCTTGGCTAACAAGTGGGATCGGCGACCATCCTATATTACCGGTGACGGTATTGGACTATTGGAATTGCGGTCCCGATCCGCACGATCGATGAGTTGAAATACGCGTCCTCACGGGGCGCGGCCGGCGAAAACGCAAGTCTGTCCGCCGCTTCCGCTCACCACGCGATCGCTTTGCCGTTGAGCGCGGCAAGCAATTTCTTGTCGTGGCCGTAGATGTCGTTGCGGAAATTCACGACGTTGCCGTCGATCCAGGCCGTCAGATAGGTAATGTGCACCGGCAACGGCTCGCGCAGATTGACCACGGTGGTCTTGGCTGTGGCGATCACGCCGTCGATGCGCTCTTTGGTCCAGCCGTCGACGCCGCCGGCCGCAAGCACCTGCTGGGCGAGTTCGAGCGGCCGCGACAGGCGAATGCAGCCGTGGCTGAATGCGCGCTCCGCGCGGCTGAACAGGCTATGCGCCGGCGTATCGTGCAGATAGATGTTGTGCGGGTTGGGAAACATCAGCTTGACGCGGCCGAGCGCGTTGTTGGCGCCCGGCCTCTGGCGCAACTGGAACGGAAAATGTCCGGGGCCGTATTGGTTCCAGTCGATCGACTGCAATGAATAAACGTTGTCGCCCTGCACCGCCTCGAAGCCCTGCGCGGCGATGGCGCCGGGATTGCTGCGCAGTTTCGGCAGTTCCTCCTTGATGGCGATGCTGATCGGCACGGTCCAGGTCGGGTTGAACTCGACGTAGCGGATGTGGTCGCTGAACACCGGCGTGCGGTGGTAGGGTTTGCCGACGACGACCGCCATTTTCTCCTTGACGACGCCGCCGGCGAAGCGGCGCAGCTCGAACGCGGCGATGTTGACGACGATGAATTGTTTGCCGAGATCCTCCGGGATCCAGCGCACGCGCTCCATGGTGGCAATGAGGCTGTTGATACGGTCGGCGACCGGCACGTTCATGGCGACGATGGTCGAGTTGCCGATGACGCCGTCCACTTCAAGGCCCGTGCGCTGCTGGAAGTGCTTGACGGCCGCGACCAGCGCGGGGTCGTAGAGCTTCGGGTCGCCGGCCGCCGCGCCGGCGCCGTCCGTCACGGCGAGCCGCGCGCGGATCGCCGGCACGCGCGCATCGGATTCGCCCGGATGCAAGGTGGGGCCGAGCGGAACCGCTGCTCCAGCCACCCATCGTGGCGAGCGCGCGATAATGCGCCAGCGCCGTGCGCAGCAGCGCATAGATCGCGTGCTGCGGCTGCCAGGCGGCGAAATACGCATCGACGCTCGCCGCCTGCGCCATATATTTGAGCGCGGCGAGCTGGTCGATGACGCGGCCTTCGACAAAGAAATCGGGATCGACCTTGCCGGGCAGGACGCGGCCGACGCGCAGGTCGGAGGTGTATTCGAGCAGCGCCGCGGAAAAATACAATTCGACGATGGCGAGCTGGCGCTTGTCGAGCGTCGGGCTCTCCTCGTTGAGCTCGCCGAGCTGCTTGCCGGGATAGTCTTTCGGATCGAGCCCCTCGGTGTCGGCGGCCAGCAGCCGCGCCACGAAGGCGCCGGCGCGCTTGGTGCCGAGCCAGAGCAGGGCGCCGTTGTTCGCCTGGTAATAGGCCTGCAACACCTCGCGCCGCTGCTTGATCGGCAGCGGCAGGCGCTGCTCGTTCGCCAGCAGGTCGATGACGTTGATGCGCACGATGGCCGCATCGCGCGGCGAAATGTCGATGTCGGCGCGCGCGGCCGCGACCGTCAGCGCCAGCGCGGCGGCCGCGGCGGCGAACAGGCGAACGGCGTCACTGCATGGGCGGCGCATAAAGCAAGCCTCCCTGCTCCCACAGCGCGTTCATGCCGCGGCTCAGCGCGAGCGGCGTGTCTTCGCCGAGGTTGCGTTCGAAGATGTCTTTATAGTTGCCGACGCCGCCGACCACCTTGACCAGCCAGTCCTCCGGCAAGCGCGAGCGCCTTCACCGCCGGCGCGCCCATCGCAATCGCCTTGTCCCGCAGCGTCGTGCCGGCCGTGGTGGCGTCGAGGCCCTGTTCCTCGGCGTTGATCAGCGCGAACAGCGTCCAGCGCACCAGATCGGTCCATTGCTGGTCGCCCTTGCGCGTCACCGGCCCGAGCGGCTCCTTGGAGATGACGCCTTCCATGACGACGTGATCCTCCGGCTTGGCCATCAGCGAGCGTTCGGCGGCCAGCGCCGAGCGGTCGCCGGTGAAGGCGTCGCATTTGCCGGCGGCGTAGGCCGCGCGCGCCGCCGCGCGCTGCTCGAAGCGCAGGAACGTCACCTTGACCTTGCGCTTCTCGAAAAAGGCCGCCGCGTTCTGCTTCCGTCGTGGTGCCGGTGACGACGCAGATGCTGGCGCCGTCGAGCTGCAGCGGGCTCGGCGGCGCCGAGCAGCGCCGGCAGCATGAAGCCCTGGCCGTCGTAATAGCTGATGCCGGCGAAGGCGAGCCCGTCCACCAGGTCGCGCGACATGGTCCAGGTCGAGTTGCGCGACAGCAGGTCGATCTGCTTGGCCTTGAGCGCGTCGAAGCGGTTGTCCGCCGACAGCGGCTTGTAGTCGACCTTGCCCGTGTCGCCGAGCACGGCGGCGGCCACCGCCTTGCAGAAATCGACGTCGAAGCCGTGCCAGTGGCCGGCCTTGTCCTTTTCCGAGAAGCCGGGCAGCCCCTCGCTGACGCCGCAGATCAGCTTGCCGCGCGCGCGCACGTCGTCGAGCGTGCCGGCGGCGGCGGGCGCGGCGGCGAGCAGGGTCAGGATGACGCAAGTCAGCGAAATTGCGAGGGAGACGGCGAGGGCGAGACGCGCCCGGCGCGGCGTCGGTCTGGCGGGAGGCGGCGGAGCAAAGGCAGTGGGCATGAGGGTGTCACCCATTCGGAGGGAACTCGTCGCCGGAAAACGGCGCAAAACTGTGACGGAACGCAGCGCTTAAGCCCGCGGCGGAATCGCGAAGCAGGGGCATCTGACACGGGGGAAAGGGGGGTGTCTAGCGAGAGTGGGCTTACGGGACGGTGGCTATATTGGGCGGCGCAGACGCAGACGAGGCGCGGCGTCATGCGATCCGCCATGAGGGAATATTGAAGTCGGACAATAAATAGCGATTACCACGAAATGAGGTTTTGCAACTCATCCGAGTATGCACTTAAACTATGTCTCGGGGAGGCGCCATGTCTTATCGGCAAGTCGAATTGGATTTGCTCGCGATAAATCGTGCGAACGATAGGCACGGCGAGCTTGAGAATGAAACCGCTGCGATCGCATGGCTATTCAACAATTTTGAACCGCACATGCGAAACTTAGCGAAAGACATAGTCGCAAAAGGCGAAGTGTATGAAACGCCGCTGGTCTCTCCCGACGGAGATAAATTTGTTGTCTTTGATGGGAACCGCCGCGTGACATGTTTGAAACTTTTAGACAAACCGCGCAGGGCACCAACTGTAGAGCTTCAAGAATTTTTCATTGAACAACGGTCGAAGTGGCAAGGCGATTTTCCGCAAAGAATTCAGTGTCAAGTCGAAGAAGATCGAGATCGAATAGACGACATTCTACTTCGCCGCCACACGGGTACTCAAGGCGGCATTGGTCAGGTAACTTGGGACGATCGGATGAAGTCAAACTTCATCAATCGAACCGGGATGGGTGGTCCATTCAATGTAGCGGATGAAGTCGAAAAGCGTCTAACGGCAGCGGGAATGCTACCTGATAGGAAGATTCCCCGTTCTAATATGAACCGGTTGTTTTCAACTGACGCATTTCGTAATCGAGTTGGGTTCTCAGTTAACAAGGGAAAATTTGAACTCACTCACGATGAGCCTGTTGTGCTTCGGGCTCTGCGGCGTATTGCAGATGACTTGGCAAGTAGGCGTCTCGTCCTTGGTGACATATGGGACGTTGATGGGAAGCGCGCATATTTGGATGCGCTTGAGAAGGAAAAGGTGCTTCCAACCGCCGAACATACGCTAACGGGAAAAGAAGATGCGCCTACGCGTTCAAGGCAGGTCGCTGCGCCGGTAGCCCCTTCACGCGTATCGAGGCCGCAACGTCGTACCACGCTAATTCCGAACATGAGATACCCAATTGCTTGGGCCGGTCGCCTTCAGCGCCACCGCGCAATATGGGAGGAGCTTCAATTCTTTCTGAATTTAAATGACCATCCGAATGCGATTTCGGTATTGATTAGAGTACTGATCGAGTTGTCTGTCGAGAACTATATTGCACAGACAAAACTGCAAACTATCAAACCCAACGACTCGCTAGCTAAGCGAGTGCTGCGCGTTGCCGAAGATAGAGGTGGTCCCACTTTCTGAGACAGCCGGCTAAGGTGGATTCGCCGATGCGGAGGACGATCCACCATGCGGACGCGGAGACGATTTTCGGCTGAGTTCAAAGCCAAGGTGGCGCTGGAGGCTATCAAGAGCCACCAGACGGTGGCGGAGCTGGCGACCAAGCACGGATTGCATCCGACCCAGATCGCGGCGTGGAAGCGGGAGGCGGTCGAGAAGCTGGCGCAGGTGTTTGACGAGAAGACCAAAGCCCGCGAACAGAACCGTGACGCTGAGCTGACGAAGCTCCATGCCAAGATCGGGCAGTTGGTCGTGGAACGGGATTTTTTGTCGAAAGCCTTCGATCGCTGAGCCTTGATCGGAGGAAGACGATGATCGATCCCGGTCATCCACGGCTCTCGATCGTGCGCCAGTGCGAGTTGGTGTCGATCTCGCGTTCATCGTTCTACCGCGAGCCAACGCCGGAGAGCGCCGAGAACCTGGTGCTGATGCGTCTCATCGACGAGCAGTTCCTGGAGACGCCTTGGTACGGCTCGCGGCAGATGGGGCGGCATCTGCGGCGCGCCGGCTGGTGCGTTGGTCGCCACCGTGTGCGGCGGCTGATGCTCAAGATGGGCTTGGCGCCGATCTATCAGCGGCCGAAGACCAGCGAGCCGCACCCGCAGCATCGTATCTATTCCTATCTGCTGCGGCATCTGGCGATAGATCGACCCAACCACGTGTGGTGCGCCGACATCACCTACATCCCGATGCGGCGAGGGTTCTTGTACCTCGTGGCGATCATGGACTGGGCAAGCCGCAAGGTGCTGGCATGGCGGCTCTCGAACACGATGGATGCGGAGTTCTGCGTTGCGGCCCTGGAAGAAGCGATTGCTCGACACGGCCGGCCCGACATCTTCAATACCGATCAGGGTTCGCAGTTCACCAGCTTCGCTTTCACCACCACGCTGAAGGATGCTGGCATCCGCATCTCGATGGACGGCCGTGGCCGCTGGATGGACAACGTCTTCATCGAACGACTGTGGCGATCGCTGAAATACGAGTGCGTGTTCCTCAATGCCTTCGAGACCGGCAGCGAGGCGCGGTCCGGGATTGGTCGTTGGATCAGCTACTACAACACCGACCGACCGCACTCGGCGCTCGCCGGACGGACGCCCGATGAGGTCTATGCTATGCAGGCAAACGAGGAGAAATTGGCGGCGTAATCAAACCCCGAATCTATCTTAGCCAAGCCGCCAAACTGTCCCGGGAACCGGGACCACCTCAATATTTCGAGCTTATACAAAAATTTCCACAGGCAGATTCATTGTTATCCGCTGATACATTAAATCGATATGTGCATTCGCCAAATTTCGCGCCGTCTTCTGATCATTTGACGGCGTTATGGGATTGGATGGCCGATTTCATAGTCCATTGCCTAAACGCGTAGTAGAGGCCTCTGTGGATGCCTTTTCTTTAGAGGGCGCGCGGACAAGGTGGAGCTCTATTTCGCTTGCAAGGCAGAAGAGATCATCTTGAGCAACTCTGGCGCATTGGCGTCAATATGCTTCATGCTGTGCCCCTTCAACAATGAGGCTAGTCGTTTTCGATGGTCAACCAAATCAACGAGCACGAGTTGAGCCGCGGGCTGCAACGATTGTGCGATGAAGCTTCTTATTTCAGAATCATAATCGTTAAACGCGAAGCCGAAGACCAATAATTTGTCACACGACGAGAGGAGAGATTTCGCGGTGGCCCATTGATTTTTCAAAAGGTGGGGCGCGGTCTTTTCGATTATAGGCGGGACTATTAGGCACTTGCCCGTAAGACCGCATCTTGAGTCCGGATATTTTCGGTTCTCGTCCCACGAAATACTTCCATGCAATTTCGCAATTGGAACAGAGCCTGTAACGTAGACCGGCTTTGGATAGGGGTAGGGGGTAAAGCCGATTTGTTCGCCCGGTACTCCGTAGTTGAAAGCTCGTGTACCTAGTGCGTACTCGGCGACCAAATCATAGTTTGTGGTGACGATGCCTGACCCGCTAACACCTCCAGCCTGAGTTATTGTGTCAATAACGCTTCGTGCTTTTTGAATGCCTTGATGCCGGTCAGGATAATAGCTGTTTATATACCAAGTATATCTCCGGCCGTGATTAACCACGAAAGGATCAGTTAGGCGCCGTGTAATATACCAATTTACTAGATTGAATTTTCTGTCGGTGCGTTGAGAGAACTCTATGAAGGCCTCGTTGTTATCTGTTGGATGTGCCAATTTCCATTTATCATATTTTTTCTTGAGGCGTTCGATCCTTCGTTCCTCAGTTGGGTTATCAGCCTGAACTGCAAAGTCGAACAATTCGCCCACAAGTGGTAAATTACAGGACCATCTTGAAAAGCCAGCTCCAAGTAAAGCCACAACCCGCAATCACGCTCTCCGCTTATTTCCTAATATTGGCCTTCGCACTTCCAGAATATGAATGAGAGTTTAGCGGGGCTCACACCCTCTCCACAAAACTATCCACCACGCGCTTTTCGCCCGCCTTGTCGAAATGGATGGTGAGCTTGTTGCCGTCCACCGCCGTCACGTTGCCGTTGCCGAATTTTAAGTGAAACACGCGCTCGCCCACGGCGAACAGCGATGGCGCGCCGGTCGATTTGGCGATCAGCTCGCCTTCGATGGTCAAGGGCGCGCGCTTGGCCCCCCGGCGCGGCCGCTCTTGCCGGCCGGCTTCGCCTTTTTGGGGGCGGATGAGGCGGGCCTCGTCGTCGTAGTCCTGATTGACGTCGTCGAACACGCCGTCCGGCACGTAACGCGGCTTGCCGTCTTCGCTGAAACCACCGCGTCCCTTCTGGCCCTGCGCGCGGCGCCAGCCGGGCGTGCCGTAGTTGGAGCCGAAGGCGGCCATCTCGTCGAAGCGCGAGGCGCCGTAGCCCGCCATGCCGAAACCGCCGCTGCCGGCGGCCTCCGTCACCTCCACGTCCTCGGGCGGCAGCTCGTCGAGAAAGCGCGACGGCACCGTCGAGGTCCACATTCCGTGAATGCGCCGGTTGGTGGCGAAATAAATGCGGGCGCTTTTGCGCGCGCGGGTGAGGCCGACATGGGCGAGGCGGCGCTCCTCCTCGAGGCCCGGCGGGGCCGCTTTCGTCCAATGCACGCTGATGGGGGAACAGGCCTTCCTCCCAGCCGGGCAGGAACACGGTGTCGAATTCCAGCCCCTTGGCGGAATGCAGCGTCATGATGTTGACCGCCTGCTCGTCGCCGCCTGAGTTGCGGTCCATGACCAGCGAGATGTGTTCGAGGAAGCCGGCGAGGTTCTCGAACTCCTCCATCGAGCGCACCAGCTCCTTCAGGTTCTCCAGGCGGCCGGCGGCGTCGGCGCTGCGGTCCTTCTGCCACATCTCGGTGTAGCCCGAACTCGTCGAGCACGATTTCGGCCAGCTCGGTGTGGGGGATTTTCTGCGATTGCCTCGCGCCAGCGCGTGAAGCCCGCCATCAGGTCGGCGAGGGCCTTGCGCGGTTTCGGCTTCATCTCGTCGGTCGCGCTCACCTGCAGCGCGGCTTCCGTCATCGGGATGCGGCGCTTGCGCGCCACGTCGTGCAGCATCTGCACCGCGGCGTCGCCGAGGCCGCGCTTGGGTGTGTTGACGATGCGCTCGAAGGCCAGGTCGTCGGCCGGCTGCGCGATCACGCGCAAATAAGCGAGCGCGTCGCGGATTTCCATGCGCTCGTAAAACCGCGGACCGCCGATGACGCGATAGGGCAGGCCGAGCTGGATGAAGCGGTCTTCGAATTCGCGCATCTGGAAGGAGGCGCGCACCAGGATCGCGATTTCGTCGAGCGGATGATCCTCGCCGCGCTCGCGCGCCTCGCGCTGCATCTTCTCGATCTGCTCGCCGAGTTCGCGCGCTTCCTCCTCCGAGTCCCAGCAGGAGGTGACGGCGACTTTTTCACCGGGGATGTCCTCGGTGCGGAGAGTTTTGCCGAGGCGGCCTTCGTTGTGCGCGATCAGGTGGGAGGCGGCGGAGAGGATGTGGCCGGTGCTGAACGGTAGTTTCGTTCGAGGCGAACGACCTTGGCGCCGGGGAAGTCGTGGTCGAAGCGGAGAATGTTGTCGACTTCCGCTCCTCTCCACCCATAGATCGACTGGTCGTCATCCCCGACGCAGCAGATGTTTTTGGGGGCGCGCGGCGTTGCGACGTGATTGCGGCTTTGCGGCAGACTCGGCGGGACTCCCTCTCCCCTGGGGGGAGAGGGCTGGGGTGAGGGGGCAAGTGACTTCTCGATCGTCAGTTTCCCCCTCACCCGGCGCGTCGCTCACTGTGTTCGGACGCGCTCGCCACCTCTCCCCCCTGGGGAGAGGGTGGACGCGCAGTTTGCCGTTCGCGCTCGCCGGCTGCGCCATGAGCTTCAGCCACAGATACTGCGCGACATTGGTGTCCTGATACTCGTCCACCAGGATGTAGCGAAACCGCTGCTGGTAGTGCCGCAGCACGTCCGGGTTCTGCCGGAACAGGCGGATGCATTCGAGCAGCAGATCGCCGAAGTCGGCGGCGTTGAGCGTCTTCAGCCGCTCCTGGTAGGCGGCGTAGAGCTTCTTGCCCTTGCCGTTGGCGAAGGTCGCCGCTTCTCCCGCGGGAATTTGCTCGGGCGTGAGGCCGCGGTTCTTCCAGCCGTCGAGGATGGTGGCGAAGACGCGCGCCGGCCAGCGCTTGTCGTCCAGGTTCTCGGCCGCGAACTGTTGCTTGATCAGGCGGATCTGGTCGTCGACGTCGAGGATGGTGAAATTGCTCTTGAGGCCGACCAGTTCGGCGTGGCGGCGCAGGATCTTCACGCCGATGGAGTGGAACGTGCCCATCCACGGCATGCCCTCGACCACTTGGCCGACCATCAGGCCGACGCGGTCCTTCATTTCGCGCGCCGCCTTGTTGGTGAAGGTGACGGCGAGGATTTCGCCCGGCCGCGCCCGGCCCATGTTCAGGATGTGGGCGATGCGGGTGGTCAGCACGCGGGTCTTGCCGGTTCCCGCGCCGGCCAGCACCAGCACCGGCCCGTCCAGGGTCTCGACGGCGGCGCGCTGCTCCGGGTTGAGGTCATGAAGGTAGGGCATGTTTCCGGCGCGCTGCGCCAGCGCGCGCGCGGCAATGCCGCCTGGAACGGGCGGAGGAGCGTCGTCGACAGGCTGATTTCGCTTCGGTTCGGCCATGCTCGGGTCTGGGGAAAAGCGATTCTACGAGGAAAGATGGCACCCATGAGGGCTAATTTCGAGGGCCGGTCAACCGCGCGCTGAAAACCGTCCCCCGGCGCGTTGGCGCGTCACGCTTAACCAAAGCCGATCGTGCCTGCTGCTGCTGCTGGAATTGCTGCTGCTCATTCTCTAGTCTGCGGCCAAATCAGGGGGAATTCATGCAAGCAGCCACGACCGCAGGCATCACCAAGGCGAATACCGGCATCGACGGCATTGTCTGGAACATTCTTGGCCAGACCTATGTGCCGAAGCAGCTCAGCGAACAGACTTTCGCATGGCACGCCACGTTTCCGCCGGACACCTTTGTGCCGCCGCACATCCATCCGACCCAGGACGAATTCGTCTACATGCTCGAAGGGCGATTGGACGCGGTCCTCGACGGCAAGGAATTCGTTGCCACCGCTGGCGATCTCATCCGTCTGCCGATGGGCGTGCCGCACGGCCTGTTCAACAAGGCCGATCAGCCGATCAAGTGTCTGTTCTGGGTGACGCCGACGCGCAAACTCTACGATCTGTTCTGGGCGATCCATTCGATGAAAGAACAGAACCCGCCCGACGTCGTTGCGCTGTCGGCGCGGCACGAAGTGAATTTCCTGCCGCCGCCGGAATGATCGACGCGTGATCAGGAAGCGGCTTTGCCCGGCTGGTTATCCTGCCGGGTCGGCGTCTCGGTTGACCTGCTCCTTGGCAAAGCCCGCCTTCGCGGCGTAACCGCGCACGATTGCCTTGCGCTCTTCGTAAGACAGAACGTTGTCGATATTGTCGAAGCCGTCCGGCGCGCGCGCTTCGACTGCGTCGATGACGCCTTCGGGGCCGCCGGTGCGGTTCGACAGCACGATCTGCGCCGTCATCGGTAGTCGTTCGGTGTCATAGGTCCACAACGCCTGACAGGGATGATCGCATTCGCGCAGCCGGTCAGCGAGGCAACGCGCATCGAGGATCGCCTGCGAGGCGCCATTCGAGCCGACCGGATACATCGGATGCGCGGCGTCGCCGAGCAGCGTCACGCGGCCATGCGACCAACGCGGCAGCGGGTCGCGGTCGCACATCGGATATTCCCAGAACTCCGGCGTCGCTTCGATCAGCGCGCGCGCGTCGACGAATGGGAAGGTGAAGCGCTGCACATGCGGCATCACGTCCTCGAAGCGGCCGGGCTGCGACCAGCTTTGTTTGTCGCGTGGCAGCGCGCCGCCGTCGCTGATCTTTACCTGCACCGCCCAGTTGGTGAGTGCATAATCCGGCCGCATGCCTTCGGCGATCGGATAAACGACCACCTTCGCCTTCATTCCGCCGGCGATCACCATCGAGCGGCCGGTCAGGAATTTTGGCCAGTCGGTCGCGCCGCGATAGAGCATCGAGCCGTTCCAGTGAGCCTGGCCTTCATCCGGGAAGAGCGACTGCCGCACAAAAGAGTGGATGCCGTCGGCGCCGATCAGGATATCGCCACGCGCGGTGTGCCGGTGCGAGCCGTCGGGTCCGAAGAAATACGCCGTGACACCGCCTTCGTCCTGCGTGTATGCGCCGAGCCGATGGCCGGTGTGAATACGCGACTCGCCGATGCGCGCACGCACAGCCTGATAAATCACCGACTGCAATCGCCCGCGATGGATCGAGAATTGCGGAAACTCGAACCCCGCGTCGGTGCCGCGCGGTTCGCGCCAAATCTCCTGGCCGGTGCGGCTCAGGTAGAAGAGTTCATGGGTGCGAATAGCGACCTGGTCGAGCCGCCCGAGCAGACCGAGTTCGGCCAGTTCCTTGATCGCATGCGGCAGCGTGTTGATGCCCACTCCGAGTTCACGGACCGCATCGGATTGCTCAAAGACTTCGCAGTCGAACCCGCGTGAATGCAACATCAAGGCCGTCGCCAAGCCACCGATGCCACCGCCAATGATCAACGCTTTCATGACCTAACGCCTTTTACGCCATTTACGCCTTTGCTGCCGACTGGCGGCTATCATGTAATCTTGCGTCGCTGGCAGCAACGGGTCTTTTCTCGCCATGGTAAGCGCCGCGGCCATCGCCCGGTTTGACCGGTCAAAAAAGACAGGACACAATGCAAAACAGGAAAAAGGGGATGGCTATGGCGTTATCTGTTAGGCGTTTTCTTACGATCGCGGCTTTCACTCTGATGGCCGTTTCCGGGGCTTCCGCCCAAGACAAGGTCCGCATCGGCCTCATCTATACGCTGACCGGGCCGCCAAGCGTGCTTGGCAAGCAGTCGAAGAATGCGTTCGAGCTGGCGGTCAAGGAGCTCGGCGGAAAAATGGGCGGCAAGGAGGTCGAACTGTTTTTCGCCGATGACGGGCTCAAGCCGGACCTCGCCATTCAGAAGGTGAAAGAACTGCTCGAGCGCGACAAAGTCGACATCGTTGTCGGTCCGATTTTCTCGAACATCCTGATTGCGATTCATAAACCGGTGATGGACGCCGGCAAGATTCTCATCAGCACGAATGCGGGCGCGTCTTCCTTTGCAGGCAGCGCGTGCAACGCGAACTTTTTCGTGACCTCGTACCAGAACGATCAGATCTATGAAGCCCTCGGCAAGGTCGCGACCGACAAGGGCTACAAGAGAGTCTACGCCCTGGTGCCGAATTATCAGGCCGGCAAGGATGCGCTCGTCGGCTTCAAGCGTACCTACAAGGGCACGATCGTCGAGGAGTTGCTCGTCCCGCTTAAAAGTCTCGATTTCGGTGCCGTCATCTCGAAGATGAATTCGCTGAAGCCCGATGCGCTGTTCACCTTCATGCCGGGTGGCCTCGGCATCAGCCTTATCAAGCAGCTCAATCAGGCCGGGCTCAAAGGCAAGCTGCCGATACTGTCGGCCTTCACCGCCGACGAAGCGACGCTGCCGGCGCTCGGCGCCGCAGCCGACGGCATCTTCGGCGCGCTGACCTGGGCGCCAAGCGTCGATACGCCGCGCAACAAGAAATTCGTCGCGGCCTATGAGGCCGCCTATCACGCGATCCCGGCCTCTTATGCGATGCAGGCTTACGACGCGGCGATGCTGATCAATAGCGCCCTGGTCGCGACCGGCGGCAAGACGTCGGATATCAAGGCGTTGAGTGCGGCGCTGAAGAAGGCGAATTTTCAGTCGCTGCGTGGTCCGTTCAAATTCAATGTGAACGGCTATCCGATCGAGGATTTCTATCTGACGAAAGTCGTCAAGCGCGCCGACGGCAAGTACTGGACGTCCATCGTCGAGAAAGTTCTTTCGAACGATGCCGACTCTTACGCCAAGGACTGCAAACTGAATTGAGCAGTCGTGAACATTGACGGCGGCCGCCGGGCGATCGACCCGGCGGTCGACGTCTAGCGTCTAGCGGGCATCGCGATGCTGCGGCCGGCGCCTTCGGGCGGCGGCAGCTTGACGTGCGCCGCCTTCATGGTCGCGAGATTTTTCAGGACCTCGTCGGGAAACGGCGCCACTTTCTTGGCCGTCATGTCGACGTGCAGCGTCATGTTCTCGGACGTGGCCGACAGCCAGCCTTCGTCGGCGTGCAGCAATTGCTCGAACAGATGAATGCGCTTGGCGTCGTAGTCGATGAGTTGGACCGCCACCCGCACTGGATCGCTTTCCTTCAACTCGCGCAAATAGCGCATATGCAACTCGACGACCATGGTGGAATGCTTGTGCCGTTCCAGATAGCCGGGACCGAGGCCGAGCAGCTCATAAAGCTCGTCGACCGCGCGATCGAACAGCACGTTATAGTAAGCGACGTTGAGATGGCCGTTGTAGTCGATCCATTCCGGTTCGATCCGCATCACCGATGAAACGAAAGGGGCGGGGATGGTCATGCATTTTCCTCGCGCATGATTTGATCCGAAAACCGGTCTCCATCCCCAATCGGGGTCGAGGACATGCTTTTCGGGATCATGCGCTGATCGGGTAAACCGCTTTCTCGCCGCTCAATACGCGTGCCACGTCTGAGGCGCATTTGCTTTGCAACTCGTCGAGCGCTTCGATCGAATAGAACGCGGTGTGCGGGGAGAGGATCACGTTGTCGCGACCGAGCAGGGCAGAGTCCTTGGCGAGCGGCTCGACCGCCACCACGTCGAGAGCGGCGCCGCCAACCTGGCCTGAATCGAGTGCGGCGATCAGCGCCGGCTCGTCGATCAACGGCCCGCGTGCGGTGTTCACGACGTAGGCGCCCTTTTTCATTTTGGCGAAAGCCTCGGCATTCATCATGCCGCGGGTCTGTGGCGTGTGCGGCGCGTGCACGGAAATATAGTCCGACGTTTTCAGCAACGTGTCGAAGTCGACGCTCTCGACGCCCGCAGCCTTGAACAGCTCCGGCTTGGCGTAAGGATCGAAGGCGATCACTTTCATGCCGAAAGCCTTGGCCTTGGGTGCGACCAGCCGCGGAATATTGCCGAAGCCGAGCAGGCCGAGCACAGTGCCTTCGATGCGGCGGATCGGCACCACCGCCGGCATTTCCCAGCGGCCGTCCTGCACCAGTCTATTGGATAACGGAATCTTGCGGATCAGCGCCAAGAGCAGCGCCACGGTGTGATCGGACACCTCGCGGATGCAGTAGTCCGGCACGTAATTGACCGCGATGCCTTTCTCCTTTGCCGCCGCCAGATCGATGTTGTCGACGCCCAGCCCGAAGCGGCCGATCGCCTTGCAGCGGGTCAATTGGCGGATCAAATCGCCGGTGAGCTTGGCATAAGTCACCAGGATGGCGTCGGCATCGCGCGCGACTTCGAGGATGTCTTCGGCGCTCGTGCTTTTCGCCATGCGCAAGGTGGGATTGAGGCGCGCCAGCGCGGCCTCGGCAGGATTGAGGGTCGGAAAAATATTTTCGGTGAACGCGATGACGGGCCCGGCCATTTTCAATTCCTCACGCGATGGAAGAGGGCGGGAAACTACGACAGCGCCCGAGAGGCGTCCACCGGCGATCTATTCGAGGCCGGCCCGGCGAAAGCCTTCGACGTAATGATCGCGCTCGGCATCGTGCCGGATGGGCATGTTGGCGGCGATCCATGCAAGCGAAATGTTCGGTTGTGCGCGCTTGAGTTCGGCCAGCGCTCCCTCGGCTAACGCCTTATCGCCGGTCATCATGCCGCACACCGCTCGCCTTCTTCCTCGCCGAATGGCGCGACGGCAAGTCAGGCGCGCTGGTGCTCGGGCTCAAGCACGGCAGCTACTGCGTGGGCTGCTGCTGGGCGGTGATGGCGGTGATGTTCGTGGTCGGCGCCATGAACCTCGTCTGGATGGCGGCGTTGACGGTCTTCATGCTCGCCGAGAAAGTTGCGCCGGCGCGCTGGCGGCTTGCTCACGTCGCGGGCGGTGCGCTGATGCTTTGGGGCCTCGTCGTTGCGGCTTCTCTGATCCGCTAATATCCGATACCGGCGGCTTGTTTCACCTCGGCAATATCCTCTGCTATCGTCCGCCCGCAAAACGAGGCAGAGGATTTTTTCATGGCTCTGGCTGACGCCGCCGTAGAACGACACGAACGCCGCGATCCGGCCGCAAGCCAGGAATCGATAGCGGAACTCACCGCGGCCTTCGGCAATCGCGTGGTGACGTCGCAAGCCGTGCGCGAGCAGCACGGCAATACGATGACCTGGATCCCGAACCAGCCGCCCGACGCGGTCGTGTTCCCGCAAACGGCGGATGACGTGCAGCAGACCGTGCGCATTTGCGCCGCGCACGGCACGCCGGTCATCGCGTTTGGCACCGGCACCTCGCTGGAAGGCCATGTCAACGCGCCGCTCGGCGGCGTGTCGATCGATTTCCGCGACATGAACAAGGTGCTCACCGTACATGCCGAAGACCTAGATTGCGTGATCGAGCCCGGCGTCACCCGCAAAGCTCTCAACGAATATCTGCGCGACAGCGGACTTTTCTTTCCGATCGATCCCGGTGCCGATGCCTCGCTCGGCGGCATGGCGGCGACCCGCGCCTCGGGCACCAACGCGGTGCGCTACGGCACCATGAAGGACAACGTGCTGGCGCTGAAGGTGGTGATGGCGGACGGCCAACTGATCACTACCTCGCGCCGCGCCAGGAAATCGTCCGCCGGTTACGATCTCACGCGGCTGATGGTCGGCTCCGAGGGCACGCTCGGCATCATTACCGAACTGACGCTCAAACTGGCGGGCATTCCGGAAGCTATTGCGTCCGGCGTCTGCGCGTTTCCCTCCGTCGATGCCGCCTGTCAGGCGACCATCCTCACGATTCAATCGGGTATCCCGGTTGCGCGCATCGAGCTGCTCGACGCGCTTCAGATCAAAGCCTCGAACGCCTATTCCAATCTCACGCTGCCGGAAGCGCCGACGTTGTTCGTGGAGTTTCATGGCTCCGATGCGGGCGTCGCCGAACAATCGGCGCGCTTCGGCGACATCGTCAGCGAACTTGGCGGCGGCCCGTTCGAATGGGCGACCAAGGCGGAAGATCGCAGCCGGCTCTGGCAGGCGCGTCATGACGGATATCACGCTGCGCGCCGTCTGCGGCCGGGCGCCGAAGCGTTCGCGACCGATGTTTGCGTACCGATCTCGCGGCTGGCCGAGTGCGTCACCGCCGCGCAGCGGGAAATCGCCGAACTCGACCTCGTCGCGCCGATTCTCGGCCATGTCGGCGACGGCAATTTCCACCTCAGCCTTTTGGTCAAGATGGACGACAGTGACGAGGTGCGCCGCGCCAAGCTGCTGATGGAGCGGTTGGCGGAATTGGCGTTGTCCATGGACGGAACCTGCACCGGCGAGCACGGCGTCGGCCAAGGCAAGATGAAATATCTCCTGGCCGAACATGGGGCAGGGGCGCTCGCCGCTATGGCCGCGATCAAGCGCGCGCTCGATCCCCAGAACATCATGAATCCGGGCAAGATCGTCGCCTTGTCCTGAGGCGTCGTGGTGGTGCATAGGCGACATATATTTGCCGTCAAACACCGGCAAAAAGGCTACATTTCAACGATGCCGGATTAGTGTGCGGGCGAGCGCGCGCCGGCGCGGGAGTTTGTATTGCAGACCACTCTGCTTGGATTGGCGATTGCGATCATCCTGGCGCTCGTGACGGCGCTGGTGGGTCCGTTGCTGATCGATTGGGGCAGCTATCGGACGACGTTCGAGACGGAGGCGAGCCGTCTCGCCGGGCTTCCGGTGCGGGTGACCGGCGCCATCGACGTGCGGCTGTTGCCGTCACCGCAACTGACGCTTCATAGCGTCGAACTCGGCAGCGACCAGAATACGCTGCGCGCCCGCTCGCTTGGTGTGGAATTTGCGCTCAGTCCGCTGTTGCGCGGGGAATGGCGTGCGTCCGAATTGCATGTCGTCGGTCCGCAAATGCATCTCGTCCTCGACGCGGCCGGCCGTGTGCGGGCGCCGAAGGTTGCGTTCGGTTTCGATCCGGATTTGATCACAATCGAACGTCTCGACATCCAGGATGGCACGCTGGTGCTCGCCGACGCCGCGAGCGGCGGTAGCGTCACGCTCGACAAAGTGTCGTTCAAAGGTGACGCGCGTTCGCTGCTTGGACCCTATAATGGCGATGGTGCCGCCATCATCGGCGGCGACCGTATCCCGTTTCGTCTCTCCACCGGCCGCTATGGCGACGGCAAGCTCAAGGTCCGTGTCAATATCGAGCCGGCCAACCGGCCGTTGAGCGCCGAAGCCAATGGCGTCTTGGAGCTTGGCGACAAGCCTCGCTTCGAAGGCAAGCTGACCATCAGCCGCTCGGTCGCCATCGCTGCGCGCGGCGGCGGCTCCTTGAGTTAGCCCTGGCGCGTCAGCGGCAAGCTCAAAGTCACAGCCGCATCGGCGCTGATGGAGGATGCCGAGTTTCAATACGGCGCGGAAGATAAAGGGCTCAAGCTCACCGGCATCGCGAACTTCCGGTTTGGCGCGAGCCCACGTTTCGATGGCGTCGTATCGGGCCGCCAGATCGATCTCGATCGGGTGCTCGGCGGTGCCGGCGAACGGGCGGCTCCGGCTGCGGTTGTCAGCGAACTGGCGCAGTTGGCGGGCGGCGCCTTTCGTCCGGTCATCCCGATCCAGATCGGCGTCGGCATCGATCAAATCACCCTTGGCGGCGATACCGTGCAGAACTTGCGCGGCGACATCAGCACCAGCGCGCAAGGCTGGAATCTGGACCGTTTCGAATTCCGCGCCCCGGGTTTCACGCGGGTTCGCGTCAGCGGGCGGCTGGCCGTTGGCGAAAAGACGACGACTTTTACCGGACCGGCGGAGATCAAGGCCAACGACCCGAAAATCCTCGCGGCCTGGCTCGAGGGGCATCCTTCGGACGCGAAAGGCGAGGTCAATCCGTTGACCCTGCGTGGCGATCTCACGCTTTCAAGCGATCGCATCGCTATCGAGCACCTCAGTGCAGAGCTTGACCGGCAGACAATCAGCGGCCGCTTCCGCTATGAGGCGGCCGCTGCCGGCCATCCGGCGCGCGTGGATACGGCGTTACAGGCGTCCGAACTCAATGTCGACGCGGCGCTTAGCTTCGGCAACGTTCTCCTGAGCGGCTCCCGCATCGAACGGCCGCACGATATGACGATCGCCGTCGATATCGATCATGCCATCATCGCCGGACTTGATGCGCGCAAAGCGAGCGCACGCCTGAAAGTCGATTCCGAGGGCTTGCAGGTCGACCGGCTATCGGTGGCCGATCTCGGCGGTGCCGCCTTTTCGGTGAGCGGCCACATCGTCGCCGCACCGCCGTCGCCGCACGGCAGTCTGCAGCTCGACTTCGCCGCGACCGATATGACGCCGGTGCAAGTGCTGCTGTCGCGCGTCGCACCCCAGGCGGCCAAGGCATTCGCGCGCGGCGCCAAGGCCATGGCGCCGGCCAAACTGCACTCCGTTCTCGCCATCGAGGGCGTTCCCGGTGCGCATCAGATCAAGCTCACTGTTGATGGACATCTCGGCGAGACTGCGCTCGCGTTCTCCGCCGAAACGGCGCTCGATCCCATTACGTTCAATCCGGGCGACATTAAAATGCACGGGCAACTCACCGCCGACGACGGCAAGGCGCTGGTAGCCATGTTCGGCCTCGACCGTGTTGTGGCAGTCACCCCCGGTCCGGGCGCTTTGACGTTAAGTGCCGGCGGTCCTTTGCGGGGCGACTGGCGTCTCGAGAGCAAATTGAAGGCCGGCGGCCTCGAAGCCGACGCGACCGGCAACGCGCATCCGTTTGCCGACGTGCCGTCGCTCGATCTGCGCGCAGCCATCGTTCGCGCCGACGCCGCGCCTTTGCGGACAGCGGACGGCGCTCTGCCGGTCGCAATCACGAGTTCATATCAAACTCGGCGGCGACGATGTGTCGTTTGACGACATCGGCGGCACAATCGCCGGTTCTTCCGTCCACGGGAAGCTTGCACTCACGCTATCGACGCCGCATCGCCTGCAAGGCGACATCGAAGCCGATCGCATCGACGGCGCCGGACTTGTTGCCGCGGCGATCGGCATGCCGCATCAGTCGCCGGAGAAAGACGCGATCTGGAACTGGCCGAGCGAGCCATTCGGCTTGGGTGGCTTCGGCGACTTCGCCGGCGCGGTGACGATCAAGGCGCGGCATGTCGGGTTGTTGCCGCAACTCGCCGGTCGCGATTTTCATGCGACACTCACCTTCGGCAAAGACGAGTTTGCACTCGATAACATCGCGGCCGCGCTCGCGGGTGGCCGAATGAGCGGGCAAGTGTCGTTTCACGCGTCGAGCGGCGGTTTGCGAACCCATGTCAAGGTAGCGCTGGCTGATGGCGATGCTGTCGGGCTGTTGAGGACCGCGGGACCGCCGCCTGTGAGCGGGCGGCTTGCTTTTGCCGGCGAACTGGATGGCGTCGGCTTGAGCCCGTCTGCGCTGATCGGATCGCTAAAGGGCAACGGCAAGGTTACGCTGACCAAAGCTCACTTTGCCAACCTCGATCCCCGCATCTTCAGCGCCGTCACGCGCGCGGTCGATCATGGACTCCCGATCGATCCGGGACACGTCTCCAAATATGTGAGCAGGGCGCTGGAAGGCGGGCGGCTGCCGGTGAAACGTGCCGTGGGCGAATTTACCGTGAGCGCAGGCCAACTGCGAATGAACAAATTCGCCGTCGATAGCGCGGACCTTCGTTTGTCGACCGCCGGCAATCTTGATCTGACCGATGGCGCGTTGGATTTGCGTCTGGTGCTGTCCGGCTTGACCGAGCAGGACGGCGCAACTCCCGATATTTTCATCGCGCTGAAAGGGCCTTTTTCGGCGCCTCAACGCAGCATTGACGTCTCGGCGCTCACCGGCTGGTTGACGTTGCGGGCGGTGGACAATCAAACGAAGCGGTTGCGGGAAATCGAACGGCGGACGCCGCGGCAACAACCTGCACCCCAACCTGCGCCACAAGCTGCACCTGCGCAGCCTTTGCCGCCTAAATCGAGCATCGAGCTGGCGCCGAAGAACGTTCCCATGCCGCCAATCAAGAACAGCGCTGCCACAGGCAATGAGGCCGCGGCAGTCCCGCGCAAGCCTCAACCGGCGAAGCGTGCGCCGCCTCGCCCAGGTCGTGCGCCCGCGTTGCCTGCGCCGGTAAACATTCGACCGTTGCCTGCAACGGGCACGCAATAAGCGCGGCTCAGCACTCGGCTGCTATCACCGATGGCTTTTGGCTTGCGACGTTGTTTGCGCGCGAGGCCTCGATCTCGTTGTATTGACTGAGAATGAACAGGCGGATGGCGGATGACAGGTTGCCGTGGCGGCGATTGGCGTCGATGGCGGACACCAAATCGGACAGAGTCATTTTTCGTTCGGAAGCGATTTTTTTCAGTCCCTGCCAGAAGGCATCCTCAAGACTGACGCTTGTCTTGTGGCCGCCGATGACGATCGATCGTTTAACGACAGGCGATTGCATTTGGCGTTTCCTTTTTTTTGTTTGATGCCGATCGAGACCTTGGCGGGATCATGCCCGTCTGCATGCTGCTGATGCTTTTCACGTGTGTGCGTGCTTTTTCACACGGATCTGTCACCGCTCCATCCTGGATCTCAATGATAGGCTAAGGCTATGGACCCGCACCCCCATTAACCGCTGGCCAAACGCGATTAGAACCAGCAATGTATGATATTATTTTGTTTTATTGTGAGACGTCTGTCTAATAATAGTTTTGTCTAGACAAACAATTATGGGGTGAATACTTGCTGTTATGTTCAATGTATAGTTTTGTATAACGCTGAGCTTACTAGTGTAAAAACATTAAACCGGAAGAAATGTTATTGATTACAAAAGTTTTTCCCATGACGGTTTTATGAATTTTGTCTCACACAGTGAAAAAGTGAACCTGCTCCGGTAGTCATCTACTGTAACAATATATTTCCTGGCCAATATTGGACTTCGCGCCGAGGGGTCAGCTATCGAACAATACCTTTTCTGATTGTGCGGTTTTGGCGTTCCACGGCCCACGAGAGACACAATTAGCGTGGGCGGACCATACGGTCGGGCCGCACCAGCCGGTCGAAATCCTCGCCGCTGATGAATCCGAGTTGCACGGCTTCTTCGCGCAACGTCGTGCCGTTGGCGTGTGCCGTTTTGGCGACCTGCGCCGCCTTGTCGTAGCCGATGTGCGGCGACAGCGCGGTCACCAGCATGAGGGACCGTTCCATGAGTTCGCGAATGCGCGCCTCGTTCGCCTTGATGCCGACCACGCAATTGTCGGTGAAGGATTGCGCGGCGTCGCCGAGCAGCCGGATCGATTGCATCATGCAATAGGCGAGCACCGGCTTGAACACGTTGAGTTCGAAATGGCCCTGGCTGCCGGCAACCGTGATGGTGGTTTGGTTGCCGAACACCTGCGCGCACACCATGGTGAGCGCCTCGCTTTGTGTCGGATTCGTCTTGCCCGGCATGATCGACGAGCCGAGTTCGTTCGACGGCAGGATGAGCTCACCGAGGCCCGAACGCGGGCCGGAACCGAGCAAGCGAATATCGTTGGCGATCTTGAACAGCGCGACGGCAGCGGCGTTGATGGCGCCGTGCACGTACACATAGGCGTCATGAGCGGCCATATGCTCGAATTTGTTGGGCGCGCTGACGAAAGAAATCCTGGTCAATTTGGCGATGCGCTGCGCGACGCGCTTGGCGAATTGCGGTTTTGAATTCAGGCCGGTGCCGACCGCGGTGCCGCCTTGCGCGAGCGGATAGAGCTCGCGCTGCGAAAGCGACAGGCGCGAAATCGCCGATTTCACCTGCGCGGCATAGCCGGAAAACTCCTGGCCGAGTGTGACCGGCGTGGCGTCCATCATATGGGTGCGGCCGATCTTGATGATCTTGGCGAATTCTCTGGATTTTTTCTCGAGCGCGGTCTGCAGATTTTTCAGAGCCGGCAGCAGATGATCGCGGATCGAGACCGCCGCCGCGATGTGCATGGCCGTCGGAATGGAATCGTTCGACGACTGGCTCATGTTGACGTGATCGTTGGGGTGAACCGGCTTCTTGGCGCCGAGTTCGGACCCGAGCGCCACGTTGGCGGCGTTGGCGATCACCTCGTTGACGTTCATGTTGGACTGGGTACCGGAACCGGTCTGCCACACGAGCAACGGGAAATGCGCGTCCAGCTTGCCGTCGGCGATGTCCTGGGCGGCTGCAATGATGGCGCCGCTGCGCTTGCGGTCGAGGCTACCAAGATCGCGATTCACTTCCGCCGCGGCCCGTTTGATCAGACCGAGCGCGTGCACGATCTCGATCGGCATTTGTTCGGTGCCGATGCGGAAATTGTGCAAGCTGCGTTGGGTCTGCGCGCCCCACAGCCTGTCGGCCGGGATGTCGAGCGGGCCGAAGGCGTCGCTTTCGACACGGGTATTGCGGCTCTTGCTGCGCGGTGCGGCCATGGTCATGAGTTTAACGCCACGCCGCCGAAATCGGGGCGGGGCGGATGCTATTTCTTGCGGAAACGGTCGAGGCGGACGACTTCACCGCCGCCGGTCGGTTTCTGCGGCGGCGGTTCCGGCACAGCCGCCGCAGCCTCGCTTTCATCCGGCGCGGCGACTGCAGGTGGGCGCGCAGACGAAACGCCACGCGGTTTCTTGCCGGCCGCCTTGTCCTGCGTAAGCGTCGGCGCCGGCTGGTGTTCCTCGCCTTCGGTCACTTCCTCGAATTGCAGGCCAAACTGAACGGACGGATCGAAGAAGCCGTTGATGGCGTCGAACGGAACGCTCAGTTTTTCCGGAATGCCGCCAAAGGACAGTCCGACCTCGAAGCCGGTTTCGTTGACCGCCAGGTCCCAGAACTGATGTTGGAGGATGACGGTCATTTCTTCCGGATATTGCGCGAGCAGCCGGTCGGAAATACGCACGCCATCGGCTTTGGTGTCGAACGTGATGTAGAAATGATGGTCGCCGGGCAGACCCTTTTTCACGGCGTCGGCGAGCACGCTACGCACGACACCGCGCAGCGCCTGCTGGGTCAGGAGGTCGTAACGGATTTGATCGGCCATGAGTTTAGTTCGGGCGGTTTTCGGCGCGTTGGGTGGATGCTAGCGCGGTTGGCGGCAAAATCCATCCCCGCCATGGAATGGCTGTCATAATTTGTGTGCTTGGGAGGCGAAAGTGGAGGCTTCTGTTGCCAGGTGCCTCCGAACCCCGCCTAGCCGCTGCTAAGACGACTAGGGCTTGTAGGCTTGGTTACTGAAGCTGCTTACGCAGCCTGAGCAACCGGAGCATAGTTGTCATTGGCAACTATGAGAATGGCCCGATAACGGCGGAACCATGCCGAGCAAAAGTCCGTCCTTTACGCCCTCGTCGATCCTGTTTCGGCCCCGCCAAAGCCCGTTCCCGCCGGGTTTTGGTGGAGCCGCCGGGTACTGCCCCCGGGTCCGAAAGGTTTATTGCGACGGCCGTTTATCGCCATAGCCGGGTTGCCCCGGCACTTGTGAATATAGGGCTGAAAGGTTGACGAAAAAAGAGCCAACGGCGCGTTTTGTAGGAAACAAACCCTATCATCGGAATAGGAGGGACGGGCGGTCCTGACGAAGACCCAAGGTCTGGCGCCGGCGTGCGGCAAAAACGGACACAAATTCGCGCTTTAACGATGCGCAATACGACACATCGCCGGCGGGTTTCCAATGCCGGTGCGGACCAGTAGGATTTTGCTGCTTCGCGTCATGTGCGCCACACGGGCGTTTCATGGGCGCATAGTGGGGCGCGCCCGAGGGAAAAATGCGAAACGTCGCACGTCTGGTTTGTCTGGCCTTGGTCGCCCTAGTGGCGGCGGCGCCGGCACGCGCCCAGCAGGCCGGTGCTGCCCTCGTCATCGCCAATACCAACTACCCTGACGAGGGACGGCCGTTACCGCATGTCGCTGAGGACGCAAAGGCGGTCGCGGACGAATTCAAGCGCCTGAAATTCAGCGTCGACCTGAAGAGCAACCTCAGCAAAGAGGCCATGCACAAGGCGATCGATGCCTTCGTCGGCAAGATCAGCAAAGGTTCGGCCGCCATCTTTTATTTCAGCGGTTTTGGCTTGCAGGTGGCGCGGCAGACCTACCTCATCCCGGTCGACGGCCGCATCTGGACAGAAGCCGACGTCCGCCGCGACGGCGTGAGCATCGATCAGCTTCTCGCCGACATGCACCGCAAGGGAGCGGACGTCAAAATCGTCATTATCGATGCCGCGCGGCGCAATCCGTTCGAGCGCCGCCTGCGCGCCACCGCTGCGGGCCTTGCTCCGGTCGACGCGCCCATCGGTACGTTGGTTCTCTATTCGACGGCGCTCGGCAAATTGGTCCACGATCGCGGCGCGGGAGCCCACAGTCTGTTCACTGCCGAACTGCTCAAGCAATTGCGTTCGGCCGATTTAAGCGCGGAAACGGCTTTCAACCGGGCGCGTATCGGCGTCTCGCGCGCTTCAAAAGGGGAGCAGGTGCCTTGGGTGGCGTCGTCGCTGCTCGGTGAATACCGGATGGGAGGCAAGGCGCCCAACGTCCCGGCGGCGACATCGAGCGCCGCGCCGCCGCCCGACGGATCGGACCGCAAGCCGGCGGTCGACTCGCTCGCACAATTCCCGGCCGCGAACGCCAAGGAGCAGCAGCAAAAGAACGCACGCGTGGATCCCACCGACGCGATCAAGCCGCAGCGCATGACCGTCGACGTCAAGCTCGGCGAACAAAGCGACAATCGCGGTTTGCTGGGCGCCAACGTGACCGGGTTGACCGACGATCTGGCAAATACGCTGGGGCTCGAAAGCGCGCATGGCGCTTTTGTCACCACCGTTACAGCGGGCGGTCCGGCCGCGCGGGCCGGTATTGCACCGACCGACGTCGTGGTGGATTTTGACGGACGCAAAATCTCGGAACCGCAGGAGTTGTCGGTCTTCGTCGGTCAGACGCCGCCCGGCAGCAAAGCGCGTGTGACGATTTTGCGGTTGGCGGGCAGCACACGCGAACTGGCCGATCTTCTTCAACGCCGCGCTCAGAAAGGCGATGACGACGCCGCGTTTACGCTCGCCTGGCTCAACATGAGCGAATACGGCGGTCTGAAAGACGATGCCGAGGCCGCACGCTGGGCGCGCAAAGCGTCGCAAGACGGCCATGCCGGCGCGACCTTTCTGCTCGGCTTGCTCTACTCCCGCGGGCACGGTGTACCCAAGGATGAGGCTGAGGCCGTCAAGCTGTATCGTCAGGCGGCGGACAAGAACGACGTGAACGCCATGTTCGCGCTCGGTAGCGCGTACGCGGCCGGCAAGGGGATCGGCAAGGATCTCGCGCAGGCGAAGCGCTGGTTCCAAAAGGCGGGCGAAGGCGGCTATGCGCCGGCGATGGCCGCCATCGGCGAAATGTACGCAGGTGGCGTCGCCGGTCCTAGAGACGGCGCGGCCGCGGTCGAGTGGTATCGCAAGGCGGCCGAGAAAAGCAATCCGGTCGCGATCGCCGGCCTCGGCTGGCTGTACGAAAGCGGAAATGGCGTTCCGCAGGATTACGGACAGGCTCAGCGCTGGTACCGCAAGGCGACGGAATTCAACCACCCGGGCGCCTTCTATCGGCTCGGTGCCATGGCCGAGGCCGGCCACGGCGGCCCCAAGGATTACATCCAGGCTGCGAAATGGTATCGGCAAGCCGTCAAACGCGATCACACCTTCGCCATGATCGCGCTGGGCTTGTTGTATGAATCCGGCCGCGGCGTCGATCGCGATCCCACCGAAGCCCTTCGCCTTTTCAAGCAAGCGGGTGAAAAGGGCAACGGCGCGGGATTGTTTTATGCCGGCTTCTACTACGAACGTAACAAGGACTACCCACAGGCGGTCAACTTTTACAACCAAGCCGCCCGCTTGGGCGATACCGCCGCCATGCACAATCTTGGCGTTGCCTACGACCGTGGACGCGGCGTTGGCGAGGACCGGCAAGTCGCCGCAGACTGGATTTTCAAGGCGATCAAGGCCGGCAGCGCATTTTCGGTCAAACAGATGACCGACAATGCCGGCGCCTACAGCGTGGGCCTGCGCCGCAATCTGCAGCAGAAGTTGAAAGACGCCGGCGTTTACGAAGGCCCGATCAATGGCCGCGCAACGTCGGCCTTCAAGAACGCGGTCGAGACGTTTGGTAAACGCTCGAAAAGCGGCTGAGCGCGGGGGTGCGCGCCGCGGAATATTTGCCGCCATATTGATGCCGTCTCAGTCGTTTCAGTGCGCCTAAAGCGTTGCCGGGGCGGCAACCATTCATCTAGGCCAAGCGATGATTTTAAGATTTCGCGTCCGTATTCTGTTGCCGGTTCTGCTGCTGTTGCTGCTGGTTTTCTCCGTGGGCACGGCATGGCCGCAGACGGTCCCGACCCTGGCGCCCGCGGAAAACGCCGCGAAGTCCGCCGCTAAGCCGGAGAAAGATCCGTTCGGCCGGGAGACACCGCAGGGGATGGTGTCCGGGCTCATGAACGCGCTCGCCGCCGGCGACTACGAGCGTGCGGCGCAGTTTTTTCAAACGAATTCCGTTGCGGATGGCAGCAGCTGGTCGGCCTTGTCGGGGCCCGACCTCGCAAAGCGTTTTCAGGAGGTGCTCGACCGCTTCGGCACCGTAATCACGCCGGCCGAGCTCAGCACCGACCCCGTTGGCAATGTCAACGACGGGCTGTCTCCGGACATTGAGCGTTTCGGCAATCTCAAGATTTCGAGTGGCGACGTTCCTTTGCTGGCGCGACGCGTCACCCGCGACGGCAAGTCGCTATGGATGGTGTCCGCCAATACGTTGCACGAGATTCCCGAGCTGTCCCGCACGATTCGGTTTGGCTCAAGTGCGTGGATCAACAAGTTGCCCGAGCGGCCATTGATCGGGGGGGCGCCGCTATCGCACTGGGCGGCGCTGATTGTGCTGGCGATCCTGAGCTTCGGCATCGCTTGGATACTGACGGCGCTGCGCCGGCCGCTTGAGCGATTGCTCCGGCGCGGTGGCGAAGAGACCAAACTGTCTCGTTTCGTCGAAAAATCGGCCGGGCCGGTGCGCCTGCTGATCATGCTGGCGGTGTTCGGACTCGCGCTGGAAGCGTTGGATGTCTCCGTCATCGCGCGCTACCGCGCTTTGTTCATCGCGCAGATCACCGGTTGGTTTGCGGTCGCCTGGGTGTTGTGGCGCTGGGCGGATGCCGCCGGCGAAGTCGTTCTCAGCACCATGTCACAGCGCGGTCAGCTTTCAGCCTATTCGGCGGTCAGTTTCCTCAACCGCGCATTCAAGGCGTTGCTCCTTATCTTGTTCGTCGCGACGCTGCTGCGCGCCTTCGGCGTCAACGTCACTGCCGGCCTCGCGGCCCTTGGCGTCGGCGGCCTTGCCATCGCGCTCGGCGCGCAAAAGCTGTTCGAGAACCTGATCGGCAGTGTGACACTCTTGGCCGACCGGCCGGTTCGCATCGGAGACTTTTGCCGCTTCGGCGGCACGCTCGGCACCATCGAGGAAATCGGCATTCGCTCGACCCGCATCCGCACGCTCGACCGCACCGTGCTGACCGTGCCGAATGGCGAGTTCGCCACGTTGCACATCGAAAATTACTCGCAGCGCGACCGCTACTGGTTCCATCCGATTCTCAATCTGCGCTATGAGACCAGCACCGACCAGATGCGCTACGTGTTGCAGGCGTTGCGCGACATGCTGGCCAAGCATCCCAAGATCGATCCGGCTTCGACGCGCGTGCGACTGATCGGCCTCGGCGCCTATTCGCTCGATATCGAGATCTTCGCCTACGCGATCGCGTGGAACTATGCCGGCTTCCTGGAACTGCAGGAGGAACTGCTGCTCAACTGCATGGATATCGTGGAGCAGAGCGGCACCGGCTTCGCCTTCCCCTCGCAGACGCTCTATCTCGGACGCGACGGCGGTCTCGATGAAGCACGCACGCACGCGGCGGAGGATGCCGCGCGCAAGATGCGGGAGGAGAAGTCGGAGGCTTAGTGGCGGCGCCGGCTTTTCGGCTTTTTTGGTAGCGCCTGGGCGTAAGCCGTTTCAAGCGCGCTTCTAAGCTCCGCAGCGCTCAGTTTCGACAGCGTCGCGGTGGTCCAGCCCATGCGGCCCCAGCCACCGGACACCGGTTCGAACGCTTCCGGCACCAACATGCATTTGAATTGCTGCTCCTCGGGCGCGAACTTGAAATTAGCGGTGCGCCCGTCAGCGGCAAGCGTCACGTAAGTACGCGCAACCTTGAATGCGGTGCGATCGAAGTGCGGCGCGTCGACCGTACCCTCTAACGCAAGCGCCATGCGGCGCAGGTCCTTGTTCGTCGCCATCGCTTCAGGCCTCCACGACCTCCTTGCCGATCGGCCAGAGCGAGACGCCGGCGAGCTTCAGGTGCGCCCAAGCGAAGGGGATGCCGATGATGGTGATGGCGAGAACCAGCGCCGTCAGCACATGCAGGAGCGCCAGCCACCAGCCGGCCAGCACCAGCCAGATCAGATTGCCGACAAACCCCAGGAAGCCGCTGCCGATACCGGTTTTCCGGTCCACCACCGTATGCCCGAACGGCAGCAGCGTATAGATCGCGATGGTGACGGCCGATCGCGCCCAGGGAATGCCGATTATGGTGATGACCATGATGAGCGCCGCGATCAGCCAGGCGATCGCCATCTGCAGACCGCCGAAGACGATCCACAGGACGTTCAGCAAAAGACTCATAGGTGACATGGTCGCCCCGGGTGTGAGCTCTTACTTCACCACGACAATACCGTGCATGCCTGCTTCGCGATGCCCGGGAATGAGACAAGCGTATTCGAACGTCCCCGCCTTGGTGAATTTCCACAACAGTTCGCCACTATTGAACGGCGAAAGCGTGACCGCGTTGGGATCGTGGTGCGCCATATGCGGATTCTTTTTCATTTCCTTGGCGTGCTTGAGGTTTTCCTTCACCGTCGCCAGGACGAATTCGTGGTTCTCGATGCCATCGTTGTACAGCACGAAGCGGATCTGTTCGCCTTTGTGCACGACGATGCGCGACGGATCGTAGAGCATCTTCTTTCCGTCTTCCTGCATCGAAATCTTGATTGCACGCGCCGGTTTATTCGCGCTGCCCGGCTGTCCGGCTGAAAAGTGATGAGCATCGTGGGCCGCCGCGGGAAGACCCATGGTCAGGAACAGCAGCACCGGCGCAACAGCAGCTCGCATCATAATTTCAACCTCGACAGATTTCGAACAACCTCATGCATGCCAGTACTCGGCACGGTATCGCCGACACCGCGCTCACCGTCATCACCGCCGCAGGATGCCGCCGAGCGTGCCGCGCACAATGGCGCGTCCGATCGAGCCGCCCACCGATCCGCCCAGCGACTTTCCGACATCGGCGGCGAGCTTGCCGGCGGTGCGGCTCACAACCGTGCGCGTGACCGAGCGGGCAATCAATTGGCCGGTGGAGAGGCGATTGCCGCGCTTGCGCGTGGTGCCGAAGATGGTGCCGACGATGGTGCCTAACCCGCCGAGGAGACCGCCGCCGCCTTGCTCGGCCTCAGCGTCCTCCGCAGCGGTCTGCTCCATGCGCTTTTTCAGAATTTCGTAGGCGGATTCGGAATCGACCGCCGTATCATATTTTCCCATGACTGGGCTCTTGGCGATGATCGCGCGGCGTTCCGCCGCGCTGAGCATGCCGAGCCGCGCCGTTGGCGGACGGATCATGGTGCGCTCCACCATTGAGGGAACGCCGTTGCCCTCCAGGAAGGACACCAGCGCCTCGCCTTTGCCGAGCTCAGTAATAACTTGCGCGGTGTCGAGATTCTTGTTCGGCCGAAACGTTTCGGCGGCGGCTTTCACGGCGCGCTGATCGCGCGGCGTGAAGGCGCGAAGTGCGTGCTGCACACGATTGCCGAGCTGCGCCAGCACCGTCTCGGGAACGTCGATCGGATTCTGCGTGACGAAGAAAACGCCGACGCCTTTTGAGCGGATGAGCCGCACCACTTGTTCGACTTTTTCGAGCAGCGATTTTGGCGCGTCGTTGAACAGCAGATGCGCCTCGTCGAAGAAGAACACCAACTTCGGCTTGTCGGGATCGCCGACTTCGGGCAATTGCTCGAACAGCTCCGACATCAGCCACAGCAGAAACATGGCGTAAAGACGTGGATTGGCGATCAGCTTGTCGGAGGCGAGGATGTTGACGAAGCCGCGGCCGTCGCGGTCGATGCGCATAAAGTCCGACAGATTGAGCGCCGGCTCGCCGAAGAACGAGGTGGCGCCCTGGTTCTCCAACACCAGAAGCTGACGTTGGATCGTGCCGACGGTTGCAGCCGACACGTTGCCGTAGGATTTCTGAAATTCCGCCGCCCGCTCGGCCACCGACTGGAGAATGGCGCGCAAATCCTTCAGATCGAGCAGCGCCAAGCCTTCTTGATCGGCGACGCGGAAGGCAACGTTGAGCACGCCCTCCTGGGTGTCGTTGAGGTCGAGAATGCGGGAGAGCAGGATCGGCCCCATTTCGGAGATAGTGGCGCGCACCGGGTGGCCTTCCTCGCCGAACACGTCCCAGAAGATCGCCGGGAATTCATCGGGCTGGTAGGGCAGACCCATGCTTTGGGCGCGCTTGACGAAGGCGTCCTTGGCTTCGCCGGGCGCGGCGATGCCGGAGAGGTCGCCCTTCACGTCGGCGGCGAAAACGGGCACGCCGGCACGTGAAAATCCTTCCGCCAGCACCTGCAAGGTGACGGTTTTGCCGGTGCCGGTTGCGCCGGTCACCAGGCCGTGGCGGTTGGCGAATTTGAGATCGAGGACTTCGAACTTGCCGCTCTTGCCGACAACGATGCCGTGGTCGGGAAGCGCAACCGGTGGTGAGGGTGCCCGTGAGGGGTCGGCAGCAGGGGCCGCCGCGCTGGGAGATGCCTTCTTATTCGTTTTACCGGCGTTTTTCGCCTTGGCCGGCTTTTTCGCCGCTTTCGACTTTGGTTTCGACGCCATGCCACAACTCCCCCGTTCGCGGTCTTAGACAACATAAGCGTGGCCGCTTTCGCAACCGCAAATTGGGCGTGTGAGGCTATGCCGTTGTCGCATCGGTGTTGGGCTGATGCCTATCTAGCGGCACCGCACGGGCCGCGATAGAGCTCAATTGTCATGTCCGATTCGTCCGCGCGCGACCTCGGCGCGCCGTCGTCCACGCCATCGCGCCCTTCGCTGTCGGATCTGTTCCGCGGCTTCCTCGCTGCGTCGGTCGCCGGCTTCGGCGGCGTGCTGCCTTGGGCTCGGCGCATGATCGTCGAGCGGCGACGCTGGATGACCAACGAGGAATTCAACGAGGGCTTCGCGCTGTCGCAGTTTTTGCCGGGGCCAAACATGATCAATTTCTCCGTCGTGTTCGGCACCCGCATCGGCGGCGCGGCCGGCGCGGCGGTCGCCTTGGCCGGGCTGATCGGCCCACCGCTTGTGATCGTCAGCGTGCTGGCGGTTCTCTATGAGCGCTACGGCGACCTGGACGCGCTCAGCCGTATTCTTGCCGGTGTTGCTGCGGCGGCGGCAGGTCTTCTGATCGCGGTGATTGCCAAGATGACGTCGCCGCTGTTCACCAAGAGATGGAATTCGGCGCCGCTGGTGGTGATTCTGGCCTTCATCGGCGTCGCTGTACTGCACTGGCCGCTGCCTTATGTATTTCTTGGGTTGACGCCGTTCAGCGTGGCGCTCGCCTGGTTCAAGGTCTGAGGCGATGAACGACAATCCGCTGTGGTCGCTGTTCACACTGTTTGCCACGTTGTCGCTGCTGGCGGTCGGAGGCGCCAACGCGGCGCTCCCGGAAATGCACCGGGTCGCCGTCAATGTGATGGGCTGGATGACAGACAAGCAATTCGCCGATTTTTTTGCGATCGCGCAAATGTCGCCGGGGCCGAACGTGATCATCGTCGCGCTGATCGGTTATCATGTCGCAGGCTTTGCCGGCGCCGGCGTTGCGATTGCAGCGATGTGCGGGCCGACTTGCGTACTGGCTTATGCCGCTACGCGGACCTGGGACCGCTTCAAAGAGGCGCGCTGGCGCATCGCCTTGCAAGCGGGATTGGTGCCGGTGTCGCTCGGTTTGATCGCGGCGTCCGCGCTGGTGCTGGCGCGTGCCGCCGACCACAACGTTTTTGCCGTTGCGATTACCGTGGTGACGGCGGTGGTCACGTTTTTCACCCGTCTCAACCCACTCTGGGTGTTTCTGGCCGCCGGCGCGCTCGGATTTGCCGGCTTGGTCTAGGGCTCAGGCGGCCGCCGGATCCGGTCGCTTGGCTGCGTCGGCAATGTCGGGCTCGGCCCGGCGGCGGCAGGTCTGCGCCTTGCGCGGATCGAGCTCCATCCGGCGCCCGTCCGGAAATTCGACAAAGCGGCGGACGAAAAGGCCATGAGATTCGAGGATATATTTGGTGCCGTCCGGGTAGCGGAGGGGCAGGCGGGTCACGGCGCGCATGGCGAAGTTCTCCATGAGATCGTCCCCGATCCACAACGCACGGTGTTATCGTAAAGGTTCCCGCTTTTGCGGGTTATGCCCGCTGTCCACCGGGGTGGGATACCTCCGGGGCTTTGCGGATAGGGCCATTCCTGAATTGTGTTGCGGGTGTTCCGGCGGCATTTAGGCTACCATGCAACACGAATTCCACTTGTCCGGGCGGGAGTGTCCGGTCTGCCGGACGGCAATGGTGCGCACGCTGACCGTGTGGCACTGCCCGCAATGTGGCTCAGCCGTCGTAGAGACGCGATTGTGCAACGAAATTGATCTGGTCGTTCAGTCGGCGAAGCCGGTCACGACCAGCGCTATGCCGAGCGCAAGCGCGGTGACGATGCCGATCGGGATCAGAAAGTCGAGCACCGGCCGCAGGGCGAGTGGATGAACTTTACCGTTGCGAGGCCGGACGTACCAAAGACTACCGGCGCCAGCGCAGGTGATGACGAGCCCGGAAAATACTTGAAACATGACAGCACCCCTTGCTTCCGCGTCGTTGCGCGGTGGCAATGGTCTTAAGCTCGTCATTGGAGGCGTTCGGTAAAATTGCGGCATACGGCTGTAAAAACGAAATAAAAATGGACTGATCCGGAAGCATCTCGTTAGAGATAGCCAAGCGCCATGAGTGCGCAGACTCCGGTAATGAAGATGGCGATCGCGATCGGAATGACGCAGTCGACGATCGCGCCGGCAGCGCTCCACCACCGGCCGAACGGACTGCCATCTGTGCGCGCCGCCAGCGCAGAAACGGAGGCCATCATCAGAAATCCCCTCAATCCGAGAAGAACGAGGGTTTTAGTAGGCGAGTTTTGCGATACGTCGGCGTAGTGTTTTCGCCCGCCACAATAAAATCCCAGTAAACGAGGCAGGGGCGTTTGTGGCTGCCGCCGCAGCGCGTGCGGTTTGGGGATAGCCGCCGGACCAAAGGTTGCCGCCGGCGGTAAACTTCCCCATCTTTCGCTGAGTCGGGACCGCCCGAGCTGGAACAGCCGATGCGCCAATACCTTGAGCTGATGGAGCATATCCTCGCCGACGGCGCGGAAAAGCGCGACCGCACCGGCACCGGCACAATTTCGGTGTTCGGCCATCAAATGCGCTTCGATCTCGGGAGCGGCTTTCCGCTGCTTACCACCAAGAAGCTGCATCTGAAGTCGATCATCTACGAATTGCTCTGGTTTCTCGCCGGCGACACCAACATCAAATATTTGAACGAACACGGCGTGCATATCTGGGACGAATGGGCCGACGCGCGCGGCGAACTCGGGCCCGTCTACGGGCAACAGTGGCGCTCGTGGCCGGCGCAGGACGGGCGCACGATCGACCAGATCGGTCATGTAATCGAGATGATCAGGCGCAATCCGGATTCGCGGCGACTGATTGTCACCGCTTGGAACCCGGCCGATGTCGACAAGATGGCGTTGCCGCCGTGCCATTGCCTGTTCCAGTTCTATGTCGCGGACGGGCGGCTATCGTGTCAGCTCTATCAACGCTCGGCCGATGTGTTCCTCGGCGTGCCGTTCAACATCGCTTCCTATGCGCTCTTGACCATGATGGTAGCGCAGGTGACCGGCCTGAAGGCCGGCGAGTTCGTCCACACCTTCGGCGACGCGCATCTTTATTTGAATCATCAGGAGCAGGCGCATCTGCAACTGTCGCGCAGCCCCCGCGCGCTGCCGGCGATGCGCATCAATCCGGACGTGAAGGATATTTTCACCTTCCGCTATGAGGATTTCAAAATCGAGAACTACGATCCGCATCCACATATCAAGGCGGAGGTGGCGGTGTGAGCCTCATCATCCGTTCGGCGCGGCCGGCGGATAGCGCGCTTGTTTTAACGCTGGTGCAGGAGCTGGCCGCCTACGAAAAGCTGGCCGTTGACGCAACCGAACAGGCGATAGCCGACGCGTTGTTCTGCGAAGCGCCGCGGCTTTACTGCGACATCGCGGAATGGAACGGCGAGGGCGCAGGCTTTGCCACCTGGTTTCTCAACTACTCGACCTTTCGCGGCAGCCACGGCATCTATATCGAGGATATTTTCGTGCGACCGGCGTTGCGCGGCAAAGGCATCGGCAGGGCGCTGATGGCGTTGCTTGCGCGCCGCTGCGTCGAGCACGGCTACGCGCGTTGCGAATGGGCGGTGCTCGACTGGAACGCGCCGTCAATCGCGTTCTACAAGAAAATCGGTGCGCAGGTGCTGGACGAATGGCGCATCTGTCGCCTGAGTGGGGCAGCGCTGGTGAAGTTTGCGGAGACGGGGACGTGAGGGGCGGCAAGAGAGTCGTGCTGGTTGCCGCTGTCGGCGAGAATGGCGTCATCGGCCGCCAAGGCGCGCTGCCGTGGCGGCTGAAATCCGATTTGCGGCATTTCAAGAGATTGACGCTCAACAGGCCAGTGATCATGGGCCGCAAGACTTATGACTCGATCGGCAAGCCGCTGAAGGATCGTACCAACATCGTGCTCACCCGCGATCGCAACCTGGCGACGCCGGGCACGGTACCGGCCAACAGCCTGGATGGCGCTTTCGATATCGCAAGCAAGGACGCCGACAAGCGCGGCGCTGACGAGATCATGATCATCGGTGGCGCCGATGTGTTCGCGGCCACGATGGCCGATGCCGACCGGCTTGAAATCACGCGCGTGCACGCAAGCCCAGCGGGCGAGACGCTCTTTCCCCCGATCGATCTGCACGTGTGGCGCGAGTCGCGGCGCGAGCCGCATGTCCGCGGTCCGGATGACGAAGCCGATTTCACGATCCTGACCTACGAGCGCAGGGCGTGAGCGCTGCGGTTGACCGACATCGCCACCGCGCGGCCACATTGCTGAGCAGTTTTGTTGCGTTCCAATGCGAAAAAGCGCGGCATGACGGCGCGTTGTAACGACCCGCCAACCCGCCTATAACCCCTCGAAACAGGCCGCCGGCTCAAAATTCAGCCCCGGCACCGGGAGACCAATTTAATGCCATGGAGCAATCAAGGCGGCGGGGGCGGCGGGGGGCCGTGGGGCTCGGGAGGCGGAGGCCGCGGGCCCTGGGGCTCAGGACAGCAACCGTCGGGCTCGAAACCGCCCGATCTGGAAGAGATGCTGCGCCGCGGCCAAGACCGTCTGCGCCGCGTGCTGCCGGGCAACAATCTCGGCGGCAAGGGATTCGCGCTGCTTGCGCTGGCGGCCATCGCGCTGTGGGGCTTTTCCGGATTCTTCCGCGTCGAGCCGGATGAGCTCGGCGTCGTGTTGCGCTTCGGCAAGGAAGTGCGCGAAGTGCAGCCGGGTCTGAATTACCATCTGCCTTACCCGATCGAGACCGTGCTGACGCCGAAGGCGCTGCGCGTGAACAAGATCGACATCGGCATGCGCGAGATTAACGTCGGCCGCGGCGGCACCAGCGAGCGCGAGGTGCCGGAGGAAAGCCTGATGCTTACCGGCGACGAGAATATCGTCGACGTCAACTTCTCGGTTTTCTGGAAGGTCAAGCCGACCGGCGTCGGCGCCTATCTGTTCAACATCCAGCACCCCGCAGGCACGGTGAAGGCGGTGGCGGAAAGCGCCATGCGCGAGGTGATCGGGCGCTCGGACATTCAACCGATCCTAACCGGCGCCCGGCAAGTAACCGAAACCGCGGTGCAGGAACTGATGCAGAAGACGCTCAATAGTTATGGCGCCGGCATCGACATCACCCAGGTGCAGTTGCAGAAGGTCGATCCGCCCAAGCAGGTGATCGACGCCTTCCGTGATGTGCAGGCTGCGCGTATCGATCTCGACCGTGCGGTCAACGAGGCGCAGACCTATGCCAACCGGGTGATTCCGCAAGCGCGCGGCAACGTCGCCAGAATCACCCAGGCAGCGGAAGCCTATCGCTCGCAGACGGTGGCGGAAGCCACCGGTCAGACGGCGCGCTATATGAAGATCTTCGAACAGTACAAGAAAGCACCCGTGGTGACGCGCGAGCGCATGTATCTAGAGACCATGGAGCGCGTTCTCGGCCAAACCAGCAAGATCATCGTCGACTCCAAGGACGGCGCCCAGGGCGTGGTGCCATACCTGCCGCTCAACGAACTGACGAAACAGCCGGCGCGTTCCAACCAGTCGCGTTCGACGTCGGGAGGACAGCCATGAGATTGAATGTCGTTGGCGGCGTTATCGTCGTCCTCCTCATCGCGGCGTTGATTGTCGCCTATTCGTCGCTGTTCACTGTCTACCCGACGCAACAAGCGCTGGTGCTGCGGCTCGGCAAGCCGCAGCCGCCGATCACGCAACCCGGCCTGCACTTCAAGGCGCCGTTCATCGACACCGTCGTCTATATCGACAAGCGCATCCTCGATCTGGAGGCGCCAGCGCAGGAAGTGATCGCGTCCGACCAGAAGCGGCTGGTGGTCGACGCTTTTGCGCGCTACAAGATCACCGATCCGCTGCGCTTCTACCAGACGCTCGGTTCGATCAGCGGCGCCAATTCGCAGCTTGCTATTCTGCTCAACTCGGCGCTGCGGCGCGTGCTCGGCGAAGCCACCTTCATTCAGGTCGTGCGTGACCAGCGCGCCCAACTGATGTCGCGCATCCAGGGTTTGGTTGACAAGGAGGCGGGCAACTACGGCATCCAGGTCGTCGACGCCCGTATCCGCCGCGCCGATCTGCCGGAGCAGAACAGCCAGGCGGTATACAAGCGCATGCAGACCGAACGTCAACGCGAGGCGGCCGAGTACCGCGCCCAAGGCGCCCAGCGCGCGCAGGAAATCCGCTCGCGCGCCGACCGCGAGGTGACCGTTCTGCTCGCCGACGCCCGCTCGAAGGGTCAGCAGATCCGTGGCGAGGGCGACGCCACCCGCAACCAAATCTTCAACAAGGCCTATACGCAGGATCCGGACTTCTTCTCGTTCTACCGGTCCATGCAAGCCTACGAAACCGGTCTCAAGCCGGCCGACACGCGGCTGTTGCTCAAGCCCGACACCAGCTTCTTCCAATTCTTCAACAGCCCGGCGGGGACTGGGAATGTGAGCAAGCCGACCCTGCCGCCGCCGACCGCCAAAGCTCCGGCGCCGCCGGGCGCACCGTCGGCTTCGGCTCGCTAGCGGGCCGCCGGCGCCGCCGCTCGCATGTCGGACTTCCTTGCCGCCCTCGGACTGGTTTTTGTCATCGAGGGGCTGGTGTTTGCGGCTTTGCCGGCGCAGGCCAAACGGGCGATGTTGAGTGTTTTGGAGACGCCGGAAGGGACCTTGCGCGCGATCGGGCTTGGCTCGGCGCTGGTCGGGCTTATTCTGGTTTGGCTCGCCCGTAGCGTCCTCTGATGACCTGCGGCAGCGCAATACTCGCATTTGCGGGCGAATCGGCCTCTCATGAAGATCGTGCTGCCGCCCTTGAATCGCCTTGAATACAGGGCCACTTTGAACAAACAGCCTTTCCAGGAGACCTGACGCCCATGGGCGCTTTGATTGACCGCATGACGACGCCTGCGCGCCGCCCGGCCGCAGCGATTTTACTTGCTGCCGCAGTTGCTTGGGCAGCGATGCCGGCGCCCGCTGCAGCGCGCGGACCGGAAGCCATCGCCGACGTCGCCGAACAGGTGATCAACTCGGTGGTCAACATTTCCACCAAACAGACGGTGGATATGAGCAGGCGCGAAATGCCGAAGCTGCCGCCGGGTTCGCCGTTCGAGGAATTTTTCGAGGAGTTCTTCAAGAACCGAGGCGGAAAGAACGGTGCACCGACTCCGCGTCGCGTTAACTCGCTCGGCTCCGGCTTCATCATCGATCCGGCGGGTTTTGTGGTCACCAACAATCACGTCATTTCCGGCGCCGACGAGGTCAACGTCATCCTCAATGATGGCACCATCTTGAAGGCCAACATCGTCGGCCGCGACACCAAGACCGACCTCGCGTTGCTCAAGGTCAACCCGACCAAGCCGCTCAAGGCGGTGAAGTTCGGTAATTCCGACACGCTGCGGCTGGGCGAATGGGTGATCGCGATCGGCAACCCCTTCAGCCTTGGCGGTACGGTGACCGCCGGCATCGTCTCGGCCCGCAACCGAGACATCAATTCCGGTCCTTATGACAACTACATTCAGACCGATGCCGCTATAAACCGCGGCAATTCGGGCGGGCCGTTGTTCAACCTCAACGGCGATGTTGTGGGCGTCAACACCGCGATCATTTCGCCATCCGGCGGTTCGATCGGCATCGGCTTTGCCGTGCCGTCGACGACCGTGATGCCGGTGATCGAACAGCTGCGCGAATACAAGGAAGTACGTCGCGGGTGGCTCGGCGTGCGTATCCAGCAGGTCAACGCCGAGATTGCCGAGAGCCTGAACATCAAGCCGCCGCGCGGCGCGCTCATCGCCGGCATCGACGACAAGGGACCGGCCAAGCCCGCCGGCATCGAGCCCGGCGACGTCATCGTCAAGTTCGACGGCAAGGAGATCAAGGAGATGCGCGATCTGCCGCGCATCGTCGCCGACACGCCCGTCGGCAAGAGCGTGCCGGTTACCATCATTCGCAAGGGCAAAGAGGTGACCAAGTCGGTCAAGCTTGGCCGGCTGCAGGATACGCCCGAGCAGAAAGAGGCGTCGCTGAAATCGAAACCGGAGCAGGATCAAAAGCCGGTGGTGAAGAAGGCGCTCGGTCTCGATCTCGCCAATCTCACCGATGCCTTGCGCAAAGAGCACAAGATCAAGGGCAAGGTGAAAGGCGTGCTGATCACCGCGGTCGACCCGAATTCGGCGGCGGCTGAAAAGCATCTGCGGCCCGGCATGGTAATCGCCGAGGTGCAGCAGCAGCCGGTGGCGAACGCAGCCGAACTGCAGGCGCGTGTCGACACGCTCAAGAAAAGCGGCAAGAAGGCGGTCGTGCTGCTGGTGGTGACGCCGGACGGCGACCCGAGCTTCGTGGCGTTGAGCTTGCAATAACCGAACTGTGATGCCCCGCGAAAGCGGGGCATTCGGTATCTAGGCGCCCACGAACTCCTCGCGCCGGTAGCCCTGCATATAAAGCATCGCGGTGAGATCGGCGTGGTCGACGCGGGCGGCGGCGGCCGCTGCCAGTTTCGGCTTGGCGTGATAGGCGACGCCGAGGCCCGCTTCCGCAATCATGTCGAGATCGTTGGCGCCGTCACCGATCGCCATCGTCTCTTCCATGGCAAGGCCCAGTTCGCGACGCAGCTCGAGGAGTGCTGCGCGCTTGCCGTCGCGGCCGAAGACCGGTTCGGCCACGGTGCCGGCAAGCTTATGGCCGTCGACGATCGTCAGCGTATTGGCGCGCGCCTCGTCGAAGCCGATCATGGCGGCGATGCGGTCGGTAAACAGCGTGAACCCCCCGGAGACCAGGCACGTGCGTGCGCCGTTCTTTCGCATGGTCGCGACCAGCGTGCGTGCGCCGGGGCTGAGCCGGATACGTTCGCGCAAGACCTCCTCGACCACCGTGATCGGCAGTCCCTCGAGCAGCGCGACGCGCTCACGCAAGGCCGGCTCAAAGGCGATCTCGCCGCGCATGGCGCGCTCGGTGATGGCGGCGACATGCGCTCTGAGACCGACGCTGTCGGCGAGTTCGTCGATGCATTCCTGGCCGATCATGGTGGAGTCCATATCGGCGAGGAACAGCTTCTTGCGTCGATACGCGATGGGTTGCACCACCACGTCGATTTTGCCTTTAACCACATCGCGCAAATGCTCGGCGAGCGTGCGTTGGTCGACTGGGACATCCGGCGTAAACAGGATATCGACTGCGCCGGGGCCAAGGTATTGCGTTGTGCCGGTGCCGGGTAGAGCCGAGCGTGCGCGCGCGAGCGTCGCTTCGTCTAGCGCGCTCTCGGGGCCGATCAAGGTTGCGACATGAGTCATGCGGTGCACGAGGCCTTCAAGGCGGTGCTTATTGCAGGGCCGACCGCCAGCGGCAAGTCGGCGCTGGCGTTGCGTCTGGCCGAGCGGTTGAACGGAACAATCGTCAATGCCGACTCCATGCAGGTTTATCGCGATCTGCGCATTGTCACCGCGCGGCCCTCGCCCGAGGACGAGCGTTGCGTGCCGCACCGGCTCTACGGCCATGTCGATGCGGCGGTCAATTATTCAACCGGCCAATGGCTTCGCGATATCAGTGCGGTGCTGGACGAACTCGCGCGCGACAACCGCATGGCGATCGTGGTCGGCGGCACCGGGCTCTATTTCAAGGCGCTGACCGGCGGGTTGGCGGCCGTGCCGCCGATCCCTGCGGACATCCGCGAGGATGTTCGCGGGAGACTGGAAAGCGAAGGTGCACAGGCGCTGCACGCGGAGCTGCTGGAACGCGATCCGCAATCGGCAATGCGGCTGATGCCGAGCGACCGTTCGCGCATCTCGCGCGCGCTCGAAGTGGTGCTGGCGACCGGGCGCTCGCTGACCGACTGGCACCGCGAAGGACTGCCGCCGCTGATCGACGCCAGCCGCGCCGCCAAGGTCTTCATTACCTGCGAGCGTGAAGCGCTCATCGCGCGGATCGGCACGCGCTTTGCCACCATGCTGCAGTTTGGCGCGCTGGAAGAGGTGAGGGCGCTTGCGGAACGCCAACTCGATCCCTCGCTGCCGGCGATGAAAGCGCACGGCGTGCCGTGGCTCATTCGTCATCTCAAGGGCGAACTCACGATGGAGGAGGCGGTGGCTGGCGCGCTCATGGATACGCGCCGCTACGCCAAGCGCCAGCTCACCTGGTTCCGCAACCAGATGAAGGACTGGTCGGCGGTGCCGGCGGCGGAAGCCGAGGCCGAGACCGCGCGTCAACTAGCCGCGCCGTGACTCGCGGGGCGCCCAGCTCAGGCGTCTTCGCTTTCCGGCAGCTGTCCGGTCGGCAGGCCGTCGATGCTGATGCTGTTCTTTTCGCGCCAATAAGCCTCGATCTTCTCTTCGCCCTGGGCTTCGGCCCAGCGCGTGAGCGAGGGGCGCTCCTCCCGGTAGTCGAACAGGGGCACGCCGAAGCCGCAGGATGTCTGCACCAGGTCGATGTCGAGCGTCACGATCTGCCGCGCGCCCGCCGGCTCCTCGCTGGCAAAGGACTCGGCCAGCAGAGCGCGATAACCCTCGCTGCCGCGCCAGTGCGCGGTGCCGCGGCCATAGAGCCGCAGGATCAGCGGCGCGCCTTCGAAGGCGCAGAACATGATGGTGAGCCGTCCGTCGGCGCGCAGATGCGCGCTGGTCTCGTTGCCGCTTCCGGTGCGGTCGAGATAGACGACCTTGTTGGCGTCAATCATGCGAAAGGCGTCGAGACCCTTCGGCGAAACATTGACGCGTCCGCTGGCGGTGGCGGAGGCGACGAAGAAGACGTGCTGGCGGCCGATGAAATCGCGGTGCTGCGGTTCGATGGTCGGGAATTTCTTCGACATGTTGCTCGGACCCGGTTGCGTGGAGACACGGTCGATGCGCCGAGCCTCTAACATAGGGGGACGCGGCTTTGCCTGGCCTTTGTACGCGGGGCAGGGTTGCCGGCGCCGCCGCGATCCACCTTGCGCCGCGACCGTTTCGGGTGCATTTTTCGGTCTTGACCGCTCGGCGCGGTACCCCTATAAACCGCGCAATGAAAGTTCGGGCAGGAACGATGTCGCGCAATATTATTACCGTACTGGTAGAGGTTCGGACGCCGCCTTGGCGGCCCTGATGGGCCTTTGCCAGGTGACGCGTCCGGACAGGCCCCCCAGCGGGCCTTTTTTATTGCGGACTGCGGACGGCAAACGAAACGGAAAGTCGAACGCAGCTAAACGTGTGAACAGGTAGCGAAGGACGAGGACCATGACACGGGAAATGACCGGCGCCGAAATGGTGATCCAGGCGCTCGCCGACCAAGGGGTGAAACACCTGTTCGGCTATCCGGGCGGCGCGGTGCTGCCGATCTACGACGCCATCTTCGCGCAGGACAAGGTTCAGCACGTCCTCGTGCGCCACGAGCAGGGCGCCGTGCACGCCGCCGAGGGCTATGCGCGCTCGACCGGCAAGGTCGGCTGTGTGCTGGTCACCTCCGGCCCCGGCGCCACCAACGCGGTGACCGGCCTGACCGACGCCCTGATGGACTCGATCCCGCTCGTCTGCATCACGGGCCAGGTGCCGACCCATCTGATCGGCAACGACGCTTTCCAGGAGGCCGACACAGTCGGCATCACGCGGCCGTGCACCAAGCATAATTATCTCGTCAAGCGCATCGAGGATCTGTCGGGCGTGCTGCATGAAGCCTTCCACATCGCGGCCAGCGGACGGCCGGGCCCGGTGGTGATCGACGTTCCGAAAGACATTCAGTTTGCCAAGGGCGTCTATTCCAGGCCGAAGGAAAACCTGCACACCGGCTACAAGCCCAAGGTGAAGGGCGACATGGACAAGATTCGCCAGGCGGTCGAATTGATGGCGCGCGCCAGGAAGCCGATCTTTTATACCGGCGGCGGCGTGGTCAATTCCGGCAAGGCGGCGAGCGATCTGTTGCGCGAGTTGGTCAAGCTCACCGGCTTCCCGATCACCTCGACGCTGATGGGGCTCGGCGCCTATCCCGGCACCGACAAGCAATGGCTTGGCATGTTGGGCATGCACGGTACGCTGGAAGCCAACATGGCCATGCACGATTGCGACGTGATGGTCTGCATCGGCGCGCGATTCGACGACCGCATCACCGGCCGCATCGACGCCTTCTCGCCGGGCTCCAAGAAGATTCACGTCGACATCGATCCGTCGTCGATCAACAAGAACGTCCACGTCGATGTGCCGATCGTCGGCGACTGCGCGCACGTGCTGGAAGACATGGTTCGGCTGTGGCGCACCGAGGCCAAGCGCGCCGACGAAAAGGCGCTCGGCGACTGGTGGAAGCAGATCGACAAATGGCGCGCGCGCAAGTCGCTTGCCTATCGTCGGTCCAATGAGATGATCAAGCCGCAATACGCGATCCAGCGGCTCTACGAGCTGACCAAGGACAAGGACGTCTACATCACCACCGAAGTCGGCCAGCACCAGATGTGGGCGGCGCAGTTCTACGCCTTCAATGAACCGAACCGCTGGATGACGTCCGGCGGGCTCGGCACCATGGGCTATGGTCTGCCGGCTTCGGTCGGCGTGCAGCTTGCGCACCCGAAATCGCTGGTCGTCGATATCGCCGGCGAAGCCAGCGTGCAGATGACCATGCAGGAACTCTCGACGGCAGTGCAGTACCGGCTGCCGATCAAGATCTTCATTTTGAACAACGGCTATATGGGCATGGTGCGCCAGTGGCAGGAACTGCTGCATGGCGGGCGCTATTCGGAGAGCTATTCGGAGGCGCTGCCCGACTTCGTCAAGCTGGCGGAAGCCATGCACGCAGTCGGCATCCGCTGCGAGAAGCCGGGCGATCTCGACCATGCCATCAAGGAGATGATCGCCGTCGATAAGCCGGTGCTGTTCGACTGCGTGGTCGATCCGGCCGAAAACTGCTTCCCGATGATTCCGTCGGGCCGCGCGCACAACGAGATGCTGTTGAGCGGCGCCGCCGAGGACATCGAGGAGGCGATCACCGAGGAAGGCAAGGTGTTGGTGTAGCCATGAACGCAAACGCAAATGTGAACCCGAGTACCTCGCACTATCCGGCGGCGCCGACAGTGCAGAAGGAGGAAAGGCATACGTTGTCGGTTCTGGTCGACAACGAACCGGGCGTCTTGGCGCGGGTGATCGGCCTGTTCTCCGGCCGTGGCTACAATATCGAGTTGCTCACGGTCTCGGAGACCGAGCACCGCAAGCACCTGTCGCTTATCACGATTGTTACCACCGGCACGCCGATGGTGATCGAGCAGATCAAGAACCAGCTCGACCGCTTGGTGCCCGTGCATCACGTCGTCGATATGACGTTGAAAGGTGACGCCATCGAGCGCGAGCTCGCGATGGTCAAGGTCAGGGGCAAGGGTGAGCACCGCGTCGAGGCTTTGCGCCTGGCGGATGCCTTCCGCGCGCGTGTCATCGACGCCACCACCGAAAGCTTCGTGTTCGAGATCACCGGCAAGAGCGACAAGATCGAGCAATTCGTCGAACTGATGTTGCCGCTCGGTCTTGTCGAGGTCGCGCGCACCGGCATTGCCGCCATCATGCGCGGGCCGGAGGCGATGTAGCGCGGCAACCTTCGCATGCAACTCGACGTCTTTCTGGCGCTCGCTGTGTTCGCCTCTGTCATGGCGTTCACGCCCGGGCCGAACAATATTCTGCTGACGGCCTCGGGCGTGAACTTCGGCTTCGCGCGCACGATCCCGCATATGCTCGGCATCGATATCGGCTTTGTCGTGCTGCTCGCGGCGCTGGCCGGCGGCTTGGGGCTCGTCTTTGCCGCGGTGCCAACCTTGCAGATTGTTCTCAAGATCGCCGGCGCGTTCTACATGCTGTGGCTGGCCTGGAAAGTGGCGAGCGCGCGGCCGGGCGCCGATGGCGCCAACGGCAAGAAAGAGGCCAAGCCGATGACGTTCCTGCAGGCGGCGGCCTTCCAGTGGGTCAATCCGAAGGCGGTCGTTGCCGCGCTCAGCGGTATTGCGGTCTATATGCGGCCCGGACACGAGCGCGAGGATTTTCTGATCGTCGTTGCGGTCTTTGCGTTGGCCACGGTCCTGGCGACCGCAACCTGGGCCGGTTTCGGCGTCGCATTGCGCCGGTTTCTGCGCAATCCGCTGCATGCGCGGATCTTCAACGTCGTGATGGGGCTTCTGCTGGTCGCCACCATCATTCCGATCGCCACCGAATGAACGAGGATGCCGGGCCTTGTCGGCTCTCGTCCGGCGTCCTAGAAGCAGGGCCGAAACGCACATAGGGGCTTAAGTAAAAGGAACGATCATGCGTGTTTATTACGACCGGGACGCCGATCTCAATCTCATCAAGGGCAAGAAAGTGGCCATTATCGGCTATGGCAGCCAGGGCCACGCCCATGCGCTAAACTTGCGCGATTCCGGCGTGAAAGAGGTGGCGGTTGCGCTGCGCAAGACCTCGGCCGGCGTGAAAAAGGCCGAAGGCGAGAAGCTGAAAGTGATGGAGGTGGCCGAGGCCGCCAAATGGGCCGACGTCTTGATGATGCTGACGCCCGACGAGTTGCAAGCCGACATCTACAACGACCATCTCGCCAAGAACATGAAAGAGGGCGCGGCGCTGATGTTCGCGCACGGCCTCAACGTGCACTTCAACCTGATCGAGCCGCGCGCCGATATCGACGTCATGATGATCGCGCCCAAGGGGCCCGGCCACACCGTGCGCTCGGAATATCAGCGCGGCGCCGGCGTTCCCTGCCTCTTGGCAGTGCATGCCGACAAGTCCGGCAACGCGCATGAACTGGGCCTGTCCTACGGCGCCGCGATCGGTGGCGGCCGCGCCGGCATCATCGAGACCACGTTCAAGGAAGAATGCGAGACCGACTTGTTCGGCGAGCAGTCGGTTCTGTGCGGTGGCGTGGTCGAATTGATGAAAGCGGGCTTCGACACGTTGTGCGAGGCCGGCTATGCGCCGGAGATGGCCTATTTCGAATGCATCCACGAGATGAAGCTGATCGTCGACCTCATCTACGAAGGCGGCATCGCCAACATGAACTATTCGGTGTCGAACACGGCCGAATACGGCGAATACGTCACCGGTCCGCGCATCATCACCCAAGAGACGCGCGCCGAGATGAAGCGCGTGCTCGACGACATCCAGTCCGGCCGCTTCACCCGCGACTGGATGCTGGAAAACAAGGTCAACCAGACCTCGTTCAAGGCCACCCGCGCCAAACTTGCCGATCATCCGGCCGAGCAGATCGGCGCCAAGCTGCGCGATATGATGCCGTGGATCAAGGAACGCGCGCTGGTGGACAAGAGCAAGAACTGACGATGCTGCGCATCGCGCTCATCACAGCGGCCGCCCTGCTCGGGGCGGCCGTTTTTGCTTATGCCGAAGACGAGAAGGATTGCCAGGGCAGCACCTACGACATCGTCACCTGCCAGAAGGGCAATCTCGCGCTTTTGGAAAAACGGCTCAAAGCTGCCTATGCCAAGGCGTTGGCGATGACGGACAACGCTAAGCAACGCAAACAGCTAGAAATCGCGCAAAGGCAATGGCTGAAATTCCGCGACGTCAATTGCGATTATTATGAATTCGCCGACGGTACCATCGCGCGCATCCGCGGCGGCAACTGCATGCTCGATCTGACGCGCACGCGGGCGAAGGAACTGGAAGAGGCGGTCGAGCCGTAAAACCCATCTCGGCCTCATGCTTCGAGACGCGTCGCTTACGCGACGCTCCTCGGTATGGGGCCGAGCGAGGTTGGAGCGCGGCGTGACACCACTATTTCTTCTTCGCGATCTGCCCCCACAGCCACTTTGCCACTGTGTCCGGCAACGCATCGCCGCCGGCGGCGCGCAAATTGGCTTCCCGCATGGTCTTGACGTCGATGGCGCCGATCAACGGCGTGAGCGCGCGGATCAGCTTCTTGTCGTTGGCGTCGTCCGGCGCCAGCAACAGAATGGCGTCGTAGGGCGGAATTGCTTGCTTGGGATCGCTTAGGACTTTCAGGTCGTATTTCGCGATGCGGCCGTCGCTGGAGAAGGCGGAAATCACGTCGACCTCGCCGTCGGCCACGGCCTTGTACATGAAGGTGGCCTGCATCGACTTTTGTGCGCGAAAACGCAGGCCATAGGTTTTCTGGATCGCCTTCCATTCCGGCCGTTCGAAGAATTCGTAGTCGCCCGCAATCGACATATCCGGCGCGTGCGCGGCGAGATCGGCGATCGACTTGATGCCGAGCGCCTCGGCTTTCTTGCGCGGCATGGCGAGTGCATAGGCGTTCTCGAAACCAAGGTCGCCGAGCATGCGCACGCGATAGGTCGTCTTCAGCCATTGCGCGACTTCCTTCAGCACTTCGGCGCGCGGCTTAACGTCGCTGTGGTGCATGTAATTCGCCCAAATGGTGCCGGAATAATCGACATAGACGTCGACCTCGCCGGAGGTGAGCGCGTTGAAGATGACCGCCGAGCCGAGACCGTCGCGCCGCTCGCTCGTAAGGCCGCTCGCAGTGAGCCGCTGCTGGATCAGTGCCCCGAGGATGTATTGCTCGGTGAAGCTCTTGGTGCCGACAACGTAGGTGTTGCGGGTGCCGGCTTGGCCGGGCGCGAGCGCCGCCAGTACGACCAGGACGAGGCCGACGCCGCCGGCGGCGACTCGCACGCGGCTGCGCCCGGCGACACCATATTCCATCAGCGCCAGCAATTGATCGACCACCAGCGCCAGCACGGCAGCCGCGACGCATCCGAAAATGACGAAGACCCAGTTCTGTGTTTGCAGCCCGGCGAAAATGTAGTTGCCGAGGCTTGTCTGTCCGACCGGGGTCGACAACGTCGCGGTGCCGATCACCCATACCGCCGAGGTGCGGATGCCGGCCATGATCACAGGCATGGCGAGCGGTAATTCGATTTCCCACAGCGACTGTGCCGGTTTCATGCCGACGACGCGGGCAGCATCGCGCAAGGACGGATCGAGGCCGTTGAGTCCGGTCACCGTGTTGCGCAGCACCGGCAGCATCGAATAAAGCGCCAGCGCCAGCACCGAGGGCAAAAAGCCGAGCGCCGAAAAGCCCACCCCGAACAGGTTTTCCGACAGGGCGGCGATCGCCAGCAGCAGCGGATAAAACAGCGCTAGCAAGGCGAGGCCGGGGATGGTCTGCACGATGCTCGCAATGGTGAGCAGCACGCCGCGCAGCACAGGCCGCCGCACCGAGGCGATGGCGAGCGGCAGGCTGATGCCGAGCCCAATGGCGAGGGCGGTGATGCTCACCAGGACGTGGTTGCCGAGATAGTCCGGCAGCCGGGCAAATGCATCGGCGAGGCGGGCGTCAATGCTCATTGGTGGTGATGATGACATGGACGCCGCGGCGGCGAAACCCGCGACGGTTTGCAAGTTGCGGGCGAGCGGCTAGGTTGCGCCGCAAATGGAAGAGATAGCGCACATGCATGTAAGCGCAACCGCGGCCGTGGCATTGGATGACGTGGTGGTTGCGTTTCGCCTGGCCGGCGGCGGCATTTACACCGCGGTCGAGCGCGCCACCTTGAACGTCGGTGACGGCGAATTCGTCGCCATCGTCGGACCGACCGGCTGCGGCAAGTCCACGCTGCTCAACATCGCCGCCGGTCTCATTCCGCCGGCGGCGGGAACCGTCGATATTTTCGGCAGCCCGCTCGCCGAGCTTAACCGTGAGGCCGGCTATCTGTTTCAGGCTGACGCGCTGTTTCCCTGGAAGACCGCGTTGGAGAATGTTGCCATCGGGCTTGAGACCGCCGGCACGCCGGCGAGCCAGGCGCGCCCGCGCGCGCGGGAATGGCTTGCCCGCGTGGGCTTAAGCGCCTTTGCCGACCGCTATCCGCACATGCTCTCCGGCGGTCAGCGCAAGCGCGTGGGACTCGCGCAGGTTTTGATCCGCGATCCAAAAATCCTGCTGATGGACGAGCCCTTCGGTCCGCTCGATGCGCAGACACGGCAGATCATGGGCAATCTCTTGCTCGAGCTGTGGAACGCCGACCGCAAAGCGGTGCTGTTCGTCACTCACGATCTGGAGGAAGCGATCGCACTCTCCGACCGGGTGGTGATCATGTCGGCGGGCCCCGCCGCACACATCATCGGCGACTGGAAAGTGCCGTTGCCGCGCCCGCGCGACATTTCGGAGGTCAAGCTCGACAACGCCTTCCACGACCTGCACCGCGAGATCTGGCACAGATTGAAAGCGGAAGTGGTGAAATCCTACGAACAGGCGGAGGCGAAGTGATTCCGCGCGCGCAACTTCTCCTCCTGCAAATCCTCGTTGCCGTCGTCGCCGTCGCGCTGTGGTACGTGCTCACGACCTATCCGATCTTCGGCCACGTCGTGCTGCCGCCGTTCTTCTTCTCCAACCCGCTCGACGTCGCCAAGCAGATCGTCGAATGGTTCGTCACCGGCATCATCTGGAAGCACCTGTGGGTGACGCTGGAGGAATCGATCCTCGCCTTCGTCATCGGCTCGATCGGCGGTGTGCTGGTCGGCTTCTGGTTTGCGCGCCAGCCGCGCACCGCCGCGGTGTTCGATCCCTATGTGAAGATGGCCAACGCCCTGCCGCGCGTGGTGCTGGCGCCGATTTTCACGCTCTGGCTCGGCCTTGGCATCTGGTCGAAGGTGGCGCTGGGCGTGACGCTGGTCTTCTTCATCGTGTTCTTCAACGTCTACCAGGGCGTGAAGGAAGTCAGCCCGACCGTGCTCGCCAACGCGCGCATGCTCGGCATGAACGAGCGGCAACTGATGCGCCACGTCTACTGGCCCTCGGCGCTGTCGTGGATGTTCTCCTCGCTGCACACCTCGGTGGGATTCGCCGTGGTGGGTGCGGTGGTGGGCGAATATCTCGGCTCCGCCGCCGGACTGGGCTACCTCATTCAGCAGGCGGAAGGCGTGTTCGACGTTGCCGGCGTGTTTGCCGGCATGTTCGTGCTGGCGGCCTTTGTGATCGTGATCGACGTGATCGTGTCGCTGGTGGAGAAACGGCTGCTGGTCTGGCGGCCGACGGCAGAGACGCGGACCTGAACGGACAGCAGTTCAAATTCAACGGCGCGCCGCTCGACGGTGCAATTTTACCACCGCTTTTCCGACACCGATATTTTTTACCGGCCCACACATTTGCGCACCTCCCGGCCGTAATTCTAAGGCCGAGAGTTGTCGAAATTCCGCATTGTCGGAAGATGTCGCCTTTCGCGTTAACACGTTGCTGCCAGTGTCGAGCGATACCGCGCTGATTTTTTTCGCGCACGTCCGCGGCCGGCGTCAGATGTGCGTTGTTATTCGTCAGCGCGGACGCGTAAGCGATTCACGCATCCCGAAAGTAATCGTATGAAATTGCCCCGTCCGCAAGTTCCAATGCCTATCACGCTCGGCGCACATTCTGGCGATCGCGCCGTAGGCGCAACCCAAACCAAGCTGCGAACAGGCCAGATCGCGCAAGCCGCCTTCGTGATCGCATTCATGGTCCTGCTCGGCGTCGGTGCACTTTCCTACCGTGTCATTATTGTATCCGGCGAAAGCAGCCGTTGGCTGGAGCACACTCGCGATGTTCTTAAGACCATCAATTTAACGCACCTCTCAATGGAGTTCATGGCATCAAGTGTCCGCGGATTTGCCATAACCGGCAATGAATCCTATTTCGCAATTTACCGCGCGGAAATATTGGCCCTTAAGCGGCACGTGGCCGATCTTCGCGCTTTGACGGCGGATAATCCGGAGCAATTGCGCCGCGTTTCAAGACTTGAAAAGCTGGCTGATGAAAGGATCGCGCGCGCGGCGAAAGTCGTTGGTTTGCGCCGGGACCGGGGGGTGGAAGCGGCAGCGGATGAAATCCGAAAAGGGCCGGGCTCGCGGATCACGGGTAACTTTCAACAGATTGTTAGCGCGATGCAGGGCGAAGAGGCGCGATTGTTCACACTGCGCGACGCGGAAGCGAAGAAGGATCTGAGCCAGACCAAAGTAATTCTGTTCGCCGGAACGCTGTTGGGGCTGCTGATCACCGGCGCCGCGGGATCTATCGTGCAGCGTGACGGCGCCAAGCGCGGATTGGCCGAGCAAGCGCTTCGGGACAGCGAAGAACAATATCGAACGTTAGTTCAGGTAATCCAAGACTACGCAATTTTTATGTTGGACCCACAGGGTCGGATTGTCACTTGGAATGCCGGAGCCGAACGAATCAAGGGTTACAGCGCTGAAGAGATCGTCGGTCATAACTATTCCCGCTTCTTTACTCCGGAAGACATCAAGCGCGGCAGACCGGAGGAGATACTTAGGATGGCTGCGGCAACCGGCCGGCACGAAGAACAAGCGATGCGCGTGCGAAGGGATGGCTCGCAATTTTTGGCGAATGTCACCATCATAGCGCTACGCGACCCGGTCGGAAAGCTGCGGGGTTTTTCCAAGATTACCCGCGATCTCAGCGAGATTAGGGAGTCGGAGGCGAAGTATCGCGGGCTGATGGAAGCGGCTCCCGATGCGATGGTGGTGGTGAACGCCGAAGGCGAGATCGTGCTGCTGAATGTGCAGGCGGAAAAGCAATTCGGCTATCGCCGCGACGAACTGCTTGGGCAAAAGGTGACGAACATAATTCCGGACGGCTTCGCGGAGCGGCTGATCGCCGACGATCTTCGATCCGTGGAAGACGCGCTGGCGCAACAGATCGGCACCGGCATCGAACTCACTGCGCTGCGCAAGGATGGCAGCGAGTTTCCGATCGAGATTATGCTGAGTCCGCTCGATAGTGTCGAAGGAACTTTGGTGACGGCGGCGATCCGCAATATCGGCGTACGCAAGGCCGCCGAGAAGCATCTGGCGGCGATGGAAGGCCGCTATCGCGGGCTGCTGGAGGCGGCGCCGGACGCCATGGTGGTAGTGAACAAGGGCGGCGAAATCGTCCTGCTCAATGTACAAGCGGAAAAACAATTCGGATACCGCCGTGACGAGCTGCTCGGGCAAAAAGTAACCAACATCATTCCGGTGGGCTTTGCGGAAAGGCTGATTGCCGACGATCTTCGATCCACCGAAGACGCACTGGCGCAACAGATCGGTACCGGCCTCGAACTCATCGCGTTGCGCAAGGATGGCAGCGAGTTTCCGATCGAGCTGATGCTGAGCCCGCTGGAAAGCGCCGAAGGAACCCTGGTGACGGCGGCAATCCGCAATATCAGCGTGCGCAAGAAGGCGGACGAGCATTTAGTCCAAATGGAAGGCCGCTATCGAGGACTGTTGGAGGCGGCGCCCGATGCAATGGTGGTGGTGAATCAGGGTGGTGAGATCGTGCTGCTGAATGTTCAGGCGGAAAAACAGTTTGGCTACCGCCGCGACGAACTGCTTGGGCAGAAGGTGACGGACATCATTCCGAAGGGCTTCGCGGAACGGTTGATCGCGGACGATCTCCGATCCGCTGAAGACGCGCTGACTCAGCAGATCGGCACCGGCATCGAACTCACCGCGCTGCGCAAGGATGGCAGCGAATTTTCAATCGAGATGATGCTAAGTCCGCTCGAAAGTCCCGAAGGAATCCTCGTGACTGCGGCGATCCGCGACACTAGTGCGCGCAAGAAAATGGAGCGATTGAAGGACGAGTTTATCGCGTCGGTGAGTCATGAACTACGCACGCCGTTGACGTCGATTTCCGCCTCGCTCGGCCTGCTCATGGTCAAAATGACCAGCGGTCTGCCTGCTCCGGTGATGCATCTGATTTCGATCGCGCATTTGAATAGTCAAAGGCTCGTGCGACTCGTCAACGACATTCTCGATATCGAGAAGATGGAAGCCAGACAAACCGTCTTCAATTTTGAACGGGTCGAAGTCCGGCAGCAGGTCGAAGAGGCGATCGAGGCCAATCTGGGTTTTGCCGTAGCCCGTGAAGTACGCATTCTGTTCGACAAGAATGCTGGCGTCGCCGCTGACGTGCGGGCAGATCCGGGCCGACTTACGCAGGTGATCACCAATCTGCTGTCGAATGCCGTCAAATTCTCTCCGCGGAATGGCGAGGTGGAGGTGTCGGTCGAAAGAATATCCAGCAACGTCCGAATCTCGGTATGCGACCACGGGCTTGGAATTGCGGCTGACTTCGAGTCGCGCATTTTTGAGCGGTTCGCGCAGGCCGATGTCAACGATGCGCGGCTGCGGGGCGGCACCGGGCTCGGCCTCAGCATCGTAAAGCAGATCGTCGACCGGCTCGATGGCAAAGTGAGTTTTACCGATGCGTCCGGCGGCGGCACGATTTTTCACGTTGATTTGCCGTGCTGGAAGGGTGAGGCCAACTTTGTAAAAGATCCCGAAGCGCAGCTGGCGGCGTTGAAGGAAATCCACATTGAACTCGGTCGTGATACCGCGGCGGCGCGGGGTAAGCCGAACGGGCTAATGCTGAAGCAGGGTTGAGCGGGCTGGTGCGGCCGACGGGCGGCCCTAGGCAGCGCGCCCGCCTTGGCTTATCGTGCGCCCGAAACGGCCTCCCAACAAAGGCCGAGCAACAGGGAGCGACATCCATGTCCATTAAATTGTTTAGGCGCGTCGGCATCTCGCTGGCCGCTTTGGTGTTATCTTCCGGGCTCGCGCTGGCGCAGTCCAAGGTCACGCTCGCCATCGGCGGCGCGTCGTGCCTGTGCTACCTGCCGACCATGCTCGCCCACCAGCTCGGCGAGTACAAAAAGGCCGGCGTCGAAGTCGACGTGGTCCAGTTCAAGGGTGGCTCGCAGGCGCTCAAGGCGGTGATGGGCGGCTCGGCCGACGTGGTGTCCGGCTATTTCGACCACTGTGTCAATCTCGCCGCCAAGGGTCAGCACCTGCAGGCCTTCGTGGTCTATGACCGTTTCCCCGGCCTCGTATTGGTGGTCTCGCCCAAGCACACCGCCGAGATTAAGTCGATCAAGGATCTCGCCGGCAAAAAGGTCGGCGTGTCCGCGCCCGGTTCCTCTACGGACTTCTTTCTCAAATATCTGTTGAGCAAGAATGGCGTCGACCAGAACGCAGCCGCGGTGATCGGCGTTGGCCTCGGCGCTTCCGCGATCGCTGCCATGGAGCAGGGCCAGATCGATGCCGCCGTCATGCTCGACCCGGCGGTGACGGTGCTCGCCGGCAAATACAAGGATTTGCGGATCTTGAGCGATACCCGCTCCGAGAAGGATACGCTCGCCGTGTTCGGCGGCCAGTATCCGGGCGGCGCGCTCTATACCAAGGCCGACTGGATTGCCGCGCATCCCAAGGAGGCGCAGGCGATGACCAATGCGATCGTTGCCACGCTGAAATGGATCCACTCGCATTCGGCCGAGGAGATCACCGCCAAGATGCCGCCCGAGTTCACCAAAAACAAGGCGCTCTATATAGCGGCGCTGAAGAACACCATGTCGATGTACTCCAACGACGGCAAGATGGACCCCAAGGGCGCCGAGGCGGTGCTGGCGGTGTTCTCGAAGTCGTCGCCGGCGATCGCCAAAGCCAATATCGACCTGTCGAAGACCTATACCAACAAGTTCGTCGACGCGGCGAACAAGTAGATTGGGATGAAGTAGGTGCATTTGCTCTCCCAAAATCGGGAGAGCTGTGGTGTTCTACGGGCCTCATGGTTCGAGAAGCGTCGCTTGCGCGGCGCTCCTCATCATGAGGCCTTTTCCTTCGCTCATCCTGAGGAGCCCGCGAAGCGGGCGCCTCGAAGGATGAGGCTCAGTCGGTGTCGCAAGCTCAATGAACATCCTCTCCATCCAGTCCCACGTCGTCTACGGCCATGTCGGCAATTCTGCCGCGGTGTTTCCGCTCCAGCGCATGGGTGTGGAAGTGTGGCCCATCCACACCGTGCAGTTCTCCAACCACACCGGCTACGGCCACTGGCAGGGCCGCATCTTCGACGCCGGCATGATCCGCGAAGTGATGGCCGGCATCGCGCAGCGCGGCGTGCTCGGCGAATGTGACGGCGTCTTGTCGGGCTATATGGGCGGGGCCGATATCGGCGCGGCCATTCTCGATGCGGTGGCGACAGTCAAGCAAGCCAACCCTGCGGCAAAATATTGTTGCGACCCGGTGATCGGCGACGTCGGCCGTGGCATTTTCGTGCGGGAAGGGATTCCTGAATTCATGCGCGACAAGGCGGTGCCGGCGGCCGACGTCATCACGCCCAACCAGTTCGAGCTGGCCTATCTTGCCGGCCGCGAATGCTCCTCGCTCGCCACCACGCGTGACGCGGTCAAGGCGGTGCACGATCTGGGACCGCGCGTTTGTCTGGTGACCTCGCTGCACACGGAGGACACCCCGGAGAACGCGGTCGACCTGCTGGTCTCCGATGAGAAGACCTGCTTTCGCCTGCGCACGCCGAAGCTGGAGTTGGTGGTCAATGGCGCGGGTGACGCCATCGCCGCACTGTTCTTTGCCCATTACATTCGCGAAGGTGCTATCGATGTCGCGCTCTCGCGCGCGGCTTCGGCGATTTTCGGCGTGTTGAGCAAGACCGCAGAAACCGGCGCGCCGGAAATCCAGATCGTGACCGCGCAGCAGGAAATCGTCGAGCCGAGCCAGGTGTTCGAAGCGGAAGACATCACCGCATGAACAAGCCGCCTGTGGTCTTTCCCGTCGAGCGGCTGGACTTAGCCTTTGCGCCGAGGCCGTGGGTATTCGCCGACCAGAATCGCGCGAAGATCGACGCCTTTTTTGCAGCGAAGCAGAAGGAGAAGCCGGCGCTTTGGAACGGCCGCGTCTTGTTGCTTCATCATCAAACGGTGAAGGATGGCGTCTTCAGCGGCGCGTTTCTGGAAACCGATTATGCCAGCTTTGCGGCCTGGAGCGATTGGGGGCGGCCGCCGGCCGGCGTCAACGATTGTTTCGGTGCGGCGGCGATCGCGACCCGCGACGGCGCGCTGCTGCTCGGCGTCATGGGGGATCACACTTATAATGCCGGACATATCTATTTTTTCTCCGGCACGCCTGATCCGAACGATATTGTCGACGACAGGGTCGACTTCGGCTGGAGCGTACGCCGCGAGCTCAAGGAAGAGACCGGCCTCGATGCGGGAGACCTCGCCTCCGATCCGGGCTGGACCAGCGTGGTCGACGGCACCTGGATCATGCAGGTCAAGTTGCTGCGCAGCAGCGACGACAGCGCGACATTGCGCGCGCGTATCCTCGATTTTCTCAGCGTCGAGCGGCAGCCCGAACTTGCCGACATTCGGATCGTGCGGGGGCCGGCGGACTTCGACCCGGCGATGCCGCGATTCGTCACGGCCTATCTGACACGGTATTTTACCGGCTGCTGATCTTGCCAAGCCTCCCGCGCTAGCGTGAACTCACCCGCATGAAGCTCGAACACATCGCCAAACGTTTTCGCATTGACGAGCCCGGCAAGTTCCGGCTCGCCGATCACGACCCGAACGACTGTGACGACCTTTCTATCGACAAGAGCGAGGCCAAGAAGTTGCTGGAGGAGGGCATTTCGCGGCTCTCCGAATTGCAGCAGCGGCTCTACGCCCACGACCAGTGGTCGGCGCTGATCGTGCTGCAGGCGATGGACGCCGCCGGCAAGGACGGCGTCATCAAGCACGTCACGACCGGTCTGAACCCGCAAGGCGTTGAGGTGCATCCGTTCAAGCAGCCGAGCGCGGAGGAACTCGATCACGATTTCCTCTGGCGCGCCGGCAAGCGGTTGCCGGAGCGCGGGCGCATCGGCATCTTCAACCGCTCCCATTACGAAGAAGTTTTGGTGGTGCGCGTCCACCCCGAACTGCTCGCCAAACAGAAGTTGCCGGCCGAGCGCGCCGGCCATGACATCTGGCAGCGCCGCTTCGAGGATATCCGCTGCTTCGAGCGCCATCTCGCCAACTCGGGTATGCTGGTACTGAAGTTTTTTCTCAACATTTCGCGCAAGGAGCAGCGCCAACGGTTTCTCGACCGCATCGACGAACCGGACAAGCGCTGGAAGTTCTCCATGGGCGACGTCACCGAACGCAAACTGTGGGCGCAATACATGGCGGCTTATGAGGACATGATCCGCGAAACCAGCCGCCCCGGAGCGCCCTGGTACGTCGTGCCGGCGGACAACAAATGGTTCAGCCGGCTGGTGGTGGCGGCGGCGCTGGTCGACGCGCTCGACGGGCTCAAGCTCGAATACCCCAAGGTCGAGGGTGAGGCGTTGCGCGAGCTGAAAGAAGCCGGCAAGGCGCTGGAGGCGGAGGACGACTGACGCTCACCAGACGCCGGGAACGAGTTGATAACGCACACGCCGGCAGTAATCGGCGTAGCCGGGCAGGTCGCGCTTGAGCACACGCTCCTCGTCGAGGAGTTGCCAAGCCAGCGCGGCAACCGCCGGGATCAGCAACAGCAGGCTCCAATAGGAGCCGAGCGCGAACGGCATGGCGATCATCAATAGCAGTGCGCCGGCATACATCGGGTGCCGCACCACGCCGTAGAATCCGGTGGAGATCACTGGCTGGTTCGGTTCAACCTGAACGGTGGCGGCAGCGTAGCTGTTCTGTCTCATCACAATGAAGAATACGACGAAGCTCGCCGCGACTCCGACCTCGCCCAAGATCGACACCCAGGCCGGCACCGTTGACCAGTGCCAACGGTAGTCGAGCGCCGGAACGACGACCATCAACAGGAGGCTCGCGAGGAGCAGAGCAATGATGATCTTCTGCGCCGGCTCCCGCTCGGCAAAGGGACCGGCGCGCATCCGGCGCTCTATAAGAGCCGGATCGTGTCTGGTGAAATAAAAGCCGAGGGCAACTGCAGAGCCGACGAAGAAGGCGAGGAACAACCAGCCTTGCCAATAAGCCAAGGTACCCGCCGGAATGAACGTCACCGCTGCCAAGAACAACAGGAACGCCGCCTGGCGCGGCCAAGCTTCGCGAAACAGGGCTTTCGAGTGCGCGTCCATGGTGCCTCCTTCCGGGGAGAACGGACAGCGATGCTGACCTATCCCCGCCCTTGATTCCGTCGGCCCGCTTCCGCTAGAAGCGGGGCGTCCACTACGGCGGTTAACGCGAGTTTTACCTTGTTCCGCGATCCTGACCGCAACAATGAGGGTGAACTGAGAGCCATGACGACGCGCCAAAGCATCTGCGCGATCGGACGGGCGGCCACCACGGCCGGGCCCAAGGGCTCGCCTGTGACTCCCCTCATTCTGGGCACGCTCCTTCTCCTTATCCGCCCCTGAGGGCCGGCTGGGCATTGCATGCCTGGGCACTCGGGGGAACGACGAAACAAACCCCTTAAAGAGCGCCCACGCGGCGCTATTGATTGAGAAGGACCGATTGCCATGACTGCCAAGAAACACACCAAAGAGGATCACGTCGTCATCTTCGACACGACGTTGCGCGACGGCGAGCAATGCCCGGGCGCGACCATGACGCATGAAGAGAAACTCGAGGTTGCGGAACTGCTCGACGCCATGGGCGTGGATGTGATCGAGGCCGGCTTCCCGATCGCCTCGGAAGGCGACTTTGCCGCCGTGCACGAGATCGCCAAACGCTCGAAGAACGCGGTGATCTGCGGGCTCTCGCGCGCTGCCTTCAAGGATATCGACCGCTGCGCGGAAGCGATCAAGCCGGCCAAGCGAAAGCGCATTCATACTTTCTTGTCCACTTCGCCAGTGCACATGAAATACAAGCTCCAAAAAGAGCCGCACGAAGTCTACGAAATGGTGATCGCACAGGTCACCCGGGCGCGCAGCCATACCGACGATGTGGAATGGTCGTCGGAAGACGGCACCCGCACCGAGATCGACTTCCTCTGCCGCTGCGTGGAAGCCGCCATCAATGCCGGAGCGACCACCATCAACATCCCCGATACCGTCGGCTACACGGTGCCGGAGGAGTACTACGAACTGTTCAAGACGGTGCGTGAGCGCGTGCCGAACTCCGACAAGGCGGTGTTTTCCACGCACTGCCACAACGATCTCGGCATGGCGGTGGCCAATTCGCTCGCCGGCGTGAAGGCGGGCGCACGTCAGATCGAATGCACCATTAACGGCATCGGCGAGCGCGCCGGCAACGCCGCGCTCGAAGAAGTCGTGATGGCGATGAAGGTGCGCAATGATGTGTTGCCATACGCAACGCGCATCGACGCCACCATGTTGATGCGCGCGTCGAAACTGGTGTCGGCAGCGACCTCGTTCCCGGTGCAGTACAACAAAGCCATCGTCGGACGGAATGCCTTCGCGCATGAGAGCGGCATCCATCAGGACGGCATGCTCAAGAACGCGCAGACCTACGAGATCATGACGCCGGAATTGGTCGGCGTGAAACAGACCTCGCTGGTCATGGGCAAGCATTCCGGACGTCATGCGTTTGTGCACAAGCTGGAAGAGCTCGGCTATCAATTGGCGGACAACCAGTTGCAAGACGCGTTCGTGCGTTTCAAGGCGCTGGCCGACCGCAAGAAGCAGATCTACGACGAGGACATCGAGGCCCTGGTGGACGAGGAGATCGCCACCGCCCACGACCGCGTCAAGATTGTCTCCATGACGGTGATTGCCGGCACGCAAGGTCCGCAGTCGGCGACGCTCACGCTCGACATTGACGGCAAGCATATCACCACGCAATCGACCGGCAACGGCCCGGTGGACGCGATCTTCAATGCGATCCACGCCTTGGTGCCGCACGAGGCGACGCTCGATCTCTACCAGGTGCACGCGGTGACCGAAGGCACCGATGCGCAAGCCGAGGTGTCGGTGCGGCTGTCGCATGACGGGCGCTCGTTCACCTCGCGCGGCGCCGACCCCGATACGCTGGTTGCGTCCGCCAAGGCCTATCTCGGCGCACTCAACAAGATGACCAGTCGGCGCAGCAGGGCGTCGGGCGTTGAGCGGCGGATCCACTCGACCGACGTCGGTTAACTAAACTTGTCTGGCGATGCGGCGCCCTTTTTCGGGGCGCGGCATTGTCTTTGTTTGGCGATTTCGCCCGCGGTTTCAATAAATCTTACTTTCACCGCAATTCGCCCCGCTGCGGGCGAAATTCGCCGGTACGCGCGGCGCACATTTCACTGACGCGGGACCTTCGAGAATGAAGACGACGATAGTAGCGGGCGCGCTCGCGCTCGCAGCGATCGGGCTTTCGCCCGAACCGTCCATCGTGTTTGCCAGCGAGCTCGGCGCGGCAGGCGCGATTGCTGCGCAAGAGACGGCGGCGGTCGACATTGTGCGTATCAAGCGCGTGCTCAAGCTCACGAAGGAGCAGGAGATGTATTGGCCGCCGGTCGAGGCCGCGTTGCATTCGCTCGCCAAACGGCACGTGGAGGAACCGGGCGGTCTTGTGCACCGCATCAGCCGCAGGTTCGTTTCCATCGTGCTCGATGGCGCCGCCGTCAGCCGCTTGGCAGCCGCGGCCCGGCCGTTGATTGCGACTTTGCGTGACGACCAGAAGCAGTCGGCGATGGACTTGGCCCAGGAAATGGGCCTTGGACCGGTGCTAGCCGCGCTCAACTAGGCACCCTCCGAAACGCCAACCCTCCAGCTGCATTTTTGCGCTTGACGCTGGCTCCGGCCAATGCTGGCTATATTCCCCACGCGCCAAAGCCCGCTTTGCTGCCGCCTTGAGCGGCCGCAAGGCGAACGAAAAGTGGCTTCGAAGGCGTAAAACTTGGAGGGATAGAAATGCGCAAGTGGCTTTTAGCGGCGGCGGCGGCGGCCGTTTTTGCTGTACCGGCGACGGTCAATGCCGCGCCGATGGTTCTGAAATTTAGTCACGTGGTCGCCGAGAAAACCCCGAAGGGGCAAGCGGCGCTCAAGTTCAAGGAACTGGCCGAGAAGTACCTTCCCGGCAAGGTTAAGGTCGAGGTCTATCCGAACTCGTCGCTGTTCGGCGACAAGCAGGAGATGGACGCGATCGCGCTCGGTGACGTGCAGTTCATCGCCACTTCGATGTCCAAATTCGGCAAGTACACCAAGAAGCTTGGAGTGTTCGACCTGCCCTTCATGTTCAAGGATACGAAAGCGCTCTCCAGTTTCGAACACAGCAAGGTCGGTCAACAGCTTCTGCACTCGATGGAGAACCGCAACTATCTCGGGCTCGCCTACTGGCACAACGGCCTGTCGCAGATGTCGGCGAACAAGCCGCTGTTGATGCCGTCGGACGCTAAGGGCTTGAAGTTCCGCATCCAGCAGTCCGACATCATCGAGGCGACCTACGAGCAGGTCGGCGCCAATGCGCAGAAGCTTGCCTTCTCGGAAGTCTATCAGGCGTTGCAGGTCGGCACCGTGAACGCGCAGGAGAACACCTGGTCGAACATCTATTCGAAGAAGTTCTACGAGGTGCAGAAGGATTTCACCGAGTTCGAACAGCCGCGTGATCGACTACATGGTGCTGGTCAACGCCAAGTGGTGGAACGGTCTGCCCGCGGACATCCGCGCCGGCCTGACCAAGGCGATGAACGAGGCGACCGAGGCCAACAACGCGATCGCCGACAAGCTCAACGAGGACGCTAAGAAAAAAATCGCCGCCTCAGGCGTAACCACGATCCATCAGCTAACGCCGGCGCAGCACGCGGCCTGGGTCAAGGCGATGCATCCGGTCTGGACGAAGTTCGAAGGCCAGATCGGCAAGGACATCATTGACGCTGCCGTCGCCGCAAACGGCCCGGCTACCAACTAACGACGGTCGGCGGCCGCGGTGGGGAGCCGCGGCCGCCGCCACAATAAAAATCGAAAATCCAGGGGGACTGCTGGTGTCGCTGCGGGAGGCGGTGCACCGCATCGAGGAGGGGCTGATCGCCTTCATCCTCGGCGTGATGACGGTGCTGACGTTCGTTCAGGTCGTGCTGCGGTACGTCTTCAACTCGGGCCTCGATTGGCAACTCGAGTTCGAACTACTATCTCTTTGCCTGGCTGGTGATGATCGGCATCTCCTATTGCGTGCGGGTGCGCGCGCACATTGGGGTGGATGCGGCTGTGCGGCTGCTGCCGCCCATTCCCCGGCGCGCGATCGGCATTTTGGTGTTACTGCTGGCGCTCACCTACACATTGCTGATGATGTACGGCTCCTTTGCGTACATCCACCGCCTTTACATCGTCGATGTCGAGGCCGAAGACATTCCGATCGCGACCTGGAAACTGAGCGTCTGCCTGCCGCTCGGTTTTGTTTTCCTGTTCATCCGGCTGCTCGAGATGGGCTGGCGCATCTTCACCGGGCAGTCGCCAGGCTATGAGCTCGCCGACGAGGCGCAGGAGGCGATCGAGGACGCGGTCCACGAAAGCGGCTCCGAGAGCTCGGCGGTGCCGCGATGAACACGGTCTTCCTGTTCGCCTCGCTGCTCACCATGCTGGCGGTCGGTCTGCCGGTCGCGATGTCGCTCGGGCTGGCTTCCGTGCTAACCATCCTGTTCTTCGAGAATGACAGTTTGGCCTCGCTGGCGCTGAAGTTTTTTCAGACCTTTGAGCATTTCACGCTGCTGGCGATTCCCTTCTTCATCCTCGCCGGCAATTTCCTGACAACGGGCGGCGTCGCCCGGCGGATGATCAATTTTGCCATTTCCGCCGTTGGGCATCTGCCGGGCGGCCTGGCGATCGCGTCGGTGCTGGCTTGCATGCTGTTCGCCGCGGTGTCTGGCTCTTCGCCGGCGACCGTGGTGGCGATCGGCTCGATTGTGATCGCTGGCATGGTGAAAGTCGGCTACTCGCAATCTTTCGCCACCGGCGTCATCGTCAATGCCGGCACCCTCGGCATTCTTATCCCGCCGTCGATCACGCTGGTCATCTACGCCGCGGTCACGGAGACCTCGGTCGGGCGACTGTTCATGGCCGGCGTTATTCCCGGCATCTTGCTCGGGCTCAGTCTGATGGTCGCAATCTATCTGGCGGCTCGGATCAAGAAGCTGCCGCGCCAGCCCAAGGCATCGTGGACCGAGCGCTTCAACTTGTTCCGAGAAGCGCTGTGGGGGCTGTTGCTGATCGTCATCGTGCTGGGCGGCATCTATGGCGGCGTTTTCACGCCGACTGAAGCTGCGGCGGTGGCGGCTATTTATGCCTTCTTGTGTGCGGTGTTCATCTATCGCGACTTGCACATTTTCGAAGTGCCGCGCGTGTTACTCGACTCGGCGCGGGTCACGGTGATGCTGATGTTCATCATCTGCAACGCCTTCCTGTTCGGCCATGTACTGACCACCGCGCAGATCCCGCAGCAAATCGCGCAGATGATCGTCGACGCGAATTTGTCCCCATGGCATTTCTTGCTGGTCGTCAACATCATCCTGCTGGTTGCCGGGAATTTCATGGATCCGGCCCCGATCGTTCTGATCACCGCGCCGATCTTTTTCCCAACCGCGGTCAAACTCGGCATCGACCCGATCCATCTCGGCATCGTCTATGTGGTCAACATGGAGATCGGACTGGTGACGCCGCCGGTGGGGCTCAATCTTTTCGTCGCTTCCGGCATCACCGGCATGCCATTGATCGAGGTGGTGCGCGCGGCGGCCGGCTGGCTGATGATCCTGCTCGGCTTTCTGATCGTGGTGACCTATATCCCGGAAATTTCGCTCTATTTGCCGAACCTGCTGTTTGGCAAACCGGTCTGACCAGACGCAACGTGCGAGCCCGCGATTCCCTGCGTATCTTATGCAACGCACCGGCGTGGGATTTCCTGCGCAGAATTATTGTTACTTCGGCGCAATGTCTGTCCAAACTTTAACTTGATAAGGCAGTGCCGCGTTCCAAGATTGGCATTATCGATAATGCCATTGGAGGTGGCTCATATGTGGAAGACAGTCCTTGCCGGTACGACCGCACTTGCGATCGCCGGGGCATCGCTTGCCTACGCGGATCAGGGCGGCCCGCGCGGCGATCAGGCGCAACGCTGGCGCCCGAGCGCGGCCGATATGGTGGCGTTTTCCGACGCGCGGATCGCTGCCTTGCATGCCGGGCTGCAGCTCAACGCCGACCAACAGAAGCACTGGCCGGCCGTCGAGACTGCGATGCGCGATATGGCCAAGCAACGCGTCGATCGCTTCGCCGCGCGCCAGAATGCGCAAGCTTCGACCGACCCGATCGAAAGAATGAGCCGGCGTGCCGACGCGCTGGAGCAGCGCGGCGCCACGCTCAAGAAGTTCGCTGCCGCTGCCGGGCCGCTCTACAACAGCCTGGACGAGGCGCAGAAGCACCGCTTCGTGCGGCTGGCCCGGGTCGGCCTTGGACGTCAATTCGGCCGTGGGCATGGCTATCGCCATCACCGTGGCCAGTTCGGCGATTTCCATCATGGCGGACCGCAGGGCGGGCCGCCCGCAGGTGGACCGCGGCCGCAATAAGTTCGCTAGCAGGCGGCGGGCCGGCATTCCCCGATGCCAGCGCCGTCGACCGAGAGGCCGCCGGGCCCGCCCGGCGGCTTTTTCGTTTCGCGTAATGAAGTATGGCGCATCCGGCGGCTTTACAGGTGGGGGACCCTTTGCTAAGGGACCTCGCCTTCCTAAATTGTTGGCAATCCGGGCGCATAGCTCAGTTGGTAGAGCAGCTGACTCTTAATCAGCGGGTCCAAGGTTCGAGTCCTTGTGCGCCCACCACGTTTCCTGGCGGGCTTTGAGCGGTCCGCTCTCGCTCCATTCAAATCCTACAAAGGGTGACGACGGCCGGAACTGAAAGCGCCACGGGCTTTCGCCTTGTGCGAAGCAAGCGGCCGATCGGACGCATTGGAACCCGCGCGTTTACCGCGCGCAGCCGGCGCGGACATTCTTTCGCCGGCGATCGCTTCGAGCTTGTGGATGACGCGCTCCGCAAACACCGCGGTGGCGACCGACAGGTTGCGGTCGCGCAAGCGGCCGAACACGAGATTGGCGCTGGGCAGATCGCGGTCGTCGATCTCGCGCGCGACCAGCCCGAGCTTGTTGCGTTCGGTGGTGCCGATGCGGATCTGAAATGAAATGAGACCGGCGTAACCAACGAGGCCGCGCAAGAGCTCGAACGAATTCGATTCAGCGACGATATTGAATTTAAGACCGGTACGGGCCGTGACTTCGTCGAGCAACTGCCGGCCGCCGATCGAACGCTCGGGCAGGGCAAGCGGATAGGCGGCGCAGTCGTGCAGGCGGAGTTTACGCCTTGCGGCAAGCGGATGTTCCTTCGGCATCAAGGCGACAAGGCGCTGTTCCAGGGTCATCAGCGGCTGAAAATTCGCCAGGAACGGCGGCCGAAAGACCAGCACGAGATCGACGTCGAAGGCCGCCAGCGCCGCCATGGCGTATTCGTGGTCGACCACTTTCGTGTCGAAGGCGACCATCGGATGCGCGCGGCGGAATTCGGCGATGACGCGCGGCAGAAAATCGAAGGCGAGCGCCTGGCTGCAGGCGATGCGTACCGTGCCGCGACGCAAGCCCTTGAGGTCTTCGATCTGCGAGCGCATGCGCTCGGCGTCGCCGGCCTGCCGCCGCAGATAATGGACGAACACTTCTCCGGCGGCAGTGAGCCGCACGCCGCGCGGCCGGCGCTCGAACAAAGGCGCGCCGAGTTCCTCTTCGAGATCGGCGATCCTGCGGTTAACGGCAGAGGCGGTGACATTGAGGCGTTCTGCGGCCTTGCGGATCGAGCCGGAGCGTGCGACCTCGTCGACATAACTCAAAATACGCAAATGTTTCATAGGATTAGGGCCGGTTTGCGAGTGATGCCTTTTCGGCACCAGTCTAGCAAAAATACAGCATTGGTTGGCAACGCCCGTCCCGGCTAGGCTTGGCCCATCACGCTCGGGCTCGAGGGCCTGCATGGTTCTTGCATTGCACGACCCGATCCCCGCCGCCGTCCGGCGGCACAGTCACCTGGCGAACGGATTGCCGGACCCTACGCCTGGTCGAACGTCAACACGCTTCGACATGAGGAGTGCGCTATGACCTTGAATATCCGTTCCTTCACGATCGCGCTGACGGCAGTGATCGGGCTTTGCGGCCCGCTTGCCGCGACCGGTCCGGCCTCCGCGGCCGAGCCGATGAAGCTCAAGATGATCCTGAACTGGAAGTATCAAGGCCCGCAGGGCTGGTTCTTCCTGGCGCAAGATCGCGGCTATTTCAAAAAGGCCGGTATCGACCTCACGATGGACCAGGGCAGGGGGTCCGGCGCGCCGATCCCGCTGGTGGCAAGCGGCACCTACGATGTCGGTTTCGGCGATATCAACGCGCTGATCCAGTTCGCCGCGCAGAAGCCTAAGGAAGCGCCGATTGCCGTCTACGTCATGTACAATCAGCCGCCCTTTACCATTGCGGTCCGCGCCGACAGTGACATCAAGACGCCGAAGGACCTAGAGGGCAAGACGCTCGGCAGTGCGCCCGGCGACGGCGCGCTCAAACTGTTCCCGGCCTTCTGCAAGATCGCCAAGATCGACTGCAGCAAGATCAAGATCACCAACTTCCAGCCGAGCCTGCGCGAACAGATGCTGATGAGCAAGCAGGTCGCCGGCGTGTTCGGCTACGTCAACACCATCCGCTTTTCCGCCAAGCTGATGCATGTGCCCGAAAAGGACATCCGCTTCATCAGATACGGCGATTTCGGCATGGACCTTTACTCGAACGCGATCATCGTCTCCAAGAAGCTCACCAAGGAGCATCCTGAAGTGGTCAAGGGCCTGATTGCGGCGATCAATCACGGTGTCGAGGATGCGCTCAAGGACCCGGAAGCCGCCGTCGACGCGGTCGCCAAGCGTGAACCGCTGATCAAAAAGGATGTCGAACTCGAGCGCTTCAAGGCGACGTTGCACGATGAAATGAACTCGCCTGAAATCGCCAAGATCGGCCTCGGCAACGTCGACAAGGCGCGGCTCGAAAAGTCGATTAAGATTCTGGTCGAGGCGCAAAAACTGCCGCGCACGCCGTCGGTCGACGAAATCTATACCGACAAATTCATGCCGCCGGCATCGGAACTGCCAAAGAAACTGTTCTGATCCGGATCAAAACAGCCGCTCCTCCAGCCGGAGGAGCGGCTTTTCCATCAACGGTCACGCAACGGAACGTGGCAATGGACCTTAAACTCAACGGCCGGATTGCGATGATCACCGGGCCGGCCAAGGGCATGGGTGCGGCCATCACCACGGCCTTTGCTGAAGAAGGTGCGCGGCTTGCGCTACTCGGCCGCGACACGGCGGCAATCGTGCCGGTCGCTTCCGCGGTCAAGGAGCGGGGCGGGCAAGCCATCGTCGTGCCGTGCGACCTGACCGATGCCGCGCAATGCGAGGAGGCCGCCGACAAGACCAGGGCGGCCTATGACGGCCGCATCGATATTCTGGTCAACGTGGCGGGTGGCTCCGGACCGGTTGGCAAGAGCGGGGTCGAGACCACGCCGAAGGAATTCGACGACATTGTCCATCTGAATATGAGCGGCTGCTTCCACACCATGCGCGCGGCGCTGCCGACCATGATCGCCCAGCGCTACGGCAAGATCGTCAATGTCGGCGGCACTTTCGGCATGCGCGGGCGCGCGGGCCGCATGGCCTATTCGGCCTCCAAATGGGGCCTGCGCGGCATCACAAAAAGTTTTGCGCTCGAAGTCGGCCAGTACAACATCAACGTCAATTGCGTGGCGCCGGGCATGGTGGACGGCCCGCGCTTCCGCGAGAAAGTGTGTGCCGACTTGGCCGAGCGCCTGGGCATCAGCGTCGAGGAGGCTGTGGAGCGCCACGCCTCCGAATACGCGCTCAAGCGCGTGACGACCGACGCCGATGTCGCCGAGGCTTGCCTGTTCCTGGCCAGCGACGTGTCGCGCCAGATCACCGGCGTCGATTTGCCGGTCGACGGCGGCTGGGCCATGCTGTGAGGCAATCAGGGTGAGCGCTGTGACCGCCGACCTCGTGATCAGCAATGGCAGACTGGTAACGCCGGATACGGTACTGGACGCCAGCATCGCCATCAAAGACGGCCGCATCCTGGCGGTCGGTGCTTTCGGCGGCATGCCACCGGCAAAAGAGATCTTCGACGCCTCCGGCCTGCACATCTTGCCAGGCGCGATTGATGTGCACGTGCACTTCCGCGATCCGGGCTATCCGCACAAGGAGGACTGGGAAAGCGGCACGGCGGCGGCGGCCTGCGGCGGCGTGACGTGCGTTTTCGACATGCCCAACACCATTCCGCCGGCCGGCACGGGCGAAATCCTGGCCGAAAAGCACAAAATCGCCGCGGCGAAGGCCCATGTGGACTTCGGACTCTATGGATTGCTCGGCGACGACACCATCGCGAACGTCCCCGAACTGGTCGAGGTCGGGGTGATCGGCTTCAAGCTCTATATGGGCAACACCTTCGGCAAGATTCCATCGCCCTCGACCGGCGCCATGCTGGAAGCGTTCGAGGTGGTGGCGCCGACCGGCAAACGCATCTCGCTGCACGCGGAAACCAATTCCATCATGGAGCGCCGCCAGACGCGGCTGATGGCGGCCGGCAAGGCCGACCAGTTTGCGCATCTGGCCGCGCGGCCGCCGGTGGTGGCGGTGGAGGCGGTGAGCCGCGCCACCGTGCTGGCGGAATGGACCGGCGCGCGCATCCACGTCCTGCATATTTCCTCCGCCGACGAACTGCGGCCTTTGCGCGAGGCGAAAGCCCGCGGCGTCGATGTTACCGGCGAGACCTGCCCGCACTATTTGATGCTGTCGACCGACGACTACACGCGCTTTCCCGGCGTCATCGCCGTCAACCCACCGGTGCGCGAGGCGCGCAACCAGGCGCCGCTTTGGGCGGCGCTCAAGGACGGAACTATTGACCTCATCGCGACCGATCATGCGCCGCACGCGCCGGAAGAAAAGACCCGCAACGACATCTGGACGGTCGATTGCGGGTTTCCCGGCGTGGAAACACAGATGCCGTTGATGCTCACGGAGGTGAATGGCGGCCGCATCTCGATTACGGACTATGTGCGGCTGACCGCTTTCAACCCGGCGCGCATTTGGGGCCTTTACCCGCGCAAAGGCTCGCTCGCGCCCGGCGCCGACGCCGACATCGCCATGGTCGACCTGACGCGCGCCATGACGATCGACGACGCTCAATTGCATTCGCGCTCGAAGATTTCACCCTGGCACGGGCGCCGGGCGCAGGGGCTGCCGATCCATACGCTGGTTCGCGGCCGCTTCGTCATGAGAAACCGCGAGCTTGTCGCCGACAGCAAAGGCTGGGGCCGGTCGGTGCATACGATTCAGGACATGCCGGCGCCGATGGTGCGCAATGCCGACCAGACAATGCGCGCGATCACCGGCGGCAAACCGAAAGCGCGGGCGCGGGCATGAGCGAGGAAGGACCGCTACACGCCGAGGCCTTCGTCGAACTGGAAAAAGTGACGCTCACCTACGGGCGCGGTGATAAAAAGATCAACGCGCTCGGCCTGACCGATCTGCGCATCGACGAGGGCGATTTCGTCGCGCTGGTCGGTCCGTCCGGCTGCGGCAAGTCCACCATCCTCAAGCTGGTCACAGGCCTGATCAAGGCCACCGAAGGCTATGTCTATGTCGCCGGCCGCGAGGTCGGCGCCGAACCCGTGCGCGTCGGCATGGCCTTCCAGAACCCGACAATGCTGCCGTGGCTGACGGTGCGCGACAACGTGATGATGCCGCTCAAGATCGTGCCGCCGTTCCGCCAGGAATACGCAAAGAAACGCAAGACCGAGTTTCGCGATCGCGCCGACGCGCTGCTGAAGGAAGTCGGTCTCGGCACTTTCGGTGACAAGCATCCCTGGCAATTGTCCGGCGGCATGTTGCAGCGCGCATCGCTTTGCCGCGCGCTCGTGCATGAACCCCAATTGCTGATGCTCGACGAGCCGTTCGGCGCGCTCGACCAGTTCACGCGCGAGGAACTGTGGGCCGTCATGCAGGAATTGTGGATGCGCCTCAAGCCGACCGTGCTGCTGGTGACGCACGACCTGAAAGAGGCGGGCTATCTCGCCAATCGTATTTGTGTGATGCGCACGCGCCCCGGCCAGATCATCGACGACGCAGCCGTGCCGTTTCCGCGCCCGCGCACCATTGAGATGTCCTACCTGCCGGAATTCGTGTCCATGACGCAGCGCTTGCGCGAATTGATCGTTTCCGCCCGTCCGGTGAAGGAGACCGTGTGATGGAACTGCAAATGCGCCGCCGTGTCTGGTCGGTTCTGCTCATCATCGGCTTCTTTGTGTTGTGGGAAGCGCTGTGCTGGCTGTTCAATGTCAGCGACATCGTGCTGCCGAAACCGAGCCAGATCGCCGTGACGCTGGTCGAGCGCGCGCCGGCGCTGTTGCCGCATACGCTGCAGACACTTTATACGACTTTGGTCGGCTTTGCCTTCGGCATCGTGATCGGTGTTGCGCTCGGCGTCTTCATCGGCTCGTCGCGGCTTGCCTACGATGTCGCCTATCCGCTGCTGATCGGCTTTGCCTCGATCCCGAAAGTGGCGGTGGTACCGATCTTCGTATTGTGGTTCGGCGCCGGCACGATACCGGCGGTGCTGACCGCCATGATCATGAGCCTGTTCCCGATCGTGGTGAACGTCGCGACCGGGCTCGCCACCACCGAGCCGGAGCTCGAGGACGTCATGCGCGCTTTGCGGGCGACCAAATTCGACATTCTCTGGAACGTCGGACTGCCGCGCACCATGCCTTATTTCTTCGCTTCGCTGAAGGTCGCCGTCACCTTGGCCTTCGTCGGCACCGTCATTTCGGAAACCGTGGCGTCGAACCGCGGCATCGGCAACGTCATGATGATCGCCTCGTCGAATTTCGACGTGCCCTTGGTGTTCGCCGGCCTCATGATCCTCGCCTTCATGGGCGTTGCGCTCTATGCGGTGTTTTCCTTGCTAGAGGGGCGCATCACCGGCTGGGCGCACCGCAAGGACGAGCTGGCGATGGGTTAGCGCGGGTTCGTCGTTACGATTCCCGGCGGCTGCCATTTGCCGTTCAACGCTGCTTCCTTGGGCCAATAGAGGCGCATGACAATGTAGATCGGCCCGTCGGGCGCCGGCAACCAGTTGGCTTTCTGGACTGTGTCGGTGGGTTCGTCCTTCTGGATGTATAGCGTCAGCGAGCCGTCGGCGTTTTTCTTCAGGTCCGGCAGCATCGGCGAGTTGATCAGGTAGCGGTCGATCGAGTTCTTGATCAGCAGTTGCGTCTTGCCGTCGTACATGGTCACCGACCAGAAGGCATTGACCGGTGGGAACGCATCCGCGGGGAAGGTCAGCGTGTAGTTGTGCTTGCTGCCGTCAAGCGGCTGGCCATTCCCGTCCTTGCGGGTGATCGGATAGACCGCCTCGGCTGGATCGTTGGCCAGGATGCCGGCGACAGCCACGGCGGCACGCTGCGTCCAGTCGCCGTCATAGAGCGCACGGTCGCCGATGCCCGAGTTCACGACAGTCCAGCCGTTGACCAGCTTGCCCATCGTCTCGATCTTGGCCTTGATCGCCGTAGCTGCGGCCTTCGCGGCTTCGGCCATCGCTGCCTTTTCGGCGTCGGTCAGCTTAACGGTGGGAAATTGTTTTCCCGCTTCGATGCCGATGCGGGCGAATTTCTGCCGGAGCGGCACTTCAACGGCCGCGGGCCCGGTGGGCGGGGCGAACTGGAGCAGGAACGGGAGATAGCTGAGGACGTCCTTCTTTTCCGTCGCCGCGTCGATCTTCGGCCAGTCGATCGCGGGCGCCGCGGCCGGCGCCGGCTTGCCGAGAAAGACCGAAAGAGGCTTAGCCTCATACTTGGCCTGGATCGCCTTCACATTGTCGATGTCGGCCGCATTGAACAATTGGGTGCGGTAGGTCGCGAGCGCGAATTCCGTTTCGGAAGTGAAGACCTTCTTGACACCGGCGGGGGTGGCGCCTTTCCAGCCGGGCCCAGCGACGGCGTAGCAGCCGGCGCCGTTGCCGGTCGCACGGCTGCCGATGTAACCGAAGTTGAACGTGTATTGCGAGGTCAGCATGACCGAGTAGTAGCGATCCTTCGCGATCTCCGGCACGCAGAGCACCACCGGCTCGGCGCGCAAGTCCAGGAACAGCCACGAATAGGGCGTGTCGCTGTTGGGCGTCACGATCGCGGTGTCCGCCGGTGTGTAGACTTTGGGTTCGTTCTTGATCGTGTTGAATGGCGCCTTGAACTGACCGGAGTCCTTGTTGATCGCGTACTGGTTCATGATCTTGTAGTACATCGACAGCGGCAGGCCGTAGAGGAAAGCCTCTTCCGCGATGGCCTTGGTCTCTTTGGGGCGCGGTGCGGTCTGCGCAGACGCGGCCGTCCCGGCGATTGCAAAAGCGGCAACAAGGGCCGCCCCACGCCATATAGCGTTCGTGGTCATCATTTTCCCTCCCAGTCCTAGGTCGTTGGTTCACACAACTTGTCTGCTTGAGACGCGGGCGGTGTCGACAACGAGATCCCTGCGAGGGGCCGCGGTCGATCCGCCTGCCGCTATTAAACCCGCTGAATGCCGGGAGGCTTCCAGGTGCCTTGACCGACCGGCAGGATCGACGGGGCCTCGGTCTTCGGCCAGTACAGACGCATGACCATGTAGATCGGTCCGTCTGGCGCCGGCAACCAATTGGATTCCTTGTCCTTGCCGGGTGAATCCTTCTGGATATAGAGCGTTAGCGAGCCGTCGGCGTTCTTCTTCAAAGAGGGTATCATCGGCGAGTTGATGAGATAGCGATCGATCGGGTTCTTGATCAACAGTTGAGTCTTGCCGTCGTACATCGTGACCGACCAGAACGCGTTCACGGGAGGAAAATGACCGGCCGGGAAGTTCAGCGAGTATTTGTGTTTACTTCCGTCGAGCGGTTGGCCCTTGGAATCGAATTTGGCGAGTGGATAGGTTGCTTCGACAGAGTCATTGCCGTAGATGCCAGCTTTGGCTCCGGCGGCGCGTTTCAACCAATCGCCATTGAAAAATGCACTGTCCCCAAACAACGAGCTGACCCGCCAGCCGTTGACGGATATGCCCGCCTTGTCGACGGCTTCGGTGATCTTTCGATCGCCTTCCTTCATCCCCAGGGCGATCTCGATCTTATCCTTCACCGACAGGTCTTTGAAGTTGAATTTCTTGCCGGCCCCAACGCCGATGGTCGCAAGCTGGGAACGAATCTCCTTCTCGTTCTCTTGCGCAGGCGCGAACTGGAGGGCGAAGTCGAGGTATTCGAAGAAGTTCTTCTTGACGAGATCCTTGTCGATTTTCGGAAAGTCAACGGCCGGCGCGGCAGGCGGCGCCGGCTGGCTCAGATATGCCGAGAGTGTCCGCGCTTTATAACCTGCCTGGACCTTCTCGACATTGGGCATGTCGGCGGCGCCGAAGAGTTGGGTGCGAAAGCCGGCCACCGAAAACTGCGTCGATGAACGGAACACCTTCTTGACGCCGGTCGGAGTTTTTCCGTTCCAGCCGGGGCCAACCACCATAAAGTCACCGGCCTCGCTGCCGGTGGCTCGGCTCCCGATATAGCCGTAATTGTAAGTGTTGCCGTCTTCGAGCTGCACCGCGTAATAGCGGCTCTTCTCAACTGCTGGGACCGAAATGATGATCGGTTCCGCGCGCAAGTCCATCCACAGGAACGAATAGGGCGTGTCGCTGTTCGGAGTGACGATTGCCGTGTCCTTGTAAGTGTACACGCGCGCTTCGTTCTTGATCTGGTTGAAGGGTGCCTTGAACTGCCCGGAATTGCGATCCACGGCGTAGGCGTACATCACGGCATAATTCATCACGATCGGCAGGCCGTAGATGAAGCCGGCCTCGGCAATGTCTTTTGCCTTGAAGAAGCCGGGGCGAATTGTCTGAGCCAGGACCGCAGTGGGCTTCGAAGCTGCAAGAGTCATTGTCGCCATGGCGGCGGATTGGAGCAGCGCGCGTTTCGTAAGCATCCGCGTATTCCTTCGCTATTGATTGGCAGAACCTGCGCGGACTGTGACATTCCGCAAAGGTATGCGCAAATTTTACGATTGCCATGTTGACGGACGACCCGGCGCGACTCCGTGCACGCCAAAGTCAATTCAACAAAAAGCCGCAGTCACGTTGTTGTGAAGCATCGACAATCGGGAAAAGTGGAGGCGTCAACGCGTACAAGAAACTACGGAAGCGCAACCTTCGCTATTGCCGCTTGGAAGTTTCCGAAATTCGACTCCGATCCGACGGTTGCGAGCCTGACGATCCTCGCCTTCATGGGCGTCGCGCTATACGCGGTGTTTTCGCTGCTTGAGGGGCGCATCACCGGCTGGGCGCACCGCAAGGACGAGCTGGCGATGGGTTAGCGCGGGTTCGCCTTGGAGCGAGGCAGTGCTGCTGGCAGCACGTGTCCCATCTCCCTCTGCGAGAGGCGGATCGTGCCGACGACGAAAGTCGGCGGCCTTCACAACCCGGTGACACGCGCAAAAGAATTAAAGAATTTCCGAAAGGCGCTTCGCTGATGGGGCCTCGGGTGTCAGCTTTTGATTGGAAAGCGGACGCCGGAGTGAATGGTCTTAAGGTTCGTTAATGACCTAAAGCAGCCTTTATGATTGGAACCTTTTGGCTCTGCGCGTGTTGAGTTGTGTATTCAGCCAATGAAAAAGGTCTGAAACGGCGCCGATCATCGCGGGTGCTGTTGGTAGCACATCTCCGCGACGCCTCACTCTAAAGGAGGCTTCCAATGGAATTGCTCTTGATTGTCGTTGTGCTCTTTCTGCTCTTCGGCGGCGGCGGATACTTTGGTCGCCGTCGCGGTTACTGGTGAAGCATTTTCGTTTGTTTTGTGCCGACCGACTGAGCCGGAAGCCGCAAGCAGACATTGCATATTTGAGCCGTTTTGGCTGTGGCTTCGAACGCTACGCGCGTTGCGTTGGCCGGTTGCTTTGGATCAAAGCAACTGGCCAGGCGCAGGCGTAAAATATCTTAACGACGAACCAATATAGGAGGTATTCCATGCGTCCTTTTCCACGCGCGGCTCTAGCGGCGTTCGCACTTTCACTCACACTGATGTCGCCTGCCGGCGCGGCCGATCAAGCGACCGTGAAGGTCTCGCTGATTGATATGACCGCCATGTTTGGTCCGGGCGGTGGACCCGGTGCGGGCTACGGTCCCGGCAACGGCATGATGGGTCAGGGCTATCGGGGCGGTCAGCGGCCAAGGTTACGGCCAAGGCTTCGGAATGATGGGGCCAGGTTATGGTCAGGGAATGATGGGCCAGGGATATGGTCCAGGTAATGGTCAAGGCTATGGGCCCGGCTACGGTATGATGGGCCATGGCATGATGGGCGGTATGTCGCTGCGCGCCAATGTCTCGTCGGTCAAAGCCGGCAAGGTCACTTTCGATGTGACCAACCTGTCTCGCAGCGTCGTGCACGAAATGATTGTCGTGGCGGTCGAAAACGCCAATGCGCCGCTGCCCTATGACTACAATACTGGCCAGATCCCGGAAAAGCAGGTCAAGATGCTGGGCGAGACGGACGAGATGGAGCCGAACGCCGAGAAGACGATTACGCTCGATCTCAAGCCGGGCACCTATCTGCTGATCTGCAATGTGCCGGGGCACTACGCCGCCGGCATGTGGACACCGCTGACGGTTACCCAATCTGTTACCCAATAATGCCGGGCGCGGGCTGATCGATGGCGGTTTGCGGCGCTCGCGTGAAAACTGTTTTTATTCAACCCCGACAGGAGACTGATCATGTTGTCGAAGTCTAACGTCGCGGTGCGCTTGTTCGCCGTATCCGCGCTAGCGAACTTGAGCTTCGCGACCGTTGCCGAAGCGCAGATGTACGGTCAGGGTCCGGGGCCGAGTCAAGGCGGCGGTGGCATGATGGGCGGAAACTGGGGATGGGGGATGGGATACGGAATGGGCGGCTTCGGAGGGATCGGCGTGTTTGTGCTTGCTCTTGTCGTCCTGGGCATTGCCGTCGTGGCGTTTCGTCGCCGCACTCCGTAAAGTTCCCTGCAGATGAATTGGCTCTTATTCCAGATTTGAGCAGAAACAGATGACGGTGAGGACGATGCACATCGAGATCAGTACCGACAATAAAACTGAAGGGGACGAAAAGCTCGCCGCTCACGTGAAAGGCGAGGTGGAGAGCGCCTTAGACCGATTCAGTGATCGGATCACCCGGGTAGAGGTCCACCTCAGCGACCTGAATGGCCAGAAAGGTGGCCATGACGATAAACGGTGCATGATGGAAGTCCGGCTCGAGGGGCGCCAGCCCACCGCCGTCACGCATCACGCCGCCACCTTTGACCAAGCCATCAGCGGTGCAGCCGGCAAGCTGAAGAGGTCCGTCGAAAGCACTTTGGGGAGCGAGAATTCCGCGCGGGGGCTGCGAGACCATCGTTAGTGGATCGACTTATTATCGCTGGCTAAACCTTTAGTGGCTTTCATATAACGGATACTTGTTTGACGACGCTTACGCGTGTGAGTTGGTTTGCGGTGGATTCCGGTTACTACGGCCCACCCCAAACGGGTGGCAGCTTTATCTGTGGCGGTCCATACGTCAAACCCGGGTTCGAAAGCCTGGCGGCACTTGCGACTTCCGCAACCCCACTGCCAACCGCGCTCCCGCTGTTCGCAACCGGAGTCGGTGCGTTGGGTCTGCTTGTCTGACGCATGAAGCGGAAGAAAGCCGCTGCATTCGCAACTTCGTCAATATGCCTGATTGGTTATTGGATTGACCACCGCGAGGCGGTCGTTCAGTTCGCGCCCATCTCGCACAACCTCATGCGGTGCCGATGACGCCCGTCCATTTCGGCAAAATCATGTGCACGCCCTTGTGAATGTTCACCAGTTGCGTCACGTGCAGGTCGGCCACCAGGCTGCACATCTGATAGGCGTCCTCGAACGACATTTTGCTTGAGCTGACGATCCAACCGATCATCTCGCGCAAGGCGGTCTCGGCGGCATCGTCGAGGTCTTCGTCGAAGCCCATGGTGATGTAATGCGTCGCGGTCTCCGCGCGCGGCATTGCCAGATTGGCGTTCTTCACGAGATCGATGCGGAAGACGCCGGTGAGGCCGGTCTCCACCGCCGTCACACAGACCTCGCCGTCGCCTTGCGCGGCATGGCCGTCGCCGGCCGAAAACAGCCCGCCGGTAACGAACACCGGCAGATAGATAGTCGTGCCGGCGGTGAGCATCTTGTTGTCCATGTTGCCGCCGAAAGCGCGCGGGATGATCGACGTCTGCTGGCCCCAGGCGCGCGGCGGGGCTGCACCGATGACGCCAAAAAACGGCGCGGCCGGAATGTCGAAGCCCCACGGCGTCTTGACGATGCGTTTGCCCTTGTCGATCGGCAGGTGGATACGCCGCAATTCCGTGATGTCATCGGGAAGGGCGCCGATCAACGGCTTCACGAAATTGAAGCCCCAATCGTCACGCAGTCGGATGTCGAGGATCTCGACCCGCAGGGCATCGCCCGGCTCGGCGCCTTGCACGGCAATCGGGCCCGTCATCATATGCGGGCCCAGCATCTGCTTGGCGTTGGCGTGAATGTCGACAAGTTCCTCGGCAACGGTCGCGCCCGATCCGGCCGGCGGCAGATCGTCGCGCGAGCCGCTGACGGAGTGAAGCGTGACGGTATCGCCGGGCGCGATCGTCAACACCGGCTTGAGGCCGGCGTCAAAATAGCCCCAATGCACGGTGGCTGCGGACGGGAACAGTTCGTGTTCGGCCATCGTCGCTGTCCCTCTGCTCAGCGGCTAGGGCGTGATCCGTTCGGATGCCCTGCTTCCCTAACATCTTTCTTGCGCATGATCTTTTCCGAAACCCGGTCTCCACTTTTCGGGATCATGCGCTATCGCGTTCCGTACATGCGATCGCCGACGTCGCCAAGGCCAGGGACGATATAGCCGTCTTCGGTGATGCCGTCATCGATTGCGGCGGTGAAGATCGCGACGTCGGGGTGATGCCCATGGATTTTCTCGACGGCCGTCGGAGTCGCCAGCATGCAGACGATGCGCACCTCGCGCGCGCCGGTTTCTTTCAACCGATCGAGGGCGGCGACCGCCGAGTTGCCGGTCGCCAGCATCGGGTGCAGAACCAGCGTCAGCCGCTCCTCCATGTCGTCGGGCGCCTTGAAAAAATATTCAACCGCCACAAGGGTGCGCGGGTCGCGGTAGAGCCCGACATGGGCGACGCGCGCCGACGGCACCAGCTTGAGGATGCCGTCGAGAAAGCCTTGGCCCGCGCGCCCCACCGGCGCCAGCACCATCTTCTTTCCGGCGAGCACCGGTGACGTCATCGTTTCGAACGGTGTTTCGATGTCGATCGTCGTCAGCGGCAGATCGCGCGTCGCCTCGTAGCAGAGCAGCGCGCCGATCTCGTTGAACAATTCGCGGAAGACCTTGGTCGAGCGCGTCTTGTCGCGCATCAGCGTCAATTTGTGCTGCACCAGCGGGTGATCGACAATCGTAACGCCATCCATAATACGATCCTTAGAACACGGTGCCGTCGCTGACGACGGTGAAAGGCGGGCCGCCATCGGCCCGTTTGTCTTTGGCAATTTTGCGTCCCGCGGCCCAGGTGCCGCCTTCGAGCAAAGCGCCGAGCGGAAAAGCTTGCGCGTTAACGCCGAGTTTTTCGCGTACCAGTGGCAACAGCCGGTCGAGCAGCGCAACGGTGAGCGCGCGCCATGCGACGACGAATTCGGAATCGACGGCCTGAGGGCGGGTGGCTTCGGCTAGGTTGCGCGGCGTGATGACATCCATGTCCACGAACAGACCGCCATTACGGTATTCGGCGAGGCCGGTAAGGCCGTCGATCTCGCTGACGGTGACGCCCGCGCGCTGCAATGGCTCGATCAGCGAATAGGAGAGCCATTGCGAGAGCTTGTGCAGCGGCATCAGGCCGTTTGTGGCGTCGGCGCGCTTGATCGCCGCGGTGACGCCAACAGTCTCCCATTGAAATGCCGCCAAGTGTCAGCCGGTCGGGCCAGATCGGCGCCAGATGAAGAAGGAGTTCGTGCAGGATGGCCGGGGCGGGCAGGGGCTTGCCGCCGCTCGACGCGACGAGATGATCGAACAGACCGCCGGCGCGCGCGCCATCGGTCTTGGCGAAAACATCCGGTCTGGCGAGCATGGTTTTGCCGAGCCGCGCCAGCAATGCGGCGCGGCCGTCGAGGCCGGTGAGCGCATTGTCGGGGCCCGCCTGAAAGGCTTGCGCCAGATCGGCCTCGCTCAATTGCGCGAGCCGGCTCGCATCCGCGCGCAAGGGATCGCTGTCGTTGGCCGAAAACAATCCGGCTTCGAACAGGCGCAAGGACGCGAGCGCGAGCCCTTCCGAACGCGCAACCGTCAGCCCGGTGGCGGCATCGCGATAGCGCCAGTCGGGACCGGCGCCGGCGTCGAGCAGTACCGATATGATGGCGAGATCGAATTCGGCGCGTGCGCGCGCCCGCGCGTCCGGCCATTTTGTTTCTTGCGCAATCTCGGCCCACAGATCGCGGCCGCCGAAGACGAAATGGCGCCAGCGTGCGTGCAGCGGCACCAACAGGTCGGGATAATTATCGCGGATGACATTGGCGACGAAGCCCGCGACCGCCGGCAGGCGCGCGAGATCGACGGAGAAATGCGTGAGCTTGCCGCCGATCCCCGCCGCCAGCATTTCGGCCGCGCGCTCGCGCACCGCGCTCGCCGAGAGAAGAGAGAGCGCCACTTCACGCTCGCGATCGAGCGTATGCGCGAGGCTGGAAATGGCTAGAACTCTTTCAGGTCGCGGCCGACCACGGTCTTGAGCTGGTCCTCGGTCGGCGTGTCGTCGGACGTGAAATAGCCGGCGGCTTTCTTCGCTTCGATTTCCACCTGCGCGTCGGGCGGAACGAGTTCCGGCGGCACCGAGACGCGCTCGCCGATCTCGATACCGGTCTCGACGACGGCGTCGTATTTCATGTTCGACATTGATACGAAGCGGTCGATACGCGTAATGCCGAGCCAGTGCAGCACGTCTGGCATCAACTGCTGGAAACGCGCGTCCTGCACGCCGGCGACGCATTCGGTGCGCTCGAAATAGGTAGCGGCCTGGTCGCCGCCTTCCTGCCGCTTGCGCGCGTTATAGACCAGGAACTTGGTCACCTCGCCGAGCGCGCGGCCTTCCTTGCGGTTATAGACGATGAGGCCGGCGCCGCCCGCCTGCGCTTCCTTCACACACTCGGCGATGCCGTGGATGAGATAGGGCCGGCAGGTGCAGATGTCGGAGCCGAACACGTCGGAACCGTTGCACTCGTCGTGCACGCGGCACGTCAGGCGACGCTTGCGGTCGGCGATCGCCGCCGGGTCGCCGAAGATGTAGAGTGTGATGCCGCCGATCGGCGGCAGGAACACGCTCAGGTCCGGCCGCGTCACCAGTTCCGGATAATTGCCGCCGGTCTGCTCGAACAATGTTCTCCGTAACTTGTCTTCGCCGACGTTGAAGCGATCGGCGATGCCGGGCAGATACCAGACTGGATCGATCGCAGCCTTGGTGACCGCAATGTCGCCGCCCTCGCGCACGACCTCGCCGTCCGCCTTGACGCCAAAGGCGCCGGCGGCGAATTCCGGTATCGTCAGCCGCGCCTTGGTGACCGCGATGGTCGGGCGGATGTCGAGCCCTTCCGCGATCTCGGGCGCGAAATCCTGCGCCACCCGCGCGCCCCAAGGGTCGAGCGAGACGATGCGGCCCGGCTCCGCCCATTGTGGAAACGGCCCGATGTCGACCACCGGCGCTGTGTTGGTGAGATCCGGCCGCGCGATTGGATTGAGCGCACCCGACGACACCGCGAGCGCGCGGTAAACCGCGTAGGAGCCGCCATGTGCGCCGATGGCGTTGCGGTCTCCTGCCGACGTGACGGTGCCGATGACCGGTCCGCGTTCGCGCGCGGAGGCCGCGCCCCACTTGATCGGATAGCGGCCGGGGGTGCGCTGGCCGGGGTGCGAGGTGAGCCTGATATGGCCGTCTCGGTTCGTGGACATGAGGTTGCCCCACAAAAGCAAAAAGCCCCTTTCCGGCGGTCCGGAAGAGTGGCTTCAAAAAAACAATATAAGGGACGCTTGGCCTTTACTCAAGGTGGCGAAATATCACGATTGGCAAGGGTTTAGCCGGCCTCGCTCCGTCCGGCGCGGCTAGAAGCCCCCGTCGCCCGAAGTGGCTGCCTAATAGGCAGGGGACGACGATCAGCCTACGATTTAGGCACTCGATGCCGATGGACAGGCGCGACACCACAGAAATCTCCGGTGGCACGCGGATTGCTCGCATAGCCCTTAGCGTATGTATGCCGGTGTGCCGGCGCTCAAGAAGGGAGCGGCAACAATGAAATTCCGTACCATTATGAAAACGTTCGCTGCGGCGACGCTGGTTCTGGCGGCGGTTCCGGCCTGGGCCGAGACCGACCTCAAATTCGCGCTCGACTGGAAATTCGAAGGTCCGTCGGCGCCGTATTTCGTCGCCATCGACAAGGGCTACTACAAGGCCGAGGGACTCAACGTCACGATCGACTCCGGTCCCGGCTCGGTCGCCGGCATTGCGCGCGTGGCTGCCGGCACCTATCCGATCGGCTTCTTCGACATCAACTCGCTGGTCAAGTTCCGCGACCAGAACCCGACCAAGGCCGTCCAGGCGGTGCTGATGGTCTACGACAAGCCGCCCTTCGCCATCGGCACCACCGCAAAGACCGGCATCAAGAAGCCGAAGGATCTCGAAGGCAAGATTCTCGGCGCGCCCGCGCCCGACGGCGCCTACGCGCAATGGAAGGCCTTCGTGAAGGAAAACGGCATCGACGCTTCCAAGGTGAAGATCGAGAACATCGGTTTCCCGGTGCGCGAGCCGATGCTGGCCGACGGCAAGGTCGACGCCATCACCGGCTTCTCGTTCTCGATGTACTTCAACCTGCTGCAAAAGGGCCTCAAGCCGGAAGACATCAAGATCATGCTGATGTCCGACTACGGCCTCGTGCTCTACGGCAACGCCATCATGGTCAACCCGGATTACGCCAAGGCCCATCCGAAAGTGGTCGCGGGCTTTGTGCGCGCCACCATCAAGGGCATGCTCGACACCATCAAGGACCCCGATACCGCGATCAAATCGGTGATGAAGCGTAACGAGACCGCCAACGAGAAGGTGGAGCTCGCGCGGCTGAAGATGGCGCTGCGCGACAACGTCGTCACGCCCTGGGTGAAGGCAAACGGCTTCGGCGGTGTCGATATGGCGCGGCTGTCGAAGTCGATCGAGCAAATCGGCGTCACCTACACGTTCAAGGCCAAGCCGAAGGCGAGTGACATCTTCACCGACACGTATCTGCCGCCGGCGGCGGAGCGTAAGCTTTAAGAGCGGGTGTTTGGCCAGCCGCGGGTGGCGTGAAGTTCACGCCGCCCGCGCTACGCCGTTGACGTTCGGGAAAGGCCTTCGGGGAAAAATGTGAGCACCGCATCCGTAGCCATCGACGATGTCGATTTGACCTATCAGACCGCCCGCGGCGGCGTGCTCGCCTTGCAAGGCACGACGCTCAATGTTGGGCAGGGCGAATTCGCCGCCGTGGTCGGTCCGTCCGGCTGCGGCAAGTCATCCTTGATGAAACTGGTTACGGGTTTGCGGCCGCCCGACAAGGGCGTCATTGCCATTGCCGGCGAGCCGGTGCGCGGTCCGGTGAAGATCGCCGGCATGGCGTTTCAGAACGCCAATTTGCTGCCGTGGCGGACGGTCGTCGACAATGTGATGCTGCCGCTGGAGATCGTCGAGCCGCACCGAAAACAATTCCGCAGGCAAAAGCAGCAATATCGCGACCAGGCGAATGCGCTGTTGGCGACTGTCGGCCTGCAAGGCTTCGGCGACCGCTTTCCGTGGGAGCTGTCGGGCGGCATGCAGCAACGCGTTTCGATCTGCCGCGCGCTCATTCATAAGCCGACGCTGCTCATGCTCGACGAACCGTTCGGCGCGCTCGACGCTTTCACGCGTGAAGAGCTATGGGGCGTTCTGCGCGACCTCTGGCATGAGTTTAACTTCACCGTGATCCTGGTCACGCACGACCTGCGCGAAGCGACCTTCCTGGCGGACAAGATCCACGTCATGAGCGCGCGGCCGGGGCGGATCGTGTTGTCCAAGGAGATCGACCTGCCGCGGCCGCGTCAGCTCGATGTTTGCTATACATCGCCTTTCACCGACATCGTCCATGAGCTGCGCAACAAGATCGCGGAGGCGCGGCTGGGATGACCGATACGCTCACCGAGAAACTGTCGCCCTGGCTTTTCACCATCGGTCTCTTCGTCGTCTGGGAAGGCGGCGTCCGGCTGTTTCACATCGACCCGTTCATTCTGCCGCCGCCGTCCGATGCCGTCGTCGCGATGGTGCGGTATTGGCGGCCGCTGATGCACGATTCCTTCGTCACGCTGTGGACGACGATGGCCGGCTTCGGCATCGCGGTGGCCTTCGGCATCGTGCTCGGGCTGATCGTCGGCTGGTCGCGCGCGATCTACCGCGGGCTCTACCCGGTCATGATCGGATTCAATTCGGTGCCGAAAGTGGCGGTGGTGCCGGTGCTGATTATGTGGTTTGGCATCGGTGAAATTCCAGCCATCCTCACGGCGTTCCTGATTTCGTTCTTCCCCATCGTGGTCAATGTCGCCACCGGGCTTGCCACCATGGAGCCGGAGCTGGAAGACGTGTTGCGCGCGCTCGGCGCCAAGAAGCTCGACATCATGCTTAAGGTCGGCATTCCGCGCACGCAGCCTTATTTGTTCGGCTCGCTGAAGATCGCGATTACGCTCGCCTTCGTCGGCACGGTGGTGTCGGAGACCGTCGGCGCCAATGCCGGGCTCGGCTATCGGGTGGCGCTCGCTGGCTCGAGCTTCCAGATGTCTTTGGTGTTTGCCGCGCTCTTGCTGCTCGCGGTCGAAGGCATCGTGATGTACTACGCCTTCGCCTATGTCGAATCTTACTTCACCCGTTGGGCGTTCCGTTCGTCGATGAGCGCGGCGGCTTAGCGCATGATCCCAAAAGGCCTGTCCCCGACTTGATCGGGGATGGGAACCGGTTTTCGGATAAGATCATGCGCAAAGGAATGTTCGGGAAATGCAGCGATGCAATCTAAATCGATCGTGTTCTACGACTCAGTGAGCCCCGCATGGATGCGGTCCGGCTTCAACGGCAGCGCGTAAAAACGCACGCCGGTGGCATCGCGCACCGCGTTGGCGAGCGCCGCGCCGACCGGATTATAGGGACTTTCGCTCATCGACTTGGCGCCCAGCGGACCGAGCGTGTCGTGCGTGTCGGCGAACAGCACTTCGGTGCGCGGCACGTCGCCGAAGGCGGGAACGTGATAATTGCGGATCGTGGAATTGGCGACGCGGCCTTCGTCGTCGATGACGATCTCTTCATAGAGTGCGGCGCCCAAGGCTTGCGCGACACCGCCCTCGATTTGGCCGCGGCACTGCATTGGATTGATGACAAAGCCGGCGTCGGCGGCCTGCACGCTCTTGAGAATGCGGATTTCGCCGCTCACCGGGCTCACCGCCACGCGAAAACCCTGCACGTTGAAGGCGACCGAGCGCGGCGTGCCGTCGGTGTGGCCGTGGGCGGACAAATCGACGCCGGCAGCAGTAGCCTTTTTGTGCAGATCGACAAGCAGCATGTGCTCGTCTCCGCATTTCACGGCCTTGTCGGATATCGTGCAGCGATCGGGCGACACGCCGAAAACCTTGGACGCGAACTCGATAATAAAGTCACGTAGGCCTTGTGCGGCGCGTTCGGTCGCCTTGCCGGCCACCACGGTGCCGGTCGAACCGAAAGCGCCGGTGTCGTGCCCGCCAAGCGCGGTATCCGATTGGCGCAGGCGGATGGCCGAAGTCTTTGCGCCGAGGACGGTCGCCGCGATCTGCTGGTGCACGGTAGTCGTGCCGTTGCCGAATTCGGCGGTGCCGACGGTCAGAACAAAGCCGCCGTCGGGTTGAAGCGCAACGTGCGTGTCGGAGAAATGTCCGCCGGGCGGGGTGGTGTCGATCATGGTGAGCGCCGTGCCTTCGCCGGTGAGCCAGCCCGGCGGGCTTGCGAGACCGTCGCCGCGCTTGAGCGCGCCATCGACCAGATCGAGACATTGGTCGAGCCCGTAACTGCCATAAAGCACGTCGTCCTGCGACGCCGGCTCGATCGACAGCATCGGCTCGCCTTCGCGCACCACATTGCGGCGGCGGAATTCGATGCCGTCGATGCCGAGCGTGCGCGCCACTTCATCCATCGCCGATTCGACCGCAAAGCCGGTCTGCGGCAGGCCGTAGCCGCGGAAGGCGCCAGCCGGCATGGTGTTGGTGTAAACGGCGTAGCCGTCGACCTTCTTGTTCGGGCAGCGGTAGACCGCCACGCTCTCGGCGCAGGCATGACCGAGGACTTGGGCGGCGTGGTTGCCATAAGCGCCGGTGTCGGACAACACGTTCATCTGTATGGCGGTGAGCGTGCCGTCGCGTTTGGCGCCGAGCTTGACGGTGACCCGCATGGCATGGCGCGTGGTGGAGGCGGTGAACTGCTCGGTGCGGGTGAATTCGAGTTTGACAGGCTTAGCCGTCTTCAGCGCGGCCAGCGCGACGATATCCTCGGTCAGCATTTCCTGTTTGGCGCCGAAGCCGCCGCCGACCCGCTCGCAGAACACGCGCACTTTCGTTTTGTCGAGGCCGAACACGCGCGCGAGTTCGTCGCGGGTGAGAAACGGCGTTTGCGTGCTCGACCGCACGGTCAGCGTGTCGCCGTCGCGCCAGGCGATGGCGCAGTGCGTTTCCAGGTGCACGTGCTGCACGCGTGGAACGGTGTATGTGCCCTCGTGGACGATGTCGGCTTCGGCGAAGCCTTCGTCGATGTCGCCAATGCCGCCATGGACCTCGGCCACGATGTTGCGTTGTGGATCATGGATGCGTGTCGTCTTGGCGTCCTTGTCGTGGATCACTGGCGCGCCGGCTTTCATCGCCGCCTCGGGGTCGAACACCGGCGTCAAAATGTCGTAGTCGACCTTGAGCCGACGGCAGGCGTCCTCCGCCGCCGCTTCGCTCTCGGCCACCACCGCAGCCACGCGCTGGCCAATGAAACGCACGACGTTGTCGAGCACCACGGTATCGTCAGGATCCATCAGCCGATTTTCGTGACGCGAGGTCGAGAAGGTGACCGGCGGCGCGTCCTCGTAGGTGAACACCGCGACCACGCCGGGCACGGCCAGTGCCGCAGTTTTGTCGATCGCGCGGATGCGCGCATGTGCGTGTGGCGAGCGCGCAATCTTCATGTGCAACAGGCCGTCGATGGCGACATCGAGCGTAAAGCGCGCTTTGCCGGTGACGACATCGGGTCCGGCCGGCGCCGGCACGCTGCGCCCGCAGGCCGCGCCCGCGTCCGCCTCCTCGGTCTCCTTGCGCGCGGACAAGGCATTTTCGATGGGGCGGTAGCCGGTGCAGCGGCAGATATTGCCTTTGAGCGACCGGCCCAAGTCCTGCCGCTGCGCCTGGTTGAGCGAGGCGGCCGTCATGATCATGCCGGCGGTGCAGAAGCCGCATTGGAAGGCTTGCGCGTCGAGGAAAGCGCGCTGGGTCGGGTGCAGTTCATTTCCGCTGCTGAGGCCCTCGATGGTCGTCACCTCGCGGCCGTCGGCGCGGAACGCGGGCACCAGGCAACTGTGCACCGGCTCGCCGTCGAGCCACACCGTGCAGGCGCCGCAATCGCCGGCATCGCAGCCTTTCTTGACGCCGAACCAGCCGAGCTCGCGCAGGAAGGTGCGCAGACACTGACCGGCTTTCGGCGCTTGCGAAAAATCTTTGCCGTTGACGCGGAAGGTCATGGTGCGGCTCCCAGTTCGCCGCGGATCTCTTCCGCGAAATGCAGACTCATGGCGCGGCGCCACGCGGGTTGGCCGTGGATATCGTCGTACCAGACCGGCACCGCGCGCTCGATTGTCTCGCGCAACTCATTCACGCTTGGCATCGACGGGAAGGCCAGCTTCACCGGCCGCGCGGTTGACGCGGTGATCGTCAGCGCGAAGTCGCCATCGGGGCTGAGCGACCCGATCACCAGCGCGCCGGAGCGGCCGAAAGGCGCAAGCGATATTTGCCGAAAGGCCGTGCGCCGCTTCAGTGCCGCGGCCGGAAGCGTGATGGAACGCAACACGTCGCCGGGCGACAGCGCATTTTGCAACGGACCTTGCACGAAATCGGCAACAGCAATCTGCCGCTCGCCGCCGTCCGCCGTCCAGAGCGTGCAGACGCCGTCGAGCGCGGCGGTCAGCGAGATCATCGGTCCCGCCGGCAGCGACATGCAGATGTTGCCGCCGACCGTCGCCGTGTTCCAGATCTTGAAGGAAGCGAGAAAGGCGCGCGCGCATTGCCCGATCAGCGGGCCTGCGATCCAGTCGACCGGTGTGGCGAAGGCGTCGAGCTGCGCGATGGTGCAGGTGGCGGCGATCTCCAGCCCGTTCGCACCGGCGTTCAGCGCCGGCCAGCCGAACCCGCCGAGATCGATCAGCCGGGTGAGCTTGTCCTGCGGTTCGGAAAACAGCCAGGTGCCGCCGCCGAGAAAGGCATCGCCGTCACGCCAGCCCGGCAGTTCGCCACGGCCATTCGGACGCGCGACCTCTGTGATGGTGTTCAGGTCCATGTGTGGCGCCGGTGCGAATTGCGCTGGTCCCGGATTTGCAAGAGTGGGTACAAGAGCGGGTATGATCGAGGGCGAGACTTTGGAGACTTTCGATGAGCGATAGCGCTGCCGTTTGGATCAAGGACCCGCTGGCCATTCTGGCGAACGGCGCCGAGCGTGGCATCGTGGTCAAGGACGGCGTCATCGTCGAACTGGTGGCGAACGGCAAGGAGCCGGCGACGGCGGGCGCGAAAGCGTTCGAAGCCGGCGAGCATGTCGTCATTCCCGGCCTCATCAACACCCATCACCACTTCTATCAGACGCTCACGCGCGCAACGCCCGCCGCGCTCGACCGCGAATTGTTTGCCTGGTTGAAGGCGCTCTATCCGATCTGGGCCAAGCTGACGCCGGAGGCGCTCGATCTCGCCGCCACCGTGGCGATGACGGAATTGATGCTGTCGGGCTGCACCACCACCACCGATCACCATTATGTCTTTCCGGCCGGGCTCGAAGACGGCATCGACATCGAGATTGCGGCGGCCAAGCGCCTCGGCCTGCGCGTGTTGGTGACGCGCGGCTCCATGAACCTGTCGGAGCGCGACGGCGGCCTGCCGCCGGACAGCGTGGTGCAGGACGAGGGCACGATCCTTGCCGACAGCGAGCGCCTGATCGCGCGCTATCACGAGACAGGTGAGGGCGCGATGGTGCAGGTCGCGCTCGCGCCCTGTTCGCCGTTTTCGGTCACCACGTCGCTGATGCGCGCAACCGCGGCGCTCGCGCAAAAGCACGGCGTGCGGCTGCACACGCATCTGGCCGAGACCGAGGACGAGAATAAATTTTGTCAGGAGCTCTATGGCTGCCGGCCGCTCGATTATCTCGAGGAATGCGGCTGGCTTACCGACAAGGTCTGGCTCGCGCACGGCATTCATTTCAACGCGGCGGAAATGCCGCGGCTCGCCAAAGCCGGCGTCTCGATCAGCCATTGCGCCTGCTCGAACCAGACGCTCGCCTCCGGCGGCTGCCCGGTGTGCGACCTGGAAGCCGCCGGCGTTCGCGTCGGCATCGGCGTCGACGGCTCGGCCTCCAACGACGAATCCAATCTGATGCAGGAAGTGCGCGCCGCCTTCCTGCTGCAGCGCGCCCGCTACGGCGTCACCAAAGTGAGCCACCGCGACGCGCTGCGCTGGGCGACGCTCGGCTCGGCCGCTTGCGCCGGCCGGCCCGAGCTTGGCGAGATCGCGGTCGGCAAGCGCGCCGACCTTGCGCTGTTCAAGCTCGACGAATTGCGCTTTTCCGGACACGGCGATCCAATCGCAGCGCTCGTCCTGTGCGGCGCCCACCGTGCCGACCGCGTGATGGTCGAGGGCCGCTGGACGGTCGAAGACGGCGTCATTCCCGGCCTCGACCTGTCCACATTGATGCGCCGGCATCAGGCCGCCGCGCGCAAGCTGCAAGGATAAGCGTCGCAACGAGCGTGTGCCGCGCTCACTTGCCCGGGATCTTGTCGTCGACGCCCTTGACGTAGAAGTTCATGCTCAGGATCTGCCCATCGTCGAGATGGGAGCCGCCCTTGCACTCGGCTGTCTTGCCGTCCTGCATCACGACCGGGCACTTGAACGGATGCAGCGTGCCGGCCTCGATCGCGGCTTGAGTCTTTTCAGCCAGCGCCTTCACGTCGTCGGGCATGTTGGTGTAGGGCGCCATCACGACCAGCTTGGAGTTTAGGCCGCCCCAAGTATCGGTCGATTTCCAGGTGCCGGCAATCACGTCCTTGGCGCGCTTGACGTAATAAGGCGCCCAGTTGTCGATGATCGAGGTGAGCTGGCTCTTCGGCCCGAACTTGATCATGTCGGAATCCTGGCCGAAGGCGAGGATGTGGCGCTGCTCGGCGATCTGCATGGCGGCGGGCGAGTCCGTGTGCTGCATCAGCACGTCGCAGCCCTGATCGGCCAGCGCCTTGGCGGCGTCGGCTTCCTTGCCCGGGTCGAACCACGAGTTCACCCAGATGATCTTGACCTTGATGTTGGGATTGACCGACTGCGCGCCGAGGATCGTCGCATTGATGCCGGAGATCACCTCCGGAATCGGAAACGAGGCGATGTAGCCGAGCACGCCCTTCTTCGACATCTTGCCGGCGATCACGCCTTGGATGTAGCGGCCCTCGTAGAAGCGGCCGGAATAGGTACTCATGTTCTTGGCGCGCTTGAAGCCGGTGGCGTGCTCGTAGAACACATTCGGGTGGCGCTTGGCGACCTTCAGCGTCGGGTCCATGTAGCCGAACGAGGTCGTGAAGATCAGCTTGTTGCCCGCGCGGGTGAGTTGCTCGATCGCGCGTTCGGCGTCGGGGCCCTCGCCGACATTTTCCAGATACGTGGTCTCGACCTTGTCGCCCAACGCCTTGACCAGGCCCTTGCGGCCGACCTCGTGCTGGTAGGTCCAGCCATAATCGCCGACCGGCCCGAGATAAATGAAGCCGACCTTCAGCTTATCGGCCGCGGATGCGGCGAATGTCGTGGCGGCAATCGCAACGGTCGCGGCTGCAGCGGCGAGCAAGAGTTTTTTCATGGGCTTTGACTCCGGGTTAGTAAGGTCAACGATCGGGCACGAACACCATGCCCAGCGACGCAGGCGCGGTGGACCCGGCGGTGCCGCGCGTGCGCGAAATGAGAACGAGAACGATGATGCAAGCCAAATAAGGCAGCGACGACATGAACTGCGACGGGATGCCGAGCCCGAGCGCCTGCGCGTGCAGCTGCAGGATCGTGACCGCACCAAAGAGATAGGCGCCGGCGACCAGCCGGTCCGGCCGCCAGGAAGCAAAGACGACGAGCGCCAGCGCGATCCAGCCGCGCCCGGCGGTCATGCCGGTGATGAAGAAGGGCGTATAAGCGAGCGGCAGATAGGCGCCGCCGAGCCCCGCGCAGGCGCCGCCGAACAGCACCGCATAAAGGCGGATTTGCAACACCGGATAACCGAGCGCATGCGCCGAAGCGTGGTTGTCGCCGCAGGCGCGCAAGATGAGGCCGGCGCGAGTGCGATAAAGGAACCACCAGATGCCAATGACCAGGAGGATCGAGAAATAGACGAAGGCGTCCTGACCGAACAGGATGTGGCCGACGAAGGGAATGTCGGTGATGAACGGAATATCGAGGTGCGGCGCCGGCGTAATCCGTTGGCCGACGAAGCCTGCGCCAATGAGGCCCGATAAGCCGACGCCGAGAATGGTCAGCGCAAGCCCCGTCGCCACCTGGTTGACTGCAAGGCCTAGCGTCAGCAATGCGAATACGGATGACAGCGCAGCGCCGGCGGCGATGCCGAACAGCGCGCCGATGAAGGTCGAACCGGTGAGATAGGCGCCCGCGAATCCACAAGCCGCGCCCATGATCATCATGCCTTCGACGCCGAGATTGAGCACGCCGGAACGCTCGACCACGAGTTCGCCCGACGCCGCCAGCAGGAGCGGCGTCGAAGCGGCGATCACCGAGATGATGATGGCTTCAAGCAGTTCCATGAGCGGACTTTCGCAATGGGCTGATGAGGCGGATGCGGTAGACGATCAGGGAATCGCAGGCGAGCACGTAGAACAGCAGAATGCCCTGGAACACTTTGGTGAGATCGAGCGGCACCTTCAGCGAAATCTGCGCGCCTTCGCCGCCGATGAAGGTCAGCGCCAGGAACAGGCCGGCAATCAAGATGCCGACCGGATTGAGGCGTCCGAGAAAGGCGACGATGATGGCTGTGAAGCCGTAGCCGGGCGAAATGCCCGGTTGCAGATGGCCGATGGGACCTGCGACCTCGATAATGCCGGCAAGACCCGCCAGCGCGCCCGAGATGGCGAAGGTAAAAATCACGAGCTGATCGGACTTAAACCCGCCGAAGCGCGCGGCCTTCGGTGCGGCGCCCACGACGCGGATTTCAAAGCCCTTGATGGTACGCCCAAGCAGCACAGTCGCGATCATCACGACGATGAGTGCGATCACCGCGCCCCAATGCAGGCGGCTGCCTTCGATCAAGGCCGGCACCGTGGCATTGGGGTCGAACTCCGCGGTGGTCGGGAAGTTCAGCCCATGCGGATCGCGCCACGGCCCGCGCACGAGGTAGTCCATGATCAGATCGGCGACATAGACCAACATGAGACTGGTCAGGATTTCGCTGGCGCCGAAGCGTACTTTGCACAGCGCCGGGATCAACGCGTAGAGCGCGCCGCCGAGCGCGCCCAGCACCAGCATGGCCGGCAGCACCCAGGGTCCGGCATCGGTACCGTTGGTGACGACGGCGAGCCAGCTTCCCGCCACCGCGCCCATGATGAATTGTCCTTCGGCGCCGATGTTCCAGACATTGGCGATGTAGCAAAGCGACAGGCCGACCGCGATCATGACGAGCGGCGTCGCCTTCACCACCAGTTCCATCAGCGTGTAGCTGTCGGTCAGCGGCTCGATGAAATAGACGTACAGCGCGTAAACCGGGTTCTTGCCGAGAATAAGAAACAGCACCGTCATGGTGACGAGCGTCAGCGCAATCGCGATCAGCGGAGAGGCGATCGCGATCGCTGTCGAGCGCTCGGCGCGCCGCTCAAGCACCAACTGCATCGGTCGCCTCCTTCTTGGCAGCGTCGGCGCCGCCCATCAGCAGGCCGAGGCTTTCGCGCGTGGCGTCGGCGGCATTGAGCGGCTCCGATAGCGTGCCGTGGAACATCACGGCGATTCGGTCGGCGATTTCGGCGAGTTCGTCGAGGTCCTGACTGATCACCAGCACGGCCGTGCCTTTGGCGGAAAGATCGAGCAGCGCCTGGCGGATGACGGCGGCCGCGCCCGCGTCGACGCCCCAGGTCGGCTGGCTCACCACCAGCACGCCCGGTTCGCGCAGGATTTCGCGGCCGACCACAAATTTCTGCAGATTGCCGCCGGACAGGCTGACGGCTTCCGGATCACGCTTGGCCTTGCGCACGTCGAAGGTCGAGGTGGCGCGATCGACGGTCGAGAGCGTCGCCATCCGGTCGATGAAGCCGCGTTTGACCATGCCGCTGGCGGCGTGCCCGGTGAGCAGGGCGTTTTCCGATAATTTCATGCGCGGCGCGGTGCCGTGGCCGAGCCGTTCTTCCGGCACGAAGGCGGCGCCGAGACGGCGGCGTTCAGTGACGGACAATTCGCCGGCGGCGTGCCCGTCGATGATGACGTCGTCTGAATGGTCGCACATGCGCTCGCCCGAGAGCGCGCCGAACAACTCGTCCTGGCCGTTGCCGGCGACGCCGGCGATGCCAAGAATTTCGCCACCTCTCACTTCAACCGAAATGTCACGCAGATAGACGCCGTGCGGATCGTCCGGCTCGCGCGACAGGTCGCGGATGACGAGCCGCGGCACGCCCGGCGTGCGGTCGCTTGCGGCTTTCACTTCGCCGATATCGGCGCCGACCATCATGCGCGCCAGTGACGCAGCCGTTTCCTCTTGCGGCTTGCAGGTCGCGACCTTCTTGCCGCCGCGCAGAATGGTGGCCGTGTCGCACAGACGTTTTACCTCATCGAGCTTGTGCGAAATGTAGAGAATGGCGCGGCCTTCGCTTTTCAGCCGTTCGAGCACGACAAAAAGCTGGTCGGCTTCCTGCGGCGTCAAGACCGCAGTCGGTTCGTCGAGGATCAACAGTTTCGGGTTCTGCATCAGCATACGCACGATCTCGATGCGTTGGCGTTCGCCGACCGAAAGCCGCCATACGTCGCGTTTGGGATCGAGCGGCAGGCCGTAATCGCGCGAGACTTGCGCAAGCCGCGCCGACATCGCCGCAAAGCTTTCCTTGTCGTCGAGGCCGAGCGCGACGTTTTCAGCCACGGTCAGGTTTTCGAACAACGAGAAATGTTGAAACACCATGCCGATGCCGAGCGCGCGCGCTTCCGATGGACCCGCCAGAACGACCGTTTTGCCCATCCATTTCAGTTCGCCGGCGCTCGGCTGGATCAGGCCGTAGATGGTTTTCACCAGCGTCGACTTGCCGGCGCCGTTCTCGCCGAGCAACGCGTGGATTTCGTTCGGGAAAAGATCGAGGTCGACGGAGTTGTTGGCGAGAAAGTCGCCATAACGCTTGGTGATGCCGATGGCTTGCAGCAGCGGGTTTTCCGCAGACGGGCGGTTGGCGGACTCCGGGTCGAACATTCGCAATACGGACCTAAGCGACGGCCCCCCTGGCTTGCGACCCCCGCGCAAACCAGCCGGGCCCAGAAAACCGGCAGCGTCATAGTGTGCCAAATTCTGCGGCAATTGAAGGCACCAATTTGCGTCACCCCCTGCATAATTCGCGGGCAGTTGCCGCAGGTGCCAAAGAGTGCGTCAGATCAGGTCAAAACGCGCGGTGAGCGTGCGGAAAAGCGGGATCGCGAGGTGCGATACCAGGGTGCTGCTCAGTTCGTCGGCGCACCGGCTGCCAGCCAAGCAGCGAGGACGCGGCGGTCCTCGGCGCTGATCTCGGTGACGTTGCCGGGCGGCATGGCGTGTGAGCGCACGGCGTAGATGCCGATCAGTCTGGCGTGGGCCTTGATCGTGTCGGGATCGTCGAGCCGCACCCCGCCGGGAGCGGCGGCAAAGCCTTCCCACACCGGCTCGGCCGCGTGGCACATGCTGCAGCGGGAAATGACGATGTCCTGCACCGCGGCGAATTTTGGCGTTGCCGGCAAATTGTGAGAATTGGCGCCGGTCTGTTGCCCCGCGGGCCCCAACCCCGAGAGCCAGGCGATTGCGATCATGCCGGCGGCCGCCAGCACCCACGTCCACCACGGACTGCCTTTGCCTTCGTGGCGCGAATTGAAGAAATGGCGGATCACCGGGCCGATCAGCAACACGATGGCGACGATCAGCCAGTTGAAGCGCGTGGAAAAAAACAGCGGGTAGTGGTTGCTCAACATCAGAAAGACGACCGGCAGCGTCAGGTAGTTGTTGTGCACCGAGCGCTGCTTGCCGATCTCGCCCCAATAGGGATCGGGTTCCTTGCCGGCGATGAGCGCGTCCACGGTCTTCTTTTGATAGGGAATGATGATGACGAACACGTTCGCCACCATGATGGTGCCGATCAGCGCGCCAATCTGCGTGAAGGCGCCGCGGCCGCTGAACACGTGCGTGAAACCGTAGGTGAGCGCGACCAGAAAGACGAAACCGACCAGCGCGAGCGCCACTTCATGCTTGCCGAGCGGCGAGCGGCACATCGCTTCGTAAGCGATCCACGCCGCCGCCAAACTCAGGAACGCGATCGTCGCCGCCATCGGCGCGCTCATGTCGAGCACGGATTTGTCGATCAGGAACAGCTCGGCGTTCATGTAATAGACGAGCACGAGCAGCGCGAAGCCCGACAGCCACGTCGTATAGGCTTCCCATTTGAACCAGGTCAGTTCGTCCGGCATCTTCGCCGGCGCCACCAGAAATTTGATCATCTGGTAGAAGCCGCCGCCGTGCACCTGCCAGGCGTCGCCCTTGACGCCGTCGGGCAGACCCGCGCGATGCTTCAGGCTGAGATCGAGATGAATGAAATAGAACGATGAGCCGATCCAGGCGATGCCGGCGATAACGTGCAGCCAGCGCAGGATGGCGCTGGCCCATTCCGTGATGACGACGTCCACGGCGAAGCCCCTTTGTGCGCCCGGCAATCGCCAGCATGACAGATCGGCGGCCGACAGTTCAAGCACCTAAGAGTTTTATACGAGGCGCCAGCGTCAAACTCAGCGTGCTTCCTCTCCCCGTTGGGGTGAGGGGGATCATGACTCTCGATAGGCCACTACTCCTCACCCCGATCGCTTCGCGATCCGACCTTTCCCCACGGGAGAGGTGAACCGAGTACGCTCCAATGTCGTTCCGATGCTACGCGGCTTCGATGCGGATGTCCTTGGCGCCTTCCCACAGCGTGGAACGGCCGAGCTCGGCGAGCTTGTCGAGGTCGGCGGTGATGGTGAGGAAGTGGTTACCGGCAAGCTGACCCATTTTGCTTGCGAAGTGGCAACCGCCATAGGCGAGCAGGATTTCGGTTTCGCTGATGCCGCCGGGATAGACGATCATCTGGCCCGGCGCCGGATAGCTGGTGTGATTCTCGTAAGCGAGGCCGAAATCGTGTTCGCCCAGTGGAATCCACACCGCTTCGCCGCTCCAGCGCACATGAATGACCTTGTTCACGTAGGGCAGAATCTTGCGGAAGACCGCGACGGTCTTGGGTGCGGCTTGCGTTTCGAAGCGGGCCGGGAAGACGTACGGGCCGGCCGTGATGCGGAGTTCATCCATGAGGCGTTTCCAGTTTCAGGCGGGTTTGAGGTTGACGAGCACATCGAAAAGGATGCGCGCGGCGACATCGGCATCGGCGGCGGTGACGGTCTCGCGCGGCGAATGGCTGACACCGCCATTGCCGCAGCGCACGAACAGCATGCCGATATCGGTGACGCCGGAAAAACTCACTGCGTCGTGGCCGGCGCCGCTTGCAAGCCGCCTCAGCGGCACGCCGGCGCGCACGACGGCGGCATCGAGCGCGTCTTGCAGGCGGGCCGAACAGGGCAGCGCCGGCGCGTCCATCACTTCGGTCGCGGTGATGGTGACGCCGCGGCGTTCGGCGATGCGCTGGGTTTCCGCCAGTATGTCGGCGGCGGCCGCCTTGCGCGCCGCGTCGTTGCCGGAGCGAATGTCGAACGACAGGTCGCAGCGGCCGGGAATGAGATTGATCGCGCCATTGGGCACGTTGAGGCGCCCGACGGTGCCGACCAGCCCGGGCTCGCGGCAGCGGCGCTCGACCAGCAGCACGAGTTCTGCTGCTGCTGCTGCTGCGTCATGCCGCAACGGCATCAGCACCGTGCCGGCGTGCCCGGCCTCGCCGATGACGCTGACGACGTAGCGGGAATTGCCGGCGATTGCCGTGACGACACCGACCGGGATGTCTTCCTTCAGCAGCACCGGTCCCTGCTCGATATGCACTTCGAGATAGCCGGCGAGATCGTGCGGCTTGCGCGCGAGCGACGGGATCGCCGCCGGATCGAAACCGGCATGGCGCAAAGCATCGGCCAAAGTCACGCCGTCCTCGTCGCGGCTGTCGAGCAGCTTGGGATCGAAGCGGCCGGCGACCGCGCGGCTGCCGATATAGGATTTGGAAAAGCGCACGCCTTCTTCTTCCGAAAAGCCGATCAGTTCCAGATCGAAGGCCGGCCTGATGCCTGAGCGCGTGAGGTGCTCCACGACGACCAGACCGACGAGAATGCCGAGCCGCCCGTCGTATTTCCCGGCATCGCGCACGGTGTCGTAGTGCGAGCCGACGATGACCGTCTTGGCTGACGGCGCATTCGATTCGAGGCGGCCGACCACATTGGCGGCGTCGTCGATTGCGACTTCCAGTCCGGCGGCGGTCATCAGCGCCGCGAGTTCGGCGGCGACGGTGCGGTGCGCCGGCGACAAGAATGTGCAGGTCAGGCCGTCCGGTGTTTCCGACCAGGACGCAAGCCTGTCGGCTAGCGCCAGCACTCGCTCGCCAAAACCAGCCGCCGGGGCGCTGGTGTGTTGCCCCGCGGATGCAAACGTCGCCCGCGACATCAGGGCATGGCCTTGGCTTCGGAATTCATCGCGGCACCATACAAGACTTTCAAACGCGCGGAAGGGAGGCCTCGAACGCGGTGGTTTATGCTTAGGAATTAAGCTACTTAGTGGAAAGAAACGGAAAGCGAAATGTCAGAGCGCTCGCCTTCATATCCGCGCGATCTCGCCGGCTACGGCGGCAATCCGCCCGACCCGCGCTGGCCGGGCGGCGCCCGCGTCGCGGTGCAGTTTGTGCTCAACTTCGAAGAGGGCGGTGAGCGCTCGATCCTGCATGGCGACGAGACTTCGGAAGCGTTTCTTTCGGACGTGCTCGGCGCCGTGGCGTGGCCGGGCCAGCGCCACATGAACGTCGAGTCGATGTACGAGTACGGCTCGCGCGCCGGTTTCTGGCGCCTGTGGCGATTGTTCAACGCGCGCAAGGTCCCGGTGACCGTGTTCGGCGTGGCAACGGCGCTCGCCCGCAGCCCGGATGTGGTCGCGGCCATGCAGGAGGCGCAATGGGAGATCGCCAGCCACGGTCTGAAATGGATCGACTACAAGGATTTCGGCGAGGCGGAAGAGCGCGTGCATATGGCCGAAGCCATCCGCATCCACACCGAGACGACCGGCGCGCGGCCGCTCGGCTGGTATACGGGGCGCAGTTCTGTGCACACGCTGAAAGCCGTGCTCGACGACGGCGGCTTCCGCTATTCCTCCGACTCGTATGCCGACGATCTGCCCTATTGGGTGAAGGGAGCGCGCGGGCCGCACCTAATCGTGCCCTATACGCTCGACGTCAACGACATGCGCTTCATCAACCCGCAAGGCTTCGCCAATAGCGAGGAGTTCTTCGCGTATATGCGCGATGCCTTCGACGTGCTCTATACGGAAGGGGCAAGCGCGCCAAAAATGATGTCGGTCGGCTTGCATTGCCGGCTGGCGGGCCGACCGGGGCGTTTCGCGGCGGTTGAACGTTTCCTCGATCACATCGGCAAGCACGACAAGGTCTGGGTCGCAACGCGGCTCGACATCGCGGAGCATTGGTATCGCGAGCACGCTTCGCTTGCCAAAAACGCGCCGGTGGTGGCATGAGCGCCGCCATCACCCTCGACGCCTTGAATGCGGCGAACGCTAAAGCGTTCGTCGCATCTCTGGGCGCCATCTACGAACATTCGCCCTGGGTGGCCGAGGCGATCGTCGCTCAACGACCGTTCAAGACGCTTGCATCGCTGCATGACGCAATGGCTGACGCGGTGAAGACAGCCGACGACGCACGTAAGCTCGCGCTGCTCAACGCGCATCCGGATCTGGCCGGCAAGGCGGCGCGGGCAGGGGCGCTGACCGCGGATTCGAAAGCCGAGCAGGCGGGCGCCGGTCTCGACCGATTGAATGATGAGGAATTTGAGACGTTCCATCGCCTCAACGACGGCTACCGCACGCGCTTCGGTTTTCCCTTCATCATCTGCGTCGGCCGCCATGCCAAGGACTCGGTGTTCCGCCAGTTCGAGACGCGGCTGAAGAACACGGCCGTGACCGAACGCGACACCGCGTTGCATGAAGTCATCCGCATCGCCGCGTTGCGGCTCGACCGTCACGTCGCCGCGCCCGACAAGCTCAATGTCAGTGGGCGGCTATCGACGCACATGCTCGACACCTATCACGGCCATCCCGCTGCCGGCGTCTGCCTGGAACTGCACGAAATTTCCGCAACAAGCACGCGCCTTATTTTTTCCGGCAAGACCAACGACGACGGCCGCACGGACGCGCCTTTGATCGGCGGCCGTCCGGTCCCTATCGGCATCTACGAATTGCGCTTTTCGGTCGGTGAGTACTATGCCCGCGCCGGGCTTGTTTTACCCGACCCGCCGTTTCTTGACGTTGTCCCGCTGCGCTTTTCGGTGGCGGAACCGGAAGGCCACTATCACGTGCCGCTATTGATGACGCCATGGAGCTATTCGACCTATCGCGGCAGTTGATGTCCTAGCCCTCAATTTGATCGAAATTAATTTTAAATGGCTCGCCCAAATGCCGCATTCCCAAAGTATGGGGCGCCGTGGCAAACTTTGTGCTGCTTGATCGAACGAATCGATTGAGCCGGGCGGCCGGATCAGGGTCCCGGTCATTTCTTAGCAGGGACTGACATGACGACGAAGACAGATCGCGCGCAAGCCGACGAGCACAGCGACATCGTTTATCCGTCGGCCATTCCGTTCGTTCTTGTGCATCTAGCTTGCTTCGGCGCCATCTGGAGCGGCGTGACCTGGCAAGCCGTTATCATGGGCGTCGTGCTGTACTGGGCGCGCATCTTCGCCATCGGCGCCGGCTATCATCGTTATTTCTCGCATCGCGCTTATGCGACCGGCCGCGTGTTCCAGTTCATCCTTGCGGTCGCGTGTCAAAGCACGCTGCAAAAGAGTGTGTTGTGGTGGGCCGCCAAGCACCGTCATCATCATCTGTATTCCGACACCGAGTTCGACGTGCACTCTCCTCGCCACACCGGCTTCCTCTACAGCCATATGGGATGGATCTTCGCGCGCCGGCACGACAGTTTCGACATGGTCAAGGTCGACGATCTCGCCCGCTATCCGGAATTGATATGGTTGCATCGCCATGAGCGCTGGCCCGCTTATGGACTCGCCGTGCTGTGCTTTCTGATCGGCGGCTGGCCTGGTTTGTTCGTCGGCTTCTTCTGCAGCACGGTGCTCGTATTTCACGGCACCTTCTGCATCAATTCCCTGGCGCATGTCAGCGGTCGCAAGCGCTACGTCACCGGCGACGATTCCCGCAACAATTGGCTGTTGGCGATCTTCACCATGGGCGAGGGCTGGCACAACAACCATCACGCCTGCCAGAGCAGCGTGCGCCAGGGCTTCCGCTGGTGGGAATACGACCCGACCTATTACATCCTGAAAGCGCTGTCCTGGACCGGCCTGGTCTGGGAACTCAAGTCGCCGCCGGAAGCGGTGGTGCGCAACGAGCAGCGGCTCGGCTCGCGCGTGATCGACCGCGCCGCGCGCCAGCTTGCCGCGAGCTTCAACTCGGAGTGGATCGCCAGCGCCGCGGCTTCGGCCTTGGGCGCCGGCGCGCTGGTGGCGCTACAGCAGCGGCTGGCCGCGGCCCAGCACCAGGCGGTTGAGGTGCTGGCCAACACACACCTGCCGCATCTGCCGACCCGGACGGAAATCGGCGAAAAGGCCCGAGCCATGTTTGCGCGCACCCCCAGCGTCGACGATATTGTCGACCGGGCCCATCAACTCCTGCTCGACGCGGTCAGCGCGCGCCTGCGCGCCGTGCCGGTGCCGGCCTGAACCTTTCCTGCAAAAACACGCACATAGTCCTGTGCGGGCGGTCCCATCGCCTGATCTGCATGTGTCGGCAGGGGGCTTGCTGGGGGACGGAAAAATTCCTTCAATGCGAAATTGTGCCTGATTGATCAGGTCGGAGGTGCCCATGCGCGTGATTTTGGCTCAGCCAAGAGGCTTCTGCGCCGGCGTCGTTCGCGCCATCGAAATAGTCGAGCGCGCGCTGCAGACCTTCGGTCCGCCGGTCTATGTGCGCCATGAGATTGTCCACAATCGGCACGTGGTCGAAAGTCTCAAAGCCAAGGGCGCGCGTTTCGTCGAGGAATTGTCGGACGTGCCCGCCGACGCGGTGACGATTTTCAGCGCGCACGGCGTATCGAGTGCGGTGGAGGAAGAGGCAGACCGGCGCGGCTTGAAAGTGATCGACGCGACCTGCCCGCTGGTGAGCAAGGTCCACAACCAGGCCAATCGCTATGTGCGCGCCGCGCGCCGGCTGGTTCTCATCGGTCATGCCGGCCATCCGGAGGTCGAAGGAACAACGGGGCGTATTCCGGCGCCGGTCCATTTGGTGCAGACGGAAGCGGAAGTCGCCAAGCTCGATATTCCGCGCGACACGCCGATCGCATATGTCACGCAGACCACGCTCAGCGTCGACGACACCAAAGGCATCATCGCCGCGCTCAAGGCGCGGTTTTCCGACGTGGTCGGTCCGGACACCCGCGACATTTGCTACGCCACGCAGAACCGGCAAAGCGCCGTGCGCGAACTCTGCAAGATGGTCGAGGTGTTGCTGGTGGTGGGCGCGGGCAATAGTTCCAATTCCAACCGTCTGCGCGAGATCGGCGCCGATTCCGGCATCCCCAGCTATCTGATCGCCGACGGCAGCGAATTGCGGCCGGAATGGGTCCGCGGCGTGCAGACGGTCGGGATCACGGCCGGCGCTTCCGCCCCCGAAACTTTGGTCGAAGACGTGATCGACGCGCTGGCCGCCCTCGAACCGGTGGATATTTCCACCATGGCGGGCCGCGTGGAAAACATCGAATTCCGGCTGCCGGAGTCGCTGAGCGATTCGAATTTGAACGATTCCAAGCCGTCGGGCCCGGCGCAGGGACCCACTTTCCGGAAACCTTCTGTCAGGGCAGAATGTTAAGAAGGCGGGCCGATTCAAGCCAAAGTGACTGGCGCTCGCTTGCCGGGGCCGCGCCAAACTGCTTTACCGTGGTCTTTATCAGCTAGCCGGTTGACCGGCCTTCCTCACGATCAAGGGATCCTTCGATGGGCATACCGTTGCTGCAACAATTCCATGTCGGCAGCTATGTCGTGCGTCAGCACCTGACGGGCCGCAAGCGCTATCCGCTGGTGCTGATGCTGGAGCCGCTGTTCCGCTGCAATCTGGCTTGCGCGGGCTGCGGCAAGATCGACTATCCCGACAAGATCCTCAATCAGCGCCTAAGCGTCGAGCAATGCCTCGAAGCGGTCGACGAATGCGGCGCGCCGGTGGTGTCCATCGCCGGCGGCGAACCGTTGATCCACAAGGACCTGCCGAAGGTCGTCGAGGGCATCATCGCGCGCAAGAAGTTCGTCTATCTGTGCACCAATGCGCTGCTGATGGAAAAGAAGCTCGACGAATACAAGCCGAACCCGTACTTCGTGTGGTCGGTGCACCTGGACGGCGGCCGACGCATGCACGACCGTTCCGTTTGCCAGGACGGCGTCTACGACAAGGCGCTGGCCGCCATCCGCAAGGCGAAAGCGCGCGGCTTCCGCATCAGCATCAATTGCACGTTGTTCAACAACGCCGACCCGGACGAGGTCGCGGAGTTCTTCGACAGCGTCAAGGAACTGGGCGTCGACGGCATGACGGTGTCGCCGGGCTATGCCTACGAGCGCGCGCCCGACCAGCAGCACTTCCTCAACCGCACGCGCACCAAGCAGCTCTTCCGCGATATCTTCCGCAAAGGCCGCGGCGTGCGCAACTGGGCGTTCAACCAGTCGAGCCTGTTCCTCGATTTCCTCGCCGGCAATCAGCAGTATCACTGCACGCCGTGGGGCAATCCGACCCGCAACGTGTTCGGCTGGCAGAAGCCCTGCTATCTCATCGGCGAGGGCTATGCGCGCACGTTCAAGGAACTGATGGAAGGGACCGATTGGGATTCATACGGCACCGGCAATTACGAGAAGTGCGCCGACTGCATGGTCCATTGCGGCTATGAAGCGACCGCGGTGACCGACTCGATCCGGCATCCGTGGAAGGCCTTGCGGGTCGCGTTGTTCGGCATCGAGACCGAAAAGCCGATGGTGGCGGACATCTCGCTCGACAAGCAGCGGCCGGCGGATTACGTCTTCGAAAATCACGTCGAGCGCAAGCTAAGCGAAATCCGCGAGACCGAAACCGCGGCCTAGTGCGTGGCGCGCGCGCGCGAGCGTTGCGCGCGCGATAAAGGTATTGCCTGCGACGCGCGGTATGTCGATTAACTCGCGCGGGCTTTGCGCCAGCGCGCGCAAGACCGCGAGCGGATCAAGCGAACCGTCGGGGCGCATGCCGCAGAGCGCGGCTTTGGGAACGCGCTGGTCCGCCGGATCGGCGATGACGCGCATCACCGCAAACGGCAGACCATGATTGACGGCGACGGAAGCCGCGGTGTGCGATTCCATGTCGACGGCGGCAGCGCCTGACTGCCTGAACAGGCTGAGCTTCTCTTCCGGCTCGGTCACCGGCTGATCGACACCCAATACCGGCGCGTGCACCGGATTTGGGCGTGCCAGCAGCAGAATTTGCGACCAGCGTTCGTCGCTCGGCACGCCGACCCGCACGCCGTTGGCGCCGATCACTGACGATGCGATGACAAGTGTGCCTGGCCGCAATGCCGGATCGAGGCCGCCGGCGATGCCGAAGCTGATGATGCCCGCGCAGCCCGGCCCGATGGCGGTCGCAAGCGCCACGGCCATTTCGCTGCCACGGCCGCAACAGACCTTGGCGGCGCCGTCCTTGCGAGCGAGCTTTGCCTCGAAATCAAGCCCGACCGCGGCGATGACGAACGGCTCACTCATATGCCGAAGCTGACGCGGTTGCTGTTGGCGTTCTTGAGATTGCGATAGCGCGCCAGCGCCCAGAGCGGAAAGAATTTCGCATAGCCGTGATAGCGCAGAAAAAAGACGCGCGGAAAACCGGTGCCGGTGTAGAGGTGCTCGCTCCACAGGCCGTCGGCCTCTTGCGTCGCCAGCAAATAGCCGATGCCGCGCGCCACGGCGGGGTGGTGCGCTTCGCCTGCCGCCATCAGGGCGAGCAGCGCCCAGGCGGTTTGCGAGGCGGTGCTGGGGGCCGCTTCATGGCCGCGATAATCGAGCTTGTAGCTGTCGCAGTCCTCGCCCCAGCCGCCGTCCTCGTTCTGGATCGAAATCAGCCATGAGGCGGCGCGTTTCATCTCCGGCGTGTCCGGCGCAAGGCCGGCGGCATTGAGCGCGCACAACGTCGACCATGTGCCGTAGATGTAATTGACGCCCCAGCGGCCGTACCAGGAGCCGTCGGGCAATTGCGTGCGGCGCAGATAATCGACACCGGCGCGCATGGCGGGCGAAGCCTCCATTGTCACGCCGAGCTGCGCCAGCATGGACACGCAGCGTCCGGTCAGATCGGGCGAGGGCGGATCGAGCAGGGCACCGTGATCGGCGAAGGGAATGTTGTTGAGATATTCGTGTGTGTTGTCGGCATCGAACGCGCCCCAGCCGCCGTCTTTTGATTGCAGGCCTTCGATCCATTCGCGCGCACGATCGATCGCCGGGCCGAAATCCGGCGTGCCGCGTTCCTTCTGCACGCGTTCCATGCCCATGACGATGACGGCGGTGTCGTCGAGATCGGGATAATGCGGATTGGCATATTGGAAAGCCCAGCCGCCCGGCCGCACGTTCGGCCGCTTGAAGGCCCAGTCGCCCTTGACCTTGAGTTCCTGCAGCGGAAGCAGCCAGTCGAAGCCGCGCTGCGCCGACGCAATATCCTTAGCCGTTCCGCTTTCGAGCAGGGCATGGGCCGCAAGCGCGGTGTCCCACACCGGCGACACGCAAGGCTGGCAATAGGCTTCGTCGGGTTTGACGATCAGCAGTTTGTCGATCGATTTGCGCGCGATGGCGCGGTCGGGATGGTCTTGCGGATAGCCGAGCGCGTCGAACATCAAGACCGAATTGACCATGGCCGGGAAGATCGCGCCTAACCCGTCTTCGCCGTTGAGACGTTCGGTGACGAAGGTGACCGCCTTGTCGATTGCGCGCTGGCGGATCGTGCGCGGAAAAAGCGGTTCGGCTTTTTGCAGCGCGATGTCGACCACGCGGAAGAACTCGTACCACAGCCGGTTCTGATGCGGCGCTTTCGGCTGGCGGCCGGTCTGCTCCGGCGGCGCGACAAACAACTCGTCGATGCGGATACCGCGTGAGTTGCGCGCGCGCGGCTTCAGCGCCTGCAGCACCAGCAGCGGCACCAGAACGGTGCGGCCCCAATAGGAAATCTTGGACAGATGGACGGGAAACCACGCCGGCAACAGCGTGATCTCCACCGGCATCTGCGGAATGCTTTTCCACGGCAGGTTGCCGAAAAGCGCGAGCAGAATGCGCGTGAACACATTGGCGCTGGCGGCACCGCCATGCTTGAGGATCGCCTCGCGCGCCTTGCGCATGTGGTCGGCTGACGGATCGTCGCCGATCATCTTGAGCGCGAAATAGGCTTTCACGCTCGCGCTGATGTCGAAGGCGCCGGCATGAAAGAGCGGCCAGCCGCCGTCGGCCATTTGCCGGCGCCTGAGATAAGCGGCGATCTTGCGCTCGAGCGCGAGATCCGGCTGCTCGCCGAGATAATGAACAAACAGCACGTATTCGGCCGGAATTGTGGTGTCGGCCTCGAGTTCGAACACCCAGTGGCCGTCCGCGCGTTGGGCAGCGCGCAGCGCGGCGCTGGCGGCGGTAATGCGCTCGTCGAGTTGCGGAGCTGGCGACGTCTGTTGCAACGGCAATTCTCTGGTTTCGCTGTCTCTGGTTTCGCTCATGAGCAGTCGAACTATGTGGCGGCGGCGAGGCGGGCTGCGTGTTCGCCTGAACGAATGGCGCTTTCGATGGTCGGGGGCAAGCCCGTCCTGGTCCAGTCGCCGGCAAGGAATACGTTTGTCCACGTCGTTTCGGGCGCCGGACGTAATTTCTCCTGGCCTGGGTCGGTCGCGATGGTGGCGCGGCGCTCGCGCACGACCTGCCAGGGTGGCAGGGCCTCGGAAAGTCCGGCAACCGCCGCCACCTCGGTCCAGACCTTGCGGGCGAGCTCTTCGCGCGGCAATTGCATCAACGCGTCGGCGCTGCTGATCGTCACCGACAGCCGTCCCGGATAGGCAAAAATCCAGTGCGTCAGCGAATGCACCACACCGGTCATCGGTTCCAGCGCAGTCGCATCATCGACCCGAAAGTGCACATTGGCGATGGCGCGAAATTCGGTCGGCGTCTGCAGGCCGGGCAACAGCCGCGCGGCGACATTCGGCGGCACCGCGAGGATAATCGCGTCGTCGGGTGCCAGCGCGATCGCATCGGCACCGAAATCGAGACGCGCGGCGCGGTTGCCGTCAAAACCCAGGCTGTGCAGTTCGTGGCCGAAGCGCACGTTCACGTTTTTAGCCTTCAGATAGTCGAGCGCGGGATCGACGAACGCGTACGACAAGCCCTCTTGTGCGATCAGCGGACGGCAACTGCGCCCGCCGCCGCCAACGGTCTCGCGCAGCAAGGTTGCGGCCAGCCGCGCGGAAGCCGCCGGCGGATCGTTGTTGAGCGTGGCGAGCAGCAGCGGCTCGATCAACCGCTCATACAAGACGCCGGAACACGGCATGACGTCGCCGACGGTGCCGTTGCCCGGCATCCACATCAGCCGTACCAGTACGAGATAATCGGCCGCGCGGGTATTCGGCACGCGCCGCGCTGCGCTGAAAATCCACCACGGAAAAAGTCCGTCGTTCAGGCGCAACTGCCAGCGTTCGCCGGTCGCCAGATCGACGAAATGGAAATTGGCGCCCTTGCCGCCGCGCATGCGATCGCGTCCGCCGACGAGATCGAGAAAGGACAGCGCCGATGTGTTGCCGGAGAGAATGACATGATTGCCGTTGTCGATCGTCATGCCGAGCGCCGCGTCGTGATAGGAGCGGCAGCGGCCGCCGGCCTGCGTGCCTGCTTCGTGCACGACGACTTGCTTGCCTGCTTGCGCAAGCCGCGTGGCGGCGGACAGCCCGGCCAGGCCGGCACCGATGACGTGGATAGTGCGTGCCATTAGGTGACGAAGCTGCGGATCAGGATTGTCGCGATTTCGCCTTTGCCGAGCTTGACCGGCGTGCGCGGGCTCTTCCAGCCGCGCGCGATCAGTCGGCTTAAGATGCGGCGATAGGCTTGCCCCATGATGCGCGGCGCACGCACGGACTTGCGCGGAACCTTGGCCATGATGGCATCGGCCTTCTCGAAATGGTCGGCGGCCATGGCGGCGACCGCGGAACAGACGCGCGGCAGCGCCGGGTTCGCCAGCGCCGCGTTCGGGTCGCCGGGCGGCACGCCTTCCTTTTCCAGAAATTCGCGCGGCAGATAGAGGCGGCCGATGGCAGCGTCCTCGTCGACATCACGCAGGGTATTGGTGAGCTGCAGCGCACGGCCGAGATGGTGCGCGAGCGCGATGCCGTCGCCCTCGGGCAGTCCGAAAATGCGCACGCTGAGACGGCCGACGGCGCTGGCGACGCGGTCGCAGTAAAGGTCGAGCGTCTTCAATTCGGGCCCACAGATGGGGCCGCGCACGTCCATCTCCATGCCGTCGATGACGGCGATGAAGTCCTCGCGCGCGAGACGAAACGTGTTCACGGCTTGCGCGAGCCCTGACAGATGCGCCGGCGGCTTGTCTTTGTAGATCGCGTCGATATCGCGCCGCCATTGCGTCAGGCGGTCGAAACGCTCGGCGCGGTCGCCAACCTGATCGTCGGCAATGTCGTCGACCGCGCGGCAAAACGCATAGACCTCGAACATGGCCTCGCGTTGCTCGCGCGGTAGAATACGCATGGCGCTGTAGAACGAACTGCCGGACGCAGTCGCCGCCGCGTTGGCGTGTCCGCCGCGCAAGCGGCGCGACACCCCGTGCGCAATCGTCCCCAAAGCAAGGCGGGCCATTTCGAACTTGCCGATATGGACGCGCTCGGACAGCGGGTCGTGCGTCTGCAGGATGCCGAGCAGCCGTTCGGCCAGGCGCTGGATGAGCGCAACTTCGAGGCTCAAGCCCCGATTGCCGATCTGCCCGGAAAAGACCGCGCTGTCGTGCAGCAAGTTCGACACCCGCTCACACAAGTCGTCGAGACAGGCGCGAAACTGCGGCGTCGCCACTGGTTTTTTCAAGTCCTCGACACTGGCGCCATGCCGCTCCAACAGATCGAGCGGAAGATAGACGCGGTCGAGATCGCGATAGTCTTTGCCGCAATCCTGCATGTGGTTGATGATCTGCAAGGCCGCACACAGCGCGTCGTTTGCGGCCCAGGTCGCGCGCGGCTCTCCATGCACGTCGAGCACGAAGCGGCCGACCGGCATTGCCGAGTAACGGCAATAATTCATCAGGTCGTCCCAGTCGCGATAGCGCAGCTTGGTGACGTCGAGACGAAAGGCGGCGAGCAGATCTCTGGCATGCTGGGGATCGAGCGAACGGTCTTTGATTTGCGCGCGCAGCGTGACGCCTTCCGGTTCCGCATCGCTTTGGCCGAGCAGCGTGGCTTCGAGCTGGTCGAGCAGCGCGAGCTTTTGCTCGGGCGGCAAGGTTGCATGGTCGGCGATGTCGTCGGCGGTGCGCACGAAATTGTAGAAAGCCAGGATCGGCTTGCGATAACGCGCCTGAATAAGATGCGAGGCGACCGGGAAATTCTCACCCCGGTGGTCCTTGCCGCTGCGCCATTCGGCGGCAAGCGTCATCGTGCGCCCCGCGGCGCCGCCTGGATGCGTCCTTTCCACGCCGCGCCGCGTCCGCGCGCGTATTGCAGCGCGGATTCGACGGTCCAGATCGTGTAGACGAAAGCGATCAAGGGCAGGGCTGCTCCCCAAAGCGGATTGAGGCCATAAAGGCGCAGCGTCGGCTGGAAGGCAATGGCCATCGCGACCCAGATCGCAAGTCCGAGCCACGCGGCCACGCCGGCGGCGAATATGGCGAGCAGAGGGCCCGCCATAAAGGTAACGGCCATACCGATCGTGGCGCCGATGAGGCGAAGCGGCGAATAGCGCAATTCCGTGTAGGCCGAGCGAACGACCATTCGGCGGATGGGTCCGAAGGTGTCATAGCGGCGGATGCTGGTTACGCGGTTGCTCAAGCCGAGCCAGATCGGGCCGACCGCCGCGAGCCGCCGCGCCAGCGCGCAATCGTCGATCACTTCGTTACGGATGGATTCGATGCCGCCGGCGCGCGCGAGCGCATCGGTCCGCACGAGCATGCAGCCCCCGGCGGCTGCTGCGATTTTTTGGCGATTGACCCAGCCGAACGGGTAGAGCATCTGGAAAAAGAAGACGAAGGCCGGAATGAAGCAACGTTCGGCGAAACTCTTGCAATGCAATTTCGCCATCACCGACGTCAGCACGGTGGACGTATTGTCCGCGCGCGCCACAAGCCGCTCCAGGGCCCGCGGCGCGTAGGTAATATCGGCATCCGTGAGCAGCAGATATTTCGGCGCCACGGCTTGAGAGAGGGCGGCATCAATTCCCTGCTTGAGCGCCCACACTTTGCCGGCCCAGCCAGGCGGCAGCGGTTCGCCTTGCAGGACGGCGAGAGGTGCGTGGGTATTGGCGGCGGCCTCTTTTGCGATCGTGCCGGTGCCGTCCTGACTGTTGTCGTCGACCACCACGACATCAAGCCGGCCCGGGTAGTTCTGCGCCCAGATCGACCGGAGACAGCGGGCAATCGTCTCGGCCTCGTCACGCGCCGGGATCACGGTCATGACCGCCGGCCATTTTTTGGGGCCGGGCGGTTCGGACGAATCGTCGCGGTCGCTGGCGAGCCAAAAGCCGCCGCGCGCCGCAAGCAGATAGGCCCACAGGGCCACCACAAATAAGGCAAGGATTTCAAGCATTAAGAGATCGATTGCGGTTTCTCTGCGCCTGCATACAACGAGACAAGACGGCGCCCAAGAGCAAGGTCCAATAACGGATTGGGCGGCGCAACCCACAGGGCTAACTTGAGTTTCGACAGGTGATCGGATTGATTGCCAAACCTATGAATTCGACCGGAACAGCGCTCGTCACAGGAGCAAGCGGCTTCGTCGGCTCCGCGGTCGCGCGTCTGTTGGTTGAGCGCGGCTTTGCGGTGCGCGCGCTCGTGCGCAGCACCAGTCCGCAGCAGCACCTGGCCGACCTCGACATCGACATCGTTACCGGTGACTTGCGCGATGCGGACGCCGTGCGCGGTGCCATGTCCGGCGCGCGCTGGCTGTTTCATGTCGCGGCCGACTATCGATTGTGGGCACGCAATCCGGCCGAGATCGTCGATAACAACATCCTGACGACCCGCATTGTCATGGAAGAGGCGCAGCGCGCTGGCGTCGAGCGCATCGTCTATACCAGCAGCGTCGCGACATTGAAGACTGGGCCTTCCGGTGAACTGGGCGACGAAACAGTACCGGCGGAAGAGGGCCAGGTCATCGGCGCTTATAAGCGCAGCAAGGTGTTAGCCGAACGGCTGGTCTTGTCGATGGCGGAGCAGGGGTTGCCGGTCATTATCGTCAACCCGTCGACGCCGATCGGTCCACGCGACGTCAAGCCGACGCCGACCGGCCGCATGATCGTGGAGGCAGCGGCCGGGCGTATGCCGGCTTTCGTCGATACCGGGCTCAACATGGTGCATGTGGACGACGTTGCGGCCGGTCATCTCGCCGCGCTCGAACGTGGCCGTATTGGCGAGCGTTATATTCTCGGCGGACAGAATGCGACGCTTTCTGAAATTCTGACCGGGATCGCGCAGCAAATCGGGCGGCGTCCGCCGCGCATCAAGATCCCGCATACGGTCGTCTTCCCGATCGCGATGATGGCGCAGGCGATCGCGCGCGGCACCGGACGCGAACCTTTCGTCACCGTCGATGGGTTGCGCATGTCGAAAAACCGCATGTTTTTCACTGCCGCCAAGGCCGAACGCGAACTCGGCTATCGCGCGCGGCCTTATGCGGAGGGTATAAGGGACGCCATCGATTGGTTTCGTCAGGCGGGTCGCCTGTCGACACGCGCCGGCTAACGGGCGCCCGCGGGAGGAGATTGGGAGCATGGTTTCCGCGTCAGTCGCGGCGGCGTCGCCGAACAATCGAGGCGATGCGCAAGCGCTCTTCGCCGAGCGGCTCACTACGATCGCCAAGGATACCGAGCGGCTGATCGACCGTTTGCTGAACGCGCAACCGGCGAACGGTGAAACCGCGCGCCCCGCGCGACTGCTCGAGGCGATGCGCTATGCTAGCCTTGGCAGCGGCAAACGATTCCGTCCGTTTCTTGTCGTTAAATCGGCTTCGCTGTTCGATGTGCCGCAGCAAAGCGCGCTGATGTGCGCTGCCGCGCTCGAGTGCATCCACTGCTACTCGCTGGTGCATGACGATTTGCCGGCGATGGACGACGATGACCTTCGGCGCGGGCAGCCGACCGTGCATAAGAAATTCGACGAGGCGACCGCCATCCTGGCGGGCGACGCTCTACTCACCATCGCTTTTGACATCCTGGCGAACGAGGAAACGTCATCCAATCCGTCCGTGCGTATTGCACTCGTGAGTGCGCTCGCGCGCGCGTCGGGTCTCGGCGGCATGGTCGGCGGGCAACTGCTCGATCTTGCGGCGGAAGGCCGCTTTGCCGACGCGCCGAAGCCGATGGGCGAAGCGGACGTGTTGACGCTACAGGCGATGAAGACCGGAGCGCTCATTCGTTTCGGCTGCTGCGCCGGCGCCATTCTTGCCGATGTGCATGACGAGCGGTATGCGGCGCTTGAGCGGTACGGCACGGTGCTCGGCCAGGCCTTCCAGATTGCCGACGACCTTTTGGATGTCGAAGGTGATGCGGCGACGGTCGGCAAGCAGACCGGCAAAGACGCGGCCGCCGGCAAGGCGACGATCGTCGATCTTTTGGGCGTGGAGAATGCGCGCGCGCGTCTTGCGACGCTGGTGGCGGAGGCTGCCGAGGCGCTCTCGATCTTCGGCGCGAAGTCGTTCGTTCTGGCGGCAGCGGCAAAATTCGTGGCGGAACGGAAAGCTTGATCAGGCGGTTTCGGCGAACGAAAGCGGGGCTGCGCCGCCGACGAAGTCCGAATAGCCACCGAGATGATGAGCCGAGCGCCGCACCGCTTCGATGAGTTCCGGATCGGTCAAAGCTGCCAATTCTTCCGTGTAGCGATAGCCGGCTGTATGGCCGGGAAAAACGTCCGATATCGCCGGGTGCGTGAAGATTTCGATCAATCCTTCGGGCAAGCGCCCAAATACGCCGACCAAGCGCTGTGCCGTCACGTGCCCCGACCAGCGCAGGCCGAACACCGCAGTCGGCGTCAACAGATGTGCGCGGCGCGCCCGCGCGCGCAGGCGCCCGAGCCAGGGTGTGATGAATGGCTGTGGCGCCGCCGCGCCGTCGACGCGGGCAATGTCGGATGCCGGTTCGCGCGGCACGCGCAGTGCCGGCACGCCGAATTCGCGGCAAGCCGCTACCACCTCGGCCGCCAACAGCGGATGCACATGGAAATGCCTGCGCGAACTGACATGGTCGAACGGCAAGCCGGTGCGGCGATAGGCCGAAAACTGAGCCGTGATTTCGGTGCGAAACTGGCGCCGGACGGACGGGCTGAGCGCCGTCTTGACGGCGAGATTGAGCAGGTCGCGGCGCAACTGGCCGCGGGCGTCGACCAGAGCCGGGATTTCCCAATGCGGCACAACCGGCGTGCCTTCGAGTAACGTCAGGTGCAAGCCGATCCGCAAGGTCGGCAGACGCTTGGCGAGCGCGATTGCGCGCGCGACAGCGGGCCCCGCGACCGTAAGACTGGCCGCGGTGAGCACGCCTTTGCGGTGAGCGAGTTCGACCGCTTCGTTGACTTCAGTGGCGAGACCGAAATCGTCGGCTGTGATGACTAGGCCGTTCAGCTTTACACCTCACACAGCGTACAACACTGCCCGAAGAATGCGACGCCCTCATGTCGCCGCAGGGATGCAACCCTATCGAGCTTCACACTGCCTCAGCCACAATATCGGCGATTTTAGGTGTGGAAACGGAAGCGGCAACTGAAATTCTCAGGCGTCCCCAAAGTTCAGGCGCGCGGCCCGCGCCGCGCGCCTGACTATAATGGGTGGCTTGTGGCGACTTAAGCCGCCGCCAGCGCCTGGTCGAGATCGGCGATGATGTCGTCGATGTGCTCGATGCCGATCGACAACCGCACATAGCCGGGCGTGACGCCGGTCTGCGCCTGTTCCTCCGGCGTGAGCTGGGAATGCGTCGTCGAGCCAGGATGGATGGCGAGCGAGCGGGCGTCGCCGATATTGGCGACGTGATAGAACATTTTCAGCGCTTCGATGAACTTGCAGCCGGCGTCGCGGCCGCCCTTCAATTCGAAGCCGCACAGCCCGCCATAGCCGCCTTTGAGATAAGCGTCGGCGCGCCGCTTCGGTTCGCCGCTCATGTGGCTTGGATAGATGACCTTGCTCACCTTCGGATGCTTGGCGAGGTAGTCGGCCGCGGCCTGCGCGTTGGCGCAATGCTGGCGAATGCGTACCACCACCAACTCCAGGCCTTGGATGTGCATCCAACAATTGAACGGCGAGGCGGCGGCGCCCACGTCGCGCAGCAGCGTCACGCGCGCCTTGATGATGTAGGCGATGGGACCGAGCGGCTTGACGGCTTGCGTCCACACTGCGCCGTGGTAGCTCGGATCCGGTTTGTTGAGCATGGGAAAGCGGTCGGCGTGCTTCTCCCAGTCGAAATTGCCGCCGTCGACGATGATGCCGCCGATCGAGGTGCCGTGACCGCCGATGAATTTGGTGGTCGAGTGCATGACGATGGCCGCGCCGTGATCGAGCGGGCGGCACAGTACCGGGCAGGCGGTGTTGTCCATGATGAGCGGGATGCCCATCTCGCGGCCGAGCTTAGCGACCTCGCCGATCGGGAAGACGGCGAGCTTCGGATTGGGCAGTGTCTCGCCGTACCAGCAGCGTGTCTTGGCGTCGCTCGCCTTGACGAAGTTCTGCGGATCGGACGGATCGACGAAGCGGCACTCGATGCCCATGGTGCTCATGGTGTTCTGGAACAGGTTCCAGGTGCCGCCATAGATGTCGGTCGAGCAGACGAAATTATCGCCGGCATGGCAGATGTTCTGCACCGCAAACAGCGACGCCGCTTGACCGGAGGCGACCGCCAGCGCCGCGACGCCGCCTTCGAACTGGGCGACGCGCTCTTCCAGCACGGCCTGCGTCGGGTTCATGATGCGGGTGTAGATGTTGCCCAATTCCTTGAGGGCGAACAGGTTGGCGGCGTGCTCGGTCGAATTGAACTGGTAGGAGGTGGTCTGATAGATCGGCACCGCCACCGACGTGGTCGCGGGATCGGCGCGATAGTTGCCCCCATGCAAGGCGATGGTCTCTGGATGTTTGCTGGATGTCGGCATATTTACTCCCCTGGCGTGTGTCGTCACTTTATTGGTTGCCGATAGGGTAGCCGGGCACGGCACTGGCCTCAAGCCCGCCGATCATTCGCTACACCGGCCGAGAGCGTTGACAGGTCCGTGAGTCGTTTACCCGGCGCAGTGACTTTGCGCTAGCGTGGCCCCGTCATAGTGGGCAAGGAGCGGGTTATGGCCGACGCGGCACGGATCGTGGGCGATGCATTGTATGAACGTTTTGGTGAACGCTTTGCGGTCGACGGCGATCTGCCCGGGCTTGCGGAATTGGTTTCGCTGGTGGGCCGCCGCGTGCACCGGCATTACAGCGACCGCGACGTACCGACGGAGCTTGTTCGGTTTCTGTGTGGCTGCGCCTTGAGTGCGCCGTCGAAAAGCGACCTTCAGCAAGGCGATATCCTCATTGTCCGCGACGTGGGCAAGCGCAAAGCGATCGCCGATTTGCTGCCCGCCATGCCCTGGGTGGGCGAAGCACCGGTGTTTCTCGTCTTTCTCGCCAATGGCCGGCGCGTGCCGCAAGTCGCCGCGCTGCGCGGCAAGACATTTGCCAACGATCATCTCGATTTGTTCTTCAATGCGGTCTCGGATGCATCCATCGTGCTTGCGACATTCCTCCGTGCGGCGGAGACGGTCGGGCTTGGCTGCTGCCCAATCAGCGTCATTCGCGATCACGCGCGCGCCGTGAGCGAATTGCTCAAACTGCCGGCCAAGGTCATCCCGCTCGCCGGCCTCTGCGTCGGCTGGCCGGCGGAGGAGGGGGTGCTGTCGCCCCGCCTGCCGCTGGCGACGACGCTGCATGAAGACCGTTTTTCAGACGCCAATTTGTCGCAACAGATCGACGCCTATGACCGACGTCGTGCCGCCACGCGGCCGTATCGCAGCCAGCGCGACGCCGCCCGCTTCGGCGAAGCCAAATTCTATGGCTGGTCGGAAGACAAGGCGCGCCAATATGCCGAGCCGCTGCGCGCCGAATTCGGCGCCTTCGTGCGGGCGCAGGGCTTCAACCTCGACTGAGCGCCCGCGCTGCCATCTGGCGGATGTTGTCGAAGTCAGTCCGTGATTGAAAAAAATGTCCCGGGACGACGGGCGTCCCGGGACAATCAATTAGCGTCTCGTCGTCAGACCGAGAATTCCTTCGACTTGAAGGTGAGATGCCGCACGGCCTCCGGCTCGTCGGAGAGTTTGCGGATCCCGCCCCATGTCTGCTTGTAGTTCGGGATGATCAACTCGTTCACTCCGGCGTCGACACCACGTTGCCCTGCACGCCGTTCGGATTGCCAAACAGCATGAAGGTCTCGCTTCCGCTTGCGCCGTCTTCGTCGGATAGACCATCGCCTGCGTTGCGCCGTTCGTCGTTGTAGACCTCGACCAGGTCGCCTTCCTTGACGCTCGAGTTCGGCCATGTCCTCCGGGTTCATCTCGATGAACGGATACGGCCAGCGATCCATGACGAACTCGTTGTCCTGGTCGAGATAGGCGTTCTGCCAGACCTCGTTGGTGCGCCCGTTGTTGATCAGGAACGGGAACTTCGTCCTTCTCGCGCCTCCTTGCCCGGCGCCTGCAGGCCGCGCCACTGCGCCTCCATGAAGGTGGCCTTGCCGTCTTTGGTGGCGAACTTGCCGTCGGTGTAGAGGCGCTTGGTGCCGACGATCTTGCCGTCCTTGAAGTCGGTCGCCGGCTCCTGGAAGCCGTTGGTGCCCATGGCCCGCAGCCGCATCGTAGGTGACGAACTTGCCGCCGCCGGCATGGCTGTGATTGCCGTCCATAAGGCTCTTCTTCGGTTTCCAGTCGAAGCCCCTGAACTGTCGGCGTACGGCTCTTGCCCTGCTTCGCGCAGGACGCGCTCCAGGGCTTGGCGATGCTGGCCGCGATCAGGCAGTCCGGCATGGCCTGGCCGGGCGGGTCCATGTAGCGCTCGGTCAGCGCATGCGCCGTTCGCCGTTCATCGAGGTGAGGTTCATCTCGCCCGATTCGCCGCCGGCAGCCACACATGGCTGGCCTCGCCGATCTTGGTCGGCACGATGTCGACATCGACGGCGAACAGGCCGCCCTGATTGATCGCGGCCATGATGGCCTCCACCATGCGCGTCGCGGTCGCCCCAGGTCACCGTGCGTCATGGCGTCCTTCACCATGTCGGTGCGCTTCTTGTAGACGCGCTTGAACTCGATCGGCGTTGAGCGTGGTCTTGTAGTGATCGCAGGCCCAGACGTGATGCACGCCGCCTTGGCCGTAGATCAGCAGCCGGTCGATATAGCGGCGGCCGGCCGACGATGCCGGCATCGGACGGGCGCACATAGCCTTCCTGGTGGCCGCCCATGCGCACGCAGCCGCCGCCGAGCCGGCCGATATTGCCGGTCGCCAGGGCGATGTTCACCAGCGCGCCATTGGTGCGGTAGTTGTCGTTGCCCCAGATGAGGCCCTTCTCGTAGGCGATCATGGTGCGCCGACGCTTGCCGCCGTCCTTCGGCTGGGCGATCCATTCCGCCGCCTTGACGATTTCTTCCGGCGTGAGGCCGGTGATGCGTCGGCGCGCCGTCCTCGAGGCTGACATCTTGTTGGCGCGCCGACGCGCCGGGTCGAAGGCGCTTCGTCGAAGCGCGCGATCAACGCCTTGTCGACCCAGCCCTTGTCGGCAATGTAGGTGAGACAGGGCATTGAACAATGCCAGATCGGTGCCAGAATTGAGCGCCAGATGCAGGACGTTATCCTTGCCGGCCTCGACCTCGCAGGCATTGACCGTCACGGTGCGGCGCGGATCGACGATGACGATGCGGCCGGCTCGATGAGGCTCGTCCGGCATCTGTGGCCTTCTTCTTGTCGACGGTGGTGCCGCGCAGGTTGGGCACCCAGTGATTGAGGAAATAGTTGGTCTGGGTCTCCAGCGAGTTGGCGCCGACGGCGAAGATGGTGTCGGCCAACTCGGCGTCCTCGTAGCAGTTGTTGAGTTCGCCGATGCCCATGTCGCGGGTGCGCATGGACCTCCGAATTATAGGCCGGGCGGTTGTGGATGCGGATGTTCTTCACCTTCATGGCGCCGAAATAGAGCTTTCCGGTGCCCCAGGTGTTCTCGTAGCCGCCGCCGGCGCCGCCATGGTCGAAGGTGGAGACGAAGAGGCCGTCCTCGCCGCGTTCCTTGATGACGCCGGCCGTGACACGGGCGACGAGATCGAGAGCGTCGTCCCAGCTTGTCGGCTGCATCTGGCCGTAGCGCCACACCATGGGATCGGTGAGGCGTTGCTGTTGCGTGATGCGCTGGCGGGCTGAATAGCTCATCTCGGCGATGCGGGCGCCGCGGATCGAGCCGAGGCCGGAATTGACCGACGCAGTCCATGTCCGGCTTGATGACGATGTGCACGTCTTCGCCGTTCTGCTTGACGATGTTGTACATCGACGGCGCGTACCAGGTCGCCGGTCTCGGCGTCCTGCTGCTTGCGACAGGTCGGCGCCGAAGGCATTCGTCGGCCGGGCGCAGTGCCGCCCTGCTTGTTGACCGGCCAGGTGTAGGCGTGATAGCCGCAGCCGACGATGCAGTAGTGGCAGGTGACGTTGTGCTTCTTGGCGTCCGCCGGGACGATCGGCAGCCGGTCAATTTGACGCTTGTAAGCCATGATCGATCCTCCCTCTAGAGCACGTTGGAGAGCCGGCCGTAGAAAAGCTCGTCGATGCCTTCGGCGTAGATGTCGCCTTTGTCGTCGACGCGCAGGACGTACTGCGGGAGGTTCTGAGTGGCCTGGCCCCAGACCTGCAGGCCGCCGGCTTCGCAGTCGAAGCGCGAGTAGTGGCCGGGGCAATTGAAGGTCTTGTCGCTCGTGTTGTAGGCGAGCGGAAAGCCCTTGTGCGGGCAGACGGTCGAAAAGCCGACGATGTCGCCGTCCGGGCCGACGCCGCGTCGGCACGCGGCTTGCCCAGTTTGAGCAGCAACCCCCGGCGCCTCGCCGTCGGGATAATCCACGCTCGAGCGGTTCGTTCGACTTTGAGATCGTGAACATTGCCCAGGCGGTTGGATGGATAGCTGACATCGGCGAGCGCCGGGGCGGCCTTGGCTTGGGTCGCCGGTACCGAGGCGGCAGCCACGCCTGCGGCCGCGAAGCTTGCGCCGGCCAGAAATTTACGCCGGCCGACATCGACCATAGCGTCGCATCTTTTCATGGACGTTCTCCCATAGTGGGGCCGATCCACCGATCAGCTCCGGTTTTTTTGGTGCGGCCGGTACACCTACCGGCCGGAAACGGCCCGGCTTTTTCCGCTGTCACAAAACCTTCATTTGCGGTGCAACATAGACTTACTATATGTCGAGACGTCTCGATATAACGGTATCGGAAGTCTGCGAGCCTGTCATCTGCTAAACATTTGCCAGACATTGTCCGGCGTTCGTTCGGATCGTCGGGGGAAGACAAAGACATATGCGAAAAGGAAATTTGGCCGTCGTCGGCCATATCGGTCCGGCACCACCGGGCGACAGATTATCGGCCCCGCTGCGCTGGCAGCTCTGGCCGCACTCGGCCAGCCGCGCGGCATGGCATTTTCCGGCTGCTGTTCGCCGCCGAATCGAGTGGGCTTCCGGCCGGGGCCATCGCCGAGAAAATCGGCTGTACCCCACAACACGCTCTCATCCCACCTCAGCGTGCTGGCGCGCTCCGGTCTGGTGCGGGGGCAGCGCGAGGGGCGCTCGATCATCTATCGCGCCGACGTCGACAGCATCCGTCGCGCTGGTGGGATTTCTCGTCAACGATTGCTGCGGCGGCCACCCAGAGCTCTGCGATCTGCACGGATGCCATTAGCTCTTGCGGCTGCGCACCCAACGAAAAATCGCAAAAGCGAGGGAGTTGATCATGGAGACGCCAGCGGAGAAATAGTCTATAACGTTCTTTTCCTTTGCACCGGCAATTCCGCACGCTCCGTCATGGCGGAAGCGATCCTCAACCGCGCGGGGCAGGGGCACTTCCGTGCCTTCTCTGCCGGCAGCCAGCCCAAGGGAAAAGTGCATCCCTATACGCTCGATCTCCTGCGCAAGCTGCACTACGACGTAAGCGGATTGCGCTCGAAAAGCTGGCTGGAATTCTCGCAAACCGATTCGCCCAAGCTCGATTTCGTCTTTACCGTTTGCGATAACGCCGCCGGTGAGACTTGCCCGGTGTGGCCGGGCCAGCCGATGACGGCGCATTGGGGCGTGCCCGATCCGGCCGCCGCGACCGGCACGGAAGCGGAAATCCGCTTCGCCTTTGCCGATACGCTGCGCATGCTCACCAACCGTATCAACATCTTCGTCAACCTGCCGCTGCAAAAGATCGACCGTTTGAGCCTGCAAAAGCAGCTCGACGCGATCGGCAAGACGCAGGATGCCGGCGCCTCGTCGGCGGCTTGAGCCGCCGAATATCGAAAGCGAGCAGGACCGAATATGTCAACGTTCGAACGTTATCTCACCCTCTGGGTGGCGCTTTGCATCGTTGCCGGGATCGCGCTCGGGCACGTCTTCCCGGCCGTGTTCCACGTCATCGGCGGCGCGGAGATCGCCAAGGTCAACCTGCCGGTGGCGGTGCTGATCTGGCTGATGATCGTTCCCATGCTGGTGAAGATCGATTTTGCGGCGCTGTCGCGGGTGAAGGAACACTGGCGCGGCATCGGCGTCACGCTGTTCATCAACTGGGCGATCAAGCCGTTCTCCATGGCCTTCCTCGGCTGGCTGTTCATCGGCTGGCTGTTCCGGCCCTATCTGCCGGCGGACCAGATCAGCAGCTATATCGCCGGCCTCATCCTGCTGGCGGCGGCGCCTTGCACGGCGATGGTCTTCGTCTGGAGCAACCTGTCGAACGGCGAGCCGCATTTCACCCTGAGTCAGGTCGCGCTCAATGACGTGATCATGGTGTTCGCTTTTGCGCCGATCGTCGGCCTGCTGCTCGGCCTGTCGGCCATCACCGTGCCGTGGGAAACGCTGCTCCTGTCGGTCGGCCTATACATCGTGGTGCCGGTGATCATCGCGCAGGTGGTCCGCCGCGGCACGCTCGCCGGCGGCGGCGAGGCCGCGCTCAAGCGGCTCTTGTCCACCTTGCAGCCGGTCTCGCTGGTCGCTCTGCTCGCGACCCTGGTGCTGTTGTTCGGTTTCCAGGGCGAGCAGATCCTGGCGCAGCCGCTCATCATCGCCATGCTGGCGGTGCCGATCTTGATCCAGGTCTATTTCAATTCGGGGCTCGCCTACCTGCTCAACCGCGCCGCGGGCGAGCAGCATTGTGTCGCCGCGCCGTCGGCTTTGATCGGCGCCAGCAACTTCTTCGAGCTGGCGGTCGCCGCCGCCATCAGCCTATTCGGCTTCAACTCGGGTGCAGCGCTTGCCACCGTGGTTGGCGTGCTGATCGAGGTGCCGGTCATGCTGTCGGTGGTGAAGATCGTCAATAGCACGCGCGATTGGTACGAGGCGGGCGCGGCCGGGCGCGGGCGCGTGGCGAGCGGGAAGGCGGGCTGAACGGCGAAAACGGCGCGCCGCTCACCACAGTCCTTTCAGCCGTCCGCCGTCCATGTTCAGCGAGACGCCGGTGATGTAGCTCGCCCGCTCCGAGCACAGGAACACTGTGGCGTTGGCGAGTTCCTCCGGCTTGCCCATGCGCTGAAGCGCGTTCTTCTTGGCGGCCACTTGACGTGCCTCGTCCTCGTTTCTGACGTTGAATTCCTGCTGCATGCCCCGCGCGTTCATGCGCCACAGATTGGTGTCGACCCAGCCCGGGCAGATGGCGTTGACCAGCACATTGTCCTCGCCGAATTCGGTCGACAGCGACTTGGTGAGATTGAGCAGCGCCGAGTTCGTCATGCCGGAGCCGAACATGTAGGGGTCTGGCTCCTTGCCGGCCCCGCCGATGGTGTTGACGATGCGGCCCCATTTCTGCGCCTTCATCATCGGGTAGACGGCGCGGATCGCGCGCAGAAAGCCGAACAGCTTGGTCTCGAGCTGGTTCTTCATTTCGTTGTCTTTGAGCGCGGCGAAGCGGCCGGAATACATGGTGCCGGCATTGTTGACGAGGATGTCGACGCCGCCGAGCTTCTCCTTGGCGGTCTCGACCATCTTCGCAATATCGGATTCACGCGTCATGTCGGCGACGACGGCGTGAACTTCACCGGCCGTGTGCAAAGCGAGGTAGTCGCGGGCTTCGTTGAGTTTCTTCTTGTCGCGGCCGGCGATCAGCACGCGCGCGCCTTCTTCCAGCAGCAGGCGCGCGGTTGCAAAGCCGATGCCGCTCGACCCACCGGTGACGATGGCCCGGCGGTCTTTGATGCCCAGATCCATGAAGTGCCTCCCCAAACTGCTTGCCGGCGCTCTTAGCACGGGCCGGCTAGGCGCAAGAAGGGGGAAGGTTGCTTACCGCCCTTGATAGGAGGGTGTGCGCACAATGAGCCCGTCGAGCTCCGGTGCGACCTTGATCTGGCAGGATAACCGCGATGTCGGCGTCACCTCGAAGGCGAAATCGAGCATGTCTTCTTCTTCGGGCGAGGGCTTGCCGACCACCGCAAACCACTTCTCATCGACATGCACGACGCAGGTAGCGCAGGTGCAGGCGCCCCCGCATTCGGCGACGATGCCGCCGATGTCGTTCTTCAGCGCGGTCTCCATGACCGTCGAGCCGACTTCCGCTTCCACGGTGTGCACGGCGCCGTCATGCTCGACGAAGGTGATTTTCGGCATCGTGTCGTTACTGGCGGTTTTTGAAATTTCTTTCAATTCGCTCATGCGACACCTAGCTTTTTCTGCAGGCTGGTTGACGACGTCGTGTATTGGAACACAAGCTTCTTGTCGGGATAGACGTAGCGATAGGCCTTCTGCGCCATCAGCGCGCCCTCGTGGAAGCCGGACAGAATCAGCTTGAGCTTGCCCGGATAGGTGTTGATGTCGCCGATAGCGAAAATGCCGGGGACGGTGCTTTCGAAAGCGGCGGTGTCGACCGGGATCAGATTGTCCTTGAGCGCGATGCCCCAGTCGGCGACCGGACCGAGCTTCATGGTCAGGCCGAAGAAGGGCAGCATGGCGTCGCATGCGATGCGTTCGGCCACGTTGTCCTTGCCCTTGACCGTGATGGCGGCGAGCTTTCCGTCATTGCCTTCGAGCTCGGCCACCTGACCGATCCTCAGGTCCATGGAGCCGGCGGTCACCAGCTCGCGCATTTTGTTGACGCTGTCGGGGGCGCCGCGGAATTCGTCGCGCCGGTGGATCAAAGTCACCCGCTTGGCGATGGGCTGCAAATTGAGCGTCCAGTCGAGCGCGCTGTCGCCGCCGCCGACGATCACCAGATTTCTGTCGCGGAAGTTCTCCATCTTGCGCACGGCGTAGAACACCGACTTGTCTTCGTAGGGCTCGATGCCGTTGATCGGCGGCCGCTTGGGCTGGAACGAGCCGCCGCCGGCGGCGACCACCACGCATTTGGCTTCGAAGGTCTTGCCGGCGTCCGTGGTGACGCGAAACAGCGGCTCGCCGATTTTTTCCACTGTCGTCACCATCTCGCCCAGATGGAAAGTCGGGTTGAACGGCTTGATCTGCTCCATCAGTGCGTTGGTAATCCCGGTGCCGGTGACGAGCGGAATGCCGGGAATGTCGTAGATCGGCTTTTCCGGATAGAGCTCGGCGCACTGGCCGCCGACCTTGTCGAGGATGTCGATGAGATGCGCCTTGACGTCGAGCAGGCCGAGCTCGAACACCGCGAATAGGCCGACGGGCCCCGCGCCGATAATTACCACGTCGGTCTTGATCGTCTCACTCATTCGTCTTGCCCCGGCAGGACTGCCGGCCCCTTTTCACGTTTATTCGGTGGTCATGCAGGCTCGACGGCCGGCGCAGCCGCAGCGGGCAGGACGCGCATCAACTCGGCGAGAATTTGTTCGGGCATCTTGCCCGAGGTGTGCAGTACCAAGTCCGCCTTGGCGTAGAGCGGTTCGCGGCTTTTCAGGATCGCGACCAGATCTTCCATGGCGCGCGCGCTATTGGCCATGGGACGCATGTCGCCTTGCTCGATGACGCGCCGCATATGCTCTTCCGGTTCGGCGCGTACCCACACCGTGAAGCACGACGACAGCAGAATCTCCATGGCGCCCGGGTCGGTCACGATGGAGCCGCTGGTGGCCATGACGAAAGCGCGGTGTTGGCGCAGCACGTCGTCCAGCGCCTCGCGTTCGGCGCGGCGGAACATTTCCTGGCCGAACATGTCGAAGATGTCGCTCAAGGACGAGCCGCAACTTTTTTCGATTTCGCGGTCGAGCTCGATGAATGGCACGCCGAGTTCGCCCGCGAGCATCTCGCCCAAAGTGGATTTGCCGCCGCCGCGCAGGCCGATGAGTGCGATGCGCTGATTGCGCAGCTCTTCCGATGGCGGGCCGAATTGCTGCAAGAGCAGACTGCGCGCCTGCGCCAGATCCGGCGCCGGCAAACGCTCGAGGAATTGCGACAGCAGAACGAAATCGAGCGGCGGATCGGAGCCTTCGCTGACCAATTGGGTGACGGCAAGGCCCATGGCGCGCGAAATGCGCCGCAACAGCACGATCGAGCAGTTGCCCTTGCCGGTTTCGAGCTGGGCGAGATAGCGCTCCGAGACTTTCGCTTGGCGGGCCAGCGCCTTACGCGACATGCCGCGCTGGTTGCGCAGCATGCGCACACGCTCGCCCAGCCGGCGCAGATAGACGTCGGTATCGCGCAAGGTGGTCGGCTGCGGGCGGTCCGGTTTCATGACGTAAAGAGATACATGCAATATAATGCCAAGGCAAGTGGGCTTTTTATGTCTTCCAAATCGATTGTCTGTTGTGAATGGCGGGCAGAAGTGCTAGCGTTATGCACAATAATGCATAACATCGGCGGAGCTCCACTCCGGAGTTAAGTCCGCGAGCCTAGGGACGCGCAAGACCGTCAGCAATGACCGCCATCGATTATCAAACCGATCCTTCGCGCTATCGCCACTGGCGCATCGAATGTGATGGCGATATCGCCTACCTGATCATGGATGTCGATCAGGACGGGGGTCTGGGCGACTACGAACTCAAGCTCAATTCCTACGACCTCGGCGTCGACATCGAATTGTACGACGCCGTGCAGCGCCTACGCTTCGAGCATCCGGAAGTAGGTGCGGTCGTCATCAAGTCCGGCAAGGATAACGTCTTCTGCGCCGGCGCCAATATCCGCATGCTCGGCAAGTCGACGCACCACCAAAAGGTGAACTTCTGCAAGTTCACCAACGAGACGCGGCTGTCGATCGAAGACGCGTCGGAAAATTCCAAGCAGACCTACATCTGCGCCATCAACGGCAATGCCGCCGGCGGCGGCTATGAGTTGGCGCTTGCCGCCGACCATATCATGCTGGTCGATGACCGCCGCTCGGCGGTGGCGCTGCCAGAGACGCCGTTGCTCGCCGTGCTGCCCGGCACCGGCGGCCTGACCCGTGTCACCGACAAGCGCAAGGTGCGGCGCGACCGTGCCGACGCCTTCTGCTCCATCGAGGAAGGCGTGCGTGGCGACAGGGCCGTCGAGTGGCGTCTGGTCGACGAGGTGGTGCCGAACTCGAAATGGAAGGACGCGGTGGCCGCGCGCGCACACGACATCGCCGCCAAGTCCGACCGCCCGAAAGACGCCAAAGGCATTACGCTGACGGCGCTCGAACGCAAGATCGAAGCCGACCGCGTGTCCTATTCGCATGTCGACGTCGAGATCGACCGCGCGCGTGGGCTCGCCACCATCACCGTGCGGGGCCCCGCCGACGATCTGCCGGCTTCGGTGGAAGCTGCGCATGCGCTTGGCGACAAGTTCTGGCCGCTGACGGTCGCGCGCGAACTGGAGGACGCTATCCTCCATCTGCGCACCAACGAGGCCGCCATCGGCGTGGTGCTGTTCCGCACCGACGGCAACGCGCAGAACGTGCTGGCGCACGACGATTTCCTCGCCAAGGCCAATGGCGACTGGCTGATGCGCGAGATCCGTCACTATCTCAAACGCGTTCTCAAGCGTGTCGATGTGACGCCCAAGAGCTTCATCGCGCTAATCGAGCCGGGCTCCTGCTTCGCCGGCACCTTGGCCGAGCTTGCTTTTGCCGCCGACCGTTCCTTGATGCTGATCGGCACGCGCGAAGGCGACAATCGTAAGCCAGCGGCGATCGCGCTGGGGCAGGCGAATTTCGGCTTCTATCCCATGGGCAATGGGCTGACGCGCCTGCAGACGCGCTTCTTGGGCGAGCCTGAAACGCTCGAGAAGGCCAAGGGCAAGATCGGCGAAACGATCGAAGGTGAAGAGGCGAACGAACTCGGTCTCGTCACCATGGCCTACGAAGATTTCGACTGGGACGACGAGCTGCGCATTCTGCTCGAAGAGCGCACCAGCTTCTCGCCCGACGCCATGACCGGCATGGAAGCGAATCTTCGCTTCGCCGGGCCTGAGACCATGGAAACCAAGATCTTCGGACGATTGACCGCCTGGCAGAACTGGATTTTCCAGCGGCCGAACGCCATCGGCGAGCAGGGCGCGCTCAAGCTCTACGGTTCGGGCGTGTCGCCGACGTTCAATAAGGAGAGGGTGTAGTCATGACCATGCACGCAGTCGACTACGACGGCTTGATCCCCAACAACGTTGCGCTCGGTCAGGACGTGCGCGTCAAGCGCGCGCTGGAGAAGTGGCATCCGGGCTACATCGGATGGTGGATGGACATGGGGCCGGAAGGCTTCCAGTCGGCGCTGGTTTATCTGCGCACCGCCGTCGGCGTCGATCCCAAAGGCTGGGCCAAGTTCGACTACGTGCGCATGCCGGACTACCGCTGGGGCGTTCTGCTGGCGCCGCAGCGCGAAGGCCGCAAGATTCCTTTCGGCGCCCACAAAGGCGAGGACGCGTGGCAGGAAGTGCCGGGCGAATACCGCGCCATGCTGCGCCGGCTCGTCGTCATCCAGGGCGACACCGAGCCGGCCTCGGTCGAGCAGCAACGCCATCTCGGCAAGACAGCGCCCTCGCTCTACGACATGCGCAACCTGTTCCAGGTCAATGTCGAAGAAGGTCGTCATCTCTGGGCGATGGTCTATCTGCTGCAGAAATATTTCGGCACCGACGGCCGTGAGGAGGCAGAGGCTTTGTTGGAGCGCCGCTCCGGCGACCCCGATACGCCGCGCATGCTCGGCGCCTTCAACGAGAAGACGCCCGACTGGCTGTCATTCTTCATGTTCACGTATTTCACCGACCGCGACGGCAAGATGCAGCTCGAATCGCTGGCGCAATCGGGCTTCGATCCGCTGTCACGGACCTGCCGCTTCATGCTGACCGAAGAGGCCCATCACATGTTCGTGGGCGAGACCGGTGTCACCCGCGTCATTCAACGTACTTGTGATGCAATGAACGAAGCCGGCATCAAGGACCCTTACGACGTCGAGAAGATCCGCAAGCTTGGCGTCATCGACCTGCCGACCGTGCAGAAAAAAGCGAACATGCACTTCTCGCTGACGCTGGACTTGTTCGGCAATGAGGTTTCGACCAACGCCGCCAACGCCTTCCACGCCGGTCTCAAGGGCCGCTACCGCGAGGATCGCCTCAAGGACGACCACGCGCTCGAAAGCGACATCTATCCGGTGCTGCGGCTGATCGATGGGCAGATCAAGAACGACGACGCGCCGGCGCTATCGGCGCTCAACATGCGGCTGCGCGACGACTACGTCGGCGATTGCCAGGCCGGTGTCGACCGCTGGAACAAGGTGATCGCGGACGCCGGCATCCCGTTCGAGATCAAGCTGCCGCACGTCGCCTTCCACCGCCACATCGGCGAGTTCTCACGCACCAATGCCGACGTCGACGGCAAGATTCTCTCGCCGGCCGAGTGGACGCACAAGCGCACCGATTTCCTGCCCTCGGAGGAGGACAAGGATTTCATCGAGAGCCTGATGAAGCCGGAGTTCGAGACGGGCAAATACGCAAACTGGATTGCGCCGCCCAAGGTTGGCATCGACAACAAGCCCGGCGATTTTGAATACGTGAAGATCGCCGACGCGTAAGCGCGCTTAGGGCAACGCAGCCGTCCCCGCGTAAGCGGGGACCCAGGGGCTCCAAACGCGATCGTGTATTTTCGCTGTTCACCGCTTTCGCGGGAATGAACGGGCTATGTGATAGGTGCGTCCGACGCCTAGCCGAACTTCGCAATCACCTCGGCCGGGATCGGCGCGGTCTTGAGCTTCAGAGGGTCGGCGGGATCGGTCACGGCCCAGACGCGGCTTTCATTGCCTTCCGCCGCCAACACGCCGCCGACCGACAGGCGATGCTCGACATTGAAGCTCGAGCGGCGAAATTCGGAGATGTGCGAGGCGATCTCGACGACGTCGCCGAACTTCACGGGCTTGAGAAAATTCGCGCCGGCGCCGACCAGCGCAATACCGACGATGTCGAAGGTGGAAGTCAGCTCCGCGGCCTTGACGCCGAGCGCGGCCTCGAACATCGCCCACGAATTGGCGTCGAAAAATTCGAAGAAACGCGGGTTGAAGACGATGCCGGCCGGGTCGCAGTGACCCCATTCGATGGGGAATTGCCGGCGAAACGTGAAGGACGGCACGTCTAAATTCCTCGCTACTTTGTCCGCGCGACACGGCGCGAACGCGGCACCGGCCACTCGGTCACGTCCTGCGACTTCAATTCGACTCGCGTCATGCGCCGCCGGTTGCGCAGAGCGAGCGGCGGCGCCACCGCTTCGTGCGGCGCTAGTTCCAGGTCGTAGAGAAGCCAGTCGAGATCCTCAGGCGAAATCACCCAGCGTTGCGGCGCGTAGCGCGTCAGCGAAAACGGCCGCGAGAAATCCAGCATCGATTTCTTGCCGCCGTTGAGATTGTACTCGTGCGCGTAGGTCATCGCCAACTCGCGAGGGGTCCGGTAGATCGGATCGCGCCAGCGCAGCACGGCATGGTTGGTCTTGCTGATCGCGCCCCACAAGCCCCGTTCCCTGAACAGCGCGACGATGTGATCGCTGTCGCTCGGCAGCGCGCGGATGTCCATCAGCCAGGCTTTCTTGCCGTGATAGGCGAGCGCCGCGACCGCAAATACCGCCGCCTCGGAACAGTGACAGATCCAGGACTGCAACATCGATCGCGGCGACATGGCGGTGTCGCCCTTGAGCTCGAAATTGGGCGGCATCTTCTCGATAAAGGTCTGGATCTTCTGCGGCGTGTCGAGGCGCGCGAACACGCGGTGCTCGGCGGGCGTGAGCAGCGCGCGCAGTCGGTTGCGGTAGGCAAGGCTGGTCATTGCGGGCGCAATCTAGACGCATCGCGGCGGCGGCGGGGCGCCGCCGCGCCCAAGTCCACAGCTTATTGCCTTGAAAGAGAAGGGGTTTCCATTGCGGCGGCTGACCGGCCGGGGCTTTTGGTCCGTTGCCTTAAATTTCGACGGCCGCCGCCGCCTGGCGCGGCTGCGAATTGCCGGCGCGCCTGAATTCATCCGGATTTCAAATGCTGCCGAACTGGCACGGTCCTTGCTGTTTTTATGGGCGGCGGTCGCAGGACTCGGCCGTGCCAGGTGAGCATCCAGCGAGGTCAAGGAGAGGTTTTCGATGTATTCCGTTCCCCGCCGGCCTGCCGAGCAGCCGGCCGGACGCATGGGACCGCTGGCGCGTCTGCCGGTGTTCTACACGCTCGAAGGCAAGCGAGTGCTGATCGCCGGCGGCAATGCGCAGGCAGCCTGGAAAGCGGAATTGATGTCGGCGGCGGGCGCGCGTGTCGAGCTTTATGCCGGCGACATGTGTGAAGAGCTGCGCCAGCTCATCGCCAATCCGCCGCGCGGCGGCATTATCCGCTGCGGGAGCGCTTGGACACTCGGCGATTTTGAGGGAGCCGCGCTCGCCATCGGCGCCTTCGAAGGCGACGACAGCGCGGCAAGCTTCGCGCGGGCCGCGCGCACCGCCGGTGTTCCAGTCAACGTCATCGACAAGCCGGCATATTGTGATTTTTCCTTCGGCGCCATCGTCAACCGCTCGCCGCTGGTCATCGGCGTGTCGACCGACGGAGCCGCGCCTGTGTTCGCGCAAGCGATCCGCGCCAAGCTCGAAGCGTTCTTGCCGAAAGGTTTTGCCGCTTGGGTAGCGGCGGCGGCGCGCTGGCGCGTGGCACTCAAAGAAACGTGTCTCACTTTCGCCGGCCGGCGCACCTTCTGGCAAATGTTCACCGCCCATGCGCTTGCCAATCCCGATACCGAACCGGCGCAGGACGATTTCGATCGTTTCGTCGCCGAAGTCATGGGGCAAGGCACGACCGTCGAAAACGGGTCGGTCACGCTCGTCGGTGCCGGTCCCGGCGACCCGGAGTTGCTTACGTTGCGCGCGGTGCGCGCGTTGCAATCGGCCGACGTCATCCTGTTCGACGATCTGGTTTCGCGCGAGGTGCTCGATTTCGCGCGCCGCGAGGCCAAGAAAATGATGGTCGGCAAGACCGGCTTCGGTCCCTCGTGCAGACGAGAAGAGATCAATGCGTTGATGGTCGGGCTTGCCCGCCAGGGCAAACGCGTTGTGCGATTGAAATGCGGCGACCCGCTCATCTTCGCGCGCGCCGGCGAAGAGATCGAAGCCTGCGTGGCCGCCGACATTGCGATCGCGGTCGTGTCCGGCATCACCGCGGCGCAAGGTGCGGCCGCACAACTCGGCTTTCCGCTCACCGACCGTGCCCGCTCGCGCCGCCTGCAATTCGTCACCGGCCATGCCAAGGACGGCAGGCTGCCGGGCGATATCGACTGGCAGGGACTTGCCGACCCGGCGACCACCACCGCGATTTACATGCCGGTGCGGACCTTGGCCGCGCTGGTGCAGCGCGCGCTCGTCGAGGGCCTCGATCCCGCCACCCCGGCGCTCGCCATTTCGCGTGTGACGCGGCCCGATCAGGCGGCGGTCGAAGCGCCGATTGCCGAATTGCCCAATCGCCTCGCCAATGCCGGTTTGCCCGGTCCGGTGCTGGTGGTGCTTGGCCGCGTGATCGCGCGCGAACGCGGTGCGCTCAGGCTCAACAGCGCGCGCCGCCTCGGCTGATATTTATCGCATGCTGTAGCGGATCGGAACGACGATCGCGATCTGCGCGCCGCGGACTTCCGGCGGCGGCGGCGGCAAAGGCTGCGCGCGGGCAATGAGTGCGAGCGTGGCGCGGTCGAGCGCGCTCGAGCCTGAACTCCTCACGATGCGGGCGTGATGCACGCGGCCGCCGCGATCGACGCTGAAGGCAAGCCGCGCCACACCACGCTGACCGCGCGCGTCCGGCGGGTAGCGTTTGTAGCGTTCGAGCCGGTTGACCAGCGCCGATCTCCAGTTCGGCAGCGCATTAGGATTGCGCGACATTACGCCCGGCGCGGGCGCCACAGCGCGCGCGGCGCGATGCGTGGACGCACTCGGCGCGCTTGCCTGTTGCGCGCGGCTCGGCCGGGTTTTGCGTTGTTGCGTTTGTTCGGCCGGTTTCGGTGGCGGCTCGGTCTTTGCCGGCTCGACCGTCTTCTCTTGCTTTTCGGGTTTGGCCGCCGCCACCGGTGGTGTGACCGGCTCTTCCGCTTTCGCCACCGGTGGCGCCGGGATCGGCTCTTCGACCTTCGGCGCCGGTTCGATCATTGCCGTTTCGGTTGTTTCGACCGGCGGTTTTTGGTCCGGCTCGGTGTCGCGCTTCGGCTCACGCTTCGTCTCGTGTTTGGCGTCTTGCGGTGATGGCGGCGAGGGTGTGGCTTCCTTTTGCTGCGGTCCCGGCGGTTGCGCGCTCGGCGTTACTTCGGGTGCCGCCGGCAGCGCCGCGAGTTCGACCAGGATCAGCGGCGCGTTGGCCACCTCGTCGATGTCGGCGCGCCAATAGGCGAGCAAGGCGCCGGCGGCGCCGACATGCAGAGCGAGCGCAACGATGAGGCTGGCGCGTCTGCGGCGCCCGTCCTTCGGCTGCGTCAGCGGCAGCCGGTCTTCCGCAGTGGTTCCGCTCAGTTCGGTCATTCGTTCAGCCGCAATCGCCGGGTTCTCCCCCCGGCAGCGGGATCATGACCAGCTTCGGCGGTCCTCGCAAATGGCGCTTTGCCTCATGGCAAACCCGCGCCGTCCGCCGGCAAGCAAGGATGAACAATAAAAAAAGCGCCTCGACGGTTTTGCCGGCGAGGCGCGTAAGGGCAGGTTCAAGAACGATCAGTCGCGGGAATAAACATAATCGCGTCCGCAACCGCAGCCGCGCACGCGGCGGACTTCGAGCACGTGGCGCACGTAACCGGGTCTGTACACGTCCACCCTTTGGCGGCGATAGACGTTGCGATACCTGTTGATGTGTCTGACCCGGTACAGCAGCACGTCTTTCACAATTGTATTCGTGCGATGCACGACCACCTCGCGGTGGATCACCGGCCGCACATGCACGGTCACGCGATTTTCCTGGAGCAGCTTGGTCTTGCCGCGCACATAGCGCGTGCGTTTGACGTAACGCTTGTGCACCACGACGCGCGGCCTGGCGTGCACGTAACGCTTTTTGGTGATAACGGCGTCCGGGCGCCGGCAATTGCATGACGGATCCCAGTGAGTGCCGCCCGCAGCCGCAGGCAGCGACGCGACACCCGTCAAACCGGCGACCAGCAGGGCGCCCAAGCACGCTTTAAATACGGTGTTCATTTTTTTACGCCCCGTTAACCACATAACTTGCGCCACAGCCTTATTTTTTCCCGATCGGCCAAACTTGTAAAGAGCGCGGAGCGCAAACGTTTCCGGTCCGTTTCCGTTTCCGCCGGACGGCGCGCACGGCGGGCAGTCGTCAACAAATAGGCTCCGGAGCGCTTGCTCCGGAGCCACAGCCGCAAGATATGGGAGACGCGGCAAATTTGAGTCGAATTTTAGCGAATTTATTTTTTCAGCCGCGCGATTGCTTCTTTCAAAGGCGACAAGTCGTTGTGCTTGCCGATGTCGACGTGGGTCTTGATGAAGCCGAGCTCCTTCACTGTGTCGACGTTTTTTTGCAGCGCTGCGAGATCCGGCATCATGTTGGGATCGCGATAGTTGTCGTTCTTGGTGAACAGCCAGCCGAAGCGCTCCGGCGGCGCCTTGGTGATCTTCGAAGCGATCTTGGCCACTTCGGCGTGGTTCTTCGGATCGAGATACCAGTGCACGACGCGCAGCCAGTCCTCCATGAAATCGACCATGGCAGCGCGGTTCTTCTCGAGGAACGGCTTGCGGACGCAATTGATGATCATGTCGGTCCTGCCGGTTGCGTCTTCCTGCGTGAACAGCGGCTTGGCGCCGGCGAGTAGTTTGGGGTTGAGCGCGAAGGGGAGCACTGCCGGAATGAGGTCGACCTTTTTTTCCAACAGCATGGTCGGCATGGCGGGCAGTGGGCCTTCGAGGAAGGTGTAGTCGCGATTGGGCTCGAGGCCGTGCTTGCGCAACATCGCGCGGATGGCGACGTCGACCGCGCTGCCGCCGGCATTGGTGCCGACCACTTTGCCTTTAAGGTCCTCGACCTTGTCGATGCCCGAATCCTTCCGGACCCAGTACTTATCGGTGTAGTAGCCGGGCACGCCTTCCTGGAACTCGTCGGAGATTACTTGCAGGTCGCTGAGGCCGGCATTGGCGACGGCGACGGCAAAGGATGAATAGGCGAGGCTGGCGACCTCGACCTCGTTGTTGGCAAGCGCCGTGATCATCGGCGGCGTGCCGCGGAAATGAATCGTCTCGACCGTGTAGGACTTGCCGAGATGCGTCATTAAGTCCTTCTTCTCGAGCAGGATCGAGGCCCAGTTGGCGAGCGGCACGACCCAGGCCATGCGGATCTTGACGGGCTCGGCTTGTGCTGCGGCGCCGAAGCCGATGAGACCGAGCGTCAACACGCCGGCCAGCGTGATTTTCAGAAATCGCATCTTTTCCTCCCTGGATTCGCCGGGCGTCTTGATTTTTATTGCGCGCGTTGCGAACGCAAAGATTGTGGGAAATCCAACCGTCATTGGCAAGTCTCGTCTGTGCGGCGTTACGCCGTGCTAGGCTGGTTGGCCTCCTGATGCCAGATGAGAAGCCGCCGGCGCAGCAGCGCCATCGCCTTGACCAGCGCGTAGCCGACCACCGCGATCTCCAGAATGCCGGCGAACACGCCGGTCGAATTGGCAAAGCGCGAAGCCGTCATCATGGCGCCGCCGAGGCCGTAGCCGCCCATCAGCATTTCCGCCAGCACTGCCACGATCAGCGACAAGGGCAGGGCGACCTGCAGGCCGGTCATGATCTGCGGGCTCGCCGCCGGCAGCACGATCTGAGTCAGCAGCTCGCGGTTGCTCGCCCCCATATTGCGTGCCGACCAGATCAACTCACGCTCGACGCCCTGAATGGCGATAACGGTGGCGGCGATGACGGGAAAGATGGCGTCGATGACAATGACGGTAATCTTGGCGGTGTCGTAGACGCCAAGCCACAGGATCACCACCGGCAGGAAGGCGATTTTCGGCATTGGAAAGCCGACCGAAACGATCGGATCGAAAAACCAGTTGGCGATCACGTTGCGCGACATTGCCATGCCGATGGCGATGCCGAGCACCGCGCAGATCAGGAAGGCGGCAAGCGCGCGGTAAAGGGTCAGCGCCGTATTAAGCCAGAGATCGCCGCCGACGGCGTCGCTCCAGATGCGTTCGAGCACCGCGCTCAGCGCCGGGAGCTGGAACGGCGTGTAGGTGCCGCTGCGCGCCAGCACCTGCCAGGCAATCAGCAGAACGGCAATCGAGAAGACGCGGGCAAAGCCCGACAACAAGAGGCGCAGCGCGCGCAGGAACAGCGGTTCGGGCGCGTCCGGCAGGACCGCGGCGGACGTTTGCGTCATTCGCGCCATGCAAACGTCCTCTTGGTAACCAGGAGATAGATGCGATCGGCGGCAAAGCCGAGAAACGCAACGGTCAGCACCACGGCATACATGGCATCATAGTTGCCGCTCGCGCCGAGCAGCCCGATCAGGTAGCCGAGGCCCTCGTGCGCCGCGATCAGTTCCGACGATACCAGCAGGATGAACGACAGCGCGAGCGCGGTGCGCACGCCGTTAAGCATTTCCGGCAACGCGCCCGGCACCACGACGTCCCACATCATGCGCAGGCGGCTCGCGCCCATGCTGCGCGCCGACCACACCAGCGCCTGCTCGGCCGACCGTGCGCCGTTGAAGGCGCCGATGGTGACCGGCAGCATGCAGCCGAGGAAGATCAGAAGAATCTTGGAACCATCGCCGAAGCCGAGCCAGATCACGGTCACCGGGATCAGCGCCGACTTCGGCAACGGGTAGAAAATCTCCACGATCGGCGCGACCAGGATGTTCACCGCCTTCCACCAGGCCATCACGATGCCGAGCACGGCGCCGATGACGATCGCAAGCGCAAGTCCGGCCGCGACGCGGTAAAGTGACGAAGCGCCATTCGTGACCAGTTCGCCGTCCTTGACCATGCCGATCCAGGACGACAAGACGGCGGTCAGCGGCGGCAGCGCATCGTTCGAAACCAGATGCAGCCTTGCCGCCAATTCCCACGCGGCGGCGAGGATCAACAGCGGCGAATAGCGGATGAGCGTTTTCACGGCCCGCTCTCTCGCTGCGCGCCGCCCATGCCGGCCTTGATCGCTTCCTCGCGCACCAGGTGCCAGATTTCGTCCACTTTCTCGACGAACTCCTTCTCCTTGAAGATGTTGAGGGCGTCCTTCGGAAATTTAGTGTCGACGATGGTCTTGATGCGGCCCGGCTGCGCCGACATCACCGCCACGCGGTCGGCGAGGAAGACCGCCTCCTGCACGTCGTGGGTGACGAAAATCACGGTCTTGGGCGTGCGCCGCCAGATGCTCAGCAATTCGCTCTGCATGAGGCCGCGCGTCTGCGCATCGAGCGCGCCGAAGGGCTCGTCCATCAGGAGAATCTCGGGGTCGAAGGCGAGCGTGCGCGCGATCGCGGTGCGCTGCTTCATGCCGCCGGACAGGTGCGCGGGATAGCTGTCCTCGAAACCGTGCAGGCCGACGAGTTCGATGAACTCCTGGGCGCGTTGCTCGCGCTCGGCTTTCGGCAGGCCCTGGCGTTCAAGCCCGTAAAGAACGTTGCCGCGCACCGTCTTCCAAGGAAACAGCGCGAAATGTTGAAAGACGATGCCACGATCAGGACCGGGGCCGGCCACGGGTTTACCGTCGATGCGGACGGTGCCGGTTTCGACGGGGAGAAAGCCGCCGATCAAATAAAGCAGCGTCGACTTGCCGCAACCGGACGGCCCCAGCAGTGCAACGAATTCGCGATTGCCGACCTCCAGTGACACATCGTCGAGAGCCTGGACCGTGCGGCCGCGCGGCGGGCGATAAAGATGGCTTACGCCATCGATGACGATTTGAGCGGACCCGGACATGGCAAGGTGAAGCGTGCTTACCGGCCGTGATCTGTCAAGCGGCATAGTTGCTGGTTTGGCACGCGAGGTTTGGCCTATAGTGCGCCAACAAGCCGATCAATTGTGAGGAAACGCCGTGACCGATCTTGTTGCCACCCGCCGGGAGCTCGCGCTCGCCAACCGCATCGTGGCCAATGAAGGCGTGCTCGATGCCTTCGGCCATATCAGCATGCGCCACCCCGATAGACCGGACCGCTTTTTTCTGTCGCGCTCGCGGGCGCCGCAATTGGTTGAGCCGGACAATTTCATCGAATATCACCTGGATTCAACACCCGTGCGCGATCCGGGCGTGCCGCAATATTCCGAGCGGGTGATCCATGGCGAAATCTACAAGGCGCGGCCGGATGTGATGTCGGTCTGCCATCATCATTCGCCGGCCTTTATGCCGCTGATTGCGACCGGCGCCGATTATCTGCCGATCTTCCACCTCGGCTCGGTCGGCGGCATCAGGCCGCCGTTCTGGGATCAGCACGACGAATTCGGCGACACCAATATGCTGGTGGTGAAGCCGGAGGAGGGCGCTTCGCTCGCGCGCGCGCTCGGCAGTCATTGGATGGTGCTGATGAAGCGTCACGGCGTCACCGTCGCCGGTACGAGCGTACGTGACTGCGTGTTCCGCACGGTCTACGCCGCGCGCAACGCAGAATATCAGGTGCAGGCCATGATTTTGGGCGAAAACATCGCGGTGCTTTCGCCAGGTGAAACGCAACTCGCCGCGCATATCAACACTTCGACCACGGGGCTCACACGCTCCTGGGAATACTGGGAGATGCGGGTGACGAAATCCGGAAACGGGCTGCCGGCGGCCGCAAAGTCGGCGACCCGGCGCAGCGCAACGAAGACACGCGCTGCGACCAAAGCACGAAAACGCGGCAAGCCGCACCGGCGCTGACAATTTGTGCTTTCCGCTCGGCGCTGCCCGTTGTTGAATGCACCTGGCTAACAAGAAACGTCGAACAAACCCGATTTCCGGTGGGGAAAACGGCTCAGGGAGGATGATTAATGACGACTTTCAAGAAATTTGTCGCCGCGCTCGGCGTTGCTGTTCCGTTGGCGCTGGCCGCGGGATCGGCATCGGCCGAAGACCAGTTGAAGCTGGTGATCGGCCACATCAACAATTGGGAAAACCAGGCGCCGACCTTGGGGCAGGATGCGGGCATCTTCAAAAAGCTCAATCTGAAACTTGACAGCACCGGCACCCGCGGCGCGGGCGAGACCATTCAGGCGGTTATTTCCGGTGCGGCCGACATCGGCGCGGGCGTGGGCACCGCCGGCGTGATGCGGGCTTTCTCCAAGGGCGCGCCCGTTCGAATCCTGGCGCCGGCTTTCACCGGCAGCGGCGATCTGTTCTGGTACGTGAAGGCGGATTCGCCGATCAAGAGCCTGAAAGATTCCAAGCCCTCGACCTCGATCGCCTATTCGACCAACGGCTCGAGCACCAACAATGTCGTGCTGGCGTTCAAGAACGAGCTGGGCGTCAAAGGCACGCCGACCGCGACCGGCGGTCCCTCGGGCACGCTCACCGCGGTCATGTCCGGGCAGATCGATATCGGCTGGTCGGCGCCGCCCTTCGGGCTGCAGGAGATCAAGGACGGCAAGATCCGTATCATCGCGCGCGGCAGCGATGTGCCGTCGCTGAAGAACCAGACGGTGCGCGTTCTCATCGTGAATGCCAATGCGCTCAAGACCAAGCACGATGCCATCATGCGCTTCATGAAAGGGTATCGTCAGACGGTGGACTGGATGTATTCCGATCCCAAGGCGTTCGAGATGTACGCCAAGAAGATCAAGAAGCCGGTCGCGTTGGTGAAGAACTCGGCGGAAAAATTCCAGCCCAAGGAAACGCTGCAGACCGAAAAGATGGTCGATCTCGACGGTGCAATGCGTGACGCGGTGCGGTTGAAATTCCTCCCGAAGCCGCTGACCAAGGCGCAGCTTGACGAACTGATCCAGATCCCGCCGGCGAACTAAAAAAGGCGGCTTTGGCGTAATAAAGAGCGGGCCGCTGCCTTGGGGCGGCGGTCCGTCTTCGTTTGCGGGGCGGCAACACGTGAAGCGGCGCACCTGCGGCGTAACGTTACGCCGCTCCACTTTGTGCTTCCCCACAGAGCCAATCTCGGTGTTGAATTCCCCCACCAGAAACCCTTTTAGGAAAACGTCCCATGAAAACCTATCGGAAGGTCGCTTTGGCCCTCGGCCTGCTGGCGCCGCTCGCGCTTGCGGCCGGTTCCGCATCGGCCGAAGACCAACTCACAATCGCTGTCGGTCAGATCAACAATTGGGAAAACCAGGCGCCGACGCTCGGCCAGGATGCCGGCATCTTCAAAAAGCACGGCTTGGTGATGAAGGCTGTCGGCACCCGCGGTGCCGGCGAAACCATCCAGGCGGTGATTTCCGGCTCGGCCGATCTCGGCGCCGGCGTCGGCGCTGCCGGCGTCATGCGCGCGTTCGAAAAGGGTGCTCCGGTGCGCATCCTGTTGCCGGCCTTCACCGGGACCGGTGACATCTACTGGTATGTGAAGGCGGACTCGCCGATCAAGACGCTGAAAGATGCGACGGCCAGCAACACGATTGCCTATTCGACCAATGGCTCCAGCTCGAACAATATCGTCGTTGCCTTCGTGAATGAGCTCGGCTGCAAGGCCAAGCCGACCGCGGTCGGCGGGCCGGCCGCGACGTTGACCGCTACCATGTCCGGCCAGGTCGATATCGGCTGGTCGGCGCCTCCGTTCGGCCTGCAAGAAGAAAAGGAGGGCAAGATCCGCATCATCGCGCGCGGCAGCGATGTGCCGTCGCTGCGCGGGCAAACGGTGCGGACGATCATTGTGAATGCCAATGCGCTTAAAACCAAGCATGACGCGATTATGCGTTTCGTGCAGGCCTATCGCGAGACGGTGGATTGGATGTATTCGGACCCGAAAGCGCTTGAGATGTACTCGAAGAAAATCAACAAGCCGATCGCCTTGCTCACGGCATCGCGAGCGAAGTACCATCCGAAGTCGTCCTTGCAGACCGACCACTTCGCCGATCTCGACGGCGCCGTGCGCGACGCGGTCAAGCTCAAATTCTTGCAAAAGCCGCTGGACAAAAAGCAGCTCGCCGAGCTGCTGCAGATTCCGCCGATGAAGAATTAAACGGCTCCAAAACTAAAGACGGGCCGCTGCGGAACAGCGGCCCGTTTGTTTTGCAGCGTCTCGCGTTTTTAGGACTTCGTCTTCATCGTTTTTTTCTTGGCGGTCCTCTTCTTTGCCTTCTTCTTGGCTTTCTTCACCGGGCAGGCCTTTTGCGAAACGATCTTGGCGCCGTTCATGACGGCAAGGCAAGCCGTGGCATAGGTGTACTTGTGGCCGCCTGTTACCCCGCAGACCGGCGCCGGCATGAAGATGCACGCCATTGGCGACTGCGGCGGCGCCGCTTTCTTCTTTCTGGCTTTGGCCTCGCCTGTTGCGACCGAGCCGATCACGAAAGCAACGGCGGTGAGAGCGATCAGCGCCGCGAAGCTTAACTTCTTGATCATGTCCTTCCTCCCGACTGGATTGAGCGGCGAAAATCTAGATGATTTGCGCAGGCGAATCCTGAACGCTTGTTCAGAAATGCGTCCGCTGCTCGCTTTTTTTCGTCGCCCGACCTGCCGGCGGCGTCTTGGTGCGAAAAATTGCTGTGCTCTGCGCCTGGAGGCGGCGGACGGTGAATTAGAAGCGCGTTGAATTCCGCTTCACTGCGGCCGACCGTTGCCGCCAGAATATCGATCTTGGATTTCCAGAGACACCAGTCTTGCGAGGAGCGTGGCCGGAAAAAGCTGACCGATGATCGATTCCACGTTTGAGAGGCTGCGCGCGTATGGGTGGAGCGGCGCGATATCGCCATAGCCGACAGACGTCAGCGTGACAAAACTGAAATAGATGAGATTGCTTGCAACACCCAGATTATCTTTCAGAGGCGGCAGTCCGGTAAAAGCATGAGGATCATAGAGTGCCATAAAGCAATACAACGCCACGAAAATCAGGCCGATATTGAGATAAAGAAGTATCGCTCCGATGATACGGTGATAGCTCACCCGGCCTGGCGCAAAGACGGCACGAGCGACAACCGTGCTCAGGGTGAGGCCGGTGATCATCCAGGCGCTTGCTTCGAGATAAATGTCGACGGCCGATGGGTGCGAGTATCGGAATACCGTGGCTGTCATCGCTAACGCGATTGCAACGACAATCGCGACGATTGCCAGGCGACTGCCCGACACGACAAAGACGGCTGCGATCAGCAGCATACTGAACAACAGCCCGAAATGGTGAGCGGCGATATTTCCGGCCGCCTGCAAGGGCGCAACCACAAACAAGAGTACCGACAGGGCGCACGTCAGCGCCGTTAGCAACGGGTCGCGCCAGCGCTCAAATGCGGGTTGCGGGGGCGTATTAATGTTTTCGTTCCCGGGTCTGACAAAAGCAAGCAACACAAAAACAGAATAACCGTCAAAGCATTATGATAAAAGCAGAATAGAAATCGAAGCTCAACAATTTTGAATTATGACCTGTGCGTGCAATGACGCACGTTCGCGGAGGCGCTCGAGAGGCTAGTATCTGATGCCAACAAATCGAAAAGCTCCGGCCCAAAGCCGAAGCTTTTCGTTATGTGCCCTTTAGTCGCGCTTTTTCTTGACGGTGTCTATGGCGTCGAGTATGGCGGCGCGGCCCTTGTCGAGCGAGGCGCGCACGCCGTCGTCCTTGCCGATCGTGCCCATTTCGCGCTGGCGCCGGGCGGTTGCATCCGTCATGAGCGGCTCGATCCCCAGCTCACGCAATGTCGCGGCCGATTCTTCCATCTCCGCCGCCCGCCGCTCGCCATGGTGTGCCATGCGCTCGAGGTTGTATTCCGACATTTTCGGCCAATCGAGCCCGGGATAGTTGTTCTTGAGCGATGCGGTCACCTCGTCGAGCACACCGGCGCGACGCGCGGCCAGGAAGCACTCGAGCGTGAGCGCTTCCACGCCCTTGATCATCACGCTACGGATCATCTTGATGGCGGCGGCAGCGCCGGTCGCATCGCCGACCACGGTGAGCTGCATCTCAAGTTCTTGCAACAGCGGCGAGACGGCTTGCGCATGCGGGCCGGAGATCAAAAGCGGCGTGCGGTGGCGCTTGGGATAGATAGGCGCGACCACGGCCACATCGACATAGCGCGCCTTGCCGTCAAGCAGCTTTTCGGTCTCCTGCTTGCGGCCGGGCGAGACCGAATTGATGTCGAGAAAATAGGGGTTGCCGGTGAGGTGAGGGGCGACGGAACGCGCCGCGTCCACGCTCGAGGCCGCCGTCACGGCCGAGATGATCATGTCGGTCTCGGACACCGCATCGGCTGCGGACCGCGCGCAGCGCACGCCGATATTGTTACCCGCCGCCTTCAGCTTTTCACCGTCCGGCTCGGGAAACAATATGTCCCAGGCCGCGACGCGCTCGATGCCGCTCTCGCGCAGGCCTGAGGCCATCGCCTGTCCAGCTTCGCCGAAGCCGATGAAGGTGATGCGTGGGGTGTTGCGGCGGGGCATGGCTTTTGAATTCCTATGCCGAATCTTTTGCGGCAATACCGTCGCGTAACTCTTCACGAATAGCCGGTGTCAGGTCGTCCAGTCCTTCGTTGAGCAAGCGGCGCCACTCAACTCCTCTTTTGTAGGCTTCGTCCCACGCGGATTTCAATTCGTGGCGTCGCTTTTTCGAGAGGAGCGAAAACAGCGCCTCCGCTTGTTGTACGTCTTTGTCGCGCTTGGCCGCGCCCTCACGCCGCCGCCGCGCGATGATCAATTTGTGAACTGCGTAGCGCTGCGGCGCAGGCACGTTCACATAGATGCCGGCACCATGCAGAACGACCGCCGGCTCGGGGTCGTGTATGAGATAATCGAGAAAGCGTAACGGCTGAGCGTCGGTCTGCAGCGCTGGAAGCCGTTGCGGTTTGTCGGTGTCGGGGCCTTCATTCGGCGTCAGGAAATCGACACGCAGGGAGTGTTTTGCGACGTAACTCGTGACTTGCTTCCCGTGCATCGTCGGCACGGCGCGGAAGGTCTTATCTGCTTCTTTGAGGACATCGAGCACTGGCGGTATCTGGTCGTTAACGGCCACGGAGACGTTTTTAAATTGCGCGATATCGACGTCACCGGTTTGCAGCGTTGCTATCGCCAGCTTCTGCCCCAGCATTGCCGAATAGGTTTGATAGGCCACGGTGCCGACCAGCACGCCGCGCAGGCGGAAGACACCGGCCTTGGCCAGAGCCGTAACAATGTCGCCAATTTCAGGAATGGGCTGCGGCATGCCGAACGAGCGTACCAATGTCGAGACCAATGAACGCCGTTCGCGTTCGTCTGCGACGATCTCCTGATGCCGTTCGATGCGCTTCAGTAGTTCTGGTGTTTCTGGCCCGACATATTTCTGTCCACGGCCGGCTTTGGTAGGAAGCTGGAAATACCAATAGCGGCGGCCCCGGACCGTCTTCGGCGTGAATGTGCCGTCGGTTGGGAACGAGTCTTCGAAGGCAGCTCGCGCGCAACGGTCCAGCAACTCGGCATAGGTGGTTTGCAGGACGAGGGACGGCGAAGCCACGGTTTCGACCTTTGTTATACGCAATTTGCGGTTTGCGTATAACATGCGATCGGAACTCGCGCCAGAGAATTATACGCAATCTGCAAATTGCGTATAAATTTCGCATATTAGCTATAATATCAGATAGTTAATCGTTGTCAGGCACCGGCGGCGTGCCGTGCGTATGGAACGATTTGATGGTCTGTAGCCCCCAGGCCTGGCCTTTCTTGCGCTCGGCCTCCGACCAGCGGATCGGCTTCCAATCCGGCGCGAGAACGAGCCGCGCGCCGGCGCAGGCGACCTCCACGCGGTTGCCGCCGGGCTCGTAGACGTAGAGGAAAAAGGTCTGTTGGACCGCGTGCTTGTGCGGGCCGGTCTCGATGAACACGCCGGCTTCCAGAAAAATGTCGGCGGCGCGCAGCACGTCCTCGCGTGAATCGAGCGCGTAGGTGACGTGGTGGAAGCGGCCGGGCGTGCCGGTGTGATCGCGCGTATAGGCGAAGTCGTAGGACTTGTTTGTCGCCGTCATCCACATGCCGGCCTCGCTGCCGTCGTCCAGCACGATCTGTTCGGTGAGGCGGAATCCGAGATAGTGCTCGAAAAACTCGCGGTTGGCCTTGATGTCGACGGCGAGCCCGTTGAAGTGGTCGATGCGCCGTACGTTGCAGCCGCGCGCGGGATAACGCTGCGCCTGGTTCTTCAGTGCGGGTTTCTTGTCCGGCGGCGGGTCGTACCATTCGGTGTCGTAATAGAGCTCGATGACGTGGCCGTCGGGATCCTTGCAGACAAAGGTCTTGCCGTGGCCGAGATCGCCGTCGGTCCAGCCGACGTCGAAGCCGGAGCCCTTCAGCGCCGCCGCGCGCCGTTCCAGCGCCTGCGGCGAGCGCGTGCGGAAGGCCACATGCGCCATGCCCGACGTCTTCGAGGCGGTGAGCTTGAGCGAATAGCGCTCGTAGTCGTCCCAGCCGCGCAGGTAAACGCTTGATCCCTTCTCGCCGCTCTGCGTCATCCCCATCACGTCGATGAAGAACTTGCGGCTCTCCTCGAATTTCGGCGTCAGCATTTCGAGGTGGCCGAGATGCGCGATGTCGTAGATCGGTTCGTTGTCCATGGTGTCCGGTCTGTTGTCGGTTCGTTGGTCAAGTCTGCCCAAGCGGGCGCCTGAAGACCAGAACCCAATTATTTGACGGCATGGCATGCAGCTCGGCCGGCGCCAGGCCGACGTTCTGCGCGAGGCGATTGAGTTCGTCGATATCGCGCACGCCCCATTCCGGGTTCTTCGCGCGCAGGCTTTCGTCGAAGTCGGCATTGCTCGGCGCCGTGTGCCTGCCGGCGCGCTTGAACGGGCCATAGACGAACAGGTGCCCGCCAGGCTGCAAGAAGCGGCCGGCGCCGGTAATCAAGTTCTCCGACACCGCCCAGGGCGATATGTGCAGCACATTGATGCAGAGAATGGCGACGAGCGTACCGTCATTGTCGCCGCGCCAGGTCCAGGCCGCGCTACCAAGATCGATGTGCTGCGGCGCGCGCAGATTTTCAAGGCGCGCAAATTTGCGCCAGGCTTCGATGCTGGCGAGATGCTTGGCGTTGGTATCGCTCGGCCACCAGGTCAGATGCGGCGTGCGTCCTGCGAAGGCGACGGCATGCTGCCCGGTCCCGCTGCCGAGTTCCAACACGTTTCCGCTCGGCCTATGCAAGTGTCCGCCGATCGCCGACCAAATCGGCTCATGATTGCGGTGGAAGGCCGGCGCGTCGAGCCGGCCGTCGGGTTCCGGCGGCTTACCAACATTGCCATATTCGACGACGAATCTGGGCATGGTTTGCACACGAATAGTTTCACGTTGTCGCAACTAGCCATGGCCAATGGCCATGGTCAAAGGGGTGTGGCGAGCGGATTAATGAGCCCGGTTCGTTGTTTTTGTCTTGGCAATGGGGCAAAATCCCATTCAACGAAAAAATCGGTACACGGCTCGAAAGCCGCCAAGCCGAAGACGAAAAAGACCCAGGGAGGATCAAGATGCGCAAAGCGTTTCTGATGCTGGCGGCTTTTGCTGCCGGCGCGTTGGCCTTGCCGGCTGTGAGCCAGGCTCAAACCGAATTGACGGTCGGTATGCCGACCACGCCGCCGAATATCGTGCACTTCCCGGTGATCGTCGCGCAGGATCTCGGTATCTTCAAGAAGAACGGCATCGCGGTCAAAACGGTGGCGCTTGACGGCGGCGTCAAGGTGTTCCGCGCCATGCTGGCCGGCAATCTCGACATCGCTCAGTCGCCCGGCACGGTGACCACCATCGCCATCTCCAAAGGCTCGAAGGTCAAGGCCATCCTGGGCACGCTCTATAAGTTCGAAGCCTCGATGGTCGTGCGCGACAACGTCAAGACCATGGCCGACCTCAAGGGCAAGCGCATCGGCATCCAGCAGCCGGGCGGTTTTGCCGACATCCTGAGCAAGAACGTGCTGCGCGCGGCGCACGTGAATCCGAAGGAGGTCAACTTCGTCTCGATCGCGACCGAGGACGTGCCGGCGCTGGTCGCCGACCAGGTCGACACCGCGATCCTGCATGTCGAGCAGGAGATGCTGGCCAAGGAAAAGGTCCCGAGCCTGCACGCCATCGCGCGCATGTGGGAACTGTCGCCGAAGCAGATGTACACCTACTACGGCGTGAAGGACGAAACGATCAAGAATCATCCGAAGGAGCTGCAGGCCTTTGTCGATTCCGTGATCGAAGCGACCCGCATCATGTACTCCGACAAGGCCAAGGTGCTGCCGATCATGATCAAGCACACCGGCTATCCGCCGAAGATCGTGGAACAAACCTACGACTTCCTGGTGAAGAGCTGCATCTGGGACGCCAATACCGGCCTGTCGCCCGAGCGCGTCAACTTCACCGCCCAACTGATGACCAAGGTCGGCAATATTGCGAAGGGCAAGACTCCGACCTACGATCAGATCGTCGACAAGGAGTTCGCCGAAAAGGCGATCAAGAAGCTCGGCGTCTGGAAGGGACCGGTTTGCCCGACGGCGGCGTTCTAGGCAGACGGGATCGACGAATGTTAAAGGCGGACGCTGCCGGTTAGCGGTGGCGTTCGCCCGCGACTGAAGTGGCCGCCCGAACGGGGACGGCCTGGGAGAGAATGCGATGAGCGCCGTCAACGAAGTTCATTCTCGCCATGTCGCGGCCGGGCCGCAAGGCATCGCAAAAGTGAATGCGACGCCTTGGTGGGCGCACCGCGCCGTGTTTCGCTACGGCTTCCTGGCGCTGATCTTGATCGTGTGGCAGATCGTCGGGCCGAACATCAGCCCGATCTTCTTTACCTATCCGAGCAAGATCGCGGTCGCATTCTGGCAGCTCACCATCTCCGGCGACCTGCCGTATTACCTGTCGCAGAGCCTGGAGGTGATGTTCTACGGGTTGTTGTCGGCCATCGTCGTCGGCATTCCGGTGGCGGTGGCGATGGCGCGCGTGCGCTGGCTCGACTGGGCGTTGGACCTGCCGATCAACGCGCTTTACGCGACGCCGATGGTCGCGCTGGTGCCGATTCTGGTGTTGTGGTTCGGCATCTACCTCAAGGCCAAGATCATCGTCGTGTTCCTGTTCGCCGTGTTCCCGATCCTGATCAACACCTATCAAGGCGTGCGCGAGTGCGACAAGAACATGCTGGAAGTCGCGCGCTCGTTCCGCTCGGGTGAATGGCAGGTGTGGCGCGACGTGCTGTTGCCGTTCGCGCTGCCCTACATCGCGGCGGGCATCCGGCTCGCCATCGGGCGCGGGCTGGTCGGCATGGTGGTGGCGGAGTTCTACACCACCATTTCCGGCCTTGGCTTCATGATTACCCGCTACGCCAATAATTTCGAAATGGACAAGACTTTCGTGCCGGTGATCATGCTGATGATCCTGGGCGTTTCGCTGACCACCGGCCTGAAATGGCTGGAGCGGCGCATCGCGCCCTGGAGCCACGCCAACCGCTGAATGAAATAGCGCAAAAACCGTATTGTCATTGGCGCGGCTGCGCTGACGGCGGCGCAATGGGCGCCGTGCCCACTGCGACACGGCGGTGTTACGGCTTGCGCAGACGCCGGCCGGTTTGTGGCTCGCGCCCTGCAAGACACGCGGCGGCTGTTTGTGGCGACGGCGCATTGACATTCCCGCCGCGGAATATCTGACGAAGGTCGCGTGGCCGCTGGACTGCCTCTGCACTAGGATCGCGTTGCGTCAGGACGTCCGCCTCCGGCGCGTAAGGAGACCACGATCATGATTATCGGCTTGTCGCTAGAAAACTTCACTTTGCTGCATGTTATCATCAGCCTGGTCGCGATCGTCAGCGGCATCGTGGTGCTGATCGGCATGCTACGTTCGCAGCAAATGCCTGGTCTGACGGCGCTGTTTTTGCTGACGACGATCCTGACCAGCGCCACCGGCTTTCTGTTTCCGATTCACGGTTTCACGCCGGCGCTCGGGGTCGGCGCGATTTCGCTTGCGATCCTCGCCGTCGCTTTGCTTGCGGCCTACGTCAAACGTTACGTCGGCGCCTGGCGCTGGATCTATGTCGTCGCCGCGCTGACCGCACTCTGGTTCAACGTCTTCGTGCTGATCGCACAGGCGTTTCTGAAGGTGCCGTCGTTACACGCGTTGGCGCCGAACGGCAACGAACCGCCTTTCCTGATCGCGCAGGGTGTGACCTTGATCGTGTTCGTCGTGCTCGGCGTCATCGCGGCCATCAGGTTCCGACCAGCGAGCCTTGCCGCGGCGGTGGCGTAGTAGCTGCCCTCAAAAAACGAAAGCCGCCTTTTCTCGGCGGCTTTCGTTCCGGACCAGCCACGTGCGAAGCTATTTGAGCTGGGTCGAGATGCTGGTGAACTTCGCGTTGAGCTGCGTGCCCAGCGCGTTCACGATGGCGATGATCGCCACGGCGATGCCGGCTGCGATCAGCCCGTATTCAATGGCGGTCGCTCCGGACTCGTCTTTCAAAAATGCAAAGAACGTTTTCACGGTAGCTCCTCCGGTGCGTGGACTAAGGACCCAAACTTGCGCAGGATGAAACTAGCCGCCTCGCATGAAAGCGACGTCAATTCACCGGATGGCATTCGCGAAAACGTTTAAGACGATGACTTGCCGGCGTACCGAATTATAGCCGGCAACGATACCCACGTACCGCATGGCAAAAATAAGATTGTTTTGCCTACACGTCTTCGGGATCGTCGACGTAGCGCAGGCCGGCTTTTTCCAAAGGCTCGCGCATCTTGTACATGTCGAGGCCGAGCACGCCGCTTTCCAGTTGTTTGCGCTTGCCGTCCTCGTCGTCGTGACGCTTCTGCGCCTTCCGCGCGGTTTCGACGGCGTCCTTTTTCGGAATCACGACGACACCGTCGTCGTCGGCGACGATCACGTCGCCGGGTTCGACATTGACGCCCGCGCACACCACCGGAACGTTGACCGCACCGAGCGTCGCCTTCACCGTGCCCTTGGCCGAGATCGCCTTCGACCAGACCGGGAAATCCATCTCCTGCAGCGCTTTGACGTCGCGGCAGCCGGCGTCGATGATGAGACCCTTGACGCCGCGCGCGCGCAGCGACGTGGCGAGCAATTCGCCGAACATGCCGTCGGTGTTGTCGGCGGTGCAGCCGACCACCAGCACATCTCCCTTTTGACACTGCTCGACCGCGACATGCAGCATCCAGTTGTCGCCGGGCTGCGCCAGCACCGTCACCGCGGGACCGGCGATCTGGGCACCCGGATAGATCGGCCGCAGATAAGACTTCATCAGGCCGAAGCGGCCGAATGCCTCGTGCGCGGTCGCCACGCCGACGGCGCCGAGCGTGCCGACGGCGTTGGGATCGGCGCGTGTGATGTTACGGACGACGACGGTCTTCATGGGATTTCTCCGAACGCTGATGTGCCGCTGACCTACGCGAATTCCATCGCCACGCGCGGGAACAGCGTTTGATAGGCTTCGCCATAAGTCATCGGGATGCCGGTGTTGCGCGAGCCCTGGATGCCGCGGTTGAGCGCCACGCGCTCGTAGTAGTGCCAGAGGTGTTTCTGGGCGGCGAGAATCTGGAAGGCTTTGTACTTCGTCTCCCACACCTCATCGATCTTTAAAATGAGATCGGGCTTGTAGTCGCATTGCTCGGGCTGGTGCGGCTCGAACAGATAGACCGGCGGCGCCGAATATTTGTACTTGGCGCCCGGCTTGTGGCCCATGGCCTGCGCCACCACGCGGGTTTCCTGCGCGAAATGGGCGGCGTTGGGATGATCGAAATTGTAGGGGTCTTTCAGCGCATGGGTGAGCACGAAGGACGGATTGAGCTCGCGGTAGATATCGACCATGCGGTCGAAATGCTGCTCGTTGAGTTTGAGCGGATAGTCGCCGCAATCGAAAAATTCGATCTCGGCGCCGAGCAGGTCGGCGGCGCGCTGGGCCTCGTCCTTGCGGCCGGCTTTGACCGTTTCCATCGTGGCGCCGGCTTCCTTCCAGGCGAACTGGCTTTCGCCGCGCTCGCCGAAGGAGAGACACACGATCTTGACCTTGAGCCCGCGCTTGGCGTGCAGTGCGATGGCGCCACCGGCGCGCCAGACGAAATCGCCCGGATGGGCGGTGACCACGAGCCCGGTCTTCTGGTCGGCCATGGAGGCAAGAACTCCCTTTATCTTTGCGCGTTCTTTAGACTAGCTAGAACCCCTCGCGGTCAAGGCCCCGGCAATCATGTCCGATACCCCCGTCACGCTCCGCATCGTTCTCGGCGATTACCCGCACACGCTGCCGCTCAAGCGCCGCGAGATCAGCTCGCCCTGGCTGACGCTCGATTTCGTCGAGACCAAGCCTCTGCACAAGGCTTTCAAGCCGATGGTGCGCGAGCACGCCTTTGACGCCAGCGAGCTTGCGCTGGTCACTTATATCCAGGCGGTCGCCTACAAGAAGGGGCTGAAACTCCTGCCGGCGGCGATGCTGTCGCGCTTCCAGCACGGCACCGTGCTCTATAACAGCGGGCGCGGCACGCTGACGCCCGCCGATCTGCCGGGCAAGCGCATCGGCGTGCGCTCCTACAGCCAGACCACCGGCGCCTGGATCCGCGGCATCTTGCAGAACGACTACGGCGTCGACCTGAGCGGCGTGCAGTGGGTCACGTTCGAGGACGGCCACGTCGCCGAGGCCAAGGACCCGCCGGGCGTCATTCGTGCAGGTCCGGATAAGGACATCACGCAGATGCTGCGCGACGGCGAGCTCGATGCCGCCATTTACGGCGCGGCCATGCCGAACGATCCGCGCCTGAAAAGCGTCGTCGCCGATCCGGAGGCGGACGCAAGAGACTGGTACGCCAAGCACCATCTGGTGCCGGTCAATCACATGGTGGTGGTCACAGAGGAACTTGCGCGCTCAAACCCGGACGCGGTCGCCGAACTCTATCGCCTGCTGGAAGCGGGCAAGAAAGCCGCCGGCCAATCAGGCCCGATCGATACGGCGCCCTTCGGCAAAGAGGCGAACCGGCCGTGTCTCGAATTGCTGACCAAATATGCGCTGCAGCAGGATTTGATCCCGCGCCCGCTCAGCGTCGATGAGTTGTGGTAGCGGTCAAAGGAGAGACGGCCATGAAGCAAACCTACACCGGCGGCTGCCAATGCGGCAAAGTCCGCTACGACGTCACGCTTGATCTGAGCAACCCCGTCGTCGCCTGCAACTGCTCGCGCTGCGGCCGGCTCGGCTCGTTGCTCACCTTCGCGCCGGTTTCCGACTTCAAGCTGCTGTCGGGAGAGGGCGATCTCACCGATTACCAGTTCAACAAGCACCTCATCCATCATCTGTTCTGCAGCACCTGCGGCATCGAGTCGTTCGCGCGCGGCAAGCGTCCGACCGACGGTGCCGACGTCGTGGCCGTCAACGCGCGCTGTCTCGACGGAGTCGATGTCGATGGGCTGGAGGTGAAAAAAGTGGATGGGCGGAGCTTTTAAGCGGCTCTAAAAATGAACGCGCCCCAAACGCCATAACGGGCAGACCGTCGTCTGCCCGTCACAAGCTCCCGGATCCAAACCCTGCGCGAGGGGTGAGCCTCGCGGCACGGATACCAGCGACTGAGAGCCAGGGCCGGAAGTCATGGACCACAAATACGGCGAACCGCACCCACGTCCCATGGCCGCACCGGTCATGGCGGTTTATCCGTGTCCAGCAAAGCCAGAGATGGATAACCTGCGAGAAAGCCTACGCCGATCGTCACAACTGGCAAGTCCGTTCGGAACCCTGTTGATAATTCTGAGGATGAAAAATGGCGGTCATATTTGTCTGCGTGATCGCCTCGATGAGTCGCCGCGGACAAACCAGCACGCGTGATCCGCTGCGCGCACTCGTGGAGACCTGTGTAAATTTGCCTTCCGCCCGCGTTGCTTCCACACTCCAATTTGCTCGTTAAAAAACGTCCAAGGAAAGGTTTCCTCGCAATGGTACGACACTCGGCGCGCGAGCGGCTGGAACGCGCGCTCGCTCGCATCGACGATAAGACAGGCGAGGGCGCGCGTGCTTGTCTGACGGTCTACCGCGATGCCGCGCGCGCGGCCGCCGAAGCCGCCGACGCGCGCGTGAAGCACGGAATTTCGCTTGGGGTCCTCGACGGCGCGCTCGTCACCGTCAAGGATCTGTTCGACGTTGCGGGCGAGGTGACGCGCGCCGGCTCCAAGGTGCTGGCCGACGAAGGCGAGCCGGCGGCGGCCGACGCCGCGATCGTGCAGCGGCTGCGGGCGGCAGGCAGCATCATCGTCGCCAAGACCAATATGTCGGAATTCGCCTTTACCGGCGTTGGCACCAATCCGCATTACGGCACGCCCGGCAATCCCGCCGACCGGCAGCGTGCGCCGGGCGGTTCGTCCTCCGGCGCGGGCGTGTCGGTCGCAGATCATATGTGCGAAATCGCCATCGGCAGCGACACCGGCGGCTCGGTGCGCATTCCCGCCTCGCTGTGCGGTATCGTCGGCTTCAAGCCGAGCCGTCAGCGCGTGCCGACCGAGGGCGCCGTACCGCTCTCCTACACGCTCGATTCGGTCGGGCCGCTGGCGAGAACCGTGGCCGATTGTGCAAAGGCCGACGCGGTGATGGCGGGCGAGGCGCCAAGCTCGCCAAATTGGCTGCTCGAGCCTGCGCCGCTCGCCGGCCTGCGCATCGGCGTGGCGCAAGGCCTGCCGCTCGACAATCTCGACGACACGGTGGCAAAACGTTTTCCGGCGACGCTCGATCTGTTGGAGAATTCCGGTTGCCGCGTCACGGATCAACAGTTGCCGCTGCTCGACGACATGATGGCGGCGCTCGGCCGTGCCAGCATTCTGGTCGCCGAGGTGTACGAAATCCACGGCGAGCGGTTGAAGCGGCGCGGCGACGACATCGATCCGATCGTGCGCGGCCGCGTCGTCAAGGGCGCCGACATCGCCGCCGCCGACTATGTTTGGGTCAAGCGCGAGCGCACGCGTCTGATCGCGGCGATGGACGCCGTGCTTGCCGATCTCGACGTGCTGGCGATGCCGACCACGCCGACGGTCGCGCCGCGTTTCGACGAAGTCGCCGAGCCGAAGGCCTTCATGGCGCGCAACGCATTGCTCCTGCGCAACACGACCATCGGCAACTTCTTCGATCTCTGCGCGGTCTCTGTGCCGATGCCGCGCGACGGCGGCCTGCCGTGCGGACTGATGCTGCTCGCGCGCAACGGCAACGACCGCCGCCTGCTGCGCATCGCGGCGGCGGTCGAGCGGCTGTTCGCCGGCTGATTGGCGTTACTTCTCGGCCTTTTCAATCTTGAACGCTTTGGTCACAGCCTTTCCGTTCAGCATTTCCGGCTTGTCGACATTGGTGTGACCGGGGCCGAACTCGAACTTGCCAATCTTGCCACTGTCGTTGTGCAACATGGCAATATAGGTCGTGCCCGGCTTGGGCGTCTGGTCGAGCTTGACCTTGACGTTCTGGTGAAAGCCGGCGGTCACGCGCGTGTAGCCGACGTGCTGCGGCGCTACGATCTTGCCGTTCTTAGTGGCGTGGATTACCAGGAAGCCATTAATCGGAGTCTCGACTTCCGCAATCGTCACAGTTTTGCCGTGGACCATTTGATCGTTGGCAGCGATCATCGGTGTCGTGCCGACGGCGAACGCTGCGCTCGACAGAGCGGAGGCCAGCGCAAAGCCGGCAACGCCATAGATTGTTCTATTGATCATTGTCATTCTCCATCGATAATGGTTGGTTGCGGCGCGCGAATCCGTCCGCCGGCGAGCGGTTGCCGGCGTCTTCGAAGCTTTGCTCGCTTTTGGTTCCGCCGCCGCTCTTCGCGTCAACGCGCGACGACCGCACTTTGTTGCATCGGCGACGGGCAATGACCGGCCGTCATACGGACAAAGCCGGCTGGGCGGAAACGGTTTTTACTTCAGCGCCGGCCCGATGGTGACCGTCAGCGTGCCGACGCCCTCGACGGCGCATTCGAGCTTGTCGCCCGGCACCGTGGCGGCAACGCCCGCGGGCGTGCCGGTCATGATGATGTCGCCGGCCACGAGCTCCACCATCTCCGACAAATTGGAGATGATTTCCGGCACGTTCCAGATGAGCTGGTTGAGATCGCCGTCCTGGCGGATCTGGCCGTTGCACTTGAGCGTGATCTTGCCCTTGCTCGGATGGCCTATTTCGCTCGCCGGTTTCAACGGCCCGCAGGGCGCGGAATGATCGAACGCCTTGCCGACCTCCCACGGGCGCTTCAGGTCGCGCGAGGCGATCTGCAGGTCGCGGCGCGTCAGATCGATGCCGACGCAATAGCCCCAGACGCAGTCATTGGCTTTGGCGACCGGGATGTTGCGGCCGCCGCTTTTCAGCGCCACCACCAATTCGACCTCGAAATGCATGTCCTTAGTCAGCGACGGATAGGGCACCGTGGCGCCGTCCGGCACGACCGCGTCGGCGGGCTTGGCGAAGTAAAACGGCGGCAGGCGTTCGTCCTGTCCCATCTCGCGGATGTGCTCGACATAGTTGCGGCCGACGCACCAGATGCGGCGCACCGGGAACAGCTTGTCGGAGCCGGCGACGGCAAGAGCGGCCTGCGGCGGCGGCGAAATGACGTAATCGGACATGAGACGCACCGTGTTGTGGGCTGGAAAAATCCCGAACGCTGAGACCGCGGCCGGGTGCAAAAGGCGCTGTGGGGTATCAGGTGGGGCGCGCCGCCGTCAACGGGCGGCGTTCACGACGACGCCACCGCCGCCACCGGCGCGTGCGTCTCCTGCTGCTCGAGCTGCAGCCGGTAGAAGGTCGCGTAACGGCCGCGCTTGCGCAGCAATTCGTCGTGGCGGCCGGATTCAACGACCTGTCCACGTTCGACCACATGGATGCGGTCGGCGTGCGATACCGTGTGCAGCCGGTGCGCGATGGCGAGCGTGGTGCGGCCGCGGAACAGATGCTCCATCGCCTCGCGCACCTGCAGTTCGGATTCGGAATCGAGCGCGGCGGTCGCCTCGTCGAGCAGGATGATCGGCGCGTTCTTGATGAGCGCGCGCGCAATCGCGATGCGCTGGCGCTGGCCGCCGGAGAGCTGCAGGCCGTGCTCGCCGACCGGCGTGTCGTAGCCGCGCGGGAACGACATGATGAATTCGTGCGCATAGGCGCCCTTGGCGGCGGCGACGATTTCATCTTCGCTTGCGCCCGGTTTTCCGAACGCAATGTTTTCCCGGATGCTGCCGCGGAACAGGAACACGTCCTGCCCGACATAGGCGACGTGCCGGCGCAGCGAGTGGCGCGAGACCTGGCTGATGTCCTGCTCGTCGATCAGGATCTTGCCATGCTCGAACTCGTAAAAGCGCATGATCAGGTTGAACACCGTCGATTTGCCGCCGCCTGACGGCCCCACCAGCGCGGTCAGCTTGCCGGCTTCGGCGACGAAGCTCATGCCGCGCAGTACCGCTTCGTCGCCCTGATAGGCGAAGTGTACGTCGTCGAACGAAAGCCGAGGCGTCTTGATGTCGAGCGCCGGTTTGTCGTCGTCGGCCGGCTCGGTCGCCGGTGTATCGAGCACTTCGAAAAGAATGCGCACGCCGACAAGGCCGCTGTTGAGCTCGATGTTGAGACGGGCCAGGCGCTTGGCCGGCTCATAGGCGAGCAGGAAGGCGGTGATGAAGGAGAAGAACTGCCCGGCCGTGGCGCCGGTCTCGATCACGCGGTAGCCGGAATAGATCAGCACCATGGCGATGGCGCAGCCGCCCAAGGTCTCCATCAGCGGGCTCGCGCGGCTCGACACGCGCGCCATCTTGTTGGTCTCGTGCTCGACCGCCGCGACGTTGCGGGCGAAGCGTTCGCGCATGATGTCTTCCAGCGTGAACGCCTTGACGATGCGGATACCCTGCAAGGTCTCCTGCAGCGTTTCGACCACTTGCGTGTTGCCGTGGAACTGCATGCGCGCGATCCCGTAGATGCGGCGGATCATCTTGCGCAGCACGAGCAGCGCCGGCGGCGCCACCACGAAGCTGAAGAACGACATCAGCGGGTCTTGCACGACCATCACGGTCACCAGACCGATCAGGGTCAGCAGGTCGCGCCCGATCGAGCTGATAAGCAAATTGATGACTTGCGTCGCCGCCGCGGCGCCGGTCGTCAGGCGCGTGATGAACTCGGTCGAGTGGCGGTCGGAATAGAAGCCGAGCCCCTCATTGAGCAGCTTGGCGAACACCGCGCGCTGGTTGTCGGCGACGATGCGGTTGCCGATGCGCGAGAGCACCACGCTGTGCCCATAAGTGGCGAGTCCCTTGGTGATGAAGAGTGCCGCGGTGACGCCGCCGAGGAAGACGATGCCGGGGAAGTTCTTGTTGATATAGGCTTCGTTGATGACGTTGCCGATCAGGTAGGCGCTGAGTGCGGTGGCGCCGGCGGCGATGCCCATCATCACGAAGGCGATGACATATTGGCGCCAATGCACCATGCCCTGTTCCGAGATCAGGCGCCGGATCAGGGCAATGGGCCGGTATTGCGGCTCGTCTGGCGGTAGCGAAATTTGGTCGATCATCCGCGCTTCTGTTGGGCTGCCAATATGGCACGTGTTGACGCCGGCAAGGGCTGAGGCTTGCCCGTGCCGGAGAGGATTTTCAAGCTAAAACATGGATTAAGGACGCCGCGGCGCGGCGTCCGCCTCAATCCGCGCTCAACCGGCGGTCACGGCGCGGTTGGCCAGGAGGCGTTTTTCCCAGGTGAACGCGTGTGACACGATGGTGTCGAGGTTCTGGAACTGCGGGCGCCAGTCGAGCGTCGCGTGGATGCGCGCGACGTCGGCAACCAGCGCCGCCGGGTCGCCCGGCCGCCGGCCCTGGATATCGACGGGAAAATCGCGGCCGCTGACGCGGCGGACGGCATCGATCACTTCGCGCACGGAGGCGCCGCGGCCATAGCCGCAATTGAACGTCATGCTTGCGCCGCCGCGGCGCAGATAGGCGAGCGCCGCCGAATGCGCGCGCGCAAGATCGCTGACATGAATGTAGTCGCGGATGCAGGTTCCGTCCGGCGTGGGATAGTCGGTGCCGAAGATGTCGATCTTCGGCCGCTTGCCGAGCGCCGTTTCGCAGGCAACCTTGATGAGATGCGTGGCGTTCTGGGTCGCCTGGCCGGTGCGTCCCTTCGGATCGGCGCCGGCGACGTTGAAATAGCGCAACGCAACGAAGCGCAGGCCGTAAGCCTTGCTCGCGTCATGCAGCATGATTTCGGTCATCAGTTTCGACGCGCCGTAGGGCGAGATCGGCGCGGTCGCGGCGTCCTCGCGCACCGGCACGCGTGCCGGATTGCCGTAAACCGCGGCGGTCGACGAGAAGATGAAGTGCTTGACGCCGGCGTCGCGCGCAGCCTCCAGCAGCAGGCAGCTATTCATCGTGTTGTTTTCGTAATAGGCGAGCGGATCGTGCACGGAATCGGGCACCACGATCGAGGCGGCGAAATGGATGATCGCCTTGACGCCGTAATGCTGGATCGTCTTGGCCACCAAAGAGCGGTCGCCGGTCGAGCCGACCACGAACGGCACGGTCGCGGGAATCAGGAAGCGGAAGCCGGTCGACAGGTTGTCGAGCACGACCACGGGCTCGCCGCCATCGACGAGTTCGTGCACCATGTGGCTGCCGATATAGCCCGCACCGCCTGTGACCAGGACCGTCATGTCGCCCTTGCCTTATATGAGAAGCGGTCTAGCGCGCGCCGGTGAAGGCTCGCCTTACGACGGCCGCCGGAGGCGAGGGTTATAGCGGCCATGCTTAATGATCGGTATATGGGTCGCGCACAGGCCATGACCGACATTCTCTTTATCAAGACGTCTTCCCTCGGCGATGTGGTCCACCACATGCCGGCTGTAACCGACGCACGTAAAGCGCTGCCCGAGGCGCGCTTTGCCTGGCTGGTCGAGGAAGCTTTCGCCCCGCTGGTACGTCTGCACCCCGCCGTCACCGACGTGATCCCGGTCGCCTGGCGGCGCTGGCGCAGGTCGCTTTATGCGCCGGCAACTTTGGCCGAGATCGGCGCCAGTCTGCGCCAGATTCGGCGGCGGCAATATGACGAGATCGTGGATAGTCAGGGGCTGCTGCGGTCGGCCGTCATCGCGCGCGCCGCTCGCGGCCGCCGTCACGGCTATGACCGCGCCAGCATTCGCGAGCGCGCCGCCTCGGTCTTCTACGATGTGCGCTATACGGTCAGCCGCGACCTGCACGCTGTCGTGCGTAACCGGACCTTATGCGGGCAGGCGCTCGGCTATACCCCGCAAGGCGCGCCCGACTTCGGCCTCGATCGTTCGCGCTTTGCGAAGGAAGGCGAACGCTATGCCGTTTTCCTGCATGCGACCGCGCGCGCCAGCAAGCAGTGGCCGGAGCAAAACTGGATCGCGCTCGGCAAGGCGCTCTCGGAGCGCGGGCTCGCGCTGGTGCTGCCGTGGGGCAGTGCCGACGAGGAGGCGCGCAGCAAACGCATCGCCGCCGCGCTGCCGAACGCGCGCGTGCCGGAGCGCGCGCCCCTCGATCAGGTCGCCGGCCTGATTGCGGGCGCGGAGTTCGTCGTCGGCGTCGATACCGGCCTGTTGCATCTGGCCTCGGCATTTGGCGTACCGCTGGTCGCGCTTTTTACCGGGAGCAAGCCCGTGTTGACCGGACCGCTCGGCGCAGGACCGATTGCCGTGCTCGGCGCCGAAGGCGCACCGCCGAAGGTGGAAGAGGTCGAGAAAGCAGTTGCGCGGGTTGCGCCCTGAGCCTGTGCGCCGCTGATGCGTGGCCGTTTCAAGGATTACGTTTGTAGCGGTCCCGGGTCTGCAGCGCACCGTTTCACGTCGCGCTGCGCCGGGGATACGGAGCCTCTGCGTCACGCCGCGCCGGCGCGCAACAGGTCGTGCACGTGAATGACGCCGACCGGCTTGCCGGCCTCCACCGCGAACAGCGCCGTGACTTTCATGGTGTTGAGCAGGTCCAGCGTTTCGCTGATGAGCTGGTCGGGACGCACGGTTTTCGGCTCGCGCGTCATGACGTCGTCGACTTTGGCGTCGAGCAGATCGTTGCGCATATGGCGGCGCAGGTCGCCGTCGGTGATGATGCCGACCAATTGGCCGCGCGGATCGGTGATGCCGACGCAGCCAAAGCCCTTGGCGGTCATTTCGAGAAGGGCGTCGGACATCGCCGCGCCGAGCGGCGCCAGCGGCACCGACGCGCCGGTGTGCATGAATTCGGCAACCGTCTTGAGCAAGGCGCCGAGCTTGCCGCCCGGATGCAGAAGGCCGAAATCGATGGCGGTAAAGCCGCGGCTTTCGAGCAGCGCAATGGCCAGTGCATCGCCGAGGGCAAGTTGCATCAGCGCGGAGGTGGTCGGCGCGAGATTGTGCGGGCAGGCTTCGCGTGCCTGCGGCAGCGTCAGGACGACGTCCGCGGTCTTGGCGAGCGTCGAATCCGCGCGCGCGGTCATGGCGATCAGCCCAATGCGGTGGCGCTGCGAATAATCGGTGAGGTTTTTCAGTTCCGTCGTCTCGCCCGACCACGACAGAGCGAGGATCACGTCGTCTTTCGTAATCATGCCGAGGTCGCCGTGGCTCGCCTCCGCCGGATGCACGAACAAAGACGGCGTGCCGGTGGAAGCGAAGGTCGAGGCGACCTTGCGGCCGATGTGGCCGGACTTGCCCATGCCGGTGACGATGACGCGGCCTTGCGCAGCGCGGATGAGGTCGATTGCGGCGATGAACGCCGCACCAAGACCGTCGCGCAGCGCGGACGCCAGCGCCTCGACGCCGCTGCCTTCGGCGTCCAGCGTGCGCAGCGCCGACGTGATGACTTGCGGGCGCTCGCGTTCCGGCTCGCTTGGCTGTGGCTTTGCCATAGGCTCCGATGGTCCCTCGAAAACGTGTCCGTTCAATAGCATGGAAACGAAGCGCGCGGCAGCTTGCGCCCAAATGGGTCGCCGTGGGTCGTTAACGGCCGCCTTTGGCCGCGTTTTGCAAGGTTTTTTCCACGAATTCGGCAAGGTCGCCGCCGGTGAATAACCGGCCGTCGATGCCGGCGGCGGATGCTGCCTGCAGGTCGATGTCCTTGTCGCCGATGAGCAGGCTGCGCTTTTTATCGACCGGCCAGGCCCGCATCAAATCGAGAATCATGCCGGGCGCGGGCTTGCGCCAGTCCGACGTCTTGCGATAGGCCGCGACCGTCCCTTCGGGATGAAACGGGCAGTAGCGCACGTCGTCAATGCGCGCGCCCTGACGGCCGAGTTCGCCGCGCATCCAGCGGTCGAGGTCGTTCATTTGCGTTTCGGTGAACAGCCCGCGCGCGACGCCCGACTGGTTGGAGGCGATAAAGACGAGATAGCCGGCGTCGTTGAGCATGCGGATGGCTTGCGCCGCGCCGGGCATCCAGTCGAAGCGCTCGCGCGTGCCGACATAGCCGTGGTCGACATTGACCACGCCGTCGCGGTCGAGAAAGGCGGCGGGGCGCAGCGCGCTCATGTCAGCACGTTGCGCACAGCTTTGTGCACGCGCTCCACGGGCACGTCGGCGGTGCGGCGATGCTTGACCGCGTCGTTGCCGATGGTGCGCGCGCGCTCGCGTGCGGCTTCGTCGCCCGGCGGCTCCAGAATGGCGGCGACCGGGTTGAGCGGCTTCCAGTGCCAGGGGCTGGTCGGCCCGAAGATGGCAATCGTCGGCGTGCCGATCGCGGCCGAGACATGCATGAGACCGGAATCGTTGGTGACGGCGGCGTCGGCCGCCGCCATCGCCAGCACCGCGTTGCGCAAATCGGTGCCGGTCACATCGCGCGCCTTCGGGCCCGCGGCGTCGATGATCTGCTTTGCGATCGGTGTTTCGTTCGGTCCGCCCAGCACCCAGACCGAGGCGCCGTCTTCGACCAGCGCTTTCGCCAATTCGGCATAATTGGCGGGCGGCCAGGCTTTGCCTTCGCCGACTGCGCCGGGCGACAGCGTGACGATGGGCGGATCATCTTCTGCCAAACCTTGCCGGTCGCACCAGGCATTCACTTCGCGCGCCGGCACTTTCAGTTCGGGCAGCGGCCACTCCGCCGGCAAGGCCGCGTCCGCAGGCAATGCCAGCGCGCCCATCTGGTCGATCATCCTTGGCAATTGGCGCTCGCCGTAACGCACGTCATTGAGCAGACCGTAGCGATATTCGCCGACGAAGCCGGTTCGCTTTGGAATGCCGGCGAGCCAGGGCGCCAGCGCCGCCTTCCATTTGCGCGACATGATCAGCGCCTGCCCGTAACCGCGCTCGCGCAATCTGGCCGCCAGCTCGACTTGTTGCGTCATTCCCAGCCGGCGGCGCGGAATGTCGGCGACGATCGCCGCCCGCACGCCCGGCATGTAGTCGGCGAGCGGCGCACACAAGGTGCTGGAGACCATGTCGACCGGCCGCTCGGGGTTTTGGGCACAGAGCAGCCGCGCCACCGAATGCACACGCACGAAATCGCCGATCCAGACATAGGGCACGATCAGGACCGGGGCCTGCTTGTCGTCCTGGCTCATGGAATGGCGGTGCCCCTTGTCGCCGGCGTGACGGGCTGGCGATCAGCCGTTACCCCGCGAGGTTGCGGCCTGTCCAGCCACGATATTGTCCCTCCCCGGGCGATATTAACGGGTTTGGGGCCAACTATTTGCGCCGTCGCGCGGACTGGGGCAAAGGAAGGCCCGTATAGGGGCTCGCATGATCCCGAAGAGCATGTCCTCGACCGTAATCGGGGATGGGTACCGGTTTTCGGGCAAGATCATGCGCCAGGGATCAAGGCTATGTTCTTAGTGACCGGTGGCGCCGGTTTTATCGGTTCGAACGTGGTGGCAAGCCTCAACGAGGCGGGCGCCGCCGACGTCGTGGTCAACGACGCGCTCGGCGACGACGCCAAATGGCGCAACCTCGCCAAGCACCGGATCGCCGACATCGTGCCGCCGGCCGAGCTGATGGGCTGGCTTGATGCGCGCAAGCTCGATGCCGTCATCCATATGGGCGCCATATCCGACACCACGGCAACCGACGGCGACCTGGTGATGGAAAACAATTTCCGCCTGTCGCTGCGGCTGCTCGACTGGTGCACCGTCAACCGCACGCCTTTCATCTATGCCTCGTCCGCCGCAACCTATGGCGACGGCAGCCACGGCTTTTCCGACGACTGGACGCCGGGTGCCTTGCGCAAGCTCAAGCCGATGAACCTCTACGGCTGGAGCAAGCAATTGTTCGATCAGGTGGTGGCGGACCGTTACGTCAAAAAAGAAAAGTTGCCGCCGCATTGGGCCGGTCTGAAATTCTTCAACGTCTATGGCCCGAATGAATATCATAAAGGCCCCATGATGAGCGTGCTCGCCAAGGTGTTCGACGGCGCCAGGGCCGGCCAGCCGGTACGCCTTTTCAAGTCGCACAAGGACGGCATCGCCGACGGCGATCAGCGGCGCGACTTCATCTACGTCAACGACGCGGTCGCGGTGCTGCGCTGGCTGCTCGACGCCACTTCGGTCAACGGCATTTTCAATGTCGGCACCGGCAAGGCGGAAAGCTTTCGCGACATGATCGGCGCCATGTTCAAGGCGCTCAAGCGCGAACCGAATATTGAATACATCGACATGCCGGAAACAATCCGTGGCCAGTATCAGTATTTCACGCAGAGCGATATCGAGAACCTGCGCCGCGCCGGCTATAATGCCGACTTCACGCCGCTCGCGGAGGCTGTCGGCGATTACGTCACCGGCTATCTCGATCGCGCGGACCGGTATCGGTGAAGGCTTTGCCATTATGAGCCAGCGCTTGCCGCAAACTCCGGTTCACCTCTCCCCACAGGGGAGAGGGAGCACGCTGTGCTCGTTGCCAACGCAATCAAACGCAATCAGTCACTGATGTTCGACTTCGACAAGCATCTCGCCGATCTTTCCCGTCAGAGCGTGCTCTGCATCGGCGATCTGATGCTGGATGAATTCGTCTATGGCGAGGTCTCGCGCATCTCGCCGGAAGCGCCGACGCCGGTGATCGCGGTCAAGCGCACGGAACTGATGATCGGCGGTGCCGGCAACGTCGCGCGCAATCTGGTCTCGCTCGGCACGCGCTGCATCTTCGTCGGCGTCGTCGGCGAAGACGATGCCGGCCGCGCGCTCTCGGACGCACTGGAGGCGCACCCGCTCATTGAGTTCGATCTCGTCATCGACGCCGCGCGCCAGACGACGCGCAAGGTGCGGTTTGTCTCCGAGCATTTCTCGTCGCACCTGTTGCGCGCCGACTGGGAAATGGCGGCGCCGATCGACAAGGCGGAAGAGGATCAACTCATCGGCCTCGTGATTGCGGCTTTGCCGCGCGTCGGCGCGGTGGTGCTGTCGGACTATGCCAAGGGCGCGCTCACCCCGCGCGTCGTGCGCGACGTGATCGCGGCCGCCAATGCGCAAAAAAAGCCCGTGGTGGTCGATCCGAAGGGCCGCGACTATGCGATCTATCGCGGCGCGACGCTGATCACGCCCAACCGGCAGGAACTGGCCGACGCAACGCACAGCGCCGCGCGCAGCGACGAGGAGGTTGCCGCCGCCGCCGATGCCTTGCGCAAAGAGCTCGATGCCGACGCCGTGCTGGTCACGCGCAGCGAGGACGGCATGACGCTGGTGACCGCGGACGGCCCGGTACACATCCCGGCCTATCCGGTGCGCGTGCGCGACGTCTCCGGCGCGGGCGACACCGTCGTTGCCGTGCTCGCCGGGATGCTGGCGCTTCGCGCCGATTTCGAATCCGCCATGCGCGCGGCCAATGCCGCCGCCGCGGTGGTGGTGGGAAAACGCGGCACGGCAAGCGTCTCCGTATCGGAACTGCGTCATCGCATTTTGCCGGCAGCGACGCTCGCAGCCGAGGAAAAGATCGTGTTCGACTGGGCCGCGCTCGACGACCATCTCGGCGCATGGCGTAAACAGGGTTTGCGCGTCGGCTTCACCAATGGCTGTTTCGATCTGCTGCATCCCGGCCACGTGAAATTGCTCGCCGGCGCGCGCGCGGCCTGCGACCGGCTGGTGGTCGGCTTGAACGGCGACGCATCGGTGACGAGGCTGAAAGGCGAGGGCCGTCCGGTGCAGCCGGTGGAAGCGCGCGCCGAACTGCTCGCCGCGCTCGAAGCCGTCGATCTCGTCGTGGTGTTCGACGAAGACACGCCGGAAAAGCTGATCAAGCGCGTGACGCCGACCGTGCTGGTCAAGGGCGGCGACTATACGCGCGAGCAGGTGGTGGGCGCCGATCTTGTCGAGCAACTCGGCGGCCAGGTGATCCTGATCGATCTCGTGCCCGGCCAGTCGACGAGTGCCATGGTCGCGCGCAGCCGCGCCGGCAAGGCGCGTTGACCGTTGGCGATGACGCTTCCGCCCGATCACGAGGCACGGCTGATCGCGGCCTTCTTCGGCGAGCGTAAAAACTCCGCCACCGCAGGCTATTTCGTCGAGGTCGGCGCCAACGAGCCGCGCGCGCGCTCGCAAACCTGGCATCTGGAACAGGCCGGCTGGACCGGCGTGCTGATCGAACCGCAACCCGATCTTGCCGACCAATTGCGCGCGCAGCGTACGGCCAAGGTTTTCGCGGTGGCCTGTTCCTCGCCCGCCAATGGCGGGCGCATGCTGCCGCTACACGTCGCCGGGCCGCTGTCCTCGCTCGACCGCGCAAGCATGGCGCCGGGCGCGCAGCCGCAAGCCGCCATCGACGTGCCGATCCGCACGCTCGATGCCGTGCTGGAGGAAACCGGCGAATTTCGATTTTCTGCCGATCGACGTCGAAGGCCACGAAATCGACGAGCTGCGCGGCTTTTCCATCGCGCGCTGGCGCCCGCAACTGATCATGCTGGAGGATCACGTCGCAGATTTGTCCAAGCATCGGTATCTGACTACGGCCGGCTACCGCATCGTGCGCCGCTACGAGAACAACAGCTGGTACGTGCCGCGCGGCGCGTCCGTCCGCACGCAGCTTTCAGACTCTGTGGGAAATCGTGCGCAAATACTATCTGGCGCTGCCGTTTCGCGTGCTGCGCAATCTCTCGCGCCGCTTGCGCAAAGGGCAGGGGTGATCGCGCTCGTCGCCCGCTAAAATTGTCGGCGTTGTCGTCTCGCGAAAAAGGCGAAGTTCCCAAAATTGAAATTCTAAGTCCGCGGGGCGACGGCAAAGCCTCTGTCGGCGTAGTGGCAAAACTGTAACGCCTGCATCGGATTAAATCGGCAAATTGCGGCGTGACTTTTTTTCGCCTGCATTACGCCAAATTTGGGCGTCTTACTTTGGCTCAGGCTGCGGGGGCATGGAACCTTGCAAAAAAAAATGCGGGAACGCGGCAAGTGGCATGCCACGTCCCCGATTGGCTGTCGCGAGCGTATGTATCTCGTATCAGGCCGCTCGTGCGCAGGGGGCGACCGGCTTTTGGGGTTCCCGCTCCTGCCGGTCGTCTTCTTCTTTTCCGGGTAACAGCAACTAAACTCTGATTGTGACCCTCGGGTGTCCTCGCGAAAACTTTGGCGGCATCCGGAACCGGCGCTGCCATTCGGAAATCCGTGACTGGATCGCGACGCAGCTGATGTCTGTGATCGTCCCGACTGTCTCTCTTATAAAAATAAATTAGCGCCGACACTTTGTCCCTGCTGTGATGCAGATCACAAAACCGCGAATTTATAGACCTGCGATCCGCGCAAAAGCAGGTCAAGGGCGCTGACCTAAACCGCACAAAGGCCGAGCGCGAAAAAACTTATCCCCGCCGACTCTCGCGCCCTTATCTTGGCTTCCATCCCGTTCCGCTACCGAGGGGTGTCTGTACAGCATCTCGAGACATGGAACGGGCAAGCGGTGGCCGGGGAATGACTGTGCATCGGAGATGCGATGTGCAGGCCCGGCGGTCCAAGCCGCAGCCGTCCCGGCGCGCCAACCGCGCGCCACGAGGTCGTGTCGGCCCATAGCGGTGGATAGGCGCTCCTGCAGTAATGCGGGCCGCCTGAAAGGTCAGTCCACCGGGGGCGCTGCGGAGCAAACCTAAGAAACACCGCGCGCGGGACGCCTTGGGTTTGGCGGACTTGCGGTTTTACGGATTTCGACAAGCCTCGATGTCGCGAGGCGTCGAGGTCCGCGGGTCCGAGCGCTTTTGTTTGTGCCTACTTGCGCAAGCTTGAGTGCGCCCCGGACCCTTGGTGTCCCGCGCGCCCTCGGTTCTTTCCGGGAGCGGCGCAAGGAATGGGAATACGGCTTGCCCGGGGCCGACCAAAGAATACGGGCGATGACGCACGTCCGGACTACCCTCCCCACCGTTCGTCCCCGCGTAAGCGGGGACCCAGGCCACGAACAGCAACGTTGCAAAGAAAAGAACTGGATTTCCGCTTACGCGGGAATGAACGGAAGGAGACCGATGCGGACTAACTTTTCTCGTTTTCCCGCCGCAACGCCTCGCTCTCCGGCGGTTTCCAGTCTTTCGTGTCCTCGTAGCGTTTGGCGTAGCGGTAGAACGTGCCCTCGAAATTGCCGAGGGCGATAACGAAACCGGCCCAGCCGTCGAGGAAGCCGCGCTTGAAGACGTAGTGCTTCACGAACGACCAGAGGCCGTGCCCGAGCGCGCTCGCCATCGACACGCGTTTGCCCGCCAGCTTCGGCACGCCGAGCGAGGAATAGCGGTTCATCTTGCGGATGACTTCATCGAGATTGCGGAACGGGAATTGCCAGATCGCGTTCGTCAACGTGCCGAGCGGCTTGCCGCTTAAATTCTCGAAGCCTTCGTGCACCGGTTCGAGCGTGTAGCGCATCGCGCCTTTTCGAAAGAGTTGCGGCTGGCGGAAATTCGGATACCAGCCGGAGCCTTTGATCCAGCGGCCCATCATGTAGCTCTTGCGCGGCACGCGGTAGACGTTGTGCGCAGGCGTGCCTGCGATGAGCGCGAGGATCTCGTCGCGCACCTCGGCCGTGCAACGCTCGTCGGCATCGAGGCTGAAGATCCACTCGTAGCGGCAGGCGTCCAGCGCCTTGTTGCGCAGATCGCCGAAGCCCTCGAACGCAACCTCCACCACCCGCGCGCCAAGCGCGCTTGCAAGCTCCTTCGTGCGGTCGGTGCTGAAGGAATTGACCACCACCACCTCGTCGGCCCACAGCACGCTGTTGACCGCCGCCTCGATCTTGTCGGCCTCGTTAAAGGTGAGGATATAGGCTGAAATCTTCGGCATCGTGTCGCGGATGTCCTTCAGGTCGTGGCGCAAACTAGCATCGAGAGGCGGGCGCGCCCTAGGGGTTTGTCGGCACGGGCGAATTCGGCTAAAGCCTGCAACGCATGATCCCGAAAAGTCGGCACCGGTTTTCGGATCAGATCATGCGCGAAAATATGCGGGATGGGCCCGTGGCCGACCTGATCTCAGTCATTGTCACCACTTACAACCGCGAGGACGCGCTCGATGCGGTGCTGCGTTCGCTCGCGCGCCAGAGCGATCGTGAATTCGAGGTGGTGGTGGCCGACGACGGCTCGAAGCCGTCGACCGCCGCTTTGATCGAAAGCTGGAAGGGCAAGCTTGGCCACCCGCTCGCGCATGCCTGGCACGACGATCGCGGCTTTCGCGCCGCCGAGTGCCGCAACCGCGCGATCCTCGCTTCGCGCGGCGGATATTGCATCTTCCTCGACGGCGACTGTCTGGCACGGCCGGATTTCGTCGCCGCCCATCGCCGCCTCGCCGAGCCTGGCTGGTTCGTCACCGGCAACCGCGTGTTGCTCACGCCCGCGCTCACCGAAAATGTCTTGCACGACAAGCTTACGCCTGAGACCTGGGGCACCGGTGCCTTCGTCGTGCAACGTGCGCGCGGTGGCATCAATCGCGTTGCGCCGCTGCTGCGGTTGCCGCTCGGGCCTTTAAGGCGGTTGCGCAAGACCGCCTGGCAAGGCGCGCGTTCCGCCAATCTCGCGGTCTGGCGATCCGATCTCGAAAAAGTCGATGGCTTCGACGCCGACTATGCCGGTTGGGGCAAGGAGGATTCCGACATCATCGTACGCCTGTTGCGCGCCGGCCTGCGGCGCAAGGACGGCGCATTCGCGACCGCCGTGCTGCACTTGTGGCACGCGGAAGCCGACCGTAGTCAATTGTCGCAGAACGAGCGCAAGCTTTCCGACATCGTCGCCAGCGACGAAATTCGCGCGCGGCGGGGCCTGTCGGCGCTGAAGCCCGCGGCGGCGGCGCTCGAAAACGCGAGCTGACGGATGAGCGGATTGTCGATCGCCAGGCCATTCGACCGCACGCGGCTGATGGGGGTTGCCGACTGGCTTCTCGTCGGTGTCGCGCTGGTCATGCCGTGGTCGACATCCTTGACCGCCATTCTGCTGGTACTGTGGCTCATCGCGCTCGTGCCGACGCTCGACTGGAGCGACGTGCGGCGCGAGCTTTTACATCCGGCCGGCGGATTGCCTGTGCTGCTCGTTGCGCTCGGCGTGCTCGGCATGGCCTGGGCGGACGTGAGCCTTGCCGAGCGTTGGGGTGGCGTGACATCGTTTTTCAAGTTGCTGGTGATCCCGTTGCTGTTCGTCCAGTTCCGGCGCTCCGACCACGGGCGCTGGGTCTTCGGCGGTTATCTCGCCTCTTGCACCGTGCTTCTGGTCGCGACGTTTTTGGTCCAGCACCTGCCGCCGCTCGCAACGATCGAACTGAACCCGGACAATTTGCTGGTACGGAATGCGGCGACGCAAAGCGGCGAATTCGTCACTTGCATTTTCGGATTGCTTTTTCTCGGAGTGGAGGCGCTGCGGTGCCGGCAATGGCTCGCAGTCGCCGCAACGTCGGCCGTGGTGCTGGGGATGCTGGCAAGTATATTTTTTCTGGCGACCGGACGAACCGCGCTCGCCCTCATTCCGGTGTTGCTGTTGGTGTTTGCGACGAAAAACCTGGATGTTCGTGGCTTCGCCATTCTGATTGCCGGCGCGGTCGTGCTGGGTGTGGTTGCCTGGGTTTCCTCGCCTTATTTGCGCGAGCGGACGCTGGACGTCTGGAAGGAGACACGCGCCTATGAAACCAACGACACGCAAAATTCTTCCGGCGAGCGTCTCGAATTCGCGAAAAAATCGCTTCGCTTCTGGCGCGAGGCGCCGCTGATCGGTCACGGGACCGGTTCGATCCACGCGCTGTTCATCAAATCGTCCGAAGGCAAGACCGGCGCTCAAGGCTCGGCGACAACCAATCCGCACAATCAGACATTCGCGGTCGCGATCCAGCTCGGGCTGATGGGCGCGGTCGTGCTGTGGGCGATGTGGATCGCGCATCTGCTGCTGTTTCGCGGCGGTGGGCTGGCCGCATGGGTCGGGTTGGTCGTCGTCGTGCAGAATGTCGTCGGCTCGCTGTTCAACTCGCATCTGTTCGATTTCGTGCAAGGCTGGGTCTATGTGGTCGGCGTCGGCGTTGCCGGCGGCATGGCGCTCAAGATGAGAGCGAGAGGATCTGGCGGCGGCGCGCCATGACGACGAGCCTATCGCGCCGGATCGCCTTGCCCGAGCGGCCGCGTATTCTGGTCATCGCCTTGCGCCGGCTCGGCGACGTGCTGCTCACCACGCCGCTGATCCGGTCTTTGCGGCGGGCGTGGCCCGATGCGGTTATCGACGCATTGGTTTTCGCCGACACCGCCGCCATTCTCGACGGCAATCCGGACCTGAATTCCGTCGTCACCATGGCGCCGCGCCCGTCGGCCGCGCAAAGTGTGGCGCTGGCGCTGCGGCTGTGGCGCCGATACGACCTGGCGATCTCCACGCAAGCCGGCGACCGGCCGACGTCTTTCGCTTTGGTTGCCGGGCGACAGAGTATTGCCCCGGTGGAAGCGCGTTTCAGCGGCCGTCTCAAACGTACTCTTTTAAGCGATAGCGTTCCTTATGCGCGCGGCGTGCACCGCGTCGAAGAAATGTTGCGGCTGGCCGATGTGCTCGGCATCGCGCGCGCGCCCGAACTGGTCGCGCCGCGCCCCGGCAGCAACGATCAGATGCCATCCGGCGACTATGCGGTGATCCACGCCGCGCCGATGTTCCGCTACAAGCGGTGGACGAAAGCCGGCTGGCGCGAATTGGCGACGTGGCTGTCCGGACGCGGGCTTGCGGTAGTCGCGACCGGCGGGCCGGACGAGAACGAACGCCGCTATCTCGACGAAATCTGGGACGGCGATGCGCCGGTCAAACGGTTCGACGGGCAATTGACCTGGCCGCAACTGGCGGGACTGTTGGCGCAAGCGCGCGTTTATGTAGGACCCGACACGTCGGTGACGCATCTTGCTGCTGCGTCGGGTTGTCCAACGGTCGCGATTTTGGCCCGACCGACCCCCGGCTGTGGGGCCCGTTGCCCGTCGGTGGCTTCGATACGGTTGGCAAGCCTCCAGTACAATCCAGCACCGCGGCAATGTCTGGCTGGTGCAGAACCCGCTGCCATGCCTGCCGTGTCAGCTCGAAGGCTGCGAACGGCGGCTGGAGAGTTACAGCGCGTGCCTTGATGAGTTGCCGGTGGAGCGGGT
>CAWIXF010000001.1:0-15412 GCA_963840065.1 uncultured Alphaproteobacteria bacterium | reverse complement strand
GCCCCTGACGCCGGTGGCATTGGTTGCGTGCGATTCCCCGAAAGAAAACCGAGGCGGAAAGGCAGGTGGCTGATGAGACAAATCATCACGGTTGCGACAATGAAAGGCGGCAGCGGCAAGAGCACGCTGGCGAGCTGCCTTGCGGTGCATTGGCATTTGTGCGGCCGCCCATCGACCATCATCGACGCCGACCCGCAACGCTCGATTGCCCGCCTGGCGGCGCGTGAGAAAGCGCTTGGCGGGGTCAAAGTGGTCGAGGACGCTTCCGAAAACGCATGGAAGACGGCGCAGGATCTCGCCGGCCGCGGCCTGCCCATCGTCATCGACACGCCCGGCTTCCGTTCACCGGCAACGTTAGCCTGCATCGCGGCGGCTGACTTCCTGCTGGTGCCGGTCAAGGCTTCCCCGCTCGATGTCGACCGCATGCTCGATACGCTCAATCCCTCATCGAGGACGCCGGCGGACGGCGGCCGACCTTCCGCTGCGTGCTGACGCAGACGACACGCGATTCCGTCATCGCCAAACACATCCGCGCCGAATTGATCGAGAACGGCTTTCCCGTGCTCAGAAGCGAAATGACCAACCGCGTGGCCTATGCGGAAGCCGGCCTTTGGGGTGCGACGCCCAGCATGATGGAAAAATCCGGCGCCGCCGCGCGCGAAGTGGCCGCCATCGCCGCCGAGGTTGACGACATCGTCGGCATGAAACAGGCTGCCTAGCCGCGCCACCATGAAACGGGTTGTGTAACGATGAGCAAGAAGCCGCTGCCGAAGGCGATCCACGAATCCACGGCGGAGTTGGCCGGCGCCGCGTCCACACCGGAGGCGCCGGCAGCGAAGTCTGCTTCGCAGCATCAGCCGTTGACCCGGTCGAAGCCCGCGGATATCCCCGACATGGAACGCCGCCGCGCGCTCGCGCAATCTCTGGTCAAGCGCTACTCGTTCTGGTCGGGTGCCGCCGGGCTTATTCCTTTTCCGGGCGTCGATCTCGCCACCGTCGGCGGCGTCCAGGTTCAGATGCTGCGCAGACTCTCGCAGGTGTTCGACATTCCGTTTTCGGACAACCGCGGCAAGGCGCTGATCGCAAGTCTTGCCGGCGCGCTCGTCCCGGCGAGTAGCGGCCTCGGCGCTGCAAGCATGGTCAAGACCATTCCCGTCGTCGGAACCGCGGTCGCGATCACGGCCATGCCGGCTTTGTCTGCGAGCGCAAGCTACGCGATCGGCATGGCGTTCATCGAACATTTTGCGTCCGGCGGCACGTTGCTCGATTTCAAGCCTACGAACTATCTCGACTTCATCAAGCGGCAGAAAAAACCGCACGACATGTGAAGTGCCGGCGGGCGACTCTGCATCGTTTGACAAGGGTCAATGCTTGCGCAAGCGTAAAATGACCTTGTCTGGCTGAACAAAGAACGGTCGCCATGAGTGTTCTGATCTGGATTCTGCTCATCAGCTTGGTCGCCGGGGTGGTCGCACGCCTGGTGGCTCCGGGCCCGAGCACGCCGAAAGGTTTCGTCTTCACCGTGCTGCTGGGGCTGGCGGGGGCGCTGCTCGCAACGGCTGTCGGCCACGTCACCGGCATCTATCACGCCGGCCGAGGCGCCGGGTTCATCGGCGCCAGCGTCGGCGCGATCGCGATTCTGTTCGATCTGGCACCGGCTCGTCGTCCTCGGTCACATCCGCGACCACGGACTTTGATCGGCGCTGACCGGCGGCCGGCTTTCGCTTTATCGGAAAGAGCTGGTGCTGCCGGAAAGGATTGAACTTTCGACCTCTCCCTTACCAAGGGAGTGCTCTACCACTGAGCTACGGCAGCACTTAAGCGCTGAGCGAATATCCGATCATTCGGGCCCTGTCGAGCGTTCCGCTTGCGGCTTTTGCTGCGCCCTTCTATCCCTTGCGCCCATGACGGCAAGCGGCAAATCGGGCGACCCCAGGCGCGCCGAGCGGCTGAAAACGGCGCTGCGCGACAACCTCAAACGCCGCAAGGCGCAAGTCCGCGCCCGCACACAAGCCAATGCTGAAAGGCGCGATTCTGGCCCTTCACCCGTTCGTCCCCGCGAAAGCGGGGACCCAGGGGCCGCGGATAGCTGAATCTATGCCATTTTTCCTGGATTGCCGCTTGCGCGGGAATGAGCGGGAAACGACGCAAGGTGTACGCGAACCCCCGCCAAATTTTGCCTTGGCCGCAGGGCGGCCGGCGGTCCATAACAGCAGGCCGGCTCCAGGTTTTGGACTTGGCCGAGTTGCGGGGCGTCATGGATCGTATTCGTATTGTCGGCGGACAGCGGCTGAACGGCGTCATTCCGATTTCGGGCGCCAAGAACGCCACGCTGCCGCTCATGATCGCAAGTCTGCTCAGCGAGGACACGCTGATCCTCGACAATGTGCCGCATCTCGCCGATGTCGGCCTGCTTCAGCGTATCCTCGGCAATCACGGCGTCGACGTCATGATCGCGGGCAAGCGTCCCGGCGAAAACGGCGACAACGGCCGTACCCTGCACATCTCGGCGAAAAACATCGTCGACACCACCGCGCCCTACGATCTCGTCTCCAAGATGCGCGCGAGCTTCTGGGTGATCGCGCCGCTGGTCGCGCGCATGGGCGAAGCGAAAGTGTCGATGCCGGGCGGCTGCGCCATCGGCACGCGGCCGGTCGATCTCCTGATCATGGCGCTGGAAGCGCTCGGCGCCGACATCGAAATCGAAAGCGGTTACGTGATCGCGCGCGCCAAGAAAGGTTTGCGCGGCGGCACCGTCAACTTTCCCAAAGTTACCGTCGGCGGCACTCACACCGCGTTGATGGCGGCGGCGCTCGCCAAAGGCACGACCGTGATCGAGAACGCAGCGCGGGAACCGGAGATCGGCGACGTCGCCGACTGCCTCAATAAGATGGGCGCCAAAATTTCCGGCGCCGGCACCTCGCGCATCGTTATCGAAGGCGTGAGCGGCTTGCATGGCGCACGCCATTCGGTGCTGCCCGACCGCATCGAGACCGGCACTTACGCCATGGCGGTGGCAATGACCGGCGGCGACGTCTTGCTGCAGAATGCGCGACCGGAATTGCTGCAAGCAGCGCTCGACGTGCTGGCGCAGACCGGCACCACGGTGACGCCGACCAACGAGGGCATCCGCATCGCCCGCAACGGCGCCGGGCTCGAAGCGGTCGAGGTCACGACCGAGCCGTTCCCCGGTTTTCCCACGGATCTGCAGGCGCAATTGATGGCGCTAATGACGTGCGCCAAGGGCACCTCGCAGATCACCGAGACGATTTTCGAAAACCGCTTCATGCATGTGCAGGAACTGGTGCGGCTCGGTGCGAGTATTCAGCTCGACGGGCAGACCGCCACCATCGAAGGCGTCGACTGCCTGAAAGGCGCGCCGGTGATGGCGACCGACCTGCGCGCCTCGGTGTCGCTGGTGATTGGCGGGCTGGCGGCCGAAGGCGAAACCATCGTCAACCGCGTCTATCATCTCGACCGTGGCTTCGAGCGCGTCGAGGAAAAACTCGTGCGCTGCGGCGCGAGCATAGAACGCATCAGCGATTAGCGCTCCGCACTCATCATTGTGACTGTGCGGTCCCATCTCATATTTGTTTTTCGGCTCCATTGCTTGCGAGCAAGTGTTCTCACGTCAAACGGTTGTGCCTGCCATAAGGGACGGATAGAAGTGCGGTCGGGGGCTGCAGTCGTCGAACGGTCGATAAATGCTCAGCCTGAACGCTCATATATTTCTCCTCCTTAACGCCTCCAAAGCCGCTTCTCCGATCGTGGTGGCCGCAGCAGAGGTTGCCGCGTCGAAGCTGGTCTACTTGGTTCCTTTTCTATTGGTCGCGCTGTGGATTTGGGGGAGGCCGACGCGCCGCGCCGGTCTCGTGTCGACTACAGTTGCTTCAGCCCTTGCGCTTGGCGCCAATCAACTCGTCGGCCTGCTGTGGTACGAACCGCGACCATTCATGATCGGCCTCGGTCGTACGCTGATGGTCCATGTGCCCGAGAACTCTTTTCCGAGCGATCATACAACCTTCATGCTGACCGTCGGTCTTGCGCTAATCGCGACACGCGCGGCGCCATTGTGGGGCAAAGTGGTCAGTGTCTTAGGCGTACTGGTAGCCTGGGCGCGTGTTTACCTGGGGCTGCACTTTCCTCTCGATATGCTCGCTTCGGCAATGATCGCCTGCTTGTTTACCGGCGTTGCCATCGTTCTGGAGCCGCCCCTGCGGCATTGGATTGTGCCAATCGCAAGCCGGATATACGAAGATGCGTTGGACGTCTTGCGGCTGCCATCACGCGCTATTCCGAGAAGTAGCCGGCAAGGCTAATATAGAACTTGTTCCGTCAGCGTTGAGCGATTGGGCTTAGGCGGATGCCTGGAGCGCTCGGATGATCGATCGTCGTCAATTGCTGTCATCACTCGTTGCCGCCGGCGCCGTCACGGTGTTGCCGCGGCTGACGAGCGCGCAGGGCACACCACTGCTCACCCGCGCGATCCCCTCCTCCGGCGAGCAGCTTCCTTTGGTCGGTCTTGGCAGCTGGCGCACGTTCAATGTCGGCAATGATCCGGAAGCGCGCGACGCCTGCACCGGCGTGATGCGCGCATTCTTCGCCGGCGGCGGCCGCATGATCAATTCCTCACCGATGTACGGCTCCGCGCAGGACACGATCGGCTATGGTCTTGCGAAGCTTGTTGCGCGCGACAAGGTCTTTTCCGCCGACAAGGTTTGGACCACGTCCGGCGGGCTTGAGCAGATCGAGATCACGCGCAAGAAATGGGGCATCGCCCGCTTCGATTTGTTGCAGGTTCACAACCTTCTGTCCTGGCAGCAACACCTGCCGATGTTGCTCTCCATGAAGGCGAAGGGCCGCCTGCGCTACGTCGGCATTACCACCTCGCACGGCCGCCGCCACGACGAATTCGAGCAAGTCATGCGCGAATTCCCGCTCGACTTCATCCAGGTCACTTACAACGTCGTCGATCGTGACGTTGAACAGCGCATTCTGCCGCTGGCGCGTGAGCGCGGTATTGCGGTGATCTGCAACCGGCCGTTCCGCGGCGGGCCGCTGGTGCGCGCGGCCAAGCGCCAGCCGCTGCCGGCCTGGGCGAAGGAGATCGACTGCGCGAATTGGGCGCAGGTTTTGCTCAAGTTCATTGTGTCGCAGCCGGCCGTCACCTGCCCTATTCCGGCGACCTCGCGCCCCGACCATGTGCGCGAGAACATCGGTGCTTCCTATGGGCGGCTGCCCGACGAGACCTTGCGCAAGCGCATCGCCGCGGCGGTCGAGAGCTTCTGATGTCGGTCTGGCTGACCTATACGCCGTCCGACTTTCTGCTGTTTACTCCGCACATCTATTACCGGCAGTTTGAGCTCTACAACCGCGCGGTCTGGCCGCTGCATATCGTGGCAATCGCGCTCGGCATCACGCTGGTCGTGCTGTTGTGGCGTGGCGGCGCCTGGCGCGGACGGGCGATCGCGGCGATCCTCGCCGTCTGTTGGCTCTGGGTGGCGTGGGCTTATCTCTACGAACGCTACGACACCATCAACTGGGCGGCGCGCTACGCGGCGGTTGGCTTCGCCGCGGAAGCGGCCTTGCTCGTCGTCTTGGGTGTCGCACTGAACCGCCTCTCGCCTGACGCCGGTCTCGCCGCGCGCATCGGCACCGCAATCGTATTCTTCGCGCTATTCATTCAGCCCTTGCTGGCGCCGCTGTTCGGCCGGCCATGGAGCCAGCTGGAAATCTTTGGTCTCATGCCCGACCCTACCGTAGCCGCAACCATCGGCGCGCTGTTGGCGATGCGCGGCGCGCACGTTGTGCTTCTCGTGTTTCCTATCATCTGGTGCGTATTCACTGGCGCCACCTTGTGGGCCATGGACGCGCCCGACGCACTGGTGATGCCGGCAATCGCTGTGCTGACCATTTGTCTGTCGGTCTGGAAAGCGCTGCCCTTTCGCGCCGCTCCGGGCGCGCCGAAGTGACCGCCCGCTTCCGCAGACGATGCCTCCCCTCTATGATAGCACCCAAAATAATGGGAGTGAAACCTTGGCCACCATCAAAGTCATGTGCGCCGGCGCCGTCGAGCCGATGGTGCGGCTGCTCGGCCCGACATTCGAGCGCGAGACCGGCCACACGCTCGACATGAATTTCGGCACCGCGGGCTCGCTGCGCGCGCGCCTCGACGGCGGCGAGCAAGCCGACCTGGTGATCCTGCCGGCGGCGGCGGCGATCGAGATGATCGAAAAGGAAGGCCGCCTTGTCGCCGGCAGCCGCATGGATCTCGGCCGCACCATCACCGGCGTTGCGATCAAAGAAGGGGCCACGCCGCCGGATATCTCCACGCCCGAAGCCTTCAAGCAGCTTTTGCTCAAGGCGAAAGGCGTGTCGTTCAGCGATCCGAAAGCGGGCGGCTCCTCGGGGGTTAATTTCACTGGCCTATTGCAGAAACTCGGCATTGCCGACGAGATCTTCAAAAAGGCCGTGTTGGGCAAGCGCGGCTATGAAGTGGCGCAAGCGGTCGCCGACGGCCGCGCCGAGATCGGCACCACCTTCATCAGCGAAATGTTGACCGTGAAGGGCGTCACCATCGTCGGTCCGCTGCCGGGCGACCTTTATTATGCCAACACCTACACTGCCGGAATTCCGACGGGCAGCCCGAACGCGGATGCGGCCCACGCCTTGCTGGGCGTGCTGACGAACAACGAGACCCGCGACCGCTGGGTCGAAGCCGGCCTCGAGCCCGCGTTTCCCAACCGCTAGCTCCCTTGCGCGGCTTTGCGCCCGTTCCTAATTAGTTGGACACAAGAGGGCGATAACCCCATGGACGCGCTGAAATTCGTTGTCCTCGACGAAGAGGATCTCGAGGTCGTCTCCACCCATGTGCAGGATGCGGTGGTGAAGACGTCCGAGGTGATGTGGCGGCCGCAGGAAAAACGGGTCGTGGTGGCGCTCAACCGCTTCGACTGGGAGGGCGCGCAGGGCGAACAGGGCGAGAAGCCCGAATTCCGCCGGCGCCGCGCGGCCTTGCGTTTCGAGCGCGTCCTATCCTGCAAGTGCCGGCAGATGAACCCGGCCGGCGAAGAGGTGGTCCTCAACCTTCTGGCGGTCGAATTCGCCGAGACCGAAGCACCCTCCGGAATTGTGACGCTCACCTTTTCGGGCGGTGGCGCGCTGCGGCTGGAGGTAGAATGCCTGGAGGCCGAATTGGCCGATCTCGGACCGAGATGGAGCGCGGCCGGTTGCCCGAGCCATGCCGTCGTCGAAGGCGATGCGCCAGCCGAGCCTGAGGCCTCCTGACCGTTCCCCGCCCTGCCATAAGAAAGAGTCGGGGCACAGATCAACGGCGGTAAAAAGCGCCGCTTTCGGCAGCCTTTGTCTTCGGCGTTAAGCCTGTTGCCGCCCAAGCTTTGCCGCCCAAGCCTTGCGGACCAAGCCTTGCGGACCAAGGGTTGACGCGAGGGGGCGCATCACCCATTCACCTGTCACCGGCACAGCCCGGCGGATACATTCCATGCCTCTTCGACTGGACAGCCAAAGCGCCGATTTTGCCGAGCGGTTTGCAGCCTTTCTCGGCGTCAAGCGCGAAGCTGCGCAAGACGTCGAGCAGACCGTGCGCGGCATCATCGCCGATGTGATGGCGCGCGGTGATGAGGCGCTGATCGAATTAACCGCCAAGTTCGACCGCGTCGATCTCGCCAAGACGGGATTGCGCGTCTCGGCGGCCGAAATCGACGCCGCGGAAAAAGCATGCGAGCCGCAAGCACTCGCCGCGCTGAACCTCGCGCGCGACCGCATCGAGGCCTATCACATACGGCAAAAGCCGCAGGACACGCACTTCACCGATACGCTCGGCGTGGTGATGGGAGCCAAATGGACCGCCATCGAAGCGGTCGGTTTGTACGTTCCCGGCGGCACCGCCGCCTATCCCTCATCTGTCTTGATGAACGCCGTACCGGCCAAGGTCGCCGGCTGCTCCCGCCTCGTAATGGTGGTGCCGACGCCCGACGGCAAGCTCGAGCCTTTGGTGTTGGCGGCGGCCAAGCTCGCCGGTGTCGACGAAGTCTACCGCGTCGGCGGCGCGCAAGCGGTCGCGGCGCTGGCTTACGGCACCGAGACAATCGCGCCGGTCGCCAAGATCGTCGGCCCCGGCAACGCCTATGTTGCCGCCGCCAAGCGACTCGTGTTCGGCAAGGTCGGCATCGACATGATCGCCGGCCCCTCCGAAGTGCTCGTCATCGCCGACAAGACCGGCAATGCCGACTGGATCGCCGCCGATCTTTTGGCGCAAGCCGAGCACGACGAGAGCGCCCAATCGATCCTGGTCACCGACGATGCCGGCCTCGCCGACAACGTTGCGCAAGCAGTCGAGTTCGCAGCTCAAGACGCTCAAGCGCGCCAAAGTCGCGAGCGCCTCGTGGAAAGATTTCGGCGCGATCATCACGGTCAAAACGCTCGACGACGCCATCCCGCTGGTCGACCGGCTCGCGCCCGAACATCTGGAAATCGTAGCCGAGGACGCCGAAAAGCTCTGTCAGCGTATCCGCAACGCCGGCGCCATCTTTATCGGCGCCTATACGCCGGAGGCGATCGGCGATTATGTTGCCGGCTCCAATCACGTGCTGCCGACGGCGCGGTCGGCGCGCTTCTCTTCGGGTCTGGGCGTGCTCGATTTCATGAAACGAACCTCGCTGCTTAAATGCGGACCCGATCAGTTGCGCGCGCTTGGCCCTTCCGCCATTGCGCTCGGCGAAGCGGAAGGTCTGACGGCGCACGCCCGCTCGGTCGCCATCCGGCTCAATCAGAGATGACCGCGGCCAAAACACCGCCCGCTGCCAAACAGCGCCTGGTCGAAGTCACGCTCGACGAGGAAACCATCGGCCGATCCAATCCAGACGTCGAGCATGAGCGCCAGGTCGCAATCTACGATCTGCTCGAACAGAATTTTTTCGCCCCTGTCGGTCACAACGGCGGGCCTTTTACGTTGAGATTGAGTATCACCGGCAACCGGCTTGCTTTCGACATCCGCACGCAGGACGGCAACCCGGTGGTCGCGCATCTCCTTTCGCTCTCACCACTGCGTCGCATCGTCAAGGACTACTACACGGTCTGCGACAGCTACTACCAGGCGATTCGCACCGCCACGCCCGACAAGATCGAAGCGCTCGATATGGGCCGCCGCGGCATACACAATGAAGGTTCGCGCATCCTGATGGAGCGGCTTAAGGACAAGGTGAAAGTCGATGTCGACACCGCCCGCCGCCTCTTCACCCTGATCTGCGTGCTGCATTGGAAAGGCTGACGCGACCATGCCTGCGTCGGAGCGTCGTTCCCGGCCCCACGCGGTCCTGTTCGCGTGCGGCTTGAACGCGGTGCGCTCGCCGATGGCGGCAGCCCTGTTCAAGCAGATGTTCGGCAAGACCGTCTACGTCAGTTCCGTCGGCGTGCAGAAAGGAGAACCCGACCCGTTCGTGGATGCCGTGATGGCGGAAGTCGGCATCGACATCGCCCGTCACAAGCCGACGACGTTCGAGGAGCTCGACGAATTGGAAGGCTTGAATTTCGACCTGATCGTGACGCTGTCGCCGCCCGCGCACCATAAGGCGCTCGAGCTCACGCGCACGATTGCGGCAGAGGTCGAGTATTGGCCGACCGTCGATCCGACCGCCGCCGAGGGCAACCGTGAACAAAAGCTTGCGGCCTACCGCGAGGTGCGCGATCAACTCATCGAGCGCATCCGCGAGCGCTTTGGCGCGGCAAGTGGCGGCAACGAATAGCGTTATCGCTTTGGCTTTCGGATCCTCAAATATATCTATAATGTACCGCAGCCTCGTGTCGGGAGGGAGCCATGCCGCAGAGCCTGTCGAAGGCCGCCGTCGAAGCCTATCATTGCGACGGCTATTATTTTCCAGTGCCCGTTCTGTCACCGGACGAAGTCGCTTATTATCGCGGCGCGCTCGAAGCACATGAGTCGAAAATCGGCGAGCCACTGCAGGGCAATTTCCGTCACAAGGCGCATCTCCTTTTCACCTGGGTCGACAAACTGGTACATCACCCACGCATCCTCGACGCCGTTGAACAGATTCTCGGCCCTAACCTTCTTTGCTGGACCACTAATTTTTTCATCAAAGAGACCAAAAGCCCTGGCTTCGTTTCCTGGCACCAGGACGCCTTCTACTGGGGCCTGAACAAGGACGACGTTTGCACCGCGTGGGTCGCGCTGTCTCCTGCCAATCTCGAGAGCGGCTGCATGAAATTCGTACCCGGCTCACAAACGACGGATCATCTCCAACACGTCGACACTTTCCACAAGGACAATCTGCTATCGCGTGGACAGGAGATTGCTGTAAAGGTCGACAATGAGCGCACCGTCGATTGCATCCTCAATCCGGGCGAAATGTCGCTACACCACGTGAAGTTGGTGCATGGGTCGGAACCGAACCGCTCGAATGAACGGCGCATCGAACTCGCAATTCGATACATTTCGACAGACGTCAAGCAGCTAAAGGTGCGCGACTCGGCGATGCTGGTGCGCGGTGTCGACCACGAGCACAATTTCGACCCGGAGCCACGGCCGAAAGCCGATCTCGACGAGGCGGCGCTCGCCGCGCATGCCGACGCTGTCGGCCGGCAGGTAAGAGCCCTTTATTCAGGCACCGACAAGCAGGCCTTCCGGGCCTAGCGCCTGCCGTAATCGTCGTTGTGGCGGCATAAGTCTTCCGCTAGTTTCCGGCGCGCAATGGAAACTGGATCATGATCGGTCGGCCAAAATTTGTGCTCGCCTCGGGCTCGCCGCGCCGGCTTGCGCTGATCAATCAGGCCGGCATCGAGCCGGATGCGCTCAAGCCGGTGGATATCGACGAGAGCCCGAACCGCAGCGAAATCCCCCGCGCCTATGCCAACCGGCTGGCCCACGCCAAGGCCCAAACGGCGCTGGAGAACGTCAAGCTCGACGACGAATTGCGCGGTGCCTTCATTCTCGCCGCCGATACCGTGGTGGCGGTCGGTCGCCGCATTTTGCCCAAGGCCGAACTGCTCGACGAAGCGGCGCAGTGCCTGCGGCTCTTGTCCGGCCGCAACCACCGCGTCTACACCGGCATTTGCATCGTCACCCCGAAGGAAACATTCCGCCAGCGTTTGGTGGAAACACGCGTCCGTTTCAAGCGGCTGTCGGAAGAGGATATCGAAGCCTATCTTGCCTCCGGCGAATGGCGCGGCAAGGCCGGCGGCTACGCCGCCCAAGGCATCGCCGGCTCCTTCATCGTGAAGCTTGTCGGTTCCTACTCGAACGTGGTCGGTCTGCCGCTTTATGAGACAATGGCCCTGCTCGACGGCGAAGGCTTCCCGATCCGCTTCGGCTGGCTCAACGCCGTGTAATGATTCTATCCTTTTATTCCGGGTTCGCGCGCTGCGCGTGTGCCCCGGGATGAAGGGGCAAAACCAATGAACCTTGCACTCTGGCTTCATCGCGCCGCTCTCAGTCATGCGGATCGACCCGCGGCGGCAGCGGGCACGCGCGTCGTCGCAACCTACGGCGAACTGGCGGAACGCGCGGCGCGGCTGGCCGGCGCCTTGCGTGAACGGTTCATGCTCGCGCCCGGCGATCGTGTCGCCATCGCCGCCAAAAATACACCTGACTATCTCGCGCTACTTTACGGTATTTGGCACGCCGGCCTCGCGGCGGTGCCGGCGAATGCCAAGCTGCACGGCGCCGAGCTTGGCTTTATTCTCGAGCAATCGGGTGCGCGCGTGTGTTTTGCCTCGTCCGGCATCGACAGCGCCATCGCGCCCCATGCGCCTCGTTCACTTGAACGTATGATCACCATCGGCAGCGCCGACTACGTATCCTTGTTCACCGCCGACCCCATCGCTGTGACGCCACGCGCGGGCGACGACCTTGCCTGGCTGTTCTACACCTCGGGCACGACCGGGCGACCAAAAGGCGCCATGCTGACCCACAATGTCCTGGCGCTGGCGAGCGAAGCCTACGCCGCCGAAGTCGACCCGATCACACCGGGAGATTGCCTGTTGCACGCCGCGCCGATGAGCCACGGCTCCGGCATCTACATCATGCCGCATGTCGCGCGCCTCGGCCTGCAAGTCGTGCCGGAAGGTGACGGCTTCGAACCGGACGAAGTGATCGCGCTGTTCAACGCGTTTCCACGCATGTCGATGTTCGCCGCACCGACCATGATCAAGCGCCTCGTCGCCTGCCCGGCCGATTGCAAGGCGGAGAATATCCGCACACTCGTCTGGGGCGGCGCGCCGATGTACCTCGAGGACGCGCTCGCAGCGCTCGACCGCTTTGGCCCGCGGCTTGCGCAGATTTACGGCCAAGGCGAAGCGCCGATGACCATCACCACTTTATCAAAGGAAGACGTCGCCGACCGCGCGCATCCGCGCTGGCGCGAGCGTTTGGGTTCCGCCGGCAAGCCTTATTCCCTCGTCGAGGTCATGACGGCCGATGCCAACGACAAGCCAACGGCGCCGGGCGAAGCAGGCGAGATTCTCTGCCGCGGCGTGGTCATGGCCGGCTATTGGCAGAACCCGGATGCGACCGCCGCGTCCTTGCGCGGCGGCTGGCTGCACACCGGCGACGTCGGCATGCTCGACGAAGAAGGCTTTCTTCATCTGAAAGACAGGTCCAAGGACCTGATCATCTCTGGCGGCTCCAACATCTATCCGCGCGAGGTCGAGGAAGTGCTACTGACCGACTCGCGGGTACGCGAAGTCTCGGTCATCGGGCGTCCGGACCGAGAATGGGGCGAGGTCGTGGTCGCCTACGTGGTCGGCGAGGTCAAGGCAACCGACCTGGACGCACTCTGCCTGTCGCATATTGCCCGTTTCAAACGGCCGAAGGATTATGTTTTTGTCGACGCGCTGCCGAAAAACAATTACGGCAAGATATTGAAGACGGAACTGCGCAAGCTAGACGCAGACAAAAAACAACAGGAGTGACGTTCATGGGCGACATCGTCCTCGGCATCGGCACATCGCATAGTCCGCTGCTCAACAGCCCGGCGGAAGACTATCCCAAACACGCCGCCATCGATGCCTCCGGCCGCAAGTTGCTCGACAAGAACGGCAAGCCCTGCACTTACGGCGAATTGCTGGAACAAGCCGACCCCTCGATCAAGCAGCAGATCGAGCCGAAAGTGCTGGAGGAGCGCTCCGCCCGCTGCTCCGAGAATATCGCGCGGTTGTCGCGCGATCTTGCCGACGCCAACCTCGATGCGTTGATCATCATCGGCGACGATCAGCACGAGCAGTTTTTCGAAGACAACATGCCGGCGATTCTCGTCTATTGGGGCGAAACCATCGAAAACAATCCGCTGCACATGGATGAGGACGCGCCGGCGTTCTGGCGCAAGGCGCGCTCGCAATTTCACGAGAGCGAAAAGCCGCGCCAGTACCCGGTCGATGCCATGCTCGGCCTGCGTCTGATCGAAAGCCTGGTCGAGCAAGGCTTCGACGTCAGTCACTCGAAAAAATTGTCGAAGGAGCACGGCGAAGGCCACGCCTTCGGTTTCGTGCATCGCCGCATGATGAACGGCAAGGTCCTGCCCATCGTGCCGATTGCGCTCAATACCTATTTCCCGCCGAACCAGCCGCGGCCGCAGCGCTGTTACGATCTGGGCCAAGCCATCCGCAAGGCGGTGCAGAGCGCGCAAGGCAACGCCCGCGTCGGCATTCTCGCCTCCGGGGGTTTGAGCCACTTCACCATCGATGAGGAACTCGACCGCGGCGTACTCGACGCGCTCAAGCGCAACGACGGCGACGCGCTGAAATCGATTCCGGTGCAGAAGCTCAATTCCGGCAATTCGGAAATCCGCAACTGGATCGTGGTCGCCGGCGCCGCCGGCCACCTTGACCAAGCCTGGCAGGAGTACATCCCTTGCTACCGCTCGGCCGCCGGCACCGGCTGCGGCATGGGCTTCGCGCTATGGAAGTGACCTTATGAATGAGATCGATCGCCGCACAGCGGCCGCGCGCGTTTGCCCAATCTGCGGCAAGCCGACCGATGCTGCGTTCAAGCCGTTCTGTTCCAAGCGCTGCGCGGACGTCGATCTCAATCGCTGGCTTTCCGGCGTCTATGCGATTCCGGTCAAGGCCGACGAAGACGAGGACGGCGAACACCCGCCGGAAGGCGAGCCATCATGAACGCACCGACACAAGCCGTCTGGCCGGACGAGTTGTTCGATACGCTCAAGCGCGCCGGCATTGCCCAGGTCGGTTACGTGCCCGATGCCGGCCACGCCCGGCTGATCGAGCGCTGCCGCGCCGATTCAGACATTCGCGACGTCGTGCTTTCCACCGAGGAAGAAGGCGTAGCGCTCGCCGCCGGCGCCTGGCTCGGAGGCCAGCGCGCTGCGCTGCTGATGCAGTCGAGCGGCGTCGGCAACTGCATCAACATGCTCTCGCTGATGCGCACTTGCCGTTTTCCCCTGCTGATGCTGGTGACCATGCGCGGCGAATGGGAGGAGTTCAATCCATGGCAGGTGCCAATGGGCTCGGCCGTCGAGCCGGTGCTCAAGCTGTGCGAGGCCGAAGTCTATCGCGCACACACGCCCGACGAGGTCACGACCTTGGCCGAGCGCGCCGCGCAACAAGCATTCGGTGAGGATCGCATCGTCGCGGTGCTGCTGTCGCAGCAACTGATCGGCCGCAAGGTGTGGACCAAATGACGCAGAAATTCGAACGCCGCACCGCCATGGCCACATTGCTAGCCAATCGCGGCGACGATCTCCTGGTCGTGCCCGGCCTTGGCTCGACCACCTGGGATCTGGCCGCGCTCGGCGACAACGCCAAGGACTTCTACATGTGGGGCGCCATGGGAGGCACCGCAATGATCGGGCTTGGCCTCGCGCTGGCACAGCCGAAGCGGCGGGTCGCGGTCATCACCGGCGATGGTGACATGCTAATGGGGCTTGGCTCGCTCGCCACCATCGCTGTCCAGCAACCGCCTAACCTCGCCGTCATCGTGTTCGACAATGGCGTCTATGGCGAGACCGGCATGCAGCCGAGCCACACGACGAGCGGGGTCGACCTGGTCACGTCGCCAAAGCTTGCGGCATTGCGACCTGCCTCGACGTGCAGGACGAAAGCGCCCTTGCCGATCTCGCCGGCCGGCTGAAGACGCTCGACGGGACGCTGTTCGCCCGCGTAGCTATTGCCGCCGAGGAGCCACCGCGCGTGCTGCCGCTGCGCGACGGCGTGGCGTTGAAAGAGCGCTTCCGTGCCGCCTTGGGGGTCAAAGCTTAAGTGTTTTCAGCGCGCTGGCCGTTCTGGACACTCCGCAGCCGGCCCTTTATAACGCCCCGCGCTCTGCAATCTTTGCCCGCCGCTTGCGGCAGGCCGGCGCCCAGGTAGCTCAGTTGGTAGAGCACGTGACTGAAAATCAAGGTGTCGGTGGTTCAATTCCGCC